>NZ_JBVKDU010000002.1:0-1949655 GCF_055633595.1 Amycolatopsis sp. NPDC114504 | reverse complement strand
TCCTGGCTTCTTCTTGAGCCAGAACGACCACCCGCCTCGCGCGGTCGGTGAACCTCTCAAACATGTGCACTCCCTCGACTGCTGCGCCGGCGGCCCGTTATCCATCGTGCTTTCACCGCGATGGATTCAGCACCGTGAGACCACTCTAGTAGCCAAGCGGTCGCGCTGGCGTACCACTACGGCTGTTCGCGGCCTTTTCCGCACCCGGACGTGACGACTTCCGGATGGTTCCATCATCAGGTTGCCCTGCACCTTTACGTCAACCCCAACGTGCGAGCGGCCACCCGGATTCCGCCATCCGCGCGGTGTCCGCTCACCGCGAACAGGTCCGCACCCTGAGAGTGACCGAGCCGACTGCCACCCGATCGGCGGAGTCCTGTTAGGTTAGGCAGACCTAAGGAGGATGCCGTTGACGCAGCCGAGCACCCGCGAGACAGCGGACGGCCTCGCGCCGTCCCTGCGACGGCTCGACCTGCGACGGGACGTCCCGGAGGGCTGGATTCGCTGCTCGACGGCACCCGAGTTCTTCGAGGAGTGGCGCACGCGCCTGACCGGCTGGCTGCGGCGCGAGTACGGCGAGGCACCACCCCGGACGGTCGATGCGTACCTGATCACGTGGTATCTGCACATCCCGGCCCAGATCGGCGCACTGCTGCTGCACCACGAGCGCCGGGTGCCCGCACTCCGGCCCGCTGACCTGGCCTTCCGCATCGGAGCGGGCCAGCCGTACCCGGACGCGCTGTCGGTACTCGGCGACGAGTTCTGCTGCTTGCCGACGGACCCGGCCTCGGCGGCTCCGGGAGCGACGGCGGTCCGCGACGAGCGAGCGCTGGCAGCGGTCCTGCGTGCCCGCTACACGGGACACGCGGCGTGGTTCATCCAGGCGTACGGGCCGCACAGCCGCTTCGGCAGCCGCACCCTCTGGGCCGCGGCGACCGGCGCGCTGGAGAACGCACTGTGGGGAGCGGGCCGGGCGGGAGGCACCCCGGAAGCGGAAGGCGCGGGCGTCGCCGACGCGGCTTTGGTGCTCGACGAGCGGTACCCACCGTTGACGTCGGCCTCGACGCTGCGTCTAGTGGGCCGCGAGTGGACGAGGCGCCGGGAGAGCTGCTGCTTCTCGTACTTGCTCCCAGCCGAGCCCGAGTGCGACGGCTGCCCCCGCACCTGCGCCCGCTAGCCGGCCCTCAGCGCGCCCAGCCCGGATCGCGCCCCGAAGCCCCCAACGCCCGCTCCAAAGCCGAGGCCGCCTCAGGCACCGCCACCGCCGGCCCATAAACCCCCATCGAGCGCGCCTGCTCGCCCATCGCCACCGCGGACTCGTGCACCGCCGTCGCCGCCTCCGGGGCGCACCGCAGCTCCTGGCCGCTCGCCCGGGCCAGGTCCCAGCCGTGCAGGACGAACTCGCCCAGCACCATGTCGCCGACCACCGACCCCGGCATCCGTGCCGTCCCCAGCGCCGTCACGCCGGCCCACGCCGACGGCGTCCCGTAGACGTCCACGAGCGTCTCCGTCTGCTTCTCCAGCGCCGCCTGCCAGTCCTCGGTGACCAGCGCCGCCTCCGCCTCGCCCGCACCCGGCGACGGCGGGTCCTCGCGGCGTCCCGCGGCGACGAGCCACGGGCCCCAGTAGAGAAGGTGGTTGAGCAGCCCGCGTACGTCGTAGCCGGCGCAGGGTGTCGGGGCGGTCAGGTCGGCCACGGCGTGGGCGACCCGCAGGAACTCGGCCGCGGCGGGCCGGATGAGCTCGGCAGTCATCCGGCGATCCAATCCTCCGGCCGGAGGCGCCGTCTTGAAGGAACGCGACAGCTACCGTGGACGCGTGGGCGAGCACCGGATCCCGCGCGGCATCGTGGCCGAGGCCACCGCGCGCACGATGTTCACGCTGACCAGGCACGCACCCGCGCCCGAGCTGGCGGAGCTCGTCGAATACCACTGGGTGCTGCGCTGGGACCTGCGCGGCAAACCGCCCCACGAACAGCGCGTGCTGCCGAACCTCGCCGTGCACGCGACGTTCTTCCCCCGCGCGTCCGGTGTGTACGGCCCGGCCCACGACGTCTTTTCCCACCACCTCGACGGCCGCGTCCAGGGCTTGGGCGTGCGTTTCCGGCCCGGGTGCTTCCGCGCGTTCCTCGATGGCCCGGTAAGTGACATCGCCGACCGTGCTGTCCCGCTCACGGACGTTTTCGGGCCGACGGCGACCGAAGCCGCGGAATCGGTGCAGACCGCCGCCGACGACGTGCAAATGGTCCACGCGATCGACAACTTGCTGATCGCAAATCCCGTCGGCTTGTCGGCGGCCGCGCGGCACGCCGCCGAGGCCGTGGAATCAATCGCGCGGGATCCGGGAATTACCCGGGTGGCGCAACTGTGCGCGGATACTGGACTGACCACCCGGTCCGTACAGCGGTTGTTCGCCGAACACGTCGGCTGCACACCCAAGTGGGCGATCCGGATATACCGCCTCAACGACGCGGCACAGCGGATCGCCGCGGAAGGAGAGCCGGATTACGCCGGACTGGCGGTTCGACTGGGCTATAGCGACCAGTCGCACTTCATCCGCGATTTCCACGCGGTGACGGGTCAGCCGCCGGCCGAGTACGCCCGGACGGCCGGGCGAACACCGGACAGTGATCGGACATGAACAAAGCCGCCGGGCGAATTCGCCCGGCGGCTTCGGCTTGGAGCCCCGCTTCGAGGAGATTCCCCAGCCGCCCCGGTGGCCTGCGGACACCCGGACAGCTGAAGGATCCTCAGTTCTTCTTGTGGTAGGCCTCGACGACCTCGGACGGGATCCGGCCCCGGTCCGAAACGGCGTACCCGTTCTTGCGCGCCCACGACCGAATGGCCTGGTTCTGTTCGCGGTCGACGGCGGCGGGCCGCGACGGGCCCTTGCCCGCGACCGGGCGCACCGAAGCGCGCTTCCGGCCACCCGCGCGACGCGCGTGCTCGACATACTGGGCGAGGGCGTCCCGCAACTCCTCGGCGTTATCCGAAGAGAGGTCGATCTGGTAGCTGACGCCGTCCAAACCGAACTCGACGGTCTCTTCCGCCTCACTGCCGTCGAGGTCGTCGACCAGCGAGACGAGCACCTTCTGTGCCATCCGATTCCTCCTGCGGGGACTTGCTCAATGATCTGGTTACGGGGCGAGCCCCGGGACAGAAGTCTTTGTCTAGAACATTAGTACCCGCTTCTGGAGGACAGCGCAAATCTCATATGGATAACTGGTGGCTATCCACACGCCCGGGTTATTCGGGTCGCACGAGCGGGAAGAGGATCGTCTCCCGGATACCGAGACCGGTCAGTGCCATGAGGAGCCGGTCGATCCCCATTCCGACGCCGCCGCTCGGCGGCATTCCGTACTCCAGGGCGCGGAGGAAATCCTCGTCGAGCCGCATGGCTTCGCTATCACCCTGTGCGGCCAGCTGGGACTGTTCGGTGAGCCGTTCCCGTTCGACGACCGGATCGACCAGCTCGGAGTATCCGGTGGCGAGTTCGAATCCGCGCACGTAGAGGTCCCACTTCTCGGCCACCCCGGCCCGCGAGCGGTGCTGCCTCGTCAATGGCGACGTCTCCAACGGAAAATCACGGACAAACGTGGGGGCGTGCAGGTGATCCCCGACGAGGTGTTCCCACAGTTCCTCGACCAGCTTGCCGTGACCCAGCTTCGGATCCACTTCCAGGCCCCTGGCCTGCGCGAATCCGTGCAGTTTGGCGGCGGGTGTCTCCGGCGTGACCTCTTCGCCGAGGGAATCGGACAACGACTCGTACATTCCGAGTGTGGTCCATTCGCCGGACAGGTCGTACTCCGAACCGTCGGGCAGGGTGATGACCTGGGTGTCCAGCACGGCCTGCGCGGCCTCCTGGATCAGCTCCCGCGTCATCACCGCATTCGTGTCGTACGTGGCGTAGGCCTCGTAGTACTCGAGCATCGCGAACTCCGGCGAGTGCGAGGAGTCACTTCCCTCGTTGCGGAAGTTGCGGTTGATCTCGAAGACCTTCTCGATGCCGCCAACGACGCAGCGCTTGAGGTAGAGCTCCGGCGCGATCCGCAGGAACAGCTCCATGTCGAACGCGTTCGACCGCGTGACGAACGGGCGGGCCGCGGCGCCGCCGTGCAGCGTCTGCAGCATCGGCGTCTCGACCTCGGTGAACCCGCGGCGGTGGAACGACTCCCGCAGCGACCGGACCACGCCGGCCCGCGTGCGCACGACGTCCCGCGCGCGCGGGCGCAGGATGAGGTCGACGTAGCGCTGCCGGATCCGCGTCTCCTCGGCGAGCTCCTTGTGGGCGTTCGGCAGCGGGCGGAGCGCCTTCGACGTGATGCGCCAGGCGTCGGCCATCACGGAGAGCTCGCCACGCTTGGACGTGATGACCTCACCCTGCACGAACACGTGGTCACCGAGGTCGACGTCGGACTTCCACGCCGCCAGCGCGTCCTCGCCGACCTTCGCCAGGCTGATCATGGCCTGGAGCTCGGTGCCGTCGCCCTCGCGGAGGCTGGCGAAGCACAGCTTGCCCGTGTTGCGCAGGAACATCACCCGGCCGGTGACGCCGACGGTCTCACCCGTGGCGGTGTCGACGGGCAGACCGGAATGAGCCGCGCGCACCTCGGCGAGCGAGTGCGTGCGGGGGACCTCGACCGGGTAGGGATCGATACCCTCCGCGAGGATCCGGTCGCGCTTCTCCCGGCGCACCCGCATCTGCTCGGGCAGTTCGTCTTCGGCGGGGTCGCTGGTGGAAGCGGGGTTTTCGGTCATGGCCCATAGGGTACGAACCCGGCCGCGCGCTACGCCAACCGGATTACCTTTCCTTTCCGTCCATTAACCTGGCCCGGTGAGTGACCCCACACGCGCCCAGCGGGCCTCTTCCTTCGGCAGCCGAGCCGCCGCGTACGCGGAGCACCGGCCCGACTACCCGCGAGAAGCGATCGAATGGGGCCTTTCGGGCGCTCGCGACACACCTCGGCGCGTGCTCGACCTGGGCGCCGGAACGGGCAAGCTCACCCTCGGCCTGGCCGGCCTCGGACTCGACGTCACCGCGGTCGAACCCGACCCGGAAATGCGCGCCGAACTGGGGCGGAAGGTGCCCTCGGCGACGTCTCTGGCGGGCCGGGCGGAACGGATCCCGTTGCCCGACGCCGATGTCGACGCGGTTTTCGTCGGCCAGGCGTTCCATTGGTTCGACGTACCGGCGGCGATGACGGAGATCGCCCGCGTGCTGCGCCCGGGCGGCGTGCTGGTGCCGATGTGGAACTACGAAGACGATTCGGTGCCGTGGGTCGCGGAGTTAACCGCACTGGGTCGCGAAGGGGCGCGGAAGCCGGTCGGGACGGACGATTTGCGCGAGGTGTCGCACCCGGGGTTCGACGCGTTCGAAAACGATCGGTTTCGCCATGTGCAACGGCGGACGGCGGAGAGCCTGCTGGAAACGATCGGGACGTATTCGATGGTGATCGTGTCGGCACCGGACAAGTCGGCGGCCCTGTTGACGCGGCTGCGCGAGTTCCTCGCCACGAATCCGGCGACGGCGGACGGCGAGTTCGACCTGCCGCTGATCACGTGGGCGTTGCGCGCGCGGCGTCGATAAGACATTTTTTGTCATGCCAGCTTCGGGAGCGAGCCCCACGGAGCTACCGGACGAGCGCGTCGTACCCGGTCAGGACAAGACGGCGCAGTGTCTCGAAACACTGCGAAAGGGTTCGTCATGTCCTGGCTCGTTCTCGTCCTGTCCGGAATCCTGGAAACGGTCTGGGCGGCCGCCCTCAAGGGGTTCTTCCGGCCGGCGTCGATCGTGACGTTCGTGATCGCGCTGGCGCTGAGCATGAGCGGACTGGCGTACGCACTGCGCGAGATCCCGCTCGACACCGGTTACGCGATCTGGGTCGGCATCGGCACGATCGGCACAGCGCTCTACGGGATCATCGCGCTCGGCGACACGGTGACGGCGGTGCGCATGACGTGCCTGGGACTGATCGTCGCGGGTGTGGCCGGGCTGAAACTGCCGCATTGACCTCGATCGAAGTCGAGGTTCGATACTGGGACGATGAGCAGCAAATCGTTGGGGCGAGGCCTGATCTCGCTGGTGTCCTTGGTGACGGCGGTCGGTCCGTACAAAGCCGACTGGAACGAAACGCACGTGAAGAACCCGGCGTGGCCCCCGCACGCGAAGTTCCACAACGGCCAGACGATGAGCCTGGGACTCGCACTGGGGGTCACGAGCCTGTGGCAGCTGTGGCGGCGACCTTCGACCCGGGAGAGTCTCGACGCGGGGGCGACGCTGGCGTCGCTGTACTGGCTGACGCAGATCTCGGCGCTGGCCTACCCGGGTTCGAAGGCGGTGGATCCGCCGGGTGAAGCGCGGTTCCCGCAGGCGAAGGTGGCATTCCCGGCGTTGGGGCTCACGGCGCTGGGGTACGTGCTGGAGCGACGCAGGCTGGCCCGCGGCTGACGTCCGTCGGCCTCAGGGGCGGATGTTGCGCTCGAAGACGAGCCGCAACCCGAGCAGCGTCAAATCCGGCACGTGGTCCGTGATCGTCTCCGACTCGCTGATCACCAGGGGCGCCAAACCTCCGGTGGCCAGCACCGCCACCGGTTCCGTCCCGCTCGGGGACAGCTCGCGGACGATCCGGCGGACCAACCCGTCCACCTGCCCGGCGAAGCCGTACAGGATCCCGGACTGCAGACACTCCACAGTGTTCTTGCCGATCACCGACCGAGGCGGTACCAGCTCGACCTTCCGCAACGCCGCCGCGCGCGCCGCCAACGCGTCCACGGAAATCTCGATGCCCGGGGCGAAAGCGCCGCCTAGGAACTCGCCGCGGGCGGAAATGGCGTCCACGTTCGTCGATGTCCCGAAGTCGACCACCACGCACGCCGTGTCGTGGAGGTGGTGCGCGGCCAGCGTGTTCACCAGGCGGTCCGCGCCCACCTCCTTCGGGTTGTCCACCAGCAACGCCACGCCCGTGCGGACACCCGGCTCCACCACGATCTTCGGGACCCGGTCGTAGTAGCGCGAGAGCATCACCCGCAGCTCGCGCAGCACCGCCGGCACCGTCGACAAAGCGGAAATCCCGGACACGGAGTCCGCGTGCGGGCCCAGCAGGCCGCGCACCGTCAACGCCAGCTCGTCGGCCGTGATGCGCGCGTCCGTGCGCATGCGCCAGTCTCCGACGAGCGAGCTGCCGGAGTACAGCCCCAGCACGATGTTCGTGTTGCCGACGTCGACGGTGAGCAGCAAGCGGGTCAGCTTTCCGCGTGCAGCAGCGCGTCGAGGCGGCGGGCGTCCGCCGTCTCCGCGACCGGGAACACCGCCGTCTCCTCCTCCGGCGGCAGCGTCACCGTGCCGGACAGCAGCCCCGACCCCTCGGGCGCGTACCCCGGGTCGGCGTGCCGGTGGACGATCCGGTTGTCCGCGTCGACGAACACCACGCGCGGCTCGTACGTCGCGGCTTCGGCGTCGTCCATCTGGCCGTACGAAATGAGGATGACCAGGTCGCCCGGGTGCACCAGGTGCGCCGCGGCGCCGTTGATGCCGAGGACGCCGCTGCCGCGTTCGCCCTTGATGACGTAGGTCTCCAGCCGCGCGCCGTTGGTGACGTCCACAATGGACACCTGTTCGCCCGGCAGCAGGTCCGCGGCCTCCATCAGGTCCGCGTCGACCGTCACGGAGCCGACGTAGTGCAGGTCGGCCTGGGTCACGGTGACCCGGTGGATCTTCGACTTGAGCATGGTGCGGTACATAGTGGACTCCTATTCCCCTGCGTCCAGCCGCGCCGGGTGCTCGACAGCCGCGCCGAGCAGCACCGGAACGTTGTCGATCAGCCGGGTACTCCCCACCCGGGCCGCGATCAACAGTCGTGCTTCACCATCGACGGGCGCGGGCCCGAGGTCGGTTCCCCTCAACTCCAGGTAATCCACCTCGACCGCGGGACGCGCGGCGAGGGTCTTCCACGCGGCCTCGAGGACCGCGTCCGCACCGTCGCGCCCGACGAACGCCCCCGCGGTGAGGGCGGCCGACAGGACGACGGCGTCTTCACGCTGCTCAGGCGTCAGGTAGACGTTGCGTGACGACAGCGCCAGCCCGTCGCGCTCCCGGACGGTCGGGACACCGATGACGTGCGTGTCGATGTTCAGGTCCCGCACCATCCGCTTGATCAGGACCAGCTGCTGGTAGTCCTTCTCCCCGAAGAGCGCGTAGTCCGGCCGAAGCAGGTTGAACAGCTTCGCCACGACGGTGAGCACGCCGGCGAAGTGGCCGGGCCGGACAGCGCCCTCCAGCTCGTCGCCGAGCTTGCCCGGGTGCACGGTCACCATGGCGCCTTCGCCGTAGAGCGCGTCGGCGCTGGGCGTGAACGCGATTTCGACGCCGTCCTCGGTCAGCACGGCCAGGTCGGCGTCGAGCGGCCGCGGGTACGCCTCGAAGTCCTCGCCCTCGCCGAACTGCAGCGGGTTGACGAAGATCGAGGTCGCCACGACGTTGTTCGGCAGCCGCTTCGCGCGGCGGATCAGCTCGCGGTGCCCGGCGTGCAGCGCGCCCATGGTCGGCACGAGCGCCAGCTTGCGGCCGACGCCGTGCAGGGCCTTGCTGACCTGGCTCATCTGCTCGGGCGACGCGAAGGTGTTCAGCGTGCCGCGGCTGAATTTCGGTGTGGTCACTGGTCTTGGTGCCCTTCGGCGGGATCGTCGAGGAGTTCGGTGAGGTCTTTGGCGGCCGCGGTGTCCAGCAGCCCGGCAGCCGACGAACGCGCCACCGTGCGCCTGGCCAACGCTCGGTAGGCCGGCGCCACGTCCGGCGCCCGGTCCGCAAGCACCTCGAGGTGCTTGCGGACGGTGCCGACGTCGCCACGCGCGACCGGGCCGGTGAGCGCGCGGTCGCCGTGTCGGAGCACATTATCCAACGCCGCCGAAAGCAGTGGCGCCACCAGGCGTTCGGAATGTGCGATTCCCGCTTCGCGCAAGACTTCCGCGCAGTCGGCGACCAGTGTCATCAGGTGGTTCGCGCCGTGGGTCAACGCTGCGTGGTAGAGCGCTCGCGCGGAGTCGGGGATGCGCACCGGCTCGGCCCCCATCTCGACCGCGAGGGCCTCGCCGACGCTCCAGGCGGCGTCGTCGTCGGCCGCCGCGGTGACGCCGATGCTGCACGCCGTCAGCCGCTCGAGGTCCTCCTCGCGGCCGGTGAACGTCATCACCGGGTGCAGCGCGAGCGGCAGCGCCCCGGCCTCGGCCGCGGGCGCCAGCACGTCGATGCCCTGCGCGCCGGAGGTGTGCACGACGATCTGCCCCGGCCGCAGCGACCCGGTCGCGACGAGCCCGCGGACCATGCCGGCCAGCGCGTCGTCGGGGATGGCGAGCAGCACCAGGTCCGCCAAGCGGACGGTCTCGTCGGGCGGCAGCAGCGGCACGTCGGGGAGGAGGCGTTCGGCCCGGGCCAGCGACGCGGCGGACAGCCCCGACGCCGCGACCACGGTGTGTCCCGCCCTGGCCAGCGCGGCACCGAGCACACTGCCCACCCGGCCGGCGGAAACGACACCGACCGCGAGGCGAGCGGGCCTCATCATGGCGTGCGCCTGTGGACGCTCATGGTTCGCAGACTCCCTCTGCTCTCGTTCCAGTCCCGCTCCGGGTACCGGACGAACGGCGCGAGACTAACTCGATTGGGCGCGCGGCGTTGAACCCGGTGACCAGCTTCACCCGGACCGGGTCACCCTCGGACGGCCTCGTCGGCGAGGCGCGTCGCCTCCGCCCGGGCGGCCTTCAGCGTGCGCAGCAGCTCCTGCTGGCGCTGCCGGTCGGAGTCGGTGGTGAGCTCCCGCCGGTCCAGGAACGCGAGCTCCGTCACGCTCGCCTGGTACACGGCGACGGCGCGGGCGGCGCGCTTCCCGGACTGGCGTTTCGCCTGCCGCCGCCAGGCCCGGCGCCCGGGCAGGCTGGCCAGCAGGTCGACCTCCGACGGCGCGATCCAGCGCGCGGTGGCCATGTGCGGCAGGGCGGTGGCGATGATCCGCTGCTCACGCCGTCTCTGGAGGACGACCAGGTAGACCACGCCGAGGAACAGCGGCAGCATGATCAGGAAGTAGACGGTGAGGAACTTCGACCCGCCGAGCAGCGCGGCGCTGTTCCACAGGGCGTGCAGGCAGACGGCGGCCAGGTAGCCGGCGATCGGCGCCAGGACCTTCAACGCCTTCGTCGTCGTCCGCGCGGCGATGCCGATCCCGATGCCGGTGAGCACGGCGAACAGCGGGTGCGTGAACGGCGCGAGGACGCCGCGGAGGAAGAACGCCGTGATGACGCCCTGGCTGTGCCCGTCACCGAAGCCGTAGTCGGCGAACGCGCGGCCGAAGTAGTAGATGTTCTCGGTGAACGCGAACCCGGCGGCGCTGAACCCGGCGTAGACGACACCGTCCACGACGCCGTCGAACTCGCTGGACCGCCGCCAGAGGATGAGGACGACGAAGAGGGCCTTCGCGGCCTCCTCGACGATGGGCGCGGACACCAGCGCGGCGACGGTGTTGCCGCTGCCCTTGCCGAGCAGCTCGTCACCCACGGCTTCCGCGGTGGTGTTGATGAGCAGCGCGGTGATCGTCGCGATGCAGGCGCCCCAGGCGAAGGCGAGCAGCAGGAACTTCGCCGGTTCGGGCTCCCAGCGGTCGACCCAGAGGAACCCGGCGACCACGCCCGCGACCGGCACGAGCGCGGCGAGGACCCCGATGGTGACGGCGAGAGGGCCGACCCGCGCGGTGGCGAGGCCGAACAGGAACAGGCCGCACAGGGCGACCACGATCAGCCCGAGCACCGGCAGCAGCACGGTGATCCGGCGAGGCCGCCGTCCGCGATCGAGTCCCGTCGCGGGCGAGAGGGTTCCGCTCACAGCCGGTCACCCTACGCAGACCGGACAGGAACCGGAACGCCACCTGGCACACACGGCGCGCCGAGCCTCGGTCCACGCGCACAGCCTGCAGCTGAGGCAGCGCGGGCCGGGCTCAGTCCTCCGCGCGACGGCGGCGGCGAGGCGTCGAGCCCGTGCCGCCGTTGGCCGCCAGGAGCTCGCTCACCGAGCGGCCCGCCGTGTGCGAACCGCTGCCCGGTGGCGGCGCCGCCTCGGGCGAACGGTGGCCGTTGCGGGCGTGGCCGTTGCTCGCGCCGTTGTGGCCGTTGCCGTTGTGACCGTTCTCGTTGTGACCGTTCTGCGGCACGTCCGCCGGGTCGACCGGGGCCATGTTGCGGCGCGACATCGACGCCCGCTCGGCGACCATGCCTTCCCACGCCGGGGGCTCGCCGTCCGGACGACGGCGCCGGCCGCCGCCCGTGGGCTCCGGGGCGGGCACCGCCGGCATCTGCTGCGACTCGTCCGGCTTGCGGCGACGGCCACCCGAGCGGCCCTGGTAGTCGCGGACCGACTCCGGGAGCGTCGGGTTCGCCATCGGCCCGGCGGCCTGCGCGGCCTCGGCGGGCGCGCGGTGCGAGCCGCCGTGCCGGGAGGCCGGCTCGTCGAGGATCGGCGACATGTCCGCCCGCGAGAACTGCTCCAGCCGCGACGGACGGCGGCCGTCGGCGGCCGGGACCGGCGTGGTCGGCGGCACCACCGGCGGCAGGTTCGTGCGCGACGGCGGCCCCACGGCCGGCCTGTTGTTCGGCACGGGCGTAGTCGGCGGGATGATCGGCGGAAGGTCGCGACGCGACGCGGAGGCGTCCCTCGGCATCGGCGGGGCCTTCGGCTCGGGCGGCTTCGGCCGGTTCGGCCGCTGCCGCTCGGCGAAGTCGTCGCGGTTCTGGAACGCCGCGCTCAGGTCGGTCACCGGCCGCAGGTCCGACCGGGACATCTCCGACGGCTTCACCGGCGGGGCCGGGCGAGGCGGCGCCGGCCGCGGCGGCTCGGGCGCCTTGCGCGGCTCGGGGCGCGCACCGTTCGGCTGGCCGCCGACGCGGGGCAGGTCCGACCGGGACATCTCGACGCGCGGGATGTCGGGCCGCGACATCTCCACGCGCGGGATGTCCGGACGCGACATCTCGACACGCGGAATGGCCGGCATCGAGCGTTCGACCCGCGGGATGTCGGTCATCGACCGCTCCACCCGCGGGATGTCCGGACGCGACATCTCCACGCGGGGGATGTCCGAACGCGAGACCTCGGCCGGGCGCATGGCCGGCATCGAGCGCTCGACCCGGGGAATGTCCGAACGCGACACCTCGGCGGGCCGCATCGCGGGCCGCGACAGCTCCGCGCGGCGCGCGGGCGGCGGCTCGGGACGGCGGATCTCCGTCTTCGGCTCCGGGGCGCGGCGGATCTCGGTCTTGGGGTCGGGCCGCGGCACCTGGCGCGTCGGCTCGGCCGCGGCCTCGGGACGGCGCTCGGGCTGCTTCGCGACCTCGGCCGGGTCCGGCAGCCGCATCGGCTGCGACTCGGCCTGGCGGCGGGCCGCCTCGGCGCGCAGCTCGGCGGCCTTCAGCTCACGCTGCGCGGCGTTCAGGGCCGGGTCGACGGCCGGCACCGGCGGACGGCGTTCGCTCAGCGGCGCCGGCCGGGCGATCTGCTGGGTGCTCTGCGCGTTGACGTTCGCCGGGCTCTTCGGGGCAGGCTTGCCGCCGAAGCCCTTGCCCTTGCCGAGCCCCTTGCCGTTCGCGGGCTTCCCGTTCGACGCCTTCCGGCGGCGCTCGTCGAGCACGCGGTCGATCAGCTCGGTCGGGCGCTCGCCCTGTTCGGCCGGCTTCTTCCCGGCCATCAGCTGAGCGGGCTTCTTCTTCGGCGCGGCGTCGGGGATCATCCGGTTGTCGTCGGAGACCTTGCGCATCCGGGTCGCCTGCGCGGTCAGCGCGACGCGTTCGAGCAGCACCTCACCGCCGAACAGCGACTGGAGGCTGTCGCGCAGCGCGGAAACCTCGGCGCGCAGCGCCTCCAGCTCCTCGCGGCTGCGGGAGTCGGACTCGTTGCGGTTCTCCGCGTCCACCTCCAGCTCGTATTCGCGCCGGGCCGCGATCTCGCGTTCCAGCTCCAGTTCGTACACAGCCTGCGCCTCGGAGACAGCGTCCTCGCTCTGTGCCGCGTGCTTGCGGTACTTCACGGCGAGGAAAGCGCCGATCAGGGCAGCCCAGAGGGCCGCGACGATCCCGAGCCTGAGATAGCGGAGATCGTCGCTGAGCACCAGTGCGAGGGTGGCTCCGATGGCGAGGACGAATCCGACGACGAGCCACGGCCTGCCCAGTAGGCGGCCGCGCGAGTCGTCACCCACGCCGGTCATGCCTGACACCGTACCTGCTCGTAATCCGAACGAGACCTACTCGGTCCCTTGAGCGGTGGGATTCCAGCGCTAACCGGTCGACCCCCGGGTGCGCTCACGCTCTTGGTCACGAGGGGTCCGGCAGCAGTGCTCGAGCCACAAACCCGCTGCTACCAGGGCCGCGGACGACACCACACCGACCACGCCGGCGCGGGTGTCGAGAACGGCGGCGACGAGTTCGTCACGTCGCGGGAAGAGGTAGGCGAGCGCGGCCAGCCAGGCGCCACCCATGAACGCTCCGGCGAGTGACGAAGCCTTGGCGAGGGCCACCGATCGGGCGATCCCGATAGCGGCAACGACGCGGCCGTTCTTGATCCGGGAGCGAATGGAGAACGCGATCCCGGCCTCGACCACGGCCAGCACGGCGAACGTGACGCCGGCGAACGTCGGCAGCTGGGGCAGCGAGCCGTACGCCGCCAGGAAGAGCAGGTAGCCGAGGACGAGGCCGAGCAGCCCGGCCACCACCAGGTCGCGGGGCCGGGTGAAGTGCATACGTCAACCGTACCGTGGGAGGGTTGACTCTCCCCCGACTGGAGAGTTCACCATGCGTCTTGTGGGCACCACCGCGACCTTCACCATCGGCGAGCTGGCCCGGCGGACCGGTCTGCCGGTCAAGACCATCCGCTTCTATTCGGACGAGGGCCTGCTGCCCCCGACCGACCGGACGGACGCCGGCTACCGGCTCTACGACGCGGCGGCGATGGCCCGGCTCGAGCTGGTCCGCACGCTGCGGGAGCTGGGCCTGGGCCTCACCGACGTCTCCGCGGCCTTGACGGAGCCGGCGACCGTCGGCGAGCTGGCGACCCGGCACGTCGAGGCGCTGGACGAGCAGATCCGGCGGCTGCGGCTGCGCCGGGCGGTGCTGCGCGCGGTGGCCAAGCGTGGATCCGAGCTGGAGGAAGTGAAGCTGATGAACCGTCTCGCGTCGATGTCCGACGAGGAGCGCAAACGGCTGGTCGACGAGTTCTGGGACGAGATGGTCGCCGGGCTGGAGGTCGACGAGCAGTTCTACCAGCGCATGCGCGCGGGCAAGCCGGAGCTGCCCGACGACCCGACGCCCGAGCAGCTCGAAGCCTGGATCGAGTTCGCCGAGCTGGTGCGGGACCCGGACTTCCGGGCGCTGATCCGCGGCATGAGCGAAACGCAGTCCCGGCAGATCCGCGACGGCGAGTTCGAGCAGCCGTCTTCGGCCTGGCGGGAGCACTGGAACGCGTGGATGGCCCGTGCCCAGGAAGCCGTCGACGCGGGGGAAAGCCCGACGTCGAAGGTGGGGCAAGCGTTTGCGACGGAGATCGCGGCGGCTTCGGCCCGGCCGGACCAGGACCCGGCGTCACCGGAGTTCCGCCGCGAACTGGCCGACCGCTTCGCCGCGGGCGGCGACCCGCGGGCCGAGCACTACTGGAGGCTGCTGGGGATCATCAACGGCTGGCCCCCGTTCCCGACCACCCGGCCGGCGGTCGGCTTCATGATCGCGGCCCTGCGAGGCTGACCGCGCCCGGCACTCGCCGAGCCGAGAGGACAACTCGGCGATCCGCCGATCCCGGGACTTGACGCGATCAGCTCAAGATGAAAGCCGTCCGGCGGACCGTGGCGACCTCGTCCGCCGGGCGCGCGGCGAGCAGCCCGGCGATCGGCCCGTGCCCCGGCAGCACCGCGGCCGGCTCGATCTCCGCCCACGGCACCAGCACGCTCGCGCGGTCCGGCGTCCCGGGGTGCGGCAGCAGCAGCTCCGGGTCGTCGGACGTGACGCCGTCCACCGTGACCACGTCGACGTCCAGGGTTCGCGGGCCCCAGCGCAGCTCGCGCACCCGGCCGGCGGCCTGCTCGGCGGCCTGGCCCGCGCGCAGCCACGCCCAGTGGTCGCGCGCCGGGTCGTCGACGACGCAGACGGCGTTCAGGAAGTCCGGCTGGTCCTCGACGCCCCACGCCTTGGTCTCGTACACGCCCGAGACGGCGACCAGTGCGGGCCGCACGGCGTCCAGCGCCAGCTTCAGGAAGCCGAGCCGGTCGCCGAGGTTCGACCCGAGGGAAAGGACGGCGCGGCTCATCGCTCTCGCTTGATGGTGACCGCGACGTCGTCGAAGGTCAGCGGGATCGGCGCGGACGGCTTGTGCACCGTCACCTCGACCGCGCCCAGCCGCTCGTCACGCATGACCTCGTCGGCGATCTTGCCCGCGACGCTCTCGATGAGGTCGTACGGCTCGCCCGCGACGATCCCCGCCACCAGCTCGGCCAGCTCGCCGTAGTGCAGGGTCTTCGTCAGGTCGTCCGACGCGGCAGCCGGCCCGAGGTCCAGCCACACCGTGACGTCGACGACGAACTCCTGACCGTCCCGCTTCTCGTGCTCGAACACGCCGTGGCGGCCGAACACCCGCAGGCCGGTCAGCGTGATCCGGTCAGACATCCGGCGATCCCTTCCACCAAGCGGCGGCCACGGCGACCGCGTCCAGCGACGCCCCGACCTCGTGCACCCGCACGCCCCACGCCCCCGCGGCCGCGGCGAGCGCGGAGATGGCGGCGGTGGCGTCCTCACGGCCGTCCGGCGGACGCGGCGTGCCGTCCTTTGTGGACAGCAGCCGGCCGAGGAACCTCTTGCGCGAAGCGCCGACGAGCACCGGGAAACCCAGGGAGAGCAGCGAATCCAGGCCACGCAGCAACGCCCAGTCGTGCCCGGCGTTCTTCGCGAAGCCCAGCCCGGGGTCCAGCACGATCGCGCTCTCGGCGACTCCCGCCGCCAGCGCTTCGTCCACTCTGGACAGCAGCTCGCCGCGGACGTCGGCGACGACGTCTTCGTACTCGGCGAGGGCCTGCATGTCCCGGCTGTGCCCGCGCCAGTGCATCAGCACCCACGGCGCCCCGGACTCCGCGGCGACGCGCGCCATGTCCGGATCGGCCAGCCCGCCGGAGACGTCGTTGATCACGTTCGCCCCGGCCTCGAGCGCCGCGGCGGCGACGGCGGCACGCGTGGTGTCGACCGACAGCGCGACCCCTTCACCGGCGAGCGTCCGGATCACCGGCAGGATGCGCGCCAGCTCGGTCTCGGCGTCCACCCGGGCCGCCCCCGGCCGGGTCGACTCACCCCCGACGTCGATCAGATCGGCCCCACGCGCCCACATCTCGCGGGCGTGCTCCAGCGCCTGCTCGATCCCGAGGTACCGGCCACCGTCCGAAAAGGAATCGGGCGTCACGTTCAGCACGCCCATCACGACGCACCGGCCGGGCGTGGGAAGCCCCACGCTCACCGGCGCGCCCTGATCAGGTCGAGCGCCTCCGCCCGGGAGGAGGCGGAGTTCTTCAGCTGCCCGCGCACGGCGGAGGTGGTCGTGCGGGCGCCGGGCTTCCGGATACCGCGCATGGCCATGCAGAGGTGTTCGGCCTCGATCACGACGATGACACCCCGCGGTTCGAGCTTCCGCACGATGGCGTCGGCGACCTGGGAGGTCAGACGCTCCTGCACCTGGGGACGCTTGGCGTAGAGGTCGACGAGCCGGGCGAGCTTCGAGAGCCCGGTGACCTTCCCGGCGGCGTTCGGAATATAGCCGACGTGAGCAACACCATGAAATGGCACTAAATGGTGTTCACAATTATGGGTCAAATGTCCCGCAATCAAAAAAGTCGGATGCGGATCGCATTTGAAACTGTAAACGGTATAAGGCTTGCTTCCGGACGCGGTCACCGGCGTGACCGACTCGACCTGCACGTACTCCGACTCGATGAGGTCGGTCGCGTAGTCGTCCTGCGGGAAGCCGTGCTTCCGGAACCAGCTGTCCGCGACGTACAACCGCGAGGCGGTTTCACCCGTGCGAGCGGTGAACCGGGCACCGATCACCGTCGCCAAGTCCTCGAGGAACGGTGTGTTCGCGCTGGCGATGATGCGCCCCGCCGAATGCTTGCTGCGGTCTCCGTCCCCGTCGACGTATCCGTCGAGGAAGCCGTTGAAGGTCGACAAGTCGTTGAGGACGACCATTGGGAACCGCTGACGCTGATGGTGTGCGTCGCCGCCGACGTACTGCCGCATCAAGTCGGCGAGGAACGACGACACCACTCGGACCCGGAAGCCGGGCAGGTCGCGGCCGAGGTAGCCCGAAGGCCGAGACGTCGGTTCGACCTTCGCGTCGATGCCGAACGCGCGGTGCAGGGACTCCGCGAACTTCTTCGCGTAGTCACGGTCGTTCACCACGAGCGACACATATCGCTCGGCGACCGTGCCGTCGGCGCAGACCGTGCCGACGACATAGCCGAAGTCGTACCCGAGGGTCGGCCGCCAGCGGTCACGGCAGAGCTTCTTCGCGTGGGTCCACTCGATGAACGAGCCCTCGACGTCCTTGGCTTCCTTCCAGCCTTCCGGCGTCGCCAAAGGGTGGTCGGGAGTGACCTGGAACTTGCCCACCGAGGTCTTGACCTCGACCAGCTCACGCGTCTGGTGCGAGCTGATCTCGGTGACCTCGGTCTCCTCGACGTTGCCGCCGACGAGCGTCCAGAGCTTGTCGCCCACTCGCACTTCGGCCGCCTGCTTGCGGCCGCCGACGGCGTTCACCGTCTGCTTGCTCGGCACGCACTGGCTGAACATCGGGATGTCCGTGACCAGCACCAGCTCTTCGTGGGACTCGTCGAACGTCTTGTCCAGCACCGAGTCCGGCTCGGTGTACAGCCCGGCGAACATCTCCTGGTAGGCCCGGGCGACCCGGGCGGGAGTGTCCTTCAGACCGTCCCGCTCCGGGTCTTCGCCGCATGCCAGAAGGAGCTCGCGGATCGCCTTCTCCGCCCGGTCGTGGTCGAAGACCGGGCGGTCGGCGTCACTGGGGCTTTTCTGGTCCATCCACGTCACGACGCTCCCCCTCGCTCTGCTGGTTGCCGGCTTGGTCGGCGAACCAGCCGTGCTCGCGAGAGCGTTCTTCACCACCGGGCCGCCACGACTGGCCCGGCTGACCGCCCGGCGAGGTCGCGGGCGTCCAGCCCGGAGGGGCACCGTAGTTCGGGGGACCGCTCTGGCCCGCCGGACCGCCCGGGTAGCCGCCGGTCTGCTGGCTGCCGTGGTTCTGCGGCCAGTGCGCCGTGCCGTTGGGGCCACCGTTCGAGCCGCCGTAGGGACGGCCGCCGTTCGGGTAGGCGCCCGGCTGCGGTGCGGCGTACGGGTTGGCGTTGGGGTCGACCGGCGCCGGGTACGGCGGGCCGCCGGGCAGGTCGCCCGCGCCCTGGGCGGTGCCGACCGGGGTCGGCTCCGGCTTCAGGACCGGCTTCTCCTTCTCCGGCGGCGGCCACGGCTCGCCGCGCTCCATCGCCAGCTCGCCCGGGGTCTTGATCGGCGGCTTGTCCGACGGCGTCCGCTCACCGAACTCGTTGAACACGGTGATGTGCGGGCGCTTCTCGACCGTCGCGAAGATCCGCTCCAGGTCCTTGCGGGTCAGCGTCTCCTTCTCCAGGAGCTCGATGACCAGCTCGTCGAGCACGTCGCGGTAGGTGTTGAGCACGTGCCACGCCTCGGTGTGCGCCGTCTCGATGAGCTTGCGCACCTCCTCGTCGATCTCGTGCGCCACCTCGAGCGAGTAGTCCGCCTGACGGCCGGCCGAGCGGCCCAGGAACGGGTCGCCCTGCTCCTGGCCGTACTTGACCGCGCCGAGCCGCGCGCTCATGCCGTACTCGGTGACCATCGCGCGGGCGATCTTCGTCGCCTGCTCGATGTCCGAGGACGCGCCGGTGGTGGGCTCGTGGAAGACGAGCTCCTCCGCCGTGCGGCCACCCATCGCGAAGACCAGCCGCCCGATCATCTCGGAGCGGGTCATCAGGTCCTTGTCGTCCTCCGGGACGAGCAGCGCGTGCCCGCCCGTGCGGCCGCGCGGCAGGATGGTCAGCTTGTAGACCGGCTCGATGTCCGGCATCGCCCACGCGGCGAGCGCGTGCCCGCCTTCGTGGTAGGCCGTGATCTTCTTCTCCTTCTCGGAGATGATCCGGCTCTTGCGGGCGGGGCCGCCGACGACGCGGTCGACCGATTCCTCGAGCTCGACGTCGCCGATCACGTGCCCGTTCTTGCGGGCGGTGAGCAGCGCGGCCTCGTTCAGCACGTTCGCCAGGTCGGCGCCGGACATGCCGACGGTCCGCTTGGCCAGGCTGGTGAGGTCGGTGCCCTGGGCGATCGGCTTGCCCTTGGAGTGCACCTCGAGGATCGCCTTGCGGCCGCGCAGGTCGGGCGCGGACACCGGGATCTGCCGGTCGAACCGGCCCGGGCGCAGCAGCGCCGGGTCGAGGATGTCCGGCCGGTTGGTGGCCGCGATCAGGATGATGCCGCCGCGGGCGTCGAAGCCGTCCATCTCGACGAGCAGCTGGTTCAGCGTCTGCTCGCGCTCGTCGTGCCCGCCGCCGAGGCCGGCGCCGCGCTGGCGGCCGACCGCGTCGATCTCGTCGACGAAGATGATGCACGGCGCGTTCTGCTTGGCCTGTTCGAACAGGTCACGCACTCGCGACGCACCGACACCGACGAACATCTCGACGAAGTCCGAGCCGGAGATCGTGTAGAACGGCACGCCCGCCTCGCCGGCGACGGCTCGCGCGAGCAGCGTCTTACCGGTACCGGGCGGCCCGTAGAGCAGGACGCCCTTCGGGATCTTCGCGCCGAGCGCCTGGTAGCGCGCCGGGTTCTGCAGGAAGTCCTTGATCTCGTACAGCTCTTCGACGGCCTCGTCGGCACCCGCGACGTCCCCGAAGGTCGTCTTGGGCATGTCCTTGTTCAGCTGCTTGGCCTTGGACTTGCCGAAGTTGAGGACGCGGTTGCCGCCGCCCTGGGCGTTGTTCATCATCCACATCAGCAGGCCCAGCACGAGGGCGAGCGGGATGGCGAAGATGAGGATCTGCGTCAGCACGCCCTGCTGCGTGACCTTGGTGGTGAACTTGATCGGCTGGCCGCCGGTCTTCGCCGCGGTCAGCGAGTCGTAGATCGGGCGGGTGGCATCCGCCGGATACTGCGAAATGATCTGGGTGACCTGCTGGCCGTCCACGTCGATGGGCTTGGCCAGCAGCAGTTTGAGCTGCTGTTCCTTGTCCTCGAGGCTGGCTTCCTTGACGTTGTTCGAGGAGATCTGGGAGTTCGCCACCGAGATGGGTGCCTGGGTGTACCCACGATCACTGTCGAAGATCGTGTTGTACGCGAACAACGCCAGCAACCCCGCGACGATCCACAGCAGTGGGTTCCTGAGCACGCTCTTCCGGTTCATACGACTCGGCCCTGGTGGCCTCGACCCTCCCTGGTTGGGCGGCTCCTGTGATACCCGCCATCACGATCTTGACAAACCCGCGGTGCCTTGGACACCCGTCCCATCAGGGTACCGTCCGCTGCCGCGTTCATCCCCTGTGAGCCTCTCGCAGGTCAACGGGCGATACCGCGCCCGGGTTCCCGCCCGGCGTCCACAGCGGTCACGCTATCGCGTGCCGTCGGACACACTGTTCACCATCTCGCCCAGCCGGGTCCGCAGCGTCGCCGGGTCGGCCGGGGCGACCGTGACCCACTCGCGGCCGTCCGTACCTGCGCGGGAGAGGCTGAGGTAGCGCCCGGTCGCGGTGTCGAACCAGGCCAGCACCCGGGACCGCTGCTTGGCCCCGACCTGCGAACGGCTGTTCGCTGCCAGCTGACCGCCCCGCTGCCGCGGCTGCCCGGAGATGCGGCCGTAGGCCTCCCGCGGGTCGGCCGTGATGCGTTCGCTCAGCGGCGTCCGGCGGGCCTTCCCCCGCTCCTCGGCCGGGTTCGACGGCAGGGAGACAGGCACCCGGATCGGCGCGGTCCGCAGGGCGTCGTCCAGCGGAAGTGTGACCGACGCCTCGCTCCCGCGCGGGCCTGCGGGGAGCACCCCGACGACGGCCGAGACCAGGCCGTCCGGTGGGACGTCCCGCAGCCAGATGCCGTCGGCGTCCTGCACCGCGAGGACGCCCTTGGTGTCGTCGGCCGCCGCGAGGACGCCGATGGTGGGCGCCTCGAACTGCGGGATGTGCAGGGCGTCGATGGTCAGCGGGGCGAAAGCGAGCAGCTGCAGCGCGTCCTCGATCGGCGGCGCGAGCCTGCCGCGCGACTCGCGGATGCCGCGGGCCTTCAGCTCGGCGTCGACGCGGTGGCGCAGCGAGACGCGCTCGTCTTCGGTCGCGCCGTGCGACCTGACCAGCAGCGGGTACGGCAGCTCGCCGACCTGCGCCGACTCCCAGAGGAAGTCGAACGCCAGCGGCGAGAAGAACTCTTGCATCACTACTCTCCCGGATCGGACTCTTGCTCAGCGTAGCCCGCACCACCGACAAAAAGTGATCATCGAGTGGGCACGCTCGGAGAAACCGGAGCCCGATCTTGGCAGAGAGCGCGAACGGCCGGGCCGTCAGACCGTGCTGGTCGTCGTCGCTCCCGCGAGCATCTCGCCGAGCCGGTGGCGCAGCGTCGCCGCGTCGGCCGGGGCGATGCTGATCCAGTCGCGGCCGTCGCGGCCACGGGTCGCCTGGGTGAAGTAGCGGCCCGTCTCCGTGTCGAACCAGCTCAGCACCGGCGTCCGGGTGCGGCCGCCCATGCGCGAACGCGCGTTGGCCGCGATCTGGCCCCCGCGCAGCCGCGGCTGGGCGTGCAGCTTCGCCAGCGCCTTGCGGTCCTCGTCGGCCGACGAGCGCTCGTCACCATTGCCCCGGCGCGAGAGGAAGTCGACGCCGTGGGCGCCGACCAGCTGCTCCAGCGGGACCGTGACCGACTTCTCCGAACCGCGCGGGGCGCCCGGGAGCAGCGAGACGATCGCGCTCGCCAGCCCGTCCACCGGGCACGGCTGCAGGTGGAGACCACGCGTGTCCTGCACCGCCAGCAGCCCCTGCCCGCCCAGCACGCCGGCGATCGCCAGCAGTGGTTCGGCGTCCGGGGCGATCAGCTGGACCGCGTCCAGGCTCAGCTCGGCCTGCGCGAGCACGCCGAAGTAGTCCTCGACGTGCGGTTCCGGCCGGCCGCGGCCGTCGGCCAGCCCGCGCGCGGCCAGCCCTTCCAACGTGCGTTGACGCAGCAACGACCGCTCGTCCACGGTCTCGCCGTGCGAACGGATGCGCAGCGGGTACGGCAGCTCGCCCAGCCCGGCGGACTCCCACAGGAAGTCCACCTCGACCGGGGTGAGCAGCTCAGCGTTCGGCATCGAGCCACCCCCAAGAGAAACCGGGCCGGGCCCGCCTCGGCGTGCCCGGCCCGAAGGATCAGCGGTCTTCGTCGTCCTCGGACCACGCGCCGATGACCGGCGGCGGGGTCGCCTGGTTCGCGCCGAAGGCCGCGTCCGGGTCAGCCTCGATGAGGAACGACGCGTGCGTGTGCTCCTCGTCCTGCTCGCCCTGAGCACCCTGCGGGGCCATGCCGCCCATGCCGCCCGGGTTCATCGGCGGCGGGGTCTGCCCGCCGATGGTGCCCGCCGACGAGACGAGGCCCTGCTGCGGCGCCTGGGCCGACGCAGCGCTCTGCCCCTGGCCGTCGGCCGAGGCCAGCGACGTCTCGTTCTCCGACTTGGCGCCGGACCGGTTGCCCTTGCCCAGCGCACGGGAAGCCAGCGCGCCGAGGCCGCCGGCGGCACCGCCGAGGCCGAGACCCATGCCGATCTTGCTCAGCGGGTTGCTGCCGCTCGGCTGCCCGGCACCCGAGCCGACGTGGCCCGCACCGGTGCTCGTGCCCGCACCCGTGCCCTGGCCCGCGCCCGGGACGGAACCGTCGCCGCCGAACGCCGCCGCGTCCTGGCCGAAGCCGCCGGCCGCGGCGCCGTGGACGCCGTTCGGGCCGACGCCCGCGTGCTGCGCGTCGAACGCGCCACCGTGGCCGCCGAAGCCCGAGCCGCTGGAAGCGAACACCGCGCCGCCCGCGCCCGACAGGCCCTGAACCGGGCCCGTGCTGCCGACGCTGCTGATCCCGCTGAAGGAGATGGAGTTGTGCGTGCCCGTCGGCTTCATGCCGAGCGACTCCGGGCCGAAGCTCGGGGTCGAGCCGTCGACCTCGCTCATCGCCTGGGTGTAGGCGTTGAAGAACGCGACCTGCTGCGCCTTGACGTCGTTGGCCGCGTCCGCCTGCGCCTTCTGGTCGGCGACCAGCGCCGCCGGGCCGCCGGCCAGCGCGGCCGCCATGGCCTGCTTGGGGTCGTAGTCCTTGGGGGCCGGCATCTTCTTGACCTCGGCGGCCGCGGCGGCCTGCCGGGCGAGCCGGTCGGACATCGTGTGGGCGGCCTCGGAAGCCTGCGAGCCCGAGTTGGCGATGGCGACCAGCGCGCCCTGCGCGCCAGCGGCACCCCGGCCGACCCAGGCGTTGCCCAGCTCGGCGATCGAGTTGTACAGGTGGTCCGACGCCTGCTTCAGTTCCGTGCCGTGGTGCGTCCAGGCGTGCCCGGTCGCCTCGGCCGTGCCGGGGTCGTTGTTGTTGACCGCGCCTTCGTACAGCTGCTGGCTGGCCTGCGCGTTCCAGTTCGGCGGGTTCGCGATCGCGCGGTCGCTGCCCATGTCGAAGCCGTCGGAACGGCCGCGGGCGTCCGCGACGATGTTCTGCGACGCCGAGTTGTCGCCGAGCGGGACGATCGAGCCCGGGTCAGTAGAGCCCGACGGCTGGTCGCTGTGGTTCGGAGCCATGATTCGAAATCCCCCTCTGGGCTCAGGCGTTGCGGAACGGGTCGGCCGCGGCCTGGTCGATCTCGTGGTACCGGGACATCGCCGTGACGATGCCCTCTTCGGCGGCGGTGTACTGGTCGAGCAGGTTCTGCAGCGCGGAGGCGTAGGAGTCGTTCCCGCCGTCGGCGCGCTGGACGAACTTGGCGGCCATCGCGTTGCCGACCGGGTTGTCCCCGAGCTTCGGCGGCTGCGCGAGGGTGCCCGCACCGCTGAGCAGGGCCTCGACGGCGTCCTTGCCCGTGCGGATCTTGTTCAGCACGGTCTGCGCGGCGTCGGGGTCGATCCCGACCTGACCCGCCGCGGCCGCGGCCTTGAAGGCGTTCGCGTCGGCAGCGCTGCTGTTCGCCATCTGAGCTCTCTCCCGTTCCCCCGACCCGGTCACCGCGGGCACGAATGGTCTTCGCATAGGTTAACGCACGTGATCAGAGCCTATGACGCAATCCGCGATGCCGGGGTTCCGCAAAAGCGGTAGTTGCGGTGAACGGTCGGTGAACTCGGCCGATGCACTACGACGTGTAGACCTTCGGGTCCAGCGTCCCGATGTAGGGCAGGTCGCGGTAGCGCTCGGCGTAGTCCAGGCCGTAGCCCACGACGAACTCGTTGGGGATGTCGAACCCGATGTACTTCACCGGGACGTCCACCTTGACCGCCTCCGGCTTGCGCAGCAGCGAGACGACCTCCAGCGACGCCGGGTTCCGGCTGGCGAGGTTCTTCAGCAGCCACGACAGCGTGAGGCCGGAGTCGACGATGTCCTCGACGATCAGCACGTCCCGGCCCGCGATGTCGCGGTCGAGGTCCTTGAGGATCCGGACGACGCCGGACGACGACGTCGACGAGCCGTAGGAGGAGACGGCCATGAATTCCAGCTGCGTCGGCAGCGGCAGCGCACGGGCGAAGTCGGTCATGAACATGACCGCGCCCTTCAGGACACCCACCAGCAGGAGTTCACCCTGCCCGTTGGCCGGATAGTCGGCGGCGATCTGCGCCGACAGCTCCGTGATCTTGTCCTTGATCTGCTGCTCGGTGACGAGCACGGAGGCGATTTCGCCCTCGTACACGGGTCATTCCCCTCGGGTGGTGGGTTGGGAGGTGAGGCAGAGCCTGCCATGCGCCCGCCGCGCCTCCAAGTTGCCGGGCAACCAGACACCGCCCTGACCACGCCACCGGGCGACGAGCTCGTCGACCGCGCGGAGGTGCGCGTCGGTGAGCTCGCGCACACCCGATTGCAGCAGCCACCTGCGGATAACCCGCCGCCGGATGGCCGCCGGCTCGGCGCCGAGGATGCCGACATCCAGACCTTCGAAGCCGCCCGCGCGGGTGAAGATCATGTCCGCCATTGTGTCCAGCGCCTCACTGTCCTCGCGCAGCTGCGCGGCCGTGCGGGCGAGTGCGCCGGCGACGCCGCCGTTGAGGACGTCTTCCAGCAATGGCAGGACTTCGGTCCGCAACCGGACCCGCGTGAAGCGCGACTCGGCGTTGTGCGGGTCGTCCCAGGGTTCGACGCCGAGCTCGGCGCAGGCGGCCCGGGTGGTGGCCCGCGCGACGGCGAGCAGCGGCCGGCCCCACGGCGGGTCGTGCGGCCGCATCCCGGAGACGCTGCGGGGCCCGGAGCCGCGGCCGAGCCCGAGCAGGACCGTTTCGGCCTGGTCGTCGAGGGTGTGCCCGAGCAGGACGAGGTCGTGGCCGGCCAGCGCGCGGTAGCGGGCCTTGCGCGCGGCCGCTTCCGGGCCGCCCGGACCGGTGACGTCGGTGCGGCGCACTTCGGCTTCGTCGGCGCCGAGGGACTTCGCGGCCGCGGCGGCGTCGAGCGCGATCTTCGCCGAGCCCTCCTGCAGGCCGTGGTCGACGACCAGCGCGCGGACGCGGTGGCCGCGGTGGTGCCCGACGTACGCCGTGGCCTCGGCCAGCGCGAGGGAGTCGGCGCCGCCGGAGACCGCGACGCAGAGTTCGGACGGCGCCTCGACGGCGTCCAGGAAGGCGCGGACGGCCCGGCGGACGGCCGCGACGGCCGGCCCGGTCATCCGTGCAGGCGCCGGACCCACGCGGCCGGGTCGGCGATCTCGGCGCGCGAGGGCAGGGTGTTCGGCGACCGCCAGACGGCGTTGAACCCTTCCATGCCGACGGCGTCCACGACGTGCTTCGTGAACTTCGCGCCTTCTTCGTACTGACGGATCTTCGCGTCGACGCCGAGCAGCGCGCGCAGCAGCCGGTCGAAGACACCGCCGCCCTTGCGCCGGGCGGTGAACCGCGCGCGGATCGTGTCGACGCTCGGCACGACCCGCGGGCCGACGGCGTCCATGACGAAGTCGGCGTGGCCTTCGAGGAGCGTCGAGAGCGCCAGCAGCCGGTCGAAGACCGCGCGCTCCTTCGGCGACTGGAGCAGCTCGGCGAGGTTCAGCTTCGGACCCTGCTTGATCGCCTCGGGCAGCCGGTCGACCAGGTCGGCGAGGCCGTCGCTGCCGCCGCCGGCGAGCCCGGAGACGAGCCGCTCGACCTCGTCGGCGAAGTAGTCGCGCAGCCACGTGACCGCGGTGAACTGGAGCCGGTGGGTGCACTCGTGCAGGCAGACCCAGAGCCGGAAGTCCCGGGCCGGGACGTCCATCGCGCGTTCGGCGGCGACGACGTTCGGCGCGACCAGCAGCAGCCTGCCCTCCCGGTCGGGGCCGCCGAACGGGTCGTACTGGCCGAGCACGCGGCTGGCCAGGAAGGCGAGCACCAGCCCGGTCTGCACGCCGGCACCACCGGCCAGGATCGGCCCGAAGGGGCCGCCCTGCTGCGGCAGCGCACGCCCGGTGAGCGCGTCGAGCCCGGCGGCGGCCGAGCGCACCCAGCCGGGGCGGTCGACGACTTCGCCGGGCAGCAGCGGCAGGTCGAGGCCGAGGGTCGTCAGCTCCCGGACGTGCCCCTCGGCTTCCATGGTCAGCTCGCGCAGATCGGTGACGGCCGACTCGGCCTCTTCGCGCGGAACCTGCGGGCCGCCGCGCACCAGCAGCGCGCCGGTCTGCGCGGCGAGCGCCCAGTCGACCATGGGCCGGGTCTCGGTTTCCTGACTCACCCTTCCGACGCTACCTGCCCGGAGTGGGTTTCCGGCCACGATCTTCGTACGGTTCGGCGTCCGAGCAGTGCACGGCTACGAGCACCCGCACTTGCGCAGGCTCGTCGCGAGGGCGTCGATCGCGTCCCGGCCCGGCTGCTGGTCGGAGCCGTTGGACATGAACGCGAACACCAGCACCCGGCCGTCCTGGTCGAGGACCAGGCCGGCGAGGGTGTTGACGCCGGTGAGCGTGCCCGTCTTCGCCCGTACCCAGCCGCGCCCGGCCTGCGACGCGGCCGTCTCGAACCGCTTGTCCGCGAGCGTGCCGGACCCGCCCGCCACCGGGAGGCCGGCCAGCATCGCGCGCAGCTTCGCGGTGTTCGGGTTCTTGCCCTCCGGCGCCGCCGCGGCCGCCATGAGCTGGGTCAGCAGCTTCGCCGGGATCTTGTTCTCCCCCGAGATGCCGCTGCCGTCGGACAGCTTGACGCCGCTGGTGTCGAAGCCGTGGTCCTTGAGCACCTTGATCGTCGCCGCGGCGCCGCCGGCGAAGGTCGCCTCCTGGCCGGTCGCCAGCGCGACCTGGCGGGCGAGGGCCTCGGCGAGGACGTCGTCGGACAGCTCCATCGTGTCCGACACCAGCTCGGTCAGCGGCGCCGACTTGACCTCGGCGAGGACCTTCGCGTCCTTCGGCGCCGACGCCTGGCCGCCGCCCGAGGCGCTGAGCTTCGACGCGATCGTCGAGGCCAGCGCGCTGCCCGCGTTGGGCACGCGCATGGAGTTGTTGTTCTTGGGGTCCTGGCGCCCGGCGTCGGCCATCACCGACCCGATCTGGGTCGCGAACGTCGACGGCGCGTCGCCCGCGGCCCAGCCCGGCGCGGTCGTCGCGCCCTTGAAGAGGCTCAGGTCGACCTGCACCTTCTTCACGTTCGGGTTGGCCTTCTTCACCTGCGCGACGAGGTCGTCGACGTGCGCGGCGCCCGGGTACAGCGGCGACTCGGTGCCCAGCGGCAGCGAGGTCAGGGTGACGTCGCCACCGCCGACCAGGATCACCGTGCCCGGGTCGGCGCCCTGGACGACCTTCGTCGACAGCCGCGTGTTCGGGTCCATCGCGAGCAGCGCGGCCGCGGTGGTCAGCACCTTCGTCGTCGACGCGGGGGTCACCGCCGTCCCCGCGCTGTGGTCCCACAGCGTGGTACCGCTGACCGGGTCGACGACGCTGCCGTTGAGCTGGCCGAGCGCGCTGTTCCCGGCCGGGCCGGCCAGCACGGACTTGACGCCGTTCGCGGTCGGCGCCTGCCCGGCGGTGTCCGGGCCCTGCAGCTGGCGCGTGGCGGCGACGGGCTCCGGGCTGTCGCCCTTGGGCGCGTTCGGCGCCCACGGCAGGCCGAGGCGGTTCGACACCTTCGGCATCGCGGCGGCGATCCCGCCACCGGCCAGCACCAGCAGGACGACCACGACGAGCGCGATGATCTTGCCCTTGCGCCGATTCTTCTTCGGCGGCTCCTCGGCGGACGCGGCGGCGGGCTCGGCCGGAGGCGGCGGCGGGGGCTCCGCGGGCGGCTCGGTGCGCGGCTGCGGCTGCTGCCGGAAGGCCCCGGGGAACTGGGTGGGCCGCTCGATCCCGACGGTCGCCTCGGCGTCGAACCGCTGCCCGTCCGGCTCGATCCGCATCGGCCGGGCCAGCGACCCGGCGGACGCCGGCGGGACGACCCCGCGCGGTGGCTCCGGCGGCAACGCGGGACGGCGGTCGTCCGGCACGTCGAGGCGCTGGGCCCAAGGCTGCTGCGGGGGCTCCTCACGACGCTGCGACTCCGAGCGCTTCAGCTGCTCTTCGCGGCGCGACTGCTCCTCGCGCCACAGCTGCAGCTCTTCCCGCCAAGGCTGCGCTTCGGGCTTGTCGGGCTGGGGCTCGTCGTGACGATCCTTCTGCTCACCGGGCCAGACGTTGCGCTCGACCGGCACCACCGGCACCTTCGACGGCTCCATCGGCTGGGTGCTCTGGGTGTCCGGCTTCGCCTCGATGTACTGCGTGCTCTCCCCGGCCGGCGCGTCCGGCTTCAGCTCGGCCTTCTTCACGTCGATGTACTGGGTGCTCTCCGCGACCGGTGCCGGCTCGGGCGCCGGTTCGGGCTCGGGCTCGGCCGGTTTCGGCTTCGGCTCGCGCGAGCCGAGCCGGTCGGCCAGGTCCTGCTTGGCCGGGGGCGGCGACGGCGGCGGCTCCTCGGCGGGCACGTTCAGGCCGGGGACCAGTTCGGGCTCGACGTTCGGCGCGAACCACGATCCCTTCGGCGCCTCACTGCCTGTGACCTTGGGCACGCCGGACGGCTCCGAAGCGCTCGCCGGCGGGTCGGGCAGCGACATCGGGGTGGTCTTCCGCGCGCCCGACGACGAGCGGTCTTCGTCCGACGAAGGCCACATCGGCTGGTCGTTTTCCGGCACCCACCACTCCTTCTCACCTGCCCCAGGAGGGGCCAAGCTCACATGCCCCCGGGCCGACATCGATGCGGCCCCGAGGCAGGGCGTAGTCCACACTAGGAGACGTCAAGACAGTCGCTAAGGTTGCCGCCCGCGACGTGCGGGCACGCCCGGATCTATAAAGAAGCAGCGAGGACGCCGTGGAGTTCGACGTCACGATCGAAATCCCCAAAGGGGAGCGCAACAAGTACGAGGTCGACCACAAGACCGGCCGCATCAAGCTGGACCGGACCCTGTTCACGGCCACGCAGTACCCGGCCGACTACGGCTTCATCGACGACACCCTCGGCCAGGACGGCGACCCGCTCGACGTCATGGTGCTCGTGCAGGAGCCGACCTTCCCCGGGTGCCTGATCCGCTGCCGCGCGATCGGCATGTTCCGGATGACCGACGAGAAGGGCCCGGACGACAAGGTCATCGCCGTTCCGAGCGCCGACCCGCGCCTGGAACACCTGCGCGACATCCACCACATGAACGAGTTCCACCGGCTCGAGATCCAGCACTTCTTCGAGGTCTACAAGGACCTCGAGCCCGGCAAGAGCGTCGAAGGCTCCTCCTGGGTCGGCCGCACCGAGGCCGAGGCGGAGATCGCCCGGTCGTACGAGCGCGAGACCGACCGCCTGGCCAAGGAAGCGGCCAACGGCGGCTCGGCCCACTAGTCCGTACGGGAAAAGGCCCCCTCGGGAATCTCCCGAGGGGGCCTTTTCACGCGGTCAGTGCGCCAGGGCGAGGGCCGGAGCGCCGTCCGCTTCGGCGTCCGCGCGCTGCTCCATCGCCGACTTGTCCGAGAGCGGCTTCTCCTTGAGGAACCACACCAGGGCGAACCCGACGGTCAGGACGATCCCGCCGACCAGGAACACCGTGCTCATCGACTCGGCGAAGCCCTGCAGGATCGGCCGGGCCAGCGTCGGGTCGAGCGTCGACAGGAACGACGTGTCGTTGACGTCCAGGCCGCTCTGCATCTGCTTCGCGAACTCCGGGTGCTGCGCCAGCGCCGACACGTAGGCCGGGGTGGTCATCGCCGTGCGGATGGCGTTCGCGATCCGGTCGCCGACCGTGCCGAACAGGATGGACAGGAACACCGCGGTGCCCGCCGTGCCGCCGATCTGCCGGAAGAAGGTCGCCGCCGAGGTGGCGACGCCGATGTCCTGCGGGCGGACGTCGTTGGTCGCGGCCAGCACCAGCGTCTGCATCGAGGCGCCGAGGCCGAGGCCGATCACGAAGGCGATCACCATGACCAGGGCGAGCGAGCTGTCGACGGTGATGGTCGAGAGCGCGAACAGCGCCGCCGCCATCAGGCCGATCCCGGCCACCGCGAACATCTTGTAGCGCCCGGTCTTCGAGATCAGGCGGCCGCTGGTCAGGCTGGCGACCATGATGCCCAGCGTCAGCGGGAGCATCTGCAGGCCGGCCTGGGTCGGCGTCGCGCCCTTGACGATCTGCAGGTACAGCGGCAGCGACATCATCGCGCCGAACATCCCGGCACCCTGCACGACGGTGACCAGCGTGGCCATCCGGAACACGGGGCGCTTGAACAGGCGCAGCGGCAGCAGGGCGGCGTCGCCCATCCGGCGTTCGATCCAGACGAACGCGGCCACACCCAGCCCGCCGACGACGTACATGGCGATCGAGGCGGCGGAGCCCCAGCCCCACTCACGGCCCTGCTCGGCGACGATCAGCAGCGGCACCAGGCCGGTGGCCAGCGCGACGGCACCCCAGTAGTCGACCTTCTGGTTCACGCGGGTGTGCGGGAGGTTCAGCACCTTGGTGACGACGACCAGCGCGGCGAGCGCGATCGGGACGTTGACCAGGAAGACCCAGCGCCAGCCGGTGATGCCGGCGAAGGAGTCGACCCCGGCGAAGAAGCCGCCGACGACCGGACCCAGAACGCTCGAGACACCGAAGACGGCCATGAAGTAGCCCTGGTACTTGCTGCGCTCACGCGGCGCGGTGATGTCGGTGATGATCGCCAGCGCCAGCGACATGAGGCCACCGGCACCGAGGCCCTGGAAGGCGCGGAACGCGGCGAGCTCGTACATCGACGTCGCCATACCGCTGGCCAGCGAACCGACCAGGAACAGCGAGATGGCTGTCAGGTACATGGGCTTGCGGCCGTAGAGGTCGGACAGCTTGCCGTACAGCGGCGTCGAGAGCGTCGCGGTGATCAGGTACGCCGTGGTGGCCCAGGCCTGCAGTGACAGGCCGTGGAGCTCATCGGCGATAGTGCGCATCGACGACGAGACGATCGTCTGGTCGAGCGCGGCGAGGAACATGCCGAGCATCAGCCCGGACAGGACGGTCAGGATCTGGCGGTGGGACAGTTTGCCGTTCGTAGCGGCTGCTCCTTCCGCCGTGGTGGTGTCGCTCATGGTGGTCTCCCTCGGTCAGCCTTCGCTGTAGTTGCTTGTACCTCTCAACTACTTGCCTCGACCAAGTATTCCTCGGAAGCTTGCATGGTGCAATCAAGTTTTCTGTGAGCCGCGTCTCCCGGCTCCCGGACGCACTGAAGGCCACCTCCGACCTGCGGAAGTGGCCTTCAACGGGCGAGGATCAGGCGGAGTAACCCGGGATGGGGAACGGCGCCAGGAACTCGCGGATCTCCGCAGCGATCGTCTCCAGGGAGGAGTCGTCGGCCGCCGCGGCCGCCGTCACCGTGCGGTCGATCCACTCCGCCACCTGGGCCTGGTGCTCCGGCTTGAGGCCACGCGTGGTGATCGCGGACGTGCCGAGCCGGATGCCCGACGGGTCGAACGGCTTGCGCGGGTCGAACGGCACCGTGTTGTAGTTCAGCTCGATGCCCGCGCGGTCCAGCGCCTGCGCGGCCGGCTTGCCCGCGACCGCCTTGTTCGTCAGGTCGATCAGCAGCAGGTGGTTGTCCGTGCCGCCGGACACGAGGTCGTAGCCGCGCGCCAGCAGCGCGTCGGCCAGCGCTTTCGCGTTGGCGACGATCGTGTGCGCGTAGTCGCTGAAGTCCGGGCGCTGCGCTTCACCCAGCGCGACGGCGATCGCGGCCGTCGTGTGGTTGTGCGGGCCGCCCTGCAGGCCCGGGAACACCGCCTTGTCGACGGCCTTCGCGTGGTCCGCGTCGGAGAGGATCATCGCGCCACGCGGGCCGCGCAGGGTCTTGTGCGTCGTCGTCGTGATGACCTGCGCGTGCCCGACCGGCGACGGGTGCGCGCCACCCGCGACGAGCCCGGCGATGTGCGCGATGTCGGCGACGAGCACCGCGTCCACCTCGCGCGCGATCTCCGCGAACGCCGGGAAGTCGATCGTGCGCGGGATCGCCGTGCCGCCGGCGAAGATCAGCTTCGGGCGGTGCTGACGCGCGAGGTCGCGCACCTGGTCGAGGTCGACGCGGCCGGTCTCCTTCGCGACGCCGTAGCGCACCGGGGTGAACCACTTGCCGGTCGCGGAGACGCTCCAGCCGTGCGTGAGGTGGCCGCCGTCCGGCAGCGCCATGCCGAGCACGGTGTCGCCCGGCTGCGCGAAAGCCAGGTACACAGCAAGGTTCGCCGGAGAACCTGAGTACGGCTGGACGTTCGCGTGGTCGGCGCCGAACACGGCCTTCGCGCGCTCGATGGCGAGCTGCTCGACCTGGTCGATGAACTGCTGGCCTTCGTAGTAGCGCTTGCCCGCGTACCCCTCGGAGTACTTGTTGGTGAGCACGGTGCCGGTCGCCTCGAGCACAGCCTGCGAGACGTAGTTCTCCGACGCGATCAGGCGGATCTTGTCGTGCTGGCGCTTCGCCTCGTCCTCCACGAGCCCGGCGATGGCGGGGTCGGCGGCGGCGAGTGCGTTCAGTTTCGGCTGGTGTGTCATGGCGTACTCCGGCTCTGGAGTGGCCTTCACCCAGGCGCGCGGTGCCGGCCTCGTCGTCGCTTCCCGGTGGTGCTCCACCTCGATGGCGCCAGTCGCTGCTGCGGGAAGCAGCCTAGTCCACGGCGCTCGAGGCTCGACGGTGTTCCGCGCACCACTTGCGGGTGCAGCCCGACGTCCGGTCGCAGAACGGCCGGGCACACGTCGCGCAGCGCTTCACCCGCCGCCAGCCGCCGACCGTGACGAGCTCCGCGAGTCCCACGGCCCCGGCCGCCAGCTCGCTCTCGCTCACCGACGACGTCACGTAGACGATGCGCCACGTCGCGCCCGTGTCGACGAGCCGCGGCCGCGCACCGGCCTCCGCCAGCACGGCGTTGAGACGGCGCGCGGCCGCGTGTTCGTCGGGCAGCTGCGCGACGATCCCGCACAGCGCGACGTTCCCTTGACGCAGCAACCGTTCCGCCACCCCGAGCTCGGGGTCGAGCGCGTGGAACGGCGGCACGATCGCGTGCTTGCGCACGTCAGTCGACGACCACGACGCCCATGGACCGGGCCGTGCCCGCGATCGTGCGCATCGCCATCTCGACGTCGGCGGTGTTGAGGTCCGGCAGCTTCCGCTCGGCGATCTCCCGCAGCTGCTGCGTCGTGATCTTGCCGGCGACCTCGTGCCCCGGCCGCGCGGAACCCTTGTCCCCCAAAGCCTTCTTGATGAGGAACGCCGTCGGCGGCGTCTTGAGCCGCAGCGCGAACGAGCGGTCTTCGAACACCGACACGACCACCGGCACGATGTCGCCGCGCTGGGCCGCCGTCGCCGCGTCGTAGGCCTTCTTGATCTCGACGAGGTTGACCCCGGTCTGCCCCAGCATCTTGCCGAGGTCGACGACCGGGGCGTTGCCCGCGGCGAGTTCGAGGGTGGCCTGGTGGGTGAGTTTCTTCGGAGCCATGCCCCGAAGCTAGAGTCTCCAGTTACTGGAGAGTCAAACTCAATCCAGGGGCTTGGCGCCGGCCTTGTGCCGCCTCGCCAGGTCCTGGTAGACGGGCGCGTTGTGCTCCACCCACAGCCGCGCGGAGTCGGTGAGCGGCACGAACTTCTTGGCCGGGCTGCCCATCGCGACCACCTCGGACGGCACCTCGGTGCCCGGCGTCACGGTGGCGCCGGCCGCGACCAGCGTCCGCTCGCCGATCTTCGCGTCGTCCAGGATCGTGGAGCCGTTCCCGATCAGGGCCTGCTCGCCGACCGTGCAGTCGTGCACCAGGCACTGGTGGCCGACGGTGGCGTTCTTGCCGATCTCGCACACCTTGCCGATGTTGACGTGCACGACCGAGTTGTCCTGGATGTTGGCGCCTTCGCGCACGATGATCTTGCCGAAGTCGGCGCGCAGCACGGCGCCGTACCAGACCGAAGCGTCCTTCTCGACGACGACGTCGCCGATGAGCGTGGCGGTGGGGGCGATGAAGGCGTCCGGGTGGACCTGCGGGCTGAGCCCTTCGAACGAGAACAGAGGCATGCCCGCACCCTAAACCGCCCCCGCGCGCTCAGCCGGTGATCGCCGCGTTGATCAGGATGTCGACGGCTTTGTCGTTGCGCGTGGTCTGCGGGACGATCTGGGTGTCACGCGGGTAGAAGCCCGGGCTGCTGCCCTTCGGGTACATCTCGAAGGTGAAGCTCCAGATCTTGTGCGTCGCCCACATCCAGTCGTTGACGCTGCCGTCGGTGATGTAGAGGTCGCTGGACTGCTGCGGCGTGTAGCCGTTGGTCGCGGCCATCTGCTTGCCGAGCGTCTCGAACTTCGTCGCCTCGGCGGCGGTGAGCCCGGGCGCGGTCCGGTCGTAGGTGTAGCCGAACGGCCACAGCACGAGCTCGGAGTAGGTGTGGAAGTCGATGTGCGTCTTGATCTGCTGGACGCCGCCGACCACGCGCGAGTTCACCCAGTTCGAGACGGCCCTGGCCTCGGGTGCGGAGAACGCCGCCGTGCCGCGGTAGGTCTCACTGGACGTCGAGCCCGACGAGCCGCCGCAGCAGCCCCACTTGTAGCCCCAGTTGCGGTTGGTGTCGGTGCCGGGACCCTGGCGGTTCTTGCGCCAGCTGTGGAACGTGCCGCCGGAGATGTCGTACTCGGAGCCGTCCGGGTTGACGCTCGGGACGACCCAGATCTCGGTGCTGTCGACGAGCCGCTTGATCGCGGGATCCGTCGCGTACCCGCTGGTCAGCCGCTGCACGATGCGCAGGCACATCTCGGTGGTGAGGTGCTCGCGCGCGTGCTGGTTGCAGGTGAACAGCACCTCGGGCTCGTTCTCGTCGGTCGCGGCGTTGTCGGAGATCTTGATCAGCGACAGCGCGCGGCCTTCGTACGACGTCCCGGCGCTGCCCAGCTTCGTCAGCGACGGGTAGTTCGCGACGGCCTTCTGCAGCTCCGTCTGGGTCTCGGCGTAGGTGTGGTAGCCGGTGTAGCCGGCCGGGAAGTCCTCGACGGTCGCGGTGCCCTGCGGCCGGTTGACCGCGCCGAGCGCCTTAACGCCGAAGCCGAGCGCGCGCAGCTGAGCCGCTTCGCCCGGGTTGGCGATGACCGTCGTCGTGCCGTTCGTGCTGTCGAGGATGTCGGCGCCGGTCCGGGCGACTTCGGTCCGCAGCTGGGCCGTGCCGGTGCCGGTCACCTCGTACACCTGCGGCCCGGCGTCGGGCTGGGCGACGGCGACGCCGCCGGTCGTGAGCATCAAGAGGGCGGCCGCGGCCGCCGCCAGGCACGTTCGTGAGCGCATCACGTCTCCTGCTCTCGGGGGTCCATCGAGAGTGGCCGGAGCCGGACGTAGTGCGCAATCCGTACGTCTACGGATCTATAGGGCGTTGTTAGCCGTAGTTGGCGAAGCAGAGCGCCTCGATGTCGGCACGCAGCGTGGCGAACGGCCGCGGGCGCACCCGCTGCTGGACGACCGTGCCGAGCAGGTACGACAGCAGTGCGCGAGCCCGAGCGCGCGGGTCGTCGACGTCCAGCGGGGCGAGCAGCTCGGCCAGCAGCTCGGTGAGCGAGGTGAGCATGACGTCGATGGCCTGCGGGTGTTGCGCGCGCCCGGCCGCGATCCAGTACTCGAACCAGAGGAAGGCCGCGTTCGGGTTGGCGGCGAAGACGCTCAGGTACTCCTCGAGGACGGCGAAGAGGCGCCGACGGGGCTCGTCGTGCTTCGCGGCGACCTCGCGCAGCCCCGCGGCGAAGGCGGTGATGTGCGCGGCCATGGCGCGGTCGATGAGGACGTCGATGTCGGCGAAGTAGTAGTGGATCGCGCTCTTGGTGAGCGGTCCGGCGTCGGCGATGGCCCGCACGGTGCACCCGGCGAGGCCGTCGCGCGCGAGGACGACGCGCGCGGCTTCGACGATCTGTTCCTGCTTGGCCAGCTGGTTGGGAGAGAGCCGCTCGCTGCGACCGGGGACTGCGCTCACGGTGATTCTCGTTACCTTCTTCCTGGACGGCAGCCCCGAATCCTAGGGCAGACGTCCTGCGGATGACCTTCGGGTGAAAAACCGGATTGGCCACCCCGGTCCGCGCAGCGGACAATGCGCGCATGGTGATCTCAGGGGACAAGGGGCTCAGCTCGGCCGCGCGCAGCCAGCTGGAGAAGGAAATCGCGAACTTGCGCGCGCAACGGGCAGCACTCGCGCCGCAACCCGGCGAGCAGGAGCGCACCGGCGACGCGGCGGACCAGGCGGACGTGATCGACCGCGCGGAGTCGGCGGCCCGGCTCGACCGCCAGATAGCGGATCTGGCCGCGAAGATGGAACACGGCGGCTACGGCAACGCCCAGCTCCCCGACGGCACAACGGTGGCCCTCCGCTTCTCGGACGGCGACGAAGAGACGTTCCAGGTGGTGACGGTCCCAGGCGAGGACGCGGACGCGATCACGTCCGACAGCCCCCTGGGCCTGGCCCTGGTAGGCCGCAAGGCGGGCGACGAGATCACCTACCGAACCCCCCGAGGCGACGCCAAGGCCACGGTGCTGAAGGTAACCCCACCGAAGTAAGACCCCAGCCCCCAGCGAAGGCCGCCTCCCCGCGGGAGGCGGCCTTCGCTGTGCGGATTTGACCCATAAGGGTGGTTCCCAAGAACAAAATCCGCGCCCACAACGCGAACGTAACCACGACGGGGGGCCGGGGGCGGAGCCCGCCGGACGGGGTGCGGGGCGGAGCCCCGCAAGATACGCGAGACAAGGAAAAAGGCCCCCGCCCACTGGGGGCAAGGGCCTAGCACCTTGTCGAGCCGCCTAGGGGAATCGAACCCCTGACCTATTCATTACGAGCGGAATTCGTCACTTCTTGACCTTGACCGCAAGGCTCTGACCTGCACGTTCGAAGTCTCTAAGCGTCCGTAGACGTCCGTCGCTTGCCACCCTGATTGACACTCACTTTGACACTCAGCAGACGCCGACGGGGCCGGACCAGCGAAGGCGCACTCCCACGCGGGCCAGCGCACGGCGCGACCTGTGCAACTCGCAGATCCGATCATGACGAGGCAGCAGAGACTGGCTCGCGAGCACGACGGACCGCTTGACCCGCGCCGGCCGGCCGAAATTTGATGCGAGGACCTCTTCGTCATCAGGCCAGGGTCACGTCGCCCGTTCCGTCCGGCAAGGCAGCCGTCAGCCGGGGCGCCTATTCGGAGTTGCCGACGCGCGCGGCAAGCTCGACGTTTGGACCGCAGCGACACGCGGACCGGAGATTGCAGCTCCCGAGGCTGTCTCCTCGTGACCGGATCGCGGCAGCGTGAGCGGCGGCAAGGAGATCCTCGACACGGCCAGCGCTCCCAACTCAGAGAGCGGCGAGTGTGGCGTTGAACAGCAGGTTACCGAACAGGCCGACGCGTGCCGGTCACAGCCGAGTACCCCGGCCCGATCGTGGTGACTCCCTACGCAGCGACGCGCTCAGCGTCCTCCGGTTGACCTCTTCGAACCAGCGGCCGCGCCCAGCAGCGCAGCGAAATTCCGGCTCGACCTCGGGAAACATCCGACTCGGCCGCCGCCTCTATCGCGCGGGCAGCCGATGTACACGTCAAGTCGCCGAAGCCCAGTCGGTCCGCGATGGCCGGCGCCAAGTCGGTCGGCGTCAACAGGACACGTTACGCACCGGGGTGCTCCCCAGCGGGCGTCCGCTAGAACCACGGGCAATGTGCGCAACAGCTCGGTGGGCCTGCGGCGACGTACGCACGCCAGGCCGCGTGTGCGTTCAACGTGAATTCGAGGAGTGGCAGCAGCTCGCTGGTCTCGGACAAGTCCTAAAGGCTGGCGATGGACGCTTCCGCGGTGTTCGCCCGACGAAGTGGAGTCACGTCGACGTCGCGTAGGCGGGATTCCGACATGGCGCCGGGTAGGGGATCGACCGGCACGCCGAGCGCGGCCGCGGGTTTCCGGAGGGCGGCGGCGCGGTCCGGCGCGGCCGCCACAACAACCACTGGTTGTCGCAACGAGGTCTCGATCGCGACGCCAACGCAGGTCATCCGTTCGTCAAACGCATACGCGGGAGCGGACTGCAGGCACGACCCACCGCGAATATGTCACCCGTCCGCGCTACTTACCTACAATTCACGCTGGTTGCGATCGTCACGATGTGGACACACACTAGCGAGGCCGACTGCCTATCACGGTTCGAGCACGGTAAGCTCACATCGTTAGTCAAGCAATCACAGGCAGCTACGGAGGCGTCACTCAACGCGCCCTCTGCTGTCCTCGTGCAGAGTTGTTTTGCCTGGTCAGGGCAGGATAGTCAACCCCGACGAGAACTACATGGGCGTCAAGTTGACAGCAAGCTTGCCGCTCAGAATAGGAGCAACATTTAGGTGAAATGCAAGTCGAATTCGCTGATTTTCTGGCAATAAAAGATGCGCCCACCAGCTGCAACTGATGGGCGCACGGAACAAACCCAACAGGATGGCAATTCCATGAGCAGTTCCATGAAACATCTTAGCAGTCATCGGGGCGAAGAACCCAGTGCAAACCGACTGCGAACGCACTGGTCAGCGACCCTCGCTCGCGCGGCCGCCGCCGCATGGCGGCCACCTTCGCGACGAGGGCGCAACTCGATCGAAATGCAGCAGCCACACGTCACCGACTACATCGGTGAGGTGCACAACCTCTTCGCCGACCAGGCTGCAGCTGATCGCCTACACAAGCTAGTCCGCCTGGCTCTGTGGACCATGCTGGCGATGGTCACCATGGTCGCGATCGTTGCGATTGTGCGCCCCGAGGTGATTATCGCCCTGTTGAACTGATGGACCCACCGACCGGTGGATCCGCTACGTGGAGGGGGTGTGCGCAGCTTTCGCGCACACCCCGTGCACGGCATCAGCAGCAGGCCACGCGAGCCGCACAGGTGTTTCAATGTCGCCAAGTACGATGCGTGAGCAGCAACTGCCTGCACATCAAGAAGCCTTGATCAATCCCATCCGATCGGCCATGCCGCGGACCTCACGGGCTACGCCTTCGCGTCGAGCGCGTGCAAGCATCGTGGAGATGATCTCCCGGACGAACGGGCTAGTCCGGGTTCGGATGTGCCCCAGCTTTTCGGCTCTGACTAGTAGCACCAGAACCTCTTCATCGGGACGACGGATGCCGTAGAGCGCGCGGGCGTGTTCGATCAGGAACGTGGTGCGACGCGAGTCGATGGTGAGTTCGGCCGGATCAACGGTCGCGGCCAGCCGGGCGCTTCTGCGTGGTCGCCGCGTTCGAGGGCTGATGAGATGCGCCAGAGCACGACGTTGGCCGGGCTGAACAGCAGGAAGTTTCGGTTGCCGTACTCGACGTGCTCGGCCAAGCCGGCGGCTTCGTCGAGTGCTGCGGTGGCGTCGCCGCCCAGGACGGATTCGGTGTAGCCGGTCGTGAGGGTGAGCGCGCCGCGCACGTCATAGGCCTCGGCCGGTACGTAGTCCAAGGCGCGCTCGGCGAGCTTGGAGGCCGCTTTTGCGCGCCGAGGCCGGACAGGGCCTGCGTGCGCGCGAACTCGGCGAGGGCGATCCAGCCGGGTTCGCCGAGCCGCTGCGCTGCCTCGTGGCCGCGGTCGGCGGCGATCCAGGCAAGCTCGAACGCGCCGAGCCCCTTCGTGAGCAGGGCCGGGGTGTGGGTGGCGGTGACGAGCGAGCGGAGCGCGTCCTGCTTGTCGACATGGGTGTGCAGGGCCAGCAGTAGCTCGGGGAGCCGGGCGCCTACCTCGGCGTCACGGTTTGCCGTTCCTGGGCTGCGTGATGCAGGTCCGGCTGACCGGAGCCCGCCGACTGCTCGCCAGCATGCGCGCCGACGACTTCGGCTCGCCCATCGCCGCCCGCGTCCTCCAGCTGGTCATCGAACTGACCGGCGCGGGCCACGCACCGACCCCGATGGCCGTGATGGACCACGCCCGCGAGCGAACGGCGACCGAACCGCGGTCCGGCGGCGCGCACCGCCTGCACAGCCTCGGCCTCTGGATCGTCGAGACCTACACCGACGGCCCGATCCTGCCGCCGCCGTACTACGGCGCCTGGCTGAAAGCGGTCGTGCTCAAGAGCGCCTACCGCCGCGCCGTCCGGGAGCACGCGGCCCGCCTGGTGCAGGCCGTCGAAAACGACTCGCCGATGGACATCCTCCGCAACCAGCTCGACGACACCGAGCGCCTTGACGACCTGTGGCAGCGCTACCGCGAGGCCGGCGGCGGCGACGAACCCACCGCGCGCCTGGAGGTAGCTGCCTGATGTCCGAAATAGACGACACCTTGTCCGTGATCGACTTCGTCATCTCCGACGAGCCGGCACCCAGCTGCCAGCAGTGCGGCCGGCCGCGCGGTGACTCCCCGTCCGGCGACTTCTGCTCGGAGAACTGCCAGCGCGTCTGGCGCAGCCGCCACATCGCGGCCACGCCAGCCGAGGACGGCGGCGCCCAGCCGAGCGGCTCCTTTCCGGAGGCCGCGCCGGTCAACCCCCTGACGTGGCTCGGCCCCGCACCGGCCGGCGCCTTCGCGAAGCCGGGACACGAGGTCCTCGACGCGGTCGTGACCTTCGTGTCGCGGTTTTCGGCCTTCGCCAACGAGCACGCCGCGCCGACGCTCGCCCTCTGGTACGCCCACACCCACGTCGCCGAACGGCTCTACGTCACGCCGCGCCTCATCCTCGACTCGGCAGAACCAGGGAGCGGCAAGACACGCGTGCTGGAGGTCGCGCAGTACCTCGTCGCCAAGCCGGAGATGACGATCAGCATCACCCCGGCCGCGATCTTCCGCATGCTCGCCGACGGGCCCATGACGCTGCTGTTCGACGAGATCGACGCGGTCTTCAACCCGAAGACAGGCGGCAACAACGAAGACCTCCGTGCCCTGCTCAACGCGGGCTACAAGCGCTCGGCGACGGTGACGCGGTGCGTCGGCGACGCCAAGAGCATGAACGTCACGCGGTTCCCGGTCTACGCGCCGGTCGCGCTCGCCGGAATCGCCGGCGGCATGCCGGACACCATCACCACCAAGGCGATCACCGTGCACATGCGCAAACGCCGGTTCGACGAAGTGGTCGAGGAGTTCATCGAAGAGGACGTCGAGCGCGAGTCGGCGCCGGTGCGCGCCGAACTGGCGGAGTGGGTCGGTCGAGTCGGCGACGAGGTGAGCCGCGCGCGCCCGGAACGACCGGACGGCGTCCGCGACCGTGCGGCCGAGATCTGGCGGCCGCTACTGGCGATCGCCGACGCGGCTTGGGCCACTGGCCGGAGACCGCTCGTCGGGCATGCCGTCACTTCGTACTCGAAGCCACAGCGCAACCGGCCTCGATCGGCGTGCGGCTGCTGGCGGACATCCGGCAGATCTTCACCGCGGAGAACACCGACCGCATCGTCACCGCCGAGCTGATCCGCGAACTGCACGCCATCGAAGACGGCCCGTGGACCGACGTCCAGGGCAAGCCGCTCGACAGCCGACGTCTCGCGAAGGAACTCGACCGGTATTTGGTCCGGCCGAAGGACCTCAAGGTCAGCGGCAAGACGCTCAAGGGCTACCGCATCGACGGCGACGGCGGCCTGGCCGACGCCTGGAGCCGCTACCTCCCACCGCCCGAAACGGGCGCGACCTCCGCGACCAGCGCAACCCCGCAGGTCAGCGCCCGATCAGGCGCCGCGGAGTCGTCGACGGCTTCCGCGACCTCCGCAACCGGGGTCGCGGACGGTCGCGGCACCCAACAGCCGCTCGCACCCGTGCTGACCAGCCCAGTCGCGGAGGTCGCGGATGTCGCGCCCACAAAGCCCGACCACGACACCGAGGGGGACCGATGAACGCCGCACCCATGCCGGTCGCCGTGCCCGAACGGCACCTTTACCGGATCACCGAAGCCATGCGCCTGCTCTCGATGAGCCGCTCAGTCATCTACGAGCAGTTGCGCTCGGGGCGTCTGCGCTCGGTCAAGCAGGGGCGCGCCCGGCTCGTGCCGGCCGTCGCCATCCAGCAGTACGTCGAGTTGCTCATGCAGGAAGCGGAGGTCGGCTATGGCGAGTCGGCGTAGTCGCGGAGATGGCACGGTCTACTGGTCGGAAAGCCGTCAGCGCTGGATCGCCGAGCTGACGATCGGCTACCGGCCGAGCGGAAAGCGCATATACCGCAAAGCCAGCGGCAAGACCAAGACCGAAGCCAAAAACAAGCTCAAGGAGCTGATCCGCGATGTCGAAGAGGGCGCCGCTAACGCGTCGACCAAGTACACGGTCGAGCAAGCGGTCAACGACTGGCTCGTCAGCTACGAACGCGGCGAACGAGACCCCAACACCGTCAAGGCCGTCCGGTCGCTGGTGAACAACCACATCGTGCCCGCGATCGGCGCCCGGCCGCTGGTGAAGCTCGAAGTCGACGACGTCGAAGACTGGCTGGCCGAGAAAGCCGAAGTGCTGGTGACTTCGACCTTGCGCAACCTCCGCTCGATCCTCCGCCGGGCGATCAACCGCGCCCAGGTGCGCAAGCGGGTCCGATACAACGTGGTCCTGCTGTGCGACGAGCTGCCAGCCGGGAAGGGGACGGGGCGTCCGTCGAAGGCGCTCACGCTCGCCCAGGCCGAAGCGGTGCTCGCGGCGGCGGAGTCGTCGCCGATGCGCGCCTACATCGTGGTATCCCTGCTGACCGGCGCGCGGACCGAGGAGATGCGCCCGCTCACCTGGGACCACGTGGATCTCCTGGGCACGCCGGACGCGACGCCGGCGATCCCGCCGAACGTCAAGGTATGGCGTTCGGTCCGCGCCCGCGGCGAGACGAAGACACGGAAGTCCCGGCGCACGCTCGCGCTTCCTGAACGAGCCGTGAAGGCGCTAGAGGCGCACCGGGAAGCCCAACTGGCGGTCAAGGCGGTCGCGGGTGACGACTGGCGTGAACAGGGACTCGTGTTCGCAACCAACGTCGGCACCGAGCGGGACGTCAACAACGTCCGACGAGACTTCCGGCGGGTAATCAAGGCGGCCGGGCTCAACCCGGCCCAGTGGACGCCCCGCGAGCTGCGACACAGCTTCGTCTCGATCCTCTCGGTCGGCGGGATGCCGATCGAGGAAATCTCGCGGCTGGTCGGGCACAGCAGCACCGCTGTCACGGAGCTGGTCTACCGAACGCAGATCAGGCCGGTGGTCGAGTCCGGCGCGACTGCAATGGACCGGCTTTCCCCGCGACGGACGAGCCTGCGTGACTTCCGTCGACCACTAATCAGGGTGTCTTAGCCGCTCACCCGACGAGGCAGGCTCCGCCCGACCAGCTGGTGGGGCCTGCCTTGTTATCCGACTCAGTCCAGGACCGACTGATTCGCCTTCGAGCAGTCCCTAGCGTTGCTGTCGGTCTGGAACACGCTGCCGCGGCGCTCTGGCGCGAGGACCTGCTCGGTCGTGATCGGCAGACTCTGCGCCGAGGAAAGCGGCGTCACGTGGCCACGCAAACATGCGCCTGTGGCGTTCTGATCTGGTTGTCACGCTACAAGTCGTTGTCGGCTTGCCCCTTGACCAGCCAGGTCGACAGAGTGACCAAGAAGTTGTGGCCATCGGCCGTGATGGAGCGGCCGTGAGCGATGTCATTACGGAGTTCGTTCAGACGCTGGAGCCAGGCGGTCCGTTGCTTCCATGTTCCTGACATGTTCTCGTCGCCAGGCCGCGTGTATCGCTTCTCAAATCGACGTTTCCAGAGGTCATTGTTCTGTTGGAGGATCGTCTGGTAATCAATGAGATAGAGGCAGTCCCAAGGCTCGAGCTCGACCTCCCCGTCAAGCCGGTCGGCATTCTTCTCGACGGCTCGAATTCCAGCGTCTGTCCGAATTTTCCTCGGAACCCCAAGCCTAAACCACTGCGATCCGTGCTCGTCCTGCAGTCGCTGCCGGATGTCGACCTTTAGAAAGTGTTCAATAGAGCTGATCATTTCGAAGGACTCGGTGTTGAACTGCTTCTCCTCGCTTTCCAGATACTCAGAGAGGCCCGGAGGATCGAAGTCTTGTCGCTTAGCTTGAATCGCCAACTGGAGCTTCCGCCAATACTTGGTGCCAGCCCCAGAGCCGTAAAGTCCTCGATACTCCTTACCTTCGGCCGGACTCAGCGCTGATAGCATGTCAATCATAGGATCTAAGTAGTACTGAGCCTCAGAAAATAGGACACTAGACACCATCTGACGTGGATTATAATTGTTCTTCGAAACCAGATGGTCGACAATGTCGCCAAATATACGGATCAGAGACTCGATGCCATTATTGATAAACAGAAATCCACCTTCGGCACTCCCGAGGCGAAATTGCAAATCTAGGTGTTCACACACATAGGAAAAGCACTGCGAGAGGTAGTCCGACAGCGGGCCCAGAGTGGCGTCGTTGGAGCCACGATAGAAGGTTCCTAATTCCCGAACTTCAGTCTTCGTAAACGAACCCAGGAAATTTGCTCTTTCTAGACCACGACTAACCGCATCGATTGTGATGCATCGAGTAGCGGTTCTACTGTTCTCCCCGATCAAAATCCGACCGTAGAGCGGCGACGTTTTAGACTCGGCCAGATGCTGAGCGATCTGCAGCTTCAGCGCTCTTATCTGCTCACGCCGATCTGCCGACTCCGATAGCAGATCAGCATTTAGGGTATTGCGGAGGTTTTTCGGGACCGCCTGCTGGTTTTCATTTATCTGCATGAATAGTCGAACCTGGTCCGCGCGCTCAAGGTCTACGAACGCCACTACGGGGATGAGGTCATTGCCCGCCCGAGGACTATCAGCATATCCGTACAACCGATGCTGACCGTCGATGATATATGCCGCACGATACGTCTGCGGCAGGTGCAGGACTCCCGCCCTGGTGTCTCCCAGGCGCCGAGGGAAAGCGTCAAATTGAAGACCGCGTCGACCAGTGTCAAGACTAAGGATGAGCGAGTTTGGAAAGTAGCCGCCAGATTCTACAAAAGCAGAAACGTTTTTCAACCGAGCTTTCTTTATAAGGCGTTGGTACGTCGGCATAAGGTTCGTATTTGCCCTATTTCTGTGCAGAATGTAAGCGAGCTTAAGTAGCCTCTCAGGCTCAATAGAGAACGAGTAGTACTTGTGCCCACCCATCTTGGCCTCGATTGCCACTACCTCGGCGTCGAGGTTCGGAATCCTGGTGCCCGCGAACAAGCTACCCAAGAGTTGGTAGCGCGCAGCCCGACCAAGGTGCTCAGCAAGCTCGATGTAATAGTCGATTACATCATCATCCATGTGGATCACATCGGCCGCCGCAATTCGCTCTGCGGTCTGCATGGAGACGCCGATGTTATTAGTTGCCAAGATGAATTTGACCTTGTGACTGGCGAATTCTTTCTTGACTTCTCTTAGAATACCTGCACGCTGTTCATGTATCGCCTCGATCTCCTTCTTCAACTGGAGAGTCCGGACAGCCTCTAAAGACCTGCATTCCACCAGCAGCAGGACATCTTCGTCCGCCGCAAAGACATTCACTTGCCGTATCTGTCTATCCGTATCGCCGTACCGGATATCCAAATGACGGCCCTTGTTAATTAGTTTGAAATCGAGCTTCGCAAACGCCGCCCAGACGCGATCCTCAAAAGCAATATCGTGCGGCTTCGGCTTCCGCATTCGAACGCTTCGACTGAGTCGCTTGTCTACGACCCAGCCATCCGCTTCGAAGTCCGGGATCTGCTTCGGCTGGACGGTCCGGAAGAGATAGGGCGACATTCGCCTGCGAATCTCGGCGGGAATACTTCTTGTCGGCAGCAGAGAGTCACGTATCGACCCACTAGGCGGTTCGGACATCATCGCATCGTCAGATTCGTGAAAAGGAACTCAGTAGCAACGCCGCGCGCAGCCATAAGACCCCCAATGGCGTTCTTACGATTGGTTTCGTACTGCATGTCACCTTTACTGAACAACTCTGCGATCGATTGGTGAGCAGCGTTGGTCAGAATATAATACGCCCCCACGCCGCGAATCGTGTCAATTGCAGCACTGAGACGATGTTGATCCGAGAACGAAAACAGCCTGTCGTTGTACTTGATGAAGCCGTTATTATTGTGCGCGACCGTATATGGGGGGTCGAGAAAAACCAGGTCGCCCGGGCCCACGTTTCTCATTGCCACCTCAAAATCACAGGTTGCAAGGTCGGCTGATTGAAGACGGCGACTTGCGGCCCGGAGGGCCTCGATGCCTGGCGGGTTGTACCACTCACGAAACCCGTAGGGAACATTGTACTTTCCCGACAGATTTACACGATAGATCCCATTGAAGGACGCGTGGTTTAGGAAAATGAACCTAGCAGCACGGGACGCTGGCAACCTTGGCGAGGCCGCCCTTGCGGCGTAATACTGCTCCTTCGTGTTGCGATATTTTTTGAGGAAACGCCAGACTTCATCGGGCCCTTCACGAATAGTGGCGTAAGTAGCCATCAATTCCGCGTTCAGATCGGAAAGGTAGGCCTTCCCCTTCAGTTCCAGCCCGAAGAAGACTGCAGCACCACCCGCGAAGGGCTCGTGGTAGTTCTGGACCTCCGTTGCGCCCAGCAGCTCGGTGATCATCGGGATCAGCCACCGCTTACCGCCTGCCCAGCGCAGAAACGGCGGCGTAGGCGACAGCTGCTCATCGATCATAGTGGGCATGCTAACCCAGCCATTGTCGCCGGATGAATAGACCGTGCGGCGCCTGATGCGATCGTTAACCATATGGCGCAAGAACCAGACCAGAGTCGTGTCGTAGTGGCGGGGCGGCCACAAGCCACGACCCGCACCGCAACCAGGCGGTCAACCAGGCACTCCAGTTGCACTCATCGACTAGCCACATCCGAGCTACCAGTTCCGGCAAGGTGCGGCCGTCCTCGCCACTGCCGGCTCTGTCTCCTGTCTTGAACTCGACCAGGGCCACCTCACCCGAGGATATGAGCCCGACCAGGTTGATGCCGCCAGACGCCAAAAGGTCTCTCGGCGCCTGCTACCTGCGCGTTCAGGCTGCTCGGTGGCCGGTGAACGATCACGACATCGACCGCCTATGCACACACTGCCGTCCTCGCGCCGGCACAATGAACCCGCGGACCGGTTACCTACAGCATGCGTAGTTAGTTGACGATCACTGGCCATTTTCGGGCAAAGAACTGGACAGACTCAGCGTCGATATTGTTGCTATTGGTCCATTCGGATGAATCTGCGCTCGAACTGATGCGCGAGCGGAGGGATCGACAAGTTGACGTTTGACGACACAACGGATGCAACTTCGTGCCTGCCAGCCATCTCGAAGACCTACCCGTCCGGCGAGGCATCTCTTGTTCGGAGGGATGTCATCGGCCCAGCAGGCCGGTGGTCGCAGGCTGCGGCACAGCACAGTACTCAGCGACTTGGAAGGTGCCGCCTCGAACAACTGAAGACGCCTGGCGAATTGACCACGACGCCGGAGCGCTCGTGCAGAGCCTTCTCGCCTGGCCCGTGGGCAAACTGGTTGGCAGCGCCGCTGAGTTACTTACTCACCACGCTGCGGAGGCGCTAGATCATCTTGCCGACGTCGGCATGGATGAGTCCGGCGGCTTCAGCATCGCGCACCTCCTGAGCGGATTCGCCGAGCCGACGGCGTCTGCGGGACTCGGCTTCGGCGTCCTCGGGCTCATCGCTGTCCGACCGCACTCTCGACGCTTGGTGCCGACCGGCGCCGCAGCGGCGGCGGTCTCAGCACGGTCGCGACGGACTGGACTACCCCGTGACGGGTGAACCTGCGGAACTTTCTACGCGCATCACGCGGGCGCTGTGACGCTCACTTAGACCCTCACCAGACGAGTCAGGCCCCACCCGAAGACTCTCGGATGGGGCCTGACCTGCGGAGCCGCCTAGGGGAATCGAACCCCTGACCTATTCATTACGAGTGAATCGCTCTGGCCGACTGAGCTAAGGCGGCATGTCTCCGGCTCGCGCTGGCGACGGGCTCAAGTGTAGCGGAGGCTGTCAGCGTCACTTTCCGGGGGGACTGTCGTTAGGGCCCTATGACGTCGGTCTCATCCCCCGATCGACCTATCTGGAGGCTCTGGCACATGCGGCGAAGACTGCCCCGTTCGGTGGCCCTGCCCGCGGCCGCGGCGTTGCTCCTGTTCAGCGCGGCGCCGGCGAACGCCGATCCGACCTATCCGACTACGCCGATCCCGCAGCCGGCCAATCCGGGGCAGGCGCCGATCTCGGCGCCGATCGGGCCGCAGCCGCTGGGGCAGGCCGTCGGGGATGCGGGGACCGCGCTCGGCATCATCCGGTTGCTGCCCAACGCCGTGCCGACGAAGACGATCCTGCCCGGGTTCGGGGACACCCTGCCGAAGCAGTCGGCGCTCGAAGCCGGGATGGGCCTCTCGAACGCGTCGGCCAACTCCGACGCCTACCTGAGCTACGAGAAGTCGATCGCGCAGGCGTCGCCGTTCGGGCTGTCCGTGGGCGGGAACGCGCCGCAGACGCCGGGCAGCGTCGTGCAGACCGCGTTGCCGGACAACCCGCAGCCGATCAGCGGTGGGCTGAACGCGCCGCCGAACCCGCTGCTGAACGTGGGGCTGCTCAACGGGAGCGCGCACGCGCGGTGGAGCCCGACGCTCGGTCCGTGCGTCGACACCATCGCGGACGCGAGCACGTCGGTGGCGAGCCTGTCGCTGCTGAACGTCATCCCGTCGATGCCGAACCTGGGCCTCGACAAGCTCGCCCTGGACCCGAGCACGCTCGCGAAGGGCTTCGACCTCACCAAGGGCCTGCAGAGCCTCGGCGGGCTGTTGCAGGGCGGCGGCCAGACCGCGGCGAACGGCACCGGCTCGCTGCTGAGCCTGCCGAACACGCTCTCGTCGCGCTCGCAGGTGAAGCTGGTCGATCTCCCGGGCTCGAAGAACAAGGCCGTGCAGTCGACGTCGACGCTGCAGGCCGCGGACATCGAGATCCTCAAGGGCACGCCGCTGGCGCTGAGCATCAAGGTGGCCAGCCAGCCGACGCTGAAGGTGACCTCCACCGGCGACGCGAAGACGTCCAAAGTGGACTACACCGCGCCGGTGCTGACCATCGAAGCGGCCGGCAAGACGCTGTACACGCTGGACGCGGCGCACCCGACCAAGGACATCCCGATCGGGCTGCCGCTGACCGGGCTGAGCGACCAGTTCGGGCAGCTCAACGACATCCCGGTGGTCGGCGGCCTGGTTTCGACGCTCACCAAGGGCATCCAGCAGGTCGGCAACACCGCGGGGACCGTGCTGGACCTCGGTGTCCTGCGGCTGAGCATCGCCGGGCTGGACCAGAAGTCCGCGCAGATGACCACGCCGTTCAAGGGCTTCCAGCTGGGCGCGTCGGCGCGGCTGTTCGACCTGCAGCTGCTGCCCACGACCAAGCTCAAGAGCCTGCTGCCGGCCGACCAGGCGAAGAACCTGCCGTCGTCGCTGGCCCAGCTGTCGCTCGGCGAGCAGGTCGCGCGGGCCTACGCACCGACCGGCGGCGTCATCTGCGGGACGACGTCGACGCCGCCCGCGGGCGGTCAGGCTCCGAAGGGGCCGGTGAAGAACCTCGCCTACACCGGCGGCGCGTACGACACGGTGCCGCTGTTCTGGACGGGCACCGCGATGCTGCTGCTCGGCGTGGTCATGGTGGCCGCGATGCCGGGCTCGCGACGTCGTCCGCTGGCCGTGGCGGTCGAAGAGAAGCCGTTCAAGCCGTCACCGCGTCCGCGCGAGTGACCTGAAGCAGCCCCGGGGGCAGTGGAGGAACCCGCCAAGAGCTTCTTGGCGGGTTTCTTCGTTTCAGCCCTGGCGAAGCGTCGTGACCATCGCTTCGATGGCGATGCGCGGCTTGACGTTCAGGTCGATCGCCTCGCGGCATTCCAGCACCGCTTCGAGCCGGCGAAGCGTCGATTCCGGCGTCCACGCCGAAGCCGCTTCGGCGATCTGGTCGGCGTGGTCCGGGTGGTTGAGCGTCGCGCCGGAGCGGGTCGTCGTCACCAGGACGTCGCGGTAGAAGCCGGCCAGGTCGATCAGGGACAGGTCGAGCGTGTCGCGCTGGGTGCGCGTCGCGCGGGACTTCTGCTTCTTCTCGAGCTGCTTGACCGCCGCTTCCGCGGCCCGCTTCGCGCCGGCGACGCCCTTGCCGACGCCGTCGCCGCCCATCGCCGTCCGCAGCTCGTTGCGCTCGTCCTCGTCGCGGCCCTTGCTCGCCTCGCCCGCGTCGGCCTCCGCCGCGCTGATCAGCTGGTCGGCGCAGGTGAAGACGTCGCCGGGGCGGCGCAGGCCGAGCGGGATCCGCAGCACGGTGGCCCGGCGCTGCCGCGCGGCCTCGTCCGTGGCGAGCCGGCGCGCGCGGCCGACGTGGCCGCCGCACACCGAAGCCGCCCACCGGGCGCGCTCCGGGTCGACGTGGTCGCGGTGCTCCAGGACGTCCGCGATCGCCTCCGGCGGCGGCGTCCGCAGCGTCACCAGGCGGCAGCGCGAACGGATCGTCACCGAGACGTCCTCGGGGTGGGACGACGGCGCGCAGAGCAGGAAGACCGTGCGCTCCGGCGGCTCCTCGACGGCCTTCAGCAGCGCGTTCGACGCGCCTTCGGTGAGCCTGTCGGCGTCTTCGATGATCACGACCTGCCAGTGGCCGGTGGTCGGCCGGCGCGCGGCCGCCTGCACCAGGGCGCGCATCTCGGCGACCGAGATGGACAGGCCTTCCGGCACCACGAGCCGGACGTCGGCGTGGGTGCCCGCCATCGTCGTGTGGCAGCCCGGGCAGGCGTCGCAGCCGGTACCGGTGCTGCACTGCAGGGCGGCGGTGAACGTCCGCGCGGCGACCGACCGGCCGGACCCGGGCGGGCCGGTGAGCAGCCACGCGTGCGTCATCGCGCCCGGCGGCGCGGGCTCGCCCGCGACGATCTTCGCGGCCGCCGCCGCGGCCGCGCTCAGCGTTTCGACCGCCGGCTCCTGGCCGACGAGCTGGTTCCAGACACCGATGCGTTCGGTCGTCGTCACTTCGCCTCCACGCGAGGCTCTTCCGGGATCGTGTCTTCGAGGTCCAGCGGCAGGGTCGACGGCCGGTCCGTCGCCGGTCCGTCGGTGGTCGCGGGGTTCTCGTTGGTCGGTGCGTCGGCGGCCGGGGCCAGTGCGGAAAGACGGCCGATGAACACGGCGCGCAGCGCGGTGCGGATGCGCTCGGCGACCTGGGCGTCGGTGCCGTCGGCGTCGATCACGACGTACCGCTCCGGGTCGGCCGCGGCCATCTCGGTGAGCAGGTGCTGGACGCGCCACTGGTCGTTCATCACGGTCGCCCGGTCGCGCGGCGCGCCGGGCGGGGCGGAGTCCAGCAGGACGGTCAGGTCCGGCCGCAGCCGCCCGGTCGCCCAGTCGGCGAGGCCTTCGAGCTCGTCGCTGTCCAGCCCGGCGACGGCCGACAGGTGCGCCAGCGGCGAGTCGACGAACCGCTCCATCACCACGACCGAACCGGCGTCGAGCGCCGGCTGCACGTGCCGCTCGACGATGTCGGCCCGCACCGCGGCGGCGGCCAGCGCCTGGGCCCGGGCCCCGGTCAGCGAAGCGCCGGAGACGAGCGCGGTGAGCCGCTTGTCGTCGAGGGCCGGATCGGCGGCGACCACGACGGGCCGGGTACCGCCCCGCATCCAGTCGGCCAGGTTGACGGCCTGGATCGCGGTGTTGATCGCGGTGGTGCCCTCGACGGCGATGAGGAAACCGTTGACGCGCCTCGGCGTGCGGCGCAGCGCGTTGCGCAGGTCCGACAGGATCGGCTCGGTGCGCTTGTCGTCCATCTGCCGGTAGGCGAAGATGCCGGCGACCAGCGCGATCGCGGCGCCGGCGAGCATGATCGGCCGGGTGCCGTCGATCGTGACCGGGCTGCCCCAGACGTTGATCGTGCGCGGCGCCACCACGCCGACCAGCACCGGGACGGTGACCGTGGTGCCGAACAGCACCAGCTTCATCATCAGCTGGTAGATCGCGTTGATCCGGCCGCGGATGGCGTCTTCGACGCGGGAGCCGATGATCGTGACACCGGTGAGGAACGCCGTCCCGGCCCAGAACCCGACCAGGACGACGGTGACCAGCGAGACCGACAGGTGCGGCGACAACGCGACCAGCGCGAGCGACAGCCCGGCCGCGATGATCGAGACGCCGAACAGCCGGTCGTGCGGGAGCCGCCGGGAGAGCTTGGGCGCGAACGCCATCCCGGAGGCGAGGCCGACGAAGATGGCCAGGACCAGGAGGCTGAACGCCGAGTCGCCGGCCAGCAGGCTCGAGGAGTAGGGCTTGGCCGAGCCGATGACGGCGCCGCCCGCGGCGAACGCGCCGAACGCGCCGACCAGCAGGCCGCGCACGAGCGGCGTGCTGCGGATGAACCGGAAGCCGTCGGCGATCATCGTGCCGATGCCGAGCTTCTCTTCGTCGGCCGCCTGGACCTTCTGCTCCGGCAGCGCGTGGACGTTGCGCAGCGAAAGCTCGGGGATCCGGGTGGCGATGAGGATCGCGCTGGCCAGGTAGAGCAGGCCGGTGATGACGACGACCAGCTTCGCGATGTTGAGGCTCGGGTCGCCGGAGAAGAGGTGGAACGTCGTGTTGACGCCGGTGATGATCGCGTTCGCGCCGGCCGCGGTGACGACGGCCAGGCCGTACGTCATCACCATGCCGAGCTGGTTGGCCGTCTCGACCTGGTCGGGCCGGCGGAGCAGGTTCGGGACCGCGGCCTCTTTCGAGGGGATCCACATGCTCGCCGCGCTGCCGACGAGGAAGTTGCCGACCAGCAGCCACCACGGCGCGCTGACGAAGGCGATGGACAGCAGGAAACCGCAGCGCAGCAGGTCCGCCACGATCATGACCTTGCGGCGGTCGAACCGGTCCGCGAGCAGGCCGCCGACCGGGGCGAACAGCAGCCCCGGCGCCAAGCCGGTCAGCACGACGCCGACGAAGGCGAAGTTCTGCGCGAAGTAGTTGTTCGTCAGCTTCGTGGCCAGGCCGGTGAGGGCGAGGATGTTCAGCCAGTCGGCCACGCTGCACAGGTACGTGACGCCCCAGAGGCGCCGGAACGGTTTGATCGCCAGCACCCGCCGGACCCGGTTGATCGTGGACGCCTCGGCGCCCGACGACCTACCCGGGCCGGCCCCGGGTACCGATCGCACGCCCTCGCTGATACGCCCACCCCACTAGTCACCGCGGTGCCGGGCGCCCTCATGAGGTCGCCCGACCGTGAACTCAGGGTAGCCCGATCGGCCCTTGCCTCGCGGACGGCCCCGAGGTCACGGTGGTGCGCGGAACAGCGAGCGAACGCTAGTCGAAGAGTCCGGTCACGCTGCTGACCAGGCTGGACACCAGCTCGATGGCGACGAAACCGAACACGATCAGCAATGCCACGGCGAGCATGACCCCGGCCGCACTCGACGACGGCCGGTTGAAGGCAGGCATCGACATCGCCGGCAGCTTCCGCCGCTTGACGGGCACGACTTCGAGGTCTTCGTCGAAGTCGTCCTCGGCTGGTGCCCTCTGCCGCACGGGCCGCTGCAGCAACGGCGGCCGCGTCGGCCAGGTACGCCGCCGGGTCCGCTGACGCGGGAGAAGCCCCATCGGCGTTCCGGCGTCTCCGCCGACGCCGCTGGTGGTGCCGGCCGGTGGGATCGCCCTCGGGGTCTCGCCGCCCTCCTCCCGGAGGGTTTCCTCGACCATCCGGCGCACGGCTTCTTCGTCGTGCGGCACGGGCCCGGCTACCGGGAAGGCAGCGGGCTCGTGGCCATTGGCGACCGCGGCGCGTGGTTCAGGTGCCGCCGTGACCAATCCCGAAACGGGATCGGCGAACATCTCGCCGGGGGCTTCGGACAACGTGCCGTCGCGCTGAGTGAGCTCGGGGGCATTGAAGAAGGGAGCCTCACCGTTCGCGCTCATGGTGACCACCTCACTACTGAATGTCCTCGCCTTTCCAGGGTAGCGACGATGGCGGATAACGCATCCGCCCAATGGCTCTGTCTGTAATGGAGGGTCGGTCACGCAGCGCAAGCCTGTGCCCGAACCCCCTGCAGTGTCCAGTCCGACGGTGGTTCAGTCGACCGCCGATGGTGACGGATCGTAGTGAGTCGGGTCACAGGGGCCGTCGGGAGGGACTGGCCAGCGGCCGGCCGGAGGCGACCAGTTTGCCGGTTTCCGGTCGAGTCGGGGACGGGTTTGCCTGGAGGCGCCGGGTGGGTGCGGTGCGCCGGTCGGCGGGACGGCTGCGGCCGGTCGGAGCATCGGCCCGCGGGAGGTTGGTGACTGCCTGTTTCCATGCCGCCAAAGCCGGTGAGTCGCCGACACGGCTGGCGCGACCTCGTCGGGCTGCGCCCGCAGCGGAAGAACAGCAGTCCGCCGAGGCGGGGCTACCGACCGGCAGCGCGCGACCGAACTACCCAACGCCGGCCGGCCGCACTACCCGCCCGGCGTTGGCCGCATACCTCCCAACGCCGCCGAACCCGCATGGCCCGCACGCGGAACCGCCTCACCCTCTTCTCAGGGCACCTCCTCGTGTCCCAGGTCGACCATCTTCCGGCACCAGTCGCGGAGCATGCCGCGGCTGAAGGGGCTCAGGACCAGCTGGCGGCGGCCGTCGCCGCGATCCAGGGCCGCCAGGGCGAACCGGCCCAGGTCCGTGTCCACCAGGACGAACCCGTGGTCCGGGAACTCCGCGCACAAGCCGCCGAAGGCCAGCATGTCCAGCACCGCCGTGCCTGAACGTGGACGACCCAGCAGCTCGCGTATCGCTCCCACGTCGGCGTCCTGGCCGTCGTGGACCAGGCCGTCGGCGTCCACCGACAGCCAGATCGCGCGGGGTGAGGCGCCGAACGGGGCCTCCGGCAGCTCTGCCACCAGCATCTCCGGAAGCTCCTCGAAGTCGGCCAGGTGGATCGCCGTGCGGCCGGGCAGCGAACCCATCATGAAAGCCCGCTCGCCGTCCGCGTAGCAGCGGATGTCCGCAGTCTCCGGTCCTTCGTCGAACACGCCGCACAGCGCCGCCCGGACCGAACCGCGCAGCATCAGCGACACCACCTCGAAGCCGACCTCGTTGAGCTCGCCGTCCACGCCGAACGGGGTGCCGTCGATCCAGGCGGCCCACGCCGTGTGCCGTTCGACCTCCTCGAACAGGTCCGCGGGGTCGTCGGAGACCGGTCCGTGCACCAGGATGTCGTGGTCGCTGACCTCCGGGTTGTAGAGCCGGTCGACCGGCTCGCGGTCCGGCATCGCCACCAGCACCGGGCCGGCCGCCAGCTCGAGCAGCTCCCGGGCCGCCGTGCGCTCAACCATGCCTTCGCGCCGCCTCTCCCGGTCGCGGTTCCGCTTCACCCTCGACGCCCGCTGCCGGACTCCGCGGGATCGGCACGTCGCTGATCAGCTCGGCCGCGGCGAGGATCGCGTCGCGCACCGTGAGGCCCAGCCGGGCCGGCTCCACCTCTTCGTCCACCCCCTCCGGGGACCCGTGCTCACGCATGGCTCTGGACCGCCTCGACGATCCACTGCTCGGCCGTGCTCCGCGACGCCGGACCCCACGTGACCGTCCAGCGCCCGGTCCGGCCGACCGCCGCGCTGAACTGGTACCGGCCCAGGTCGTTGTCCACCAGTCCGAACGCGCCGTGCGGGTACTCGGCCAAGATCGCGTCGCGCACGGCGAGGTCGACCAGCACCGTGCCCAGCCGCGGCCGGGCCGCGCACTCACGGATCAGCTCGACCGCCCGCTCGCACCGGCGCGGGATCAGCCCACCCTCGTCGGTCTCGATTCGCACGTGCTGCCCCGGCCCCGGCGGCCGGTCGGGCAGGCCGTCGAACACCCAGCCCGGCAGCTCGCTCAGGAAGCCGGACCGCAGGCGCGCGCGGTTGCCCAGCTTGTGCAGCACCGTGGTGTAGTCCTCGTCGCCGAAGAACCGCACCTCCCACGGCTCCCGCCGGGCCGGGAAGACGCCGGTGACCACGCCGCGGATGAAACCGCCCCGCAGCGCCCGGTAGAGCCCGACTGCTTCCGGCGTGACCTCGCCGCCCGGGGCCAGGCCAATGGCGGCCATCCCGGCGACGAACCGGGTGTACTGCTCCACCTCGTCGGCGAGGCTCCGCGCGGGCGAGGAGCGACGGCCCGGCAGCGGTTCGGTGTCCGCCAGCACCGGCGGGATCTCGAACTGGGGGTCGTAGAACTCCATCACCGAGGGCCGCTCCGGCACCTCGGCCGACAGCGGGGCGATGACCTCGTCGATGACGTCGAAGACGGCGACTGAAGTGTTCACCCCTTGATTGAACACCCTGGCACCGACAATTTCTCGCACATATGTTCGAGTGGGTGACATCGTTCGGTGAGCGGTCGTCGAGCGGCTCAGGCATGCTCCGGCACCCGCCCTTCGACGAACTCCGCGAGCCTGTCCACGCTTCCGGGCAGCCACCAGAACCGGCGGTGGCCACCCTGGCGTCTGCCCAGCGCCGCCAGGTGCCGGCCGCGGTCGTCGTCGACGAACGCCAGCATCTCCCACGACTGCCGCGCCCCGTCGCGGATGATGTCGAGCTGGACGGTGCCGAGCCGCGGCCGGCGCAGGTCGTCCATCAGGTCGAGGACCAAGCACTCCTGCTCGGGCTCGAGCACTCCGCGCTCGTCGGCCTCGAGGTACAGCCCCTCGCCCGGCGCCGGCGGGTGTGGCGGCAGACGCGTCAACGCCAGGGTGAGGAACTCCGCGACCGAACCCGGCGAAGGCCCGGACAGGCGCAAACCGTCCGCGGCGACGCCGAACCGCGTCCGGTCGTCGAAGAACGCCGATGTCCACGGCTCGCCGAACACCGCGACGGCCACGCCGCAGACTCCGCCGGTGCCCGTAAAGCCGGGGAGCGAGTCGACCAGGTCCGTGGCGGTGGAACTGCCGGCGGCCGCCGCCCGGACCGGCTTGAGGATCTTGGTGGTCACCGTGTGCACGGTGCGTGGTGTTGTGGTCACGCGTTCATGAAACCCGGGACCACCGACAATTTCCCGAACATCCGTTCGAGGTGTCACCCGAAAGTGTGGCCGGACGCCGTGAAGGCCTCCTCACCAGCCACAAGAGCCGATCAGGAGGCCTTCACGAGCAGTCTTACTTGGCCTTCGTCGCCGTCGAGCTGCGCTTCGTCGTGGTGGACTTCGCGGCCGCGGCCTTCGCGGTCTTGCTCGTGCCCGCCTTGACCGTCTTCGCCGTCGTCGACGCCGGCTTCCGCGCCGGTGCCTTCCGCTTCGGCGCCGGGCCCTTCGCCCGCTTCTCCGCGAGCAGCTCGGACGCCCGTTCGGCGGTCAGCGACTCGATCTCGTCGCCCTTCCGCAGCGTCGCGTTGTACTCGCCGTCGGTCACGTACGGGCCGAACCGGCCTTCCTTGACGACCATCGGCTTCTTCGACACCGGGTCCTCGCCGAGCTCCTTGAGCGGCGGCTTCGCCGTGGCGGACCGGCCGCGCTGCTTCGGCTCCGCGTAGATCTTCAGCGCTTCCTCGACGGTGATCGAGAACAGCTGGTCCTCGGTCGAGAGCGAGCGCGAGTCCGTGCCCTTCTTCAGGTACGGCCCGTAACGCCCGTTCTGCGCCGTGATCTCGTCACCGGACTCCGGGTCCTTGCCGACCACGCGCGGCAGCGAAAGCAGCTTCAGCGCGTCTTCGAGCGTGATGGTCTCGATGTCCATCGACTTGAACAGCGAGCCCGTACGCGGCTTCGGCGCCTTCGCCTTGGCGGCCTTCTTCTGCGCCGGCGTCGCGTCCTCGGGCAGCTCGATCTCCGGCAGCACCTCGGTCACGTAGGGCCCGAAACGGCCTTCCTTCGCGACGATGTCGTGCCCGCTCACCGGGTCTGCGCCCAGCGTGCGGCCCTCCTGCGGGGTCGCGAACAGCTTCTCCGCGATCTCCTGCGAGAGCTCGTCCGGCGGCAGGTCCTCGGGCAGGTTCGCGCGCTGCGACTCACCGTTGACCTCGCGCTCGAGGTACGGCCCGTAGCGGCCGACGCGGACCACGACGGTGTGCCCGTCGGCGTCGCTGAACAGCGGGATCGAGTTGATCTCCCGCGCGTCGATGTCCTCGACACTACCTTCGACCAGCTTCTTCAGGCCGCCCAGCCGGCCGATCGAGCCGTCGACGCCCATGTCGCCGCCGAAGTAGAACTTCGAAAGCCACTGCGCGCGCTGCTCGTTGCCGGACGCGATGCGGTCGAGCTCGTCCTCCATGCCGGCGGTGAAGTCGTAGTCGACCAGCCGCTCGAAGTGGCGCTCCAGCAGGCCGATCACGGCGAACGCGACCCACGACGGAACGAGCGCGGAGCCCTTCTTCCACACGTAGCCGCGGTCCTGGATGGTCTTGATGATCGACGCGTACGTCGACGGGCGGCCGATGCCCAGCTCTTCCAGCTTGCTGACCAGGCTCGGCTCCGAGTACCGCGCCGGCGGCGACGTGGTGTGCCCGTCCGGGTTCAGCTCGGTCGCCGTGAGCGCCTGGTCCTTCTCCAGCACCGGCAGGCGGCTCTGCTTGTCGTCGGCTTCGCCACCGGTCTCGGTGTCGACGGCCTCGACGTACGCCTTCAGGAAGCCCGCGAAGGTGATCGTGCGGCCCGAAGCCGCGAAGGTGCATTCCTCGCCCGACGTCGCGGTGCCGACGATGCGCACGGACATCGTGGTGCCCTTGGCGTCCGCCATCTGCGACGCGATCGTGCGCTGCCAGATCATCTCGTAGAGGCGGTACTCGTCGGTGTCCAGCTCGCTCGCGACCTGGCCCGGCGTGCGGAAGACCTCGCCCGACGGCCGGATCGCCTCGTGCGCCTCCTGCGCGTTCTTGACCTTGCGCGTGTACTGGCGCGGCGACGGCGAGACGTACTCCTTGCCGTACAGCTGCGTGGCCTGGCTGCGCGCCGCTGAGATCGCCGACTCCGAGAGAGTCGTCGAGTCGGTACGCATATAGGTGATGTAACCGTTCTCGTACAGCTTCTGCGCGATCCGCATCGTGCGCTCCGAGGTGAACCGCATCTTGCGGCCCGCCTCCTGCTGCAGCGTCGAGGTCATGAACGGCGCGTACGGCTTCCGCGTGTACGGCTTCTCTTCGACGCTCGCGACCTTGAAGTCACGCTGCTTGAGGCCCTCGGCGAGGCGCCGCGCGTCGGCTTCCACCAGCACGCGGATCTCGTTGTTCGACGCCTTGAGCTGCCCGTCCGAGCCGAAGTCACGGCCCGTGGCGAGGCGAGCGCCGTCGACGGCCACCAGGCGTGCCGAGAAGTTGCGCGGCGAAGCCTCTTCACCGGCGTCCATCGTGGCGGAGACGTCCCAGTAGGACGCCGAGGTGAAGCGCATCCGCTCGCGCTCCCGCTCGACGACGATCCGGGTCGCCACCGACTGCACGCGGCCCGCCGAGAGCTTCGGCATGACCTTCTTCCACAGCACCGGCGAGACCTCGTAGCCGTAGAGGCGGTCGAGGATGCGGCGGGTCTCCTGCGCGTCGACGAGGTCGGCGTCCAGCTCACGGGTCGAGTCGGCGGCCGCGAGGATGGCCTGCTCGGTGACCTCGTGGAAGACCATCCGGCGGACCGGGACCTTCGGCTTCAGGGTCTCGAGGAGGTGCCACGCGATGGCCTCGCCCTCGCGGTCGGGGTCCGTCGCGAGGTAGAGCTCGTCGACGTCCTTGAGCAGGCTCTTGAGCTCGGTGACCTTGGACTTCTTGTCCGGGGTCACCACGTAGAGGGCCTTGAAGTCGTTGTCGACGTCGACGCCGAGGCGCGCCCAGGACTCGCCCTTGTACTGGGCGGGCACGTCGGCGGCACCACGAGGCAGGTCGCGGATGTGCCCGACGGAAGACTCGACGACGTAACCGCCGCCCAGGTAGGGGGCGATCTTGCGGGCCTTCGTCGGCGACTCGACGATGACCAGCCGCCGGTGCCCGGCGCCGTTGTCCGCCGAGGCTCCGTTCTTCTTGGTCCGTGCTCCTGCCACGCTGTCCTGCTCTCCGCTCATCTCGTCCCACCGCCGCGGGACTGCACCGCGCCCCGTCCCCCTGAGGGTCCGGGCCCGTGTCTCGACCTGCCAGTGTGCACGCTGTTCCGGCCCGGACGGCGCGGAGGTGGCCCAACACGCCGCCGGTCCTGTGCCCAGCGCATCGCCGCTGACCTCGACGATGTTTCCCCAACGTACCTGCCACGTGATTTCGGCCACGTCCCGCGCAGCCTAGCGCGTGACCGTCCGGATACCCTCCGTTCGACGGTGGTGGGCGCGGGACGTCACCGCTTCACTGGTTTCCCCGCCCAGCCGAAAGGATCCGCCATGACTCGACGCCTCCTCGGCGCCCTGCTCACCGCCGCGACCGCCACAGTATTACTGGGTACCACTCCGGCGAGCGCGGCCGCGGCGAATTTCGCCGGCACGGTCGCCCTGTCCAACTGCTCGGGTTCGGTGGTCAAGCCCGCCGCGACCCCCGACACCGCACCCGCGCTCGTCATGTCCAACGGGCACTGCCTCGAGACCGGCTTCCCCGGCCCCGGCCAGGTCATCACCAACCGGACGTCCAGCCGGACGTTCACGCTGCTCAACGCGAGCGGCGGCAGCGCGGGCACCCTGCGGGCCAAGAAGATCGTCTACGGGACGATGACCGACACCGACGTGTCGCTCTACCAGCTCACCACCACCTACGCGCAGATCAAGTCGAGCTACGGGATCTCGCCGCTGGAGCTGTCCAATGCCCACCCGACGGCCGGCGCCGCGATCGACGTCGTGTCGGGTTACTGGAAGCGGATCTACTCCTGCAACGTCGACGGCTTCGTCTACCGGCTGAAGGAGGGCAGCTGGACCTGGAAGGACTCGATCCGCTACACCTCCGCCTGCCAGACCATCGGCGGCACGTCGGGCTCGCCGATCGTCTCCGGCGGCAAGGTCGTCGGCGTGAACAACACCGGCAACGAGGACGGCGCGCGCTGCACGGAGAACAACCCGTGCGAGGTCGACCAGGCCGGGAACGTGACCGTCCACTACAAGACGAACTACGGCCAGGAGACCTACGGCATTCCCGCGTGCCTCACCGCGGCCAACGAAATCGCCCTCACCCAGGCCGGCTGCACGCTGCCCCGGCCCTGACGCGCCGCCCGCGCCCGGTCAGGCCGTGCTCGTCACGGCCTCCGGGTGCGGGACCGGCCGCGGCGCCGCGCCGGGCCACACCGCTTCGGCGCCCGGCGGCGGTTCCCCGATGAGCTCCAGCAGCGCCTCCAACCGGCGTTTCCCGGTGACCTTGACGGCCGGGACCTCGACCTTCGGGCCGGTCAGCTTCGCCGCGACGCCCAACGGCGTCAGCGCCTCGACCAGCCGCTCGTGCATGCCGGGCGCCAGCGGGTCGACCCCCAGCAGGTAGCCCTGCGTGCCGGGACGGCCGCCGGCAAGCGCCCACATCCGCAGCATCGCCCCGCTCAGCCGGAAACCGTCCGGCACCGCCTTGCCCGAATCGTCCTCGATCGGGCCCGCGCAGCCCTCACGCAGCCACCGCAGGGCCAGCGGGAGCAGATCGACCCGGAACGACGTCCGGACCTGCGGATTGCCGCAGTCGGCCTTCGAGACCTGGGCGTCCGCGCCGCGGCAGCGGAACTCGCGCGCCAGCAGGTGTGCCCGCCACGGCTCCTCGACGACCACCGACAGCCGGGCGGCCGTGCGCCCGAAGCCGGTGATCTGGCCGTGGCAGCACAGCAGCCCGGCCAGGTCGCCCAGACCCGGCCCGCTGGCCTCGGCGGAGAAGAGGGAGATCGTCCGATCCACCGCGCCATACTAGAACACAAGTTCGATTTGAGGCGAGGGTCACGCCGATCTTCACCGAGGCGGTTGATCCAGCTGCCGGCACGCGGGGGCCCGTTGCTCGGCCGCTACCAGGGCCGGGACGTCCTTGAGGCCCTTGAGGTAGTCGAGCGCGTCGATGCGGTCGAGCGTCGCCTTGGCCTCGCCAAGGGCCTCTTTGGTCTCCGCCGCGTCGCCGCGCACGGCGTCGATGCGCTGACGCGCGTTCTCGGCCTGCTCACGGATGCCGGTGAACTGCCCGATGACGTCCTCGCGCCCGCCGTCCGCCGACGCCACCGGTGGCGCGCCGAGCGCGTTCAGCCCGGCGAGGCTCTGGTCGAGCCCGCCGACCACCGAGGAGAGCAGGTCACTGGAGGTCCGGGACGCCTGCTGCGGCGTGCTCGGGTCGACGGCGGGCAGTGCCGCCAGGGTGCGGACCAGGTGCGTCACCGCGCCGCAGTAGCCGTCCGCCCATCTCGCCGCCGGATCGGCCTGCGGCGCCACGGTCGTCACTGACAGACCCTGGTCGCGCGCCGGGGACTGCGTGGCGGCTTGCCCGCAGCCGGCGAGGCCGATGGTGATCGTCGTGGATAGGGCGGCTAAGACGGTTGACCGCGGCCGCACCTGAACACCTCCTGCTCGACGACGTCCCGGAACGCCCGACGGTACCGACTCGGTGCCGCTTCGCAAGTCGCCGAGCCCGGGTGGGATTACCCGACACGCCCCGGGCCCGGCACGCGACGCTGCGTGCCGGGCCCGGGAACGGGTACCGCGTCAGGCCTTGATCTCGGTGGGGGTGTCCGTGAGGACCGTCCCCCGCCGCTTCGACACCACGATCGCCGCCACGATCACGGCGACCGCGACCAGCGAGATGATGATGCGGACCGCGGCGTTCTCGTCGGGGCCGATCGAGAACTGCACGACGGCGGGCGCGATCAGGACCGAGACCAGGTTCATGACCTTGATCAGCGGGTTGATCGCCGGGCCGGCGGTGTCCTTGAACGGGTCACCCACGGTGTCACCGATGATGGTGGCCTCGTGCGCGGACGAGCCCTTGCCACCGTGGTTGCCGTCCTCGACCAGCTTCTTCGCGTTGTCCCACGCGCCACCGGAGTTGGCGAGGAAGATCGCCATCAGGGTGCCGCAGGCGATCGCGCCGGCCAGGTAGCCGGCGAGCGCGCCGGTGCCCAGGCCGAAGCCGACCGCGATCGGGGCGAAGACCGCCAGCAGACCCGGCGTCGTCAGCTCACGCAGCGAGTCGCGCGTGACGATGTCGACGACCTTGCCGTACTCGGGGCGGGTGGTGCCCTCCATGATGCCCGGGATGTCGCGGAACTGACGGCGCACTTCGTAGACGACCGCGCCGGCCGCACGGGACACCGCGTTGACGGCGAGACCCGAGAACATGAACACCACGGCCGCGCCGACGATCACGCCGACCAGCGTGTTCGGGCTGACGATCGTGTTGACGAACGACTTGGCCGCGTCCATGCCGGTGACCACGCCGTTGCCCATGCCGGCCAGCGTCTTCGTGATCGCGTCCGAGTAGGAGCCGAAGAGCGCGGTCGCCGCGAGGACGGCCGTCGCGATCGCGATGCCCTTGGTGATGGCCTTGGTGGTGTTGCCCACCGCGTCCAGCTCCGTGAGGATCTGCGCGGCCTTCTCGTCGACGTCGCCCGACATCTCGGCGATGCCCTGCGCGTTGTCCGAAACCGGGCCGAAGGTGTCCATCGCGACGATGACGCCGACGGTGGTCAGCAGGCCGGTACCGGCGAGCGCCACGGCGAACAGCGCGACGCCGCCGCCCAGCAGGTACGCGCCGAACACGGCCGCGCCGATCACCAGCGCGGTGTAGACGGCGGACTCGAAACCGACCGAGATGCCCGAGAGGATGACGGTCGCGCCACCGGTCTCCGACGTCTGCGCGACGTCCTTGACCGGCTTGTACTCGGTGCCGGTGTAGTAGCCGGTCAGCTTCAGGATGACCGCGGCGAGCACGATGCCGATGATCACCGCGATGGTCGCGATGACGGCCGGGTTGCCCGTGGTGCCCGCGAATTCCGCGCCGAAGTCGCCGAAGCTGCTCGGCAGGTAGACGAACGCCGCGATCGCCGACAGCACCGCGGAGATCACCGCGGAGATGTAGAACGAGCGGTTGATCGTGACGAGGCCGGGCTCACCGACGCGCGCCTTCGTGATGTAGACACCGATGACCGCGGTGATGACACCGATGGCCGGCACGATCAGCGGGAAGATCAGGCCGTGCACGCCGAAGGCGGTGCTGCCCAGGATCAGCGCGGCGACCAGCATGACGGCGTAGGACTCGAAGAGGTCCGCGGCCATGCCGGCGCAGTCGCCGACGTTGTCGCCCACGTTGTCCGCGATGGTGGCGGCGTTGCGCGGGTCGTCCTCCGGGATGCCCTGCTCGACCTTGCCGACCAGGTCCGCGCCGACGTCGGCGGCCTTGGTGAAGATACCGCCGCCGACACGCATGAACATCGCGATCAGGGCGGCACCGAAGCCGAAGCCCTCGAGCACCTTGGGCGCCTGGCCGGTGTAGACCAGCACGACGACCGCGGCACCGAACAGGCCGAGGCCGACGGTGATCATGCCGACGACACCGCCGGTGCGGAACGCCACGCGCATGGCGACCTCGCGGCCGCCTTCTTCACGGGACGCGGCGGCCACGCGCAGGTTCGCCTGCGTCGCCAGCCACATGCCGAGATAGCCGATCGCGAACGAGAACGCCGCACCGACCAGGAAGAAGATCGAACGACCGATCTTCTCGTTCCAGTCGTCGGCGGGAAGTGCGAAGAGCAGGAGGAACACGATCACGCCGAAAATGGCGAGGGTGTTCCGCTGCCGCTTGAGGTAAGCAGCCGCGCCTTCCTGCACCGCCTTGGCGATGTCCTGCATCTTGGCGGTGCCCTGGCCCGCGGCCAGCACCTCCTTGAGCAGGACGTAGCCGATGACGAGTGCGGCAAGCGCGACCACGGCGACTACACCGACAATCGTGTAGCCACCTCCGGTGAGCGCAATACTGCCTGCGCCCTCCGCGAGGAACTGCCGTGACATTCGTCCTCCAGGAGACGTCGCCGATCGCCAGCGTCGACGGCAAGCCGAGGGTTCGACACGGCCGGCGCTGGCATGGACCCTGTACGGAGCGACACGCTAGCCGGGCAGCAACGCACGTCTCACATGACGCTCACCACAGAGGGTGTGGATTGCGGGAGTGTATTGGTATCGCAACCAGCGTCTTCACGCCGTCCCGGTGACGGTACATTCCGTTACCTTGTGAGGCTCCTCACTTGATCGATCACTCGATCGCCGATCCGTTGGGGCAGTTGGGGATCGTCCGGGGAGGCGAGAACTGTCGGACCCCTGTGCCAAGCTCGGCTGGTGGAAGACTCACGGGGGCGGCGGCTGCTGGGGCGGGTGACCGCCGGCATCCCGCCGCGCGAGGATCCGGTCACGCACGTCGCGGACCTGCCGGGCCGGAACGCGCGCTACGCAGAGTGGCCGTCGTGGGCCGATCCGGCCGTGGTGACTGCGCTGCGTGACTGCGGCGTCTCGGCTCCTTGGGAGCACCAGGCGGAGGCGGCGGCGCACGCGTACGAAGGCCGTCACGTCGTGATTTCGACCGGCACGGCGTCGGGCAAGTCGCTCGCCTACCAGCTGCCGGTGCTGTCCCGGCTGGCCGCGGGCGAGAAGGCGAACGCGCTGTACCTGTCACCGACGAAGGCGCTGGGGGCGGACCAGCTGCGGTCGGTGTCCTCTTTGGACGTCCCGGGCGTCCGCGCGGCGTCGTTCGACGGGGACACGCCGATGGTCGAGCGCGACTGGGTGCGCGCGCACGCGAACTGGGTGTTCACCAACCCGGACATGCTGCACCGCGGGATCCTTTCGCAGCACGGGCGGTGGGCGCGGTTCTTCCGGCAGCTCAGCTGCGTGGTCGTCGACGAATGCCACAGCTATCGCGGCGTCTTCGGCTCGCACGTCGCGCTGCTGCTTCGCCGGCTTCGGCGCGTTGCCGAGCACTACGGCGCTTCGCCGGTGTTCGTGCTCGCGTCGGCGACGACGGCTTCGCCTGCTTCGTTCGCTTCGCGGTTGACGGGCGTGCCTTGTGCCGCCGTGACCGACGACGCCTCTCCGCGCGGCGCCCGCACTGTGGTGCTGTGGGAGCCGCCGCTGCTGGAGGAGCTGACCGGGGAGAACGGCGCGCCGGTCCGGCGTTCGGCGGGCGCGGAGACGTCACGGATCCTGGCCGACCTGGTCGTCGAAGGCGCGCGGTCACTGGCGTTCATCCGCTCGCGGCGGGGCGCGGAGCTGGCCGCGCTGGGTGCGCGTCGCATACTGTCCGAAGTGGACCCTGCGTTGACGGAAACTGTTGCGGCGTATAGGTCTGGCTATCTCCCGGAGGAGCGACGGGCGCTGGAAGCGGCGTTGCTGTCGGGGCGCCTGCTGGGCGTCGCGACGACCAACGCGCTGGAGCTCGGCGTCGACATCGCGGGGCTGGACGCGGTAGTGCTGGCCGGCTACCCGGGCACGCTCGCGTCGTTCTGGCAGCAGGCCGGGCGGGCGGGCCGGTCCGGCGACTCGGCGCTGGTGGTGTTCGTGGCGCGGGACGATCCGCTCGACACGTACCTGGTGCACCACCCGGCGGCGTTGCTCGACCGGCCGGTGGAGACGGCGGTGCTGGATCCCGCGAACCCGTACGTGCTGGCACCGCAGCTCGCGTGCGCCGTGGCCGAGCTACCACTGACGCTCCCGGAGCTGGAGATGTTCGGCGGCGCGGCGGCTCAGGAGGTGCTGACCGAACTGGCGGAGCAGCAGTTGCTGCGGCGCCGGTCGAGCGGCTGGTACTGGACGTCACGCGACCGGCCGCACGCCGAGGTCGGGATCCGCGGGACGGGCGGCGAGCAGATCGCGGTGGTCGAGTCGGACTCCGGGCGGATGCTGGGAACGGTCGACCCGGGGTCGGCGTGCTTCGCGGTCCATCCCGGCGCGGTCTACCTGCACCAAGGGTCGTCGTACGTGGTCGACGAGCTGGACCTGGATCAGGGGCTGGCGATGGTGCACGCGGAGAACCCGGACTGGACGACGACTCCGCGCGAGATCGTGGACATCGCGGTGCTGAGCACGCAGGAGAAGCAGGACTTCGGCGGGGTGAGCGTGTGCCTCGGCGAGGTGGCGGTGACGTCGCAGGTGGTCGGCTACCTGCGGCGACGTCCGTCGGGTGAGGTGCTGGACCACACGCCGCTCGACCTGCCGGAGCAGAGCCTGCGTACGCGGGCTGTCTGGTACACGCTCTCGTCGGAGCTGCTCGGCCCGGGCAGTTCGGCTGATGGCGAGGCGGGGACCGGGGGCCATCGGGTGGGGACCGAATCTGCGGGGCCGGTGGGGACCGGAGAGGAAACCCTGGCGAACGGTCGGGGGCCCGTTCACGAGGGTGGCAGGGCACCGGGGAGTGCCGGATTGGTTCCGGCACGGGTCCCCGGTGCCCTGCATGCCGCCGAGCACGCGGCGATCGGCCTGCTACCGCTGTTCGCTACGTGCGACCGATGGGACATCGGCGGGGTGAGTACCGCGTGGCACGAAGACACCGGGGAGGCGACGGTGTTCGTGCATGACGGCCATCCCGGGGGTGCGGGATTCGCCGAACGCGGTTATGCCGCGATTGTCCCGTGGCTGGTCGCTACGCGGGAGGCGATCGTCTCCTGCGAGTGCCCGACGGGCTGCCCGTCCTGCGTCCAGTCGCCGAAGTGCGGGAACGGCAACGATCCGCTGGACAAGGCAGGTGCAGTGGCTGTCCTGGACACCGTGCTCGGGGCGTTGCGTCAACACGGTGCCTAGTACGGCCACTTTGGTGGTTCATGGAGTTGTGCCCTGCTCCGCCTCGGCCGGGTTGGGACCGGCCGACGGCGGTGGTTCGGTGGTTCAGGCCGCGGTGGTGTGGACCAGCTGCGGAACCTGCTCGCCGGCGAGCGCGCGGACGAGGACGTCGTGCACCTCGGCGGCGTCCGGCAGCTGCCAGCCGCAGACCTCGGGCTTGACGCGCCAGTGCACGACACCGTGCTGGAACGGCGACGGGGGCAGCGGGATGTAGCTGTCCTTGCCGTGCCACTGGATCGAGGAGCGGGTCGCCAGCTCGGCCGGGATGTGGTCGGCGACGGTGGTGAGGAAGAGCCAGCGGCCGTTCGGCAGCGCGATGATCGGCGCCGGGTGACCGAGGGCGCGCAGCAGACGGCAGGCGCGCTTGCCGAGTTCGTCGTCGACCTCGACGGCGTCGAGCACGGTGCCGGTCGCGACGAGCAGGCTGTGGGTGCGGTCGGAGAACCAGGTGGCGACCTCGTGGGCGTGGGTGCCGATCTGCTCGCGCCAGTTGTCACTGGCCGGGACCGGGCGTCGCCAGGTGAGGTCGTCGCCGCCCAGCGGAGCCGGGTCGACCCCCGGGAGCACCGGCCAGCCACGCCAGGCGAGACCGATCGCCTCCGCCCGCAGTTCGATGCGGAAGGCGCCGCGCCAGCTGTCCGGCCAATTCGCGTCCAACATTGTCTTTCCTGCCTTAGGTTCAGGTTCTCTGCGACCCGTTAAACCCTGTCGCGGTGTCGCACATCTCACTTAACGGCAAGTTGCACATTGCCCGGAACCCCCACGCGACAACCGGTGGTTACGCGGCGATGAACGCCCGGTAGTCCCTACCGCCCGACCGAACCCGGCGGCGCGGATCGACGGTGAACGGCAGCCGCCCACGGACCGTTCGTCGCGCTGCCGACCTGGACAGACCGGCTGTCGGCCACGCTTTCGGCGGCTGGCGGGCGTCCTATCGGCCCAGGTGAGCGGGGTTTTCGACCGCTCGCCGTGCACGACCGACCGCTGCCCGTGACCACTGGCCGCTCATCGTGCGCCCGGGCGGATCAGCCGGTCACCGTGGCATACCGACCGGTCGGCGTCCGCCGGGCGGTGGTGGTGAGGGGTGGCGGTTGAGGTGTTCCGGTGAGCGGTGATGAAGGTGGCGCTGGTTGTCGTGCGGGCTGTCGGTCAGGGCTGCGGCGGCCAGGCGGTTGGGTTGGACGCACGTGTTGTCCGGAGCCCCGGGCCGGATGATCGCGGCCTTGAAGGCGCGCGAGTGTGCCGAGGCCGAGGGCTGCGAGGCGGCATTGGGCGCAAGTGTTCTCGGGGAACCAGCGCCCGGGTTGTCGTAGCCCTGGAGGCGCGTGAGTGCGCCGGGCCGCCGGGCCGCCGGGCTCATGGTGACCGGCCGGTGGGTCCGGCGCGAGCCCTCGCCGAGGGCCCTGGCAGTCCGGCGAAGCCGAGGCTTGGTGCCTGGACCTCGATGAAAGCGTCCAGCCGCTGCCACCGGCAGGTCAGGAGGCTGACCGCCATCCGGTCGGCGATCCACCTGGCGCGCTCGCAGGCTCGGGCTGGGCCTTCCGCAGCGTGTGATGCCGCGGCCAGCGCGGCCAGGTCGGCGGCGCTCTCCGCACGGTGGCGGGCGAGGACCGCCGCGCCCAGCCAGCAGCCGAGGACCGCCACCCCGGCCAGGGCGGCCACTGCCATCGCTGTCCAGATCGTGGCCACGCCGCTGTCGGGACTGTCCGCCTGGCCTCCGGCGCCGGAGCGTGGGTTAGCCGGCGGCATCGGTGGCCTCTGTGCCCGGCTCTGCCACCGCGTACGCCGTTGCGTGCAAGTTGATCGCCGGGAGCAGGTCGCCTGCCGGGTGGGCGCTCACCTTGACCGTTATCTCGTTGCCTTCCCGGTGGATGTCGAAGTTCGCTCCCGCCGGGGCTATCTCGTGGACCGCTGCCGCGGCCTCGTGGGGCTGGCCTCTGGCCAGGAGCCTCGCGGCCTCGCGAGCCGCGTCCGTGCAGCGCAGCTGGCCTGTCAGCGCTGTGACGCCTGCAAGCAGCAGGACGGTCATCACCGTCAGGCCGGCGAGGCCGAGTGCCGCTTCGACCGTCACCGCGCCTTCGTCCTTGCGGCTCACGACGGCACCGTCAGGGCCTTCATGACCAGGTTCGTCAGCCACGAGACCACCGAGTCGCCGGTGAGGAGGGTGTAGAGGACAGCCGCGAAGGCCGCGACCGCGACCGTGACGATCGCGTACTCGACCGTGGTGGATCCGTCGTCGGAGCCGGGCCGGCGGTGGGACGCGCGCATGGGTTTCCCTTCAGTACTTGTCGTGGTCAGAAGAGCGGGCCGAGGCGGCCGGCCAGGCCGAGGACGACCGGCAGCACGCCCAGGCAGAAGAAGGCCGGCAGAAAACACAGGCCGACCGGTAGCGCGAGCGCCACTCCGGCTCGTTCCGCGCGCTCCTCTGCGTCGGTGGCCAGCTCCTCGCGGAACCGTCCGGCCAGGTCGGCGGCGGCCGCGGCGAAGGCCGCGCCCGAACGGGACGTCCGGATGGCCGCGGCCGCCAGCTCGCCGAGGCCCGGGATGGCCTGCACCGGAGCCCAGGCATCTTCCGGACCGGAGCCGAGGGCGAGCAGGCCGGCCGTCGAGCACAGAGCCGCGCCCGCCTCGGCCGGCGCGGTGCCGGCCACCGCGTCGAGGGCCGAGGGAACCGGTAGTCCGGCCCGGAGGCACGCCGCGAGGAGATCGAGCGTTCCGGCGAGCCGGAGCTTGGCCGCCAGGTTGACGGCGGGTACTCGCGGCCGTCGGGTGCGGCGGATCGCCCACCATCCGGTGGCGGTCACCAGCGCGCCTACGACCATTCCGGGCAGGCCGCCGATGAGCACTGCCGTCGATACGCCGCCCAGGGTGGCCGCGATGTGTGGGACTGCTCGGGGCCACTTGCGTGGCTCGGGGGCCGCGCTGCCGGCTAGCCAGGTGAAGCGCTGAGCGGCGGCGGTGTCGCTCGGCCAGGTGAGGAGGGCCGCGGCGAAGAGGAAGAGAGAAGTTGCGTTCATCGGATCCGCCTCCGGCTGATGGGCGCGCCGGACAAGAACATGGCTGCCGCAGCGCTCACCGGACCCGCCCCTGGTCGATGGGTCCGCCGGGAAACTGGAACGCCGCCGCGGTCGCCGGACTCGCCCCGATCGATGGACCCGCCGGAGAGAGCAGGAGCGCGGTTGCGTTCGCCGGACCCGCATCCGACCGATGGGCACGCCAGGTGAAGCGCCGCGCTGCGGCGGAGTCACTCGGCCCAGAGAGGAGGGCCGCGGCGACGAGGAGGAGCGCTGTTGGGTTCATCGGATTCGTGCCTGGCCTGTCAGGGCTCGGCACCAGGCCGTTCCTGCCCAGAGCAGGATGCTGCCGACCACCAGCAACAACTGGCCTGGTGCGCTCTCCGTCAACACCGCCAGTGGGGATGCCCCCATTGCCTGGCCGAGCAGTATGCACAGCGCGGGTAGGCCGGTGAGTACCGCTGCGCTTGCTTGGGGGCCGGCCAGTTTTGCTCGGGTTCGGCGGGCGAATGTCAGCTTTGCTTCCGCGTCGCGGCGGGCTGCGTTCAAGACCTCTGCCATTGGCAAGCCGTGGCGCTTGCCCAGGGTCCAGGCCGCCGCCAGCTCTGGGAGGGCCGGCGCCTGCAGCTTGCCGTCTAGGCGGGCTGATGTTGCCAATGCTCGGAGGTCGTCCGATATTGCCGGGACTACCTCTGCTGCCGCTTCCGCTGCTGTTACCAGGTGGGCGCCGGACCTCAGCTCGGACACCATTGTGCGCAATGCCGTTGCCGTGTGGGCCGCTGCTTCCAGGGCCGCTGCTGCCCTGCCGTGGGCTTGCCGCTCCTGGCGCCATGCCAGCGTCAATACCCCCGCCGCGATCGCGCCTCCTACTCCCGCTAGCAAGCCCGCCAGGGCCGCTGGGAGCAGCCAGCGGACCACCGCCCATACGTCCGGGAGGCGGACCGGTACTGGTTGCTCGACCGCCGCTTGGAGCCGGGTTGGTGGTGTGGGCCAGCACGCCAGGGCTGCGCCGATGCAGAGCGGGGCCCATGGGGTGATCATCGTGGCCTTCTTCCGCGGCGCTGGAAAATGGTCACCAGCAACGAGATGCGCACCAGCAGCAGAGTCAGCATGTGATCGCTCCCGTTGTGGCGAACAGGTGACGGTCGATCGTCCAGCGGCCCGTGCGCCACACCGGGACGACTCGGGCGCGGCCGTGTTCGGCTCGGAGCACGCCTACCTCCGCCAGACGTCGGCGGCCGCCTGGCTCGCGTCGCATGTGGAGGACCACGCGGATCGCTGCTACCAGCTGGCTGTGGACCGCTTCGCGGCCCAGGCCGCCTAGTGCTGCCAGTGCCTCGATGCGGGCGGCTACCTCGGCCGGTGAGTTCGCGTGGACCGTGCACGCGCCGCCGTCGTGGCCCGTGTTCAACGCCGTCAGCAGGGCGCCGACCTCGGCGCCGCGGACCTCGCCGACCACCAGCCGGTCGGGGCGCATGCGCAGCGCCTGGCGGACCAGCTCCGGCAGGCCCACCGCGCCCGCACCCTCCACATTGGCCGGGCGGGCGACGAGGCTGACGAACTGCGGGTGTGCGGGCTGCAACTCACCGGCATCTTCGACGCAGACGATGCGCTCGGCCGGGTCGACCGCGCCTAGCAGCGCGGCCAGGAGCGTCGTCTTGCCCGCGCCCGTGCCGCCGGTGACGAGGAACGCCATCCGGCGCGAGACGACGTCCCGCAGCAGCTTCGCGCCGTTCGCGTCGAACGCGCCGAGCTCCTGCAGCGTCGTGAGGTCGTGCGTCGCCGGGCGGAGGACGCGCAGGGACAGGCACGTGCCGCCGGCCGCGACCGGCGGGAGGACGGCGTGGATCCGGATGCGGCCGTGCGGACCGGCGCCGGGCAGCCAGCCGTCCACATAGGGCTGTGCGTCGTCGAGCCGTCGGCCGGCCGCGAGCGCGAGACGCTGGGCCAGGCGGCGGACGGCTTCTTCGCCGCCGGTGAACCGGATGCCGGTGCGGGTGAGACCGTCCGGGCCGTCCGTCCAGACCTCGTCCGGGCTGGTGACGAGCACGTCGGTCGTCGCCGGGTTCTCGAGAAGCGGGGCCAGCGGGCCGGCGCCGACGAACTCGTCGCGGGCCCGGCGGGCCGCCTCCAGCACGGCGTCGTGGCCGAGGGCACCGCCGGCTTCGGCGCGGACCGCCGTCGCGACGGCGACCGGGTCGGCCTGGCGGCGGTCACCGGCCAGGCGGTTGCGGACGCGGTCCACGAAGTCGGTGGTCACGGGTTCGCCGCCTTGGCCCGGGTGTGGTGGGCCGTCACGCGGGTGCCGGCCAGCACGGCCAGGAAGCTCTCCGCACTCACCGGGCCGCGGCCGGCGAGCGTCAGGACCGTGGGCAGCAGGAGCTCGGCCACCCTGATCGGCGGTCCCGGCGGGCGGAGCCGGGCGCTCATCGGGCCGCCGCCCGGGCCTCGCGACGCGCTACCGCCAAGACATCCGCGGCCGCCGTCGCCAACGGACCGGACGGCTTGGCCGGGAACTCGCCGCGTTCGATCGCCACCGGTAAGCCCCGCTCCGGAGCCATCGACGCCAGCAGCGGCGGGCCGAGGAGACCGGCCGTCCGGACGGGAGAGACGCCCGCCCTGGACCGTCCACACGCGACCACGCCCAGGCGGGCCGTCAATTCCGACAGGGACCGCAGCACCTGCTTCGCCGCCATGCAGGCGCGGAACTCCACCGGCACCACCAGCACCACCAGGTCGGCCACGGCGACCGCTTCCGCCGCCGCGTCACCCAAGGTGCGCGGGAGGTCGCAGACCACCGTGCGACCCGAACGGCGGCCTGCCGAAAGAACCGCCGACAGGGATTCGACCGCCGGGCCTTCACCCTCCCGGCCGCAGGCCAGCACCGGCAGGCTGCCGCCGCGATGTCTTCGTTGCGGGAGCGCCGCCGCCAGCGCCGGCACCGAGACGCGGCCGCTCAGTCGCACCTCCGACCAGCGCGGCCCGGGCGTCTTTTCCAGGCCCAGCAACAGGTCCAGACCGCCACCGAGGGGATCGCAGTCCACCAGCAGTGCGCCGCCCGGATCCCGGTCGGCCGCCAGCGCCAGCGTCGCGGCGAAGACGGACGCGCCCGCGCCGCCCCGGCCGCCGACCACGGCGAGCACCAGGCCGGCTTCCTCCGCCGGGGTCTCGACGACGTCGGCGAACGCGCCCGCCAGCTCGCTTTCCTCCTCGGGCAAAGAGATCACGCGCTCGACGCCGACGCGGAACGCGTGCTCCCACGTCCGGGTGCCCGGGCTGCCCTTGCAGACCAGGAGGATCCCGGCCCGCCGGGGCAGGACGGGCGAAAGCCGCGCCGCTTCTTCGTCGAGGACCACCAGTGGGGCGCGTGCCCAGTGCTCGCGGGCGGCCATCAGGTCCGGTGCCCGGTCGAGCTCGCAGCCCGCCACCGCGGCCACCCGCAGGATCTCGTCGAGCACGGTTTCGTCCGCGGCGACCACGATCGGTCGTTCCCCCGTCATGTGTTCCTCCCCCGTCGTCGGTGCGGGCCGTGGTGGCCCGGGTTCCACCGTCGCGGTGGGCGGCTCGGGGGCGCAACGGGCCGGACGGCCGGCTGTGGACAACCGGGGTGTTGTGGACAACTGCCGGCCGCGGACGGCTCGCGGACCGGTTCTGTCGGTGGGCTGTGGCAGGATCGCGCCCCGCCCGCGACGCACGTGCGGCGGAAAACGCGGGGAATACCCGCACCCGAAGATTTCGGCCGCACCGAACAAATGACGGGAAACGGAATCGAGAAAGGTGAGCGGAAGGCAAAACGACCGCACGAACCGAAAGGCAAGGGGGAGGTTAAGAGGGCGGCCCCTGCCAGGGGGGAGGGACAGGGGCCGCCGTGGGTTCAGCCCCGGGGGGTCGGACTGAACCGGCCCGGTTGGACACCGGGCTCCCTCACTGTAACTCCGCCGATGGCCGGTTCGCGCGCCGGGCAACGCATACAGTTTTATAACGGCATGGCGCGCCGGAAGTGCCTTCCTGTCATGGATTTTCCGCCTACCGCGCCACGCGGGTGCCGGATCAACGGGACGCGCCGCGATCAAGCTCTTATCCTGGGTACGTGGCCGAACCGAGCAGCGCGCCGTCGCGCATCCGGAAGCCAGACTCGGAGCACGCGGTGGCCGCGTTCTTCGACCTGGACAAGACGATCATCGCCTCCTCGAGCGCGCTGGCGTTCAGCAAACCATTGCTGAAAGAAGGATTGATCAACCGTCGCGCCGCGTTGCGCAGCGCCTACGCGCAGCTGGTGTTCTCCCTCGCCGGCGCCGACGAGAACAAGACCGAACGGCTGCGGGCCGAGGTTTCCGCGCTGTGCGCCGGCTGGGACGTCGCGCAGGTTTCGTCGATCGTCCGCGAAACCCTGCACGACGTCGTCGATCCGCTCGTGTACGTGGAGGCGGCGGAGCTGATCGCGCGGCACCGCGAAGACGGCCACGACGTCATCGTGCTGTCGGCGACCGGCGAGGAGGTCGTCGCGCCGGTGGCGGAAATGCTCGGCGCCACCCGCAGCGTCGCGACGCGGATGCAGATCGTCGACGGCCGCTACTCCGGCGAAGTCGACTTCTACTGCTACGGCGCCAACAAGGCCGTCGCCGCGAAGCAGCTGGCCGCGACCCACGGTTACGACCTCGCCGAGTGCTTCGCCTACACCGATTCGAGCACCGACATCCCGCTGCTCGAGGTCGTCGGCCATCCGCACGCGGTCAACCCGGACAAGCTGCTGCGGCGCGAGGCCCTCGACCGCGGCTGGCCGATCCTGGCCTTCGACCGGCCCATGTCGCTGCGCAGCCGGATCCCGACACGATCGGCGGGAATGGTGGCCCTCGGCGTCGGCGCGGTGGCCGCCGGAGCGACCTGGTACGGCCTCAATCGTCGCCGTCGGTCCCGGTAGCCCGCCCGGCCGCCACCCACACGGCCGTACGGCCTCGCTTTTGCTTGCCCCAGCCCCGAAGTGTCCGTCGCGCAGGGTGCCCGTGTCACCCGATCCAGCCTCTGTACCGGTGCACCCGTCCGCGCACTTGAAGTGACCGGGCTCACGGCGTAGAAAGTAGGTGCGGACGTTCGGTCGGCCAGGGAGCAGGTAGAAGAGAAGCCTGTTCCACCCCGGCAAACCTCCGTGCGCGGACTCCGGGTACCCACGCGCAGCGCGCCGCGGGAGGCTCGTCGTCTAGGGACTGCGTAGTGGGACGCCACACGCCGAGTCCATGTAGGTACGACCAGAGTTGCACGCTTGGTCGCCCGAGAGGATCGCGCTTTGCAGGCGGCGCCCGTTGGCCCTTGGCCACGGGCGCCGCCTCGTTTATGCCCGGGGTCGGGACGCCGTCGCGTGGACAGCAGTCCCCCGGCGCGAAGTACCGCCCCACCACCCGTTCGGCCCCTCTCGCACCTTGCGAACGGCGACTTTCTTACCGATCCGGGTACGAACGGTCCGTTGGTGCTGTCGGTCGATGGACATCGACGGATTCGGTGAGTAGCTTCCCGATACTGGCGCTTCCGAGTGGACTTCTGACGTCCGCCGGGCGCCCGCAACTTTCTGGGAGGCTGGTCGTGACGACCCGAAATCGGAGGTTCCATGCGCTCGCCCTGCCCGTCGCGGGGGTGCTCGCCCTCACCGGTGTGGGTGTCGCGACCGCGGCGAGTGCACCGCGGGTGAGCGTCGACGCGCAGGCGGAGGCCGCCGCGTCGCAGGCGTTGCGCGGGCTGACGCTCGAACAAAAAGTGGGGCAGCTGTTCGTCACGTGGGTGAACGGCAAGACGGCCGACGAAGTGAACCCGAAGAACCAGACGGACTTCGGCGTCGACACCCCGGCTCAGGTGATCCAGAAGTACCACCTGGGCGGCGTCATCTACTTCAACAACGACTCGCGCGACAACTTCGACGACCCCGTGCAGGTCGCGAAACTGTCGAACGGCCTCCAGAAGGCCGCCATCGGCAGCGGGGCGCACATCCCGCTGCAGATCGGCGCCGACCAGGAGGGCGGCACGGTGACCCGGATGGGCGCGCCGGCCACCGAGTTCCCCAACTCGATGGCCATCTCCGCCGGGCGTGACACAGCGAGGGCGACGAAGGCCGCGACGATCCTCGGCCACGAGCTGCGTGCCGTCGGCATCAACCAGGACTTCGCGCCCGATTCGGACGTCAACTCGAACCCCGCCAACCCGGTCATCGGCGTACGTTCCTTCGCCGGGCAGCCCGGCCTGGCGAGCCAGTTCGTCACCGCCGAGGTCAAGGGCTACCAGGACTCCGACTTCCCGGCCAAGACCGTCGCGGCGACCGCCAAGCACTTCCCCGGCCACGGTGACGCGGCCACCGACAGCCACACCGGCCTGCCCCGGATCGACCGGACCGAGCAGGAGTGGCGCGACATCGACGTGCCGCCGTTCAAGGCCGCCATCAAGGCCGGCATCGACTCGATCATGACCGCGCACATCCAGTTCCCCAGCCTCGACCCGTCGCTGGAGCCCGCTACGCTGTCGAAGCCGATCGTCACCGGCAAGCTGCGCAACGAACTGCACTACAACGGCGTCGTCATCACGGACTCCCTCGAAATGCAGGGCGTTCGCGAGATGCACAGCGACGCCGAGATCCCGGTCCTCGCGCTCAAAGCCGGCGTCGACCAGCTGCTCATGCCGGTGCACCTCGACGTCGCCGTCAACTCCGTGCTCGCCGCCGTGAAGTCCGGTGAGATCCCGATGCAGCGGATCGACCAGAGCGTGCTGCGCGTGCTGAAGCTGAAGTTCGAACGCGGCATCCTGTTCTCGCCGTTCAACGACCCGAACCGGGTGATGAAGACCGTCGGCACGCCGGCGAACCTCAAGACGGCGCAGGACATCGCCGACCGCGGCATCACGGCCGTCGCCAACGACGCCGGCGTCCTGCCGCTGAAGCAGAAGCCCGCCACGGCGCTCGTGACCGGCTGGGGCGTCTCGACGACCGCGACGCTCGCGCAGAAGCTGACCGCCCACGGCACGGCCGCGACGGCGTACCAGACCGGTCAGGCTCCAACCGACGCTCAGATCGCGCAGGCGGTCGCGAACGCCAAGAACGCCGACCTCGTCGTCGTGCTGACCAACAACATCGGCGGCTTCCCCTTGCAGACCAAGCTCCTCGACGCCCTGCAGGCCACCGGGAAGCCGGTCGTCGCGGTCGCCGCGCAGATCCCGTACGACGCGGGCTACCAAAGCACCGTGAAGACGTGGCTGGCGACCTACGGCTACATCGGGCCGACGCTGGAAGCCTTGGCCAAGGTCATCCTCGGCGAGACGAAGCCGGTCGGGAAGCTGCCGGTCGACATCCCCGCCGGGGCCGACGTGAACACCGTGAAGTACTCCTTCGGCCACGGGCTGACCTGGTGAACCTGAACCGGCGTCACTTCCTTGGCGCGGGCGCGCTCGCGGTGCCGTTCCTGGCGGGCGGCTCGGCCGTCGCCGGGGCCCAGCCCGAGCCCCAAGCGCATCCCACCAGGGTCCTCACCGGCGCCGAGCAGCTGGCCGCGCAGGGCTGGCGGTCCTTCAAGGGCCGCAAGCTCGGCGTCCTGTCGAACCCGACCGGGGTCCTGCTGAACGGCGACCACATCGTCGACTCGATGGTCGCGGCCGGCGTGCGGCCGGTCGCGGCCTTCGGGCCCGAGCACGGTTTCCGCGGCAGCGCCCAGGCCGGCGGCTCCGAAGGCGACTACACGGACCCGCGCACCGGCGTGCCCGTGTACGACGCGTACGGCGCCGACGCGACGAAGCTCGCTTCGCTGTTCACCAAGGCGGGCGTCGACACGGTCGTCTTCGACATCGCCGACGCCGGCGCGCGCTTCTACACCTACATCTGGTCGCTCTACACGGCGATGGTGGCCGCGGCGCAGGTCAAGGCCGCCTTCGTCGTGCTCGACCGGCCGAACCCGATCGGTGGCCGGGCGGCCGGCCCGCTGCTCGACCCGAAGTTCTCGTCGGGGATCGGGAAGAAGCCGATCGTCCAGCAGCACGGCATGACCGTCGGCGAGCTGGCACGCTTCTACGCCGAAGAGTTCCTCCCCGGCGAAGGCGTGAAGCTGGATCGCCTCGAGGTCGTCCAGGTACGCGGCTGGCAGCGCGACACGCTCTTCGCGCAGACCGGGCTGAACTGGGTGCTGCCGAGCCCGAACATGCCGACGCCGGACACGGCGCTCGTCTACCCGGGCACCGGCATGTTCGAAGGCACGGTGTTCTCCGAAGGCCGCGGCACGACCAGGCCGTTCGAGATCATCGGCGCGCCCGGGCTCGACTGGCGCTGGCGCGAGAAGCTCGAAGACCTGCGGTTACCCGGGGCGAAGTTCCGCGAGATCTACTTCGTGCCGACGTTCAGCAAGTTCGTCAACCAGACCTGCGGGGGCGTGCAGGTCAGCGTCGACGACCCCAGGGCCTTCGACGCGATCCGCACCGCGGTCGCCATGCTCGTCACGGCGAAGGCACTGCACCCTGACGTCTTCGCGTGGCGCCCCGACAACTACATCGACAAGCTTTCCGGGTCCGACCGGCTCCGGACCATGGTCGACGCCGGCGCGGGCGTCGACGAGGTCACCGGGGCCTGGCGGGCCGAGCTCGCCGAGTTCGACAAGAGACGTCGCCACTACCTGCTCTACCGCTGAGGGGGCACTCGTGCGTGCTAGGAAGGTCATCGCCGCGGCCACCGGAGTGCTGGTCGCATTGACCACGTTGACCTCTGGAGCCAGCGCCATCACCGGACACCACGACGACGCGGGCCGCTTCGACCGGCCGCAGCAGGGCTTCGCCCCGGCGTGGACGACGCTGCGCACCGCGAGTCCCCGGGAGGTGAACCTCGACCCGGCGCCGATCAAGGCCGCCGAGGACTTCCTCGCGAGCTGGACGAAGCCGGACGCCACCGGGCACCCGCACTTCTCCGGCGCGGTCGGGCTGCTGGCCCACGACGGCGTGGTCGTCGACCGGTACGCCGTCGGCGGCGCGGTGCGGTACGCCGACGCCGCGGGCACCGAGCTGCCGCCCACCCAGCAAGTGCCCATGAAGAACGACACCATCTTCGACATGGCTTCGATCTCGAAGCTGTTCACCTCGATCGCCGTGCTGCAGCTCGTCGAACGCGGTCAGCTCACCATCGACACCCCGGTCAGCAAGTTCTTCCCGGAGTTCGCGACCGGCGACAAGGCCGCCATCACCATCAAGATGCTGCTCACGCACGTCTCCGGGTTCGACGCCGACCCGATCCCGTCGCTGTGGGCCGGTTACCCGGACATCCCGTCGCGCCGGCAGGCGGTGCTCGACAGCCCGCTGAAGAACAAGCCGGGCACGACCTACCTCTACTCCGACATCAACCTGCTCACGCTCGGCTTCATCGTCGAGAAGCTGACCGGGCAGACGCTGGACAAGGTGGTCCACGACCGGATCACCGCGCCACTGGGCATGGTCGACACCGGGTACAACCCGCCCGCGTCGAAGCTGAACCGGGTGGCCGCGACGGAGTACGAGGCCAACCCGCCACGCGGGATGGTGCGCGGCAGCGTGCACGACGAAAACGCGTGGTCGCTCGGCGGCGTCGCCGGGCACGCCGGGGTGTTCAGCACCGCGAACGACATGGCCACCCTCGCCCAGACGATGCTCAACGGCGGCAGCTACCGCGGGCACCGGATCCTCGGCGAGGACACGGTGCGGCAGATGATGCTGACCAACTACAACCAGCAGTTCCCGGACGACGCGCACGGCCTGGGCTTCGAGCTCGACCAGCCCTGGTACATGGGCGCGCTGGCGTCCCCGGTCACCGCCGGGCACACCGGTTTCACCGGGACGACGCTGGTCATCGACCCCGAGTCGCGCTCCTTCGCGATCCTGCTGACCAACCGCGTGCACCCGAGCCGCAACTGGGGCTCGATCAACACCGCGCGCCAGGTGTGGGCGACGTCGCTGGCCAGGGCCATGGCCGTGAAGCCCGAGGTCGGGAAGGACGCGTGGACGAGCACGCTGGGTAACGCGAGCGCCGCCACGCTGAGCACGCGTCCGTTTACTACGCAAAGTGATCAAGCGCGCGTGTCCTTTTACGCCTTCGTGGACACCGAGGGAAGCACTGATCCATTACAGCTGCAGACCTCCACCGACGGGGTGAACTGGCAACCGATCGCGCTCTCGGTTTCCGGGCCGGGTGCACCCTCCGGAGATGTGACGTCGCTCTCCGGACACGGACACCGTGCCTGGTGGAAGGCGAGCGGCGTGCTGCCCCAAGGCGCGTCGGTGAGCCTCCGCTGGCGTTACAGCACCGACCCGAACTACACGGGACGCGGTGTTTCGGTCGACGGTGTGAAAGTCACCGAGAGCGGCCGATCACTCCTCGACGGTGAACGAAACCCCGCCGCTTTCGTCGCAGAGGGTTGGCAGTTGAGCGCAAGGTGACGGCACGGTCGCGCACCGTCGATCCGATGGCGGATTTAACCGTCTCCTTGCCGTTTGCGCCGCGACACTAAGTTGCCAAGTCGTTAGCTTGACCTCGTTAACAAGACCGACCTGGTTGGCGACTTTCTGGTCAGTGATTAATCGCAAATCCAGATCCGCAGACACGGACGGGTTGCGATAGGACTGAAGGGTGTGGGTAGCCTTGTCGCAGATGCCAACGGTTAGTAACTTTCCGACGGTGAGTGATACCGAATCCGTAGTCGGCACGGCACCGTCCGAGCCCGTATCGGTCCAGACGACCGCACGGGACGCGGACTCGAGCCCGCTGGTGCGCATCCGGTCGTTGCTCCCCGGCCTGGCCCGCGCGGAGCAGCGCGTGGCGAAGGTGGTGCTGGAGGATCCCGCGCACGTCGCGAGACGCAGCATCACCGAAGTCGCTCTGGCCGCGAACACGAGTGAGACGACGGTGACGCGCTTCTGCAAGGCGGTCGGCGTCGGCGGGTACCCGCAGCTGCGCATCGCGCTGGCCGCGGACACCGCGCGCACCGAAGCGCGCACCACGCGCAACCTCGGCGGCGAGATCGGCCCGGACGACGACCTGGCGGCCGTCATCGGCAAGGTCAGCTTCGCCGACGCGCGGGCCGTCGAAGAGACGGCCGACCAGCTCGACGTCGCCACGCTGGAGCGCGTGATCGAGGTCGTCGCGAGCGCCGGCCGCGCGGACGTCTACGGCGTGGGCGCCAGCGCGTTCGTCGCCGCGGACCTGCAGCAGAAGCTGCACCGTATCGGCCGCGTGTGCTTCGCGTGGTCGGACACGCACATCATGCTGACCTCGGCCGCGGTGCTGAGTCCGGGCGACGTCGCGATCGGCGTCTCGCACACCGGCGCGACCACCGACACCGTCGAGGCGCTGCGGGTGGCCCGTGAGCACGGCGCGATCACCATCGCCGTGACGAACTTCCCGCGGTCCCCGATCACCGAGGTCGCCGACTACGTTTTGACCACGGCGGCGCGGGAAACCACGTTCCGTTCGGGAGCGACGGCGAGCCGCATCGCCCAGCTCACCGTCATCGACTGCCTGTTCATCGGCGTCGCGCAGCGGCACATGGACGCGTCGGTCAACGCCCTGGACGCCACCAGGGACGCCGTCGGCTCGCACCGCCTGGGGGTCAGGCCGGACGGCCGTCGCCGTCCGCGGGAAACCGGCAAGTAATGACCGGAGAAAATGTGAGGCGCATGATGACCGTCCCCGTGCAGGCGGTGCACGTCGATTCGCCGACCGAAACCCGCAATCCCCGCACCACGGACATCGACCTGATGTCCACCGCGGGGATCCTGGGCGCGATCAACGCCGAGGACCGCACAGTCCCCGGTGCCGTCGCCGCGGTGCTGCCCCAGGTGGCACGAGCGGTCGACTACGCGGTGGACGCCCTGCGGGCCGGTGGCCGGGTGCACTACGTCGGTGCGGGGACGTCCGGGCGGCTGGCCACGCTGGACGCGGCCGAGCTCGTGCCGACGTTCAACGTGCCGTCGGACTGGTTCATCGCGCACCACGCCGGCGGCGAGCGCGCACTGCGCCAGGCCGTCGAAAACGCGGAGGACGACGACGGGGCCGGCGCGGCCGAGATGGCCGCCATGGTCCAGCCGGGCGACTTCGTGCTGGGGCTGACGGCGTCGGGGCGGACGCCGTACGTCTTGGGCGCGCTGCTCGCCGCGCAGCGCCAGGGTGCCCACACCGGCCTGGTGTCGGGCAACGCGAAGGCGGCCAAGCCGGCGGGCGTCGACGTGCTCATCGCCGTCGACACCGGCCCGGAGGCGATCGCCGGCTCGACGCGGATGAAGGCGGGCACGGCGCAGAAGATGATCCTCACGTCGTTCTCCACGGCGACGATGATCAAGCTGGGCCGCACCTACTCCAACCTGATGGTCAGCATGCGGGCCACGAACGCGAAGCTGCGCGGCCGGACCATCCGCATCCTGCAGGAAGCCACCGGCATGACGATGGCGGACTGCTCGGACGCGCTCACCGAGGCCGGGGGCGACCTCAAGGTGGCGCTGGTGCACCTGCTGTCCGGGGAAGACGTGAAGAGCGCCGCGAAGGCGCTGCACGCTTCCGGTGGACATGTCCGAAAGGCGCTGGATCTGGTGCGGGTGCGCGCCAGCTAGAACTGATTGCCGTTCATCTGTTCACCTGTCTAACCTCTCAGATGAGGGAAGGCGGGCGGCGATGGCGGGCACGGGAACGACCGAGGACTCGCGGCGCGGGCTTTCGCGCCGCGAGTGGGTGTCGATCGGCGGGATGGCCGGGTTCATCCTGCTGCTCAACGTCGTGGGCTGGGTGGTGCTGGCGGCTTTCGTCGCGCCGCGGCACTACGACCTGGGCGCGTCCGGCGTCTTCGGGATCGGGCTGGGTGTCACGGCGTTCACGCTCGGCATGCGGCACGCCTTCGACGCCGACCACATCGCCGCGATCGACAACACCACCCGCAAGCTGATGGCCGACGGCCAGCGTCCGCTTTCGGTCGGTTTCTGGTTCTCCCTCGGGCACTCGACGATCGTCTTCGCGCTGTGCCTGCTGCTGTCGCTCGGCGTCCGCGCACTGGCCGGGCAGGTCGAGGACGACTCGTCGGCGCTGCACAACGCGACCGGCCTCATCGGGACGTCGGTCTCCGGGGTGTTCCTGTACGTGATCGCGATCCTGAACCTCGTGGTGCTGATCGGCATCCTGCGGGTGTTCAAGCGGATGCGCCACGGCGACTTCGACGAAGCCGCGCTGGAGCACCACCTGAACAACCGCGGCGTGATGAACCGCCTGCTGCGCGGCGCGACGAAGTCCGTGCGCAAGCCGTGGCACATCTACCCCGTCGGCGTGCTGTTCGGCCTGGGCTTCGACACCGCGACCGAGATCGGGCTGCTGGTGCTCGCCGCCGGCGCCGCGACGTTCGCCCTGCCCTGGTACGCGATCCTCGTGCTGCCGATCCTGTTCGCCGCCGGGATGAGCCTGTTCGACACCGTGGACGGCTGCTTCATGAACTTCGCCTACGGCTGGGCGTTCGCGAAGCCGGTGCGCAAGATCTTCTACAACATCGCGGTGACGACGCTGTCGGTCGCCGTCGCGTTCGTCATCGGCACGATCGAGCTGGTGTCGATCCTCACCGAGAAGCTGGACATCACGTCGGGGCCGCTGGCCGCGATCGCGTCGGTGGACCTGGACTACGTCGGCTTCGGGATCGTCGGGTTGTTCGTGCTGACGTGGGTCGTCGCGCTCGCGGTGTGGCGATTCGGGCGCATCGAAGAGAAGTGGTCGGCGAAACTGACCACTTAGCCGGTGTCAATTCAAGAAGCGGCGTCCGAGATGCTCTTCGCTTCGCGCGCGCCCGCTTCGAACGCTTCGCAGTTGAAGAGCAGCCACGCGCGTACGCCGTCCGGCGTCCCGCTCGCGAATCCTTCGGCCGCTTCGAGATAACGCGGCACCCGGCGGAAGAACGCGACTTCGGGAATGCTCAGGGACTTCGGGTCCAGGCCCGTCGCGATCATCGTCAGCCGCGCCGCGGCCCTGGCGACGACGCCGTCCGCGCTGCCGAACGGCTTGAGCGCCAGCAGTTCCCCGTGCACGACGGCCGTCAGGACCGGACCCGGCACGGACGTCGCGCCGGTCACCAGCTGGGCCAGCAGCTCCAGGCGGCCGCCGCCGGAATGCGGGCGCCCCAACGCGTCCGGGTCGTCGACGAGGTCCGCGGCGGCGAGAACATGCATGCGCGCCAACGCTTGCATCGGTGCCCGGCGCCACGTCGGGAGCAGCGTTTCCAACGACTCCGCGACGCGCAACGCGCCGGCCAGGGTCGGGTCGGCGACCGAGCCGTCGGCCGGCAGTTCGGGATTGGCGCCCTCGATGCCCGCGGACGCGCGAGCCGCGCGGACCGACGCTTCGGCCGCGGTCGCCGCGCCGCCACGGAGGTTCGCCGGAAGCCGGTGCACCGCGAACACCGCGTCCTGCGCGGACTTCGCGGCCGCGGCGACGCCTTCGAGGTCGAGGAGGGGCTTGAGCGGATCAGGCATCGAGGACCTGGCCTTCGCGGGAGACCACGGGCGGCAGCACCGACCACGGGAAGTTGATCCAGCGGTCGGTGTGCCGCCAGACGTACTCGCACTTGACCGTGGAATGCGGCTTCTCGTAGACGACGGCCGAGCGCACCTCGGCGACGTGCTCGACGCAGTAGTCCCGGACCAGCTTGAGCGTGGCGCCGGTGTCCGCGACGTCGTCGGCGATCAGCACCTTCTTGCTCGTCAGGTCGACGACGTTGGGCACCGGCGGCAGCATCACCGGCAGGTCGAGGCGCTGGTCGACGCCCGTGTAGAACTCGACGTTCATCACGTGCAGGTTCTTCACGTCGAGCGCGTAGCCGAGCGCACCGGCGACGAACAGCCCGCCGCGCGCGATGGACAGGATGAGGTCCGGCGCGAAGCCGTCGTCGGCGATGGTGTGAGCCAGTTCACGGCTCGCCGTGCCGAACAGCTCCCAGCTCAGCTCTTCCCGCTCTTCGGCCATCGATCTCGCCCTTCGTCGTGGTCAGCCGAGCATAGGCAACGCCGAAGTGGACTGTGGAAATGCTCGGAAATTGGCTATCAGAGAAAGCCAATGTGGGGCTTACGGTGATCACGTGAGCGACTGGAGCACCCGACCGACCCTGTCCGGCGAGCACGTCCGCCTGGAGCCGTTGACCCTCGAGCACGCCAAAGGCCTGCTCGAGGCCGGCGCCGACCCGGGCATCTGGGCGTGGCTGAGCATCCGGCAGCCGGGGGATCTCGCCGAAGCCGAGCGGATGGTCGAGCAGACGCTCGCCGACCCCGACCGGCGGCCCTTCGCGCAGATCGACGTCCCGTCCGGCCGCGTTGCCGGGACGACGTCGTACTACCAGGTCGTCGAGACGCACCGGATCCTCTCGATCGGGCACACGTGGATCGGCGCGGACTGGCAGCGCACCGGGCTGAACACCGAGTCGAAGCTGCTGCTGCTCACCCACGCGTTCGAAACCCTTGACGCGCAACGGGTCTGCTGGGAGACCGACATCCGCAACCTGCGCTCGCAACGCGCCATCGAACGGCTTGGCGCGCTTCGCGAAGGCGTCCTGCGGGCGCACCGGATCCGGCCGGACGGCTCGTCGCGCGACACCGTCACCTATTCGATGCTGGCGCCGGAGTGGCCCGCGGCGAAGGCGCGGCTGAACGAACGCTTAGTCACCGGGGCTCGCCTGCCTCGGTGAAACCGCGGGGCAACGTGGGTGCAACCTTTTACAAGGCGGACTAACGTCGCTAGCGTGCCGCTAGCCGTCATGTCGGCGCACTACAGGAGGCCTTGCAACCATGACCGAGCAGTCCCCAGCCCTGGACAACCTGCTCACCGAGAGCCGCACGTTCCCGCCCAGTGACGATTTCGCTGCTCAGGCCAATGCGAAGGCCGATCTCCAAGCCGAGGCGGACGCCGATCGCGAAGCGTTCTGGGCGAAGCAGGCGGAGCGGCTGACGTGGGACACGAAGTGGACCACGGTACTGGACTGGACCAATGCGCCGTTCGCGAAGTGGTTCGTCGGCGGCAAGCTGAACGTCGCGTACAACTGCGTCGACCGGCACGTCGAGTCCGGGCACGGCGAGCAGGTCGCGATCCACTGGGTCGGCGAGCCGGGTGACACGCGGGACATCACCTACGCCGAGCTGAAGACCGAGGTTTCCAAGGCCGCCAACGCACTCACGTCGCTGGGCGTCACCGCGGGCGACGTCGTGGCGATCCAGCTGCAGATGGTCCCCGAGGCCATCTTCGCGATGCTCGCGTGCGCCCGGATCGGTGCGCTGCACAACGTCGTGTTCGGCGGCTTCTCGCCGACGGCGCTGCGGGCCCGCGTCGACGACGCCGCCGCGAAGGTCGTGGTCACCTCCGACGGCCAGTTCCGCCGCGGCAAGGCCGCGCCGATGAAGGCCAATGTCGACGAAGCGCTCGAAGGCGCCGAAACCGTCGAGAAGGTCATCGTCGTGAAGCGCACGGGCGACAAGCTCGAAGGCGACGTGCCGTGGACCGACGGCCGCGACCTCTGGTGGCACGAGCTCGTCGACGGACAGTCCGAAGAGCACACTCCCGAGGCCTTCGACAGCGAGCACCCGCTGTTCATCCTCTACACGTCCGGGACGACCGGGAAGCCGAAGGGCATCCTGCACACCTCCGGCGGCTACCTGACGCAGACGGCGTACACGCACCACAATGTCTTCGACCACAAGCCCGGCGAGGACGTCTACTGGTGCACCGCCGACATCGGCTGGATCACCGGCCACAGCTACATCGTCTACGGCCCGCTCGCGAACCGCGTCACGCAGGTCGTCTACGAAGGCACGCCGAACACCCCGCACGAGGGCCGGCACTGGGAGATCATCCAGAAGCACAAGGTCTCCCTCTACTACACCGCGCCGACGCTGATCCGCACGTTCATGAAGTGGGGCGCGGAAATCCCGGAGAAGTACGACCTGTCGTCGCTGCGGGTGCTGGGCTCGGTCGGCGAGCCGATCAACCCCGAGGCGTGGATCTGGTACCGCGAGAACATCGGCGCGGGCAAGGCCCCGATCGTCGACACGTGGTGGCAGACCGAGACCGGCGCGATCATGATCTCGCCGCTGCCGGGCGTCACCTCGACCAAGCCGGGCTCGGCGCAGCGGGCGCTGCCGGGCATCTCCGCGAAGGTCGTCGACGACCAGGGCAAGGAGGTCGGGCCCGGCGGTGGCGGGTACCTGGTGCTCGACAAGCCGTGGCCGTCGATGCTGCGCGGTGTCTGGGGCGACGAGGAGCGCTTCCGGGACACCTACTGGTCGCGCTTCAAGGACCAGGGCTTCTACTTCGCCGGCGACGGCGCCAAGTACGACAACGACGGCGACATCTGGCTGCTCGGCCGCGTCGACGACGTGATGAACGTGTCCGGCCACCGCATCTCGACGACCGAGGTCGAGTCGGCGCTGGTCTCGCACCCGACGGTGGCCGAGGCCGCGGTCGTCGGCGCGACCGACCCGACGACCGGGCAGGGCATCGTCGCGTTCGTCATCCTGCGCGGCAACGCGGTGGACGGCGGCGAGGAGGCGATCCAGGCGCTGCGCAACCACGTCGCGAAGGAGATCGGGCCGATCGCGAAGCCGCGGCAGATCATGGTCGTGCCGGAGCTGCCGAAGACGCGCTCGGGCAAGATCATGCGCCGTCTCCTGCGCGACGTCGCGGAGAACCGGCAGGTCGGCGACGTCACCACGCTGGCCGACTCGTCGGTGATGGACCTGATCTCGTCGGGCCTGAAGACGGGCAAGTCCGAGGAGTGAGCTAGCGTTCTCGTAGTCAGGGCCCTTCCGGCTTCGCGCCGGGAGGGCCCTGTCAATGACACCCCGAGTGGCACGGCTCGAACGCATGTTCTACGCTGTGCCGCGAACCACACCCCCTTCCCGGGCAAGGAGACGACACGACGATGACCGTGGATGTCCTGACGCACGACGAGGAAACGGCTTCGGCTCCGGTTTCGGCTGAGACGCCGGAGGTTTCCGCCGACGAGGCGACCGTCACCGAGTCCGCGTCCCCGGCCGCTTCGGAAAGCCCGGCTGAGCCGGCTGCCGAAGAGGCCCCCAAGCCCAAGCGCGGCCGCCCGAAGGGTGCGGCGACCGCGTCGACGGCGAAGAAGACCCGCACGGTCGAGCTGACCCTCACGGTCACCGGCACCGCCGACGGCGAGTGGCAGGCCGAGCTGAAGAACGGCTCGAAGTGGGTCGCGAAGGGCCTCGAGATCCCGGCGGCGGCGGTGTCGCGCGCGGCGAAGGAGCTGCACGCGGACCTGTCGGGCCCGATCGACGAGGTGATCAACCAGGCCCGCGAGGCGCAGGCGGCGAAGGTCGCGGCGCTGGAGGCCGAGCTCGAGAAGGCCAAGCAGGCCCTCGCCGAGCTGGACGCCTGAGCTTCACTCCAGGGAACGCCCGGTGCCGCATTCGCGGGGCCGGGCGTTTCCGCTTTCCGGGGGCAGGCTCAGCCGATTGGCGGACGCCCTGGCAGCGGGGACTTGAACTCCACCCACATCGAGTCCGTCAGCGCTTCCACGTGGTGGGCCACCCCCTTCGGGTGCAGCACCGAGTCACCCGGCTCCAGTTCCGTCTCCACGCCGTCGACCGCTCCCCGCAGCCTCCCCGACAGGACGTAGACGATCGAGTCGTGGTCGTGCGCGTGGCCCGGCGAGGCCACCCCCGCCGGGTAGTGGATCAGGTACGCCAGTCCGCTCTCCGCCGTCTCCAGCAGCCGGAACCGGCCCTCGCCGCCCTGGAGTGGCAGGCCCTCCACCGTCTTCAGCGGCTGCCACACTTGGTCGTCCATGGCACCCATGATGACCCAGAACCGCGGAGTCCACACAGGACTGGCTTAGGTTAGGCACGCGTTATTTAGGCGGACCTGACCCAAACCGGAGGTCTCGCCACGATTCTCCGTTCGTGTTTCACTGGTCCGGTGACCGAAACGATTGACGGTGACGCCGTGGAGCACGCCCACGAACCGCACCAGGACGTGGGCGGGAAGCTCAACTGGCTGCGGGCCGGGGTTCTCGGGGCGAACGACGGGATCGTGTCGGTCGCCGGCATCGTCGTCGGGGTCGCCGGCGCGACCACCGAAAGCACCACGATCCTCACCGCCGGAATAGCCGGGCTCGTCGCCGGCGCCTTTTCCATGGCCGGCGGGGAATACGTCTCGGTGAGCACCCAGCGCGACACCGAACAGGCTTTGCTCCGGCTGGAAAGGCTGGAGCTCAAGACGATGCCGGAGGCCGAGGAGCGGGAGCTCGCGGAGATCTACGAAGGCAAAGGGCTTTCGCCGGACCTGGCGAACCGGGTCGCCCGCGAGCTGACCGAAAAGGACGCGCTGCAGGCGCACGCGGAGGCCGAGCTCGGCATCGACCCGGACAACCTGACCAGCCCGTGGCAGGCGGCGTGGGCGTCCCTGATCGCGTTCTCGGTCGGCGCGCTGCTGCCGCTGCTCTCCATCGCCTGGGCCGGCGTCTCGATGCGCGTCTGGGCGTGCGCCGCCGCGGTCGTCGTCGGCCTCACGCTGACCGGGTGGGTCAGCGCGAGGCTCGGCGACGCGAACGTGAAGCGAGCGATCCTCCGCAACGTCGGCGTCGGCGCGCTCACCATGGTGGTGACCTACTTCGTCGGGGTGATCTTCGGCGTCACCGTCGGCTGACTAGTGCACGCCCTTCATCAGCTTGCGGATGAAGGGGATGCCCAGGAACAGCAGGACACCGACACCGATGGCGACCCCGCCGACCGTGCTGAAGTACGGCGCTTCGTCGTCGACCGAGTAGTACTCGGCGAGCTTGCCGGACATCGCCGTGCCGAACGAGATCGACAGGAAGTTCAGCGCGACCATCTGCGTCCGGAACGCCGCCGGCGCGAGCTTCGTCGACAGCGACAGCCCGACCGGTGACAGGCACAGCTCGGCGATCGTGAAGACGAACAGGATGCCGACCAGCGCGAGCATCGGGCTCGCGTTCTTGCCGCTGCCCACCATCGGCAGGAACAGCAGGAACGCCGCGCCCATCAGCACCGTGCCGAGGACGAACTTCATCGGCGTCGACGGCTGGCGCTCGCCGAGCTTCGTCCACAGCGCCGCCAGCAGGGGCGCGAACACGATGATGAACACCGGGTTGATCGAGTTGACCCAGGGCACCGGCAGCTCCCAGCCGAACAGGCTCCGGTTCAGCCGCTGGTCGGTGTAGGCCGCGACGACCGTGAACTGCTGCTGGTACAGCGAGAAGAACACCGCGCTGGCGATGAACATCGGGATGAACGAGAACACCCGGCTGCGCTCGTCGCCGGTGATCTTGCGGCTGGTCAGGATGACCAGGAAGTAGATCACCGAGATCACGCCGACCACGATGACGACGACGTCGGCGAGGTTGCCCGGGTTGACGACGCCGGTCAGCACCAGCACCACGATCGCCGCCACCAGCAGGAGGGCGCCGCCGATCGCGAGCGCGCGCTGCGACGACGGCAGCGGGTTCGGGATCTCCCTGGCCTTGTCGCCGAGGTTCTTGCGGCCGAACGTGTACTGGGTCAGGCCGAGCGCCATGCCGACCGCGGCGAGCCCGAAGCCGAGGTGGAAGCCGACCTCCGTCTGCGCGAGCCCGGTCAGCAGCGGCCCGACGAAACCGCCGAGGTTGACGCCCATGTAGAAGATCGTGAAGCCGGCGTCACGCCGTTCGTCGCCGTCGGCGTAGAGCGTGCCGACGATCGCCGTCGCGTTGGACTTCAGCCCGCCACTGCCGACCGCGACGCAGACCAGGCCGACGCCGATCCCGGTCAGGCCCGGCAGGAGCGCCAGGCTGAGGTGCCCGATCATGATCAGCACGGCGCTGTAGAACAGCGTCCGTTCGGAGCCGAGCAGCCGGTCGGCGACCCAGGCGCCGATGACGGCGGAGAGGTACACCAGCCCGCCGTACGCGCCGACGATGCCGAGCGCGGACTCCTGGGCCAGGCCCAGGCCGCCCTGTTCGACCTTGTAGTAGAGGTAGATCGGCAGGATGCCGAGCATCCCGTAGTAGGAGAAGCGTTCCCACATCTCCACGCCGAAGAGGTTCGCCAGTCCTCGTGGGTGCCCGAAGAACCTCGTGTCCTGCTGGACCTCGGTAGAGGTGCTCACAACTCTGTCTTCCTTTGTCTCGGACTTCGTTGTCGTTTCGCATGCTAGGAGCACACCGTGTGACCCACCACCGGCACCCCGTGTGGCGGTGGCCATAACGGTCCGTGACAAAGAGGGATTAAAATAACGTCAAGGTGCGCCGGGAAGTCTGGTCGGCAACAGTGATCAGCGACCCCAGGAGCTGCCGTGTCCCGTCCGTTGAGCGAGTTCGCGCGCTACCTGCGCACCGAAACCACCGGCGGTCTCATCCTGCTCGGCGCGACCGCCGTCGCCCTGGTCTGGGCCAACTCCCCGCTGCGCGACAGCTACCACGCGCTGCGCGACCTCCGGCTCGGTCCGGAGCTCCTGCACCTGAACCTGACCATCGGCGACTGGGCGAAGGACGGTCTTCTCGCCCTGTTCTTCTTCGTCGCCGGGCTGGAGCTCAAACGCGAGCTCGTGATCGGCGAGCTGTCCCGGCTCAAGCAGGCCGTGCTGCCCGTCGTGGCCGCGGCCGGCGGCATGGTCGTGCCGGCGCTCGTCGCGCTCGGCGTCGGCTGGGGGACGCCGGGGATCGAGCGGGCCTGGGCCATCCCGGTGGCGACGGACATCGCGTTCGCGCTCGGTGTGCTGGCCCTGACCGCGTCGAACCTGCCCTCGAGCGCCCGGGTGTTCCTGCTGTCACTGGCCGTCGTCGACGACCTCGGCGCGATCGTCGTCATCGCCGTGGTGTTCACGACCGGCTTCGACCTGGTCGCGGTGGCCGTGGCGGTGGCCGCGCTCGCGTTGTACGCCTTCCTGCAGCACCGGCGCGTCCGGACGCCGTGGCTGTACGTGCCGCTCGCGCTGATCACCTGGGTCGCGGTGCACTCGGCGGGCATCCACGCGACGATCGCCGGCGTCGCGCTGGGCCTGCTCACCCGCGTCCGCGCCGACGAGGACGAGGCCGAAGCACCGGCGCTGCGGCTGGAGCACCGGCTCCAGCCGTGGTCGGCCGCCGTCGCCGTGCCGGTGTTCGCGCTGTTCGCGGCCGGGATCTCGGTCAACGCCGACGCACTCGGCGCGGTGTTCACGACGGCGCTGCCGCTCGCCGTCCTCGCCGGGCTGCTCGGCGGCAAGGTCGTCGGGATCCTCGGCGCGAGCCTGCTCGCCGTGAAGCTCGGCGCCGCGGAAAAGCCGCGCGGGACGGGCTGGCGGGACATGGTCGCGTTGTCGGTGCTCGGCGGCGTCGGGTTCACGGTCAGCCTGCTGATCGCGGACCTCGCCCTGCCGGCGGGCGCGAGCGAACTGGCCAAGGCGGCGGTGCTGATCGCGTCCGGCGTGGCCTCGCTGCTCGCGGCGGTGCTGCTCCTGCGCCGAAGCCGGGTGCACGCCCGAGCGGAGTGATCTCGCGACACTCGGCTACGCCGCCGCGCCTCGACAAAGGACACATGGCACGATGACCCGGTGAGCAGCCCCAAGCACGAACGCACCGGCCCCGACGGCGTGGGGGCCGTGCCTTACCTCCCGCTGTCCTCCGACTCCGACGTCCCCGGCGACCAGTCGATCGGCAGGCTCGTCGGCGACGCGACCCAGCACATCTCGACCCTGGTCCGGGCCGAGATGGAGCTCGCGAAGTCCGAGCTGGTCGGCGAGGTGAAGAAGGGCCTCAAGGGGGCCGTCTACTTCCTGATCGCGCTGACGGTCTTCCTGTACAGCACGTTCTTCCTGTTCTTCTTCGCCGCCGAAGGCCTCGCCGAGTGGGTGCGCTACCGCTGGATCGCGTTCGGCATCGTGTTCTTCGTGATGCTGCTCGTCGCGGGCGTGGCGGGGTTCCTCGGCTACCGCAAGGTGAAGAAGTTCAAGGCACCCGAGCGGACGATCGCCAGCGTCAAGGAGACCGCCGCCGCGCTCAAGCCGCAGAAGGCGCCCGACGCCGACCTGACCACCACGCGCGACTGAGTCGTTGCACGCGTCCCCCGATCCGTCGAGCGTCCGGCTCGACGGCCCATGGGCGCACCGCGACGTCTCCGCGAACGGCATCCGGCTGCACGTCGCCGAGCTCGGCGAGGGGCCCGTCGTGGTGTTGCTGCACGGGTTCGCCGAGTTCTGGTGGACCTGGCACCACCAGCTGCGGGCACTGGCCGACGCCGGGTTCCGCGCGGTCGCCGTCGACCTGCGTGGCTACGGCGACTCGGACAAGCCGCCCCGCGGCTATGACGCGTGGACGCTCGCCGGGGACGTCGGCGGCCTGATCAAGTCGCTCGGGGCGCGCCGGGCGCACCTCGTCGGGCACGCGTGGGGCGGCATGCTCGCCTGGACGGTCGCGTCCCTGCACCCCCGGCTCGTGTCGTCGGTGACGGCGATCGGCGCCGCGCACCCGCTGGCTCTGCGGTCGGGGGCCGGCCGTCCGTGGCGTGGCCAGGGCCGCGCGGCCGGCCACCTGTTCCGCTTCCAGGTCCCGATGGCGCCGGAGAAGTGGCTCGTGAAGAACGACGCCCAGGCCGTCGAGGACCTGTTCGGCGCCTGGGCCGGGAGCCGCTGGCGGTCCACGACGGACTTCACCGAGAGCGTCGGCGCGTTCCGGCAAGCGATGCTCGTGCCCGGGGTCGCGCACAGCGCGCTCGAGTACTACCGCTGGGCGTTCCGCGCGCAGTTCCGCGGTGAGGGCCGCCGGTTCACCGACGCCGTCGACGCCCGGATCACGGCGCCGACGCTGCAGCTGCACGGCGCCGACGACACCTGCATCCTCCCCGAGACGGCGACGTCGTCGGTGCGCTGGGCGGGCCCGCACGCCGAGCCGGAACTCTGGCCCGGCGTCGGGCACTTCCCCCACCTCGAGGTCCCCGAGCGCACCTCGGCGGCTCTGGTGGACTTCATCAAGTGAGGTCGATGGCGTTCTTCGCCCGCTCGACCGACTCCTCCGCCGGACCGCCCGTCGGGTTCTCCGTCGCCAGCGCCTGGTTGAGCTCGACGAAGGGCCGCATTCGACGCTCGTAAGCCGCGAAGGCCGCTTCGCGCTCCGCACGGCCCAGCTCCTGCGCGAGGACGTACGCGCCGACGAGCGCGAGGCTCGTCCCCTGCCCTGACAACGCCGAAGCGCAGTAGGCCGCGTCGCCGAGCAGTACGACCCGGCCCTCCGACCAGCGGTCGAGGTGGATCTGGGCCATCGCGTCGAAGTAGAAGACGTCCGCGGCGGCCATCGCCTCCAGCAGCTTCGGCACCTCCCAGCCGATCCCGCCCAGCCGCTCGGCGATGAGCCGCTTCTGCCCTTCGACGTCCTGGCGGGGCAGCGGCTCCGACCCGAAGCCGAGGGTGACGCGCAGTTCGGTGTTGTCGCGGACCGGGTAGATCGCCCCGCCGGTCTCCTCGTGCCGGAACCAGACCTGCCAGTCCTCGAGCCCCAGGAAGTTCGGCGCCGGGAAGATCGCCAGGTACTGACCGAGGTGGGTGGTGAACTCCTCCTCCGGTCCGAAGGCCAGCCGCCGCACCGCCGAGTGCAGGCCGTCCGCGCCGACGACCAGGTCGAACGTCCGGAACCCGCCGCGCTCGAACTCGACGCGCACGCCGTGCGCGTCCTCCGTCAACGCCGTGACCGAGTCGCCGTAGACATACTCGACGTCGGCCGCGTCCTGCAGGATCGCGACGACGTCGTCGCGCAGGATCTCGAAGTCGTCGCTGTCGAGGCGGCCACTGCTGTAGGTGAACTCCTCGGACCGGAACAGCTCCTGCCCGGTCCCGTCCACCACGGACATCCCGCGCATCCGGGTGCGCACCGCCCGCATCCGCTCGCCGAGACCCATCGCGTCGACGACGTCGAGCGCGACGCCACGCACGTCGATCGCCTGGCCGCCGGTGCGCGGGCCGGGCGCGCGCTCCACGACGGTCACCGCCCAGCCGGCGCGGGCCAGGAACCAGGCCAAGGTGCCGCCGGCGACACCCGCACCGGAGATCAGGACGTTTCGCATTGTTCCTCCAGAGTCGTACGCTTGTGTGCACCACAGTGGAGATGACACAGTTCAAGCGACAAATCTGTCCTAGTACAGATTGCTCTCTGTGCTAGGTCAGGAGGCAACCGTGAAGTACGTGGTCATCGCCGACGAGCTACGTGCCCGGATCGCGCGTGGCGAGCTGCCGCCGGGTGCGCGCGTGCCGTCGACCCGGCGGCTCGCGGCCGTCCACGGCGTCGCGATGGCGACCGCGGCCAAGGCCCTGGCCCTGCTGAGCCAGGAGGGGCTGGTGCGCGCCGAGCCGCGGTCGGGCACGGTCGTCGCGAGCCGGGAGCGACGCGGCAGCCAGCGGGGACTGACCCGCGACCGGATCGTGCGCACGGCGATCGACATCGCCGACGCGGAAGGCCTGGCCGCGTTGTCCATGCGTGGCGTCGCCGCGCGGCTGGGCGCCGCGACCATGGCGCCGTACAAGTATGTGAGCGGCAAGGACGAGCTCGTGCTGCTGATGGCCGACGCGGCGTACGGCGAGCGCGGCTACCCGGAGGACCCGCCGCCGGGCTGGCGGGACCGGCTGACGCTCGGCGGCCGGACGCTCTGGTCGCTCTACCGCCGGCACCCGTGGCTGGCCCAGCTCGCGCCGGTCACCCGTCCGCTGCCGCTGCGCAACCTCGGCCTGCACGCCGAATTCGCGCTGGCCGCGCTGAGCGAGCTCGGCGTCGACGCGGCGACGCTGTGCGATCTCCACGTGCTGTTCTTCAGCTACGTCCAGGGCATCGCGATCCACCTCGAACGCGAGCAGCATGCGCTGGCCGCGTCCGGGCTGTCCGAGGAGCAGTGGATGGACAAGCAGGCCCCGGCGATGGCGCCGATGATCAGTGGCCGCCCGGTGTTCGCCAAGATGCTCCACGAGCTCGGCGAAACCGGCTACGACCTGGTGCTCGACGACATCTTCGAGTCGGGCATGCGAGCCCTGCTCGACGGTCTCGCGCTGCGGTTCGGGCGTTAGGCGGCGCAGGAGCCGGTGGACACGTTCGTCGACTGCGACGGCGCCGCGTCGACCTCCGCCCGCACCTGCTCGGCGGTGAGCGTGAAGCCCGTCTCCGGGTCCTCGACCGCAGCGCCGAACACGACGCCGATGACCTTGCCGTCCGGGGTCACCATCGGGCCGCCGGAGTTGCCGCTGCGGATCTCCGCGCGGACGGTGAAGACGTCCCGCTGCACGGTGTTCGCGTCGTAGATGTCCGGGCCGCGCAGGTTGATCCGGCCGCGCACGCGCGCCGGCGTCGCCCGGTACGGGCCGTCGAGCGGGTAGCCGAGCACGATCGCGCTGTCGCCGGCGGTGGCGGTCTCCGGCGCGAACTGCAGCGCGTCGGCCCGCAGCCGCGGTACGGCGAGCACCGCGATGTCGACCTCCGGGTCGAAGTACACGACGCGCGCCGGGTAGTCGCCCTGCGTCGTCTCGATGCCGACGGTGTCGGTGCCGGCCACGACGTGCGCGTTCGTCATCACCCGCTGAGGTGCGATGACGAACCCGCTGCCCTCCAGCGACCGTGAGCACGAGCTGGCGCTGCCGCGGATCTTGACGACGCTGCCGTGCAGCGCCTGGACGGTCCCGCTGCTCTGCAGGGCCGGGTCCGGCGGCGAGGTGTCGGCCGTCGGGGCCTTCTGGAACGGGTCGACTATCGACGGGAAGCCGGACGCGTCGAGCAGCTTGCGCAGCTGGCTCGGGAAGCCCTGCGCGGCTTCCGGCATGGCGTCGTTGACCTTGCCGAGCACGACCGAGCCGTTGATCGCCTTGGCCAGCCCGGGCAGGCCGGACACGGTCGTCAGCGGCGTCGCGATCAGCCACGCCACGATGAAGACGACCAGGGCCTGCACGACCGCGCCGAGCGACTTGTCGACCCCGGACAGCTTGTCCGGGTTGATCTTCTGCCGCAGCCTGCGGCCCACGTAGACGCCGAGCGCCTCGCCAAAGGCGACCAGGAACACCACGGTCGCGACCGCGAAGGCGACCTTCCACACCGGGTCGTCGAAGAACGAGACGACGACCGGCGCGAGCTTGATCCCGGCGAGCGCGCCGAGCACGACGCCGACCAGGGAGGGCAGCGCGACGATCACGCCCTGGTATGCACCGGACACCGCCGCCAGCACGGCCAGCAGCAACACCAGCACATCGACCCAGTTCACTCGCTACTCCTCGCCTTGCAGGCGCGCCTGGAACGCGGCCAGCGCTTCGTCGAGGTCCCGGACGTCGTCCGAGTCCCATTCGCGCTCCCAGCCTCCCAGGCCGAGCAGAACGGACAGCAACCCGGCGGTGAAGCCCCACACGAACAGGCCGTTGACCTCGAAGGCCGGGCCCTTCCACGGCATGCCGGCCTTCTTGATCGTGAACCGGTTCGCCGGGTCGACGAGGTCGGCGACGGCGACGCGCGCGACGGACGCCGTCTCGCCCGGGTCGACCGCGTGCACCGGCGACGGCTCGGCCCAGTACGCCAGCACCGGCGTCACGGCGAAGCCGGACACCGGGACGAACAGCTCCGGCAGCACCGCGACCGGCTGGACGCCGGACGGGACGACTCCGGTCTCTTCTTCGGCCTCGCGCAGCGCGGTGCCGACCGGGCCGCCGTCGCCGTCCTCGGCACCGCCGCCGGGGAACGCGACCTGCCCGGCGTGCGAGCCCAGCGTGTCGGCCCGGCGCTGGAGCAGGATGTCGGGCTCGCCGTCGGCTTCGCGCTCGCCGAAGAGGATGAGCACCGCCGCGGCGCGCGTGTAGGCGTCCTCGGGCGGGCTGAACCGGGTGAACGTCTTCGAATCGACCTCGGCGCTGACCTTGACCAGCGGCCGGAGCCACTCGGGCACCGACTCCGGCTCGACCAGTGGTCCGATCACGATGCCCCCTCGACTGCCGCGCGCACCTGGTCAGTGTTCCCGAAGGTGCGTGGATTCGCGATGAACCGCACCTCGCCCGCGGCGGTGACCAGGTAGGACGCCGGGAGCGACGAAGGCACCTTCAGCGCCGTCCGGACGGGCCCGCTCCGCCCGTCACCGTCGAACACCGACGGTAGGTGCACGCCCAGGTTCGCCAGCAGGTTCAAGCCGTCCTTCGCCGGGCTCTGCACCTGGACGCCGAGCACGCGCACGGCACCCGGCTGCTCGGCGTACCGCTGGAGCACGGGCAGCTCGGTCCGGCACGGCTCGCACCACGACGCCCACACGTTGACCAGCACCGGAGCGCCCGCGAGGGCCTTGCCGACGTCGACGCTCACGCCGTCGCCGAGGCAGTCCGCTTTGACGCCTTCGAGCTGCTTCACCGGCTGCGCCGGGCCGGGCGCGGGGCAGGGCCGGAGCGCCGCCGCGGACCGGGCCGGAGCCAGATCTCCCGACGGCTTCGCGGCGCTGTCGTCACCCCCGCGGGGCAGCAGCGCGACGATGAGCGCCACCGCCAGCACAGCGGCGGCCAGCGCCCATTTGGTGACGGTCGTCACCGGGGCGCCGCCAGCGCCAGGATGTGGTCCTTTTCGACGCCTTTGACCAGCTTCGCGGCTTCTTCGAACCCCGTCGGGCCGGTGCCGTACGACGGGCAGTCCCTGGCCAGCGGGCAGGCGCCGCAGGCGGGCTTCTTGGCGTGGCAGACGCGCCGGCCGTGGAAGATCACCCGGTGGGAGAGCATCGTCCACTCCTTGCGGGGGATCAGCTCGCCGACCGCGTGCTCGACCTTGACCGGGTCCTCTTCGGTCGTCCAGCCCCAGCGCCGGACCAGCCGGCCGAAGTGGGTGTCGACGGTGATGCCCGGCACGTCGAAGGCGTTCCCGAGCACGACGTTGGCGGTCTTGCGGCCGACGCCGGGCAGCGTGACGAGGTCGTCGAGCTTGCCGGGGACCTCGCCGTCGAAGCGCTCGACCAGCGCCGCGCCGAGCCCCATCACGGAGTTCGCCTTGGCCCGGTAGAAGCCGGTGCTGCGGAGGTACTCCTCCAGCTCGGTGCGGTCGGCGCCCGCGTAGTCGGCGGCGGTCGGGTACCGCTTGAACAGCGCGGGCGTGACCAGGTTCACCCGGACGTCGGTGGTCTGTGCGGACAGCACGACCGCGACCAGCAGTTCCAGTGGAGTGGTGAAGTCGAGCTCGCAGTGGGCGTCGGGATACACGTCGTCGAGGCAACGCTTCATCCGCCTGGCGCGTCTCACCAGAGCTAACCGGCTTTCACCAGCGCCCTCTTGGGGGGCGTTCGTGGTGGCAGGTGGCACCCCGATAGCCTACGGGCGCCGTCGGACGAGCCGGTCAGTGCACCGGTGGACGACCGACACGCCAGAGCACCACCTCGGCGCAGTTTCCCGGCCGCCATGAGCGAGGATCTGGAGTAGATGCTTCCCACTGAAACTTTTGGGGTCCGGTCATGACTGTCTGGTTCGTCATCCTGGTCCCCCTGGTGATCATGTTCTTCGCGCTCTTCATGGAGCGCGTGGAAAGCAGGCTCAAGCACGTCGCGGTGCAGGAGAACGAGGTCGAAGAGTTCCTCGAGCAGGCCCAGCCCAACGAGGTCCGGGCGCTCTACGGGCACGGCATCGGCCGCGCGCTCGAGCTGTTCCGGCTGCGTAGGCTGGGCGGACGGGCGGCCAGGCTTCGCGCGCGGCGCGTGCGGAGTTAGGCTCCACGTTCGAACGAGATCATCTGGCGGGCGCGCGCGTCCGGCAGGCGATCTCGCGAGTACGCCCTAGACTGACGCGCAAGTGATCGGCGTCACGCTCTTCCAGCCAAGGGAGGGCGTGAACGTTTCTCGACGAGGAGGCACCCGAGGTGGATGAAACCCTGGCCCGTGCGGGCATTTTCCAGGGTGTGGAGCCGGCAGCGGCGGAGGCGCTGGCCCAGACCTTGGAATCCGTGGAGTTCCCCCGCGGCCATGTCATCTTCAACGAGGGTGAGCCCGGCGACAAGCTGTACATCATCCAGTCCGGCAAGGTGAAGATCGGCCGCAAGTCCCCGGACGGCCGGGAGAACCTGCTGGGCATCTTCGGCCCGTCGGACATGTTCGGCGAGCTGTCCATCTTCGACCCCGGCCCCCGGACGTCGAGCGCGACCACCGTCACCGAGGTCCGCGCGGTCACCATGGACCGCCCGGCGCTGCGGCAGTGGATCTCGACCCGCCCGGAGATCGCCGAGCAGCTGCTGCGCGTGGTCGCGCGCCGCCTGCGCCGGACGAACAACATGGTCGCGGAGCTGATCTTCACCGACGTCCCCGGTCGCGTGGCGCGGGCGCTGCTGCAGCTCGCCCAGCGGTTCGGCAGCCAGGAAGCCGGCCTGCTGCGGGTCACGCACGACCTGACGCAGGAAGAGATCGCCCAGTACGTCGGCGCGTCGCGCGAGACCGTCAACAAGGCGCTCGCCGACTTCGCCCACCGCGGCTGGCTGCGGCTCGAGGGCAAGAGCGTGCTGATCCTGGACCCGGAGCGGCTCGCCCGCCGGGCCCGCTGAGTTCTTCTCGCAAGAAGGCCTCCTCACCCAGGTGAGGAGGCCTTCTTCACGCTCCGTTCATCAACAACGCTGGAAACAGTCAACGCTGTTCAACAACAAAGAGCCGGGCGCCACCCCCGACGTGGCGCACCGGCTCTTCGTTTGTCGCGCGGACCATCCCCCGACGATCCGCGCTCCCCGCCCTCCGGACCAGGCCCCGACCCATATGCCGGAGGGAGCTGGGTTGTGTGCTGTTGTTCAACCATCACGGCCCATACCCACGAATTCAAGGCCATTCACTCTCAAGGACGCCGTCCACGCGGTTTTGTTGCACGAGTCCACGGAGAATATCGTGAGTGTTACCCGATCGAGACCTCACGTGCTCCACTTCCAGTCTGCCGGTGACGCACCTGACCGTCAAATAACTGGTACCGACGTACCACTCTGCGGCATACTGGTACGCGTGTCCCACTCTGAAGGTCGTACGTCCCTGGCCGACTACCGCAGCGCGCTGACGACCCGCGCCGCCCGGTGGCCTGCCATCGCGTCCGTGCTCGCCCGCCTGCCGATCGCCATGATCGGCATCTCCGCGCTGCTCTACGTCCAGCGCGAGACCGGGTCCTTCGCCGCCGCCGGGCTGGTCTCGGCCGGTTCGCTCGTCGGTGTCTCGGTGGGCGCGGTGATCCAGGGCAGGCTGATCGACCGGTTCGGCCCGACCCGGCCGCTGCTCGTCGTGGCGGTCACCTTGGCGCTGTCGATGACCGCGCTGGTGACGTCGATCGAGTCGCACGCGCCGACCGCGGTGATGGTCGCACTGGGCGCGGTCACCGGGCTGTCGGAGCCGATGGTCGGGTCGGCGTCCCGCGCGCTGTGGGCCCGTCTGCTCCCCCCGGGCGGCGCGCGCAACGCGGCGTTCTCGTACGAAGCGATCAGCATGGAGGTGTTCTTCATCCTCGGTCCCGGCCTGGCCGGGCTGCTGGTCTTGGCCCCGTGGGCGGGCACCGGCCTGGTGCTGGGCGTCGCGCTGCAGTTCACCGGCGCGGTGCTGTTCGCGCTGAGCCCGGTGGTGCGCGCTTGGCGAGCTACCCCGCGTTCCGGTGGTTCACTGCTGGGCGCGCTGGCGAGCCCGGGCATGCGGACGCTGGCGCTGGCCGCGCTCGGCTTCGGCGTGGTGATCGGGTTCGTCGAGGTGGCGGTCCCGGCGTCGGCGACCGAAGCGGGCTCCCCGACGTTCGGCGGGTTGCTGCTTTCGGCGTGGTCCCTGAGCTCGGTGGCGTTCGGCGTGGCGTACAGCCTGCGCCCGTGGCCCCGCCGGATGGGCCTGCGGTTGCCGGCGTTGCTCGGTGCCTTCGGGGCGCTGGTGGCGCTGCTCGCGTGGCCGTCGTCGCTGTGGGGCCTGGCGCTGATGATGCTGCTGGCCGGGGCGTTGATCACGCCGCAGTCGACGGCGCACTCGTCGGCGATCGAGCTGGTGGCGCCGTCCGGGACGGCCGCGGAGGCGTTCGGCTGGGTGCTCACGGCGGTGACGCTGGGACTGGCCGCCGGTCAGTCGGTCAGCGGGTACATCGTCGAGCACGCCGGGCCGTCAGCGGCGTTCCTGGCCGCGAGCGTGGCCGGGTTGCTGCTCGCGGTGGCGGTGTGGCTGCTGCGGGGGACGATCCGGGAGCCCCAGCGGGTCACGCCGGTTTCGGAACTGGTCGGCGCCGGGCGGTAGGCCGTTTTTGTCGGTGCCCCGCGCTAGCTTGCGGGGCATGGACGTCACCGCGCCTGCCCACCGCCTCTCGGCGGCCGTCTCCGCCGCTTCACGACTGCTGCCGGCTCGCTCCGGCCTGCGGTTGCGGGCGGACGCGGCGGGGCTGACGGTCGCCGGGAGCGACCCGGACCTCGCCGTCCGGTTCGACTGCCCGGCGACCACTCACACCGACGGGGCGGTCGCCGTCCCCGCGGCACCGCTGGCCGAGACGCTCCGAATGCTCGACACGGACTTGGTGCGCCTGGTCGTCGAGGGCAGCCGCCTGGCCCTGCGGCTCGACAACGCCCGGTTCGCGCTACCCCTCCTCGGGGCGCTCGCTTCAGCACCGGCTCTCGAGCCGCCCCGAGTGTCCGAAGTAGACGGAGCAGCGTTCGCGTCGGCGTTGCGGATCGTCGCGGGAACGGCGTCGAAGGACGACCCGCTGCCATTGTTCACGGGCGTCCGGGTGCAGGCGGCCGACCGCCTGACACTGACGGCGTCCGACCGCTACCGGATGGCGGTGGCCCGGCTGCCCTTGCGTGCGCCGGGCTCGCTGGACGTGCTGGTGCCGGCAACGTTGCTGACCGAGGCGGCGCGTCAGGCGAAGGGCGTGGTGGGGCTGCACGCGGGTCCGGGCCGTTTCGGCTTGAGCTGGGAGGGCGGCTTGGTGGGCACGGCGGTCCTCGACGCGGGGTTCTTGTCGGAGGACTCGATCCCATCGGGCGCGGTCGACACAACGGTGACGCTGGACGCGGACGCCCTGGCGGCGGCGGTTCGTCGTGTCGGGGTGTACGCGGAGGATCGCCGGGTGCTGACCTTGGAGGTCGGGGACGCCGGAGTCCGTTTGGCGAGTGCGCGCCAGGACACGGGAGAGGCGGAGGAGACGCTGAAGGCGGAGGTTTCCGGCGGCCGGACATCGCCGTCGTTCCAGGCGAGGTACTTGCTGGACGCTTTGCAGGCGTTCGGCGGTTCGCGGGTGGAGCTGTCGATCCAGCCGGGGATGCGGGCGTGCGTCCTGCGGGCCGAGGAGCCCAGGGAGGTGGAGCTGACTTACTACCTGATGCCGATGCTCAGCCGATGATCTCGGTCAGATCCCGGACGACGACGTCGGCCGCCGGTCCGGCGGTGAACTGGCTGACCGTCAGCGCTCTTCCGAAACGCTGCTCGTAGGCGTCGCGAAGGTTCGGTGCTGAGCGGCCGAGCATCCGCTCGACCGTCGAGGTGCTGGTCCGCAGGAAGTCGAGCGGCAGGCGACCGAACACGTACAGCTCGGCGCGACGCTCGCCACGCTTGAGGACCAGGCCGGCCAGGTCGGCGACGAGCAAGCGTTTGCGCATCGTGTCACCGCCTTTCCAACGGGCCGTTTTGAACTCGGCCACCCGGCGGTGGGTCTCGAGGCCGAACGGGCGATCCGGATCGTTCCCCGAGGCCAGCGACGGGCGCCGGACGATGCGCTCGCCCGGTTCGAGGATCTTCGGCAGCGCCCGGACGATCGTCGCCGCGTGGATGAGGTCGTTGACGCGCCCGGCGTGCTGCCGCACCAGCAGCGCAGCCTGAAGCAGCTCGTCGGTCATGCCGCCGTTCAAGCCACCGACATTCCCGAGCTGGGCTCCCTCCAGCCGCTGTTCGACTCGGCGGATGCGAGTGCTCAGGTCTTCGACGGTCAGGAAATCGACGAGGGACGCGAAGGCTTCCCCCGGTGCGGTATCGCGCTGAACATCGGATTCCTGCGGCAGCGGGCTGGTCGGAAAGCCGAGCCGGCGGAGGTGGCGGATCGCCGTGTGCGAGATGAACTCCGTCCGCGACACCCCGAGGGCGCGCTCGAAGAGCTGCCTCGGCGGCCAGCGCTGGTCTCCGACAGCGACCCAGTGCGTGCGGATCGGCTCCGGTCCGCCTCGGGCCGCCGCGCTCAGGACCTGGGCTCGGCTCAGCCGGTGTTGCTCGCCGTTCAAGATGAAGTCGATCGCGCGGTCGTCGTCCACAGGCAGTGAGTCGCCGAGTGGCTTGATCCCGCTACACCGGTGCCAGCGTGCCGAAGCGTTTCAATGTGCGGATCATCGGGGCCGTCTCCACCTGCTGGACTCCCGCCAGCCCGCCCAGGTCGTCGGCCAAGTATGCGTACAGCGCCGCGTCGTCGGGGCAGCCTACGTTCGCCACCAGGTTCGATGGGCCCGTTGTCGCCGCCGCGAACGCCACCTGGGGGTGTGTTGCCAGCGCTCGGCCCGTCGACTCCAACTCCGAGGGCGCCACCGTCAGCCAGAGCGTCGCCGTCAGGGGGTAGCCCAGTAGGGCCGCGTCCACCTCCACGTCGAAGTACAGCGCTCCCGACTCGCACAACGCCGACAGGCGACGGCGGACCGTCGACTCCGATCGGCCCGCGGCCGCCGTCAATGTCGACATGTCGGCTCGGCCGTCCTGGGCCAACGCCGTCAGCAAACCCAAGTCGCCCGGTTCCGGGCGGTACGGGGAAGCGACCGGTGAACGGCTCAACGCAGCGACCTGCGAAGCCGACAACGCACTCGAACGACCGGACCACCCCGCCGGCCCGCCCGCGAAACGGCGCAGCAGCCGGTACGCCGTCATCGACACCACCCGCGGCGTGCGGGGCAGCTGGCCCAGCAACAACCCGTCCGTCTCCTCGCGCAACGGCGCCCGGATGAAGCACGCGATCTCCGTGCCGCCGGACATCAGGCTCACCCACTGCGTGTCCGGCCGCCGGGCCAGGGCCGCCGCGATCGGCGCCGCCGCGTCCGGGACGCAGCGCAGGCGGACCAGCCAATGGACCTGCCCCAGCGGCGCCGCCTCCGGGACGCCCACCACCCGCAGCACCCCGGACGACCGCAGCTTCCGGTACCGGCGCGCCACCGTCTGGTCCGAGACGCCCAGCACCGACGCGATCGTGCTGAACGACGCCCGGCCGTCCAGCTGCAGCGCGTGCGCCAAGCGACGGTCGAGGTCGTCGAGCAGGCCGGATTCCACCAGATCAGCCTAGGCAATGTCGGAATCCGCGCACAATCCGCGACCGAGCGGAAGAAAAGAACACCGAGCTCCACCCTGAAGACATGAACATCGACCACACCGTCTTCCTGACCAGGGCCTACGACGAAACCTGGCGGCGCTACGAGCAGCTCGGCTTCACGCTCAGCCCGCCGTCACGCCACTTCGCGTCCGCCAGCGACGACACCGAGCCCGTCCCGAGCTGCACGGCGAACCGCTGCGCCTACTTCGGCGGCTCGTTCCTCGAGTTCATCGGCATCGTCGACGAAGCCGCCGGCGACCCCTGGCGGGTGCTGCCGATCCTGGACGCCCGCGGCGACGGCCTCCACGGCTGCTCCTTCGCCGACGACTCCGAAGAGGCGTCGAAAAGGCTCAGCGAAGCCGGCCTCTCGAACTCCGGCGTGCTGAAGCTGGAACGCGACGTCGAACTGCCCGAAGGCACGCGCACCGCACGCTTCCGCAGCGTCCACATCTGCCGCGACCGGACGCCCGAAGGCATCCTCCACACCGCCGAGCACCTCACCCCGGAGTACGTCCACCAGCCGCGCTACCTCGACCACCCCAACGGCGCCCGCGGGATCGCCGGGATCGTCCTGGTCGTCCCCGATGCCGAGATCGGCGCCTATCAGCAGCGCTACGACGTCATCACCAACGGGCAGCAGCTCGTCGACATCGTCGGCGTGAGCGAGCTCGGCACCGTCCTGCCGGGGGAAACCCCGAAAGCGCTGCCATACTTCGCCGCGCACGGCGTCCTGGTCGCGGATCTTGCGAAAGCGCGCGAGCTGATCGAGGAGCACGTCCCGACCACCAGCCGCGGCAACGGGTTCTTCGTCCGGGCCGCGGACGCGGCAGGCGCCGCACTGTACTTCGAGGAGGCACGATGATCGTCGAAACCACGACCGGCCGGATCCGGGGAACCGAAGGCGCGTTCCGCGGAATCCCTTTCGCCACCGCGAAACGCTTCGAGGCGCCGGAGAAGCCGAAGCCGTGGACCGGCGTCCGGGACGCGCTCGAGCCCGGCCCCGCGGCGCCGCAGCCGCCGTCACGCCTGGAGCACGCCCTCGGGCCGATGCCCCTGCCGCAGAGCGAGGACTGCCTGTCGCTCAACGTCTTCACGCCGTCGGCCACCGGGAGCCGCCCGGTGCTGGTGTGGATCCACGGCGGCGGGTTCTCCAGCGGCTCGGGCGCCCAGGTCTGGTACACCGGCACGCGCCTGGCCCGCGACGCCGACGCCGTCGTCGTGACGCTCAACTACCGCCTCGGCGCACTCGGTTTCCTTTGCGCACAGGGGATCCCGCCCAACCTCGGCATCGCCGACCAGCTCGCCGCGCTCGAATGGGTCCGCGACAACATCTCCGCGTTCGGCGGGAACCCCGCCGACGTCACCCTCGGCGGACAGTCGGCCGGGGCGCAGTCGACGCTCGCCCTGTGGTCGGCGCCGCGCGCCCGGGGTCTCGTCAAACGGATCGCGCTACAGAGCGCACCCCTCGGCATGCGACCGTCCACCTGGGACGATGCGAGTCAGAACGCGTTGCTGCTGCAGCAAGAACTCGGCGACGACCTCCGCACAGCGCCGACGCAGCAGCTACTGGAAGCCCAGCTCAGGGTCGCGGCCAAGACAGCGAAGCCCGGCTCCCTCGAGCCGCCGTTCCAGCTGGTCGCCGACGGCGACCTCGTCGCGGAGGACCTCATCGAGGCCGCCCCGGCGGGTTCGGCGCTCATCAGCTCGACGAAAGACGAGCTGCGTGCGTTCGCGCCCGACGCGCCGGAAGAAACCGCCGAAGCCGCGAACCGCTACTTCATCAGTGAAACGCTGACCGAGAAGCTCGACGCCTTCGTCTACCGCTTCGAGTGGGAGGCACCGGGAAACCGGTTCAAGGCGTGCCACTGCATCGACCTCCCGTTCCTCTTCGGGACCCACGGTGTCTGGGACGCGCCGATGCTCGAAGGCGCGCCGAAGGGACTCGAAGAGGAAACCGGGCTTCGCGAAGTCTGGGCCGCCTTCCTGCACGGAAAGCGGCCCAGCCCGGCGTGGGACGGGATCAGGCCGATGCGGCCTTGACCGCGGCCTCGACCTCGGCGAAGGAGGGGTTGACCATGGCGGTCGACCCGACGATCACGGTCGGGACCGTCTCGTTCCCGTTCGCGACCTCGCGCACGCGCGCGGCCGCGGACGGGTCCTCCCAGATGTTGATCTTCCGGATGTTGAAGCCGCTCCTCGACATCGGCCGGTCGAGCGCGGCGCAGAACCCGCACCCCGGCCGCCAGTAGAACTCGACCTCGACGTTGCTCATCCCTGTTCCTCCGACCGCAAGTAGTCCAGCTGCGCCTGCACGCTCCACTCGGCCGGCGCCCACAGCGCCTGGTCGACGTCGGCGTACACGACCTCGACGACCTGGCGCGGAGTGGCCTCCGCACCCAGTGTCTTCAGAGCCGAACGCACCTGGTCGAGCCGCTGTTCCCGATGGGCAAGGTACTCGCGGGCGGTCGCGGGGAGATCGAGGAGCTCCGGACCGTGGCCGGGCAGCCCGAGCGTGCCGGCCGGGAGCTCGATCAGCTTCCGCAGCGAGCGCAGGTAGTCACCCAGGTCGTGCAGCACCGTGGTGCCGCGCCCGAGGATGGTGTCGCCGGTCAGCACCTGGCCGTCGAGCAGCAGCGACACCGAGTCGTCGGTGTGGCCGGGCGTGTGCAGCACGCGGATCGACAGACCGCCGGCGGAGATCTCTTCCCCGTCCACAAAGGACTCGGCCGAAACGCACAGCGAAGGGTCGAAGGCCCGCACCGGTGCGCCTACGCGCTCGGCGAACCATGGCGCACCCTCGGCGTGATCGGGGTGGAAGTGCGTGAGGAGCACCAGCTCCACCGAACCGGCCGCGGCCAGCAGCTCGAGGTGCTCGAGATCGCGGTAGCCGGGATCGACGACGACCGCCGGGTCCGACGGCGTCGCCCGCAGCACCCAGCTGTTGGTGCCTTCGAGCGTCATCGACGACGGGTTGTTCTCCAGCAGCACCGACGCCGTCGGGGACACCTGGCGCAGCACGCCGTACGCGGGGGCGCTCATCGCTGCTCCAGCACGACGCGGACGTGGTCGTTCTCACGCACCAGGGTCGGGGCGATCCGGACGATCTCGCGCGGCGCGGCCAGCACGTCGTCGGCCGTGGCGAACTCGGCCAGCTCGCTCAGCGTCAGCCAGGTCGGCGGCATGAGCATGCGGCGGCCTTCGCGCGCGTCGGCGATGGCGTCCTCGGGGCGCTGCCAGCCGGAGCTCGACGCCTCCGACGTCGCGCCGTCCGCCTCCTGGCCTTCGGGCAGCTTCGCGACGTAGAACCGGGTGTCGTAACGGCGCGGCTCCTGCTCGGGCGTGATCCAGTGCGCCCACGGCCGCAGCAGGTCGGCTCGCAGCGTCAGCCCGGCGTCGGCGAGGAACGCGGCGAGCGAGACTTCGCGCGTCTCCAGGGCCTGGCGGGCGGCCGCGTACGGCGTGACGTCGGTGAGCACCGCGTCCGCGCTGCCCGCGAGCAGCACGCCGGACTCTTCGAACGTCTCGCGCACGGCCGCGCAGGTCAGCGCCCGCGCGAGAGCATCGTCACAGCCGAAGCGCGAAGCCCACCACGACGGCTCCGGACCGGCCCACGCGACCGACGCGTCGGCGTCGCGCTGGTCGACGCCGCCGCCCGGGAAGACGGTCATCCCGCCCGCGAACGGCATGCCCTTGACCCGGTGCTGCAGGAAGATCTCGACGCCGTCGGCGCCGTCCCGGACCAGGATCACGGTGGCCGCGTGCTTGGGGACGGCGGGCGGCCCGTCGGCGTTGGCGCGGGTGGCTACCCCGGCACCGACGGGGATGTCGAAGACAAACTCCTTTGGCTGCTCCACCCGGGAAACATACCTCCGGACCCCGACGTTCCGTCGCGCAGTTGTGGCGTCTCAGACAGTGAAAAGGCGGTGTCTCCCGGGGGAGACACCGCCTTCTCGCGAAAGAGGACTAAGGAGCGGTCCAACCGCGCTGGTCGCCGCCGGAGCGGGAAGCGCCGTTGAGCCGCATCTTCGCCGCCTCGGCGCGCTCGCGCTCGGCCAGCTCCGCGTGCAGCTCACGCAGCAGTGCCCGGTCGCGCTCGCTCAGGCTCGGGTCGTCCAGATCCAGCGCCGGCAGCTCGACGACCTCGTGCATCGACGGCTTGCCCGCGGCGATCTCGCGGCCCTTCTCCGGGTCCTCGGCCAGCGCCTGCCGCAGCTGCGCGACCTCGGCCGGAGTCAGGTCGGCGGTGCGCTCCGCCCGCGACTCGGTCCGCTCGGACGACCGCTCCGACCGCGACTGGCGGGGCGGCTCCGGAGCGGGCGGCGGCGACACGATCGGCACCACCGGGGCGACGGGCTCCGGCGGGGTCGTCGTGACGGCGCTCGACCGCATGCTGTGCCTGCTGCCCGAAGACTCCGCGACCGGTTCGGCCTTCACCGCGGCCGGCGCCTTGACCGGCTCGGGCCGGTACACCGACGCCGTCGACGTCGTGCTCCCGGTCACCCAGGCCGGCGACGCGGCCGCCGAAGCGGCCTGGTGGTACTCGGAATGCGCGACGCCGGGTCCGCTGACCTCGACGACGGAGTGGATCCCGGCCCGGCGCAGCGCCGTGTCGACGCGGAACGCGACGGCCGGCGGGTTGCCCTCCGGCCCCAGCTCCACGAGCACCACTCGCTGCGGAAGCGCGCCCGGCACGCTGCCGGCGGGTGTGTTGCGCCACACCGCGTGCACCGAGCGGACGTCCGGCAGCACCTGCAGGGTCCGGTCGAGCGCCTCGGCGATGCCGAACTCCGGGGAGTTCTCGCCGCTGAACCGGTGCGTGCTGACCGGCTCGGCCTCGTCGACCAGCAGGTCGTTCGCCAGTGTGGCGTCCGACCGGCTCATCTCGAGCACCAGCGCCAGCTCCCGCTGCTCGGCGGAGCTGACCGGGATCCGGCCCGCGATGAGCGTGCCGGTGGTCAGCTCGACCGCCTCATCGATGTGCGCGCGAGCGATCAGCTCACGCGCCTCGGTGAGCGCGCTGTCGTCGATCCGGCCCGCCAGGGCCAGCAACAGGTTGTGCAGGCGCAGGGGCACCGAGAACCCGTCCATGGGCGGGCCGTCGTGGACCTCCACCATTGCCTTGCTCCCTCCCAGCTCGCTGGCGGGCGAGCGCTATGCGGCTACTAGCCGGGTCCCCGTCACCGCGCCCACGCAGACCAGCTCCGAATCGGCCAGCGCGGCCCGGTGATATCCCGGCAGGTCGAAGCGCGGCGGAATGACCTCGACGCTGGGCTCTTCGTCGCCCAGAACGCGCAGCACCCGCTGCAGTTCGCCGGTCAACCTCGGCAGACCGTTCAGCGCGGTGATCAGCAGCACGCGCTTGGCCGTGCCCTGCCCGACCACACCGACGTGTCGCCAGCTTTGCCGCACTTCCCCCACGTCCGGGCGACCTCGCAACGTTGCGTGGATCAACACGGACACGGAGTCGACCGAGTTAACCCATTCGGGCGCACTCGACGTGAATGTGTACCGGTTCTCGGTGACGTCGTCTACCCCCAGCGTCGAACTGACCTGGTGCCAGTCGGCGCCGTGCGGGATGAGCCCGGCCACGAGCAGGCGGTACTCCGTCTGGTCGAGGTCAATCCTGTGCTTAAGCAAAGACCTCGGCAGGGTCCGGGCGAGCGTGCCCATGGCGCCCTCGCCGAGCCAGTCGCGGAACCGCCACAGCAGCTGGTCGGGCAGCCGCCCGGCCAGCCGGAGCAGCAGCTCGTGGGTGGACTGCTCGATGTCCGGATCCATCACTGCACCTCCACGATCAGTTCGACCTCCACCGGCGAGCCGATGGGCAGCTCCGCGACGCCGACGGCCGACCGGGCGTGGATGCCCGCGTCGCCGAAGACCTCGCCGAGGAGCTCGGACGCGCCGTTGACGACCGCGGGCTGGCCGGTGAAGCCCTCCGCGGAAGCCACGAAGCCGACAACCTTGACGATCCGCGCGACGTTGTCAATGCCGACCAGTGCGTGCACGGCCGCGAGCGCGTTGAGCGCCGACGTGCGGGCGTGACCCTTCGCCTCTTCGGGGCTGATCTCCGCGCCGACCTTGCCGGTCGCGGCGAGGACGCCGTCGACGAAGGGCAGCTGACCGGAGGTGTAGACGTGCTGGCCGCTCCGCACGGCGGGCACGTAAGCGGCCAGCGGGGCGGCCACGCCGGGCAGCTCGATGCCGAGCTCCTTCAGCCGTTCGCTCCAGCTCACGGGGTCAGCCCTTCGGACGCTTGAGGTACGCGACGTGCTGCTCGCCCGTCGGGTTCGGCAGCACGGTGACCAGTTCCCAGCCGTCCTCGCCCCACTGGTCGAGGATCTGCTTCGTGGCGTGGATCAGCAGAGGGACGGTCGCGTACTCCCACTTGGTGGCGCTCATGAACCGGGAGCGTAGCCAAGCGGGCAAGACCGCCGGGGGCCACCGCCGGGTTAACCCGCGCGACGCGCCGGGAGTGTGGCCGACTTCACAGCCCGTCACGCGGCGCCCTCAAGTTCGTGAACGCGCCCCTCGCGGCCCGCTAGCGTGGGCCCGTGGAAACGTGGCGCGTGATCGCGGCGGCGCTGCTCGCGGCGGCCGGGCTGCCCCTGGTGCTCGTGGTGATGGCGAAGGTGCGCGACCGGACGCAGAGCTCCGGCCAGGTCGCCCTCGGCGGCGTGGTGACCCTCACGCTGCTGGTCGTCCTGGGCGTGCTGATGATCACCGTGCTGCCGGGTCTCGCGGCGTGGCTGCTGGTCGCGGGGGTGGCCGCTGCGGTCAGCGTCATGCTGCTGGCCAGCTGAGCACTGATTTAGGGTGAAGTGGTGACCACTTCCCATGCCGGCTGGACCGACGAGCTTGCCCGCGCCCGGCTGCACTTCGTCACCGGCAAGGGCGGGACCGGCAAGACGACGCTCGCGGCGGCGCTCGGCCTCGCGCTCGCCCGCGAAGGCCGGCGCGTGCTGCTCATCGAGGTCGAGGGCCGCCAGGGCATCGCCCAGCTCTTCGACACCGAGCCGCTGCCCTACGCCGAGCAGCGCATCGCCGCCGTCCCCGGCGGGGGCGAGCTGCGCGCGCTGCACATCGACGTCGAAGCCGCGCTGCTCGAGTACTTCGAGATGTTCTACAACCTGGGCTTCGCCGGCCGGACGCTGCGGCGGATGGGCGCGATCGAGTTCGCGACCACCCTCGCGCCGGGCCTGCGGGACGTCCTGCTCACCGGGAAGATCAAGGAGTGCGTCGGCCGCACGGAGTCCGACGGGCGGCACACCTACGACGCCGTCGTCGTCGACTCGCCGCCGACCGGCCGCGTCGTCAAGTTCCTCGACGTCACCAAGGCCTTGACCGACCTCGCGAAGACCGGCCCGATCCGCGGCCAGGCCGAAGGGGTCGTGCGGCTGCTGCACTCCGGGGAGACCGTGATCCACCTGGCCACGCTGCTGGAGGAAATGCCGGTCCGCGAGACCGTCGAAGCCGTGGCCGAGCTGGACGGCGCCGACCTGCGCCCGGGCGCGGTGCTCGTCAACCGGGTCAGACCGCCGCGGCTGCCCGCGCGCTCGGTGACGGCCGCCGCGGACGGGCGCGTCGACGCCTCCCGCGTCCGCTCCGGGCTCGCGTCGGCCGGGCTGAAGCTGCCGGAAGACACCTTGGACGCCCTCGTCGAGGAGACCGTCGAACACGCCGTGCGGGTCGCGGCCGAGCAGCGGGCGCGCGAGCAGCTCGCCGAGGCCGACCTGCCCACCCTCGAGCTGCCGGACCTCACCGACGGCGTCGACGTCGCGGCCCTCTACGACCTGGCCGAGGCCCTGACCGACCAGGGGGTGCGGGTGTGACCACCATCGACATCGACGCGCTGCTCGACGACCCGGAGAGCCGCGTGATCGTCTGCTGCGGCTCCGGCGGCGTCGGCAAGACGACGACGGCCGCGGCGCTGGCCCTGCGCGCGGCCGAGCGCGGCCGCCAGACCGTCGTGCTGACGATCGACCCCGCGCGGCGCCTGGCGCAGGCGCTCGGCCTGCGCGAGCTGGGCAACCACCCGAAGCAGGTGCGGGTCGAGGGGTTCGAGCCCAAGGGCGAGCTGTGGGCGATGATGCTCGACATGCGCCGCACGTTCGACGACATGGTGCGCGTGCACGCCGGCCCCGAGCGCGCTGAGCAGCTGCTGCAGAACCCCTTCTACCAGACCATTTCCACGTCGTTCTCCGGCACGCAGGAGTACATGGCGATGGAGAAGCTGGGCCAGCTCGCGGCGTCCGGCGACTGGGACCTGATCATCGTCGACACCCCGCCGAGCCGGTCCGCCTTGGACTTCCTCGACGCGCCGACACGGCTGTCATCGGCGTTGGACGGCCGCATGATCCGCCTGCTGACGGGCCCGGCGAAGGCCGGCGGCTGGGGTCTGCGCAAGGTCGTCAACGCGGGCTTCTCGATGTTCGCGAAGGCGGTCTCGACGATCATCGGCGGCCAGCTGCTGACCGACGCGTCGGCGTTCATGCAGGCGTTCGACAGCATGTTCGGCGGCTTCCGCGAGCGCGCCCGCAAGACGGCCGAGCTGCTGCGCTCGTCGGGGACGTCGTTCCTGGTGGTGGCCGCCCCGGAGCCGGACGCGCTGCGCGAGGCGTCCTACTTCGTCGAGCGGCTGTCGTCGGAGTCGATGCCGCTGGCCGGGCTGATCGCGAACCGGACGCACCCGGTGCTGGCTTCGCTTTCGGGGTCCGAGGCGCGCACCGCGGCGGACTCCTTGCAGGGTGCGCCTTTGGCCGAAGCGGTGCTGAGGCTGCACGCGGACCGCGTCGACCTGGCGGCGCGCGAGGAGAGGCTGCTGGCCCGGTTCACCCGGGCACACCCCGAGGTGGCGCTGGCCCGGGTGCCGGCGTTGGCCGGTGACGTGCACGACCTGGAGGGGCTGCGCGACATCGGCGTGAAGCTCGCCGGCTGAGCGGTGCGGGTAGCGCGGCAGCAGGACCGCGCCACCCGCGACCGCCTCAGCCGACTTCCACCCGCTCTTCCGCGTCCCGTTTGGCCGCGTCCAGCAGGTCCGCCCAGCTGACCACGTCGGGGCGGCGGCGCAGCAGTGCCCGCCGTTCCCGCTCGGTCATGCCTCCCCACACGCCGAAGTTGATCCGGCCGTCGAGTGCTTCGGCGAGGCATTCCGTCCGGACCGGGCAGCCCAGGCAGACCGCCTTGGCCCGGTTCTGCTCCGCGCCCCGGACGAACAACCCGTCCGGGTCGGCGTCCCGGCAGGACGCGTTCATTCGCCAGCTCGACTGGTTGGTTTCCATACCCCCAGCTCCCTACCCTGGTGATCGACGCACCAGCGGGGAAAGGCACTGCGCTCCTTGCCCCCGCGAGCGTGTCTCCCTCTGCTCACGTCGGTTCCGGGCACCTCCCCGGTGCCGGTGCCGCCGTTCGGACCAGGCGAGCTCCCACCCGCGTTGATCCATCCGACGGCTTGTCTTCGTGAGACGTTGACGGACTGTAGGGGCCGTCGGTTCCCCCCGTCGAGACCTAGAATGCCTTCCGTTACCAGATGTCACCGAAGGGGGTCGGTTTTGTCACTGATTTCACACTTGCGGAGACAGGGCGTCACCGTGACCTGACCTGTCCCGGGTAGCCTGGCCCTCGTGCGAAAAGCGGATGGTTTGTTCAAGCTCATCGGCCTCTGCCTGCTCGCGGGGGTGCTCGTCGCCGGCATGCTCTTCCCGGTCGTGGGGGCCGCCGGTGTCATGTCCAACCAGGCCAGCGAGACGGTGGAGAAGACGTCTTCGGACCTCGCCGACATCCCTCCGCCACTGGTCACGACGGTCACGGACAGCACCGGGAAGCCGATCGCGACGCTGTACGACCAGTACCGGCTGCCGGTCACCCCGGACCAGATCAACGAGGCCATGAAGTGGGCCCTGGTCTCGGTCGAGGACAAGCGGTTCTACGACCACCACGGCGTCGACTGGCAGGGCACGCTGCGCGCGGCCGTCAGCAACAGCACCGGCGCGGACACGCAGGGCGCGTCGACGCTGACCCAGCAGTACACCAAGAACTACCTGATCAACGTCGTCTACCGGAACGACCCGGTCGGTCAGAAGAAGGCCCAGGAGCAGTCGGTCGCCCGCAAGCTGAAGGAAGCGCGGATCGCGATCCAGCTCGAGACGAAGCTGAGCAAGCAGCAGATCCTCGCCGGCTACCTGAACATCGTCGAGTTCTCCCGGCAGATCTACGGGATCGGCGCCGCCGCGCACGCGTACTTCAACACCACGCCGGAGAAGCTCACGGTGCCGCAGGCGGCGCTGCTGGCCGGCCTGGTGAACAACCCGATCAACAACGACCCGTGGAAGCACGCCGACAAGGCCACCGCGCGCCGCAACCTCGTCCTCGACCGGATGGTGGAGAACAAGAAGCTGGCCAAGGCCGACGCCGACCGCTTCAAGGGCGAGCCGCTGGGCGTCGTGCCGGACTTCCCGGCCAAGCCGGCGGCCAACTGCATCGGCGCGGGCCCGGAGCAGGGGTTCTTCTGCCAGTACGTCGAGGACTACCTGATCAAGTCCGGGATGACGAAGGACCAGCTCTACACCGGCGGCTACACGATCAAGACCACGCTGGACGAACGCGCCAACCACGAGGCGAAGGTCTCGGCCGAGGCGCAGGTGAAAAAGACCCAGCCGTACGTGGCGAACACGCTGTCCTTGATCAGACCGGGCAAGGAGCGGCACGAGGTGGTCGCGCTGGCCGCGAACCGCGACTACGGCCAGAACCAGGACGAAGGCCAGACGACGTACGCACTGCCCACCGGCGTCTACAACACCGGTGGCGCGGGGTCGACGTACAAGATCTTCACGTCGGCCGCGGCGCTCGAAAAGGGCGTGGCGGGGATCTACTCTCCGGTGCAGGTGCCCGACTCCTACACCTCGCACGTTTTCCTCGGAGGTGCGAAGACCTGTCCGAAGGCCGGCAACTCGAACTGGTATTGCGTCGGGAACGCCGGTGACTACAGCCGGATCGCCCAGGGCGCAACCTTGCAGACCGCCCTGGCAACCTCGCCCAACACGGCGTTCGTGGAACTCGAGGACCGGCTGGGAAGCACGGCCCCCGGCATCGACATGGCCAAGCGGCTCGGCATGCGCGACACGATGGCGAGCAACATCGGCGGCGGCACGGTCGACCCGAAGTCGGACAAGGCGGAGAAGAGCCAGAGCCAGGCCGAGTACTACGGCCCGCGCCCGGGCTGGGCGGGCTTCGGCGCGTTCACCCTGGGCTTCAGCCCGCTGAGTGGCCTGGAGCTGGGCAACGTCGCCGCGACGATCCTGTCCGGCGGCGTCTGGTGCCCGCCGACGCCGATCGCGGGCGTGACCGACCGCAACGGCGCGCCGGTGCCGGTCAAGGAAGCTCCGTGCGAACAGGCGGTGCCCGAAGGCCTGGCGAACACCCTCGCCGTCGGCATGAGCAAGGACGACCAGCCCGGCGGCGGCACATCGGCCGGCGCGGCGAGCGCCGTCGGCTGGAACCGGCCGATCATCGGCAAGACGGGGACGACCCAGGGCAACGTCTCGGCGACGTTCGTCGGCGGCACCCCGCAGATGGCGGGAGCGGCGATGACGTTCAAGTTCGGCGGCGGCCAGGGTGGTATCTGCGACTACGGTCCCGGCAACGTCCGAGTTTGCGGCAGCGGCGGCAACATCTTCGGCGGCAAGGCGCCGGCGCGCACGTGGTTCGGGGCGATGAAGAACATCATGGACGCCAGTCAGCCGGTGTTGCCCCTGCCACAACCGGATCCCCAGTACATGGGTGGTCCCGGGCGCTAACGGTCATGACGTCGAAGGAGGGCCCGCGCGAAACGCGCGGGCCCTCCTTCGGTCAGTACCAGCCGGTGAGGATCTGCTGGCCGTTGTGGTAGCCGCCCGCCCGGAACACCCAGCTCGTGCTCGGGTTCGTCAGCTGCGCCGCGGAAGTGATGCTGGCCTTGTTCTTCGGGTTGCCGAAAGGACCGCACTGGAGCCAGGTCCGCCCACCGTCGCGTGACCAGTCCATCCACACCGTGCCGGTTACCGGTATGTCCCAGGTGCCGGTCCACAACTCGGCGTACCCGCGCGTCCGCCCGCCGAAGGTGCCGAAGAACAGGTTCACCCGGGTCCCGTCGGACCAATAGAGCTCGGGTCCGACCGGCCGGTAGTCGGCAGCCCCGTCGTCCGAAATGTCGACGAAACCGTTGGCGCCGCCGGCGCAGTCACCAGCACTCGCCGACGCCGTGCCGGCCGGCACGACCACGGCCGCCATCGCCGCGATCGCGGCAGCAAGAAAAGCAACTCTGACGGAGACGATTCCCATAAGTAGCCTCGATTCAACAATTGCTATACAATGCCGGAATTCGACCAAGGAGAGCACACCGAGCCACCTTTTATTCGAGGGTGACTCAACACCAGGGAATAGGAAGCACACTTCCTGGGTAGTCGATGTAGTAGCTGGCCATCCACCCGGTCGTCCACAGGCCGCTGCTGCCGGGGTAATAGACATCAACGGCGAGCCAATTCGGATTGCCGCCGACGGTCTGACCGGCCTTTTGACAGCGCGGCACCAAGCCCCAGTCCGGGTTGATCACCTGCTGGACCAGGTTGCAGTTCGTGGTCGACGGATACCGGTCGCAGTCCGCCCAGCGCACTTCATCGCCGTTGCGGACGTTCACGCCATACGCCCAGGTGTGATACCTGGCCGCGGCGGTCACCTTGACGGCCGGTTGTGCCGCGTCGGCCACAGGAACACCAACCACAGCAGCGGACGCCATCAGCACGCCGACGATTGACGAAGCTCGCAGGAACCCGAGGATCTTCATTCTCACCTCATCGGTTGTCGAAATACGGAAAATTTGGGCGATCAATACACCGCTCAGGCGAATGAGCAAAAAGAATGAAATACAGATCCGGTCAGCCGACACGGCAGTCGCAATCAATTCAGAATTTCGGGCAACCAGGCAAACGACTGTAGGGGACAGAAATTGCGGCGCCGGCCGTCGACAAGTCGAAGGCATAGCAGACTTGGTTCGAATCCTGGGGATTCAGCTGGACAGTCACGTTGATCCCAGCTTCGTCCCGCCCGATCCGCAACGCCGTCGCACCGGTGGCCATCACCGCACGGCGAATCGGGTCGTCGGTGGCTCGTTCGGCTTCGGTCAGCCCGCCGAGCCGCCCCGCGATCTTCGCGGGCTCGGAACCGTCCCCGGGCACCACCGGGAGATGGTCCTGCACGCTTTCCTCCGAACCGCCTGAAACTGCGGCGAAGAGGTACACGAATCCGACCACCCCGCCCACGACGACTGCGAAACCCAGCCAGAGAGCAGCGACCAGCAGCGGACTCATCGGCCGTCGAGGTGTGGTCACCGGATCAGCTCGGGTAGTGGATTTCGACAAACCGCTTCTCCATCAGGTGAGCATAGCCCGTCGTACCGTCCGAATTGGGGTGGAACATCTCGCGGCTCAGACAAGCTCCGGCGACCGCGATGCAGGCCTGCGAGGGCTTGTCGCCAACGTGGAAGTCTCCCTCCCCGTTGGGGCCCACGACGATCTTGTTGATCCATTCGGGGTCGTCGCACCCACTGTGCCCGACAAAATCGTTGATCGGATCGGCCGTGTCGACCGTGATGCTCTCCCCTCTCAGCTGGTTGACGACCTCGGCTTCCTTGTCTCGGACGTAGCTGGTCAACTCCGCGATCGCGTGGACCTCGGTCAGATCGAAGTACAGAGAACCGGCGCACTTGACCGTACGGCTGAGCGGTTCCGGGTACGCCACCAGCACGATGCGCGCGTTCGGAGCTTCGGTGTGGATGGCACGGATGGTGTCAGCGATCCGCGTCTTCGTCCGATCGAAGATCGTCTTGTACTTCGGCAGGTAACCGCTGTCATCGGCGCAGTTGCCGAGGCCGGCGCAATCCATGAGGGCGTTCGTGAACGCGCCTTCGTCGTTGCCGCCGATGGACAAGGTCACCAGGGTCGTTTCCGGGGTGAGAACACCGGACTTGACCTGGTTGATCTCGTGGAACTGACCCTCACCCGTCTCGTACTTCTCCGGCTGTTGCCAGGACGTCGGCACCGTCCCCGATCCGTTCCACCTCCCGGAGACGTTCCACGTCCAAGCCCCGGAACAAGCGACGAACCCGAGTTCGTTGTTCGTGTTCCACTGGTCCGCGAGAGTGCCCAGCGCGCCGCCCGAGCCGGGGATCACCATCTTGCGTGGCCAGGCGTTGGCGCTGCGGCGGCAGGCGTTCCACTCCGCGTTGCCGTGGTTGGCGTCGCTCTCCTTCGCGTAGTTGCCGGCGCCTTCCCCTGACGAGTAGGAGTCACCCAGCGCCGCGACGATGTTCGCCGGCTTGCCGGGCAGCGGCTGGAAAGCGATCGCGTCCCAGGCGACGTCCAGGTCGCCGGTGCCGTCCTCGGTCTGCGAGCTCATCGTGACGCTCGGCTGCCCGGCGAACGGGTATACCCCGACCGACACCCAGCCGTTGCGCTGGATCTGCTGGTTGACGTACCGGTGGCGGCTCTGCCCGTTGCCGAGGTTGATGTCGTAGCGCGCCTGCTGCGTCTGCGCGCCGACGTCCGGCAGGTGGACCATCAGCCTGGCCCACGCGTTCAGCGGGTTCGTGAGTGACCAGGTTCCGGTCGCCTTCAGCCTGCCGCCCTCGACCGCGGACGTGCGGGTGTGGCTGAAGTAGAAGTGGCCGCCGAATCCGCCGCCGAACTGGTGGGTGTCGACCTTCCCCGGGTAGTGCCCGGTGCCGTCGTCGGAATAGCTAAGCTGGAAACTGCCCGCGTTCGTCCAGTTCTGGGCACAGTTGTTCCGCACAGGTGGGGCGCCGTTGGCGTCGTCGATGATCAGCGCGTTCGACGGTAGGCCGGCAGTGCTGCAGTTCGGCGGATAGCTGTCGGCGTCGTCCTGGTAAGCGTAGCCGGGATCGAACCGCAGCACCTCGAAACCGCACGACGAGTTGCAGTCCGCCTTCCACGAGTTGGACTGGTGGTACCAGCACTTGAGGTCGAACTTCGTGCCCGTCTTGTGCGCACACGGGCCGGCCGGCTCGCCGACGACGTTGTCCGGGTCGTCCGGGCCGGTGCCGGCGTAGTCCGGCAGGTTCTTCTCACCCGGGTGGCAGTCGTTGCTGACGTCGCAGAACTGGTTCACCGGCGGCTTGACCGATGCCCGCAAGCTGTCGTTGAGCCACCACGAGGGCCGAAACCCGGCGACCATGGTGCCCGGTGTTTCGATCAGGTTGGGTGGGTGCCCGGCCCAGCCCAGCACCTTCTCCGGGTACGGCCAGTCCTGGGGGTGTGCCGCGTCGGCGTAGGTGGTCTCGAGAAACGGCTGCCTGCTGGCGGGGAAGTGCGGGTTCGCGGGGTTGTTGCCCCAGCCGAGGCCCCACGGCGCCGAACCCGACGCGGGGTGGAAGCCGGAGTTGTAGGCCCAGATGGCGAAGAACCAGTTCTCGATGTGGGAGACGTCGCCATTGTTGACGATCAGGTTCGCACCGCGGACCTCATTCCATTTGGCCGAGAGGATCTGGGCGCCCGCCGCAATGTTGGCGGCAAAGTCCAACGCCACGGCACGCTGCGTCTGGTACGGCCATGCGGTGTCGGCCGGCCCCTTCTCCCGGCCGGCCAGTCGCATGTGATCGGTCACCTGGGTGACGCCGTACCCGCAGTCGGCCTTCGCCCAGTCGATCGTCCAGTCGTCGGCCTCGGTGCCGTTGTAGTAGTTGATCCCGTAGTAGTTGCCGATCAGCGGATTGCCTGTGGTCCCCGGCACCGAGGACCGCGCAGCCTGCCACATGTTCGACTCCTGCGCCGTGATGCCCAGCATCACCTGCGCGGGCACGAACCCACCACCGGCCAGATCGACCTTCGGAAACAGGCCTTGAGGCGTGTAGGCCGGCATACCGAGGTTTTTCCAATTCGCCGGTCGCTGGACTGTCAAAGTGCCGTGGAGAGCCTGGTCGACAGCCCATTCGACCTGCCGGGGCTTCGGCTGCATCGCCTGGTTCCGCGGGTCGTTGCGGGGCACGCTGCAGTAACGATCAGCCAGATCGGACGGATCGGTGGGGCTGCCGTTGGTGGTCGCGCGAGCCGGCACCCCGGCACCGGGGCTGCTCTCCCGGCCGGCCGCGGGCGCGGCGCCCGTTTCGGCGGCGAGGGTGATCTGCTTGTTGTTCGCCAGCACCGTGGCGGTGATGTTGACGGCCTGGGCGGCCTCGGGGTCGGCCGGCGCCACCCGCGGATCAGGCACTCCCGGCCTGGCGACGTCGGTCACCGCCAGCCTGCCTTCGGTGGATACGGTCGCGTCCTTGGTGACGTCGAGCAGCGAGACGGCGGCGGGCAGCGTCGCCCCGGTCGCCTTCTTCTCGCCGGTCACGTAGACGCGTCCGCCGCGACCTGAGGTCACGCCCAGCGCCGTCCGCGCCCCGGTGGCGAGCGTCTGCGTGCGCACCGAACCGTCACCGCCGATCACGGCACGCCGCGCCTTCGCGTTCTCCGTCCCGTCGTGGTCGAGGTAGACGACACCGCCGTCGGCGTCGGCCGCCAGCGCGTAGGGCACGCCGGAAGCCGGCGCGACCCGTTGCAGCACACCCTGGTCGGTGACGCGGACGAGAGCGTCAGCAGTCGCGCCGATCAAGCCGTGCGTCGTGGGCACCGCCGAAGTCAGCTGTCCGGCGACGTCGACCGGCGCGGCGATCTTGCCGGAGGCCGCGTCCAAGCGCAGCAGCCTCGTCTTCCCGAGGTCTTCGTCGCCGGCCTGGGTGAGAACGGCCGTGTCGCCGACCCCGCACGACGGGTTGAAATAGGCGAGACTGGTCCGGATCGGCAGCTTCCGGACCGAGCCGGTGTCGAGGTCGACCACAGCGGTGAATGCACCGCGGTCGAAGAGTTCGGCCTTGTTGGTGAACGTGCGTGGCGCGTAGGCGACGACCGCGCGGTGGGCCGACCCGGTCACGCAGACGTTGCCGATCCACATGTCGGTGTCGAAGCCCGGCTCGGCGAGCGTGGCGACCGTTCGCCACTCGTAAGCCTTTGCTTCGTCGGCGATCAGGAGGTGGAAACCATCAGCGTCACCACTGGTCGTCCAGGCCCGGTCGGCGGAACGTTCCCAGCCGGCGGCAAGCGTGCCTGCCCGCTCGCTGGGCGCGACACTGCGAGCGGCAACCTTCGAAGGGGCCGCGACCTTGGTGTCGACGTCCGGGCCCGGCGTGTTCGGCGCGGCCGAGACCGGCCCGGCGGCGGCACCGGTGACCGAGAGCGCGACCGCGAGCGCGGCCGTCCATCTGAGTCGTGGCGAACGTGGGCGACTGAGTTTCACTGATCCCCCTATGCCGAGATACACCAACCAGGAAAGGACACAGCCGAATGGCGTCTGCTGGATTGTCAGCAGCAAGGATTGGTAACGGAAAACACACCCAAAAGGCCCGTTCGAGCGCTACAAAATAGCTACCGAAGAACATCGGCAGTCCATGATCCCCTCCTAGATGGTATTCAGCCAGTTCGCTGATCAACGTTCAATAGACCACCCGAGTGAGAGCAGCGTACGGACCAGCAGCGATGCTCCGATTGGCTCGCGAGGCCACGACTCGCGATGCCGCGAGCCAGGCTTCCCGGTGACCGGGATTCGAGGATCCGGCACGTCAGCTCTGCGGCATGTCCGACAGGATCTTGGTGTTCCACCACTGGTAGAGCTTGTCGAGCTCGTCGTTGTTCGTGACCTTTGTGGACAGCAGGGTGCCGGCGACCAACGTCGACTTCTCCGTCCACACCAGCTGGGCCGGGTCGCCCAGGAAGCACGTCAGGAACTCGCCCGGGATCGGGTTGCGGACCTCCGCGCGGTAGTACGTGCCCCAGATCTTCGGGTACGTCTTCGGGCGGCATGCGCCCTGGGCGTCGTTGCGGGTCAGGCCCTGGGTCTTCACGATGTTCTGGAAGAACGCGTCCATCGCCGCCGCGTCGGCGAAGCGTAGGAACTTCGCCCCGGTCGGCTGCTGGAACACGACGTTGCCGATCTTCACGTCGCCGACGTTCGAGTCCGTGCACTCGACCGCGGCCGCCGCGCCGGCCGGCACCGCCGCGTCTTGACACGTGTATTGCTTGTAGACGGCGGGAAGCGCGGCGTAGAGCTTCTCGTCGTGGGCCGGCTTCGTTTCCGAAGTGGACGGTGGTGGCGTCGACTTCTCCGTGCTCGTCCCGGGCGTCGACGACGTCGGCGGGTCGACGGTCACGGGCGTCGACGGGCCGCCGGTCTGCGTCGTCTTGTCCCTGGTCACCACGTACGTGATCACCAGCGCGACCACGACCACCCCGGCGAGCACGGCGCACAACGCGATCCACCGGTTCCGCTGGGACTTCGCCGCGCGAGGTGGCTGCCGCGGCGGGATCGGGGCGCTCCGCGGACCGGTGGGCGGACCGGCGTAGATCCCCGACGGCGGGCCGGCGTACGTCCCCGTCGGCGGGCCGGCGTACGTCCCCGTCGGCGGGCCGGCGTACGTCCCCGTCGGCGGGCCGCCGTAGGACGCGGTCGGCATCGGCGTGGCCCGCGGCGGGGTCGAGGGCGGGGACATGGGCGGGGTCATCGGTGCCGCGAGGGTGGGCGGGTTCACCGGCCCCGGCAGGGTCTTCTGCCACGTCGGGATCGGCGGTGCCGGCGCGGTCACCGCGGCCCGGACCGCGGCGGCGAACGCACCCGCTGTCGGGTACCGGTGGGCGGGGTCCTTCGCCATGCCGCGCGCCACCACCGCGTCCAGCGCCGGCGGGGTGCCCGGCCGCTCCTGCGAAAGCACCGGCGGCGGCGCGTTCAGGTGCGCGCCCATCTGCGCGGCCGCGCCCTCCGCCTGGAACGGGCGGTGCCCGGTGAGGCACTCGAAGAACACGCACGCGAGCGCGTAGACGTCGACGAGCCCGGTGATCGGCGCGTCGCCGAAGCGTTCCGGCGCCATGTAGTCGAGCGTGCCGATCACGTTGCCGGTGCCCGTGATCGACGTGCCCTCGGCCGTCATCGACCGCGCGATGCCGAAGTCCACGAGGTACACGAAGTCGCTGCTCGTCACTAGCACGTTGGACGGCTTGACGTCCCGGTGCACCAGGCCGTCCTCGTGGGCGGCGTCGAGCGCGCCCGCGACCTGCTCGACGAGCCCCACCGCCCGCTCGGGCGTCAGTGGGCCGTCCTCGAGCAGCTCCTTCAGGTCCTTGCCCTCGACGAGCCGCATGTCGAGGTACAGCTGCCCGTCGATTTCGCCGTACGCGTGGATCGGGATCACGTGCGGCTCGCGCAGCCGCGCGACGATCTGCGACTCGCGGCGGAACCGCGCGCGGAACGCCTCGTCGCCCGCGTTCGGCCCGGACAGCAGCTTCAGCGCGACGACCCGGTCGTGCGCCGTGTCGTACGCGCGGTGGACCTCGCCCATGCCCCCTCGGCCGAGCAGGCCCTCGATCCGGTACGGCCCGAACTGCTCCATCGTTCTCCCCAACCCCCCGGTTGGAAACCCTTCATCGGGCCGACGCAAATGCTAAGCCGCAGGTTCCCCGTAACGGCGGCGAAGTCACCCAACCGTTGAGCACGTATCCTGGACTCCGTGAGCACGCTCAGTAACAAATCCACGTCGGGGGTGAAGGCGGCCCGCCTCGCCGCGGGGACGCTGGCGCTCGGCGCCGCGACCCTCGGTTACGCCGTCGGCATCGAACGGCGCCACTGGACCCTGCGCACCGCCGAGCTCCCGGTGCTGGCGCCCGGGTCGCGGCCGTTCACCATCCTGCACGTCTCGGACCTGCACATGCTGCCGAGCCACCGCAGCAAGCAGCGCTGGGTCGCCGCGCTCGACGAGCTGAACCCCGACCTCGTCGTCAACACCGGCGACAACCTCTCGCACCGGCAGGCGGTCCCGTCCGTGCTGCGCGCGCTGGGCCCGCTGCTCGACCGTCCCGGGGTGTTCGTCTTCGGCAGCAACGACTACTACGCGCCGAAGCCCAAGAACCCAGCCCGCTACCTCATGCCGAAGGGCAAGAAGAAGCGCATCCACGGCGTCCAGCTGCCCTGGCGCGACCTGCGCGCGGCGTTCGTCGAGCACGGCTGGACCGACCTGACCCACGTCCGCCGGACGATCGACGTCGGCGGGCAGCCGGTGTTCGCGGCCGGCGTCGACGACCCCCACCTGCGCCGCGACCGCTACACCGACATCGCAGGCCCGGCCGACAGCGGCGCGGCGGTCCGCATCGGCGTCACGCACTCGCCGGAGCCCCGGGTGCTCGACACGTTCGCCACGGACGGTTACGACCTGGTGCTGGCGGGCCACACGCACGGCGGTCAGCTCCGGCTCCCGGGTTACGGCGCCTTGGTCACGAACTGTGAGCTGGATCGCACCCGCGCCCGCGGCGCCTCGCGCTGGGGCGCGCACATGTGGCTGCACGTTTCGGCCGGGCTGGGGACGTCGCCGTGGGCGCCGGCCCGGTTCGCGTGCCCGCCCGAGGCGAGCCTGTTGACCCTGGTCCCGCGCGGATCGGGCACGGCGAAACCCCGAAAGCTGGCCCCCCGGAAAGCCCGCGACACCGTCCGCTAGACTTCTCCACGACCCGTTAAGCAGTACCTCGGGGTGTGGCGCAGCTTGGTAGCGTGCCTCGTTCGGGTCGAGGAGGTCGTGGGTTCGAATCCCGCCACCCCGACGAGTAAGAGCCGGTGTCTTCGGACACCGGCTCTTCTGGTTTCAGCGCCGGTTCAGCGGGTCGCCGTCACTTCGACCCAGCATTGGCTGAAGTCGCCGTCGCCGCCGCGGGTCCAGACCCAGGCCGAGCGGGCCGCGCTCGCCAGCTGGTCCCGGTCGCGCCCCTCTTCCTTGAGCGCCGCCTCCAGCCGCGTCTCCACGTATCTCGCCAGGTCGCGGTAGCTCATGTCCGAGCGGTAGCGGGCTCTCGACACTATTTCCGTGAACCCCGCCGTCGCGCATTGCTCGGCGATCACGCGGCCCGCGAACGGGTTGCCGCCCGCCTGGCGGCGCAGCAGGTAATGGCCGCGAAGAGCCGCGTCGACGTTCGCCGTCTTCGGGCGCAACCGCGCTTTGCTCCAGTCCGAAGTGGACAACGCGAGCCGTCCGCCCGGCTTCAGGATCCGGTGCAGCTCGGCCAGCGCGTCCAAGGGTGCGGCCAGATGCTCGAACAAAGCGTGCGAGAACGCCACGTCCACGCTCGCGTCGGCGAAGGGCAGGTCGTACGCCGACGCCGCCACGAAGTCCACTGTGGACCTTCCGGCCCGGCGCGCGGCGGCCCGGGCGAGCGCGACCTGACCGGAGTCGAGGTCGATGCCCGTCACGCGCGACTCCGCCGCGAGACCGAGGGTGATCGAGCCGGGGCCGCAGCCGAGGTCGACCACCCACATTCCCGGCCCGAACAGCGGCTGGGCGAACGTCGCGCGCGCCGCCGCCGTGCGCGCGGACATCATCGAAACCGCGTCTCGCCCGTAGCCCGGCGCGTAACCCTCCAGCACCCCGCACACAGTACGGCCAGAAGGTGGCAGGATCGAGGGGTGAGCACGCAGTCAGCCAACCAATTCCCGCCCGCGGTGGTCCCGGACCGGCTGTTCGACGACGCCGAAGCCGAAGCCCGCTGGCGCGCCCGCTTCCACGCCCCCCGCATCTCCACGCCCGATTGGGCCCGCGACGCCCCCGATGCCAACATCTACGTCTCCAACTCCAGCGGTGTCTGGGAGGTCTACGCCTGGAACCGCGCGACCGGCGAGCACCGCCGCGTCACCGACCGGCCGAACGGCACGATGCACGCGACGCCGTCCCCGGACGGCCAGTGGCTCTGGTGGTTCGACGACACCGACGGCGACGAGTTCGGCTCCTGGGTGCGCGAGCCCTTCGCCGCGACCGAGGGCAGCGAGCCCGAGAAGGCCGTGCCGGACGTCCACGACGGCTACCCGGCCGGCCTCGAGATCGGCGCCGGGATCGTCGTGGTCGGCGTCTCGACCGACGACGGCAGCGAGCTGTTCGCCCGGGTCGGCGGCGAGACGCACCGCTTCTACAGCCATCCGGACGACGCCGGGATCGCGTCGATGTCCCGCGATGAGAGCCTGATCGCGATCTCCCACTCCGAGCACGGCGACTCGCGCCACCCCGCCCTGCGGGTGCTCGCGGCCGACGGGTTCGCCGCGGTCGCCGAGAAGTGGGACGGCGAAGGCAAGGGCCTGTCCGCCCTCGAGTTCTCCCCGCTGCCGGGTGACCAGCGCCTGCTGGTGCTGCACGAACGCCGCGGCCGCGAGGAGTTGCTCGTCTGGGACGTCCGGGACGACACCGAGGTCGAGCTCGAGCTCGACCTGCCCGGCGAGGTCGTCGCGGGCTGGTACCCGGACGCGCGCGCCCTGCTGGTCGTGCACTTCCACGAAGGCCGGAGCTCGTTGTACCGCTACGACCTCGACACGGCCGAACTGTCCTCCGTGGACACTCCGGCCGGCCGCATCGGCGGCGCCGGCGTCCGTCCGGACGGGACGGTCGAGTACTCGTGGTCCAGCGCCGCCGAGCCGGCCGCGGTCCGCGCGCGGACCACCGACGGCGCCGACTCGGTGCTGCTCGAACCGCCGGGCGAGCGCGCGCCGGGGTCGGAGCCGGTGACCGACGCGTTCGTCGAAGGCGTCGGCGGCCGGATCCACGCGCTGGTCTCGCGGCCCTCCGGTGCGCCCGAGGGGCCGCTGCCGACGGTGTTCTCGCTGCACGGCGGCCCGCACGCGGCGGACGAGGACCGGTTCTCCGCCTACCGCGCGACCTGGCTCGACGCCGGGTTCGCCGTCGTCGAGGTCAACTACCGCGGCTCGACCGGCTACGGCTCGGCCTGGCGTGACGCCATCGAGGGCCGGCCGGGGCTGACCGAGCTGGAAGACGTCGCGTCGGTGCACGACTGGGCCGTCCAAAGTGGACTCAGCGACCCGGCGAAGTGCGTCGTGAACGGTGCTTCGTGGGGCGGTTACCTGTCCCTGCTGGCGATCGGCACCCAGCCGACGCGGTGGGCGGCGGCCGTCGCCGGGGTGCCGGTGGCGGACTACGTCGCCGCGTACGAGGACGAGATGGAGCAGCTGCGCTCGTTCGACCGCGCGCTCTTCGGCGGTTCGCCGGAGGACGTCCCGGCGGTGTACGCGGAGTGCTCGCCGATCACGTACGTCGACGCCGTGACGGCGCCGGTGCTCGTGCTGGCGGGCGACAACGACCCGCGCTGCCCGATCCGCCAGATCGAGAACTACCTCGACCGGCTCGGCGGCCGCGACCTGCACCACGAGTTCTACCGCTACGACGCGGGCCACGGCTCGCTGGTGATCGCGGAGACGATCAAGCAGACGTCGATCGAGGTCAACTTCGCCCAGCGGGCCCTCGGCCTGCGCTGACGCACTCGCCGGGAGGCCGGACGGTCTCCCGGCGGGTCAGCGTTCGGAGCCGTACCTGTGGTCGAGTGGTCTCTTCTGCTAAGCCTTATGGTCTCTTTTGTCCCTAATGGGCACCTCACCCGGCGCAGCGCCTGTCTTCGTCGTCTTCGCCATGTTCCTGAAGGCCAGCATCACGGCAAACATGTTCACGGAAGCACGCATCCGACGACGCCAAGTTCGTATTAGCTTCGGTCTACGCGGACCGGCGGGGTAGATGTTCCACATCCGCCCACGCGCGTCTCTGATCAGGGCAACCGTGACGACTGCGCGGGCGAACTCCCACTTCCGTCCGGACCTCGCCAGTTCGGCGAAGAGGGCGGGAGCGGTGCGTTGGGTGAGAGTCATCGGCTCCGCATGGCTGCCGCCCGGTCCGACTACGCCATCTCGAATGCGCTGCCTGATCGGAACCGTGACTACTTTCAAGTCGAAAGCGCGAGTAAGGGTCCACGCGATCCCGTCTTCTGGCGCGAGCTCGATGTCGTACTCGACCTCGTCGACAATGACAGGAAGGTCGCTGGCATTCCTCAGGTGGACTATGACCTGGCACTTGACCGAGCCAGCCTCAGGATTCTCGTCATCGATCGGCTTCGCACACCAAACCCCGACTTGATCGACTTGCCTAGTGACGCGATCTCGTCGATCACGGCCGAAGATCACGAAGGCGAGGAGCAGCGAGCCGGCGGACGCCCAAGCGGGCACGGTGCCGTAATCCCAGTGTTGGACCCAAGTCCAGAAGGCCAATTGCCTTACCTCCGCGCGATGAAACGACGGAGGCTACCCGAATCGCGGACCTGTGATGAACCCGGACGGTCTCCCGGCGGGTCAGCGTTCGGAGTGCAGGACGCCGCCGGTGGCCCAGTGGTCGGCGCCGATCTCGACGAGCGTCACCTGGACGCCCTCGGGCTTGCCGCCGCAGGTGCGGATGAACGCGTCGGTCAGCTCCCGGACCAGTGCGCTCTTCTGGGCCGGCGTGCGGCCGGGGAACATGGCAACGCTGATCATCGGCATGGGCGGTCACTCCTGGGTGCGCGGGGTGGGACGCCGCGAAGTTAACACCGGAACCGCCGCGGCGAACTGCGGGACGAGCCGCGCGCCGAGCGTCGCTTTCATCTCCGTCATCTTCTTGCCGAACACCACCGACGCCCGTCCGTTCGCGATCGCCCAGCGCACCGCTTCGCCGTAGAAGTGGAAGTACAGGTTCGGCCGGCCGCCGTCGGCCGGGGGCAGCGCACCCCAGTGCCGGGCGATCGGCAGGTCCGGGTGGTCGAGCAGGGTCGCGAGCGCGATCAGCCGCCCGGTGCGGGTGTCGCGGTACTCGATCACCGAGACGTCCGGCTGCCGCAGCAGCGCCGCCAAGTAGCCGGTGAAGTGCGGCAGCGGGACGATCGGCACGTCGTGGTGCTTGCGCTCGTTGTGCCGCAGCACCTCGGCGACGGCGACCGGATCGGCCTCCTTGCCCGGCACGAACCGCACCTCGACGGCCGGGTCGGCGTCGACGGTCCGGAAGATCTTGCGCAGGTTCTGCTTCCGCTTGCGGGCCAGGGAGTTCATCCAGTCGTCGCGGGAGCCGAACGCGGCGACGTCGAGCACCGCGATGTCCTCGGTCCGCCGCACCAGCCGGAACCGGCCGTCGACGGCGGGCACGCCCGGCTCGCCGACCTGCCGCACCAGCATGCCGCGGAAGCCGCGGCCGAGCTCGGCCCGCATGGCCGGGACGTAGGTGTCCAGCAGCCGGCTGACGCCGCCGTCGCGGCCCGGGTCGGCGAACCACCAGCCCGGCTGCGAACCCGCACCGGGCCCGCGGACGTCGAGCCCGCCGAGCCGGCCCCGGCCCGGACCCGCGAACCGGTTCCGCCGCGTCCGGCCGGTGACCCACGCGGCGCTGACCACCCCGCACGGCTCGGTGCCCTCGCGCAGCACGGTCACCGGCTGCGGGGTCCGCGCGGCCCACGCCTGGGTGGCGAGCACCTCCCAGCTCCAGTCGGCCCGAAGCCCGGCTCGCTCGCGCAAGGCCGGCCAGCACGCCGGTTCCGCGTCGTGGCGCGGGTCGAGCACGTCGATCACCACCGCGTCACCGGCCTCGGCACGACGACGCCGGTCATCGGGCTCGGCGTGAACCCGAGTGACGCCTTGAGGTCGGTGACCCCGCGGCCCAGCGACAGGAACTTCCGGTTGTGGTCGATCATGTGCCGCACTCCCCGCACGACGACGTCGAAGTAGAGGTGTTTCGGCCGGCCGCCGTCGGGCGGCAGCGCGGCCCAGTGCTGGTGCAGGGGCATCACCGGGTGGTCGAGCAGGTCGGTGAAGGCGAGCAGGCGACCCTCGGCGTCGTGGTAGGTCGTGGTGACGACGTCGGGCCGGCGGACCAGCTCACCGAGGTACTCGGCGGTGACCGGGCCGCGCTGGTCGAACTTCACCGGCCCCTTGGTTTCGCGGTGGGCCCGCAGCATCGCCGCCAGTTCCGCGGGCTCGAGGTCGTCGCGGGCCGTGCCCTCCCGGACGACCACCGCCGGGTCGGCGGCGATCTTGCGGATCTGGCCGCGCAGGCTCGACCGGCGGTTGCGGCTCAGCGACGCGAGCCAGTCGTCGAGGTCGCCGAAGGTGTTCTCCAGCACCAGGGCCGGCTGGATCGCGCGGACGAGCCGGCCGCGCCCGGCCACCAGCCCGGCGGTGTCCGGGGTGGCCGCGCGGTAGACCACGCCGAGGCAGCCGGGTCCGGTGCGCCGGCAGGCGGCGCGCTCGAACCGGCGCAGGATCTCGCGGCGCGCGGCGGCGTCGAGCGCTTCGGCGAACAGCCACGCCGGGTAGCACGACAGCCAGGCGTGCTGGACCTCCAGCCAGCGCGGCGTCCACCGCGCGACGCCGTCCACGACGCCCGGCTCGGCCGAGCCGCAGGGGTGGCAGACCATGGCGAGCACGGCGGCGACGAGCTCGTCGCCGTCGCTGACGACGGTGAGCAGGTACGGGCTGCGCGAGAACCGCGACTCCGTGCACAACAGGCCGTAGTCCCAGGTCAGCGGGGCCTGCTGGGCTTCGAGGAAGGCGGCCCAGCCGGCCGGTTCGGGGTCGGTGCGCGGGTCGAGGACCCGGACGGTCCAGCTCATCGGCCCAGCACCGGCCTCGGGACGGCCACCGAGAACAGGCTCCGGGTGCCGAAGCCCAGCGCCTGTTTCTCCGGCAGCATCGCGCGGCCCGCGGTCAGCTCCGGCCGTCCCGCGGCGATCATGTGGGCGACGCAGCGGGCGTAGCAGTCGACATAGAGACCCTTCCGGCCACCTTCGGCGCTCGGGAGCGCGGCCCAGTGGTGCACCGCCGCGCCGTCCGGGTGGTCGATCATCGTGTTGAAGCCGAGCAGCCTGCCGTCGCCGTCGCGGTAGGTCCGGGTCACGACGTCGGGCCGCCGGACGAGCGCGTCGAGGTAGGCCGGCGCGATCGGGCTGCGGGTGTCCAGGTGCAGCCCGCCGACGCGCGAGCGCTGGCCGCCGGCCCACGCGCGGTCGTCCTGCCTCGCGCGGTGGGCGTTGAGCAGCACGGCCAGCTCGTGCGGATCGAGGTCGGTGCGCCCGGCCGCGGCTTCCGTGGCGACGTCCGGGTCCAGGTACCGGCGGACGTCCGGCGCGAGCGAGGCCGCCCATTCGTCCACAGTGGAATAGCGGTTGACGAGCACGGCGGCCGGGTCGATCTCGCGGCTGATCCGGGCCCGGCCGTCCAATGCCGGCACCAGTTCAGGGTTCATCGCCCGGTAGACGACGCCCAGCAGCCCGGGGCCGACGTACTCGCGCAGCGCCCGTTCGAACTGCCGGATCGCCGTGCGCCGGTCGGCGAAGTCGTCGTCGAACACGCACGCCGGATAGCCGCTCAGCAGCGGGAGGTAGACCTCGGCCCAGCGCGGCCGGAACCGGCCGCCGGAGAGCGGCCCGAAGCTGCCTCCACCCCAGCCCCGGCACACCATCACCGCCAACGCGCCGACGACCACCGAGCCCTGCCGGACGACGGCGAGCACCGGCGGGTTCTTCGCCAGCCACGCCTCGCGGCGCAGCAACTCGTAGTCCCACACCGGCGGCAGGCACCGGGCCCGGAACGCCGCCCAGCCCTCCGGCGGCGGATCGGTGCGGGGGTCGTGGACGTCCACTCGCGACACCGCGACGACGGTCTTCACCGGCCCAGCACCGGCCTCGGCACGGCGGCCGTGTAGACCGGCCGGGGCCGGAACCCCAGCTCCTGCTTCAGCTCGATCATGCCGCGGCCCGCGGACAGCTCCCGGGCTCCGCTCTTCGCGGTGAAGCGCACCGCGCGCACGTAGGAGTCGAAGTACAGCCACTTCTTCCCGCCCGCGCCCGGCGGCAACGCGGCCCAGTGCTGCAGGACGGGGGTGTCCGGGTGGTCGAGCATCGTCTGGACGGCGAGCAGCTTCCCGCCGGTGTCGGCGTAGGTCAGGGTGTGCACGTCCGCCCGCCGGACGAACCGGTCGAGGAAGCCGGCCGACGGCATCGTGCGGGTGTCCAGCGCCAGCCGGCCGTACCGCTCGCGGTGCGCTTGGATGAGCCCGGCCAGCTCGGCGCCGTCGAGGTCGGTGCGGCCCGGCCCGCCGCGGATCACCAGGGACGGGTCTTCGGCGAGCCGCCGCCGTTGCCGCCGCAGCCCCGCCCGCCGCGACTTCGACAGTGACGCGATCCAGTCCTCTTCGGACGTGAACCGGTTCTCCAGCACCGCGACGGGGTCCACGCGCTTGACGAGCCGGCCGCGGCCGCCGAGCCCGGTGGCGAGGTCCTCGCCGAGCGCGCGGTGGACGACGCCGAGCAGGCCGGGGCCGAGGTGGCGGCCCAGCTCCCGCTCGAGTGCCCGCACCAGCGCTACCCGGTCGGACGCCCCCGGCGCGAACGCGATCCCCGGGTAGCCGCTGAGCCACGGCTGGCAGACCTCGGCCCAGCACGGCCGCAGCAAGCGCTTCCCGGGCCGCGGCGCGAACCGCGGCGCCAGCCGGGGGCGGCAGACCAGGACGGACGCCGCGGCGACGAGCTCGTCGCCTTCGGCCGCGACGACCAGCAGCTGCGGGTTGCGGGCGCCCCAGGCTTCGAGGCCCATCACCTCGTAGTCCCACACCGGGTGCAGCCGCGCGGTCCGGGTGAACTCCGCCCACCCCGTGGGCGCCCGATCGACGCGGGGATCGTGGAACGCGAACCTCATGCGAGGACGACCGGGGTGCCGTGCCGGGGGCAGGCCGCGATTTCGCCGCGCACCCCGCCGGCCGGGATGACGTCGACGAACCGCGGGGAAGCCTGCCGCAGCAACGTGAACGCGAGCCCGCCGGCCGTCGCCCGCGCGTAGACGTGCGGCCAGTCGAGGTGCCAGCGCCCGCAGCCGCCCAGCGCGCCGAGGTACCCGAGCACAGGATCGTGCAGGACTCCGTAAGGACCGGCGTCCAGCGAATCGAGTTCGCGGTGCGGCACCGCTTCGACGCGGTGGTCCTCGGTGAACGCCGTGATCGCCTTGTCCTCACCGACCGCGAGCACGCGGTGGCCGCGGCTCAGCGCGGCCGCCACCTCGCGCAGCACCGACGCGCTCGGCGCGTCCGGGTCGGTGACGCAGCCCCGCACGCCTTTCGGCAGGTCGGCGGGGGGCCGCAGGCCGTCCGGGCCGAGCAGGACGACCAGGCTGCCGGGCCCGGGCCGGCGAGCCGTCCGCAGCACCCGGCCGAGCCCGCGAGCGGGCTCGGACCGCTGTGTGCCCCCCGCCAGCGGGACCAGGTCGACCAGCTTGTGCACCGCTTCCGCGAGGGGCGCCGCGCCGCCGTTCGTCCCGGTCCGCCCCGGCACCACGACCGGGTCCTCCCTGCCGTCGAGCGCCCAGCGCTCGCGGTAGAACGGCACCGTCGCGAACGCCGACCGCACCGCCCGGACGTACGCGGCGCGCCAGACGACCCCCGCCCCCAGATTCCACATGGCCGGGGAGTCTGCGTCATCGACGGCCCGCAGGGAAGAAGTTCACCCGAAGGACACTCCGAATGCCGGATGGGTCAATACTTTGGTCTGGGTCTGAACGGAGGAATTCGTAGCCCCGCCATCCCCAAACAACGATCCTTCTGCTTATAAATCCGCCACGCCGCAGATCGGCAAGCGGTCTTATCGGATCCATCTGGGGAATTCATGATCACTATTCACACCGTACGTGACCACGCGAACACAAAACCGCCGTCACTCCTCCGGCCCGGAAGATGACCACCCCGTTTCCGGGACCGGCCCACAGTGGACTCACCGTAGTCATCCCGTGCTTCAACGAAGTCGAGAACGTCGAACCGTCCTATCGGGAAATAACCAACGAACTGGGTCACTATTCACTGGAGCTGTTTTACGTCGATGACGGGAGCGTCGACGGAACGCTGGACAAGATCCGGGCGCTCGCGGCCGCCGACCCGCGCGTGCGGTATTTGTCCTTTTCCCGCAACTTCGGTTTCGAAGCCGCCTTCTCGGCCGGCTACCGCTACGCGACCAAGCCGTGGATCCTGCACGTCGACGCCGACCAGCAGTTCCCCGCCGCCGAGGCGGAGAAGCTCGTCGCGGCGGCCGAGCAGGGCAACGACGCGGTCTTCGGCGTCCGCACCAACCGCCAGGACCCGCGGTTGCGGCGGTGGGGCACCGCCGCGTTCCACTTCCTCGGCCGGCGGGTGCTGCGCATCGAGATCCCGCCGGGCGCCACGGCGTTCCGGCTGGTCCGCACGGAACTGGCCCGCAAGATCGTCGACCTGCGGCTCGGCACGCCGTACTTCCTGGCCACGGTCCCCCGGCTGACGAGCCGGTACACCTGCGTCCCGGTCGCGCACCGGGCCCGCGAGCGCGGCGAGTCCAAAGTGGGCTTCGGGTTCCTGGCCTCGCACGCCATCGAACTCTTCGTCGGGTTCACCCGGCGCCTGACGACGGCGGCGTCCGCGACGGCCTTGCTGGCCGGGGGGATCGCGGTGCTCGCCGGCGGCGCGGCGACGTTCGGCCTGCTCGGCCCGGACGCGACGGCCACGCTGCTGTTCGCGCTGCTCGCGGTGCTGCTCGTGGTGGCGGCGCTGACCGTGCGCTACCTCGTCGTGGTCGGCGCGGGCCAGCCGCGGCCGCGGCAGTTCTACGTCCGGGAAGCGAACGTCGTCGTCGACGCCGAAGACCGGCTCTTCACCCCGGCGGACCCGGCGGGTCCCCGGCTCATCGATGTGCAACTGGGGAAAGGCGTTTCAGCGTGACGAGTTCGAAGAAGGACCCCGCGAGAACCCTGGTGATCCTGGGAGGCGCGGACGGTTCGGTCAGCACCTACGAGCGCGCGCGGGAACTGGGGTTCCGCACGATCTGCGTGGACGTCCGCTCCAGCGCGCCGGCTCTGGCGTACGCGGACGAGTTCCTGCAGGTCAGCGTCCGGGCGCCGGAGCAGATCGCGGCGGCGCTGGAGGGCCGCCGCGATCTCGCCGGCGTGCTGTGCCCGGCCAGCGACGTCGGCCTGCCGGCGCTGGCGTGGCTCACCCGCCACTGGGGCATGCCCGATCCGCTGCCCGAGTACGCGGTGGCCGCGTCGACCGACAAATCGGTGTTCCGCGCGCTGTGCGACCACCTGGGGCTGCCGAGCTACCGCAGTGTCGACGGCAGGCCCGGCCCGGAACTGGTCCACGCGGCCCAGCAGCTGCGGTTCCCCGCGCTGGTCAAGCCGGTCGACTCGTCGGGCAGCCGCGGCGTCGTCTCCTGCGCCGGGCCGGGCCGGCTGACCAGCGCGTTCACCGAGTCGCTCGCCTTCTCCCCGTCCGGGCGGCTGGTCGTGGAGGAACACCTCGACGGCTCGCACCTCACCATCGAGGCCCTGGCCGTCGACGGCCGGATCGTCTTCCACGCCGTGACCGAGCGGGTGCTCACGCCGCCGCCGTTCTTCGTGACGTCGTCGCACCTGCTGCCCGCCGCGCTGCCCGCCGATGTCGAACTGAGCCTGATGGAGGCCCTCGACCGGATCTGCACCGAGCTCGGCTACCGGACCGGGCCCCTGACCCTGGACGCCGTCCTCGGCCGGGACGGGCAGCTCTACCTCATCGAGATGGGCGCCCGGATGGGCGGCAACGGCCTCGCGGAGGCGATCGCGCACTGCCACGGCGCCGACCTGATCGCCGCCGGGATCGCCGCGGCCACCGGCGACGAGGTGCGGCTGGACCTGCACGAACCGAAGCCGACGCTGGTGCACATCCTGGCGTCCGACCGCGGTGGTCACCTGTCCCGAGTGGACGGTGTGACCGACGTGCGGGCGCTGCCTGGGCTGGTCGGCCTGCACCTGTTCGCCGACGAGGGCTCGTTCGTCCGGCCCTACGAGCAGGCGGGGTACAAGCTCGGGTACGTGGTGCTGACCGCCGGTTCGGTGCCGGAGCTGCTCAGCGCGGAGAACGCCGTCCGCGGCACGCTGAAGTTCCTGCTGCACGACCAGGGCATGGCGGTACCCCTGCCGTGACGGGCTCGGTCACCACCGCACCGCCGGTGGCGCCGCCCCGGCCGGCGGTGGTGCTGCGGCTGCTCGCCGGCCGGGGTGTGTTCCGGCTGGCGGTGCAGGTGATGGGGCTGGTCCTGATCACGGCGTGGGGTGCTCGCGACTACGGGCGCTTCGCGAACGCGCTCGGCCTGATGACCTGGCTGAACTTCGTGCCGGCCGCGGCGGAGAAGTCGGCCCTGAAGAGCCTGCCGCGGCTGAACCGGACCCGGGACGCCGTCGCGGCGCTCGCCGTCCGGCTGGCCGCGGTGCCGGTGCTGGCGGTGCTGGTGGCGACGGCCGTCGCGCTGGCGGTGGCGCCGCGCTCGGACGCGGCGCTGTACCTGACGGCGGCGGCGTGGTCGATCTCCGGCGGGTTGCTGATGACGGTGTCCGGCCTGCACCGGCTGCGCGAGAAGTCCACTTTGGACGCTCTCGCGTTCGCGGCGGGCTCGGTCGTGGTCGGCGTGGTGACGTGCGTGACGTGGGCGGTGCGCTGGTCCCCCGAGACGCACCTGGCGTTGCTGCTCGGCGGAATCCTCGTCATCCTCGCCGCTTCGGTGGCCCTGCTGCCGAAGCCGTGGCTCCGGGGCGGCGGCGTGCCGGGGCACCGGCTGCTGCCCGCGTTCGGCCGCAGCACCGTCCTGCTCGGCCTGACCGAACTGCTCGACGTCATCTCGACGTCGGTCGTGTTCGCGGTGCTCGCGCTGTCCGGCCGGACCACCGACAGCGGCCCGTTCTACCTGGCGCTGCTGGTCTCCAGCGCGTTCTGCTCGCTGCTGTACTACCAGCTCAAGCTGCACCAGCCGGCGGCGTCGCGGCGGATGCGCGGCACCGGCGCGGCGGCCGGCCGGGCTCGCGCCGCGGGGCTGCTGAAGCTGGTCGAACAGGCGGGCCTCGCGGTCGTCGTGCTGCTGGGCGCGGGTCTCGCCATCCCCGGGACCCGCGCTCTGCTCACGGCCGAAGACGCGTACGTCGTCCTCGGGGTGCTCGTGCTCGTCGAGACGGTGTTGTACGCGACCGGCCTGTACGCGGGCTTCCTCCTCGAAAACACCAACAGCAAGGTGCTGACGCTGACGTCCGGCACCGCCGTCGTCTCGCTCGTCGCCACCGCCGTCGCCGCCGCGCTGCTCGTCCCCGTCCTCGGGCCGGTCGGCGGGTTCGCCGCGCTCGTCCTCGCGCTCGCGGTGAAGGCGGCCGTCCTGCGGCGCCTGGTCCGCCGATTCTGAACCACTGGGAGCAATCATGTACGTACTGGGCATCAGCCGGGTGCACGATTCGGCGGCGGCACTCGTGCGCGACGGCGAGATCATCGCCTTCGCCGAGGAGGAACGCTTCACGCGCGTGAAGCACGACGGCGGCTTCCCCGCCGAGGCCATCAAGTTCTGCCTGGACCGCGCCGGGATCACCCTGGCCGACGTCGACCACGTCGCCTACTACTGGCAGCGCTGGAAGGAAGGCATCCACGCGGCCAAGGTGTTCGCGCGCTACTTCCCCGGCACCTTGGACGTCTTCCGCAACGCCAACGGCGACGAGGGCGGCAGGTCCGCGGGCATGGTCGACACCTTCCGGACCGGCGGCGGGAAGGGCCACGACGACTACCACGTCGGCGGCGCGGTCCTCGCGCACGTCAAGCGGTCCTACACGCTGGCGGACGACGTCAAGGCGGCCGTCGGCTGGACCGGGCCGGCGAAGTTCAAGACCCACCTCGTCGACCACCACCGCGCGCACGCCGCCAGCGCGTACTTCATCTCGCCGTGGGACGAGTCGGCCGTGCTCACCTTCGACGGCATCGGCAGCGACGGCACCGCGACCTACCTCGCGCACGGCCGCGGGAACAAGATCGTCGACCTGCGGCGGATCAAGTTCCCGCACTCCCTCGGCGCGATGTACGCGGGCGTCACCGGCTACCTCGGCTTCTACCCGACCCGCGACGAAGGCAAGATCATGGGCCTCGCGCCGCTGGGCGAGGACACCTACGTCGACGCGTTCAAGCAGCTCATCCACCTCGACGACGACGGCGGGTTCGAGCTGGACCTGAGCTGGTTCGGCCACCACCGCACCGGCAAGCACGTGATGGCGAAGAAGTTCACCGACGCTTTCGGCCCGGCGCGGCCGAAGACCCGCGTCACGGCTTCGAACCCCGTTCCCCAGCACTACTGCGACATCGCCTACGCCCTGCAGGTGACGCTCGAAGAGGCGGGCCTGCACCTGGCGCGGTGGCTGCAGCGCGAGACGGGCTCGAAGCGGCTGTGCGTGGCCGGCGGGGTCGCGCTGAACAGCGTCATGAACGGGCGGATCCTGCTGGAGACGCCGTTCGAGGACTTCTTCGCCCAGCCCGCGGCGGCCGACGACGGCTGTGCGCTCGGCGCGGCCCTCGACGTCTCGGTCGCCAAGTACGGCAAGCCGCGCCCGCGCGACGGCTACACCTACACCGGCCCCGACTACACCGAGGCCGAGATGGAGCTGGCGTTGCAGGACGCCGGCGTCGAGTACGAACGCGTCGACGACATCGCCGCACACACCGCCGCCAAGATCGCCGACGGCAAGATCGTCGGCTGGGTGCAGGGCCGGATGGAGTGCGGCCCGCGGGCGCTGGGCAACCGGTCGCTCGTCGCCGATCCGCGCGATCCGGAGTCCAAGACGCGGATGAACGAGAAGGTGAAGCACCGCGAGGCGTTCCGGCCGTTCGCGCCGTCGTGCCTGGAGGAGCGGGCGGGCGAGTACTTCGTCAGCGACTACCCGTCGCCGGTGATGCTGCTGGTGTTCGACGTCCTGCCGGACAAGCGCGCCGAGGTTCCGGCGATCACGCACGTCGACGGGACCGCGCGCGTGCAGACTGTCAGCCGTACCGACAACCCGCTGTACTACCGGATGATCGGCGAGTTCGAGAAGCTGACCGGGGTGCCGATGGTCGTCAACACCTCGTTCAACGACAACAACGAGCCGATCGTGGCCAGCCCGGCCGACGCGATCGCGTGCTACCTGAAGACCGACGTCGACGCGCTGGCCCTCGGACCGTTCTGGGTGGAGAAGGAACTGTGACGCTCTTGGAATCGCCCGGCCTGGTCGCCGCCCTGTACCGGCGGCGGCAGTGGCTGTGGCTGGTGGCCGCCGTCCCGGCGGTGGTCACCACGCTGCTGATCATGGTCGTGCTGCCGCCCGACCAGACGCTGGACAACCTCGGCGACTGGGCGTTCAAGCTGTGCCCGTTCGTCTTCGCGGTGCTGACCGTTTCGCTGTTCCCGCGCGGGCGGTTCGGGCCGGCGCTGATCGTGTTCGCCGTGTTCGTCTACATGTCCTATTTGGACACCGAGCTGGTGATGCGGGTGCAGGACTTCGCGCGCTCACCCGACCAGGACTTCCAGCCGGTGTACCAGTTCGAGCTGTTCGTGACGACGTTCATCGTGCTGTTCGCGCTGCTGGCCTACCGCCTCGGCGGCGGCCGGACGGCGAACGTGCTGAAGGCCGGGATCGCGTCGATCCTGGTGGTCATCTCGGGCGTGAACGACCTGACGTTCTGGGCGCTCAACGACGTCTGGGCGGCGGGCACGAAGCCGACCGAGCTGAAGTGGGCGTCGCACATGATCGTGTTCCTCGGCGGGCCGCCGAGCGTGCCTGCCGCGGTCGCGTTCATGGCCGTGCACCTGGTGCTGGCCGCGATCGTCGTCGCGCTGCCGGTGGGGCGCTGGGTGTCAGTCAGAGTCCACGGTTCACGGCCTGGAGCTTCGTGACGGCGGCGGCGTCGCCCTCGAAGTCGAGGTGGACGGCGTCGCGGCCGAAGACGAACAGCAGCAGGTCCACCGGCTCGCCGACCACCGTGACCGGGTCGGGCCCGGTCTTCACGGCGGCTTCGCGGCCGTCTTTCGTGCGAAGCGTCACGCCGACCGGCGCCTTGCGCAGGTTGAGCTTCGCGGCGCCCTTGGCCGAGCGCCACGCGGCGGCGTCCCGGGTGGCGTCGGCGGGCCGCGGCTCCCAGCCCGGCTGCGCGCGCCGGACGTCCTCGTGGTGGACGAGGAACTCGGCGGCGTTGGTCAGCTCGTCGAGCGGGCCGATCGCGGTCGGCCAGAACTTCGACGGACCCCGGCGCACCTGCTCGACCAGGCCGTCCCACGGCTTCGCCGCGTAGCGGTCCTGGACCTTCTGCGTGTACCCGGCGAGCGCGGGCACCATGATCCCGGGCGCGGCGTCCGGCCGGTGCTCGCGCACGACGAGGTGCGCGGCGAGATCCCGCGTCGTCCAGCCTTCGCACAGCGTGGGCGCGTCGGGCCCGAGGTCTTGGAAGAGCGAGCTCAACGCCTGGCGTTCGTCAGCAGCGACACCCATGTGGTCGACGTTACTCGTCGGTACCCGCCCTGGCGACGGGAAGAGACGCCGGGCACGTGTCGTTGATCCTCTTGTGAGCCGACTCTTCAGCCCGATCACCGTCCGCGGCCTGACCCTGCCGAACCGCGCGTGGGTGTCGCCGATGTGCCAGTACTCCGCGACCGACGGTGTCCCGGACGACTGGCACCTCGTCCACCTCGGCCAGTTCGCCACCGGCGGCGCCGGGCTCGTCATGACCGAAGCGACCGCCGTCGTGCCCGAAGGGCGGATCAGCCCGCAGGACACCGGCATCTGGAACGACGTCCAGGCCGAGGCGTGGCGGAAGATCGCGGGTTTCGTGCACAAGCAGGGCACGGCGATCGGGATGCAGCTGGGCCACGCCGGCCGCAAGGGCTCGACGCGGCGGCCGTGGGACGGGACGGGCAGCGTCCCCGCGTCGGAAGGCGGCTGGCCGAGCGTCGGCCCTTCCGCGACGGCGTTCGGCGAGTACGCCACCCCGCGCGAGCTGACCACGGACGAGGTGAGTGCACTACCGGAGGCGTTCGCCGCGGCCGCCCGCCGAGCGGTCGACGCCGGGTTCGACCTGCTCGAACTGCACTTCGCGCACGGCTACCTGGTGCACCAGTTCCTCTCACCGCTGTCGAACACCCGCACCGACCGCTACGGCGGCGACTTCGAGGGCCGCACCCGGCCGGCCCTGGAGATCGCCGACGCGGTCCGCGCGACGACCGGCGTCCCCCTGTTCGCCCGGCTGTCGGCGACGGACTGGACGGACGACGGCTGGATCCTCGACGAGTCCGTCCGGCTGGCGAAGCTCCTGGCCGAGCGCGGCATCGACCTGATCGACACCTCCAGCGGCGGCAACACCCCGAACCCGGACATCCCGGTCGGCCCGGGCTACCAGGTCCCGTTCGCCGAGCGCATCCGCACGGAGACCGGCCTCCCGACCGGCGCGGTCGGCATGATCACGAACCCCCAGCAGGCGGAGGACATCATCGCCGACGGCGAAGCGGACGCGGTGTTCCTGGCCCGGGCCCTGCTGAGGGACCCGCACTGGCCGCTCCGAGCGGCGAACACGCTCGGCGCGGAGGTGCGGTGGCCGGACCAGTACGCCCGCGCCAAGTCCTGGCACTAGTGGTGGAAGGCGGTCGCCTTCGAGGGGTCCTTCGGGCGGCCGCCCTCCTTCTCCAGCTCCGGCAGCGCGCGCTTCAGGTCGGCCAGCAGCAGGTCCGCGAGGTCGTGCGTGAAGCCGTTGCGGACCACGATGCGCAGCACCGCCAGGTCCGTCCGGTTCTCCGGGAACGTGTACGCCGGCACCAGCCAGCCGCGCTCGCGCAGGCGGCGGGACACGTCGAACACGTCGAACCCCGCCTTGGAACGCGTCGTGAACGCGAACACCGGCAGCTGATCCCCGCGGGTCAACAACGAGAAAGGCCCCAGCGCCTCGATCCCGGACGACAGGTGCTGCGCGACGTCACGCGAAGCCTGCTGCACTTCGCGGAATCCTTCACGGCCGAGCCGCACGAACGTGTAGTACTGCGCCGCGACCTCGGCACCCGGCCGCGAAAAGTTGAGCGCGAACGTCGGCATGTCGCCGCCCAGGTAGTTCACGTTGAACACCAGCTCCGAGGGCAGCGCGGCCTGGTCGCGCCAGACCACCCAGCCGACGCCCGGGTACACGAGCCCGTACTTGTGGCCCGACGTGTTGATCGACGCCACGCGCGGCAGCCGGAAGTCCCACACCAGGTCCGGGTCGAGGAACGGCGCGATCATCGCGCCCGACGCGCCGTCGACGTGCACCGGGATGTCCCAGCCGGTGCGCTCCTGGAGGGCGTCCAGTGCCGCGGCGATCTCCGCGACCGGCTCGTAGCTGCCGTCGAACGTCGAGCCCAGGATCGCGACCACGCCGATCGTGTTCTCGTCACAGCGGGCGACAGCCTCTTCGGGCGAGAGGTGGTACCGGTCGCCGTCCATCGGCACGAGCCGCGGCTCGACCTCCCAGTACTCGCAGAACTTCTCCCAGCAGACCTGGACGTTGACGCCCATCACCAGGTTCGGCTTCCCGGTGCGCCCGAGCTTGGACCAGCGGCGCTTCAACGCCATTCCGGCGAGCATGCAGGCTTCGGACGAACCAGTCGTCGAACAGCCCATGATGTCCGTGGGATCGGGCGCGTGCCACAGGTCGGCGAGGATGTTCACGCAGCGCCGCTCCAGCTCGGCCGTCTGCGGGTACTCGTCCTTGTCGATCATGTTCTTGTCGACGCACTCGGCCATCAGCTCCCGCGCCTGCGGCTCCATCCACGTCGTGACGAACGTGGCGAGGTTGAGCCGCGCGTTGCCGTCGAGCATCAGCTCGTCGCGCACGAGCTGGAGCGCGGTGTCCGGCGGGAGCGGGTCGTCGCGCAGCTTGTCGTGCGGCATGACGAACCTCGCCGCCAGCGCCGGGTTCACCCCGGCGTAGAGCGGGTTCGTCCCGCCGGCGCGGTCCGGGCTGTCGGCTGTCCCCTGATGCAAGACCATGCCACCGAACGTACTGAGCCCGGCAATGCGAAAGGGGCCGTCCCGTCCGGAACGACCCCTTTCGCGCGAAAAATCAAGCCTGCTGGGCCTGCCACATCCAGTGCGCCTCTTCGAGCGCGCGGGTGATCTCGATCAGCAGGTCCTGCGTCACGAGGTCGCTCTTGTCGGTCTCGTCGATGCGGGCGCGCAGCCGCTCGATGAGCGCGGCGAGGATGTCGACGATCGCGGCGACCGTGGACTCCACGGACTGCCAGTTGTCGGGGTACTCGGGCACGCCCGAGCTCTCGACGACGGTCTTCGCCTTGCCGTTCGGCGAGACGCCGATGGCGTTGGCGCGCTCGGCGACCTCGTCGACGTACTGCCGCGCGGTGGCGACGAGCTCGTCGAGCTGCAGGTGCGCGCTGCGGAAGTTCGAGCCGACGACGTTCCAGTGCGCCTGCTTGGCGATGAGCGAAAGGTCGACCAGGTCCACCAGCGTCGCCTGCAGGGCGTTGCCGGTGATCTCCTTGTCGGCCTCGGAAAGCGGGCTCTTGATCGGAGACTTGCTCATCTCTGGTGTTCCTTCCTTCATGCTGGAAAAGGGGTCAGACGGTGGCAGAGAGAGCCACCTCGATGTTGCCGCGGGTCGCGTTGGAGTAGGGGCAGACCTGGTGGGCCTGCTCGACCAGCTGGTCGGCCTGGGCCTGCTCGAGGCCCGGCAGCGAGACGTTCAGCGCGACGCCGAGGCCGAAGCCGACGTCCTGCTTGAGCACGCTGACCTCGGCGGTCACCGTGGAGTCGCCCAGCGACACCTTCGCCTGGCGGGCCACCAGCTGCAGGGCGCTGTGGAAGCAGGCCGAATAGCCGGCGGCGAAGAGCTGCTCGGGGTTGGTCTTGTCCCCGCCGGGGCCACCCATCTCCTTCGGGATGGCCAGGGACTCGTCGATGACTCCGTCCGACGAGGTCACTTCGCCGTTGCGGCCGTCGCCGCGCGCCGTCGCCACCGCGGTGTAGATCGCCTGACCCATGCTCAGCCTGCCTTCTGTCGCGGACGCTCCACAGTGAGCGTCTCACCGGACACAACATCCCGCACCCGCGGAACAGTGCCCCCACATGGCAGGCATCACGTCGATCGATTACCCGGCGGCCTCCGGGCGAAACGTCATGCGGCGCGCGTCACCGCGAACTCCGCGACCTGGCGGCCGATCAGGCGGAGGGTGCGGACGCTCTTCTCGTCGGACGCGCCGCCACCCTCGTCGAACTTGGTCTCGGCGGAGTTGATCGAACCACCCAGCGGGGTGGCCCAGCCGCGCAGCGCGTGCGTGATCGTGCGCAGCTGCTCGAGCGTCGTCACCGCGGCCTGCCAGCCGTACGCGACGGCGGCCAGGCCGACCGCGCGGCCGTCGAGGTAGGGACGCTGGTCGTCGCGCAGGTCCTCGACGTAGTCCAGGGCGTTCTTGACCAGGCCGGACAGCGCGCCGTGGTAGCCCGGTGACACGACGATGAGCCCGTCCGCCTGGCGCACGGCTTCGATGAGTGTCTTGGCGCGTTCGTCGCGGTCCGGCACGCCGGCGTCGTAGAACGGCAGGATCAGCTCCGGACCGGAGAGCATCCGGATCCGGACCCCGACTTCGGCCGCGCCGGAGAGCGCGATCTGCAGGGCGCGTTCGGACTGGGAGCCCTCACGCAGCGAGCCGCCGATCCCGAGCACGTTGACTGTCCTGGCTGAAGTCACGCTTTCCAGGCTAACCCCTCCACTTAAGTGGATATCCAGACTTTGGGACCGAGGGCCGCGTCACAGCTGGACCTGCTACCTACTGACGAGTAACATCCCGGACGGCACCGACGCTCAGGAGGCAAAGATGGCGATCCCGCTCCCGGTCCGCGTCCAGGCCGCGGCGTCCCAGCTCGCGTTCTGGCTGCCCAGGCCGCTGCGGCGGGCGTTCGCGGGCCGCCCGGTGCGCCTCGACGGCCAGGACCTCGCCCTCGACGCCCAGCTGCTGCTCCGGCTGCAGAAGCTCGCGGGCGCCGAACTGGTGCAGGGCTCGGTGGAGCGGTCGCGCGCCCTGCTCGACGTCGGGCGGCACCTGGTCAGCGGCAAGCCGATCGAGCCGGTTTCGGTGCGGGAGATCGCGGTACCGACGCCGGACGGCGACCTTCCCGCGACGCTCTACACGCCGGTCGGGCTGCCCGAGAAGTCCCCGCTGCTGGTGTTCTTCCACGGCGGCGGCTGGGTGATCGGGACACGCGCGAGCCACGACAACGCCGTCCGGTTCCTGGCCAAGCACGCCGGGGTGCGCGTGCTGTCGATCGAATACCGGCTCGCGCCGGAGTTCCCGTTCCCGGCGGCCGCCGAGGACGCGCTGGCGGCGTTCGAGTACGCGGTGTCGAAGGCGGGCGACCTCGGCGCCGACCCCGCGCGGATCGCCGTCGGCGGCGACAGCGCAGGCGGCAACCTGGCCGCCGTGACGGCCCAGCAGGCCGTGCTCCGCGGTGGCCCGGTGCCGGCGTTCCAGCTGCTGATCTACCCGGCGACGGACTTCGCGCGGCGCTACCGCTCGCAGGACCTGTTCGCCGAAAACCTGTTCCTGACCGACGTGCACATGAAGTGGTTCGAGGGCCACTACGTGCCGGAGGGCGCGGACCTGACCGACCCGCGGCTTTCCCCGCTGCGCGCGGACGACCTGAGCGGCCTGCCGCCGGCCCTGGTCGTCACGGCGGGCTTCGACCCGCTGCGCGACGAGGGCGAGGCGTACGCGGAGAAGCTGCGTGAGGCGGGCGTCGAGGTGGCGTTGCGCCGGCACGACGACCTGATCCACGGGTTCATCAACTTCACGGGCGTGGGCACCCGGTTCCGCGAGGCGCTGGCCGAGATGGCGGGCGCGCTGCGGCAGGGTCTGTCCATACGGGACTGAGTTCCCCGGCCGGAACGAACCCGGAGCCCGGCGCGGAGAAATGTCCGCGGCCGGGCTCCGGGCCCCCCTGTTTTCAGTGGTTCCGGCTCAGCCCGCCGGTGCGGGCAGCGGCGGCACCGGCAGCGGCGGCACCGGGAGGCCGCCGAGCAGACCGCCGAGGATGCCGGTGACGGCACCCAGCAGGGCCTTGACCAGGTCGCTGACGATCTTCAGCGGACCGGGCAGGTCCGGCAGCGACGGGATCGGCAGCGGCAACGGCGGCAGCTGGCGGGCCTTGGCCGTCGGGTCGGTCAGGAGCCGGTTGGACTCGTCCGCGCGCCCCTTCGCGAGGCCGGCGAGCTGCTCGGTGTCGGTCTGGACGGTGTAGCGCTTACCGGCGGCGATGTCCGCGAGGACCGGGCTCATCTGTCCCAGGTCGGCCCGCGTGGCACCGACGTTGCCCGCGTAAGCCACCTTGGTCAGGTCGTCACGCATCTGGAGCACCTGTGCGGCGAGGGCCTGGGTGCTGGAGGAACCCTTGCCCCCCTCCGGGCTCGCCGAGGCGATCCCCGCCATTCCGACCGCCAGCAGACTGCTCGCGGCTACGAGGGCGATGGACCGCCCGAACTTGCCTTTCATTTCCTACCTCCTGGCCTCGGGAGACCTGACGGGTTAAAGCGATACTCGCCGTATCGGAGATAAGCCACCCGATCACCGGTTAGAGACGTTTTCTAACCCTTACGTGCCGAATGCGGGAGCGGCGAACTCGACCGCAATTGATTAACGTCGAAACCTTGCCCATCCCCCCGAAGATCATCCTGATCGATTCTCTCCGTTACTGCTGGTAGCGAACGTCCACTGTAGAGCGGTTCGGTCACTCACGCGGGTGTAAACGGTGATCTTTTAGCTTCATCACTCCGTCGGACCGCGTGTCGGGACTGCTCCAGTCGGGGCTTCTCCGATGCGGGTTTCGCCACCCACAAGGTTCTCCCCTGGTCGGGGGCGGAATGCGAAATCTATTCCTAAAACGGGCGGCGGGTGGCTGGGGAGAGACCGCTTTCCGGCGCACCGGGAGGGCTAGCTGGCCGACCGATCGGGGTGGTGCGGGACGCGGCTTCGGCGCGCCGACCACGGCACCGCGGGCGGCGGGTCGGTCGCCGACGGTCAGCCGCGGCAGGGCACCCTCGCGAGCCAGGCGGCCGGCCGCGGACCCCGGGCGAGGTGAGCCGCCGGGTGGACGGCACTCGCGAGCCCAGCACACCCAGCGAGCCGCGGCGGGGCGGCGCTCGCGAGCCCAGGCGGGCCAGCACACCCGGCGAGGCGGCACTCGCGAGCCCAGCCTGGCCAGCACACTCGGCGAGCCGCGGCGGGGCGGCACTCGCAAGCCCAGGCAGGCCACCGCACCCCGCGAGCCGCGGCGGGGCGGCACTCGCCAACCCAGGCAGGCCACCGCACCCCGCGAGCCGCAGCGGGGCGGCACTCGCCAACCCAGGCAGGCCACCGCACCCCGCGAGCCGCGGCGGGAGCGGCAATCGCAAAGCACCGAGCCGGCCACGAACCCCAGTCGGGCCGGCGCACCCGAGCCGAGCCGCCGCGAGCCGAGCCAGGCGTCAGACCGGCAAGCCCGCCTCCAGGTGGACCAGCGCCTTGTCGAGGTCCACCAGATAGTCGGCCCCCGGGTCGCTCGCCGCCTGGACGAACACCGACAGCAGGACCCCCACCACCGCTCCCGCCCAGTTGCGGGCCTCGAAGTCGTCCGGGGTGCGGCCCGTGCGTTGGGCCGCCACTCCCGCTATCAGGTCGATGCCCTCGGCGAACTGGTCCATGATCGCGCCGCGCAGCTCGGGCTCGCGGAACACCAGCAGCTGGCGCTCGCGGACGTCCGCCATCTCCTCCTCGGACAGCTGCTCGAGGACGGTGCGCACGGCTCCCCTCATCGCCGCGATCAGGCCGAGCTCGGCCGGCTGGCCGATCGCCGCTTCGATGAACACCGGGTCGATGGGGTCGTAAAGAGCCGTCGCCTCCTTCGTCGCGAAGTACCGGAAGAAGGTGCTGGGCGAGATCTCCGCCGCCGCGGCGATCTGGTCGACCGTCGTCGCGGCGTAGCCCTGCTCCCGGAACAGCCGCAACGCGTGCCGCTGGATCGCGGCCCGCGTCTTGGCCTTCTTCCGTTCCCGCAGCCCCATGGGCTCAGATCGCGACGACGTCATGCTCCGATTCTCGCCGCTGGGTCCCGACGTCCGCCCGCCTGGGCAGGAACAGCACCGCGAGCAGCGCGCCGGCCATGGCCAGCCCGGCGCAGACCCACAGCGTCGCCGCCATGCCGTCGGTGAACGCGACCCGCGCGGAGTCGGCGAGCGCGGGCAGGTGGAGCTTCGCCGCGACGGCGACCGCGCCCGACGCGCTGCCTCGCACCGCTTCGGCGACCGGCGCGGGCAGGCCGTCCACGGCGACGCCGGCCCGGTAAACGCTGTTGAGCACCGTGCCCAGCACCGCGACGCCGATCGTGCCGCCGACCTGGCGCAGCACCTGGATCAGGGCCGAGCCGGCGCCCGAACGCCCCTCGGTGAGCGCGCCCATCGCCATCGTCATCAACGGTGTCAGCGTGCACCCCGTGCCGAAGCCGATCACGAGCTCCCAGCCGACCGTGAAGCCGTAGCCGTCCGACGGCGACGTCGTCGAACCCCGGGCCAGCCCGGTCGCGAGCAGCGCGAACCCGGCGATCACGACCACCCGCACCCCCACCGCGGCGACCAGCTTCTCGGCGATCTTCGCCGACACCAGCATCCCGCCGATCAGCGGCAGCAGCCGCACGCCGGTCTCCAGCGCGTCGGCCCCCTGCACCGCCTGGAACAGCTGCGGCAGCACGAACAGCAGGCCCATCAGCGCGAACGACGCCATCGTCGCGAGCACCGCACCCCAGACGAACCGCGGCTCGCGCAACAACCCGAGGTCGGCCAGCGGCGTCGCCGTCCGCGTCTGCAGCCGGCAGAACACCGCGAGAACCGCCACGCCAAGCGCGAGCAGGCCGTACGTCGCCGGGTCGGCCCAGCCGTGCTCGCCGGCGAAGACGAAGCCGTACGTCAGCGCGACCAGCCCGGCCGCCGAGAGCGCGATGCCCGTGAAGTCGATCGCGCCCCGGCCCGACCCGGGCGTCAGCGGCACCAGGAACAGCACCGCGACCAGGCCGACGACGGTCAGCGGGACGTTGATCAGGAACACCGAGCCCCACGCGAAGTGGTCGAGCAGCCAGCCGCCGAGCAGCGGGCCGAGCGGGATGCCGACGAACGTCGCCATCACCCACGTCGTCAGCGCCTTCGCCCGCTCCTCCGGCGGGAACAGGATGTTCAGCAGCGAAAGCGAGAGCGGGATGAGGAACGCGGCGCCGACGCCGAGCACGACGCGGGCCGCGATCAGCTGGCCGGGCGAATCGGCGTACGCGCACCCCAGCGAGGCCAGCCCGAACAGCGCGAGCGCGCCGAGCAGCAGCTTCTTCGGGCCGAACCGGTCGCCCAGCAGGCCGGCCGGCAGCAGCAGCGCGGCCAGCGCCAGCGTGTAGGCGTTGCCGAACCACTGCAGCTGCGTGGTCGTGGCGCCGAGGTCGACGGCGAGCGTCGGCACGGCGACGTTCAACACGGTCAGGTCGAGTCCGACGGTCAGCAGGCTCACGGCGAGCGCGCCGAGCGCCCACCACCTGCGCGGATAGAGCTGAGTCACAGGAACCCCCATTTGGTAGTCACTACCAAATGATAGTAACTCTCAAAATCTTCCGTCGCCAATCCCTGAGTGACGGGAAATAAGTTGCACGCGCGTACCACCTTGGGTTCTCATCGAGGGCGTGCCTCTGCAGCCCTACCGCCGGGTGCTCTCCGTCCCCCGCGTCCCCTCGACGATGGCCCTGATGTTCCTGGCGCGGCTGCCGATGACCATGAACGGCGTCCTGATGACGCTGTACATCGTCACCGGACTCGGCCGCGGCTACGGCGCCGCCGGGCTGGTCGGCGCCGGCGTCACCCTCGGCATGGCGCTCGGCGCGCCGCTGCTGGGACGCTGCTTCGACCGCTACGGCCTGCGTCCGATCGTCGCCGTCTGCGGGATCGGCACGACGGTGTTCTGGATCGCCTCGCCGCACCTGCCGTACGAGGTGCTCGCCGCCGTCGCGATCCCGGCCGGGATGCTCTCGGTGCCGGCGGGCTCGCTCGCGCGGCAGGTACTGGCCACGCTCGTCCCGGCCGAAGAGCGCCGCGCGGCGTACTCGCTCGACACGATCTCGATCGAGGCGACGTTCATGATCGGTCCCGCGATGGGCATCGCGGCGATCACGACGCTCTCCCCGACCTTCACGCTCACCGCGCTCGGCGTGCTCTTCGGCGGCACGGCCTTCCTGATCTGGCTGGTCAACCCGCCCATCCGCGAAAGCATGGAGCCCGGCGCGTCCACCACCCGGCCGCCGCTGCGGAGCTGGCTCACCGGCCGGCTCGTGGCGACGCTGCTGATCGCCGCCGGCGCGCTGTTCGTGCTCGTCGGCACCGAGCTGGCGACGCTGGCGGCCCTGCGCGCGAACGGCGACATCGGCGTGACCGGGCTGGTGATCGCGGTGATGTGCGCGGCGTCGATCATCGGCGGCATCGTGCACGGCGCGGTCAAGAAGTCGCTGCCGCAAGGCGTTCTGATGCTGCTGCTCGCGCTGCTGGTGGTGCCGGTCGGGCTCGCGGACCAGCCGTGGTGGCTGCTGATGCTGGTGCTGATCCCGACGAACCTGGTCTGCGCGCCGACGCTCGCGGCGACCACCGAGACGGTCAGCCGGATCGCCCCGCCGCAGGTTCGCGGCGAGGCGATGGGGCTGCAGGACGCGTCGACGCGGCTCGGCCTGGCGCTGGGCAGCCCGGTGGTCGGCTTCGCGATCGACCACTCGAGCCCGGCGTGGGGCTTCGCCGCGGCGGGCCTGGGCGGCCTGGTGATCGCCGCGGCCGGCCTGCTCCACCGCCGGACGCCGGAACCCGCGGCGGAGCCGGTCCCGGCGCTGGCCGAGGGCTAGCTAGCCGCCGCAGGCCAGGCGGAGCGCGTCGAGCTTCTTGACGTTGCGCTGCACCCACTGGGCCACGACGCCGGCGTCTTCGATGCGTTCCTTCTGCACCTCGACGTACGAACCGGCCATGCCGAGCAACGCGTTCTTGACGTCCTGGTCCTGGACGTTCCCCGCGAGCTCCCGCAGCCGCTTCTCCTTGTCCGCGGCGCGGGCCTTCAGCTTGTCCGGGTCGACCAGCGGGTTCAGGTCCGCCAGCCCGAGGGCTTCGGTGCACGCGCCCACCTTGTCCGCGGTCTTCGACCCCTCGTCGACCGCGTTGCCGACCTGGTCGCACCCGCTCAGCAGCAGTGCGATCCCGGCCAGCAGCGCGGCCGTCGTTCCACCCCTCGTCATGGCGCCAAGGTACCGCTCAGCCCTTGACGCAGACCACCTGCTTGAGGTGCGCCACGACCTCGACCAGGTCCGTCTGGGCCCGGATCACCGAATCGATGTCCTTGTACGCCGCCGGGATCTCGTCGACGACGCCCGAGTCCTTGCGGCACTCGACGCCCGCCGTCTGCGCCGCGAGGTCGTCGGCCGTGAACATCTTCTTGGCCTTGGTGCGCGACATCCGGCGGCCGGCGCCGTGCGACGCCGACTGGAACGACGAGTCGTTCCCGAGGCCGCGGACGATGTACGAACCCGTCCCCATGCTGCCCGGGATGATCCCGAGGTCACCCGATCCGGCACGGATCGCGCCCTTGCGGGTGACGAGCAGCTCGACACCGTCGTACGTCTCTTCCGAGACGTAGTTGTGGTGGCAGGAGATGGCGTCGTCGAACGTCGTGCCGGGCACGACCTCCGCCAGCGCCAGCTTCACGAGCGCGACCATCGTGGCGCGGTTGCGCGCCGCGTAGTCCTGCGCCCAGAACAGGTCACGCCGGTAAGCCGCCATTTCTGGCGTGCCGGCGACGAACACCGCGAGGTCGCGATCCGGCAGGTCCGCGTTGTGCGGCAGCTTGCGCGCGACGGCCATGTGCCGCTCCGCGAGCTCCTTGCCGATGTTGCGCGAACCCGAGTGCAGCATCAGCCAGACCCGGCCGTCGGGCTCGTCGAGGCAGACCTCGATGAAGTGGTTCCCGCCGCCGAGGCTGCCGATCTGGCGCGCGGCCCGGTCGTGCAGCTCCTGGACCCCGGTGTGCAGCTGGCCGAAGCCCTTCCAGAAGGTGTCCCAGCCGCCGACGCCGTGCACCTTCGCGGGGTTCACGGGCGTCTTGTGCAGCCCGAACCCGACCGGCACGGCGCTTTCGATGCGGCGGCGCAGCTTCCCGAGGTCGTCCGGCAGGTCGCTCGCGCTGAGCGACGTCCGGACGGCGCTCATGCCGCACCCGATGTCCACGCCGACCGCGGCCGGCGAAACGGCGTCGCGCATGGCGATGACGCTGCCGACGGTCGCGCCCTTGCCGTAGTGCACGTCGGGCATCACGGCGAGACCGTGCACCCACGGCAGGTTGGCGACGTTCCGCAGCTGCCGCATGGCCTGGTCTTCGACCGACGCGGGGTCCGCCCACATCCGGATCGGGACGCGGGCGCCTTCGACAGCGGTGTACATGGTTTCCTCCCCTGGAAATGGTTTCGCGGTGCCAAGGATCTCCCGGGCACCGCGAAACGCCAAGCGAGTTTCAGTCGTCCACTGTGGTCACTGCTGGGCGATCAGCTCCGCGATCTGCACGGCGTTGAGCGCGGCACCCTTGCGCAGGTTGTCGTTGGCGATGAACAGCGCCAGGCCGCGGCCGCCCTCGACGCCCTGGTCGGCGCGGATGCGGCCGACGTAGCTCGGGTCGTTGCCCGCCGCCTGCAGCGGGGTCGGGACCTCCGACAGCTCGACGCCCGGCGCGTGGGCCAGCAGCTCCGTCGCGCGCTCGACCGTCAGCGGCTGCGAGAACTCCGCGTTCACCGAGATCGAGTGCCCCGAGAACACCGGCACGCGCACGCACGTGCACGACACGCCGAGACCCGGGATGCTCAGGATCTTGCGGCTCTCGTTGCGGAACTTCTTCTCCTCGTCCGTCTCGAGCTCACCGTCGTCCACAATGGACCCGGCCATCGGCAGGACGTTGAACGCGATCGGGCGCACGTACTTGTTCGGCGCCGGGAACTCGATCGCCGCGCCGTCGTGCGTCAGCAGCGCCGCGTGTTCCGCGCCCGCCTTGACCTGACCGGCCAGCTCGTCGACGCCGGCCAGCCCGCTGCCGGACACCGCCTGGTACGTCGACGCGACCAGCCGGACCAGCCCGGCTTCGTCGTGCAGCGGCTTGAGCACCGGCATCGCGGCCATGGTGGTGCAGTTGGGGTTCGCGATGATCCCCTTGCGCGCTTCCTTGATGGTCGCCGGGTTGACCTCGCTGACGACCAGCGGCACGTCCGGGTCCATCCGGAACGCCGAGGAGTTGTCGATCACCGTGACGCCGGCCGCGGCGAACCGCGGTGCCTGCGCCTTCGACGTCGACCCGCCCGCGGAGAACAGCGCGATGTCCAAACCGGACGGATCCGCGACGGACGCGTCTTCGATCGTGATCTCGCCGTCACGCCACGGCAGCGTCGAACCCGCCGAGCGCGCCGAAGCGAAGTACCTCAGCTCGGCGATCGGGAACTCCCGCTCCGCCAGCAGCTTGCGCATCACCGCGCCGACCTGGCCGGTCGCGCCGACCACCCCGACCCGCAACCCTTCCGCCATCAGCGACCACTCCCCGCGTAGACCACGGCTTCCTCGTCGCCGCCGAGCTCGAACGCGTCGTGGATCGCGCGCACGGCGTCGTCCAGCTGAGCGTCGCGGATCAGCACGGAGATCCGGATTTCCGAGGTGTTGATGATTTCGATGTTGACGCCGGCGTTGGCCAGCGCTTCGCAGAACGTCGCCGTGACACCCGGGTGCGAGCGCATCCCGGCGCCGACCAGCGAGACCTTGCCGACGTGGTCGTCGTAGAGCACCGACTCGAAGCCGATCTCCGCCTTGACCTTCTCCAGCTCCTTGACGCCCGCGGCACCGTTGGCCTTCGACAGCGTGAACGTGATGTCGGTGCGGCCGGAGACGGTGCTGGAAACGTTCTGCAGCACCATGTCGATGTCGATCTCGGCGTCGGCGATCACGCGGAAGATCCGGGCCGCGGCACCGGCGTGGTCCGGTACCCCGGTGACCGTGATCTTGGCTTCGGAGCGGTCGTGCGCCACACCGGTGATCAGGGCTTGTTCCACGGGGATCTCCTCGATAGAACCGGTCACCGTCGTGCCCGGCTTGTCACTGTAGGAAGAACGGACACGGATCGGGACGCCGTAGCGGCGCGCGTACTCGACCGACCGCAGGTGCAGGATCTTCGAGCCGCTGGCGGCGAGCTCCAGCATCTCCTCGTAGGTGACGGTGTCGAGCTTCTTCGCGTCCGGCACCACCCGCGGGTCGGCCGTGTACACACCGTCCACATCGGAGTAGATCTCGCAGACGTCGGCGTTGAGCGCGGCGGCCAGCGCGACGGCGGTGGTGTCCGAGCCGCCGCGGCCGAGCGTGGTGATGTCCTTCGTGTCCTGCGCGACGCCCTGGAAGCCCGCCACCAGCGCGACGTAGCCCTGCTCGAGGGCTTCGGTGACGCGGCTCGGCGTGACGTCGATGATGCGCGCGTTCCCGTGCACGGACGTCGTGACGACGCCGGCCTGCGACCCGGTGAACGACCACGCTTCCGCGCCCTGGGCCGCGATGGCCATGGCGACCAGCGAGTTCGAGATGCGCTCACCGGCGGTGAGCAGCATGTCCATCTCCCGCTCCGGCGGCGCGGGGTTGACCTGCTGCGCCAGGTCGAGCAGCTCGTCGGTGGTGTCACCCATCGCCGAGCAGACCACGACGACGTCGTTGCCCGCCTTCTTGGTGGCGACGATCCGCTCGGCCACGCGCTTGATCCGGTCGGCACTTTCCAGCGACGATCCGCCGTACTTCTGGACCACGAGGGCCACGCCCGAACCTCCTCGACGGGCCGGGTCTGCTCCCTGGTGGGCACCGAGGAGCCCCCGCGTCCCATGTTTGAGTGGAGCCTACCGGGGCTCAAGCGGCCCGCCACCCTCTTGACGTGGGGCGGACCCTTCGTGCGGGCGCCTCGGAAGTAAATCTTCCGTAACACCAAGGAAATACGCGGAGCCCTTCCTCCCGAGTGATGCAGCGCACTAGGTGGGTACGTCCTCCCATGCCCCCACCGCCACCCTCAACGGAGACGCTTCGCGTCGCTGTACCTTCCCAATCATGCGGAAACCGGCTGTGACGAGCGTCCCGATCGCGTCCGTGCTGGCCGAGCGGTGGAGCCCACGGGCTCTCGACGCGTCTGCTTCGGTGAGTCCGGAGCAAGTGAGGGCGCTCCTGGAGGCGGCCCGCTGGGCCCCGTCGTTCGGCAACACCCAGCCGGCCCGCTACCTGGTGGGTCTCCGCGGCACCCCGTCGTTCGACGCGATCCTGGCGACGCTGAACTCGGGCAACCGAGCGTGGGCGCACCGGGCGGGGTTGCTGCTGATCGGCGTGATGGTGACGACGAACGAGAAGGGGCCGGTGCCGTACGCCGAGTACGGGCTGGGGCTGGCTTCGGAGAACCTCGTGCTGCAGGCGGTGGAGCTGGGGCTGGTCGCCCACCAGATGGCGGGGTTTTCGGCTGCCGAGGTCAGCGAGTCTTTCGGTCTCCCTGACGACGCTGTCCCTCGCGTGGCGATCGCGGTGGGGTCGCCGGCAGCGGCGGAGGTGTTGGAGGAGGACTGGCGGGTGGAGCGGGAGAAGGCGGAGCGGAAGCGGGTGCCGCTGGCGGAGTTCGCGTTCACCGGCCAGTGGGGCACGCCGGCTTTGTGATCGCGGCTACCGGCCGGGCGCAGCGCGAGATCTCAAGGCTTTGGCCGAAACCTTGCATTTCAACCCGGCGATTGCAAGAACCCCTCAGATCTCAGCGACGAAACTAAAGCTTCATGCGCTAAGCTTTAAAAGTGCAGGTAGAGTCGTTCAAGGAGTCCCCGGTCGGCCACTTGGCGCCGATCAGCGGTGTCGACGGCCGGACCAAACAGCCGTACAACCACTTCGCCTTCGTGCCAGCTCCACTGCCGAGCGTAGTCGACCTCTCGCCGGGAACGTACAAGCTCATCAGCGAGGCCGACCGGGCCCTGGGCTCGCTGGACGCCCTGGCCGACCGGCTGCCCAATCCCGGGCTGCTGGTGCGACCGTCCCTGACCAGGGAAGCCGTCAGCACCTCGGCGCTCGAAGGAACCTTTGCGCCCTACGCCGACGTACTCGAAGCCCAGTACGTCGAAAGTCATCAGCCGACGGCGGAGGTGCGTGAAGTAAAGAACTACGTTCAAGCGGCTTTCGCCGGCCTCGATCTCATCGAGAGACTGCCGATCTGCCTGCAGGTGGTGTCGAAACTCCAGCAGATTCTCGTGGCGGGAACGCGTGGCGACGCCTACGACGCGGGCAGGCTCCGCGAGCAGCTTGTCTGCATCGGAGACCGCGGCAGGGGAATCGAACGATCGAGGTTCGTTCCGCCGCCCAACGGCGACCCGCTCCGCGACGGCGTGAGCGATTGGGAAAAGTGGATCAACGCCGACCAGGAGATGCCGGTACTGGTGAAAGTGGCGCTCGGTCACTACCAGTTCGAAACGCTGCACCCGTTCAGCGACGGGAACGGCCGGATCGGCCGGCTGGTCATCACCCTGCAGCTCATCGAAGAACAAGTGCTCAAGCACCCTGTCCTGAACCTGTCCCCGTGGCTGGAGCCTCGCCGCGAGGCCTACATCGACCACCTGCTCGCCGTGAGCATGACCGGGGACTTCGATCCGTGGGTGCGATTCTTCGCCGAAGCGGTGAAAGCACGAGCACTGGCGGCCGCGGCGACCATCCGAAGCCTGATGACGTTTTCCCAGGAAGTCATCGAAACGATGAAGGGTGCGGGCGCCCGGGGCAGCGTCCATGAATTGGCGGTGAACATCATCGGTTACCCGATGACGACCGTCCCGCAGGTCCAGGCGAACCTGGGCGTCTCGTACCCGACCGCCGCCAACGCCATCAAGAAACTGGAGGAGGCCGGCTTCCTCCGCGAGGTCACCGGTGGGAACTACGGGCGCCGGTACATCTGCGATCGGGTGTTCGACGAACTCGCCGAGAGCTAGGCGAAATCAGGAAGCCCCGCCCACCCGCCGGATCACCTTCGCCAGGATTCCCGACACCACGAGCCAGAAGATCGCCGCGATGCCGTAGTTCACCAGCACCCGCAGCTTCTCGTCACTCGGCGTGAACAGGTCGCTGAACCCCAGCGCCAGGCTGTCCGCCCAGGACTTCACGAACGAGACGATCCCGTTGTCCGGGTTGGCCGAACCGACCGTGAAGATCACGTGGATCACCAGCAGGGCCGCGAAGATCAGACCCACCCAGCGGACGATCGACGCCACGATGGAGGCGACCCGGCCTCCCGTCGCGCGCCAGTCGACCGGGGCCCGGCGGGATACCCGGGTCTCCGTCTCCTCCGACGACGATGCCGAAGACGACTCCGCGTGCTCACCCATGTCCGCAGTTTCGCACGGCGACCGTCCGATTGCTACCCACAGGTAACCCACGGCGGGAGAACAGCCCGGCTTTCCTCACCCCGCGTTCCGTGGTTATGGTGGGGGCGTGGCGCGTACTCTCCTGCTTCGCTGCCGCGACGGGGCCTGACCGGACCGGCTCCTCGTCGCGGGGCTTCGTGGTGCCGGTCGCACCCGTCTAGCTGGAGAACCCCGAATTCGCATGAGCAAGATTCGCAAGCCTTCGCGTCCCGCCCCCGCTGACCAGCCCGCTTGGAACACCCAGCGCGGCACGTCCATGCCGGTGCACCGCTACCGCCCCTGGTACGACCTCGTCGAGAACATCGACCTGCCGGACCGCACCTGGCCGACGAAGCGCATCGACCGCGCGCCGCTGTGGTGTGCCGTCGACCTGCGGGACGGCAACCAGGCGCTGATCGACCCGATGTCGCCCGCGCGCAAGCGGAAGTTCTTCGACCTGCTCGTACGCATGGGCTACAAGGAGATCGAGGTCGGCTTCCCGGCCGCGAGCCAGACCGACTTCGACTTCGTCCGCGAGATCATCGAAGAGCACGCCATCCCGGACGACGTCAGCATCCAGGTGCTGACCCAGTGCCGTCCCGAGCTGATCGAGCGGACCTTCAAGTCGCTCGAAGGCGCGCCGCGGGCGATCGTCCACATCTACAACTCGACGTCGATCCTGCAGCGCCGCGTCGTGTTCCGCGAGGAGCGCGAGGGCATCAAGAAGATCGCGACGCAGGCCGCGGAAATGGTCGTCGAGCTGGCCGCGAAGCAGCCGGACACCGACTTCCGCTTCCAGTACTCGCCGGAGTCCTACACCGGCACTGAGCTGTCCTACGCGCTCGAGGTCTGCAACGCCGTCACCGAGATCTGGAAGCCGACGCCGGAGAAGCCGGTGATCCTGAACCTGCCGGCGACCGTCGAGATGGCGACGCCGAACGTCTACGCCGACTCGATCGAGTGGATGTCCCGCAACCTGGAGCGCCGCGACTCGGTGATCCTGTCGCTGCACCCGCACAACGACCGCGGCACCGGCATCGCCGCCGCCGAGCTGGGGTACCAGGCCGGCGCGGACCGGATCGAAGGCTGCCTGTTCGGCAACGGCGAGCGCACCGGCAACGTCGACCTGGTCGCGCTGGGCATGAACCTCTACAGCCAGGGCATCGACCCGCAGATCGACTTCTCCGACATGGACGAGATCAAGCGGACCGTCGAGTACTGCAACCAGCTGCCGGTCCCCGAGCGCTCGCCGTGGGGCGGCGACCTGGTGTTCACCGCCTTCTCGGGCAGCCACCAGGACGCGATCAACAAGGGCCTCGACGCGCTGAAGGACGCCGCCGACAAGCAGGGCGTGCCGCTCGACGAGTACCCGTGGGAGGTCCCGTACCTGCCGATCGACCCGAAGGACGTCGGCCGCACGTACGAGGCCGTCATCCGAGTGAACTCGCAGTCCGGCAAGGGCGGCGTCGCCTACATCATGAAGGCCGAGCACCAGCTCGACCTGCCGCGGCGCCTGCAGATCGAGTTCTCGAAGGTCATCCAGCGCTACACCGACTCCGAGGGCGGCGAGGTCGACCCGACGACGATGTACAACGCCTTCTCGGCCGAGTACCTGGAGCTGAAGACGCCGCTGGAGCTGATCCGCCAGCACGTCACCGACAACGGCGACGGTGAATACGACATCACCGCGACCGTCAAGGTGGAGGGTGACGAGCACGAGGTCACCGGCCGCGGCAACGGCCCGATCGCGGCGTTCTTCGACGCGCTGTCGACCGTCGGCTTCGACCTGCGCCTCCTGGACTACTCCGAGCACACGCTCTCGCCGGGTGACGACGCGCGCGCCGCGTCCTACATCGAGTGCGCGATCTCGGACCGGGTGTTCTGGGGCATCGGGATCGACGCGTCGATCGTCACGGCGTCGCTGCGCGCGGTCGTCTCGGCCGTGAACCGCGCCAACCGCTGAACCTGTGGGCCGGCTGTCGGGTTCCTGTGAGTCCCCGGTGATCGGGACTCATCGGGCCCCGGCAGGCGGTTAATGGAGATGTGGACACGACTACGGCGGGACTGCTGGTGCTGTTCGTCGTCTCGCTCGTGCCCCTGCTGCCCACCGAGGTGACGCTCCTCGGCATGGGTGTCGCGGCGGCACAGGGCGGGACGTCGCTGGCGCTGGTGATCGCCGTGTCGAGTGCCGGGTGCCTGGTGTCCGACCAGGCGCTCTACGCCCTCGGCCGGTTCGGTGGCCGGGCGGCGCTGGACCGGCTGAGCCGGCGGAAGAAGCTCGCCGCCGGCATCGGCTGGCTCGACGGACGCCTGCAGCGCCACCCCCGGCCGGTGCTGGTGGCCGCCCGCTGGCTGCCGTCGGGCGGGACGGTCGGCGCCCTGCTCGCCGGCTCGCTCCGGTGGCCGATGGCGGAGTTCTTCACCGCGTCGGCCGTCGGCGTCACGCTCTGGACGTCGTACGTGGCCTTCCTGGGCTACGCGGGCGGCCAGATCATCACCGAACCCGGGATCAGCATGCTGCTCTCCCTCGGCGTCGCCCTGGTCCTGGGTTCGGTGATCACCTACGGCGTGAAGCGCGGCGCTAAAGCGATTTGAGGATGTCCGCGGGCTCGGTCCGCGTGACGAAGTCCGGGTGGACGTCGACGAACTTCAGCACCCGGTCCCGATCGACCACGACGACGGCCGGGTGGACCAGCTCCCAGGTGCCGTTGACCTGCTCGAGGTCCGTGCCGAGGGTCTCCATGGCCTCGCGCACCGGCGCGGAAACCGGGTAGCTCAGCCCGAGTCCGCGGGCGACGGTGCTGCCGACGTCCGACAGCACCGGGAACTCCAGGTCCGGGAGCGGGCCGTCCGGCTTCTGCGGGCTGATCGCCGCCAGCGTCGCGCCGAGCTTCGCCAGCTCGGGCCGGAGCTCCTGCTGGTAGGTGCGCAAGGTCAGGTTGCAGTACGGGCACCACTGGCCGCGGTAGAACACGAGCACCGCGGGCCCGTTCGCGACGAGGTCGCCCAAGCTCACCGGTGTGCCATCGGCTCCCGGCAGCGTGAAGTCCTCGATCTCGGCTCCCACCTCGGCGAACTTCGTCCCGGCGGCGCGGCGGCGGTCCGCTTCGAGCACCTCGAAGATCTCCGGCGGCAAGGCGCCGCGCAAGTGGTCGTTCAGCCCGGTCAGCGCGTTGTCGAGCGTCATGGATCCCCCTAGCGGTTGTACTGATCGGTACAGTGGGTCGAACTGTACTATTCAGTACATGGAGACGCAAGCGGCAGCCTCGACCCCGCGCGGCAAGCGCACGCGGGAGGCGATCGTGGACGCGGCGGCGGGCCTGATGTACGTCGACGGCGTCGCGGGCACGAGCGTCGACAAGGTGCTCGCCGCGAGCGGGGCCGGGAAATCGCAGATGTACCACTACTTCAAGAACAAGGAACAGCTGGTCGAAGCCGTGATCGACCGGTACCTCGCGCAGATTCTGGCCAACCAGCCGGCGATCTTCACGCTGGCTTCCTGGGCCGACCTCGAGACGTGGACCGAGCAACTGCTGGACGTGCACCGCCGGGCGGGCAAGCCGATCGCGTGCCCGCTGGGCAACCTCGCCGGCGAAGTGGGCGACAACCCGAAGCTCGCACCACTGGTCGACAACGCCTACCGGGAGTGGGAGTCACACCTGACGCGTGGGCTGACCACGTTGCGGGACAAGGGAGAACTGGCTCCGGGCGCCGATCCGGCGCGGCTGGCGCAGGCGGCGATGACGTCCGTCCAAGGTGGACTGCTGCTCGCCCACATCCGGCACGACCTCACGGCGTTGGAGGACGCGCTGGGGATCGCGCTCGCGTACCTGCGCGGCTTCAAGCGGTGAGCTGGGCGATCTCCGCGCGCAGTTCTTCGATCACCTGGGCCACGGCCGGGCGCTGCAGCGCGCCGGTGCGGCAGACCGCCTCCACCAGCCGGGCCGCGCGGATGCCCGCCAGCGGCCTGCTGACCAGACCGCTGCCGCGACGCGTGTCGATCGTGTAGCGCGGGACCAGCGCGATCCCGTGGCCCGCCGCGACCAGCCGCTCGGTGATCCGGAAGTCATTGATCCGCTGCACCACCACCGGCCGCACGCCGGTGCGGACGGTCAGCGAGCGCAGCACGTCGTCCACTGGGAAGCCGTGGTCGACGCCGATCCAGCGTTCGTCGGCCAGTTCCGCCAGGTCCACTCGCCGCTTGGCCGCCAGCCGGTGCCCGACCGGTAGCGCGACGTCGAGCGGCTCTCGCAGCAGCGGCACGACGTCGAGGCGGTCGTGGTCGAACTCCGGCGCGTGCTCGTCGCGGTGCGCGACGACCACGTCGTAGTCGGCGACCAGGCCCGGCACCTCCGGCGGTGTCATGTCGACGTCCCGAACGTCGACGTGCAGGCCCTCGTACGCCGCGACGCGGGTCAGCAGGCCGGGCAGCAGCATCAGCCCGGCCGACTGGAAGATCGCGATCCGCACGCGGCCGCGCGGCGCGCTGCGGTAGGTGTCCAGTTCGGACTCGGCCCGATCGAGCGCGGCCAGCACCTCATCGGCACGGGCGACCAGCGCGCGGCCGGCATCGGTCAGCCGCAGTCCCCGCCCGGCCGGCTCGGTGAGCGGCAGGCCGACCTCGCCCTGCAAGGCCCGCAGCTGCTGCGAAACGGCGGACGGCGTGCAGTGCAGCGCCCGCGCGGCGGCCGTCACGCTCCCGCGGTCGGCGAACTCCCGCAAGGTGCGCAAACGACCCAGGTCCATGCCGCCAGCGTAGATGAAGCACGGCTACACAGTCCCTGCAGATATTCTCGCTGGTCCTTCACGGTCACCGTTGTCACAGTGGAGGTATGCCCACCCGTGACCGCCTGCTCGCCGTGCTCGTCGCCGTCCTCTGGGGCCTGAACTTCCTCGCCATCCACGCCACGCTCGGCCAGTTCCCGCCGGTGTTCGCGGGCGCGCTGCGGTTCGCGGTGATCGCCGTGCCGACGATCCTGTTCGTGCCGTGGCCGAAGGTGAAGGTGCGGTACCTGCTCGGCTTCGGCCTCGGGTTCGGCACCGGGCAGTTCGCGTTCCTGTTCATCGCGATGGACACCGGGATGCCGACCGGGCTCGCGTCGCTGGTCCTGCAGGCCTCGGCGCCGTTCACGGTGCTGCTCGGCGCCGTCTTCCTGCGCGAACGCGTCACGCCGCACCAGCTGGCCGGGATCGCGCTGGCCGTCGCCGGGATGGCCGCGATCGCGTGGCAGCAGTCCGGGCACGCGGCCCTGCTGCCGATGGTCCTGACGCTGCTGGCCGCGCTGAGCTGGGCGCTCGGCAACCTCAGCTCGCGCAAGGCCGAGCCGGACAACCCGCTGCACTTCACGCTGTGGATGTCGGTGGTGCCGCCGCTGCCGATGTTCGCGCTCTCGCTGGTCATGGAGGGGCCTGCCGCGCAGTGGCGGTCGCTGACGACGCTCGGGACGCCGACCGGGCTGACCGCACTGGGCGGGCTGACCTACGTCGTGCTGATCGGCACGATCGTCGGCTCGGGTGTGTGGACGACGCTGATGCGGCGCAACCCGGCGAGCGTCGTCTCGCCGTTCTCGCTGCTCGTGCCGGTGGTCGGGCTGACGGCGTCGTTCCTGCTGCTCGGCGAGCGGCCGACGACGCTGGAGATCGTCGCGGCGCTGGTCGTGATCGGCGGCGTCCTGCTCGGGTCCCTGCGGCCGGCGCCGAAACCCGAGCTCGTCGCGGTCTAGGCGGTCGGCTCGCTGACTTCCTGCTTCTCGTCTTCCGGGTGCTTCTTGCCGAGCCGCTTCTTCATCACGAGGAAGACGACGACACCGATGACGATGGCGGCCACCAGGCCGTACTTGGAGAAGTTGCCGAGCCACTTTTCGGCGACGACGCCGAGGTAGTAGACGAGCGCGGTGGTGCCGCCCGCCCACACGATGCCGCCGGCCGCGTTCGCGATCAGGAACTTCGGGTAGTGCATCTTGAGCGACCCGGCGAGCGGGCCGGCGAGGATGCGCAGGAACGCGATGAAACGGCCGAGGAAGACGGCCCACACGCCGCGTTTGTCGAAGATCCGTTCGGCGTTGGCGAGGTGCGTCGGGCCGAAGTGCTTCGGGAATTTCCGGCCCGCCCAGGCGAACAGCCGTTGGCCACCGGTCTTTCCGATCAGGTACCCGATGCTGTCGCCGATGATGGCGCCGGCGCTGGCCAGGATGCCGATCCACAGGGGACTCAGGTTGCTGTGCTGCGAAGCCAGCAATGCCGCGCTGACCAGCACGATCTCGCCGGGCAGTGGGATGCCGAGGCTTTCGATCATGATCACCGCGCCGACGATCAGGTACACCGAGAGCGGCGGGATCGCCTCCAGCCATTGGTCGATGTGCACTGCCCGTACCCCCTGCTGTTCGCCGAAATCCGCTTTCCGCAGAGTACCGGGGACCATGCGCTGGGGACGGCCTACTCAGGTATTGCCAGGGGTACGACTTAAGTGGGGGTCACTCGAGTGTGGCAAGGGCGGGGGCCACCGGGAAGTCCCCGGAAACGACGTCGAACCCGCGATTTTCGGTGAGCGGCTCACCGAGGACGCCGACGATCACCGCGGCGACGTCCCGCCGGGTGATCCGCCCGGGTTCGAGGTGGCCGGCGATCTTGACGCGGCCGGTGGCGGGCCCGTCGGTGAGCGTCCCGGGCCGGACGATGGTCCAGGTCAGCGCGGACTTCTTCAGGACGCTGTCGGAGATCTGCTTGGCGAGCAGGATCGACCGCACGAGCCGGTCGCCCTGGTCGGGCGAGTCGGCGAACTGGGCGGAGAGCTGGATGAACCGCGACACACCGGCGACTTCGGCGGCGCGGATGGCGGCGATCGCCCCGTCCCGGTCGACGAGGTTCACCGATTCGGGTTCGGGATCGGGGGCGCCGATGGTGTTGATGACGACATCGGAGTCCTTGAGGGCTTCGACGAGGTCGTCTCGATCGGCCGTGACGTCGGCGACGACGGGTTTCGCGTTTTCGTCTCTGAGCACGTCGGCTCGTTGACGGCTTCTGAGGCCGGCCCGGACGGTGTGACCCCGGGCGGCGAGCAGGCGGACCACGTGGATCCCGGTTCGTCCTGACGCCCCCAGCACGGTGACCTGCATGGGTCCGATCTTCCCGCAGGCGGGCGGGATTCGCTGGCCGCCGGAGTTGTCCACAGGGTTCACCCCCATGTGGACAACTTCGCGGCCCGTAACCGCAGGTACTCCTGCTCCGGCAGGCTCAACGTCCGCCGAGCCGCCGCCAGGTACGCCTCCCGCGCCCCGGCCACATCCCCGGCCAGCTCCAGCAAGTGCCCCCGCACCGCATCCACCCGGTGGTGCTCCGGCAGCTCCGCCGCCGCCAGTTCCGCCAGACCCGCCTCCGGCCCGTTGACCTGCGCGAACGCCACCACCCGGTTCACCGTCACCATCGGCCCCGGCGCCACCACCCGGAGCAGGTCGTACAGCGTCAGGATCTGCGCCCAATCCGTCTCGGCGGCCGTCGGGGCCTCGGCGTGGACCGCCGCGATCGCCGCCTGGAGCTGGTACGGCCCGATCGGCGCCTTCGCCAGGGCGTCCGTGATCAGCGCGGTCCCTTCCGCGATGAACGGCTGGTTCCAGCGGGTCCGGTCCTGGTCGGCCAGGGGCACCAGGGCGCCGGTGGGGTCGACGCGGGCCGGGCGCCGGGCCTCGGTCAGGAGCATCAACGCCAGCAGGCCCGCCACCTCGCCGTCGTCCGGGAGCTCCGCGCGCAGCTGACGGACCAGGCGGATCGCCTCGGTCGTCAGCTCGACGCGGTTCAGCTCGTCGCCCGAGCTGGCCGTGTGGCCCTCCGTGTAGATCAGGTACAGCACCTGCAGCACCGCCGCCAGCCGCTCCGGACCGCCCTCACGCGTGAGACTCGAGCCGCGCAGCGATTTCTTCGCCCGGCTGATCCGCTGGCCGATCGTGGCCTCCGGGACGAGGAACGTGCGCGCGATCTCCGCCGTCGTCAGGCCGCCGACCGCACGCAGCGTCAACGCCACCTGCGCCGGCCGCGAAAGCCCCGGGTGGCAGCACAACAGCAGCAAGGTCAGCGTGTCGTCGACGCCGACCGGCTCCGGTTCCGGCGGCGAAGCCAGCGCCACCGCCTCCTCACGCCGCTGCCGGGCCGTCTCGCTGCGCCACTGCTCGATGCGCCGCCGGGACGCCGTCGTGATCAGCCACCCCTTCGGGTTGTCCGGCAGACCCGACGACGGCCACTGTGAGAAGGCCGCCAGCAGCGCCTCCTGGACAGCGTCCTCGCACGCCTCGAAGTCGCCGTACCGGCGGACCAGCGCCGCCAGAACCTGAGGTGCGAGCGAACGCAGCAGCTCGGGGTTCACCGCAGCCCCATCACCGGCCGCACTTCGACCACGCCGAACGCGGCTTCGGGGATCCGCGCGGCGATCTCGACGGCGCGTTCGCGGCTCTCGCAGTCGAGCAGGAAGAACCCGGCGAGGAACTCCTTGGCCTCGGCGAACGGCCCGTCGGTCGTCGTCGTGCCGTGGTCGCCGACGCTGACGCGCGTGGCGAGCTCCGGGAAGGCGAGCCGCTCCGAGACGACGCGCTCGCCGGACGCGTCGAGGTCGTCGCTGAGCTGCTGGTAGTAGGCGAGCCCGGCCGCCTGCTGCTCGTCGCTCATGCCCTCCCAGGCCGCGCGGGACCCGGGGTTGCCGTAGATCAGGACCACGTATTTCACGAACGCCTCCCGGTCGGTGTCGAAATCCGCGTGGCGGCGCCTACGTCCCCTCCGAACGGCACCACACCTCAGGAGGATGGCATGACGGACAAGCGGATTCGCGAACTCATGACGGCCCGCGCGGCGGCGATGACCGCACGTGACGCCGCGACGCTGGCCGCGCAGTACGCGCCGGAGGCCGTGGCGTTCACGCTGGCCCCGCCGCTGGTGCACCACGGGGAGGACGTCGCGGCCCGGGAAGCGTGGTTCGCGTCGTTCGACGGCCCGATCGAGTACTCGACCCGGGACCTCGAGATCACCGTCGGCGAGGACCTCGCGTACTGCCACGCGCTCACGTACCTGTCGGCGACGCCGCAGGGGATGCCGGGGAAGTTCGAGCTGTGGTTCCGCTCGACCGTGTGCTTCCGGCGGCAGGACGGCGACTGGCGGATCACCCACGTGCACGACTCGACGCCGTTCCACATGGACGGCACCTTCCGCGCGGCGCTGGACCTGAAGCCGTGAAAAAAGGTGGCCGGCCGGGACGAATCCCGGCCGGCCACCCGGAAGAGAACCTCAGAGGATCTCGGCGGAGGTGCCGATGTCCGGCGGGCCCAGGTCGGGGTTCAGCGCCCCGGTGAGCTCGATCAGCTCCGGCTCCACCTCGTGCGGCTGGATGCGCCCGTCGCGGATGTCCTCCGCGTAGTGGCACGCGACCCGGTGACCGCCGCCGATCTCCCGCAGCTGCGGGCGGTCGGTGTCGCACAGGCTCGCCTGCTTCCACGGGCAGCGCGTGTGGAACCGGCAGCCCGACGGCGGGTTCGCCGGCGAGGGCAGGTCACCGGCGAGCAGGATCTGCTCGCGGGTGTCCTCCACCTGCGGGTCCGGCACCGGGATCGCCGACAGCAGCGCCCGCGTGTACGGGTGCAGCGGTTCCCGGTACAGCGAGTCCGCGTCGGTCTCCTCGACCAGCGCGCCCAGGTACATCACGCCGATGCGGTCGGAGATGTGGCGCACCACCGCGAGGTCGTGCGCGATCACCACGTACGTCAGGCCGAGCTGGTCCTGCAGGTCCTCCAGGAGGTTGACCACCTGGGCCTGCACCGAGACGTCCAGTGCGGACACCGGCTCGTCGGCGACGATCAGGTCCGGCTCCACAGCCAGCGCCCGCGCGATGCCGATGCGCTGGCGCTGCCCGCCCGAGAACTCGTGCGGGTACTTCCGCAACGACGTCTCCGGCAGGCCGACCGCCGAGAGCAGCTGGCGGAGCCGCCGCTGGGTGGCGTCCTTGTCCTTGTCGAGGCCGTGCGCGCGCATGCCCTCGAGCAGGATGGACTCGACCGACTGGCGCGGGTCCAAACTGGACAGCGGGTCCTGGAAGATCATCTGCATCCGGCGCCGGGCCTTCCGCAGCTCCTCACCCTTGAGCTTCGCGACGTCGGTGCCGTCGAACACCACCGAACCGGCGGTCGGCTCGCTGAGCCGCAGGATCGCCCGGCCCAGCGTGGACTTGCCACAGCCGGACTCGCCCACCAGGCCGTAGGTCTCCCCACGGCGGATGGCCAGGTCGACGCCGTCGACCGCGTACACGTGCCCGACCGTCCGGTCGATCACGACGCCGCGCTTGATCGGGAAGTGCACCTTGAGGTCGGTGACCTCGAGCAGCACGTCACCAGCAGGACGGGTCATCGGGTTCCTCCTCCCGCCGCGACCGCCGGCCGCACGGGGTTGTGACAGCGCAGCAGCCCGCCGTGGTCGGGCACCAGCTGCGGCGAGACCTCGCGGCAGACCGGCAGCGCGTTGGGGCAGCGGGGCGCGAACGCGCAGCCGCCGTCCCACGGGATGTTGTCGGCCACCGACCCCCGGATGGGGACCAGCTTTTCGCCGCGGCCCGCGTCGAGGCGCGGGATCGAGGCCAGCAGGCCGTGCGTGTACGGGTGCCGGGGCTCGGCGAACAGCTGGTGCCGCTGCGCGCGCTCGACGATCTTGCCGCCGTAGAGCACGTTGACCTCGTCGCACAGCCCGGCGACCACGCCGAGGTCGTGCGTGATCATGATCAGCGCGGTTCCGGTGTCCTGCACCAGTTCCCGCAGCAGCGCCAGGATCTGCGCCTGGATGGTGACGTCCAGCGCGGTGGTCGGCTCGTCGGCGATGAGCAGCCGCGGCCGGCACGCCAGCGCGATCGCGATCAGCGCGCGCTGCCGCATCCCGCCGGAAAGCTGGTGCGGGTACTCGGAAAGCCGTCGTGACGGGTCCGGGATGCCGACCTTGGCCAGCAGGTCGGTCGCTTCGACGGACGCCGCCTTGCGTGACATCCCGCGGTGGCGTTCCAGCACCTCGGTGATCTGCAGCCCGATCGGGATGACCGGGTTCAGCGAGGACAGCGGGTCCTGGAACACCATGCCCAGGTCGCGGCCGCGGCGGTCGCGCATGTCCTTGTCGGACAGCTTGAGCAGGTCGGTGCCTTCGAAGCGCACCGAACCGCTGACCTTGTTGCCGCGCCGGGCCAGCAGCCGCATGATCGCCAGCGACGTCACGGACTTGCCGCAGCCGGACTCGCCGACCAGGCCGACCGTCTGGCCGGGCTCGACGTCGAAACTGACCCCGTCGACGGCGGCGAACGGCCGCTCGCCACGGCGGACGAAGTTGACCGTCAGGTCACGGACTTCAAGGAGTGCCATGGGTTCTCACCGCCTGTTCTTCGGGTCGAGGGCTTCACGGAGGGACTCGCCGACCAGCGTGAACCCGAGCGCCACGATGATGATCGCGATCGCCGGGTAGTACGCCAGCTCGGGACGGACGTCGAGGAACTGGTGCGAGGCCTTGCCCAGCATCAGTCCCCACTCCGCCCGCGACGGGTCCGGGTCGCCCAGACCGAGGAACGACAGCGCCGCGGCCTCCAGGATCGAGGTGGCCAGCGTGAGGGTCGCCTGCACGATGACCGGGCCGAGCGAGTTCGGCAGCATGTGCCGGAACACGATCGTCCCGCGCTTGACGCCCAAGGACGTCGCCGCCAGTACGTGGTCGGCGTCCCGCTGCGTCAACATGGAACCGCGCAGCAGCCGGGCGAAGATCGGCACGCCGATCATCGACACGGCCAGGATGACCGTCCACTGGCTCGGCTTCGCGAACAGCGCCGCGATCGAAATGGCCAGCAGCAGCGACGGGAACGACAGCATGACGTCGACCAGTCGCATGAGGACGGTGTCGACCCAGCCGCCGAACGCGCCCGCCAGGCCACCGATGATCACGCCGATCAGCACGCCGACGAGCGTGGCGAGCACACCGACGATCAGCGTCTGCTGGGCGCCGGCGATCAGCCGCGACAGGAAGTCGCGGCCGAAGTCGTCCACGCCGAGCGGGAACCCGGACTGCGCGCCCGGGATGAAGTTCGGCCGGATCTGGTCGCCGAGGTAATGGACGTCCGGGTCCTTCGGCTCCAGCAGGGGCGCGAAGATCGCGACGATGAGGAACACACCGGTGATGACGCCACCGGTGATCGCGACCGGGCTGCGCAGCATCCGGCGGAGGGCGTCCCCGCCGAGGCTGTGGCCACTCGCCGCGGCGAGCTTGTCGATCGGTTCCTTCTTCTTGTTCAGCAGAGTGTTCATCGCACACGCACCCTCGGGTCGATGATCCCGTACGAGATGTCGACCAGCATGTTCACCAGGACGTAGACCACGGCCCCGAACAGCAGGAGTGCCTGCAGCCGGGGGTAGTCACGCCGTTCGATGCCTTCGGCCAGCAGGAAGCCGAGGCCGCGGAAGTTGAACACCCGCTCGGTCAGCACGGCGCCGCCGAGCAGCGCGCCGGTCTGCAGGCCGATGGTCGTGACCACCGGCAGCAGGCCGTTGCGCAGGACGTGCCGGGTGCGCACCACCTGCTGGGTCAGGCCCTTGGAGTTGGCCGTGCGGATGAAGTCCTCGTTGAGGACGTCCAGCACCGACGCGCGGGTGATCCGGGTGATCACGGCGAGCGGGATGGTGGCGAGGGCGAACGCGGGCAGGATCAGGTGCTTGATCGCGTCCCAGACGGCGTCCCACTCGCTCGTCATGATGCCGTCGAGGATGGCGAAGTTCGTGATCGCCGTGGCGTCGAGGCCCGCGGCCTGCCTGCCCTGCGACGGCAGGCCCAGCGGTGCGGCCAGGATGTCCTGCATCATGTAGCCGAGGAAGAACACCGGCACCGCGACGCCGATCAGGCTCAGCACGATGACCACGTTGTCGACCGCTCCGCCGCGGTAGCGCGCGGACAGGTAGCCGGCCGGGATGCCGATGATGACCGCGATGATCATCGCGGAGAGACCGAGCTCGATGGTCGCCGGCAGGAAGGTGACGATCTCGCCCATCACGGGCTGGGTCGACACCAGGGAGTTGCCGAAGTCGCCGGTGAGAGCCCGGCCGAGGAAGCCGAAGTACTGCACGAAGATCGGCTGGTCGAGGCCGAGCACGTGGTTGAGGTTGGCGATCTTCTCCGGCGTCGCCTTGTCGCCCAGCAGGGCGGCGGCGGGGCCACCGGGCAGGGACCGGAGCCAGGAGAAGACCAGGATGGACAGGATGAAGAGCGTCGGGATCGCTTGTAGCAACCGACGCACGAGGAAACGAAGCACTTGCAGTCCTTTGGTGCCGGCCCGGGAATCAGGCGCAGGGGGTGGGTGCGGTAGCACCCACCCCCTGCCTTTGGCTGAAATCCAGAATCAGCTCACGGTCACGGTGTTGAAACGCTCGTCGGTGAGCGGGCTCGCCACCAGACCCTTGACCTTCGGGCCGACCACGATCGCCGGGGTCGGGTAGGCGATCGGGATCGCCGGCAGGAAGTCCATGATCTTCTTGTTGACTTCCTGGTACGCCTTGGCGTGGGCGTCACCGGCGGGCGAAGCGTCCGCCGCGCTCAGGGCCGAGAAGAGCTCCGGGTTGTTGAACCCGAACTCCTTCTTCTCCCGGCCGAAGAACGTGCCGACGAAGTTGCCGGCGTCGTTGTAGTCACCGGTCCAGCCGAGCAGGTGGAGGTCCTGCTTGCCGGCCTTCTGCACGTCGTCCTTGTAGCCACCGTTCCACGGCTCGGCGTGGGCCTCGATGTTGATGCCGATCTTCTTGAGGTCCTCGGAGATCGCGGTGAAGGTGTCCGCCGGGTTCGGCATGTACGGACGGCTGACCTCGGTCGGGTAGTAGAACTTGAGCGTCATACCCGTCGCGCCGGCCTCCTGCAGCAGCTGCTTGGCCTTCTCCGGGTCGTACGGGTACTTCGTGACGTCGTCGGTGTAGCCCGAGATGACCTTCGGGACGAACTCGGTCGCGACCTCGGAACCCTCGGCCAGCTTCGACTTCACGAACTGCTCGCGGTTGACGCCGTAGGCCAGCGCCTGGCGGACCTTGACGTCCTTGAGCTTCGGGTTGTTGGCCTGGTTGATGCCCAGGTACAGCACGTTGAACGACGGGCGGATGAGGACCTGCTCGCCGTCGTTGCGCAGCAGGCCGTAATCCGCCGGGCTCGGGTAGTCGTAGCCGTTGATGTCGCCGGCCTTGAGCGCCTGCTTGCGGGCGTTCTCGTCCGGGATCACCTTGAAGATCAGCTTGTCGAGCTTCGCGGGCGACGGGCTGGTGTCGTTGCGCACCAGGGTGATCTCACCCTTGGCCTGGTCCCAGCTCTCGAACTTGAACGGGCCGGTGCCGACCGGGAACTTGTTCGCGTACTCGCTGTAGGTGAACGAGTCGCCGCTCTGGGTGACCTGGTCCGCGTTGTGCGCCTTGAGCGCGGTCGGGCTCTCGATGGAGAACGACGGCAGCGTGAACGCCGACGGGAACGCGCCCTTGGCCTTGTTCAGGTTCAGGACCGCGGTCGTCGGGTCCTTCGCCTCGCAGCTCTTGTAGACGGGGTCGCCGCTCGCGTCGCCCTCGTTCTTGGCGAAGCCCTCGAAGACGTCGCCGTAGTAGATCATCTGGCTCTGGGCGGCGGCGCCCTTCATGTTGTACCAGCGGTCGAAGTTGAAGCAGACCGCCGCGGCGTCCATCGGGGTGCCGTCGGAGAACTTCACGCCGGACTTCAGCGAGAACGTCCAGGTCTTGCCCTCGTTGCCCGACTCCCACTTCTCGGCGAGAGAAGGCTCGAGATCGGCGGTGCCCGGCTTGTTCTGGATCAGCGTGTCGTAGATCTGCCGCGTGATCCGGAATGTCTCGCCCTCGTCGTTGAACGCGGGGTCGAACATCTTCGGGTTTCCGGCGGCGCCGAAGATCATCGTGCCTCCGGTACCACCTCCGGCGCCCTCTTCACGCTTCGAATCCGCACAAGCGGACAGCGAAACCGCGAGCGCGCCGGTGAGCCCGATCAGGGCCACGCGGCGTGTTCGGGTCAGCCGCAACTGCTGCATCTGGCACCCCTTGGGAGATGTTCGGGTTTTAAGTCACCGTCCGGTCGGTCAGGAACTCGACGGACGGTCGGTGTGCCCGCCGACACTAGCGGGAACTCGCCCCAGGCTTAAGTACGTGAGGTTACGATCGCGCTACGTGGGCGCCGATTTGACCGCAATGTGTCCGTAAATCACGACAGACTGTGACCATTTGTGGCTGACCACTCCGCCCAGTGCCGGTTCCCTAACTCAGATGGCGGTACCAACGTTAGCCCGGTCGTGTTGACCGAAAGGGCTTCCCTTGATCGATCCGGAACGGCTCGTTCACGGACGGTGACGGATCGGTTCCCTACGAAAGTCGGGTGTCGGCGGCCGCGGCGGTGCCGTCGACGGCGAACCAGCCGCACTCGAACCGTTGCCAGCGGCCCAGTTCGGCGCGTGCGGCCACGCCGTCGCGCGCCACGGTCCGAGCCAGCCGCGAGGCCGCCGGCCCGCCGGAGAGCCAGCAGAGGCGCGAAAGCAGGGGTCTTACCGAAGTGCGGCCGCACGAGACGCCCTCCAGCACCAGGACTTCCGGCACGGGCACCCGGACGAGGTCACCCGGCCGGGGTGCCCCGGCCGCCCAGTCCATCCGCCGGTAAGCGCCTTCGACGCCGTTCGCGAGGGGCCGCAGGACACCCTCGACCAGCTGTGGCCACCAAGAAACCGGGTCATCCCAGGTCGCGAAGGCATCGGTGCTCACCAGCTCGGTCCGGCACCCGCGAGCACGCAGTTCCGCCACAATCCGGGCGGCCAGTGTGGACTTCCCCGCGCCCGACGGGCCGTCGATGGCCAGCAGGCGCACCGCCCCCAACCGGGCGGGCGCGGCGAGCAGGGCTTCGATCAGCGCGTCACTTGCTGACGCGCTCGACCTCGGGAAGTCCTTTGACGTCGTCCGGCGCGGTGGTCCGCGCCTCCAGCACGGCGATCCGGTCCGCCAGCTCGCGCTTGGCGTCCTCGAGCTCGCAGCGCAGCAGCGCGGTCTCCTCGACCGACGTGCGCACCTCTTCCTCCAGGTGCCCGACCTCGGTGGACAGGTGCAGTGACACCAGTGCCAGCACGACGCCGGCGAGGAGGAAGACGAAGTTCGACGGGGTTTCGACCCCGGTCAGCCGGGCGAGGAACTGCGCGGCCGACGGGATCACGGCCAGCACCACGACGCCGACGGCGACGACCAGCCACACACCCGCGTACTTCTCGCGGAGCTTGCGTCGCCGCATCATCTCGATGACGACGAACAGCACCAGGCAGGCGATGACGATGCTGAGGATGCGCCAACCGGCCATCTTCGCAAGCTCCTTATGCCGAGTCGGAGGAGTCGACCGCGGGGCGGCGCCGGACGAGCGCGAGCAACAGCGCGAGGCCGGCCCGGCCCAGGTAGACCGCCGATTTGACGGGTGAGTGGCTGGGCGTGCCGCCCACCCGTTCCCGCATGATGACCGGAATCTCCTTGATGGTCAGCTTGGCGCGGATGGCCATGACCAGCGATTCCACCGTGTCGCCGAGGTACTCGGCCGGGTAGTAGTAGGCGAACAGCCGGATCGCGCGCGGCCCCATCGCCTTGAAGCCCGACGTGACGTCGGTGAGCTTGGTCTTCGCCAGCCGCGAGAACACGAGCGAAAGCACGACCATCGCGTACTTGCGCGGCCCGCTGGCCTTGTAGGAACCCTTGCCGGCGAAGCGGGAGCCGATCACGATGTCCGCGTCGTCCAGGCCGCGCAGCAGGGCGTCGAGCTCGTCCGGGTCGTGCTGGCCGTCCGCGTCCACCTGCACGACGACGTCGTACCCGCGGGCCGCGGCGTACCGGAACCCGGTGCGCATGGCCCCGCCGACCCCGAGGTTCACCGCGAGCCGGGCCACCTCGGCGCCGGCCGCGCGGGCGAGCTTGGCGGTCTCGTCGACCGAACCGTCGTCGACGACCAGCAGATCGCCGTCCGGCAGGGCGCTCTTCACCTGCTGGATGACCGAAGCGACGCTCGCGGATTCGTTCAGCGCGGGCATCACGATGAGCACGCGACGGCTGCTCACAGGGGTCGTGGACACGCGATCACTTTACCTTTCGGCTCTGCGGCGGACTTCCAGCCCCCGCCGGTCACTGGCCGTCACCGGGCGCGGAACCGGGCGCCGCGCCGGACGTGACCACGCCCTGCTGGCCTTCGATCTCGTAGATCGAGGCGCCGGCGTTGCGGTAGACCAGCTTGAAGCTCGGGTTGGTGTCGAGGTGCTGGAGACCGAGGTCCCGCACCGTCGTCGGCGTGACCTTGCCCGCCCCGACGAACGCGTACCGCACCTTCAGGTCGGTGAGCAGTTCGCGCACCTTCGGGTACTTGTCGACGCCGTTGCCGAACATGCTGAGGTAGCCCGCGTCGGTGGCCAGTTCGGCGCCGTAGAACGTCCACTGCGTCGGCTGCACGCCGGCCAGCGCGTACATCCAGACCGAGCCGTCCGACTTGTCGTTCAGCACCCGCTCGCCGGGCGCGGTGTGCGCGGCGAGCCAGCCGAACGCCGCTTCCTCGTCCTTGGTGACCGTCGGCCCGCCGTTGTAGCTGTTCTGCAGCCGGGCGGCGTTGCGGCCGATGTAGCCACCGCGGCTCAGCCCGCCGACGACCAGCGCGAGCACGACGAGACCGAGGACGGTCAGCGTCGCGGGCTTCAGCTTCGGCAGCCGCGGGGCGGCCTTCGCAGCGAACCAGCCGGCCGCGGTGTGGGCGAACTCGCCGAACGCGACGCAGCCGGCCAGCGGCACGAGGGCCGCGACGCGCCAGTGGTCGTTGTAGAACGGGCTGGTCAAGGTATGCACCAGGCCGGTCTCGAGCGAAACCGTGGCGGCGAACAGCCCGCCCAGCACCACGTACGCGGCGACCATCCACAGCATCCGCCGGTGCTTGACCAGCAGGAACACCCCGATGATGGCCGGGATGCCGATCCACCACTGCGGGAAGTCCGCCATCGGCGAGAACGTGATGGTTTCGCCGACGGCGCCGGTGACCGTCGCTTCGGACGACCAGTAGGCGCTGGTCACGCCGCTGGCGTTGTAGAGCGAAGGCAGGACCACCGGAATACCGAACGCGGCGGCCAGCACGACGGTCGCGATCAGCGACGGTGCCGACCGGCTCCAGGTGATCGGCTCCCAGCGGACCAGGACGGCGACGAGGATCAGCAGGAAGTAGACGATGACCACGAAGACGACGCTCGTGTGCAGGCCCGCGAGCCCGGCCACGCCGACGCCGATCGCCACCGGTCCGGCGATCCCGCGCGGCTCCAGCAGGTGCCGCGCGACCGCGAGGATGGCGGGGATCAAGGCGATGCCAGCGACGTACGGCCACAGCGGACCGCGCCACAGCGAGTCGTAGGGGAAGACGGAGAACGAGGCCGAAACCGCGGCGGCCGCGGCGACGCCGATCGGCGGCATCCGCCAGGCGTGGCACATCGCGGCGACACCCAGCGGGACGGTGAGGACCACCGCCAGCGCGGCCAGGTTCAGGGTCGGCATGATCGTCAGGCCGCCCTTTTCGTAAATCAGGGCGAGCAGCGCGTGGTAGGTGTCCGGGTAGAAGTAGTCCGTCTGGCCCGGCAGGTTCGAGATCGTGCCGACGGTCGACGGCCGGGCGTCGCCGTGCTCGGCGATCCAGCGCACCAGGTTCGCGTGGAACGGCGCGTCCCAGCCCTGCTGGACATTGCCGGTGTTCCGGATGCCCCGCAGGAACGTGACGGTGCCGACACCCATGCCGGCGGCGACGCCGAGGCCGATGAGCACGTGGTCGCGCACGCTGCGCGCCGGCCGCTCCGGCTCTTCCCGGTCGGGGTGGCGGCGCCGGGTGAACCGGGACACCGCGAAGGCGAGCCCGAAACCGGCCGCCGAGACCACGAGCGTCCACAGCGCGACGTCGAGCATCGTCCAGCGGATGCCGAACCGGCCCAGCACCGGGATGCCGAGGGCGACGAGGCCGAAGGTGAGCATCGGCGCGGCGGCGGCCAACGTCCAGCCCCGCAGCCGGATCGCGGCGCCGAACACCAGCCCCGGCAACCAGAACGCGAGCAAAACGAGCAGAACGTTCATCGAATTCGCAGTCCAAACCTCACCGGCGCTTCACGCCGTTCCCGTCCCACCAGCGGGCGCATGCCACCTTACTGGCCACTATGAAGACGCTTCAACGGCGCCCGCGGTTGTCGCGGTCCCGTTCTTCGGGGCACGCCGCAGCACGAAAGCGAGCACGACGGCCAGTCCCAGCGCGGGCGCCGCGGCCAGCGCGACGACCGCGCGGAACACGGTGTCGCCGGGCAGGAAGAGCAGGAGCAGCGACGCCGTGCCGGTGACGACGGCCCAGCTGACCAGCACGAGCTTCGCCTGGGTGCGGGCCACGAGCACGGCCGTGAGCAGCTGCATCGGCACCAGCAGCACCGAAGACCACACCAGCCCCGCGACCGACCAGCCGTCGATGTCGTAGCCGGGGCCGCTGACGAACCGCACCGCCCAGGGGCCGAGCCACAGGCCGACCAGCGCACCGAGCGCGGCCAGGGCCAGCGAGGCGAGGGCACCGAGAGCCAGCACGCGGCGCAGGCGGTGGCGCCCCTCTTCGGTGACCGAAAGCCGGACGACGAACGGCACGGCCAGCGACTGGACCGGCCCGATCAGGGTCAGCGGCAGCCGCGCGATGACCAGCGCGGCGAACAGGGAGCCGACGCGGTCGCCGTCACCGCCCGGAGCCAGCAGGCCGACCAGCGCCGGGTAGCCGGTGATGACCGCCGACGTCAGCGCGGCGCCGGCCAGGAGCATGCCCATCCGGCGGCTGGTGACGCCCCAGCCGTCGCCCTCGACGTGCGGGTCGAGCAGGCGCCGGGCCGGCCGGGCGAACAACAGCCAGGCGAACGAGCCCGCGGCGACCGCGATGGCCAGCGAGACGACGTTGTAGGCGACCGACACGAACAGGACGCCGAGGATGAGCGCGCGCACCGCCGGTTCGGCGACCACGAGCAGGGAGAACGCTTTCACCTTGTGCTGCCCGATCAGCAGCCCGCGGGTGCCGAACTGGCAGGCGAAGGCGACCCCGCCGGCCAGCACGATGACCGCCAGCGACCAGTCGCCGCGGAACAGCCGGTCGTTGATCGGCGGGATCAGCAGGGCCAGCGAGAAAACGGCCGCCACGACCACGCCGACGGCGACCGCGCGCAGCGCCGGGCGGCCCGCCTTGCCGCCGTCGAGGGCCGCCACCGCCGACTGGCGGGACAGCTCCTGCTCCAGCGGCGAAAGGGTGCTGCCGAGACCCATCAGCAGGCCCCAGAACGTGACGAAGAGCGCGTATTCCTGCGGCGGCAGCAGACGCTGGCAGGCGACGGTGAGGACGTAGCCGAGGCCGATCGACACCAGCAGCGAGCTGCCGAGACTGCCCGCCGTCGTCCGGCCGTTGCGCGCGCCGGCCTCCACGCCCTTCACCCCCGCGGCACTCATCGACGCCGGAGCCGGGCCCGCACGGCCATGGCCAGTCCACGCAGGACGCCCGCGCCGAAGCCGCCGGCGAACACCGGCAGCAGCTTGGTGACCGCGCGCGCCTCCGGGCCGGTCGCGCCGCACTTCTTCACGACCTCACCGGCCGCGACGGCACCGAGCACGCCGGCGACCAGGGTCGTCTTCGGCTTCTTGGCGGCGAAGACCACGCCGACGGCACCGGCGGCCAGCGCGCCGAACAGCGCGTTGCGGGCCGGGCCGGGCGAGCCGATGTAGGAGTCCACATAGGTCGTACCGCGGAAGTAGGCCTGCTGCGCGAACTTCTTGAACGAGTCGCGGCCGTTGTAGACGGCGGAGAACCCGGGCGCCAGCCAGATCCGCTCGCGCTCGGCGATCCAGCGCAGCATGCGGGTGTCGTCACTCGCGAAGCGGATGTCGTCGAACAGCGACGTGAACGCCGTGATCGATCCCTCGAGAAGCGCGCGGCGGGCGCAGAAAAACGTCGTGCCCTTCGGGTAGACGTCGAATTCCTCTATTCCATACGACGTCAACCGCGGATTCGCGAAGTATTTGCGCCACGGCACCTTCACCAGCCCGGCCATGAACCCGGCGTACGGATTGTGCTCGGAGGCGACGTCGATGTGCCCGTTCCAGACCGCGCGCTCGGGGTGGTCCACGAGCTGGTCGCGCAGGAACGTCAAGCTGCCTTCGTCGACGATGACGCGGCTGTCGAGCAGCGTGATCCACTCGCCGGACGACTTCGCGATCCCCGCGCTACGCGCCTCGAACCGGCCCGAGTTGGCCTGGCTGAGGACGGTGATGCCGTGCCGTTCGCGCAGCTCGTCGAGCCGCGCCGGCGTGGCGTCGGTGCTGCCGTCGTCCACGACGACGACCTCGATCGGCCAGTTCGCCGCCTCGGCCGAGGCGAGCAGTGCGCCGACACTGCGGTCGATCCAGTCCTGCTCGTTGTAGACCGGGATCACGACACTCAGCGAGGGGAGGAGCGGGTTCGCACTCACCGTGCCGAGGCTACCCGGCGGCCCCCGTGGCGGGTCGGCCAGTATCCTTACGCCACCGCACCCGACCAGAAATGGGCCCTCACGGTGATTTCCTTCATCCTCGGCACCACCGCGGAACTGATCAAGATCGCCCCGGTTTACCACGGGATCGTCGAGCGCGGGGTGCGGCCGAAGATCTGGTTCACCGCGCAGCACGTCGACGAGGTCGCCGACGTCCTCTCCGATCTCGACCTGCCGGAGCCGGACCTCTGGTTCGTGCCGCGTGAGAAGGCGCACAACCTCGAGTCGCCGGCGCAGGTGCCGGGCTGGGCCGCCCAGGTGCTGCGCACCGCGTGGGGCCGCCGCCAGGAGCTCCGCGCCACACTGACCGAGGACGGCCGCCCGCCGCTCGTGCTGGTGCACGGCGACACGTTCACCACGCCGTACGGCGCGCTGATCGGGAAGCGAATCCTCAAGTCGCGGGTCGGGCACATCGAGGCGGGCGCGCGGTCGGGCAGCATCCTGTCGCCGCTGCCGGAGGAGCTGAACCGCAAGATCGCCGCGAAGGTCGTCGACATCCACTTCGCGCCGACGTCACGCGAGGTCGCGAACCTGAAGAACACCCGCGGTGTGGTGGTCGACACCGAGGCGAACACCGCGATCGACTCGATGCGCCTGGCGATCGGCCAGCCGCTGGTGGTCGACGTGCCGGAGAAGTTCGGCCTGGCCACGCTGCACCGCTTCGAGCTGCTGTCCCGGGCGGACAAGTACCGCGAGGCGCTGGAGATCCTGCGTGAAGAGAGCCGCAAGATGCCGGTGCTGTACATGGCCGGCGCGCCGGAGCGCGAGAAGATCCGCGCGCTGGACCTCGAGCACCTCTTCGACGACAAGTTCATCATCCGGCCGAAGCTGCGATACCTGAAGTTCCTGCCGGTGGTCGCGCGCGCCGAGTACGTCGTCACCGACTCGGGCGGTCTGCAGGAGGAGTGCGGCTACCTCGGCATCCCCTGCGCCGTGCACCGCCACCGCACCGAGCGCCACGTCGGCATCGGGGCGAACATCGAGCTGACCGAGATGCGCGGCGACAAGCTGCGCACGTTCCTCGGCAGCTACGCCGAGCGCCGCGGCGACAACTGGACGGACAAGTACCACCCGTCCGAGATCGTCGTGAACACGCTGGCGCAGCTCGGCTACTGCTGATCTTTCACCCCGGCGCGCAGCCCCGGAGCCGTCAGCGGTTCTGGGGCTGCGCGCTGTCGCACGCCGGGACGCGGTAGAGCTTGAACGTGCCACCCTGGTCGATCTGGTCGAAGCCCGCCGAGGGAGCCGGGTAGGCGAGGCCGTCCCACAGGTTGCCGCGCGGGACGTCGTTGGTGAGCAGGTACCGCACGGCGAGCCGGTCCGCGATGGCACAGGCCCGCGGGTCGGTCGCCGCCTGGTTCAGGTGGCGGGCCAGGTAGACCTGGTCGCTCGTGATCCGGCCGATGTTCAGCTGCGGGAACAGCACCTGACGGCGGGTCAGCGCCATCACCACCGGGCTGCCGTTGTACGGCATCTGGGCCACGATCGTGCCGGGCTCGGTGCGCTCGGCGATCCGCTTGAAGAGGTCGTACTCCTCCTGGTTCACCAGCGGATCGATCTTGGGGTAGGCGCTCAGCACGCGGTTGCGGTGGTCGAGGACGTTCAGGCCACCGGTCGACACCAGCACCAGCAGGAGCAGCACCGGCAGCGCGACCGCCGTCGCCCGCGCGGCGAGGTTCTGGCGCCGCTCGAGGAAGTTCGCCGAGCCGAGCCAGGACCGGACCGCGGTGAGCACCGCGAGCACCCCGATCACCGCGAGCGGGACCCCGGTGATCGGCAGCATGGCGGCGAGCCGGTGGGAGTCGGTGTACCAAAACCCGGTGAAGACGTTGCGGCCCGTTCCCTGCACCCCCGCGGCCAACACGAAGAGACCGACGGAGATGACGTGCGCGGCCACCAGCCAGCGCCGGGACCGCTGCCGGAAGCACGACACGGCCCCGGCGATCACGAGCGCGGCCAGTACCCAGCCCGCGCCACGGCCGTTCGTCGCCCCGGTCAGTGCCTCGCCGAGCGCCTGCGACGGCGACTCGATCGGCTTCACGTCCGCGTTCATGGTCCCCGCGAACACCCCGGACTTGACCACGACGAGCCAGTACACCGGCGCGGCCAGCACGATCGGCGCGGCCAGCAGGCCGGCGCGCAACCGGTCACCGCCGCGGTACCGCCGCAGCGACGCCCGGGCGAGGCCGAGGAACAGCAGCGGCAGGGCGATCGCGGCCAGGGTGATCACCGCGTTGGGGTGCGCGATGGTCACGGCCACGGCGAACGCCGGCGCGAGCAGCCACGCCCGGCCGCGGCCGATGGCGTCGTCCTTGGCCAGCTTGGTCACCGAAAGCAGGGCGGCCAGCGCGGCCGGGACGAGCGAGAGCCCCAGCAGGTTGGGCCAGAGGATCCCCCAGCCGAGCATCTCCCAGGGGAACGCGCCGAAGGCGAGGCTGAGCAGGCCGGTGACGCCCAGCGCGAGCTTCGAGGGCCCGGCGAGCTGGCGCATCAGCAAGAGGCAGCCCAGCGGCCAGACGACCAGGGCGATGGTGACCGACAGGATGTTCGCCGCCGCCGGCACCGAGTTGCCGCTGATCATGACGAACAGCGAACCCAGGTCGTGCCAGGCGGCCGGGTAGAACCCGTGGGCGCGGCCCGGCACGCCGAGGGTGTCGATCATGAACGTGGAGGCGTCGCGGGTGTTGAGGATGTTCGCGATCGCGTTGTAGTGGAACGACGAGTCGTCGGTCTGGACCAGTTCTTCCGGACCGCGGATCGACAGCCGGACCGCGAGGGCGCCCAGCAGCACGGCGACGGCGAGACCGGCCGCCGAAGCCCCCACGACCGGCCAGCTGTCCCCGGGCACGGCTTGCGGCAACCGTTTGCGCAACGGCACGACCACGGCGGCGAGCACCAGCGCCAGCCCGGCGAAGACGACCAGCACGAGCAGCGGCGACCAGGCGAGACCGAGCTTCGACGCGGCGATGGCCGTCAGCACCACCACGGCCGTCACGACGACCGGGGCGAGCGCGACGGCCGTCAGGCGGCGCAGGCCGAGCAGGTAGGTGATCGGAAGTCCCGGCAGGACCAGCAGCACCCCGCACAGCACCACGCTGGGCACCGCGTCAAGCCAAGCCATGGCGGAGCTCCTCGCTCATCGGATGAAGGCGCGCGTCGTGCGGACACACATCGAACGCTCGCGCGACCCCCGATCGGCAAGCCGGACGGATTTTTTCACACGCTGACCGGCGCACGGGTACTGGGCTAGAGCGCCCGCCGTCCCGACAGCGCGCGGCCGAGGGTCAGCTCGTCCGCGAACTCCAGGTCACCGCCCATCGGCAGCCCCGACGCCAGCCGCGTCACGCTCAGGCCCGGGAAGTCACGCAGCATCCGCACCAGGTACGTCGCCGTCGCTTCGCCCTCGGTGTTGGGGTCCGTCGCGATGATGATCTCGCTGATGTCGGCTTCGCCGATGCGCTTGAGCAGCTCGCGCATCCGCAGCTGCTCCGGCCCGATGCCCGACAACGGGTCGAGCGCGCCGCCCAGGACGTGGTAGCGGCCCTTGAACTCGCGCGTGCGCTCGACCGCGAGGACGTCCTTCGGCTCCTCGACCACGCAGATGACCGTGAGGTCGCGGCGCTCGTCGCGGCAGATGCGGCACTTCTGCTGCTCGGAGACGTTGCCGCACACCTCGCAGAACTGCACGCCCTCCTTGACCTTGCCGAGGACCTCCTGCAGCCGGGAGATGTCCGCCGGGTCCGCGGCCAGCAGGTGGAACGCGATCCGCTGGGCGCTCTTCGGCCCGACCCCGGGCAGGCGCCCGAGCTCGTCGATCAGGTCCTGGACGACACCTTCGTACAAGTTCGTCAGCCGCCGAAGCCGAGGGCGCCGAGGTCGGGCATGCCGCCACCGCCGCCGAGACCGCCGGCCAGCGGGCCGAGCTTCTGCTCGGTGAGCTTCTGCGCGCTCGCCGACGCGTCGCGGACCGCCGCCACGATCAGGTCGGACAGCGTCTCGACGTCGTCCGGGTCGACGACCTTCGGGTCGATCTGGAGGCTCTTCAGCTGGCTGTCACCGGAGACGGTCGCGGTGACCAGCCCGCCACCGGCGGTACCGGTGACCTCGGTGTTGGCAAGCTCTTCCTGGGCCTCGACGAGCTTCTGCTGCATCTGCTGGGCCTGCTGCATCAGCTGGGAGATGTCGAAGCCGCCGCCGGGTTGCACCATGATCGCACTCGGTCCTCTCTGCACGCCTGTGTCGTCCGCCAGGGTAGTCGCGCCACGGGTGGGCTCGGGTTGTGGCACCGTGGTCGCCGTGCGACGCGCGATTGCCCCTCTGCTGCTGGCCGGTGCCCTGCTGCTCACCGGCTGCGCCGAAGACACCCCGGCAGCGCCGGCGCCCGCTCCCGTGACCACCCGGACGGTCACGCCGACGCCGACGACCGTGACGCCCGCCGCGTCGTCTTCGCCGTCGCTCCCGCCGCCGTCGGCCGCCGCGCCGCCGGTCGGCTCCGGCAAGGTCGTCGTCCTCGACCCCGGCCACAACGGCGGCAACGCTTCGCACCCGGCGGAGATCATCCGGCAGGTGCCCGCCGGGCGCGGGCAGCGCAAGCCGTGCAACACCACCGGCACCTCGACCAACGCCGGCTACCCCGAGCACGCGTTCACGTGGGACGTCTCCCAGCGGGTCGGAGAAGCGTTGGTGAGCAAGGGAATCCGCGTCGTCTACACGCGACAGAACGACACCGGCGTCGGCCCCTGCGTCGACCAGCGGGCCGCGATCGGCAACACCGCGAACGCCGACGCCGTCATCTCCATCCACGCCGACGGCTCGACCGCCGCTGGCGCGAACGGCTTCCACGTCGCGTACTCGTCACCGCCGCTGAACGCCGCGCAGGGCGAGCCGTCGACGCGGCTGGCGCAGGTCGTCCGCGACACGCTGCGCTCGGGCGGCTTCAGCACGTCGAACTACATCGGCGGCAACGGCCTTTCGGCGCGCACGGACCTCGGCGGACTGAACCTCTCGACGCGGCCGTCGGTGCTCGTCGAGTGCGGGAACATGCGCAACGCGGCGGAAGCGGCCCGGATGACCAGCGAAGAGGGACGCCAGCAGTACGCGTCCGCCATCGCCGCGGCGATCGAGGCCTACCTGGCTTCCTGAGCCTCGAGGACGGCTTCGCCGTGGCTCGTCGCCCATTTTGTGAGGACGCCGATGGGCCCGACGAGCGTCTGCCCGAGGGTGGTCAGGCAGTACTCGACGCGCGGCGGGGCTTCGGCGTACACGCGGCGGTCGACGAGGCCGTAGCCCTGGAGCTCGCCGTGGCGCCGGGGACCGCGGCTGAGTGCCATGGGTACCAAGGTACCGAGCGGTACCCATCGGATTCCTAGTCTCGGGGGTATGGAACTTCCCGAAAGCAGCCACCGCCTGTTCGAGCGGCCGTTCAACGCGGTGCTGACGACGATCAACCCGGACGGCTCACCGCAGACGTCGATGGTCTGGGCCAGCCGAAGTACGTGCTGGGCAACCAGGGCTCGCCGACGGCGGTGATCGTGCGGATCACCGCCGACCGGGTCACGGGCATCGGCCCCTGGGCCACCTGACCCCGGCCTCTGGTCAGGCGAGCGGGCGGGCGCCGAGGTGGGCGGCGATCGCGCGGATCACCGCCGACCGGGTCGCGGGCATCAGCCCCGGGCCCCGCCGACCCTCGGTCAGTCGAGCGGGCGGGCGCCCAAGTAGGCGGCGATCGTGCGGATCACGGCCAGCCCTCGGTCAGTCGAGCGGGCGGGCGCCCAAGTAGGCGGCGATCGCGCGGATCACGGCCGCCCCATGGTCAGTCGAGGGGGCGGGCGCCGAGGTGGTCCGAGATCAGCTTGCGGGCTAGCTCGTCCGGGTCCTGGTCCGGCGGCGGTGGGGGCGGTGGCGGGGCGGGGCTGGCGTCCTCGTTGTAGAGGTCGTCGTCGTCCTCGTCGGCGGGTTCCGGGGGCAGCGGGATGTCCGGCTCGGACGTGGCCACCCGGGGCCGGACCGGGGCGGCGGCGGGCGCCGGCGCGGGCCGGGTGGGCGCCGGGGCCGGGGCGGGCGCCGCGGCGGCCGGGGCCGCGGACTGCCGGGTGAACGACCGCTCCGCCGCGGGCGCCGCCTGCTGCGCGCGTGCGGCCGGTGCGGCCGGGGCGTTGCCGTGGACGCAGCGGACCTGCCAGTCGCCACCCACGACGTCCGCCAGCGCGCCCGCGATCTTGCGGGCGTTGTCCTGGTCGGACAGGCGACGGGCCAGTGGCTCGGACTTGTGGGTGAGGGTGAGGGCGTGCCCCTCGACGGTCGCCACGGTCGCCTGGGTCAGCATCGCCTCGAGGCTCCGGCCGCCGGTGAACTTGCGCAGGGCCGTCATGAGCTGCGGCCAGACGTTCCGGATCGCGGCGGCGTCCAGGCCGCCGTCCGCGGTCGCCGGGGCGGAACTGACGGCTTCCGGCGCGACGGCGGCCGCCGCGGCCGGGGCGGGCGTGCCGCCGCCCGGGGTGCGCGGGGTTCCCCAGCCGCTGTCCGAGGACTGGGGTGCCGAGTTGCCGACGCCCGAAGCCGGAGCGGCGGTGGCTGCGGCCGGAGCCGAGGTGGCAGCGGCGGCCGTGCGCGGAGTTCCCTCGCCATCCGCGGGCTGGCCTGCCGCCGGCGCGCGAGTTCCCGAGCCACCGTCAGCGGCCTGACCCACGGGAACCGGCTCAGCAGCCGCGGGCCGGGCAGCCGGTTCAGCTCTCGCCGGCTCCGGGGCCGGCGCCGGATCGGCCGAACCCGGGCGCTGCGACGGACGTGAGAACCGCTCCGACGCCGCCCGCACCGGCGGCTCCACCCCACCCTCGGCAGGCGCTCCGCCTCCAGTGGCCAGCGTCGCTCGGCGCTCCAGCCGCTCGATCCTGGCCAGCAGCGCGTTCTCCGCCTCCGTCACCGACGGCAGCAGCATCCGCGCGCACAGCAGCTCGAGCACCAGCCGGGGCGAGGTCGCCCCGCGCATCTCCAGAAGTCCATTGTGGACGATGTCCGCGTACCGCGACAGCGTCGCCAGGCCGATTCGCTCCGCCTGCGCGACCATCCGCGACAGCTCTTCCTCCGGCGCCGACACCAGCCCGCCCGCGGAGTCCGGCACCGCGCGCAGCAGCACCAGGTCGCGCAGCCGGTCGAGCAGGTCCGTCGCGAACCGGCGCGGGTCGTGGCCGGCCTCCGTGACCTTCTCGACCGTGCCGAACACCGTCGCGGCGTCCTCGGTCGACAGCGCGTCCACCATGTCGTCGATCAGCGCGACGTCCGTGACACCCAGCAGCGCGACCGCGCGCGAGTACGAAACGCCGTCCGGGCCCGCGCCGGCGAGCAGCTGGTCGAGCACCGACTGCGTGTCCCGCGCCGAACCACCGCCGGCCCGGATGACCAGCGGGTACACCGCCGGCTCGACCTCGACGCCTTCGGCCGCGACGTTGCTCTCCAGGAGCGCGCGCATCGCGCCCGGCGGGATCAGCCGGAACGGGTAGTGGTGCGTCCGCGAGCGGATGGTGGTCAGCACCTTGTCCGGCTCGGTCGTCGCGAAGATGAAGATGACGTGCTCGGGCGGCTCTTCCACGATCTTCAGCAGGGCGTTGAAGCCCTGCGTGGTGACCATGTGCGCCTCGTCGATGATGAACACGCGGTACCGCGACTCCGCCGGCGCGTAGAACGCCTTGTCACGCAGCTCGCGGGCGTCGTCGACACCACCGTGGCTCGCCGCGTCGAGCTCCGTGACGTCGACGCTGCCCGACCCCTCGGGAGCGAGCGCCTTGCACGAGTTGCACTCGCCGCACGGGTCCGGCGTCGGGCCCTTCACGCAGTTCAGCGAGCGCGCCATGATGCGCGCGCTGGAGGTCTTGCCGCAGCCGCGGGGGCCGGAGAAGAGGTAGGCATGGTTGATCCGCCCGGCGGACAACGCCGTGCGGAGGGGTTCGGTCACATGCTCCTGACCGACTACCTCGGCGAACGTAGCCGGACGGTACTTGCGGTACAGCGCGAGAGCCACGCCGCGAGACTACCGGGGGCCACCGACAACTAGGCTCGCCGGTCGTGGCGCGTGCGCGAAAGCCTGGTCCCGCGGCCGGGCGGTACCCGGTCCGGTTCGGGACGGCGGAGCTCCGCCGCGACCTCGACCGCGGCAACGCCTGGCTGGTGTCGGTGGACGGGGTCGCCCAGTCGTACGTCGACCTCGACGAACCGGCCAACCTGGAGTTCGACTACGTCCGGCGGTTCGGCGACGTCGTGGACCAGCTGCCCCCGGGCCCGCTGGACGCGCTGCACATCGGCGGGGCGGCGTGCACGCTGCCGCGCTACGTCGCGGCGGCTCGCCCGGGGTCGCGGCAGCTGGTGTTCGACGCCGACGGCGAGCTGGTCGAGCTGGTCCGCGCGCAGCTGGGCCTGCGGGTGCCGGGCCTGCGCGTCCGGGTGACGGATGGCCGCGAAGGGCTGGCCACGAGACGCGAGGACACGGCGGACCTGGCGGTGGTCGACGCGTTCGAGCGCGCGACCCTGGCCGGCGGCCTGGCCACCCTGGAGGCGACGCGCGCGATCGCGACGATCCTGCGTCCGGAGGGGATCTACCTGGCCAACATCACGGACGGCTCGGGGCTCCCGTTCGCCCGCCGCTTCCTGGCGACGCTGCGCGAGGTGTTCCCCGAGGTCCTGCTGCTGGCGGACCCGGCGGTCCTGAAGGGCCGCCGGTTCGGCAACCTGGTGTTCGCGGCCTCGGCGTCGGACCTCCCGACGGCGGAGATCACCCAGCGAACGGCCTCGGCGGCATTCCCGGCCAGGTGCGTCCACGGCGCGGAGCTGCGAAAGCTGGCCGGAAGGGCGGCCCCGATCACGGACGAGGACCGCCCGCCGTCGCCGCAGCCGCCGGAAGACGTGCTGGGCCTGTTCTGAGCGGCAGACCCGCGAGGCCGTGAGAGAGGCACCGTGGGGTCCGGGGGCTCGGCCCCGGGGAACAACGACGGAGTCGAGCGAGGGGCGGAAGCCCGAGGCAGAGACGAAGGGGACCCCGCGCACCCGTCAGAGCCTGCTTATCCTTGCTGCCTTCCGGCCCTGGGGAGGTTCACAGGGTGGACGCCGCGCGGGGTCCGAGGATCAGTGTAGCGAAGTACCCGCGGCCGCCTGGGCACGGGCCTTCTTGAACGTGTTGTGCAGGACCGCCAGCAGGGCGTCCCGCACCGAAAGCTTCTGCCGCGCGTCGAACGTGATCAGCGGGACGTCCTCGCTGACCGCCAGTGCCCAGCGGATGTCCTCCAGGTTGTGCCCCAGCGACCCGTCGAACATGTTCACCGCCACCACGAACGGCAGGCCCGCGTTCTCGAAGTAGTCGACCGCCGGGTAGCAGTCGTCCATGCGGCGGGTGTCCACGATCACCAGCGCCCCCAGTGCGCCGTGGACCAGGTCCTGCCACATGAAGCCGAAGCGGTCCTGGCCGGGCGTGCCGAACAGGTACAGCTTCACCTCGTCGTCGATCGTGATGCAGCCGAAGTCGAGGGCGACCGTCGTCGTGGTCTTGCGCGGGACGTGGCCCGTGCGGTCCACCGAAGCCGCGACCGACGTGATCGCCGCCTCCGTCGTCAGCGGCTTGATCTCCGAGATGGACGACACCGCCGTCGTCTTGCCGACGCCGAAGCCGCCCGCGATGACGATCTTGACCGGGGCCGGTGGGCGGGCCGCCGGTTCAGTGAATGGCTTCGAGTCCACGAATGACCCTTTCGATCATGCCGAGATCGTGTGAGGTGTGGTTCGCCGGCCGCCGGACGACGACGTAGCCCTGCTCGGCGAGGTCGGCCACCAGCACCCGGGCGACGCCGATGTGCAGGCCGAGCATGGCGGCCACCTCGGCGACCGACACGGTGCTCCGGCAGAGGGAGACGATCTCCTGCCGTTCGAACGTGAGCTTCGGGTGCGACGCCGCCCCGAGGCGGGACGTCATGACCTGCGCCTCGATCTCGAGGCTCTGGTCGACCGGCTGGGCGCGCCCCGAGGTCATCAGGTAAGGCCGCAGCAGCGAAGTGTCCGGCTCTTCGGTCATCACGAACCTACGGTGTTCTTGAGCTCCTCGATCAGGCCCGGCGTCAGGACTTCGGTGGCGCGGTTGGCGAACATCGCCATCTCGTAGGCGATCGTGCCCAGGCTGGCCTGCTTGTTGGCCAGCACGCCCAGCGAGCAGCCGATGCTGATGGTGCAGACCAGCAGGTACCCGTGCTCCAGCTCGATGATCACCTTGTCGGGCGAGCCGAGCGGGTGGCTTTCGGAGACACCGTGGGCGAGGCCGAGCATGGCGGAGGAGATCGCGGCGAGCCGGTCGGCGTTGGACCGCTCGAGCTCCGAGGACACCGCGATCAGCAGCCCGTCGGCCGAGACCGCGATGGCGGCGATCGCGCCGGCCGTGTGCTGTGCGAAACGGCTCACCAGCCAGTTGAAGTTCTGGGCTTCGACGCTGACACCAGCTGCGGGGATGCTCATTTCCTGCTCTCTTCTCGTGCGTCCATTTCCAGGTGTTCCGCCGTCACCACGTCCGCCTTGGCGAGGCCGGCGGCGAACGAGTCGAACGCCGCTCGCTCGGCCGCCGGGTCCCGCCTGCCGCGGCTCACGACGGCACGGGCGGGCGGCCGGCCCGTGGCGGTCACCGGCTTCAGGCCCGGGGCGAGCTGGGCACCGGGGACCCGGCGGACCAGGCCGTCCCGGGCTTCGGCGGCCACCGGGGCACTTTCGCGTGGAGGTGCCGGAGCGGCGGCCCGGGCGAAGGCGTCCTGGAACCCGTCCATCGCGGCCTTGGTCGCCTCCGGGTCGTGCCGCGGTCCTGGCTCCGGCGACACCGGCGCGGTGGTACCCGGGCTCGGCAGCTGGGCCCCGCGGACGCGCCGCTTGAGCCCGCCCCGGCTCGCCGGCTCTTCCGGCTCGGCGTCGGGCCACACCGGGTCCCGCTGGTCGAACCAGAGGAAGCCGTTGCGGGACCCGAGAAGCGCCGGGATCGCCGGCGAAGGCAGTTCGACCGGACGCACTGAGTCCGAAATGGACGCCGCGGCCGCCACCGCGACGGCCTCCGCGGGACGCGCCTCGGGCACGGCCTGAGCCGGGATCACCGGCTTGACCCGCATCACCGAGCGGTGGCTGAACAGCGACGGCGGGATCGTCAGCCGCGCGGTCACGCCGCCGGTGCTCGGCGTCGCGAGCAGCTCGACGCCCAGGTCGTGGCGCCGCGCCAGGCGGCCCACCACGAACAGGCCGAGCACGCTGGTCGGCGCCAGCTCGAGCCGTTCGCGCTCGACGAGCCGCCGGTTCTCCTCGGCCACCTTCTCCGCGGTCATGCCGATGCCGTGGTCGACGATGCTCACCAGGCAGGAGCCGTCGGCGAGGAACATCGTGTCGACCTCGACCGCCGAGCCCGGCGGCGAGAACGACGTCGCGTTCTCCAGCAGCTCGGCGAACACGAGCACCAGGTCGGCGCCGAAGGACGAGGACAGCAGGATCTCCGCGACGACCCCGAGCTTGACGCGCTGGTAGTCCTCGATCTCGGCGAGCGCGGACCGCAGCGCCGTGGACAGCTCGATCGGGCCGGCGATGCGCGTCTCGTCGCGGGTGCCGGACACGACGAGCAGGTTGTCGGCGTTGCGGCGCAGGCGGGTGGAGAGGTGGTCGAGCCGGTAGAGGCTGGCCAGCAGCCGCGTGTCCTGCTCGTCGCGCTCGACCTCGTCGATCAGCGCGAGCTGGCGGCCGACGAGGTTCTGCGTGCGCTTGGCGACGTTCGCGAACATCAGGCTGGTGTTGCGCCGGGTGAGCGCCTGCCGTTCGACCAGCTCGGCCGCAGTGGTCTGGACCCGGTTGAACGCCGCCGCCAGCTCGCCCAGCTCGTCGCTCGAGACGACGTCGATGGTGGCCAGCCGCGGGACCTGCGCCTCGGCCTCCTCGGTGTCGGTCACGCGGACGAGCTCGGTGCCGGCGAGGTCGGCGACCGACGTCGCCGCGGTGGTCAGCCGCCGCAGCGGCCGGGCGATCGAGCGGGACACCGCGACGGCGAGGAAGGCGACCAGCAGGAACAGCAGGCCCGCGCCGACGCCGACCAGCCACGCCAGCCGCGTGCCGGCGTCCGCTCGCCCGGTCGCCGCGTCGGCGATCTCCCCGGTGACCTTCTCCTGGACCAGCTTCCGTTGCCCCGCTTGGCGTTCCGACGCCGCGAGGACGTCGGCGAGGTACTGGCTCGTGCCCGACGTGGTGCGCGGGGCGTCGACCTGGCCGGCGAGCTCGTTGATCCGGCGGCCCGCCTCGCTCTGCTCGACGTTGACGACCAGCGCGGACTGGTCGCTGCCGCCCAGCTGGACGAACCGGTCGGTGAAGATCGGTGCCTGCTGGGTCGCGTCGTCCAGGATCGACCGGCCGGCCTCGGGCGACACCGCCGTCACGATCAACGCCATGCCGCGCAACGAGTTCTCCTCGTTCGCGCGCAGCAGCGCCTCCAGCGCGGTCAGCTCCCGCGTGCCTTCGGCGTCACTGGTGAGCTGCGGGACCAGCCGCAGTGAATCGATTACCGCGCCGATCACCGCGTGGTAGGTGCGGGCGACGCTGTCGAGCGCGACACCGCGGCGCTGCGCGTTCTGCCGCAGCTCGTTCAGCGAGCCGATCCGGGTCAGCGCCGCGGAAAGCTCGTCCGGAGCGTCGGCACCCAGCGACGCCCGCACGCTCTCGACCGCCGTGTCCACCGCCTTCTGCTGCTGCAGCATCTGGTCGGCGGGCGTCGACGGCGTCGCGACGTACGCGCCGGTCAGCAGCCGTTCACGCTGCAGCTGCCAGACCAGGCCACCGAGCTGCTGGGTGTGCCGGGCGACCGTCGCCGACTGCGTCGCGGCCACCGCGCTGTTCGCCTGGGTCAGCACGAACGGCACCGACACCAGCACCACCGCCACCAGCGGGGGCAGGAGCAGCAGGTTCAGCTTGCCGCGAATGCCGAGCCTGGACAGGATTCCCCCGCCACCGGCCCGTTCCACGGTCGCCTCGCCGTGCCTCATCCCCACACCTTCCCGTCTTCCGTTCTCACCCGTCCGCGGCAACCCGGCCGACGTGGCCGCGGTGCTGCTCCCGGACGAGGTCCTCGATCCGGGCGCGCAGCTCGAGGAACCGCGGCTCGCGCTTCACCGCCAGGTCCCGCTCGGCGGGCAGCGTCACCTCGACGTCGGCGGCGATCCGGCCGGGGTCGGAGGCGAGCACCACCACCCGGCCGCCCAGGAACACCGCTTCCTCGACGTCGTGGGTGACCATCAGCACCGTGGTGCCGGTGTCGGCCCAGACCTGGCGGATGAGCACCTGCATGTCCTCTTTGGTCTGGACGTCCAAGGCGCCGAAGGGTTCGTCCAGCAGCAGGACATCCGGTTCGCAGGCGAGCGCCCGCGCGATCGCGACGCGCTGCTTCTGGCCGCCCGAAAGCTGTTTCGGCAGCGACTTGCGCACGGCGTGGAGCCCGGTCTCGGCGAGGTACCAGTCGACGCGCTTGGCGCGCTCGCCCGCGTCGACCGGCAGCAGCTCGAGTCCGAACGCGACGTTCTTCTCGACGGTCCGCCACGGGTACAGCGCGCCGGCCTGGAAGACGAGCCCGCGGTCCGGGCCGGGGCCGGTCACCGGGACGCCGTCGAGCACGATCTCGCCCTCGGTCGGCCGGCTGAGCCCGGCCACCAGCGACAGCAGCGTCGACTTGCCCGAGCCGCTCGCGCCGACGACGCAGACGAACTCGCCGCGCGACACCTCGAGGTCGACGCCGTCGAGCGCGCGGGTCACCTTGCCGCGCACGGTGTAGTCCTTCGCGACGTTCCGCAGCTCCAGCGTCATGCCGCCCACTTCCCGACCTTCGTGCGCAGCAGGCGCAGCAGGACGTCGATGACCAGCCCGGCGATCCCGATGACCACGAGCACGGCGAAGATCTTGTCCGTCTGCAGGAACCGCTGCGCCCGGACGATCCGGTAGCCGAGACCCGCCGAGGAGTTGATCAGCTCGGCGACGACCACGAAGTTCCACGCCGCGGCGGCGTTGACGCGGATCGCGTCGATCATGCCCGGCAGCGCGTGCGGGACGACGACCTTGCGCAGGACCTCGCCCCGGCGCGCGCCGAGGGTGTAGGAGACGTCGATGAGCGACGCCGGCACGCCGCGGACGACGTCGGCGGTCATCAGCGTGTTGAAGAAGACCGTCCCGATGAAGAGGATGGCGATCTTCGACGGCTCGCCGAGGCCGAGCCAGATGATCAGCAGCGGGATGAACGCGCTCGCCGGCAGGTAGCGCAGCAGCCCGATCAGCGGCTCGAAGAACGCCTGCCCCGCGGTGAAACCGCCCATCAGGATGCCGAGCGGCACCGACACCAGCACGGCGAGGCCGAACCCTTCGAGCACCCGCTGGGTCGTCGCCCAGAGGTCGTCGAACAGCTCGCCGGTGCTCGCCATGTCCGCCCCGGCCCGGACCACCGCGGCCGGCGACGGCAGGAACGTCGGGTCGACGACCCCGCTGACGCTCAGCACGATCCACGCGAGGAACGGGATCGCGAACGACAGCACCGCCAGCGTCCAGCGCGCCGACGCGGAAATCGGCGTGCGCAGGGAAAACAGCGGTGACGCGGACTTCGGCGCGCGCCGGCGCGGCAGCGGTCCCCAGGCCGGGCGGCCCGACTCCCGGCGTTCGGCGAGCTGCTGGGTCCGACCGGTCACTGCGGTGCGGCCTTCACGAACTGGTCGTCGAAGAGGCCGTCCAGCGAAGGCCGCTGCTGGGCGAGCCCGGTGCCGACGATGAAGTCGACGATCTTGTTCGCCTGGAAGTCGAGGTGCTGGGCGGTGACTCCCGGGGTGAACGCGTCGAGGTTCTGCTGGCGCGTGAAGATCGTGGTGCCGGCGTCGTAGGACTTGTAGTCCGCGTCGGACACCCCGCCGCGCTTGGCCATGATCCCGACGGCCGCGTCCTTGTTGTTCTTGATCCAGGTCAGCGTCTCGAACCACGTGTTGACCAGTGCCTGTACGTCCTTCGGGTGCTCCTTGACCAGCTTCTGCGACGTGACGAGGTGGTCCGGGATGGCACCGGGGAACTCCGTCGACGTCGAGATCGCGCGGCTGCCCGGGCGCTCGAGGGCCTTCGACGTGAACGGGGCGAACGCGCCCACCGCGTCGACCTGCCCGCCGACGAACGCGGCCGCGGCGGCGTCGGTCGGCAGGTTGACCAGCTCGATGTCCTTTTCGGTCAGCTTCGCCTCCTGCAGCGCGAGCAGCAGCAGGTAGTGGTCGACCGTCCCCTGCTCGACCGCGACCTTCTTGCCCTTCAGGTCGGCGATGGCGTTGATCCCGTCCCGCGCGATGATCTTGTCGTTGCCGGTGGAGTTGTCGTTCACCAGCACGATCGACAGCTTCGCGCCGCCGGAAGCCGAGGAGAGCGTGTCGTTGAGGGTCTGGCTGTTCGCGTCGATGGCCCCGCTGGACAGCGCGTTGATGCTGTCGGTGTAGTTGTCGAAGTACTTCAGGTCGACGTTCACGCCGTTCTTGGCGAACAGTCCCTGTTCCTGCGCCACCTGCCAGGGGAACCAGCCCGGCCAGGCGCTGAACCCGAGGGTGATCTTGCCGCCGGTGCCGGTGGCGGAACTGTCACTGCAGCCCGAAAGCGCGGTGACCCCGGCGAGGGTCAGCAAGGTCAGGAGCACCGTCAGGAGACGGGGGCGGGAACGGGAAATCACAACGAACTCCCAGCTGCGGGGGAAGTGGAGTGGTGCCGTACCCGAGGAATCGCGGTGCTCAGGACTACGGACCGGCGGCGAGCCTAGCGACTAGCACAAGATCTCCACAACGCCCGGGCAATGCAGCCGAACGAGTGACCCCCGGCCGGGCCGACCAGCGATATCAGGCCGTTTCAAGATCGAGTTGGCCGGGTTTCTGTCGGCCGCCCGGCCAAGATCCCGGCCACGAGCACGGGCAATTGCACGGGCTGTAGTCCCTCGTCGTTACGGCACGCCGTGATCATCACCGAGCGCTATTTCCGGGAACCGAACAATCGTTCGCGATGCGCCGGTCAACGGGACCGGAATCGAACAGGTGTGCGCCTCCGCCGATACCGCACCTGCTTCGGATCCGCGAATGATTCCTCGACTGTTAACACGCCGGAAACAATCGGGCGAATTTCGATCAATTGACAGATTTTGTGAGGTCGTAAACCGTCGTGCCGCCGACGGTGGCCGGCGTGAAGTTCTGCTCGACCCACGTCTGGATTTCGCCCGAGGTGCCGCGACCACCGCCGAAGCCGCCGCGCCCGCCAGCGACGAAGTAGTGGACGTCCCCAGCGGCGACGTACTGCTGGAACCGCGCCAGCGTCGGCGCCGGGTCGCTGCCGCTGAAGCCGCCGATCGCGAGCACCGGGCGTCCACTCGAGAGCGCCAGCCCGGCCGACTGCATCGCGCCGCTCTGCGCCGCGGCCCACTTCGTCGTCGTGTTCTTCAGCAGGTCGATCACGGCGGTGTCGGTCTGCCCCTCGCCGAACCCGCCGCCGCCACGGCCGAACCCGCGTCCACTCGCGACGACCGGGCCGGACGACGGCGTGCCACCGGAGTGCGGCGTCGCCGCCGTGGCCAGGGTGAAGGACGCCGTCCCGAGCAGCGCGCCGCACAGGCCGAGCACGGCCACCGCCGGGCCGGAGCGCCGGAGCCGGTCGGCGCCGAAGAGCAGCGCCAGCACCCCGGCCGCGCCGAGCACGAGCAGCGTGTACCGGATCCACGGCTGCCAGTCCGGCGTGCGGGCGAGCAGCACGAAGCCCCAGACGGCGGTGACCGCGAGCAGGACGGCCAGCACCGCGCGGGCCGCGAAGTTCGCCCGGCCGCGCCAGAGCTCACGCGCGGAGATCCCCAGCGTGGCCGCGATCCCCGGGGCCAGCGCGACCGTGTAGTACGGGTGGATGATGCCGCTCATGTAGCTGAACACGAGCGTCGTGACGACCAGCCAGCCACCCCACAGCAGCAGTGCCGCGCGGGTCCGGTCGGTGCGGGGCGCGCGCCGCGTGAACCACAGCCCGGCGACCAGGCCGATCAGCGCGGCGGGCAGCAGCCACGACGCTTCCCCGCCGAACTCGCCGCCGAACAACCGCGTCAGGCCGGTTTCGCCGCCGAAGCCACCGCCGAAACCGCCGGCCCCGCCCGGCGCCGTCCCGCTGCCGCCCCGGCCTTCGCCGAAGATCCGGCCGAGGCCGTTGTAGCCGAACGCCAGCTCCAGCACGGTGTTGTCGGTCGACCCGCTGATGTACGGCCGGTCCGCCACCGGCCAGAGCGCGACGACCACGATCCACCAGCCCGCCGAAACGAGCACCGCCCCGGCCGCGGCGAACAGCTGGCCGATCCGGCGGCCGAGCGACGTCGGCGCCGCGACCGCGTAGGCCAGCACGAACGCGGGCAGGACGAGGAACGCCTGCAGCATCTTGTCGAGGAAGCCGAACCCGACCGCGACGCCGGCGAGCAGCAGCCACTTCGTGCTCGCGTGCTCCAGCGCGCGCACGACGCAGTAGGCGCCGGCGACGAGCAGCAGCACCAGGAAGGCGTCCGGGTTGTCGTAGCGGAACATGAGCGCGGCGACCGGCGTCAGCGCGAGCCCGGCCCCGGCGAGCAGGCCGGCGCCCGGGCCGGACAGCCGTCGCACGGCGAGGTAGAGCAGGCCCACCGAGGCGACGCCGGCGAGCGCGTCCGGCACGAGCAGGCTCCAGCTCGAGAAGCCGAAGAGCCGGCCGGACAGCCCCATGACCCACAGGGAGAACGGCGGTTTGTCGACGGTGACGACGTTGCCGGGGTCGAGCGAACCGAAGAACAGCGCCTTCCAGCTCCACGTGCCGGCCTGGGCGGCCATCGCGTAGAAGTCGTTGGCCCAGCCCGTCTTCGCCAGGTCCCACAGGTAGAGCAGGCCGGTGCCGAGCAGCAGCGCGGCCACGGAAGGCCGGACCCAGCGCGGTTTCCGGGCGGCTTCGGGCGCGGGCTGGGCGTGTTCGGGCGCCGACAGCGTGGTCGTCATGGTTCCGACCGTGTCGGCGCCGCATGTGGTGAACTTGTGCCGAAGCTGTGCGTGCGCTGTGCATCGACCCCGGACGGGTGATCACGCGGGCGCCGGCGCCTCCGGGAACGTGATCTCGAACTCCGTCCGCCCCGGCCGGCTCTGGACGCCGACCCGGCCGCCGTGCGCACCGACCACCGCGGCCACGATCGCCAGCCCGAGGCCGGTGCTCCCCGCCGCCCGTGAGCGCGAGTTGTCGCCGCGGGCGAAGCGCTCGAAGATGTCCGGGAGGACGTCCGGGGAGATGCCGGGGCCGTCGTCCGCCACGCGCAGCCGCAGCACTCCGTCCGAAGTGGACAGTGACGTCGTCACCGTCGTGCCCGCCGGGGTGTGCGTGCGCGCGTTGGCCAGCACGTTGATCACCACCTGGTGCAGCTGACCCGCGTCGCCGAGGACGCCGATCGGCTCGCCGGGGACGTCCATCAGCCACTTGTGGCCCGGGCCCGCGACGTGGGCGTCCGCGACCGCGTCGGCCACCAGCCGGCACAGGTCCACCCACTCGTGCACCACCGGGCGGCCGGAGTCGAGGCGCGCGAGCAGCAGCAGGTCCTCCACCAGCGTCGTCATCCGGCGCGACTCGGACTCGACGCGGCTCATCGCGAACGCGACGTCCGGCGGCACCTCCGCGCCCCCGCGGCGGGTCAGCTCGGCGTACCCGCGGATCGCCGCCAGCGGCGTGCGCAGCTCGTGGCTCGCGTCCGCGACGAACTGGCGGACGCGGTTCTCGCTCGCGTGCCGCGCGGTCAGCGCGTCCGCGACGTGCTGCAGCATCCGGTTCAGCGCCGAGCCGACCTTGCCGACCTCGGTGTTCGGGTCGGTGTCGGCCTCCCGGACCCGTTCCGACAGCGCGACTTCACCGCGGTCCAGCGGCAGCTCGGAGACCCGCGTCGCGGTCGCGGCCAGCCGGTCGAGCGGTTTCATCGTGCGCCGGATCGTCGCCGCCCCGACCGCGCCGGCCACGAGGATTCCCGCGAGCGCGACCCCGCCGAGGATGAAGCCGAGCCGCCAGAGCGTCTCGTTGACGTCTTTGAGCGGCAGGCCGATGACGGTCTTGTCGCCGCTGGGCGAGGTCGTCGAGACGACGCGGTAGTCGCCGAGGGTGCCGCTGAGGACGATGCTGTGCGGTTTCCCGTCGGACGGCACCGCCAGCAGCACCCGCATCTGGTCCTTGTTGAGCTGCCGGTACGGCGCCCGTTTCTTGGTCGGCGAGCCCACGGTGGAGTCGAGCACGGCCCCGGTGCCCCCCGAACCGATCTGGACGGCAGCGAGCGTGCCCTCGCCCTGGCCCAGCGCCCGCAGCGGATCCGGCGGCGGCGCCTCACCGTAGGTCCAGGGCGGCGGCCGTTCCCCGTTGTGCGACGCGCGGTCGCTCGCCGCGGCCAGCCGCTTGTCCTGCTGGCCGACGAGGAACTCGCTCAGCGCGAACTCCGTGACGACGCCGACGACCAGGCACACCAGCGCGAGCAGCGCGGCGAGCTGGAAGATCAGCCGCCGCCGCAGCGACCACGGCCGTTGCGTCCGGAACCGCCGTGGTTCAGCCCGCTGGCTTGAGGACATACCCGGCGCCCCGCATGGTGTGGATCATCGGCTCGCGGTCGGCGTCGATCTTCTTGCGCAGGTAGGAGATGTAGAGCTCGACGATGTTGGCCTGGCCGCCGAAGTCGTAGCTCCAGACGCGGTCCAGGATCTGGGCCTTCGACAGCACGCGCTTGGGGTTGCGCATGAGGTAGCGCAGCAGCTCGAACTCGGTCGCGGTCAGCGGCACCAGCGCGCCACCGCGGTGCACCTCGCGGCTGTCTTCGTCGAGGGTGAGGTCGCCGACGACGAGCGTCGACCCGCTCGCGCCGGTCACCCCGCCGGCCCGGCGCAGCAGCGCGCGCAGCCGCAGCGCGACTTCTTCGAGGCTGAAGGGCTTGGTGACGTAGTCGTCGCCGCCCGCGGTGAGCCCGGCGATGCGGTCCTCGACCGCGTCCTTCGCCGTCAGGAAGAGCACCGGTAGGTGGGGCGCCTCCGACCGCATTCTCCGGAGCACTTCGAGACCGCTGAAGTCGGGGAGCATGACGTCGAGGACGACGGCGTCGGGCCGGAAGTCGCGCGCGATCCGGACGGCTTCGGTGCCGTCGCCCGCGCTGCGCACCTCCCAGCCCTCCATGCGCAGGGCCATCGACACGAGCTCGGCCAGCGTCGCCTCGTCGTCGACGACGAGCACCCGCACCGGGCTCCCGTCGGCGCGGCGCAGGTCGGCCTTGCCGGGGCCGGGTGACGTGGCGTTCATAGCGGTCATAGTGCCACCTTCCCGGCGGCGCATCGGTGCTCACTGTGACCTCGCTGTGCGTTTCCTGTGAGAGTTCGTTCGTTCGAGGCACAGCGCTCGCTGACGCCTCGCACAGCTCAAACACAGCCTCGGCGGCGAGCCTGACCTGGACCAGTGTGGGTACGACCGGAGGACACGATGACGACCGAGCCGACGCCGAACACGCCACCGCAGGGTGAACCGGCCCCCGCCAACTGGGGCGACCCGGCCCCGGCCGCGCCGAAGAAGGGCTGGTCCGGCAAGAAGACGGCGATCGCGGCCGGCATCGCGGTGGTGATCGCGGCCGGCGGCGGCGCGGCGATCTGGGCGGGCACGAGCAGCGCCGACAATTCGGCCCAGCAGGGCCCCGGCGGCTTCGGCGGTCCAGGAGGCGGCCAGTTCCCCGGCCAGGGCGGCCCGGGCGGCGGCTTCGGCAACGGTTTCGGCGGCGGAATGGCTGCGCTGCGCGAAGCGCTCCACGGCGACTTCGTGGTGTCGAACGGAAGCGGCGGTTATACGACGGAGCGCCTCCAGACGGGAGACGTCACGGAGCTGAGCGCGACCTCGGTGACGTTGACGAGCAAGGACGGCTACAAGCAGACGTACACGCTCAACGGCTCAACCCAGAAGACGGGCGAGGTGAAGCAGGGCGACACGAACGTGACGGTGGTGGCCAAGGTCGAGGGCACAACGGCAACGGCGACATCGCTGAGCCAGGCCCAGCAGGGCCAGCGCCAGGGAACAGGCCAACGCCGCGGCGGCGGCTACTCGGCCCGCCCATCGAACTGACGTAGGTGGCGCGGGCTTGCGGGTCAGCCGCACCACCGAACCGAGGTAGGTGAGGCGGGTTCGCCGGGGCAGGCCCTCGCCGCCCAACCGATGGGTGGTGCGGCTCGCCAAGCCAGGCCCGGGCCGCCAACCGAGGCAGGTGGTGCGGCTCGCCGAGCTAAGCCCGCCCCGACCACCCAACTGCGGCAGGTGAGGCGGCTTGCCGGTCCGCGCCGCCAACCAAGGCAGGTGGCGCGGCTCGCCGGGCCAAACCCGCGCCGCCCGCCGGACCGAGGTACGTGACCCGGGCCCACCAGACCAGGCCTTCGCCGCCTGCCGGACCGAAATAGGCGAGGCGGCCCGCCGGGCCAGGCCCGGGCCGCGGCCGGCGCGAGGTAGGTGAGGCGGCCCGCCAGGCCAGGTCCGGGCCGCCCCAACCGAAGTAGGTGGTGCGGCCCGCCGGGCCGCGGCCGGCGCGAGGTTGGTGAGGCGGCCCGCCGGGCCAGGTCCAGGCCGCCCAACCGAAGTAGGTAGCGCGGCCCCACCAGGCCAAGCCCGCGCCGCCCGCCGGACCGCGGTAGGCGACCCGGCCCGGCCGCACCACCCGACCGACCACGGCCGGGGGCGCCCTGCCCGGCAGCCCCCGGCCCGTCCCAACCGCCCCAAGCTCCCACGAACCTTCCCGACCAGGGATCGCCCCGATGCTGCGGACCCCTCCCGCAGCATCGGGGCGTTCCCGCCCACCGTTGCCGCCGACTAGGGCAGAGTTGCGGGCGTGCACGACATCAGCGGGTCCCTGCGGCGCCAGTCGCTGCTGGTCGCGCTCGTCTGTGTTGTCGCCGATGCCGCCCTCTTCACCCTCCGCGGCCCGATCGGCGGGCCAGGGAACGGGACCGGAGCCGGCTGGCAGGCCTGGGCCGTCCTGCTCGGCGGGATCGCCGTCAACGCCGCCCTCGCCGGCCCCGCGCGGTACTCCGGCTGGGTCGCCCTCGCGCACGCCCTGCTCTTCGCCGGCTCGCCGCTTCTCCTCTGCACCTGCACCGGTTACGTCGTCGGGAACAACGCCGGCATCCTGATCGCCGGCTACCGGGCCGGCGCGTGGCTCCGCCCGAAACCCGCCGTCCTCGCGCTTCTCGCCCTGCTCGCCGGCGTCACCGCGGGCTGCGTCGAAGGCGGCGGACGCACCGCGGCCGACTGGCGGCTGATCGCCATCAGCGTCAGTGTCAGCGCGCTCCTGCCGTGGCTGGTCGGCCGGTACACGACCGCCCGGCGCGCCTACATCGCCGATCTCGAGCGCGAAGCCGACGAACGCCGCCAACACGAAGAAGAAGCCGTGCGCAGGGCCGTCACCGAGGAGCGGACGACCATCGCCCGCGACCTCCACGACGTCATCTCCCACCACGTCAGCGCCATCGGCGTGCACGCCGGCGCCGCCCGGCTCGGCCTCCCCGACGACGACGGCCCCGTGCGGAAGTCGCTCGGCGCGGTCGAGTCCGCCAGCCGCTCGGCGATGGCCGACCTGCGCCGGCTGCTCGACCTCCTGCACGCCGAAACCAACGCCGAACAGCCCGGCCTCGACAACCTCGACGAGCTGGTCGAGACCGTCCGCGCGGCCGGCCTGCCGACCCGGCTGACCCTGCGTGGCGAAGCCCGCGAGCTCCCCGGTTCGCTCGACGTCGCCCTGTACCGCATCGCCCAGGAAGCCCTGACCAACGCGCTGCGCCACGGCGAGGGCCCGGTCGAGGTGGAGCTGAACCACGGCCGCACCGAAGTCGTGCTCACGGTGACGAACGGCCTGCGCGCGGACCGCCCTTCACAGAAGGAACACGCCCACCGCGGCCTGGCGGGCATCCGCCAGCGCGTGACCCTGTTCGGCGGCCAGGTCTCCTACGGCGAGACCGGCGGGCACTGGCAGCTGCGCACGACCTTCCCGGTGGAGAGCACATGATCCGCGTCCTGCTGGCCGACGACCACGCGATGTTCCGCTCCGGGATGCGCGCGCTGCTCGACACCCAGGCCGACTTCACCTGCGTCGGCGAGGCCTCCGACGGCCGCGAAGCCGTCGCCGAGACCGCCCGCCTGCGCCCGGACGTCGCGGTCCTCGACGTCCGCATGCCCCGCCTCGACGGCCTCGCCGCGACCGAGGCCATCCTCGCCGCGCCGGGCAACGACACCCGCGTCCTCGTGCTCACGACCTACGACGCCGACGAGTACGTCTACCGCGCGCTGCGCGCCGGGGCGAGCGGGTTCCTGCTGAAGAGCCTGGCGCCGGAGGAGCTGGTCGCGGCGATCCGGGTGGCCGCCCGCGGCGACGCGCTGATCGACCCGTCGGTGACGCGGCGGCTGGTCGCGAAGTTCGCGTCGGTGCTCGAGCCCGCGGCCGCCGAACCGCCCGAGCTGGCCCGGCTCACCTCCCGCGAACGGGAGGTCCTGCTGCTGATCGCCAACGCCTGCAGCAACGCGGAGATCGCGCGGCAGCTGCACGTCGGCGAGGAGACGGTCAAGACGCACGTGTCCCGCGTGCTGAGCAAGCTCGGTCTCCCCGACCGCGTGCACGCCGTCGTGTACGCCTACCGGCACGAACTCGTCCCGGGCGACCGGCCTGCCTAGACTGGCCGCATGAGGCGCTGGATCACCTTCGCGGTCGGGGTAGTGCTCGTGCTCGTCGGCGCCGTCTGGGTGCTGCAGGGCATCGGCGTCATCACCGGCAGCTTCATGACGGGGCAGAAGCTGTGGTTCCTGATCGGGCTCGTCGCGTTCCTGGTCGGAGTCGTGCTGGTCGCGGCGAACCTGACGAAGCGGCGCAAACCTACTTCGTGAAGATCTCGAAGATCGGGTAGCCCGGCGCGATCTCACGCAGCTTCTCGTCGGACGCCTTGGCGTCGACACCGTCGAAGAACACGCCGACCTCGAACTTCCAGCGCTTGAGGTAGGCGCGCAGGATGCCCGGCTTCTCGTCGTCGACGAGCTCGCGGAACGTGAACTCCTCGACGCGCTTCCCGACGCGCAGCGTGCCCTGGCCGGCGGCCCGCAGGTTGCGCACCCACTGCGTCTCGCCACGCGGGGCGACGAGGTACCGCACGCCGTCGACGGTCAGCAGGTTGACCGGCACCGACCGCGGCTCGCCGCTCTTGCGGCCGACGACCGTCAGCACCCGGCTGCCCCACACGCTGAACCCCATCCGGGTCAGCTTCGCGACGGCCTCGTTGAACGCGTTGGTGGCCTTCTTCGGTTCGATGTAGCGGGCGGCGGTCATGGTGTCCTCCGAAGTTTCGGGAGAGCAGTGCTCTCGGTTAAGAGCAGTGAACACCTGAGCACCGCACTCTGTCAAGAGCACTGCTCTCTATTTTGTGCGCCGCTCTCGTCGTGGCACACTGATCCCCATGACCGCCACCAAGACCGCGCGCGAACGTGCCCGCGCCGAGCTCACCCAGGAGATCAAGGACGAGGCCCGCCGCCAGCTCGCCGACGTCGGTGCGCACGGGCTGTCGCTGCGCGCGGTGGCGCGGGAGCTGGGCATGGTGTCGTCCGCGCTGTACCGGTACTTCCCCAGCCGCGACCGGCTGCTGACCGACCTGATCGTCGACGCCTACAACGCGATCGGCGAGGCGGCCGAACAGGCCGACCCCGGCCAGGGCGCCCCCCGCGACCGGTGGCTCGCGATCTGGCACGCGACGCGTGACTGGGCCCGCGCGCACCCGCACGAGTACGCGCTGATCTACGGCTCACCGATCCCCGGCTACCAGGCCCCGCAGGACACCGTCGCCCCCGCCGGCCGGGTCGCGCTCGCCCTGGTCAAGGTCCTCACGCACACGGAACTGCGCGATATCGACGGCGAAGTCGCACCCGAACTGCGCGCCCAGGCCGAGACGCTCACGAAGGTCCTCGGGATCGTCGCCGGGCCCGAGACGGTCACGCGCCTGATCATGGCGTGGACCCAGCTGTTCGGGGCGATCAACTTCGACCTGTTCGGCCAGTACGTCGGCAGCGTCGACCCGGCCGACGCGTTCTTCACGCACTCGGCGACGCGCATGGCGGAGTTCGTCGGCCTTTAGGCGCGCAGCAGCAGGCCGACGGCTTCGGCGAGCTTCCCTGTCAGGGCCGAGACGGTACCGTCGGCCCGACGACATCGCGGGAAAGGCGGGCACGACGTGACGGGGTGGGCCGGGAAGGTCGGCAGGATCCGGGTGATCGGGACCGGGGTGATGGGCCGGGGGATCGTCCAGCTCGCCGCGACCGCGGGGGTGACCGTCGAGCTCGCCGACGTCCGGCGCGAGGCCGTCGCCGAAGCGATCGAGTACGTCGGCGGGATGGTCGACAAGCTGGCCGCGAAGGGCAAGCTCGATGACCCGCGGGCGGTCAAGGACCGGCTGGTCGCGGTGGACGCGCCCGACGCGCCCGCGGACGGCGTCGACCTCGTCGTCGAGGCCGTCCGGGAGGACATCGCGACGAAGCGGGCCCTGTTCGCCGCCCTCGAGCGCGTCTGTCCACAAGAGACGGTCTTCGCGACGAACACCAGCTCGCTGTCGGTCACCGAGATCGCCGCCGAGCTGGCCGACCCCGGCCGGCTGATCGGCCTGCACTTCTTCAACCCGGTGCCGCTGATGCGCCTGGTCGAGGTGGTCCCGGGCACGCGCACGCACGACTGGCTGCCCGCCGAGGCGCTCGAGCTGGTCAAGAGCTGGGGCCACGAGCCGGTGCTGGCGCAGGACGCGCCGGGCTTCCTGGTCAACCACGCCGGGCGCGGCCTGAACACCGAGGCGCTGCAGATCCTCGCCGAGGCGCTGGCCGAGCCCGCCGACATCGACCGCGTCGCGCGGGACGTACTCGGCCTGAAGCTCGGGCCGTTCGAGCTGCTCGACCTGACCGGCCTCGACGTCTCCCACGCGGTGCTGGAGAGCATCTGGAGCGGCTTCCACGGCGAACCGCGGCTGCGGCCGTCGTGGCTGACGCGGCCGAGGGTCGCCGCCGGGTTGTTCGGGCGCAAGAACGGTTCCGGCTTCTACTCGTACGCCGAAGGCAAGCAGCAGGTGGCCGAGGAGCCCGCCGCGCCGCCGAAGCCGTCCGGTCCGGTGTTCGTCGCGGACGAGCACCTCGGCCGCGTGCTGTCGGCGGCCGGCGTGCAGGTGGTGTCGGACGCTTACCCGGACGCGGTCCTGCTCGTCCCGCTCTACGGCGAGTCCACAGTGGACGCGGGCACCCGCGCCGGGCTGCCGCTGGACCGCGTCGCCGGCGTCGATCCCCTGGGCGGCTACGAGCGGCGCCTGACGATGTCCGTCCACCCGGGACTCGATCCGGCCGCGGGCCGCGCGGCCTGGGGCGCGCTGGCGGCGACGGGCCACCCGGTGACGGTGGTCCGCGACGGCCCGGCCCCGATCGCCCAGCGCCTCCTGGCGTCCATCGTCAACACGGCGTGCTTCATCGCGGGCCAGAACCTGGCGTCGCCGGCGGACATCGACACGGCGGTCCGGCTGGGGCTGGGTTACCCGCGTGGCCCGCTGGCCTGGGGAGACCTCGTCGGCGGCGACATCGTGCTGCGGATCCTGAATGGTCTGGCCGCGTCGACCGGGGATCCGCGGTACCGGCCGAGCCCGTGGCTGACCGAGCGGGTGGCGCTCAAGCTGCCGCTGACGTCGACCGGGACCACGCCCGCGGACCTGCGCTCCTGACGCACGGACGGAACCAGGCCGTTTCCGAGGAGGACGGCCTGGTTCACCAGGGGCGGTCGACTGCCCCGCCGGCGGCGGTGTAGGTGATGTAGCCGCCCAGGAAGTCGCTGCGGTACACGCCGTTCGACAGGGACTCGTCCGACGTCGGGTAGCGCAGGTACGAGCGCTCCCAGCCGAGGGCCGCCCAGCGCTTCCGGATCTCGCCCTTCACGACGTGCGCACCGGTCGCGTTCGTGTAGTAGATCGAGTGACCGAGGCTGAAGTGGTTGAACCGGCCGACACCGTCCGGCGTCCCGTCTTCGTCGTCGACCGGATAGCCGAGACCGCGCTCGTAGCCGTACTCCGCCCACTTCTTGCGGATCTCACCGTAGATCGCGTGCGCGCCGAGCTGGGGCGTGTAGTAGATCGAACCGACGTTGGTGCCCTTGACGAAGTGGTTGTACCGCCCGATTCCGTCCGGTGTCCCCAGTTCATCGGTGGTCGGGTACCCGAGACCACGCTCGTAGTCCAGCGCCGCCCACTTCCGCCGGATCTCCCCGTAGATCGCGTGCGCACCCGTCGCGTTCGTGAAGTAGATCGAACCGACGTTGCCCCCGTTCAGGAAGTGGTTGTACCGCCCGGCACCGTCCGGCGTCCCCAGTTCATCGGTGGTCGGATACCCCAGACCACGCTCGTAACCGAGCGCCGCCCACTTCCGCCGGATCTCCCCGTAAACCGTGTGCGCACCGTTCGCGGCCGTGTAGTAGATCGACCCCACGTTGCCGTTGTTGACGAAGTCGCCGTACTGCCCGGCGCCGTCCGACGTCACCGCGGTGTCGGACGTCGGCGGGCCGAACTTGCCGTGCCCGCCGATGGCGAGGTACTTGTCCAGCACCGGACCGGTGACGAACTTCGTGCCTCCCACCGCACTCCAGTACAGGCGGCCGTTCGCGTAGGTCCGGTGGTGGACCGGGCCGTCGGTGACCTCGGTGCCCGCCGGTGCCCCGAGCATCGCCGGCAACTCCGGGTCGGCGTTGTAGCGCTGGTCGATCGGGGTGTCGTAGTTCGCCGTCAACGTCAGGTCGCTCGTGCCGACGGTGACGACCCACGTCCGGTCCGCCGGACCGCCCTGCCAGCCGGCGAACTTCGAGACGCCGTCGGTGCCCAGCAGCGCGGCCTCGACGTCGAAGGTCGCGCCCTCGGTCACCAGCGCCGTGTTGACGCCGCCCTCGACCGGGATGCTCAGCGCCGCGGGCTGCGTGCTGAGCAGGGTGATCCGGTGCCGGCGCGGCATCGCGGTGTACGTCTTGGACGTCTTGACGCCCGCGCTGTCGGTCACCGTCGCGGTGAACTCCATCCGGGAGTCCGGGTGCTCGGTGAACGGCTGCGCGAAGCTCGTCCCGTCGCCGCCGACGCCGGGGTGCGAGTGGCACGTCGCTTCGCTCGGGCAGTGCCGGACCGCGGTGGTCCACGTGACCGGCAGCGTGCCGTCCTCGGCGTCCGTCGCGGTGGCACTGACGCTGACCTGCTGGTTCACCGCGAACGTCGCCGCGGTCCCGGGCGTGGTCAGCACGAGCTGCGGGGTGTGGTTGCCGGGCGCGACCGCGATGGTGGTCGTGCCGGTGGCCCCCAGCGGGTCCCGGACCGTCAGCTTCGCGGTGAAGGAACTGGCGCCCGCCGCGTACTGGTGACCGACGGCGGGGCCAGCGTCGGTCGCGGTGGTCCCGTCGCCGAAGTCCCAGTCGTACTTCAGCGGGTCGCCGTCGTAGTCGACCGACGTGGAGCCGTCGAACGACACCGTGCGGGTGTCCGGGTCGGTGGTCGTCGTGGCCCTCGCCTCCGGCGCGGTGTTGCCGGACGAGTAGCTCATCCGCCGCAGGGTGCCGCTCAGGATGTCGGCGTAGACGATGTCGCCGTTCGGCGCCGCCGCGAACTTCACCGGGCCGCCGATGCCGGTGAAGACCGGCGGGTTCTCCGGGGCCTGCGTGAGCTTGCCCTGGTCGTCGTAGCGCAGCGTCCAGATCTTCTGGCCGACGTAGTCGCCGAAGAAGTACGAGCCGCGGTAGGCCGCCGGGTAGCTGGATCCGTTGTAGACGATCCCGCCGGTGACGCTGTTGCCCTGCATGACGCCGCTGCCGTGCTGGTACTCGAAGATCGGGGGCTGGTTCGCCACGCCGGCGCAGCCCGCGAGGCCGCTGTAGCCCGGGGTCGCGTGGGCGCCTTCCCAGCAGGGCCAGCCCATGTTCCCGCCGCGCGGGACGACGCTGACCTCTTCCCAGTTGTTCCAGCCGACGTCCCCGGCGACCGGCAGGCCGAGGTTCTGGTCGACGCCGAACCGGAACGGGTTGCGGAACCCCCGCGCGAACACCTTGCTCGCGGCCGACGCGGGGTCGGCGGCGTCGTAGTACGGGTTGCCCGGCACGCCCTTGCCGTCGGCTGTGAGGTGCAGGATCTTGCCGTAGGGCTGGTTGACGTCCTGGGCGCGCAGCGCACCCGGGTCGACCTTCGTGAAGTCGCCGTTGTCCCCGATCGACAGCCAGAGCGTCCCGTCGGTGGCCGCGACGATGCCGTCGATGCCGTGGACGTTGTACATGCCCGGCACCTCGAACAGCGTCTGTTCGCCGGTCAGCCCGGTGGGCGCGCCCGCCGCGTCCACGACGACCGTGAACCGCGCTAGCCGCATGACGAAACCGGTGCCGACGTTGATCGAGCGCGTCAGGTAGATGCGGTGCGACGTCGCGTAGTCCGGCGCGACGGCCAGGCCGACGAGGCCGAGGTCCTCGTTGACGCGGACCGGCAGCGACGCGATCGTCCGGCCGGTCCCGCTCGCCGGCAGCCAGCGGACGTTGCCGCCCTTGCCGGTCACGATGATCGAATTGTCGGGCAGGTACGCGAAGTCCGTGAGCGGGTCCTGTCCCAGCCCGGCGCTGGTGTCCCGCAGTACGAACCCCGGCGGGAGTGCCGCCGCTTCGGCCACCCCCGACGACACCACAGGCAGCAACGCCCCGGTCAGCACCACCGCCACCAGTGCCTTGAGCGCTCTCGACAGCATCCGGCCCCCCTTCCCGACGATGGTTCATCGCCTGAGCAGGGGGGCCAGTTACTTCGACCAGGTGGTTACGGGACGACCTGCACGACGTCACCGATGTGCAGGGTGTTGAAGAACTTCAGGGACGCACCGGCCGACAGGTGGATGCAGCCGTGCGAGTACACCGAGAGGCTGCCGGTGTGGAAGGCGTCGCCCGGGTAGAAGAACACCGAGTTCGGCATCGGCGCGTTGTCGAACTCCTTCGACAGGTGCACCTTCTCCTTCGACAGCACGTGGAACGTGCCGGTCGGCGTCGCGTAGCCCTTGCGGCCCGGCAGCATCGGCACCGGCCCGTAGACGACCTTGCCGCCCTGCAGGATCCACGCCTTGTGCGCGGAGATGTCGACGCAGGCGGCGGTGCCCGACGCGGCGGCCGCGGCGGCGCACGGCACGCCCGGGTCGCTCGCCGGAGCGGCCGGCTTCGGCTTCGGCTTGGGCTTCGGCTTGGTCGTGGTGGTGGTCGGCGCCGGCTTGGTGGTCGACGGCGTCGGCGTGGCACTGGTCGTCGTGGTGGGGGCCGCGGTGGTGCTCGAAGTCGTCGGCGCCCCGCCCCCGGTACCGGCGGCCGCGACCGCCCCGCCGCCGGCGTTCGGCCCCTCGGGCGCCGCCCCTCCCCCGGAGCAGGCGGCCAGCACGAACGCGGTGGCCAGCGCGGCCGCTCCCGCCAGAAGCCTCTTCACGATCCGTTACCCCCATGTTCGATCATCGCTTGTGGACACCCGTAAAGACGGCGGTCACCCGTTGGAGGTTCGTCCGGGAAGGTCACGATTTGGGCAGCCCGGACGGGTGACGCCTCAACCCGCGGGTTGAGGGCGGGTTCCACCCGGCCCCGATCCCGGCGCCGACGAAACCCCGCCGCCGTTCGCCGAAGCTGGGAGCACCCCGGAAACCAAGGAGCCCCGAAATGCCCAGCGCAGCGAACGTCCTGCTCTACGCGGTCATCGCCGCCTTCGTCCTCTACAAAGTCGTCTACAAGCAGGTCCGCGGCACGCTGCTCGACCGCAAGACGCTGGTCCTGATGCCGCTGGTCCTGATCGCCGTCGGCGCCTACCTCACCGCGAAGGCGCTGCCCGGTGCGTCGGCCGCCGAACTCGGGCTGCTCGGCGCCGATCTCGTCGTCCTCGCCGGTCTGGGGGTCCTGCGCAGCACCACGACGACGCTCACCGAGCGTGACGGCACGACGTTCCAGAAGGGTTCGGTCGTCACCATCGGGCTGTGGCTGCTGACCATCGCCGTCCGCGTCGGTCTGGTGGCGCTGGGCACCGCGCTCGGCGTCGCCGGGCCGCTGACGTCCGCGTCGATCGCGCTCACCCTGGGCGTCAGCATCGCGGTGCAGAACGCGACGACGTACTCCCGCGTCCAGCGGCTCGGCCTGCCGCTCGCCGACCGGCGGCCGGCGGCGCTCAGCCGCTGACGCGCCCCAGCATCCTCGCGTACATCCGGCCCGGGCTGGGCACCGACGGCGGCACCAGGAAGCCCGGCAGCGGCGGCAGCCCGCCGACGAACGCGCCGAGCCGCTCGTACAGCGCGGCCGCCCCGGGCGGCCGCGCTTCCGGGTCCTTCTCGAGCATCTCGGCGAGCAGGGCGTTGAGCTGCTTCGGCACCCCCGGCACCGGCGGCGGCAGCTCCTTGACCTGGCGCTCGAACACGGCGTACGCGGTGGGCCCGTCGAAGAGCCGCCGCCCGGTGAGCATCTCGTACAGCACGCACCCCAGCGCGTAGAGATCGCTTCGCGGTTCGGCGCCGCCGCGCTGGATCTGCTCGGGCGCCATGTACGACGGCGTCCCCAGCAGCTGCCCGGCCCGCGTGAACTGCGCGGCGTCGGCCTCGCGGAGCACCGCGAGCCCGAAGTCCATCACCTTGACGCCGCCGTCCGGCCCGAGCATCAGGTTAGACGGCTTGAGGTCGCGGTGGCACACCGCGAGCGCGTGGGCGGCGGTCAGCACCGCGCACGCCTGCGCCGCGATCGCCGCGGCCCACGGCACGGGCAGCGGTCCGTGCTCGGCGAGCAGGTCAGCGACCGTCACGCCGTCGACGAACTGCATGACCTGGAACAACCGGTCGTCGTGGGTGCCGTAGTCGTACAGCGTCGGCACGCCGGGATGGTCGAGCGTCGCCAGAATTCGTGCTTCGCGGGCGAAGCGCGCTTCGAGCTCCTCGTCGCGGCCTGGCAGCCTGAGCAGCTTGATCGCCACGCGCCGGCCCAGCCGGCGGTCGTGCCCGCCGTGCACCGCGCCCATCCCGCCGCGTCCGAGCGGCAGCTCGTCGAGCTCGTAGCGGTCGGCGATCAGCATCCGTTCCCCTATCCGCCTCCTGGGCGGAGCCGTCCTTCGACAAGTCCAGCGAAGCCTAGCCTCACCAGCTCACGGCCCGTTTCCGCCGTCTCGCGCAGGACGGCGTCGAATTCCGCCAGGTTCCGGAAGACCCGGCCGTACTCGCGCTGGACGTCGTTCGGGACGCGCGGGATCCGCACGCGCCGCCCGTCGATCCGGGTCGACGCGGACGCGGCGGGCAGGTCGGCCGCGCGCAGGCAGCCGGCCAGGAAGTCCGCGTCCAGCCGATCCGGGTCGACGCGGTACACCGTAAGCCCCGGACCAACCGCCTCCGGTGGTCCACTGTGGACGTACGCGACCCCGGTCACGGACGCGACCACGTCACCGTCGTCGGCCGTCGGGTGCTCGGCGTCGGCGCGGGCCGCGTGCCGGACCTCGACCACCCCGGCCTTGACCAGCTCGCCGATCGTCGTGAACGCCGGTTCGCCGTCGGCGGCTTCGAGGGGCGGCAGCCGCGGCGCCAGTTCGGCGAACCGGCCCCGCACGGCCTGGAACGCCTGGCCGACGTCCTCGTCGCGGCCACGGCGCCGGGCCGGCGTGAGGTCGACGTCGTCGTCGAGCAGGTCGATGATCCGGACGCCGGACTCGGGGTGCTCGCGGAACTCCTGCCACATTTCGTCCACAGTGGACAGATTGTCGCCCGCCTCGGCCAGCAGCACGGTGGACGGCGGGCGCTGCCCGGGCTCCGGCCGCCGCAGCAGCCAGAGGTCGGGGCCGGCCGGCGTCAGCGTGACGACCGCGCGGACCGCGCCCGCGCGCAGCAGGTTGCCGCGGATGCGCTTGCCGCTGCGCCGCCCGGCCGCCGCGCCCGGCATCAGGATCGCCACCGCACCACCGGGTTCGACGTGGGCGAGGCAGTGCTGCACCCACGCGAGCTCGGGCTCGCCGCGCGGTGGCAGGCCGTACTCCCAGCGCGCGTCGCCGACGAGCTCGTCGTGCCCCCAGGCCCGTTCGTTGAACGGCGGGTCGCACAGCACGGCTTCGGCCGTCCGGCCGGCGAAGGCGTCTTCGCGCAGCGCGTCGACCGCGTAGACCTCGGTTTCGATGCCGCGCAGCCGCAGGCGCGACGTCGCGATCGACGCCGTCATCGGGTCACTGTCCTGCCCCAGCACGGTTTTCGCGCCGCTCGCCAGCGCGAGCGCGCCGAAGCCGCACGCGGGGTCGAGGATCGCCGAGACCGGGCCGGCGAGCCGGGCCATCAGCTCGGCGACCGGCTCCGGTGTGGCCGACAACCGCCGTGAATGCGCCTCGAAGTACCGGCGGCACAACAGTTCGAACGACTCGACCGGCCCGGCCCGGTGCGTCATCTCGCTGAGCAGGGTGATCAGCTCGGGGTCGTCGAGCCTGCTGTCGAAGGTGCCGAGGATCCCGGCCTGGAAGGCGAAGAAGGCACCCGCGCGGCTCACGCGCTCGGCGAGGTCGAGGTCGTCGCCCAGCGCGCGCAGGCGCTGCCACGCGCGTTCGCCCGCGGACAGCTCGAACTTCTTGCCGCGGGCGCGGAACCAGCCGGTGACGGCGGACAGGCCGAACAACGGGCTCGACGCCGTGCCGCCGACGGGCGGGGGGAAGTCCGGGTAGCGACGGCGCCAGTTGCTCACCGCGGCCCGGCCGACCCCGGCGAGCCGCGCGATGTCGGCCGCGCTGACCGTGGCGTCGTCGTCCATGGCGGGAACTCTATCGGAGAGTGCTCCATTCAGCCGAGTTGCTTGTGAACTCAGTCAACCAATGCTTTCATGGGTGCATGACACACGATCGGTACGTCCTCCGGTACGCCGCGGGGTCGGACGTCGGCAAGCGACGCCAGGTCAACGAGGACTCGCTGTACGCGAGTTCCCGCCTGCTCGCCGTCGCCGACGGCATCGGTGGCCAGCCGCACGGCGAAGTCGCCAGCGCGACCGCGGTCGACGTGCTGCGCGAGCTCGACGTCGACCTCCGGCGGATGGACCTCACGGACGTCGACCTGGCCGCGACGCTGGCCGGCGTGGTCAAGTCGATCGACGAAAGACTGACGGAGGTCGCCTCGAACGAGCCGACCACCGCGGGCATGGGCACGACGCTGACGGTCCTGATGTTCGACGGCGTCGAGTTCGCGGCGGCCCACATCGGCGACTCCCGCGGGTACCTGCTGCGCGAAGGCGACCTGCGGCGCCTGACCCGCGACCACACACTCGTGCAGGCCCTGGTCGAGGACGGCCGGGTCGCGGCCGAGGACGCGGCCACGCACCCGCGGCGGTCGCTGCTGATGAAGGCCCTGCAGACGACGGGCTCCAGCGACCCCGACATCTGGACGTTCAAGGCGAAGCCGGGCGACCGCTACCTGCTCTGTTCGGACGGACTGAGCGGCCCGGTGACCGAAGCCACCATGCGCGACATCCTGGCGGCGATCCCGGACCCGGCCGACGTGATCCCGGAGCTGATCCGCCTGGCCAACGAAGGCGGCGGCCCGGACAACATCACGTGCGTGGTGGCCGACGTCGTCGCGGCACCGCCGGCCGCCAACGGCTGAGACCCACCTTCAGGTCCCGGGACGGCCATCCGGTATCGTCTCCTGCGGAGGATTGGCCGAGCGGCCTAAGGCGCACGCTTGGAAAGCGTGTTGGGTTCACGCCCTCGCAGGTTCGAATCCTGTATCCTCCGCACTTGAACAGGCGAAACGCCGGGCCGCGCGCCCGGCGTTTCGTCGTTCCGCTCCGGAAGTCCGTGGCCTGTCCCGAATCCGGCTCGCACGAGCACTTGCCCGTGCGGATGCGGCCGCGCCGCTCGTCCGGGCCCGCGCTGCCCGAAATGTGAAATGTCTTTCGAGCGATTGCCGGACAAATCTGTTCGCCCACAGGGAGTTACGAGCAGGGCTGACCGCAGCCCGTTGCTCCGGTCGCGCTAGTCTCACCCCAACCCGAGCCCGACGCTTCCAGAAAGGCCAGCAGTGGCACGAAAACCGCTCTGACCTGGGGTAGCGCTGGCCAGCGACTTCAGTGTGCGAGATCCGTGCCAGGTCAACCCCGGCACGCACCGTGATCGGCCCGGCCCCGGACGTCCCACGTCCGGGGCCTTGCTGATTCCAAGCCCGTGATCACTCCGCACAATCAGATGATCACGCTGAGTCGTTGGATCTGTTTCAATAGATATCCGCCCCCGTACGACCGAGGAGTAGAGGCCCGATGGCCGGAGTCGAAGAGATCCGCGCTGGCATCGCGCTCGCCAATGAAAAGGCGTCCGCGAGCATCGCCGCCCTGCAGCAGGCAGCGCAGTCTCTCGAAGAAGCCCAGCAGTCGCTCGCACAAGCGACGCAAGGCAGCAGCCAGCACGAAGTGAGCCAGGCGCACGGGTTGCTGGCGGAGGCTCTGCAAGGCATCAACGGCTTGCAGAGCACGGTTCAAGCAAGCATTTCCTCCGCCGACTCCTACTCGGCGCGTCTCTAGCCGGATGACGCTTGCCGAACTCCACCAGCTGCTCACCGCCGTCGTGGCCGGGCTCGCCGACGCGCGCGCCCACTCCGAGCGGGCCACAAGCCTGCTCGGGGAAGCCCGGCAAGCGCTCGTGGACGCCCAGGCCAAGGCCGATCCCTGGCTGCCTTCGCAGTACGCGCAGGCCGGCGAGGGGCTGGACCAGCTCCTCGTCCGGCTGGCCGCTGCCGAAGATCTGGTGAGCGGATACCGGTCGCGCCTGTAATCCTTTTGGGGACACCTTTTCTTGGGGACGCCGATGGCCAACAAGTCAGCCGAGCAACGCAACCGGGTCGAAACCGCCCTCGACCGGGTCCGCCACCAGATCGGGCTGGTCCTGGGTGCGGCGGCCGGGGCGCGCCAAGCCGCGGAGGCCGACCTCGCCAAACTCGAGCTGGAGCGCGACATCGTCCGCGTCGGCATGAACCACGCGAGTGCCGAGCAGCAGAACGAGTGGTCCCGGCACCCCGCCGCGCACGAAGTGTTCGGCGGGCTCGGCAGCGTGCGAAGCGCTTTCTACACCGACTGGGGCAACGGACCCACGACGCTGCGCGAACTCGTCTCGCAGAACGCACCCGGCGCGGCCGGGCTGCCGCCGGGTGACTGGCTCGGGCGCGTCGGCCACAACGCCGGCATCACCTCGCCCGGACTGTGGCGCGTCGGCTCCGCGACGGCCGCCGGCGGCGACGCCACCCGCACGTTCGACGTCGCGGTCCCGCTGCTCGACGAGTCGCACCTGGCGATCACGTCGGCGCCGAAGACGCGGCCCACCATCGACGGCATCGTGCAGAACCTGCTGATCCGCGTGCTTTCGACGTTCGAACCCGGCGCGGTGCGCGTGCACCTGTGGGACATCGGGCAGCTGACCGCGATCCTGCCCGACCTCTACCCGCTGAGCCGCACGAGCGCGCTTTCCCTGTACGACCCGGGCCGGCTCGAGGACCTCCTCGACGAGCTGGCCGGGCACATCCGCCGCATCCACGCGACCGGCATGCAGGCGGGACACACGTCGCTGCGGGAGCTGCGCATCGACCGGCAGGAGCGGGTCGAGCCGTTCCGCATCGTCGTGTTGTACGGCAACGGCGAAACCCTCGAGCCGGAGCGCGCCCGCGACCTCAAACGCGTCGCGAGTGGAGCGCTGGCCGCCGGGATCTGCCTGATCATGATCGACGTCCCGACCGCCGTGAGCGCGTCGGTCGAGACGCTCAGCCTGATCGACGACCGGCAGGCGATCAGCAGCATGACCGGTACCGACCTGGTCGTCACCCTCGATCCGCCGATGCCGTCCGGGCAGGTCATCCGCGCCGCCGACCGGATCGCCGCGGCGCTGATCGCCAAGCAGGGCGGGCCGCGGTCGTTCGACGACCTGATGCCCACAGAGATCGGGCAGGAGAGCTCGGCCCGGGAGCTGCGCGCGCCGGTCGGGTTCTTCGAGGGCGAGCCGGTCGAGGTCGTCATCGGCGACGCGAGCCCGCACGCCCTGATCGGCGGACCGTCCGGTTCGGGCAAGACGAACTTCCTGTACGCGCTGCTCGGCAGTCTCGCGGCGCGGTACACACCGGACGAGCTGGCGCTGTACCTGCTGGACTTCAAGGAAGGCGTCTCGTTCGCCGGGCTGGCACCGGGGCGCAAGGACGCGAGCTGGCTGCCGCACGCTCGGCTCGTCGGCGTCAACGTCAACACCGACCGCGAGTTCGGCCTGGCGCTGCTGCGGTACCTGGCCGACGAGCTGCGGCGCCGGTCCGCGGCCGCGAAGGAGCACGAGGTCACGAACCTCGCCGACCTCCGCGAAGCCGACCCCGGCGGGCACTGGCCGCGGATCGTCGCGGTGATCGACGAGTTCCAGTACCTGTTCGCGGGCCGCGACCAGGTGACGGCCACGGCCACACAGCTGCTGGAGGACATCGCGCGGCGCGGCCGGTCGCAGGGCATCCACATGGTGCTGGCCAGCCAGGACGTCGCCGGCATCGAGGCGTTCTGGGGCAAGCCGGCGGTGTTCGAGCAGTGCACGCTGCGCATCGCGATGCCGAAGGCGCGGCGCGTGCTGGCCGAGACGAACAACGCGGCGGTGTCGGCCCCGAAGTGGCACGGGGTGATCAACCACGACTCCGGCGTCGCGCACGGCAACCAGCTGGCCCACATCCCGGACGCGAGCAGCAAGAACGTGTTCGTCAAGCTGCAGCACCGGTTGTGGGAGGAGTACGCGGGCCGCTTCCCGCGCCCGCGCCTGTTCGACGGGGCGCATTCGCCGGTGCTGGAACAGTTCCCGGCGTACCTGGACCTGAAGCCGAGCTCGCGGCCGCGGGCGCTGCTGGGCCAGTCGATCGACGTCACCGAGGCCGCGTGCGGCGTGGAGCTGCCGCGGGCGCCGGGCCGCAACGTCGCGGTGCTCGGCTCGGCCACCGCCGAAGCGTTGTCCATCATGGACTCGGCGGCGCGCTCGCTGTCGAAGCAGTACGAGCCCGGCGAAATCGAGTTCGTGCTGAGCTGCCCGATCGAGGCCTGCGCCCCGGCGGCGCTGGAGCTGACCGAGCGGCTGCGCGCCGACGGCCACGCGGCCACGCTGGTGGAAGACCTGACCGGCGTGCTGGAGTCGATGACCGGCGCACTGTCCGGCGGCGCGAAAGTCCTGCTCCTGTACGGGGTCGACGCGGCGCTGCCGACGTTGGAGGTCAAGGCCGTCGGGCAGCTGAAGAGCGGCCTCGACCACCTGCGGATGGTGCTGAAGCAGGGCCCGAGCCACGGGGTCCACACGATCGGCTGGTGGCGCAGCATCGCCCGGTTGAAGGACACGCTGGGCTTCGCGGGCACCGACGACATCGGCACGTGGGCGGCGCTCGACGTCCAGGGCAACGAGCTGGCGCCGTTCGCGGCGGGCCAGGTGGTGCACTGGTCACCGCGTCCGGGCCGCGCGTTGTTCTTCGACCGCACGACCCACGGCGCCCCCGAAGTGATCATCCCGTTCCAGCGTCCGGAGAACGCACTGTGACCGACGACGGCGCCACCGCGGCCATGCGGTACAAGGAAATCATCGCCCTCTCCCGCGGCTCGGCGGAGAACCTGCGCGCCTGGGAGCTGGCGCGCGCCGAGGAGCTGGCCGGGCAGATCGAGGAAGCCCAGAACGCCATCGAGACGGCGAAGGAGCGCGAGGCTCGCGCGGCCGAGCGCGCGACCCGCTGGTGGAAGATGGCGCTGCACAACATCCAGGGCCTGCTCTGGCTGGACCCGGGCGACGAGCCCCGCCCGGTCCTGACGGCGCGCCCGGCGTATCTGGAGCGGTACCTCGAGGAGGTCAAGCCCAGTTACCAGGAGCTGGTCCAGGCGGTGCTGGCCCTGGGCTGGCGCGCCAAGCGAGCGGCTTCGAAGCGCGGCGAGCAGCCGCCGCCGGTCTAGACATCGAAGACCGTGCCGTAGGGCTCGTCGTCGACCGCCGGTGTCGGCTTGCGTTGCGGCGCTTGCCTGACCGGCAGCTTCTCGCCAAGCTGCCCGGTCGCGACGACCGCCTCCCGGACGACGGCGGTGATGGTCCGGCTGAGCGTGCCGGCGTCGAGGCGCATGGCTTCGGGCGCGAGCCGCACTTCGCTGACGACGCCACCGGGCCCGGCGAGCACGGTGACGGACCGATCCGGCGAGGTGACGGTGGTGTGGTTGCTCCCGGCGATGCCCGCGAGGAGGCGCCGGTTCTCGGCCTTGCGGTCGTCGATCTGCTTGAGCTGCCACCGCATTTCGTCGATCAGCCGCGGGTTGTCGCTCATGCCACCCTCCCGGGCTGGTACGGGGTGTATACGAATTCGTAGTACTTCAAGTGCCGGTGGACGATCAGGCTGTACCCGCGACTACGTGCGACCCAGGCGAGGTCGTCGATGGCGAGACCGTTTTCGATCATCCTGATGTAGACCTGCTGCCGGCCGTTCAGTTCGGCGGCCAGCTTCGCCATCTGTTTTTTGCGCGGCTTCATCGATCGAGCCACACGAACGACGGTGAGCGTCAGACCTCCGACGGCCACCGCGCCGAACAGCGCGAGGGTCAGCCAATCCGTCGCCGATCGACTGGAGCCGGCCGCCAGCACCATTTCACTCACGTCGTCTCCTCGCTGCGGAGACTCCAAGCGACCTTCGCCGTCGCCTCGGCGACCGCGGGCCAGGCGTCTTCGGACTCCGCCACCACCGACAGGATCACCACGGACCGGCCGTCCGGCAGCGGGATCTGGTACTCCGCCTTGATCTGGGTGCGGACGTCGTCGTCGGGCAGGTGGAACTCGCCGCCGCTGAAGGCCACGATGGCCGGGCCGATCGGGAGCCGAACCGGCCGCACCGCCGCGAGCTTGTGCCGGCTCCGGTACTGCTCGGCCATCGCCGCCACTAAGGCGTCTCGGCTGCCAGGCGCGGTCTCCGGCCACTGGGCGACGCCGAGCGTCAAGGTCGCGACGTCACCCTTGCGCCGGCCGACGGCGAACTTGCCGAAGACGCGGATGCCGTTCGCCCGCATCGCCGGGACGAGCGCCATCAGGTAGCGGCCGAACTCCTCGACGGACGTCCCGGACGCCAGGCTTTCGGCGATGGTCCAGGCGTGGCCGCGGTTCATCTTGTCGTCGGTGCCCACCGGCATCCCGGCGAACCCGGGAGGCAGGTCGATCTGCAGCGGCATCAGCCCCACACCTCGTCTTCCGCCCGCTCCCGCCGACGCGCCGGCGCGTCGTCGGCCCGCATTCCCGCATCGGCCGCATTGCCCAGCGCCACCACCGCCCACGGCGCCGGCCCGGCGACGAGCGTGCCGGCGACCACCGCCGCCTGGCCCATGTCCTTGGGCACCCAATAGTTCTGGAAGTCGTCCCAGGGGCTCTCGAAGTCAGCACCCTTCGCGACTTCTCCTCCTGCCTGGCCGACCAGGGCGCCGTAAGTCGCGACCTTGATCACGCTGTCCGGCATCATCGGGTTGATCCCGGCCAGCGAAGTGACCGCACCGGCCACGTCGAAGGCCAGCGTCTCAGGAGCCACCTCGGCCCCGGCCGCCTTCGCGACCACGTGACCGCTGAGCGCGCCCAGACCGAAGGTGGTGGCGACGAGGCTCGTGACCTCACTGGCCGGCGAGGGGAGAGCGTCGCTCAGGACGCCGAGGCCGTTGCCGATGTCGCCCACGACGTCCGAAAGCTTCGAGATCAGCTCCGCGTGATCCTGGACGAAGTCCCACGCGTCGTCCACTCCATCGGCGAGGGTGTTCGCCAAGTCGGACAGGGCGCCGCCGACGGCGTCGCTCAGCTCGTCGAGGACGTCCGGCTCGTCCGGAGCCAGCTCCTTCGCCTTCAGGAGCGCCTCTGCGACGCGGCCCGCTGCCTCCGTGTGCTCCTGCTGGAGCTGCTTCGCCGCGTCTTGGACGTTCTGGCAGCCGTCGATGGCGGACTGGAGCTGCCGGCCCGCGTCGTCCAGCAGGCGTTGCGCGATCTGCAGCGACTGCTGGTCGGGGAACGTCCGGTTGGCGAGCGCGAGGTCCGGGTTCGCCCGTGCTGCCTCAGCCGCCTTGGCCGCTGCCTCGGCCCGTGCCTCCAGGTCGGCTGCGCGTTTCTGCAGGTCACCGAGGTCTCGGGACCAGCTCTCCAGCGCGTCCGCCGCCTGACTCATCGACCTCGCCGCGCCCTCGAGGTACTGCGGCAGCGGGCCGATGCGCCGCGCGAAGGCGTCGCTCGCTTCGCCCTGCCAGATGCCCTGCTTCCGGACGATCTGCCGCAGCGAGTCGTCGGCCTCGGTCAGGTCGGTGCTCACCGCGCGGTACTTGCCGGCCAGATCGGTGACGCCGTCCAGGTCGCCCGGAGCCGGGTCGAAGCCCAGGGCCGGGAAGTCGCGTGTGCTCATCGGTCGCGCCCGTCCAGGATGTCGGCGATGCCGCCGGTCGCGCCGTCGCCGACCATGCCGCCGCCGGGATCCGCGCGTCCGGCCTGGTCGTTGATGCCCGGCACGCCGCCGGTGACTCCCCCGCCGACCATGCCGTCGTCGCCCAGCACGTTGCCGAACGAGCCGCCGGGCGGGCTTCCGCTCGGCCGGCCGACCCGCGGGTAGTCGCCCCGCCGCCCGTGGGGCACAGTCGGGTCGTCGTCGCCCATCACCATCGAGCCGAACTTCTTCAGCTCGCCGCCGAACTCCGCTTCGATCTGCTCGTACTTCTGCTTCGCCTGCTTCAGCCGCTCAGTAATGTCCGAAGCCGCCTCACCGAGCCGACCGATCCCATAGCCCCAGGCCTCCTCGAAGGAGACCCCCGCCTGGCCCAGCTCCGCCGTCCCCAGCGACCCGAACGCTCCGCCGCCGCCCAGCTTCCTGTTCGCGTCGGCCATCCGGCCCGCTGCCGTGTCGAGGTCACCGATGAGCTTGCCCAGCTCGTCGGCCTTCACCGCGTATCCGTCCACGCCACCCTCCCCTGTGGTCCCGTCACCAGTAAAGACGGCGGCGAACGCGCTGCGGTTTCCCTGTCACCCGATGGTGTGGCACAAAGAAAAGGCCACCACCGGACGATGCCCGGTGGTGGCCTTGAACAGTGAGACTTACGGGAAGTACTTGCCCAGCACCTGCTCCAGGTAGTCGAGCAGGTCGTACAACGCGTCCTGGATCGCGTTGCCGGTGCTCGGCCGGAACCGGATCACCTGCGGGTCGTGGTCGCTGGCCTGGTCGGCGAACTCCGCGTTGATGTGGACGACGTCGTAGTCCACCCCGCGCGGCGCCTTCGACGCCAGGATGTGGTCCAGCACCTGCGACTGACCCTCGAACACGTAGCTGTACCGCTCCGCCTCGGGCACCGACGCGATCAGGTCCTTCAGCGCGCCACCGGCGGTCAGCGTCTGGACTGCGGGCGAGAACGGGTAGTCGTTCAGGTCACCCGCCACGACGATGTTGGCGCTCTTGTCAGCCGCCAGCAACGAATCGACGAACCCGCGCAGCACCGTGGCCTGCTTCGCCCGCTGCACCTCGGAACTGCGCACCGGCGGCTGGAACCGGCCGTGCGTCGGCTGGTCACCGCCCTTGGAGTTGAAGTGGTTGGCGATGACGAACACCGTGCGGCCCTTGAAGACGAACTCGCCGGCCAGCGGCTTCCGGCTGGCCTCCCAGGCTTCGTTCGCCGGGTCGACGCGGCCCGGCGACGCCGTCAGGTGCGCCTTGCCGTGGTCACGGACGACGCCCACCGAAGCGGTCGACGTCCCACCCGGCTTGTCCACAAAGGACACGCGCGCCGGGTTGAACAGGAACGCCACCCGGATGTTGCCGCCCGGCTGGCCGCCGTCCTGGTCGTTCACCGGGTCGATCGAACGCCACTGGTAGCGCGGGCCGCCCTTGGCGACGATGGCGTCGGTGAACTTCTGCAGTGTCTGGTCCGCCGCCACCGTGCCGTCGTCGGTCGCGCCCGTGTTGTCCTGGATCTCTTCCAGGTTCACGATGTCCGGCGTCGCCAGGTGCGTCACGATCGCCTCGCCGAGCCGGTCGTACTTCGCCTGCGGGTCACCGGGCGCCAGGTTCTCGACGTTGTACGTCGCGACAGCGAGCTCGCCCGAACGCTGCTTGCGCGTGGTCTCGCCCTGCAGCCCGTTGTCCTTTTCGGTGCCGAGCACGCTGGCGAACAGCGTGTAGCCACCGAAGTTGCTGTACTCGACCGGGCCCGACGACGTGCCGGTCAGCACGTCACCGACGTTGAGCTTCGGGAACGGCCGCTGGTCGAACGGGATCAGCGAGGACACCTTGAGCACGCCGCTGTTCAGCTGGTCGTAACCCAGGTAGACGCTGCCGCCGCGAACCGACTTGTGCTGGTCCGGCTTGGTCGTCACGTACAGCTCGTTGAACGAGTTCGACGGGCCCACGACCCGAGCGTCGCTCACCGAAACGATCTCGCTCTCGTGCGACTCCCAGAAGTCCAGCGCGTACTTCGCCGGCTCCAGCGGGAGCGACTCGATGTTGCCGCCGGGCGCGGGCGCGTAGGCAACCGGCACGGTGTCGGGGTTGAGCACGGTCGGCGCCGGCAGCGCGTTCCCGTGCGAGCCGACCGTCCACTGTGCACTGCCCAGCTCGGTGAGCGACTGGTAGTTCGACGTCGCCGGCGCGTCCGGGTAGAACTCGCGGACGGTGCCGGCCGCGGTCACCGCGTCGCCGACCGCGACGGCCGGGCTCGTCGAGCCGGTGAACACGAACAGGCCCTCGCTGGTGCGCGGGTCGTTGTCCGGGTTCGGGTCGGTGATCCAGAAGCCGCGCACCGAGCCGAACGTCCTGGTCGCGGTGACGACGCCGGTGACGTCGCTGACCTTCTTGTCCTTGAACGGCGAAATGCGCGTGGTGCCCTGGATTTCGTGGATCTTCGCCGGGGTGCCCGGTTCGCCGGGATCGCCGCCGCCGGTCGTCTCACCCTTGGTGTTGGTCGGCGTCGGGTCGCCGACGGTGAAGTCGGTGGCGTTGTCGTCGGTGTCCACCAGGGACGCGCCGCGCGCGACGGACGTCGCGTTGGCCGGCGCGGCCGTCGGGGCGCCTTCGCGCACGGTCGCCGTGCCGAACCCGACGAGGTCCTTGATCCTCGGGTCGGCGGCGCAGTCCGCGGCGGTCTTGCAGGTCAGCGCGGTCGTCCCGGAGACGAGGGCGATCGTGCCCGCGGTCGCGGACATCGCGATCGTGCCGGTGGCGTCCGGCGTCGGCAGGGCAACGGTTCCCCCGGAACCCTTGCCCTCGGCCACGAGGTAACGCCCGCCCGGCGCGACGCTGCCGGCCAGCTGCGTCACCTGCCAGGTGCTGGACGCGCTCGGCGAGCCGGGCAGGTACTGGACGCTGAAGCCGTCGACGCTCGTGGCGGCAGTACCGTGGTTGGCGAGCTCGACGAAGTCGTTGGTCAACGTGGCGCCGGAGTTGCCGCCACCGCCGTAGACCTCGGCGATGACCGCGTCGGCGCTCGGTGCCGCGAAGGCGGCCGGTGCGGCCACTCCGCCGAGCACCAAGCCGGACGCGACGGCCACCGTCAGCGCGGTCTTGGCTCTGTGGGTCTTGATCACCCTGAGTCCCCTTTGTGCTTGAACAGTCGTGGCATAGTCCCCCGAACAGATGAGGAGGAGGAAGACAAAGGTGCAACGATTCGTAACAACTACTTTCGTCGTCACTCTTTCGGCAGAGCAGGTTTTGTGATCACGCTGGTACTCGGCGGAGACGTCAACGTTCAGGGCCGCGCGAAGCCGTCGACGGCGTTCGAGCGACTGGAACCGCTGCTCAAGGGCGCCGATGTCCGGTTCGCGAACCTCGAAGGACCCCTCGACGCGCCCGCGGCCGAAGCGCTGACGTCGGCAGGCATCGACGTCGTCTCGTGCGCCAACGACCTCACCGTGCCGGCCACCCTCCCGGTCCTCGACCAGGCCGGGATCGCGCACTGCGGCGCCGGCCCGGACCTCGCCGCCGCGCACGCACCCGCGGTGCTCGAACGGGCCGGGGAGAAGGTCGCCTTCCTCGCGTACACGTCACTTCGCCCCTACGGCTCGCATCTGGACTTTCCCGGCGTCGCGCAAGCGTTTGCGACCACGGCCTACCAGCCCGATCCGCGCGTCGCGGAGATCCCGGGCCGCCCGCCGCTGGTGCGCACGTCGCCGGTGCCCGAACACCTCGACCGGCTGGTCGCCGACGTCAAGCAGGCCAAGGCGGCCCACGACCACGTCGTCGTCTCGATGCACTGGGGCCTGCCGGGCCCCGAACTGGCCGAGTACCAGGTCGCCTACGGCCGCGCCGTGATCGACGCCGGCGCCGACCTGGTCGCGGGGCACGGGCCGCACACGATCCAGGCCGTCGAGGTCCACCGCGGCCGTCCGATCCTCTACAGCCTCGGCAACCTCGTCTTCGACTGGCCGGCGATGCGCGGGCGGCACGTCGACGGGCTGCTGGCCGGCTGCATGTTCGGCGACGAACCCCGGCTCGAGCTCATCCCCGTGCGACGCGACGCCGACAACGAGTGCGTACCGCTCGCCGGGGACGAAGCGGGCAAAGTCCTGCAGTACGTCGCGGATCTCTCGGCTCGGCGCTCGACGTCCGTCTCCATCCGGGACGGAATAGCATCGGTAAGCGTTGGCACGTAACTGATCGCGTGCGAGCTGTTACAGGACGCGGCGCGACTGTCACCCATCCGGCGCATCTGCCTTAAATGCTCCCTAAGACCCGGAACAACCCGCGTGAAGCGGCGGTACGGTCTGCGTGAGCCGCCGGAAAAGTGGCACAGACCACTTTTAGACAGCTCTCGACCAGCACGAACACGCGGGGGAGGGAGAACCATCATGTGGGGGCTGATTGTTCTCAGTTGCGTGTTCGTGCTGGTGCTGGGGATAGCCGCGGTCGTGGACCTTCGGGACCACGACCGCGGCGAACACCGCGTCTAGCGCACAGCCTGCTTCGCCTTGTAGCGGCCGATAAGCGTGCGCGCGCCGGCGAGTGCGACCCGCCCGGCGCCCTTCGCGCTCGCGGCCAAGACCGTCGTCCAGTCGAAGTAGTCGCGCCACAGCACGATCCGACCGGCTTCGACCTCGAACGTGCCGCACACCCAGAACTCAGCTTCCCACGCGCCGCGGCGCAGCACGTCGGTGCGTTCGGTGAGCACGACGTTGCCGTCCGAGGCGATGTGGTGCGTCCGCGCCTCGAACCCGGAGCCGAACCGGGCCATCAGCCGCAGCTGTTTTTCGACCGCCGCGACGCCGCGGGCGGGCGGCAACGGCACGTTCTGGTACACGATGTCGCTCGCCGCGAACGTCAGCGCTCGGTCGATGTCGAGGTCTTCGAGGGCCTTCAGGAAACCGGTCACCACTGCCTGGGGTTCATCGGTCATGCCCCCAGGCTAAGGGTCAGAACGGCCGGTCGCCCGCGATGGCGACGCGCTCCGCGATCCGGACGTGCGGGTGGTAGTCGTTGACCGCGTAGTGCTGCGTGGCGCGGTTGTCCCAGAAGGCCACCGAGTTCGGCCGCCAGCCGAACCGGACCTGGAACTCGGGCGTGTGCGCCTGCAGGAAGAGGTACCGCAACAGCCGGTCGCTCTCGGCGCGGTCCATCCCGACGATGTGCGTGGTGAACGCCTGGTTGACGAACAGGGTGCGCCGCCCGGTCTCCGGGTGCGTCCGGACCACCGGGTGCTCGACCGGCGGGAACTCGTCCTGCCACTGCGCGAGGAGCGCGGGATCCGAGAACCGGTCGAAGCCGGGGAGGTAGTCGTGGACCGCGGTGAGCCCGTCGATGCGGGCGCGGACGTCCTCGGGCAGGTTGTCGTAGGCGGCGGCCATGTCGGCCCACATCGTGTCGCCGCCGACGGGCGGCACCTCGATCAGCCGCAGCACCGAGCCGAGCGCCGGGTTGGGCCGCCAGGTGACGTCGACGTGCCAGATGTTCTCGTAGCCGGGCATGGCGGCGGTGCGCTCGAAGCGCGTGACAGCGTCGTCATCGCCCTTGGGGATGAACGGGTTGGTCTCCAGCGCGCCCCAGTTCGCGGCGAACGCGCGCTGCTGCGCGGAGGTGATGTCCTGGTCGCGGAAGAAGATCACCTTCCACTCGAGCAGGGCGCGGTTGAGCTCTTCGCGCAGCTCGGCGGTGACGGGGCGGCGGAGGTCGACGCCGTCGATCTCGGCGCCGATCACCCGGCCGAGCGGGCGGATCCGGAAGAGTTCGTACGGTTCGCTCTCACTCCGGTGCAGGACGCGCGGGCCTTCGAGGAGGCCGTCGGGGGGTGCGATGGCCTCCCGCAGCTGAATCCGGGCAGGCAGCTCTACGGACATGGTTGTGCTCCAAGGGTTTTCGGAGGGGTTCGGACGCCGGGCTCGCGTCAGGCAGGGGGCGAGCCCAGGCGGCCGCGGCGCAGCAGGAGCTCCACGGTGCCTTCCCCGACCGACCGCTTGGAGGCGCGGCCGTGCCACCGGACAGGCGTGCTTTCCGAGGTGGCGGGCATGTGCTCATGGTGTTCTTCCTCCCGCCCTGCGGTCAAGACGTCCACTTGGTGGAACGCGGTCAACGCCGCAGGTCACCGCGATGCGGGCGGCTCGGGAGCATGAGGCAAGATCTTCCACGATCGGGTGAGCGCCCTTGACGACGGAGGTCACGATGCCGGAAGGCAGAGGCTCGCGGATCGACCCGGACCGGCTACGCATCGCCGCCGACCAGCTGGACCAGGCGACGGCCGCCGACGACAAGGCGGCGGGCAGGTTCGCCGAAGCCCGCGTCGACTCGACGCCGTTCGGCATCTCGGCACAGGCCCGCGAGCTGGCGGCGCGCTGGTCGGCCGCGCTCGCCGCCCGCGAAGCGGACGCACGCGTCCTCGGCGACGCGACGTCCGACCTCGCCGGCCGGCTGCGCATGGCGGCGGAGAGCACCCGGAGCACCGGCTTCCGGGGGCGGATCGCGGTGGCGCCGTGACGTCTCCGGTGTTCGAACACCCGGCGTTGACCTCGGCGGCGGCCCAGCTGGCGTCCTTGCGCGCGGCGGCGGGCCGCATCGGCGCCCCGGACCCGGTCGCGGCCCTGCGCCACCTGGACTGTTCACCGTCGTCGATCAGCGCGTCGGCTTCGGCGGTCGACGCGGGCGCGTCCCTGGTGACGTCGGCCTCCGCGGAGTTCCGCGACGGCGTCGAGCAAGGCGAAGGCGGCGGCAGCGCGGAGACGTTCGGCATCTGGGCGGACGCAGTGGACGCCCAGTACGGCGCGGCGGCCCGCGCTGCGGCGGCCACAGCTGCGTTGGGCGTCCGGATCGCTTCCGAGCTGGACGCGTTGGCGGTCTCGGCGTCCGCGGAGGTGTCCGCCCTGGCTTCCGCCGCTTCGGCATCGGTGGCAGCGGTCCTGGCGGACGACCGGTCCCCCGAGGTGGTGAGCACGGTCAGCATGACGTGCACGGCGGTGGTCCGGACGGTTTCCGCGAAGATCGCGTTGCTGTCCTCGCTGCTGGCGGAACTGGAGCCGTTGACGGCGCCGGCGGTCCAGCTCAGCTGAACCGTTCCCGGGCCCAGTCTTCGAAACTCCGTGCCGGATGGCCGGTGACGGTGGGGACGTCCAGCGAAACGGGCTCCGGATCGTCGACAAGGGACGCCCAGTAGGGCAGGGCGCTCCTCGCGAATTCCTCGCCCAGTTGCTTTCTTGCTTCTTCTTCGGGTTGTTCTTCCCATTTCGCGGGGATTCCCAGCGCTTGCCCGATGAACCTCACCTGGTCTGCTTGGCTCAGGGCTTCCGGTCCGGCGACCAGGTAGATCTGCTTCGCGTGGTCTTCGGTGAACGCTTTGATCGCCATGTCGGCGACGTCTTTTTCGTGTACGAGGGAGCGTCGGGCTTGCCCGTAGGGTGCCCGGACTTTGCCGGTTTTCGCTTGCTCCACCCAGCCGAGCGTGTTGGTGGCGAGGCCGGTGATGCGGAGGAAGGTCCAGTCGTCGGTGACGTTTTTGACGGCGTCTTCGACGTCGGCCCAGAACCCACCGTCTTCGGCGGCTGCCGATGAGACGTAGACGATCTGCTTGTCTTTGAAGGGTTTTAGGGCTTTGTCGATACCTTCGGCGGAGTAGAAGGGCCAGACGAAGTAGACGGCGTCGACTCCCTCGGCGGCTTCGGCCGGGTCGGCGATGTCGCCTACGACGACCTCGCCTTGCTCCGCCTTCGCCGGGTCGCGGATGAGGACCCTGACGTCTGCGCCTCGGTCGAGCAGACCCCGGACGACGTGGCGGCCGGTGTTGCCGGTGGCCCCGGTGACGAGGACCTTCATGGTGCGCTCCTTGGTGATCAGCAGGTGCCACCACGGTCACACTTCAAGAGCCCTTCAAGTCAAGCAGTGCGGTCTGTACCGCGTCGGCGAGCGAAGGCACTACCGGTGTCGGGTCAACGCAAAACGCCCGGCAACCTCAGTGAGGCTGCCGGGCGTTTCGAGAGCGGTGGCGGTGGGATTTGAACCCACGGACGGGGATTAGCCGTCACACGATTTCGAGTTCCGATCCATCCTGTCCATCTCGGATCGAACAAGTAAGTTCGTCCTGGACGAACCACCCATCGAGACCCGACGAACGTGATTGAACATCCCCGAACTGAGACGCAAACTGAGACGCTTGGCCGCTCTGACACGCCTCTGCGAGCTCGACAACCAGCTGGTGCGATTATCGGAAGTTGCCCCCACCCACCAGACACCCGGCTACTTTGCCACTTCACTCGGCCGAACGGTCCAGTAAGCCACGTTGTGGCGGGTGGCGAGGGTGTCGGGGGTAATGGGAACAAGCACTCGCAAGCGGTCAACAAGGGTGTCCTGGTAGGCAAAGACGCGTGGGCCGGGTCACCAACCGGTCCGCGCCAGAAGGCGACGTTTTCCACGGGCGGTGGGAGTTACGGGGAGTTACGGGGTGATCGGGGCCGAGTGCCCGCAGGTAGTCAACGACGAGGCCACCTCACCGTGGGATTCACTTTCTGAAACCAGGTTCTCACTCTGAGCGACCGACAGGTCAGACGTCGGAAACGTCTCGCCAACACCCGACTGAACTACCCGTATCCCATTCAAGATCGGGGTCAGTCGGACATGTTGCTGCCGTGGTGCCGACTTCAGGGGTCCAGTAGGCTGCGTCAGCATGGTCGTCAACTACTGACGGATGGAACGAGGGGGCAATTCAATGCCTGACACGCCGAGTACAGTCACCGTTGTGCCGCTGGGCTTCTGGTCGAATTCATGGTCCGGTCCGACAAGCTCGTTCGCCGTGCAGTCCCAGGCGGAAACAATGCTCTTGGACGTAGGGGTCGACCCTGTTGGGAGTCTTCGCGCGGCGGCAATACACCCATCCACGGTGAGTCACGTGTTTATTTCTCACCTACATTCAGATCATTCGAGCGGATTCGCAAACCTGATCTTCACTCGTCAGACCCTAATGCGAAAGAACGGCCCCAATACGAAACCCGTTCAGGTTTTTGCCGAAGCGGTCACGATCCAGGGATTGCGCGACATGGTCGCTATTCAATATCCCGACCGAAAGCTCGCTATAGACTGGCACGAGGCCGAAGAGGCGAAGGTCCTTTCGTTTACTGAGTCACTGTCAGTAACTTTTCTGCCGACGCGGCATAAGATTTCAGGGTTGTCAGCGCGATTGGATGCGCCAACAGGTCCTCTTGTCGGTTATCAGGCTGACAGCCGACCTACTGAGAAAGATCCACGCTTCTTCCAGGGGGTTGACCTGCTCATCGCCGAGTGTTTCGCCGAAGGATCATCACCCGACGATCGTTCAAGCACACACACCAAGGGGCACAGCACCTTTTATGACGCCCTCCAACTTGCCAAAGATGCGGGGGTCTCCAGCGTGCTGCCATACCATCTCCCCGAGACCTACCGAGCCGACACGGATTTCCGCGCAAGAGCACACGAATCGTTTTCCAAATCAGGTATTGACCTTATCGATCCTTTGATCCGTTCGTCGATTCACCTTCAGAGCAAAACCTGAGGCGGTTATCCGGCGCGCGCAGGCGATGAAGGTGACATCTTCGAAGGGTTACCAAGAACGCCTAAGCCGCCCCTAGCCAAGACTCGGAAATGGCGAAAAATTAATATAATGCAGACCGAGTTTCGCGCTGGAACTGGCATCATTGAGAGAATCCCCGACGAATAGGCACTCGCAGGGCTCGAAGCCCGAGAACGCCGCGTGGAGCAGGTCTACCTTGGCTACCCCATCAGTATCATTGTCGCGACCAAGAACTAGAATATCGGCCGCAGACCTGCCGACCGCGGAAAACGATCTGTTGAGCAGGTCACGAGTTTCATCGACGTGTCCTTGACTCACGATCCGGACAGGCATATTCCTGCCAATACTAATCAGGAGTTCGACCGCCTCGACCGGCATGCGCGCTGCCCGCTGAAGGGTTGCCAAGTCTTGCCGTTTGGCTCGCAGAGCCATTTCGAAGTTCGGGACTTTGATGCCCAAAGTCTGCGCTATTCGTGGTAGCCATGTATTCGAGTTAGACCCTACACGCAACTCCTCGCGGACAAGCCGATCGACCTCTGTCACTACGGCGGCGTCATCAATTCCCAGCGCACGTGCGGTTGAACTGACATGTAGGGGGGTTCTATCGAAGAGCGTTCCCCCCAGGTCAAATCCGACCACCGCGATACCATCCTTGCCCAGAACGGTGGCCACTAGACGTGAAAAGACTGTCTCCATTTCCGCCCTCCACTGCGACACACTTCGAGGCTATCGATTCCATTTCTCAGGATGGCCCCTTATCCACTCCTCTGCAACCTTGACATCGATGCCACGATCGATATCGAAAACCGGATCCTCGACACTGCAGGTTATGGCCCCGGGTGAGCTATCCATCAGAAATCGCATGACAACAGAGGCACGAATTTCACCTGTAAATAACTCTGATGTAGCCGCCGCGCGCACCCGACTTGCAGCCTCCCTGGATAACCATCTAATATTGGCAAACACGAGGCCTGCAGGATTTCCCCCTTTACTGAATCTCGTCAATCGCCAATCGGGTGATGTCTCAATCCAGATAGGATCCTCATCCGCAATGAATCGAGTGGCCAGTACGTGACCTATTCGACCAACCGCCGGACGGCCTACAGCGTCAATCATCCGTTTGATCGCATCTAGTCGAATGACTGTATCAGCGGTTCCAATGCAGACATCAGACTCAGATATTGAATCCAATATTGCCAAGAGGGCATTCCCAGTCCCACTGCAGTTATCAGTGGACACGGGAATAAATTCGATACCGGGGAAGGTGGCCTGAAGATGTCTTAACAACTCGACATTTAGTTCATTTGTACCAATAGATATCTCATTGATTCCCGCATGAGCCATTCCGATCACCGTGTGATCTATGACCGGCCGGCCTAAAACCTCTACTAGCGGCTTCTGCTGGGTGCTGAAGTCGCGAATTCTTGCACCGGAACCGCCAGCGAGAATCGCGCCCACCAATCTTTCGGAACTAATCACTAGACCTTCCTCTTCTGCGCAAGTGGAATCAATTCGCTTTCGATCCAACTGGCAACCTGGACGGTCGACCGCCACTCCGATGGTATCAGCGACCACAGCAACTCAAAGTCATCAACGAAGGGGCGCGCACTTTCGGAGCCATAGATAAAGATCGAATTGAGCCGGTGCGACTCGCCGCGCCCGATCGGCTCATGCAGGATCACGACTTCCCGATCGATGATGTGGTACTTGAGCGGGATCTTAACATCGGCAATTCCTACAAAGTACGAGTCGAAGTTCTCTAGGGCATGCTTCCAGTTCACCAAAGACGCGACCACCTCGCTCGGCTTCATGGGCCACATCTTCGGCGCCAACGCTCCCGTTCTCGCATAGAGAGTGATCTTGTCTCGAGGATAGATCTCGCGCAGTTTGTTCCCTGCAGCCAGGTGCGCTGCGAATGACTTCTTCCGACTCGTCTGACTGTGTCGGTAGCCGTCCGCATCGGGACTACCCTCACCATACCGGATAAGCGCGACATCGTCGATTCCGCCGTCGGTCTTGAAATATGGAGCTATCCGATGCTGAATGAATGAAAACTCGTGAGCAGTGGCCTCCAACTCGGCAATTGCGGCACGATATTCCGATACCGTTGCGTACGATACCGTGCGAGCCAGGACAGCATTCCCGGGGACATGGCAATGAACATTCGGCTCTATCAATGGCGCCTCGCCATGGTTTTTTGGGGAAATCTGCAGCCGCAGTTCACTAATTTTCTTCTCGGCATCATCAAGGTCGCGCCCGTGAGATTTCCTCAGTTTACTCGAGTTAATTACCGCGGCACACGAAACATGGACTCCCAGAGCCGCTACCGTCGAGGCCAAGGTAAGAAGAATCGCACTGGCCCGAGTTGGCAGGATTGATGAAGGAATAAGATTAACAAGAATTGGCAGCAAAGACAAATAGCTCAAAGCCAAGGCAATATGCTTGGAGAGCGGCCGTGGCGAGTTTGACTTGCCGGACTGTGCAAAGAGGGCAGCTACCACGACGTTCACTACGAGGCCTATAGCCAGGCTCGCAACCGTTGCAGTCGCACCGGGATCGTACAGCACGTCTAACTCTGGCCCCCTCGTAGTTGGCGCTGACGTCGCAGACTGGGCGTCGGCTTACTCCCGCCTCGGTCGCAAGTATGCGACGGGAGGATAGCTCATCCGGAGGCGTCCCGCTGGAAGTCGGACGTCTTTCATAGTTTGATCTTGATGGTCCCCATGGCGTACCGAAGCCCCATACATGACGACCAACCACTGCTCCACCAGAAAATAGCCTCGCCTGCCTGCGTCGCCATTGATCAATGTGGCATGGAACGCAGCACCCACTCCGAGGTGCAGGGGAGCGTTCTGGACGCGCCGGCCCGGCCCCCGCGCCTGCCTGCAACTGTTACGGTCGCGCGTGGTCACCATAAAGTTTATCGGTTGGGCACTCCCATAACCCGTTGGGACACAGCCGAAAGGCAACCAGCACGCACGGCCTGGCGCAATCATCAGAGTCGACCTTCTAAGGAGGCCTGAATCCTGATCTCTGGGGACGTGACCGCTTCAGGGCGTTCAGGATGCGGATCAAACGCGATACTGAGTTCGAAGGCTGGTGTACTTACAATGGTCGCGACTACCACATTCATGAGCTTAACCGAGGTCAGCGCGGGTACGAGTCTACTTCGATGTAAGGTCGGCTCTGCTTTGCTACTTCCTGCGAGTGCACAGCGCAGTTGAACAAGCCCACGCTCAGCGCGACCAGGAGCTCGATAACCGCGACCGGCGTGCTTAGGAGTCGGTTACGGAAGTTCTTCGGGCGAGCATGCAGCCCGGGGTCGACAGGATATCTTGACGTTGACGCTCGCTGCCCCTGGTCGGGAGGTCGCGCAGATCTCACCGACCCGAATTTTCGCTTGTTGACCCTGTCACAGGGCACGCAACGTACAAACTCACCGGGGGCCGGCGCCTGACTCCCCCGGCGGAAGGGCCTCAAGCCCGCGTGACGCAGTACGAGCGCGAGCGGAAGGCACGACAGCGCAAAAAGGAGGGAAGCAGCCAAAGACGCCCGATAAGACTTGTGACGACAGTGACGGTCTGTTCAGGGGTGCAGGCCCCGCGAAAACCTCCGTGACCACGTCGATCGTTCACTTGCGCAATCAGCAGCGAACCTACCACACCTGCCTCCGGAGGGATGGGTCGCAACACGCTAGTCCATCGCTCTGACCTGCATGTTGTCACGTCCCCAGCCCAGGGGCGCCCACCGATTGACCGTTGATTGGCCGCCCGTCCTCGTGGAGGGCAAAGAGGCTGGAACACAGGGGGCGCGCCGCTGTTTCAGCCTCTTTCTCCTGCCGTGTGACTACAGAGACAGAGAGTTAGAGTGGGAAGAGAGCCGTCACCGTAGGTGTCACTCACCTGTCACACCTAAAACCGCAGGTCACAAGGGCTAGAGTGACGGAGTGACAGGTGTGACAGTCTTGACATCCCGCAGGTGTCACTCACCTGACACGTCAGGCGCAAGTCTGTTCTTCCTCCGCAAGAAACCAGCCCTGAGCGCGCCTGTGCCTATCTCTCGGGTCCAGGTCCACGACTGAAGTCTCGCGAGCCGCCTACGTCGCTCTCAGGCGGCAAAATTCCGGCCATCGCCGACGCTGTAGGTACGCTTAGCGTGTCGTTCCCGATTCTGAGGTCCGTCTCCCGTACTGCTGAGCTGCGGCCTCGCCCTGCCGTCACGGGCGGGTGCAGCTCGCCTTCAGGACACTCCACGATCAAGGTAGCCACGTCGCCGCCTCCCCCTTGGCCGCGGCAAGTTCAAGGTGGAAGCTCCCCAGCATTGCCAGCCCGATCTTCACCACTGCCTCCGGCGTGGCTCGGGGAGGAAAACGTTGGGATTGGCGGCAGCCGCAAAAGCAAGTTGCATTGCAACAACTTGGCTTCTAGAAATTGCCTCGGGTGGCGGCCAGGAGACGCCATCCTTCAAGGGGGGCCAGATACGGACGAGTCGAAAGGCTCGCTGGTCGATCCAGCGAATATACCGGTCTATTTGAGGCGAACCGCTGACTACTTCGTAGATCAAATTGTCGACAGTGGTGAGCGTGAAGAAAGAATACTCCGGCATGCGATTTACGGGAAGCAGGTTGCCGACATAGTGAGCAGGTTCAGGATCTGTGGTGCTCAATTCTCCGGCGATCGGCCTTCCCAGTCTGACTGAAGTGTTTATAGGGGGTGTACCTGACTCGATCATTTCGAGTACTTTTCTCCTAGCGATATCATAACCCCATGATTGAGTGCCGCCATCTCCGATGCAAGTGAGTAAAGTTGTCTTGGTGGCCCACGCGGAAACAAGCGTCTGTTGTTCGATGTCTAGTGTTACATGGTTGCCGTCCATCAATTTCTTCAAGATGGTCGAAGTCGTGTTCTCGAAGACCCTGCCGAGTGCAGAGTTGCATCCGCGACAGATGCGAATCTTGTGACGTGGCGGCATTCGACCTTCATTGGATGCAAGAATCCTCTGTTTCAGGTGGTTGCGCATCCATGTCGGAGTTACGTCCTCGTCGGTCAGTGGGCCAGGGCCGAGGCAGAGGGGACACTTTGACTTCGGGCCTGTAGTCATGTCCGTGCCTCACTCGTTCCAGTGGTGGAATTCTCTGTCTTCGATACGCGAGAGGTTGCCGACCGGCACTAATGCGTTCAGTGGCCTTCCTGATCTTCGGATCCCATGCCGTCGGGTGTCAGCTTTTCGTAAAGCTCCCGATACTGATTTCGTGCGTTCTCCAGCAGTTCGGTATAACTGAGAATCCGATAGCCGGTCAAAGCAGTTCGGTCGTAGGACTCGTCAAACTTGTCGCCGATTACGATCACCTCGATGTCCTTGGGATCGAATCCGCCAAGAGAAGCCATGAATATCTGCTTGTACCGCATGACTTGCACCAGTTCCATCGCCGAAATCTTGACGCCTGGTTTCTTAAACTCGACGACGACGAGACGCTTCGCCGTGGCACTCTGCTCGGGCTGGAGCTTCCTGTCATCGAAGCACGCCAAATCTGGTCGTTTCGCGGCGTCTAACTTGAACTCCTTTGCCAAGCTCTTGCCAAGCATCCTTCCGAAAGATTTGTTGTCGAACCAATATTCAAGATCACTTCGGATAAGCCAGATGTTTTTGGCGATGATCTGGTGGATTTCGTTTTCCAAAACCCCATCTTCGACCTTCCGACGCAGAAGGTCAATCACTTCTAGCTGCGTGTGTAAGATGCCAGCCACCTCGGCAATGTGCGCGGCGCCGTAACGAGCCAAGAGATTGCTTAGCCTTTCAACCTCCTTTGGCTCCGCATCTCGTACCGTCTCCAGGATGAGTCTTAGCGAGTCGGACTCATAATATCGAATTATGAGATCGACGATCTCGTCTATCGTGTTGTCGTCCTCATTCTTGGACAACTTCGATATTATCGACTCTAGTGTCTCGTCCAGTCTTCCGTAGATCTCCGGACCGAGCGCTTTGAGGCGTTTTTCGAACTCGGGATTCCTCTTCAGTGCTTCTTTCTTTTTAGCCTTCGCTCGCTCGCTCGACATCCCTTTTGCTATCGTTTCAAGCTTTTTTTCTGCAAACTCAACCAACGCTTGAACTGCGGGATCTTCCGGATTGAAGCCGCTGCGGCTCGTGTTGATGACAAATTTGTCGCGCTCAGACTTGGGGCCATCGACAGCGTCAATAAAATCGGGTTGCAGTTCGCCGACGATCCTCACAAGACCAAAAAATCCGTGCGCCTGTTGATTGAGACCGAATAGACTTGGCTCCTGCACGATCCTGTCGCGGACACGAACTGCGAACCCTGGCTTCAGGCCGCGCCGATCCTTTGCGACAACGTAGTAGCCTTTGACCTTGCCGAAGCCAGGAATCTGCTCGTCGAAGGTGTAGCGCTCACCGGGGATGTCCTCATACCTGCACTTGATGTCATTAACATAGACACTCCACCCTGCGCGCTCTGGAAGATGGCGAGCAAGATAGGCACGCAAGTGATCGTCCGTGACGTCGTTTGCCGTTTCTAGGCGGCCGCTAAGAGTCACGGTCGTACCATGTTGACGCGTCGAAACGATCTGAGTTTCGTCTGGAAAGTCAAATGATTCCAGGTCTGTCGCTACATTTAACTCCGATCGATCCAAGACAATCGTTGTCTTAAGGCCATCTCGACGCGTCGCAACGGTCATTTTTTGCGCAATGCCAAAGCCGGCAAGTTTGCCGATGCCTTTGTTGCCGATGACGGGGCGGCCTTTGGGGGACTTTTGACCATTCTGCTGATCTCTTCGATCACGGCCGAGACGAAGATAGCCCTCTTCGAGATCTTTGGGAGTCATGCCGATCCCATTGTCTGAAATCGAAATCTCATCCTCGGTGTATGTGACCTTCACCCATGTGGCGTCGGCGTCATAAGAGTTGGCGCAAAGTTCCGCAATCACCTTTGGAATCGTGTTATACATTGCAACTCCGAAATGATCGAGTAGCCGAGGCTCGACACTAAACTTCAACGCTCACTCCTGCGGGCTCGAAATCATGGAGGTCCAGTGTCGTCGATCACGCTCGGTTACGCTAGTGCGGGGAGCGGACGAGCTGACTTCGATGGCCGGGTTCGCGGCTGGCGAACGGCGCCGCTTGACGAGTAGAACCGATAGACGCGACCGCGACCGGTAGCGTGGAGCACCATGTTCACCGTTGAGGGCGCGGCTGAAGTCGCTGAAGGTCTGGTGGCCCCGCTGGGACGTCGTTGGTCACATGTCCGAAGTGTCGCTTTGCGCGCTCGCGATCTTGCCCCAGCGCTGGCGCCGCAGGATGGTGACACCTTGGTGGCTGCCGCATGGCTGCACGACATCGGGTACTCCCCCGAGATCGCCCATACGCGGTTCCATCCGTTGGATGGCGCCCGATACCTGCGTGGGCAAGGTTGGCCCGCCGAGGTCGTAAACCTCGTCGCGCACCACTCCGGAGCGCGGTTCGAAGCCGAGGAGCGCGGCCTAGTTGCCGAACTCAGCAAGTTTCCGTTCGAAGACACGCCGATCCTGGATGCACTGGTGACGGCGGACCTGACAACCGGCCCTGAAGGCGAACGCCTGACGTACGAGGAGCGGGTAGCCGAGATCCTGAAGCGCTACCCCGCCGACGACCCGGTGCATCGAACCTGGGTGAAGGCAGCTCCGATCCTCAAGGAGTCGATCATTCGAACAGAGGCGCGACTCGCAGGTCAGCCCAGGTAAGGAACGGTCCGGGTGTCGTCTAGAGCGTGGTCGATCCTGAGCCGCATCGACGGGTGCATGTTCAGGCCATCCAGGTCGGCCGGCGCCACCCAACGCACGGCTTTCGTCTCCGTGCCATCCTCCCGCGGCTTTCCGCCGATCCATCGGCCCTCGAAGCACAGCGAGAACTGCTGCCGAACCTCACCGTCGTCGTAGGCCATGACGTGCCGAGGATCGGTGTAGGTGCCCACCAGGCGGACGACTTCGACGTCAACGCCAGTCTCCTCGCGGACCTCCCGAACAGCGGTTTCCGTGATCCGCTCGCCTACGTCGTGACCGCCCCCAGGAAGTGCCCAGAGGTCGTTGTCGATCTTGTGGATGAGAAGTAGGCGGCCCATGTCGTCGCGAACAACGACCGTGACGGACGGCACCACGCTGTTCGCGGTGGGAGCAGTCGGATCGTCGAAGTAGTCCACACGAGTCATGGCATCTAGCCCTTCTCCGGGACCCCGAGGTCCCAGATACGTTCGAACGATCGCATGAAGTGGTCCCACATCTGACCGTTCGGCTGCCGCTTCAAGTGCATGACCGGGCTTTGTCCCGCTAGCGCACCGAACGCGTGGCCGTTGACAAGCAGGTCATCGTCGAACCGGTACAACGAGTTGTAGAGGATCTCGCCGTGCGTGCGGACCTCGACGCCGTCGAGGTCGGCGACGTCGGACAGGTAGCGCCGCATCAGCTGAACACGGCCTTCGAGTCCGCCCGGCGTTCGTTCTTCGACCGCTCGCTGGATGACTGCCGGGGATGTCTCGTTGCCGACTAGGAGGCGGAACCGCACGCCTGCCTGCGCCTTCTGTCGAACAAGAGGGACGAAGTTGTACTGCTCAACAAGGAATGCCCCCGAAAACACCAGAACGTCCATGCTGCGTTCTATGCCGTTCAGCAGTGCTTCCCAACCGGCGCCGGTGATTGCGGAGCGCGATTCGTACAGGTGCACAAGCTCGGACTCAGTGGGTGCCGGCCGGGGGTTCGCTGCGAGGGACGGCCAGAGGTCTTCCTCGCGACCTCCTACGACGGAAACGATCTTGTGTCTAGTGCCCCGGTGTGGCACACGTTCCTTGCTGATCCAGCGGTCGGCGGTCTTCGGATCGACACCGACCGCGGCCGCTAGCCGGTCAACGTCCAGATTTGCGGCAAGCATGGCTGTGCGGAGCCGGTCATTCGCCATGGTGGGACCTCCTCGCGCGCGGGGACGTTTGGGACGTTTCCGCGGGACGCTTGGCGTCCCGCGGACGTCCTGAAAGATCTCCAGAAGTGTGGTCCCTACGTCCTTTGATCTGCGGTTTTCTTAGATCACGCCGCCGGACATAGCGGCACGAACCGAGAGGGATGGAGGAGATCATGACCGACAAGACGTCTCCGATGGCGGCGAACAGAGGCGGTGCCCCTTCAGTCGGCACCTCACTTGCCGGCACCGTCTTCGATCTGCTGAACGCGAGCCGAAAGGTTCGCCACGGTTGCGCGCAGGTCTCGCAGCTGTTCTTCCACGCTCGCGGCCTCATCGGGGACCCCGGTCACGAAGACTCCGACCGCTGGCGTAGTCCTGACCCAGCCGTCGTCTTGTAGCACTCGGAGAGCTTTCTGGGCGGTGCCAAGGGCTACACCGTGTTGCTCGGCAAGATCGCGGTTGCCTGGCAGCTTGTCGCCCGGTTGCAGGACTCCGCTCCGGATTCTCTGGCGGATCGACTCCGCCACTCGCTCGTAGACAGCTCCACTCGCGTGCTCCATCTGATCAGACTACAGCTCTGACCCATGCCGACATAGGTCACCTGTTTGGACGACTTGCAACTGACTCATGCTGATCTATATTGATTTATGTCAGAACTCGAACCAGGGAGAACGAAGTGGCCAAGCAGCAGGGGTTTCCGGTCCTCAAGACCGGTTCGGGTGTTGGTCGGAAGCTCGCCGGTCTGGCGTTGCTGGTCGCGGCGCTGGTGTTCGTCGTGTCATCGCCGCTGGAGGCGGCCGCACTCGTGCGGCACGTCGTGCAGAGCCTCGTGACCTTCTTCCGCTCGTTCTGACTGCCCGCTGACCTGCAATTTCTCTGAAGGGACTTCCCAGATGGACACCAATGTTTATGGCCGCTGGCTCGACACCGCCGCGCTGTTCGTCGACCAGTTCGCCGGCGAGGCCGTGCACCCGGACGGGCTGACCGAAGCGTCGATCGACGCGCTTTTGGAGGACGTAGACCGCGAGCTGGCCGCCGACGAGTTCGCCGCCGAGGCCGCGTACCGCTTCGACTTCAACGACCAGCGCCGGGTGAGCCGGGCGCGTCGCCGGGCCGGGCGTGAGGTGCTGCGGACGCTGCCGACCCGGGTTTCGGTGGCCTGGTCATTCGACGGCGAGGCCGCGTGATGGCGGCCCGTCTGTTCTTCAGCCCCGACGCGGCGGCCCCTTCCTGGCAGAACGTGCCGACCGCGCCGGGTTCCACCGAGCAGTCGCGAAACCGTACGGAGGAACACCAGATGGTAGACACCACCAGCCCGGTCCGCGAAGCCACGACCATCCGCTACACGCCGGCCGAGCTGAACCGGCTGGTCTCGTGCGAGATCGCCAGCCGTCTGCGCGAAGTCGCGCTGTCGCTGGCCTCGAACGTCGCGTTCCTGCTGGCCAACGAGTCAGTGCCGACACAGGTCAAGCGGGATCGCGTCCGCGCCTATCTCGACGTCGCGACGCAGCTGCGGCTGCTGGCCGTCGCCGAGCTGGACGGCCTGACCGCGGGGCAGGTGGCCCGGTGAACCCGCGCAACCGCAAGCAGGTCGTGACCACGGTGTTCGACGGCCGCACGCACTACGTCGCGCTGTGCCGCGGCGAGCGGGACGGGCTGCCGGTGTTCGGGTGGGGCGAGGCCCCCTCGACCCTGCTCACCCGCACTCAGCTGCGTGAGGTCGGGTTGCGACCGAACGGGCAGGACCCGGTGGCGTTGCTGGTGTTCCGGCACGTCAAGCCCTACGCCCGGGAGACCGTCGCGGAGCTGTTCTCCGTCGAGCGGGCCGCGGTCAAGCGTCCGGCATCGCCGGGGCAGCTGGACCACGCGATGGAGGCCCGCCGTACCTGCGTGGACTGCGGCGAGGTGCAGGACTACTGCGTGCCGACCAGCACCCGTCAGTGCTGGACCTGCTTCGAGATCGAGCAGGCCGACCGGGTGGGGATGGCCGCGTGAGCAGCAACGACTCCGGCGCATGGCACGGCCGCGTGCAAGCCGAACAGGAAGCGATCGAGCGTGCGCGCCGCGAAGCCGCCGCCAAGGAGGGGAACCGATGAGTGACGAAGACGGCTTCAACCCGGACGGCTTCTACTGCGACGACTGCACCGACTTTCACGAGAGCGTCGACGACTGCCCGATGACGCTCTACCCCTGCCCGGACTGCAAGGAGCTGTCGGTCCTGGTCCAGAGCGGACCGGCTCCGGACGACCCGCCTGAGGCGTACTGCCAGGACTGCGGATGGGAGTCGCCGGCATGAACACGTTCGAGGTGTTGCAGGAGCGCGGAACCCTCGCGCTGATCCGGTTCGCCGGCACCGTGTGCCTGTTCCTGGTCCTGCATCTGCTGCGCATCCCGCTGGTCATCGCCGAACGGATCTTGGCCGGCGTGCTGGTCCGGCTCGACCGGGCCGCCACGCGGCAGGCGTCCCGGCCGCCGCGCCGGCGCGTCAACCAGTTCTTCCCCGCAGGTTTCCCGACCGGGCAGGAGGTGCCCCGATGAACGTCCCCACCGAGAAGCGGACCCGCTTGGAGCAGGCCATGGAGTGGGCGGTGTGGCACTTCGGCGAGCTGGCCGGCGTCCTCGGGCCGCTGGCCCTCGCGCTGGTGTTCACCCCGTGGTTCGCCCTGGTGTCGGCAATCGTCGCCGCGGGGTGGGCGGCGCACGAGGTGCGCGACCACCGCGAGCAGACCCGGCTGCGCGCCGGCACCGCCGACCGCAAGCAGCTGCCGGCGTCGCCGACCGCCGACAACGCCGAAGAGAGGACCGACCACGAGAGCCGGGAGGTGACCCGATGAGCTGGGCAGACGAGCGCCGCGCCACCCGCGCGGCAGAGGCCGAGATCCAGCGGCAGGACGCGAACGCCGCGCTGGACCGCAAGCTGCGCGCGCAGAGCGTGGCGGCCGAGCAGCGCCGCGCCGACACCACGGCCGCGGCGAAGCTGGCCGAGCAGGAGCGCAAGGCCCGCGAGGCTCGCCGGGCCGCCGCGCTGGCTCGCGTGGCGGGGTGGTTGTCGTCGAACCGGGTGCGGCTGCCAATCTACCTGCTCGCGCTGGTGTCCGCGGGCATGGCCGTCCCGGCGATGGCCGGCTATGGCGTGGGCGTTTACGGCGACGGGACGGGCGCGGCACTGCCGGCACTCTCCGAGCTGGGCATGTGGGCCTTCGCTTTCGCCGTCGAGATCACTCGGCACCGCCACCCGGAGCGGCCGGTGTGGGCGTTGCAGCTCGGGACGTGGGTGTTCGCCGGCGTCGGGTTCGCCCTCAACGTGCTGCACGGCTGGCACCGCGGCTGGGACGCCGCGGTGGTGATGGGCATCGTGTCCGTCGCCGGCGTCATCGCGCACCAGCTCGCCGTGGCCTCGCCGCCGCGGTCGCCGGCGGAGCGGGCCGCCGCCCGGATCGAGCGCACGACGCTGCGCAAGGTCGCCCGGGTCCAGCGGGCCGCTGTGCGGACCGCGGTCGCGGAGCTGGCCGCGGACGGCACGGCGCGGCTGGTGTTCACCCCGGGTCGCTACACCCTCGACGGCCGTCGATTGGCAGCGGTGGTCGACCCGGACCGGCACGTCGCGGACGTGCTCGACGACGAGATCGCCGCGTTCTTCGCACAGCAGGACCAGGCCCCGCGCCGCGATGACGGCCCGATCTCCGATGCCCCGATCCTGACCCTCGATCGTCCGGCGGACCAGCCGAAATCGACCCGCAAGCCCCGACCGCCGCGGGCGCCGAAGACGCGCTCGATCGAGGATCTGCGCGCCGCGTTCACCGCCGCGCTCGACAACCCGGACGTGGCGATCAACCCGAAGTCGGCGGAGTCGATCCGCAAGACGCTGCACTGCGCGCCGAAGTACGCCCGGCAGCTGCGCAACGAGCACGCCAATCCGAACCGCAAGTGAGCCCGGAGGACACGATCATGAGCACCGACACGAACCCGGGCGCCGGCGAGCTGGCCACTGTCCACCACCTGCCTATCGTCGCCGAGCAGGGCGAGGCGATCGAAGGCGAGATCGTCACCGAGGAGGAGTACCAGCGCCTGACCTCGCAGAAGGCCCGCGCGATCGCCCGGTACCGCGGCTACGGCCGTGACGTGGTGCTGGCCGCGAGCGTGGCGCGCAAGGCCGCGACGCACGAGAAGACGAAAACAGCTCTCAACCACGGTCTGACGGTGGTTCAGGGGCTGGACTCGTGGCGTGGGCGGATGTGGGACGCGAGCACGATGGGCGTCTACCGGCGGCAGATCAAGGCCGCCGAAGCGATGGGCGACCAGACGCTGGTCGCCGACTGGTTGGAGCGCAAGGCCCGGGTGCAGGACGCGCGGCACCGCCGGCTGATGGACCTGCCGAAACTGCTGGTCGGGCTGGTCAAGGCCGGCGTGATCGGCCTGGCTGCGCTGGTGGTGATCGTGCTGCTGATCGGGCTGTTGGTGCAGCTGTCCGGCGCCGGCGAGTTCACCCGCGTGGTGGGCGGGGTGATGGACGCGCTCCGGTTCGTCTTCACCGCCGTGGCGTGGGCCTGGACGCCATTGGTGTTGGTCGCGCCTTATGTGCTCAGCGTGGGTGTGGTGCTCGCGGCGTGGCGCGAGGGCCGCCAGCGCGGCAAGGTCCCCACCTGGCTCGCGACGTCCACACAGGACTCCGATGTGGCGATCGACGAGACGACCATCGCGCAAGCCCTTGGCGCGCTGCGGATTCCGCAGATCACCAACTACCTCAAGGAAGGCTTGCCGATGCAGTACCTCACCCCGGCTCGCCGGGACGGCCGCGGCACCCACGCTGTGGTGCGGCTCCCGGCCGGGGTGACCGCGGAAAAGGTCGCCCGCCGGCGCGCTGACCTGGCCACCGGCCTGCATCGGCTGTCCAAAGAGGTCTGGCCGACCACCGGCAGCGAAGCCGGAATCCTGGACCTGTGGGTGGCCGACAAGGGCGCGCTGTCCGAAGGCGCCGGGGACTACCCGCTGCTGGAAGAGGGCACGGTGGACGTGTTCCGCGGTGTCCCGTTCGGACGGACGCTGCGCGGTGAGCCGATGATGGCGCCGCTGTTGGAGCGCAACACCATCTGCGGTGGCATGCCCGGTCAGGGCAAGTCGTCCGCGGCCCGGGTCATCATGGCCGGCGCCGCGCTTGATCCGACCGCTGAGCTGCGGATTTGGGTTCCGGACGCGAACTTCGACTTCGAGGTGTTCGCGCCGCGGTGCTCCCGCTACGTGATGGGCGCCGAAGACGACAAGATCGCCCAGATTCTCGCTGACCTGCGGGAGCTGCACGCGGAGGTACAGCGCCGTGGTGACCTGCTGGTCAAGTACGAGATTCCGGCGGTGACGCGTGAGTACGCGTCGAAGAACGTCGGGCTGCACCCGATCTTCGGCCTGTTGGAGGAAGCCCACGTGGCGATCCAGTACCCGAAGTACGGCAAGGAAATCTCACAGCTGCTGGTGGACATCGTCCGCCTGGGCCGCAAGCGCGCCATCCACCTGATCGTCTCCACACAGGCCCCAACCAAGGACAGCATGCCGAGGGACGTGACCCGTAACTGCTCCAACGGCATCGCGTTCGCGGTCGGTGACCACGTCGCGAACGACGCGCTGCTGGGGCAGGGCGCGTACTCCGCCGGGCACCGCGCGACCGAGCTGATTCCCGGCACCGACAAGGGAACCGCGGTGGTCAAGGGCTTCTCCGGGGAGCGCTCGGAGATCGTGCAGGTCTACTTCCTCGACGTGTCCAAGGACCACGACCAGGTCACGCCGATCATCGAACGGGGCTTGGCGGCGATCGCCAAGTGCGGTCGCGTCCCCTGGTCCACCAGGGAAAACGGCGAATTGGAGGCGCCGCCGGCGCCGCGGAACCTGCTGGAGGACCTCGACGAGGTGCTTGGGGATGAGCCGGTGCCGGCCGCGAAGGTGGCGCCGCTGCTCATCGCGCTGGCCACCGACTACAGCGGCCTGACGGGCAAGCAGCTGTGCGCCGACCTCGCTGCGGCGGGGGTCAAGGTGCCAAGCTCGCAGAACCGCTACCCGGTCGACCCGGTCACCATCCGTAAGGCTCTGGCAGGTCAGGCGACCGCCGACCTCGACGAGGACAACCAGCCCGGTTAGCTCGCTCGCCGGCCCGCGCGCGCCGCAGAGTCCGGCCGGAAAACCGGCCGTCGGCGACCGGCTAACCCGCCTAACTCGACTCACTTTCCGCTGGCCAGCAGCCTGACTGGGTGGCTAACCCGCCGAGTTAGGAACCTAACCGGAAATCCGCGGCCTAACTCACCGATCTCACCCGCTACGCGACACCACACCAGGTGCCTGCGCCAGCCGACCCTACCCAAAAACAGGCACACACCGTCACCAACGGAAGGACCTGAGATGGCGACTCAGTACGCGCACATCGGCAAGAAGTCCTGGTGGTCCGGCGACATCAAGACCCTCTGCGGACTCACCATCCCGTCGGACAGCGCCCAATCGCTGTGGTTCCCGATCTTCACCAAGACCTGCCCGGCCTGCGAAGCGGTCAAGCAGAACGGAGGCAAGTAGCCATGGACACGACCACGTTGGACGCTGCACTCGACGCCGCTTCGCGCGGCTGGCACGTCTTCCCGCTCCGCCCCGGCAGCAAGCGCCCCGCCGGGCACCCCGAGGACCGCTGCCCCGGCGCCGGCCGATGCGCCGGCGGACACCGCACGTGGGAGCAGCGCGCCACCACCGACCCCGCCAAGATCCGCGCCGCGTGGACGCACGCGCCGTACGGCATCGGCGTGGCCACCGGGCCGTCCGGGCTGTGCGTGCTCGACCTCGACACGCTCAAGCCCGGTGAGGACGTGCCGGCCCGGTGGGCCGCGGCCGGCGCGCGGTCCGGTGAGGACGTGCTCGCCGTCGTCGCCGCCGAAGCCGGGCACGAGCTGCCCGGTGACACGCTCACCGTCCGGACCCCCTCGGGTGGGCTGCACCTGTACTTCCGGGTTCCGGGGGACGTGACACTGCGCAACACCAGCGGTGACCGCGGAACCGGGCTCGGGTGGAAGGTCGACACCCGGGCGTGGGGCGGCTACGTCGTCGGCCCCGCCACGACCACCGACACCGGCCGCTACGCGTTTGTCCGGGACGGGCCGGTGGCGGAGCTGCCGGGCTGGCTGGTCGAGCGGCTCACGCCCGCCCCGTTGCCCGCGGCGCCGGTGCTGCCGATCCGCCCGGCCGGTGACCGGCGCTCCCGCTACCTCGACGCCGCGGTGCGCGCGGAAGCCGGGAAGGTCGCCGACGCCAGCAGCAACCGCAACGCCACCCTCTACGCCGCCGCGGTCGCCCTTGGACAGCTCGTGGCCGGGGACGCGCTCACCGAAGACGAAGTCCGCGCGGCGCTGATGACCGCCGCGGGACGGCACATCGGGACGCGGCACTTCACCGCCCGCGAAGCGGATTCCACGATCACGTCCGGCCTGCGCGCCGGCGCCAACCGACCGCGAAAGGTGGCCTGATGTCCACACAGGACGAGCAGGTGGTGGAAGGGTTCGCCGGTCCCGGCGGCTGGTCGCAGGGCCTGCGGCTGGCCGGGTTCCGCGGCCGTGCCCGCGGGGTCGAGCTGAACGCGAACGCGTGCGCGACCGCGCGGGCGGCCGGGCACGAGCGGGTGCACGGCGACGTCGCCGCGGTCGACCCGCGGCTGTTCGGCCCGGCGGACGGGGTGGTCCTGTCCCCGCCGTGTCCGGGGCTGTCGGTAGCGGGCTCTCGCAGGGGGCTCGGGGACCGGCCGGGGATCGCCGACCGGATGACCGCGTTCGCCGCCGGTGAGGCCCCGCCCGCTCTGGCGTGGGCGGACCCACGCTCGCCGCTGACGGCGGAGCCGCTGCGGTGGGTGCGGGCGCTGGCGCCGCGGTGGGTGGCGCTGGAGCAGGTCCGTGCGGCGCTGCCGCTGTGGGATCACGCCGCGGACCTGCTCGCCCAGCTCGGCTACCGAGTCTGGTGCGGGGTGCTGGCCGCGGAGGACTACGGGGTCCCGCAGACCCGCCGCCGCGCCGTCCTGATCGCCCGTCGCGACGGGCTCCCGGTGGGGCGGCCGGATGTCACGTCCCCCGTGCCGGTGTCGATGGCGGACGCGCTCGGGTGGGGCGGGGCGGTGCTGGTGTCCAACTACGGCACCGGCGGCGACCCGAAGCGCCGTGGCCGGCGGCCGATGAGCGCGCCGGCGTTCACGGTGACCGGCCGATGTGGACGCAACAAGTGGGAGTGGCCGGACGGCACCCGTCGCGCGCTCACGCTCGCCGAAGCCGGGCAGTTGCAGGGGTTCCCGGCGGACTACCCGTGGCGCGGGGACGTGACAGCGCGGCAGCAGCAGATCGGCGACGCGATGCCGCCGCCGCTGGCCGCCGCCGTCGTCGCGCCGCTGCTCGCCCGCGTCGCCGTTCCGGTCCCCGCCGCGGCCTGACCGCTCGAACCATTTGGGAGAGACCATGACCACGCCCCGGCCTTTGGCCGCCGTGCCGACACCGCCCGCCCGCCGCACCCGCTGGACGGACGCGGAGCTGATGCGAGAGGAGTTCCCGCCGCCGAAGTGGGCCGTCCCCGGTCTGCTGGCGGAAGGGCTGAACCTGCTGGCCGGTGCGCCGAAGCTGGGCAAGTCGTGGTTCTCCCTCGGCACCGGCGCAGCCATCGCCAACGGCGACCCCGTACTCGGCTCGATCGAGGTGGAACGCGGACCGGTCCTGTACTGCGCGCTGGAAGACACCGGCCGGCGGTTGCAGCGCCGCCGGCGGCAGATGCTCGCCGCCGGCGGCCGCGCCGCGCCGCTGCTCACCCTCGAAACCGCCTGCCCCACCATGACCAACGGCGGCGACGCCGTCCTGGTCGACTGGCTGGAAGAGAACCCGCACGCCCGGCTGGTCATCATCGACACCTTCGAGAAGATGCGCGGCACCGACGCGGCCGGGTCATCGGCCTACAGCGCCGACTACGCCGCGGCCGGCCGGTTCAAGCAGCTGGCCGACCACTACAGCGTCCCGTTCCTGCTCATCCACCACGTCCGCAAGCAGAGCGCCGAAGACTGGCAAAACCTGGTCTCCGGCACCGCGGGCATCACCGGCGCGGTCGACGCGACGCTCGTTCTCGAGCGCGGCCGGGGGCAGGCGGACGGCGTGCTGCACGTGACCGGCCGCGACGTCGAAGAAGCCGACTACGCCATGTCCTTCGACGCCACCGCCGGCGCCTGGACCAAGCTCGACGGCCCCGCCACGGACCACCTGGTGGGCGACACCCGCGCGGACATCCTGCGGTTGCTGCGCGAGCACGGGCCGCTCAAGCCCGCGCGGATCGCCGAAGCGCTCGGGGCCAACCCGGGCAGCATCCGCCAGACCTGCAAGCGCATGGGCGACGCCGGGCAGCTGGCCCGCACGACGGACGGCACCTACAGCGCGCCCGGAGCCGGGACGAGTGACAGCGGCACCACCCCCACTCTGTCACCCCTGTCACCGCTGTCACTCCAAGCCGCTGACCAGCACGAACAGCTGTGACAGCGGGAGTGACACCCCGAGGACCTGTCACACCTCACCGTCACCGCCGCGGCCTGCCTCGCCGCCTGTGGGGACGTGACAAAGCCCAGCTCACCGCACCGAAGGAGACCCGGATGTGTCGCTCAGCCGCCGAAGGTGGCCGCCGATGCGCCGGCGCGAGCTGCGGCGCCGCCGGCGCCCGCGCCTGCCAGGCCCGCTGCCGCGCCCGCAACAACCTCGAAGCCGCCCGCATCACCGCCGACCCGGACCGGATCGCCGCGGCCGAAGCGAAGTACACCGCCGTCACCGGCGCCCCACCGCCCGACGTCGGCGCCTTCGCCGGCCAGCTGCCCACCACGCCCGAACCGACCGCACCGGAGAAGCCCATGCCGAAGCCCGAAGAACCGAAGCCCAGCACGCCGGAACCGACCGGGTCGACCGCGGACCGCGTCCGCGACGCCGTGGCCAAGCTGAACAGGGCGCCGGGCGAGTGGACCAGCTTCATCGACATCCGCAAGGCCCTCGGGGACGTCGACCACGAGGAGTTCAGCCGGGCCGTGCGGGAGCTGGCGCGCACGAACCCCCACGTCTTCCTCATCCCGGAGGACAACCGCAAGGCATTGCGGCAGGTGGACCACGACGCCGCGGTGGACTACAGCGGAGAACCCCAGCACTACATCGCGATCGAGAAGCCACGCGAGGCCGCGGCCAAGGACCGGGTTCAGGCATCCGGCCTGAGCGACGCGACCCCGGACGACCTCGCGCAGGCCCTGCGGGACCCGCTCACGTCATCGCAGCTCTACGACCAGATCCGGGCCGAGCAGAAGCGCCGCGGACTCGCATAGCGGCCTGACCTGCACGTTGTCACGTCCCCTGCAGGGGTGACACCAGCGACCACCCCATGGGTGTCACACCTGTCACTCCGTCACTCAACCCACCCTGACCAGCACAAACAGTTGTGACACCTGCTGTGACACCCCGGATCACCTGCCACATCCACCGATCGAAGGAGAACGCCGTGTTCGTGCCTTGCCGTCTTGCCCGCCACGCCACATGGAGCACGCCTTGGACACCGCCACTCACGCCGGACCCCGAACTCTCCTGACCGTCGAAGCCGCCGCGGAACAGCTCAGCATCGGCCGAACCACCATGTACGCCCTGATCAAGGCCGGCGAAATCACCACTGTCCGGATTGGCCACCTCCGGCGCATCCCGGCCGCCGCGCTCGCCGCCTACATCGACCAGCTCACCGCCATCCAGATCGCAGCCTGAAGGGAACTCCCATGGCACGCAGGAAACGTCCCGAAGGCACCCGCGCACCGAACGGCGCAAGCACCATCTATCTCGGTAAGGATGGGAAATGGCACGGTCGCGTCACAATGGGAATCCGCGAGGACGGTAAGCCGGACCGGCGGCACGTCGAGCGGAAGACGGAAGCAGAAGTCATCGAAGCCGTCCGAGAACTCGAACGCCAGCGCGACTCCGGCCGCGTCCGGAAAGCGGGCCGGAGCCTGACCGTCGAGCAGTGGCTTACCCATTGGGTCGAGAACATCGCGGCGCCAACGGTTCGCCTCACGACGATGGTCGGATACCGCGCGTCGGTGTACAAGCACCTCATTCCGAGCATCGGCGCACACCGGCTCGACAAGCTACAGCCTGAGCACCTGGAGACCGCTTACCGGAAGATCCTCCGAAAAGGACTCAAGCCGTCGACAGCGCACCTCGCGCACCGGACCGTCCGCGCCGCGCTCAACGAAGCTGTCCGGCGACGGCACATCACCGAGAATCCCGCGCGCATAGCGAAAGCGCCGCGTGTGGAAGAAGAAGAGATCGTGCCCTTCTCGCGCGATGAGGCGCGACGCCTGATCACCGCCGCCGGGGAGATCCGGAACGGCGCGCGGTTCATCATCGCGCTTTCGCTCGGACTTCGGCGCGGCGAAGCGCTCGGGCTCAAGTGGTCTGACGTCACGATCACGTGGAAGCACGGGTGCGCGCGCGGCGAAGCCTGCCGCCGCAAGCTCACCGCCGTCGAATGCCCAGCGCGACGCGGCGCCGGCACGCTCGCGGTCCGCCGCTCGATCCAGCAGCTGAACTGGCAGCACGGATGCACGCCCGACAAGCCGTGTGGGCACGAGCACGGCGCCTACTGCCCGGAGCGGTTCGGCGGCGGCTTGGTCGTCGGTGAGGTGAAGTCGCGGGCCGGGCGCCGCGTCATCGGCCTTCCCCGGCCCGTGATCGAGGCCCTGGAGGCGCACCGCGTCCAGCAGACAGACGAGCGCGAAGCGGCGGCGGATCTCTGGGAGGAAGGGGAGTGGGTGTTCGCCACGCCGATCGGCCGGCCGACGCACCCAACGCCGGACAACCGCGCGTGGAAAGCGTTACTGCGCCTGGCAGGCGTGCGCAACGCGCGGCTCCACGACGCGCGGCACACGGCCGCAACGGTGCTGCTGGAGCTCAAGGTGCCGTTGCCCGCGGTGATGGAGCTGATGGGCTGGTCCAACGCGTCCGTGGCCAAGCGGTACATGCACGTCAACACCGAGCTGGTGACGTCGGTGGCGGAGCAGGTGGGCGCTCACATGTGGGCCGATCCGGACGACGAAGACGAGGAGGACGACGGCCCGGAAGGCGCGCTCGTGCCCGCCTGATCGGGGGGGGCATCTGAGACGGAAACTGAGACGGGACAGCAAAACGTCCGGCAACCCCATGAGGGTCGCCGGACGTTTTGCCTGTTGAGAGCGGTGGCGGTGGGATTTGAACCCACGGACGGGGATTAGCCGTCACACGATTTCGAGTCGTGCTCCTTCGGCCGCTCGGACACGCCACCGCCGAGAACAATACCGGAGGGCACCCGCGCCCATCACAAGGGGTCGGCGCCCCGGTCGCCGCGGCGCCTGACCTGCGCTTCTCGCACCAGGCCGCGGGCCTTCGAACGCAGGTCGTGGGCCACTTCGGCCACCTGCGCGCGTCGGCGCTGCATGCGTCCGGAAGCCTCCATGCGCCGGTTGCCCGTCGCCTTCCCGAGCTTCGAACGTGCGCCGCCGACTGCCTGCTGGACCTTGTCCTTCATAGTCATGCCCAGTGGGTACCCACCGGCGCGCGAAGGTCAGCGCCGCGTGGCGAAATACGTCTCCAGGATGGCTGCGCACTCCGCCGAAAGGACGCCTCCGTGGACCTCCGGGCGGTGGTTGAGACGGCGGTCGCGGACCACGTCCCACAGCGACCCCACCGCGCCCGTCTTGGGCTCCCACGCCCCGAACACCAGCCGTGAGATCCGGGCCAGCACCAGCGCGCCCGCGCACATCGTGCACGGCTCCAGCGTCACCGCCAGCGTGCAGCCCTCCAGGCGCCAGCCGTCGCCCACCACGCCCGCCGCCGCGCGGAGCGCGAGGATCTCCGCGTGGGCCGTCGGGTCGCCCAGCTCCACGCGGGCGTTGCGGGCCGCCGCCAGGGGCTTGCCGTCGGGGTCGAACACGACCGCCCCGATCGGCACGTCCGAGCCGGGAGCCCGCGCCGCTTCCAGCGCGGCCTCCACGGCCTCGGTGTCGGACGGCCGTCTCAGAGCTCGTCCAGGAGCTTGGCGAACTCGCTGCCGAACCCGCAGCGCTGCGCCACCATCTGCAGCTGCTCGTCCGGGTACAGGTCGACCTCGCCGACGATGACCTCCAGCTCCGGCCCGGGCAGCCCGAGGTCCGCCAGCAGCCCGAGATCACCCTCGGGCCAGACGGAGTCGTCCTCTTCGTCCGGTGGGTCGACGCGCAGGACGTCGAGGACGTCCGCCGCGATGTCGTAGTCCAGTGCCGCCGCCGCGTCCGAGAGGAGCAACGAGGGCCCCCGCGGGCTCGGCCGGACGATGACGAAGAACTCGTCGTCGACCGCCAGCAGCCCGAAGGACGCACCGGTGGAACGTAGTTTGCCCAGTTCAGTGATCGCTGCGTCCAGCTCGGTCAGCGCCCCCGGGTCGAGCGCACTGCACCGCCACCGACCGTCTTCCCGGACCACGGCTACCGCGAAGCCCGTGACCGGCTCATCCACCGCCATGCGCACACCGTATTCCGCCGCTCGACCGAACGCACGCACGGTGCGCCCGAAGCGCCGCATGGGGCACTATCGGGAGCATGACCGGCCCCACTGACCTGCCCACGCTGCCCGGCACACCGTTCGCCGGCCTCCTCGACGACGCGCGGGCGCTGCAAGACCGCACGGTCGCGCTCCGGCGTGCCGTGCACCGCCACCCGGAGCAGGGCCTCCACCTCCCGATCACCCAGGCGGCGATCCGGGAGGCGCTCGCCGACCTGCCGCTGGAGATCACCGAGGGCAAGGCCACGTCGTCGCTGACGGCCGTCCTGCGCGGCTCACGGCCCGGACCGGCGGTGCTGCTGCGCGGCGACATGGACGCGCTGCCGCTGACCGAAGAGACCGGCCTCGACTTCGCGTCCGAGGACGAGGAGTCGATGCACGCGTGCGGGCACGACACGCACGTCGCGATGCTCGCCTCGGCCGCGCGGCTGCTCGCCGGGCGCAAGGACAAGTTGGCCGGGTCGGTCGTGTTCATGTTCCAGCCGGGCGAGGAGGGGCACCACGGCGCCCGGTTCATGATCCACGAAGGCGTGCTCGACGCCGCCGGGACGCGGGTCGAGCGCGCGTTCGGCGTCCACATCCTCGCCAACCTCCGGAGTGGACTGCTGTCGGTCCGGCCGGGCGCGCAGATGGCGTCGGCGGACTCGTTCTCGGTGCTCGTGACCGGCAAGGGCGGCCACGGCTCCGCGCCGCAGCACACGATCGACCCGGTACCGGCGGCCGCGGCGATGGTCGGCGCCCTGCACACGATGATCACGCGCCGGGTCAGCGTGTTCGACCCCGCGGTGCTCTCGGTGACGCGGATCCAGGCCGGCACGACGACGAACATCATCCCGGAGACGGCCGAGCTGCAGGGCACGATCCGCACGCTGTCCGAACAGACGCGCGCGCTGGTCCGCGCCGAGCTGCCGAAGGTGTGCGAGCAGGTCGGCGCCGCGTACGGCTGCCGCGTCGTCGCCGACGTCGAGCCGGGCTACCCGGTGACCGTCAACGACGACCGCGTCGCCGCCGAAGTCCTGACGCTCGGGGAGGCCGTGCTCGGCCTGGAGAACGTCGAACTGATGGCGGACCCGCTGATGGGCGCCGAAGACTTTTCCTACGTCCTGCAACGCGTTCAGGGCGCGTACGCGTTCCTCGGCGCGTGCCCGCCCGGCGTCGACCCCGCCGAAGCGGCCGCGAACCACTCCAACCGCGTGCTCTTCGACGAGGACGCGATGCCGAGCGGCGTCGCGATGCTCGCGGCGTTCGCGCTCGACGCCCTGCGTTAGGGCCCGGTCCGCGACGGGCGGCCGTCCTCGAGGTGCCCGGCGAAGCGGCGACGCCACCCGGGCGCCTCGAACGTGACGTCGTACCAGCCGTTCTTCGCCGGCACCGGGAACTCGTGCGAACCGCCTGGCGGGAGCGTGACGTCGTTGAGCGCGACCGGCGCCGGACCGCTGTTGGTCACCGTGACCCGCAGCGCGGGCGCCGGCGTGAACGTGACGGAGGCGTCGAGACCCGCTTTGCCGGAAGCCTCGACGACGAAGCCGTTCGGGCCGTGGATCGCGATGTCGTACGAGTCCGCGTACGCGACTTCGCCCGTCGTGGAGACGCCAGGGCCGACGTCGAAGCGTTGTGACGCTCCGCCCGCGTGGTAGGCGTACGCGGCCAGCTGCAGCGTCTGCGTTCCGTGGTTGGCCAGGTGCAGCTCGAGCGCGTCCGGCCCGGCCGTGGCCCAGGCGACCGGCTGGTACGGCAGCGGGCGCGCCTTCGCCGTGCCGGGGTCCTGCACCAGGGCGCCCGGCCCGAGCCCGGGCTTCGGGAGCCGGGACTGCGTCCGGTCGGCTTCGGCGCGCAACGCGTCCGCGTCCGGCAGCAGCGGGATCGTCGTGTCGTGCGCGCGGAAGTCGAAACAGCTGGTCAGGTCGCCGCAGATGGCCCGGCGCCAGGCCGAGATGTTCGGCTCGCGCACGCCGGTCCACGTCTCGAGGAAGCGCAGCACCGACGTGTGGTCGAAGACCTGCGAGTTCACCCAGCCGCCCCGGCTCCACGGCGAGATGACGGTCATCGGCACGCGCGGCCCCAGCCCGATCGGCACCGGCGCGCCGGACGCGCCGCCCTTCTCCGGACGGTTCCCCGGCAGGTACTCACCCGGGGTCCCGGGTGGCGGTGTCGGCGGGACGACGTGGTCGAAGAAGCCGTCGTTTTCGTCGTAGTTGATGAAGACGACGGTCGATTCCCACAGCTCCGGCTTGTCCCACAACGCTTTCAGCATCCGCTGGATGTAGGACGCGCCGTCGACCGGACGGGCTGCGGGGTGCTCGCAGTAGCCGTACGGCGCCACGACCCACGACACCGCGGGCAGCGTCCCGGCCGCGCAGTCGGCGATGAACTCGGCCAGCACGTGGTCGAGGTCCTTGCCCTTGCCGGAGTCGGGCAGCAGCTTTTTGCGCAGGTTCGCGCGCTCGGCCAGCCGTTGTTTCACGGGGTCCATCGAGTACAGCGCGTCGTGGAAGTTCCGGAACAGCCACAGCGGGTTGTCGCCGTAGTCGCCGGCGAAGTGCTCGGGGACGCCGCGCTCCTCGTCGTTCGCGTAGATCCGCCAGCTGATCCCGGCGGACTCGAGGCGCTCCGGGTACGTCGTCCAGTGGAACGACGGCTCGTAGTCCGGGAAGTTGTGCGTGACCGGGCCGCCGGCGACGCCGTCCGGGTCGATCGTGCCGGTCCAGTGGAACAGCCGGTTCGGCTGCGTCGGGCCCTGGATCGAGCAGAAGTAGTGGTCGCACAGTGTGAAGGCGCCGGCCAGCGCGCGCTGGAACGGGATGTCGTCGCGCGTGAAGTACCCCATCGTCATGGGACTCTTCGCGGCGACCCAGGCGTCGTACGCGCCGCCGTTCCACGCTCGGTGCGTGCTGTTCCAGTCGTGCGGCAGCTCGCCGAGGTCCTGGCCGTCCACAACGGACGTGTCGACCCGGAACGGCAGCACCGGCGCGCCCTTGCCGCGCTGGCGGAAGACGTCCCGCAGCGCCGCGCGGTCGCCGAAACCCCGTACGCCGGCCATGCTGCCGTAGTAGTGGTCGAACGACCGGTTCTCCTGCATCAGCACCACGACGTGGCGGACGTCGTCGATCGTCCCCTTCCGCGGCGGAACCGCGCACGCGGCCGTCAGCGAGCCGGCGACGGTGGCCGCGGCCGCGCCGCCGAGCACCGTGCGCCGCCGGATCCGGCCCATGCACGCCTCCTCATCCCCACGTCAGCGGCCCGGCGAGAGGTACCTTCTCCGCGGAGAGAGGTGGTACCCATGCTCGACTCAGCGGATCTGGTCGCCTTCGCACCGTCGACCGACCTGGAGCGCTCACGTGCCTTCTACACGGACGTCGCCGGGCTCGAGTTCATCGAGCAGACCCCCTTCGCGTGTGTGTTCCGCAGTGGCACGACCATGCTCCGCGTCACCGCCGTCGCCGAATTCACGCCGCAGCCGTTCACGGTGCTCGGCTGGGCGGTCGCCGACATCCGGGCGGCGGTGGCCGGGCTGCGCGACCGTGGCGTGGAGTTCCTCACGTTCGACACGCTGCCACAGGACACCGACAAAATCTGGACCACGCCGGGCGGGCGGATCGCGTGGTTCCGCGATCCGGACGGCAACGTCCTGTCACTGACCGAGTTCACTGGCAATTAAACAACAGTGTTGATTTAATGGGTGGATGACCGACGCCGAACGCCTCGCCCAGCTCGCTGACCAGGAGGAACGCCTCCAGTTCACGAAGTTCGACAACGAGACGGCGCTGGCGCTCGGCGCCCAGCTGCTGGCGGCCGCGAGGGAGCGCGGGCTCCCGGTGACGATCTCGGTCCGCCGCAACGGCCAGCGCCTCTTCCACGCGGCGCTGCCGGGGACGTCGGCCGACAACGACGCGTGGATCGACCGCAAGAGCCGCGTGGTGGACCGCTACGGCCACAGCTCCTTCCTGGTCGGCTCGCAGTTCCGCGCGAAGGGCGGCTCGTTCGAGGCGGACTCCCGCCTGGACCCGGACGTGTACGCGGCCCACGGCGGGGTGTTCCCGGTGCTCGTCCGCGGCGTCGGCCCGGTCGGGACGGTCGGCGTGTCCGGCCTTCCGCAGGCCGACGACCACGCGTTCGTCGTCGAGCAGCTGGAGCTGTTCCTGGCCTCCTGACGCTGTCGATCCGGCGCCTCCCCGGGTGACGTAGTGGTACACGGCATCCGAGGAGGCACCATGAGCAAGCTGATCGCCACGACGTTCCTGAGCCTGGACGGCGTCTACCAGGGCCCGGGCGGCACCGACGAGGACCCGTCCGGCGGGTTCGACCTCGGCGGCTGGGTGACGCCGTTCTACGAGGACGGCATGGCGGAGCTCGCCGAGGAGTGGATCAGCCGGGCGGGCGCGTTCCTGCTCGGCCGCCGGACGCACGACATCTTCGCCGCGCACTGGCCGAAGGTCACCGACCCCGCCGATCCGCTGGCCGCGCGCCTCAACGGCCTGCCGAAGCACGTGGTTTCGCGAACCCTGACGGAGTCGCCTTGGGCGGGCACGTCGCTCGTGCGCGGCGACGTCGTCGAGTCCGTCCGCGAGCTGAAGTCGCGGCCGGGCGACGAGCTCCAGGTCCACGGAAGCGGCGAGCTGCTGCGGACGTTGATCGCGCACGACCTCGTCGACGAATACCGGCTGTGGCTGTTCCCGGTCGTGCTCGGCAAGGGGCGGCGGCTCTTCCCGGACGGGGTCGTGCCGAAGAAGTTCGAGCACGTCGAGAGCCGGCGCACGGCCGCGGGCGTCACCGTGCTCGTGCTGCGACCGGCCGGGAGCCCGGAGTTCGACACGTTCCGGCTCGTGGCGGAATAGCGGTGGACGGTCCTGCTACCGTCGAAGGCATGAAGCGCGCAGCGAACACGACGACGCCGGAAAGTGTCCCGGCGCGCTGATCCATTGCTCACGAAGCCCGGGGCGGTCGCCCCGGGCTTCGTCTTGTGGTCATCCGCCTCGCCGTCCACGAGGAGTCCACAATGCACGACCACCGCAAGCTCGGCCGTGAGCTCGGCCTGTTCGACACCGACCCGCTGATCGGCGCGGGCCTGCCCTACTGGCTGCCCGACGGCGCGATCGTCCGGCACAGCCTCGAGGAGTACGTCCGCGGTCTCGAACGGCGCGCGGGGTACCGGCACGTCCATTCGCCGGTGCTCGGAAAACGGGAGCTGTACGAGATTTCCGGGCACTGGTCGCACTACCGCGACGACATGTACCCACCCATGGACGTCGGCGGCGAGCAGCTCGTGCTGCGGCCGAGCCTCTGCCCGCACCACGCGCTGATCTACCGTTCACGCGGCCGCAGCTATCGCGAACTTCCGTTGCGGCTCGCCGAAATCGGCGGAATGTACCGCAGCGAACTGTCCGGCGTGCTCGGCGGGCTGAGCCGGGTGCGCGCGATCCAGCTCAACGACGCGCACATCTTCTGCACCCCCGACCAGGTCGAAGCCGAGGCGGCCGCCGCGCTGGCCCTGATCCGGCAGGCCTACGACGCTCTCGGCATCAGCCCGGCGCGCTACCGGCTCTCGCTCCCCGGCCCCGGCGGGAAGTACGTCCCCGGCGACTGGGATCGGGCCGTGGAAATCCTGCGCTCGGTCCTCGACGGGCTCCCCTACGACGCGGTCGAGGGCGAGGCGGCCTTCTACGGCCCCAAGATCGACGTCCAGATCGTCGACAGCGCGGGCCGCGAATCGACCCTTTCCACCGTCCAGATCGACTTCCACCAGCCCGAGCAGTTCGGCCTCGAGTACGTCGGCGCGGATGCCGCGAAGCACCGGCCGGTCATGGTGCACCGCAGCATCATCGGCAGCGTCGAACGCGCGGTGGCGCAGCTGGTCGAGGTCCACGGCGGCGCGTTCCCGGCCTGGCTGGCGCCGGTCCAGCTGCGGCTGCTGCCGGTGTCCTCCGCGGAAATACCCCACGCTCAGTCCGTTTTGGACGGTTGCGAAGAGCTGCGCGCGGAAATCGCCACCGAGGGCAGCCTCGGCGCGCGGATCCGGGACGGGCGGCTGGTGCCGTACCAGGCCGTGATCGGCCCGCAGGAGGTCGCCGCCGGGCAGCTTTCCCTGCGGCTGCGCGACGGCCGCCGTGTCGACGCGCAGCCGGTGGCGGACGCGCTGGCGTGGATCAGGGCGGAGGTCAAGCCGTAGCCGCGGCCAGCCAGCCGAACGCCGGCGCCAGGCTTTCCGGGGCGGCCCAGCCGTTCACCACGGCGAGCAGCCGCAGGTAGCGCTCGCGGCGGGGATCCTCGACGAGCGCGAGCCATTCCCTCAGCTGAGCGGAATCGCGGCCGAGACCGTCGACGATCACCCTGGCCGCCGGTGAATCCGGTGCGACTCCGGCGGCCAGGGCCGGCGTGACGGCGTCGCGTACCTCGGCGGCGAGGCCGCGGCGCAGACCACCTTCGTGCTGCTCCACGAGCCGGCGCAGGATCGCGCGGAACTCTTTGTCCTGCGTGAGCTCCGCCAGCTCGATCCAGGCCTCGACCTGTGCGGGGTCGGGATTCTCCGGCAGTTCAGGCGTCAGGGTGCGGGCGACTCCGGCGAGGTCGGGTCGGTCCCCGAGAGCGTCGCTGAGGAAGTCGTCCACCAGGCGACGTCGCTCCACTTCGGACAGCCGGGCCAGCTCGTGCATCAGCGTTGTCTCCTCCGGGGTCGAGCCGCGCTTCGCCACGGCCGTCAGCACCGCGTGGCGCACGCGCAGCACGCGGATCTGCACCTCCAGGGCCTCGGCGTGCCTCGCCGCGACGTCGGCGACGGTCGCTTCGCCGTCGACGACCCGCCGGATCGTGGCGAGGTCGACGCCCAGGTCCCGGAGGGTGCGGATGAGGTCGAGCCGGGCGCGCGCGGCGTCGTCGTACTGCCGATGACCTGCGGTGTTGCGGCCGGACGGCGGCACGAGGCCGCGGTCGGAATAGAACCGGACGGCCTTGACCGTCAGGCCGGTCCGGCGGGCCAGCTCGCCGATCGAGTACCGCATGCCCGTCAGCGTGGCACCTCCCCTCGGGGGAGGCGCAAGTCCGAGGTTCGCCCGATCGTGTCGATCATCTGTTCGACGTTTCACGGTAAAGTCGAACGCATGAGCGAACGGACTAGGTCTCCTCCCGGATCCGGGTGACCAGCTGGGTCGGGTTCACGAACCGCAGCGCGACGAGAAGGAGCACGAGCATGGACGCGGTGTAGATGGTCGCCATGGCGTCGACCGACTGGTTGGCCCGGATGCCCGCGGCGAACACGGAGTTGTAGAGCGCCACGACGAGGGTCGTCGAGTCCGGGCCGGCGGTGAGGAACGTCAGCTCGAACATGCCGACCGTCCGGACCAGCACGAGGATCGAGGCGGCCAGGATCCCCGGCAGCAGCAGCGGGCCCAGGATCCGGGTGAACACCGAGACCGTGCGCGCGCCGGACATGCGTGCGGCGGCTTCGATCTTCGGGTCGATCTGCTCGATGAACGGCGTCATGGTCAGCACGACGAACGGTACTGACGGCACCAGGTTCGCCAGGATGACGCCGGTGGTCGTGCCGGCCAGGTGGAACTTGTAGAGCACGGTGGCCAGCGGGATGCCGTAGGTGATGGGAGGGATCAGGATCGGCAGCACGAACAGCAGCATCACCAGGCGCTTGCCGGGGAACGAGCGGCGGGCCAGCGCGTAGGCGGCCGGGACGCCGACCGCCACCGACACGGCGATCACCACCAGGGCGACGACCGCCGTGGTGAGGAGGACGTCGGAGAGGCCGAACTCGCGCCAGGCGTCGGCGTACCAGTGGGTGGTGAAGCCGTCCGGGAGCCAGGTGCCGAACCACTGCTCGCCGAACGAGTCGACGACCACCGAGAGCACGACGCCGGCGAGGTTGACGAAGAAGAACACGACGACGGCCCAGACGACCCAACGTCCGGGACGCGCGACCCAACCGGTCATCCCTTGCCTCCGGTCGCTCCGCGGTACAGCGTGCCGCGCCACGCCATGACCAGGCCGATCACGATCAGCATGATCACCGCCATGAGCATCGCGACGGCCGAGCCCATCGAGTAGTCGTACTCCTCGAACGCGGCGTGGTAGGCCGCGATCGAGATGACGCGGGTCTCGTTCGCGGGGTCGCCGACGAGCTGCGCGCTCGGGAAGACCGAAAAAGCCATCACGAACGAAAGGCAGAAGGTGATCGCCAGGCCGGGAGCCAGCAGGGGCAGCGTGATGCGCCGGAAGCGCTGGGCCCAGTTCGCGCCGAGGGTCGCGGCGGCCTTCTCCAAGGAGGGGTCGATGCCCGAGAGATAGGACAGCGTCAGCAGGAAGGAGAACGGGAAGCCGGTGATCACCAGGGACAGCAGCACGCCGGTGTAGTTGTGGATCAGCGGGAGCGGCTCGCTGGTGATGCCGAGGACGGTGAGCACCTTGTTCAGCCAGCCCGCCGGCCCGCCGTACATGATCAGGCCCTGCGCGGTGAGCACCGTACCGAGCGTGATCGGCACGACGAGGATCGTCGTCAGGAGGCGCTTGCCGCGGACGCGGCCGCGCATCACGTAGGCGATCGGGATGCTGGCGAGGACGTTGATGAACGTCGCGGGCAGCGCGATGCCGAGCGTCGTCCAGATGGTGTCGCGCAGGTACGGGTCACCGAAGAACTTCGCGTAGTTGGCGAAGACCCCGCCTTGGCGCGGGGCGAAGGACAACTGGAGGCCGTAGAGGAAGGGGTACAGGAACAGGCAGGCAGTGACGAGCAGGCCGGGCACCAGGAGGAGCAGGGTGCGGTCGATGCCGCGTTCGGCCAGGCGGTGACGCAGCGCCGGGCGAGCGCTCGCGACGGCCGTCATGGCTCGAACACCAGGACACGCTCGGCCGGGACGCCGATCCGGACGGTGTCGCCCGGGGCGAGGCGCTTGTCCGTGCGGAAGTACACCGGTGTCCCGCTCTCGAGACGGGCCGAGACCGACAGTTCGCGGCCGTGGTACTCGACGATCTCGACCGTGACATCGAGGGCATTCTCGGCGCCGTCGCCGATGACGAAGTCCTCGGGGCGGATCGCCACCTTCGCCGGGCCCTCGGTGAGCGAGCCGCGACCCGTCAGGCGGGCTCCGGCACCCTCGACGATCAGCGAGGACCCCGCGGTGCCCGTGACCGTCACGTCCAGGAGGTTCCGATATCCCATGAAGGAGGCCACATAACTGTTCATCGGCTGGGCGTACACCTCTTCCGGCGTGCCGATCTGCTGGACCGTGCCGTCGCGCAGGACCACCAGGCGGTCGGCCAGCGACAGGGCCTCCTCCTGGTCGTGGGTGACGTACACCGTGGTCAGGCCGAGGGTCTGGTGAAGGCGGCGGATCTCCATCCGCATCTCGAGGCGGAGCTTGGCGTCGAGGTTGGACAGCGGCTCGTCCATCAGGACGACCGGGGGCTCCAGCACCACGGCCCGGGCGATGGCGACGCGCTGCTGCTGCCCACCGGAGAGCTGCGCGGGGAACTTCGCCGCGTGGTCGGTGAGCTGCACCAGGCGCAGGGCGTCGTCGACGCGCCGGCGGGCGTCGGCGCGGGCCACCTTGCGCATCTTGAGGCCGAAGCCGACGTTGGCGCGGACCGTCATGTGCGGGAACAGCGCGTAGTTCTGGAAGACCATCCCGAACCCGCGCTGCTCCGGGGGCCGGCCGTCGATGCGGGCGTCGTCGAGCCAGATGCTGCCGCCCGTCAGGGGCAGCAGGCCGGCCAGGCAGTTGAGCGCGGTCGACTTGCCGCAGCCGGACGGGCCGAGGAGGGCCACGAACTCGCCGCGCGTGATGGCGAGGTCGAGGCCGCTCAGGGCGTTCGCGGTGCCGAAGCTCCGGGACACCCCGTCCAGGCGGAGCTGCTCGAACGTCACTTCTTGCCGACCTTCGAACCGCCGACCAGCTGGTTCCACTTGTCGAACGCCTTGACCTGCTGCTCGGCCGGCAGCGAGGTCTCCTTGGGGTACTGCGAGATCCACTGCTCGTACTCCGGGCGGCCGAACTGCTTGATCGTGTCCTGGCTCTTCTGCGGCGCCATCTGCAGGGTGACGTCCTTGACCGCCGGGCCGGGGTAGAAGTAGCCGTCGTCGTAGGCGATCGCCTGCTGGTCGGGCTTCAGCATCCACGCGATCAGCTGCAGGATCGCCGACTCCTGATCGGGCGACAGGCCCTTGGGGATCAGGGCGTACTGGGCGTCGGTGACCCAGTGCATCGGCTGCATGATCGCGGTCTTGACCGTGTTGGGCACCGTGCCGAGCTTGCGGGGGTTGATGTCCCAGCCGGTCGTCGACATGACCATGTCCACCGAACCCGACGCGAGGTTCTTCATCGTCTCGGTGGTGCCGGACGGGTAGTACTTCACGTACTTGCCCAGCTCCTGCAGGAACGCCCAGGTCTTGTCCCAGCCCTTGTCCGGGTCCTTCGGGTCCTTGTCTCCGAGCAGGTACGGCAGGCCCATCAGGAACGTCCGGCCGGGGCCGGAGTTCGACGGCTGCGCGTACTGGAACTTCTCGGGGTGGGCCTTGGCCCAGTCGAGCAGCTCCTGCGGGGACGCCGGCGCCGCCGGAACCGCTCCCGGGTTGAACTCCAGCAGCGGGCCGGACGGGTAGTAGACGACCTCGACGCCGTAACCGTTGGCCAGCTCCTGCATCTTGGCCGCGGGCTCGAGGTAGTTCTGCATCAGGTTCGGGAACCGGCTCGAGAAGTCCGGGAGGACCTTCGCGAGGGTGCCGTTCGCGATGCCGGCGGACAGGCCGTCCGTGCCGCTGAGGACGAGATGGGTCTGGGCGACGCCACCGTCCTGCTCGGCCTTCAGCTTGCCCGCCATGCTCGGCGCGGGTGCCGTCGAGTACGTGACCTTCGAGAGCACCTCGGGGTGCGCGGCCTTGAAGTTCTCGATCATCTGCTTGGTGAGCTGCAAGTTGCCCGCGATGTCGAGGATGTTCAGGTCGACGGGCTTGCTCGGCTTGTCGGGGACGGCCTTCGGATCCGCCGCCTGGCCGCCGTCCCCGCCGGGAGCGCCACAGGCCGCCAATCCGGCCACGAGGCCGGCCGCCAAGAGCACTCGTCGGAATCGGAAGCCGGTGCGACGTTGCATGGCTGCTCCCTGGGTCCGTGATAATGTTGTATGTCGCATCGTATATCAGATCGGACATGCCAGTGGCGAGCACTTCTTCGGCCAGGAGGCCGCCGCCGCCCGTCTCGCGCACGGATTTCGTGCGCGACGCGATCAAGGAATCGATCTTGAGCGGGGAGTTCGGACCGGGCGAAACGCTCGTCGAAGCCGAGGTGGGCGCCCTGCTCGGGGTGTCGAAGACGCCGGTGCGCGAAGCACTGCGAATCCTGGCCGGTTCCGGTTTGGTCACGATGAGCACGTACAAGGGCGCCGCGGTCCGGGTCATGGACGCCGAGAGCGCGCTCGCCGTGTACGACCTGCGGGCGCTCCTCGAGCCCGAAGCCGTCCGACGCGCTGTCGAGCGCGGAGCGGACTTCGGCGAAGCGCGGGACGTCCTGGCCGACGTCGGCACCGGTACCGCGGCCGCCGACCGCGCCAAAGCCAGCCTGACCAACCGGCTGTTCCACCGCGCGCTCTACTCCGGGTGCGGGAACCCGTTGCTGGTCGAGATCCTGGACGGCCTGCGCGACCAGGCCGCGCTGATCACCGTCACCGGCTGGGGCATCAGCCCGACGTGGCGGGGTGAGGCGGCCGAGCACCGGGCGATCCTGACCGCCGCCGAAAGCGGGAACGCCCGGCAGGCCGAACACCTGCTTCGCCGGCACATCACCGATTTCATCGACCGGGTCGCCCGTGGGCTGCCGGAAGAAGACAGCACCGAAACGAAGGGGGCCCGATGACGTTCGAGCAGCAGAGGCGGCGGCTTTCCGGGGTGGTGGCCATCCCGGTCACGCCGTTCGACGCCGAAGGTGCCGTCGACGGGCAGACGTACGCGAAGCTCGTCGACCGGCTGGTCACCGGCGGAATCGAAGTCGTGACGCCGAACGGGAACACCGGCGAGTTCTACGCGCTGGACGCGGCGGAAGCCCGGCAGTGCCTGGAAGTCACCGTCGAGGCCGTGGCCGGCCGGGCCAGCGTGCTCGCCGGGATCGGTCACGACGTCACGTCCGCGACGCGGGCGGCCGCGCACGCGCGGGACGCCGGGGCCGACATGATCATGATCCACCAGCCCGTGCACCCGTACATCTCCGGCGACGGCTGGGTCGACTACCACGCCGCGATCGCGGCCGCGGTGCCCGAACTCGGCGTCGTGCTCTACGTCCGCAACCCGGCGATCGCCGGCGAGCAGCTGCACGCCCTCGGCGAGGCGGCGCCGAACGTCATCGGCGTGAAGTACGCCGTGCCCGACCCGGTGCGGTTCGGCTCGGTCGCGCGGGACGCGGGCTTCGGGCGGTTCGTGTGGATCGCCGGTCTGGCCGAACTGTCGGCGCCCGGCTACTTCGCCGTCGGCGCCACCGGTTTCACTTCGGGACTGGTGAACGTCGACCCGGCGATCTCGCTGGAGATGTTCCGCGCACTGTCCACAGGGGACTATCCGGCCGCGATGACCGTCTGGGAGCGGATCCGGCCGTTCGAAGAGCTTCGCGCCGCGAACGGGAACGCCAACAACGTCAGCGTCGTCAAGGACGCGCTCGGGCAGCTCGGCCTGTGCCGCCCCGACGTCCGGCCGCCGAGCCGGTTGCTGACCGCCGCCGAACGCGAACGACTCTTCGGTTTGCTCGCGTCGTGGGGACTTTCGTAAGGAGGGCGGTCCGCCGGCGGGCCGGGACGCGAAGTCCCGGCTCACCGGCGAGCCACTCGGCAGACGCCGATCCGGCGGAGACCTCGTTGCCGCAACCCAAATGGGCGCCCCGGGCGTCGCTCTGCGCGACTGCGGGCGGCTGCTCGCCGGCCGAACGGCCGACATGGCTGCGTGGCGAACGGGTTCGGAACCCGGTCCGACTCCTGTCCCCGGCCGGCATTCTCCGACCGGAAGTCACGGGGTGTGCGGAACGTCACCGTCATCCCGTTGTGGCTGACTGTACACCTCATCGGTGGTCCGCGGGCGATTGTCTTCGGCCGTCGGGGATGGGACGCTGTAGCCATGCCGCGGAGCGAACCCGCGGTCAGGCCGCAGAGCCCTTATTCGGGATCGGGTCCGGCGCGCAAAGCCGGAAGCCGTTGCTGGACAAGCATTTCAGCTGACCAGAACGGCGGACATGACTTCGCTTCAGGCACCGGAAATATCGCACGGCAGTGACTTCGCCGAGCTCTCGAGGCTCATCAAGGACGCCGGTCTCCTCCGGCGGCGCCGCCGGAACTACGCGGTCCGGATCGGGCTCAACCTCGCCGCGTTCGGCGGCGGCTGGGTCGCCTTCGCCTACCTCGGCGACTCGTGGTGGCAGCTCTTCCTCGCGGCGTTCTTCGCGATGATGTTCGCGCAGCTGTCGTTCATCGGCCACGACGCCGGCCACAAACAGATCTTCCGCACCCGCCGCGCGAACGACGCCACCGGGTTCGTCCACGGTGGACTCACCGGCTTGAGCTACGGCTGGTGGGTCGGCACGCACGCGCGTCACCACGCCAACCCGAACAACGAGGACGAGGACCCGGACGTCGACATCGCCGCGCTCGCGTTCAGCAGGGCGCAGAGCTCGCAGAAGCGCGGCTTCCTGCGCTGGGTGGCGAAGTACCAGGCGTTCCTGTTCTTCCCGCTGCTGCTGCTCGAAGGCCTGAACCTGCACGTCTCGAGCGTGAAGGCCGTGCTGCGCAAGGATATTCGCCGCCGCAAGCTGGAGTCCGCGCTGCTGGTCGCGCACCTGGTGGCGTACCTCGCCGCGGTGTTCATCGTGCTGTCGCCGCTGACCGGGATCATCTTCATCCTGGTGCACCAGTTCCTGTGGGGCCTGTACATGGGCTGTTCGTTCGCGCCGAACCACAAGGGCATGGAGATGCTGGTCGCCGGGCACAAGCTCGACTTCCTGCGCAAGCAGGTGCTGACGTCCCGCAACATCCGCGGCGGCCCGGTCGTCGACTTCGCCCTCGGCGGGCTGAACTACCAGATCGAGCACCACCTGTTCCCGAGCATGGCCCGCCCGAACCTGAAGCACGCGCAGGTGATCGTCCGCGAGTTCTGCGAGCGGCACGGGATTTCCTACGCACAGTGCGGCTGGGCCCGCTCATACGGCTACGTGCTCGAGCACCTCCACTCGGTGGGCGAACCGTTGCGGACGAAGAAGGCGCCGGCATGACGGCCCCGGCGCCCGACGCACCCGAGGTGGAGCAGGCCGAAGCACGCTGCCCGAACTGCCCCCACCCCGTGGAGGCGCACGACGCGATAGCCCGCCGCTACTGCGCGGCAACGGCGGCAGGCCAGGGCGCCGACCGCGGCTGCGTGTGCGGCACGGCGGCGGACCACAAGGCGCACTGACCGAACTCGGCCGGCAAAGGACCGCGCGGCGGCAGAAGGGCTGCGCGCATCGGCCGACGCCTTCCGACGCTCGACGCTCGCATTTCACTCGCCTCCGGCAGCCGGCACTCACCTTCCGGCAGCCGGATGCGCGACCCACGCTCGCCCTCGGGCAGCCAGCAGGCGCGCCCTCACTCGCCTTCCGGCAGCCATGCGCGTGGCCACTCGCCCTCGGGCAGCCGACAGGCGCGGCCACGCTCGCCTTCCTACGGCGCGTCGGGCAGCACGTCCGGCAGTCCGAATGCGCCGAGCACCGCCGGGACGAACGTCGTCACCTCGGCGACCCGGCCGTCGACCACCCGCAACGTGTTCAGCCCGAACGCCCGGAACCGACCGTCGTGACGCAAGTACGTTGCCACGGCCGGGCCGCCGTTCGCGCTGACCGGCAGCATTCGCAGCTCCATCGCCTTCGGCCCGTGCAACACCGGCGCCCAGCCTGCGAGGACCGTTGCCAGGCCGCCGTACCAAGTCGGCTCCGGGCCGTCGTGGCCGCCCGCTCCCGGCTGGTGGCTGCAACGGATGTCCTCGCTGAGCACCGCCGCGATCGCCTTGTCGTCCGCCGTCGTCAAAGCGGAGATGTAGCGCGCGACGACTTCGCGCTCTTCGCCGCTCGAAGAGTCACGCCACTCCGTACGTCGCGAAGGCAGCTGTTCCTTCAACTCCGCCCGAGCGCGCTGAAGCGAGCTGTTCACCGAAGCCGGGGTTGTCGACAACGCCGTCGCTGTCTCCTTCGCCGACCAGCCGACGACGTCGCGAAGGATCAGCACGGCGCGTTGCCTCGGCGAGAGGTACTGGACCGCCGCGAGGAACGCCAGCTCGACCGTCTCCCGGGAAATCGCCGTCTCGAGGACGTCGTCCGGGGCCGGCTGCAACCACGGGACGGCCGCCGCCGGGCGCGGGGCCAGGTGCGAGCCGGACGCCACCGGCAGGTCCGGAGAAGGAACCTCCCGCACGAACCGGTCGAGGAAGTCGAGGCACGCGTTCGTGGCGATCCGGTACAGCCAGGCCCGCACGCTCGCCCGCCCGGCGTACTGGTCACGCCCGCGCCACGCGCGCAGGAACGTCTCCTGCACCAGGTCCTCGGCCTCGTCGAGCGACCCCAGGAACCGGTAGCAGTGCACCCGCAGCTCCCGGCGGTGCCGCTCGGTCAGTTCGGCGAACTCGGTCTCGTCCATCGTGTCGGTAACCATGCCCCGTGTGACGGCGGCCGGCGCGGAAACTCAGCTCTGCGCAGGTCAACCGGGGTGTGGCCGAAGTTACTCGCGCGTCAACAACACGTAAGCGGCCGGCGGGAACCCGTCAGGACGGCATTCACGGGGGACGCGCCGCAAAGGGGACAGCGGTGTCCTGAGCGAGTCCGATCCGCCGTGATGCCCGGAGGCACACCGTGACGCTCAGCGAGCTTCTTCCCAGCCTCGGCTGCGAAGCCGCCGATCACCTCGAGCCAGGAGTCTGGCCGCGAAGCACCCGACTCGGCGAAGACGGCGAACTCCTCTTCGCCGGCGCGCGGGTCAGCCACCTCGCCGCCCGCTTCGGGACGCCGTCCTACCTCATCGACGAGCAGCAGGTCCGCGACACCGCGCGCGAGTACCGCGAAACGCTCCCAGACGTCGAAGTCGCGTACGCGAGCAAGGCTCTGTGTACGCGCTCTGTGCTGCGCTGGGTCGCCGAAGAGGGGTTGTCGCTCGACACCTGCTCCGCGGGCGAGATCGCTGTCGCCCGCGGAGTCGGCTTCCCCGCGGAGCGCATGCTGCTGCACGGCAACGCGAAGACGCCCGAAGACCTGAAGGCCGCTCTCGCGTACGGCGTCCGCCGGATCGTGGTCGACTCGCTCGACGAGATCGAGCAGCTCGGCGCGCTCGCCCACGGCGCGCAGCAGGTGATGGTCCGGGTGACGCCGGGCGTCGCGGCCGGCGCGCACGCCGCCATCAGCACCGGCACCGAGGGCCAGAAGTTCGGCTTCTCGCTGCTCGACGGCGTCCCCGACAACGTCGACGCGGCCGTGAAGGCCGTACGAGACCAACCCGGGTTGCGGCTCGCCGGCCTGCACTGCCACATCGGCTCGCAGGTCACCCGCGTCGACCGCTACGAAGCCGCCGCGCGCCGGATGGCCGAGGTGCTCGTCCGGATCCGCGACACCCACGGCGTCACGCTGCGGGAGCTCGACCTCGGCGGCGGGCACGCGGTGCCGTACGTCGGCGGCGAGCCCGCGTTCGACCTCGGCGGCTACTCGCGACGCCTGCGCGTGGCGCTCGCCTATGCATGCGCGAGCCACGACTTTCCCTTGCCCCGCTTGACGATCGAGCCGGGCCGGGCGCTCGTGGGGCCGGCCGGGATCACGGTGTACCGGGTGTGCGCGGTCAAGCGCGGCAGCCGCACGTTCGTCGCGGTCGACGGCGGCATGAGCGACAACGCGCGACCGTCGCTGTACGGCGCCCGCTACACGACGCGCCTGGTCGGGCGCCGCTCCAGGGAAAAGCGCGTCCCGATGACCGTCGTCGGGAGGCACTGCGAATCCGGTGACGTCCTCGCCGACGGCATCCTCCTGCCCGGCGACCTGCATGCGGGCGACCTCCTGGCCGTGCCGTGCACCGGCGCGTACCACCACTCGCTGGCCTCGAACTACAACCAGGTCGGGCGGCCGCCGCTGGTCGGCGTCCGGGACGGCGTCGCGACGCTGCTGGTGCGCCGCGAAACCGAGGAGGACCTCAGCCGTCGCGATCTGGGCTGACGGCGTCGAGGCCGGCGAGCAGCACGCCGAGCGCGTACCGGAAGTCGTCCTCGACCGTCGAGCCGGCGCGTTCACGCAGGCCACGGGCCATCAGCGGGAAAGGGAACGAAGGCGATGCGATCACCGTGGCCTCCTCGGAAGGCGACGGCCGCGTCTGGTCCTCGACGGCCCGGCCGAGCACGAAGTGCACCAGCACCCCGGCCGCGCGGGTGGCCTCGCCCAGCGGGAAACCCGCGTCGTGCAGCACCCCGACCGCGCGCTCGGCGAGTTCGCCGAGCGCGCGGGCCGTGGTGAGGTCGGCTCCCAGCGCGACGCGAGCGCCGTCGCGGTGCGCGAGCAACGCCGCGTGCAGCGCGAAGCCCGCGTCTTCGAGCCACTTCAGCCACGGCCCACCGGACGGCAGCCCGGCGACGACCGGCGCGACGATCGCGTCCGTGAGGTGGTCGAGCAGCGCGCGCTTGCTCTTGAAATGCCAGTACAACGCGGGGGCCTTGACGTCCAGCTCGGTGGCCAGCCGCCGCACGGTGAGCTTGTCGAGACCCTCGTCTTCCAGCAGTTTCAGCGCGACGCGCACCGCGTCGCCGACTTCCAGCGGCATGGCCCTCCTTGACGCCTTAACTAGTTAAGGACACTATCACCTTAACAAGTTAAGGAGAAAGCATGGATGCCGACGTGATCGTCGTGGGCGCGGGCCCGGTGGGCCTGTTCCTCGCGGCGGAGCTCAAGCTGGCGGGCGCCGAGCCCCTGGTCCTGGAGCGCCTCGAGACACCTTCCGAAGAACCGAAGTCACGCGGCCTGGGCACACTGGCGACCGAAGCGCTGTGGCGACGGGGGCTGGGTCCTCAGCTCGCCGAGGCCGACGTCGCGGGTACGAAGGACCTCGCGCGCGACCACGGCAGCACCCGCGGCCATTTCGCCAACATCTTCAAGATCGTCCCCAGCGAAGACCGCCCTCGCACGAACATCTGGCAGCCGGAGCTGGAACGGGTCCTCGCGAAGCACGCCGAAGGCATCCGGATCCTGCGCGGGCACGAGGTCACCGCACTGGAGTCCGATGTGGACGGTGTCACCGTGACCGCCGGGAAGACGTGGCGTGCCAAGTACGTCGTCGGCTGCGACGGCGGCCGCAGCACGGTCCGCAAGCTGGCCGGGTTCGCCTTCCCCGGCACGCCGGCACTGCTGCGCACGGTCGCCGGCCAGGCGCGGTTCGCCGGCGACGTCCCGCCGAGCGGACGGCACGACGGCGGCACCTTCCTCCACGGCGGCAGCATGGTCGGGATCACCGAGCCCGCGGCGAACCCGGAACCGGTCACCACCGACGACTTCGCCGCGAGCATCCGGCGGATCACCGGTGCCGACGTCGTCGTCGAGGAGTTCCGGGAGGAACGGCGGTTCGGCGACCAGGCCCGCCAGGCCGGCGACTACCGCCGCGGCCGCGTCTTCCTCGCCGGCGACGCCGCGCACGTGCATTCGCCGAGCGGCGGGCAGGGCCTCAACCTCGGCATTCCGGACGCGGCCAACCTCGGCTGGAAGCTCGGCGCCGTTCTCCGCGGCGACAAACCCGAGGCGTTCCTCGATACGTACACGCGCGAAAGGCACCCAGCCGGCGAAGCGGTGCTACGCAACACACGCGCGCAGTCGGCGTTGCTGGCGCCCGGCCCGCACGTCGACGCGTTGCGCGAGATCGTCGGCGAAGTGCTGGACCTGCCGGAGGCGAACCGGTACTTCGCGGACCTCCTGTCCGGCGTCCGCGAACGCTACGACTTCCCTTACCCCGCACCGGCACCGGCCGGCGAGCACTGCCCGGACCTCGAACTCGTCGACGGCGACGGCCGCACGACCCGGCTGCACGAGCACACCCGCACCGGTCGCGGCCTCCTGCTGACCGCGGCGCACGCGGCCGACCCGCGCGTCGACGTCGTGCCGGTGACGAACACCGGTCCGCTGCTGCTCCGGCCGGACGGGGTGATCGCCTGGGCGGGCGACGGGCCGCTCGCCCTCGCGCTCGACACCTGGTTCTAGATCGGCGGGTTCGCGCGCGCCCGAAGGCGCCTCGGAATGACTCGTGAGTTTCCTCCACAGCCACCGATTCCTCGGCAAATCACGATCCTGGCGCCGGATCACGTGAAGCTGGCGCAGGGGTCTCGCTTTCTGGTCAGGTCTCGATACGCTGCGCACTTGACAAATCACATGCCGAAACACAGGGAGGGACGGCATGGGTGAAGATTCACGTGCGCGCGGACTGGACAACACGGACAGATCTTTGATCGCCCTGTTGCAGCAGGATGGCCGGGCATCGTTCACCGCGCTCGCGAAGGCGGTCGGGCTCTCGGAGGGAGCCGTCCGGCAGCGCGTGCAACGACTCCTGCGTGACGACCTCATGCAGATCGTCGCGGTGACCGATCCGGTCAACGTCGATCTGACGAGGCAGGCGATGGTCGGGATCAGCGTCGACGGCGCTGATCCGCGCGCGGTCGCCGACAAGCTGTCCGAACTGCCGAACGTGCACTACGTCGTGCTGTGCGCCGGGCGCTACGACCTGCTGGCCGAACTCGTCTGCCGGGACGACGACCACATGCTCGAAGTGCTGGGCGAGGAGATCCGCAAGATCGACGGCGTGTCCGGGACCGAGCTGTTCGTCTACCTGAAGCTCGCCAAGCAGAACTACGCCTGGGGCCGGCTCACGGCGTAGCAACCGGGGATGACGGACCCCACCCGCCATCCCCGGCCGGCTACTGGAACCGGCGGTGACCGGCCCGCGCGGGCACGCCCGCTTCGGCGAGCCCGGCCAGCACCGCCGGGAGCGGATCCCGGTGCAGCACCCCGAGGCGCTGTGTGGCGCGGGTGAGCGCGACGTACAGCTCGGCCGCGCCGCGCGGGCCCTCGGCCAGGATCCGCGCGGGTTCGACGACGAGGACGGCGTCGAACTCCAGGCCCTTGGTCGCCGACGCCGGAACCGTGCCCGGCACCCCGGCCGGGCCGATGACGACACTCGTGCCTTCAACACGGGCTTCTTCGCGGGCGAAATCGTCGATGGCGGCCTGGAGGTCGTCGCCGGTGACACGTCTGGCCCACGGCCGGACCCCGCTGGCCCGCACTGATTCCGGCGCCCGCGTGTCCGGCGCGAACTCCGCGAGCAGCGCGCCGGCGACGGTCATGATCTCCGCCGGCGTCCGGTAGTTCACGGTCAGCTCCCGGTACGCCCACCGGTCGGCGACGTACGGCGCCAGCATCGGCCCCCACGCCGTCGCCCCGGCCGCACCACGGCGTTGCGCCAGGTCGCCGACGACCGTGAACGACCGGCTCGGGCACCGCCGCATCAGCGCCCGCCAGTCCATTTCGGACAGTTCCTGCGCCTCGTCGACGACGACGTGCCCGTACGTCCAGTCGCGGTCGGCGGCCGCGCGCTCGGCGAGGTCGCGGGTGTCGCGCTCGGTGAACCGGTCGGCCAGGTCCTCCGCGTAGAGCAGATCGGTGGCGACCAGGCCGAGGTCCTCGTCCTGCTCCTCGCGGTCCAGCTTGATGAGGTCCATGACGCCTTCGGCGTACTCCGCGTCCTCCTCCGCCTGGCGGCGAGCGGCGGCGCGTTCAGCCGTCTCGTCCCGGCCGAGCAGTCCGGCCAGCTCGTCGAGCAGGGGCACGTCGGAGACCGTCCAAGCCGCGCCGTCCGCGCGGAACAGCGCCGGATCGGCACCGGCGGCCGCGAGTCGGCGGGGTGACATGTACAGCGGTGCCAGCAGCGTTTCCGGCGTCAGCTCCGGCCACAACGCGCCGAGCGCGACGTCGAGGTCCTCGTGCCCGGCCAGCTCGTCGAGGACGTCGATGCGCAGGTCGGCCCACGCGCCGCGGTCCTCCCGGGTCAGCCAGCCCTCGCCGATCAGCGCGACGGCCCGCTCGGCGAGGAGCGCGACGACGTGCTCGCGGAAGACCGCGCCGGCCTCGTTGTGCGGCAGCCCGGACCGGCGCGCTTCGAGCCGGGCCTCGTCCGCGATGCCGGCGTCGAGCTCCACCGTGACGTCGGCCAGCTCGACCGGCACCGGTTCGTCCGGCACCCGTTGCCGGTCGGCGACGGCCGCGGTCAGCACGTCGAGGATCTTCAGCGACCCCTTGAGCTTCGCCACCTCCGGCGGGTCCTCGGCGGTGACGCGCAGGCCGGGCACGAGGTCGCCGGTGGTCAGGAAGACGACGTCCGACTCGCCGAGCGAGGGGAGCACGCGGCCGATGTGGTCGAGGAACAGCGGGCTCGGCCCGACCACCAGCACGCCGCTGCGCGACATCCGTTCGCGCTGCGTGTAGAGCAGGTAGGCCACGCGGTGCAGCGCGACGGCGGTCTTCCCGGTGCCGGGCCCGCCTTCGACGACCAGCACGCCCGCGTGGCCGAGCCGGATGATCTCGTCCTGCTCGGCCTGGATCGTCGCGACGATGTCCCGCATCCCGGCGCCGCGAGGTGCGTTGACCGCGGCCAGCAACGCCGCGTCCCCGCGCTCGCTGAAACATGCCTGGGGGGACGACCCCCCAGACCCCCCGAAATCGTCGGTGTCCGGCCGGCCGAGGACCTCGTCGGTGAAATCGACGACCCGGCGCCCCAGCGTGTGGAACTGACGGCGGCGGCGCATGTTTTCCGGCGTCGCCGCGGTGGCGACGTAGAACGGCCGCGCCGCCGGCGCCCGCCAATCCAGCAGAAGGGGCTCGTAGTCGTTTTCGCCGTCGAAAAGACCGATCCGGCCGATGTACTCCGTTTCGCCCGAAAGGGCGTCCAACCGGCCGAAGCAGAGCCCGTTGTCGGCGACGTTCAGCCGGACCGTCTCCCGGGCCCGGACCCGCACGTCCGCATCGCGCTCCACCAGCGTGGTTCCCGGTTCCCCGAGCGCGTGGCGGTAGCGGGCGCGCGCCTCGTCGCGTTCGCGGTCGAGGCGCGCGTACAGCCCGGTGACGTACGCTCGCTCGGCCCGCAATTCCTCGTCGTACCCCTGGTTTGACAAATTCCCCTCACAGCGGTTAGACTGAAGCTACATTCGATGGGTCTTCCTATTTGTCCGGAAGGCACATCGATTTTTTATTGTCCCCCCACTGTCAAGGCCGCTGTTGTACTGTGCGCGCATGCGGGTATTCCGGCTGATCCAGCCCGTCGACGACATCGAGACCGCGGCCGCCTTCTACGCCGCCGTCCTCGGCCACCCCGGTGAGCGGATCTCGGTCAACCGGCACTACTTCACCTGCGGCGACGTCGTGCTCGCCTGCGTCGAGGCGCCCCTCGAACACCGCGAACCGCGGCCGCAGCGGGACCCGCGGATCGTCTACCTCGCGGTCGAAGACGTCGAGGAGACGTTCCGGCTGGTGCGGGACGCCGGGCCGCGCTGGATCGACGACGCGATCGAGACCCAGTTCTGGGGCGAACGGTCCTTCTACGCGGACGACCCGTTCGGCAACCCGCTCTGCTTCGTCCAGGAGGACACGCTCTACCTGGGCGGGCCCGTCGGCTGAGCGCCGTTCGCGCGGTGGATCCGCAGCGGCATGACGAACCAGAGCATCCCGAAGAGCAGCACGCACAACGCGGCCATGACGACCATCGCGATCCCGCCGTAGACCACCTTCGCGATCAGCGCGACCGTCGACGTGATCGCCAGGGCCAGGCAGACCAGGCCGACCAGCACGAGCCGGTTGCCGACGGTCAGGATCCGTTCCCGGCTGCCCGTGCGGAACAGCAGGCGGTGCCACGCCGCGGGCGCGGTCAGCAGCGCCGTCGCCGCCACCGCGAGCGCCACCGCGGACAGGTGCAGCGACTTCTCGAACCCGCTGGCGTCGTGGAACCGGTCGGTGAACACGACCGAAAGCAGGAAGCCGAAGAGGATCTGCACGCCGGCCTGCGCGACCCGCAGCTCCTGCAGCAGCTCGCCGATGTTGCGCGTCAGCCGCTCATTGCGGGTTTCGCCGGTCTGTTCCGCCACGGGACGACGATACGCGGGCTCCCCGCGGTTCACCCGTTCTCGGCGGCGGCCAGCAGGCGCTGCCCGAGGGCGCGCGCGGCCGCCCGGATCTCCGCGCACCCGACGATCCGGTACGGCGCCGGGATCCTCGCGAGCTGCTCGGCGTACCAGCCGGGGTTGCTGGTGCTGCCGCGCAGGCGGGTCGTCCCGTCGTCGACGCGCTCGAGCTGCCCGGCGGCGCGGGGCAGGCACCGGCGCACCAGGTCGAGGGGCGCGTCGATGACGACCTCGACGTCGTACTCCCAGCCGACGGAGAGGTGTTCCTCGACCATGGCGACCGGGTCGAGGTCGCGGGGTGGCTCGAAGGTGTCGTCGCGGATCTCGACACCGCGGACCCGGTCGATCCGGTACGCCCGGCGCGCGTCCTTCCGGTGGGTGCGGCACAGCAGGTACCAGCGGCCGTGGCGGACGACGACGGCCCACGGGTCGACGTCGCCGGTCCATTCGTTGCCGACCTCGGAGCGGTAGCCGAGCCGGACGCGCCGGTGCTCGGCGCAGGCGTGCACGAGGGCGGCGGTGGTGCCGGGGTCCGGCCGCGCGGCGGCGGCGTCCGGCGCGGGCGCGGCGGTCCGCCGGACGGCCTCGGCCTGCGCGGCGACCGGCTCGGGCAGCGCCTGCACGATCTTGCCGAGCGCGCCGCCGACCAGGGTGGCGGGGTCACCGGCGTCGTGGTGGCCGTCGAGCACGGCCATGACCAGGCCGAGGGCCTCGGCGGGGCTGAACGTCAGCGGCGGCAGCCGCAGGCCGCGCCCGACCCGGTAGCCGCCGTAGGGCCCGCGGACGGAGACGACCGGGATACCGGCCTCGCGCAGGATGCCGACGTAGCGCCGGGCGGCGCGTTCGGAGACGCCGAGCTTGCCGGCGAGCCGGTCGGCGGTGATGCCCGGAGCGGCCTGGAGGAGTTCGAGGGTGCGCAGCGCCCGCGCCGTCGGGCTCGTGTCGTCCGCCATGGGAGTTCTCGATTCCGGAAGTGGATCGTCCGGAATGGATCCTAGGCTCCGCGGTCATGACCAACTCCTACGCGACCCTGGGCGCGGGGCAGCTCCGCGCCAACCTGCTCCGCGAAGCCGTGGACGGCCCGGTGGGCGAGGACGCGCCGGCGTGACGGCGGCCGAAGACGTCACCGTCGTCCCCGCCAACGAGGCGTCGTGGGACGACGTCGCCGCGGTCTTCGGAACCGCCGACTACCCCGCCCGCTGCCAGTGCCAGCGGTTCAAGGTCGCCGGCTGGATCTGGCGCGACTCCACGCGGGAGCAGCGCACCGCCATGCTGCGGACCCAGACCGCCTGCGGCGAGCCGGGCGCCGCCACCAGCGGGCTCGTCGCCTACGTCGGCGGCGAGCCGGCCGGCTGGGTCGCCGTCGAGCCGCGGACCGCCTACCCCAAGCTGCGCGGCACGCGCGTCCCGTGGACCGGCCGCACCGAGGACAAGGACGACGACGGCGTCTGGGCGGTGACGTGTTTCGCCGTCCGCAAGGGTTTCCGCGGCCGCGGCCTCACCTACCCGCTCGCCCGCGCCACGATCGGCTTCGCCCGCGAACGCGGGGCCCGCGCGCTCGAGGCGTACCCGATGATCACCCAGCCGGGCAAGGAGATCACCTGGGGCGAGCTGCACGTCGGCGCCCGCCAGGTGTTCGCGGAAGCGGGCTTCGAGGAGGTCAGCCACCCGACACCGCGGCGCGTCGTCATGCGCGTCGAGTTGTCTACTGTGGACTGACCCGTCACCACCCCCAGGTGCGGTCGGGCACCACGCGGATGCGGACGGAGTACTCGGCGTCGAACCCGCCGGGCTCCTCGAACCCGATGGCGGCGTAGGACGGGCCGTACTTCTCGAGGTACCCGGGCGCTTCGGACGCCTTCCCCTCGTCGACGTGCGCCTTCCCGTTGACGACGAGGATCGCGCCGCCGCTTTCGTTGCCGTTGAGGTGAAAGCTCACCTCGGGGTTGGCTTCGATGTGCCTGAGCTTCGCGGTGTCCGGCTTGCTGAACACCACGATGTCGTCGCCGTCGAGCACGAACCACACCGGCCGCGGCGCGGGCCGGCCCTTCGGCGTGACGGTGGTCAGCCAGCCGATCTTCTCCGCGGCGCGGTCGGCGAGTTTCGGTTCTGCCATCGGTACTGCCCCCTGGTCGTCGGTCGTGTGATCCAGGTAACCACGAGGCACCGACAATTCTTCCCGCGTCAGCGTGACGCGACGAGCCGGGCGTACCGCGCGCCGGCCGCGAGCAGGACCAGTCCGGCGCCGAGGAACGCGCCGACCCGCGCCAGGCCGTCGAGCGCGGACAGGTCGAACAGCACCAGCTTGAGCACGGCGGCGCCGACCAGGACCAGCCCGCTCACGCGCAGCCCGACGACGGCGATGCCGCGCAGCAGCAGCACGAGGGCCGCGATCGTCCAGGACACCGTGATCAGCGCGTGGCCGAGGAGGAAGCCGGCGCGGCCGGGAACGGCCAGCAGCGACGCGCACAGCACGACCCCGGCGGCGCCGTAGAGCGCGGAAACCCCGGCGACGAGCCAGATCGGCAGGTCGTCGGCCGGCCCGCGGAAGACCGTCAGCCGCACCGCCGCCCACGGCAGCGCGACCGAAACCGCGAGGAGCAGCAACGCGACGGCGAGCGCGCCGGCGACGTCACCGGCCGGCCGGATCCGGTACACCATCAGCAAAGCGGGCGTGACGTCGAAGAACACGCCGACCAGGCCACCGATCGTCGCGAAGCCGAGGGCGGCCGCCAGCGCGAACCGGTTGCGGCCGCCCACCGCGGCCACGACGAGCAGCAGGGCCTCGCCCAGCAGTACCGCGGCGCGGGCCGGCCCGTCGAACTGGGTGACCGTCGCCTGCAGGATCGCCAGCAGCCCGGCGAGCCCGGCCAGCTGCCCGGCGAGCCCCGGCCACCAGCGGCGCGTCGCCCAGACGGCCAGGAGGACCACGCCGGCGCCGGCCGCGACGGGCACGGCCTGGACCTTGGGCAGGAGCAGCGCCGCGACCAGTGTCGGGACGATCGCCGTCGCCAGCACGGAAAGCGCGGCGGGGTCATTTTCGCGGCGGCGCAGCACGACCAGCGCGAGCGCGACGCAGACGACACCCGCGCCGAGCGCGGCAGCGGTGTTCTCCCAGGTGCCGTGCCCGACGGCGGTGCTGATGACGGAGGCGAACAGCGGCGGCACCCCGGCGGCGAGCGTCAGCGACGACCAGTCACGGCGCAGCTGCACCGGCGCCGTCGCGAGCTGGACCATCAGCAGGAAGGCGACGAGCTCCGGGGTGAACCCGCGGGTGATCATCGGCGCGCACACGGCACAGCCGACGACGACCACGGAAGCCAGCAGCGGCGAATCCCAGCGCAGGGCGACGAGCAGCCCGCCGACGGCGACCGTGAGGCCCACGGCGAGCCCGGCGAGCACCGGCAGGAAGTCGTACAGCGACGTCGCGGCGACGGCGTCCAGGTACAGCGTCGCGATGCCGGTCCAGGCGAGGGCGAACGCCCCGGTGCGACCGGCGGGCTTGCGGTGCAGCCAGACGCCGGCGCCGGTCAGCGCGAGCCCGAAGGCGGCGCCGACGAGCACGCGCGGCAGCGGCCCGAGCCAGCCCCGCTGGACGGCCAGCACGAGCAGCAGGACGACACCGAGCAGCGTCACGGCCCCACCGACCCAGGCCAGGACGCGGCTGCCGGCGCCTTCTTTGCCGAGCTTTTCGCCGAGCGTCTGGCGCGGCGGAGCGGGCAGGTAGGGCGACGGCGGCGGGACGTAGTGCTGTTGAGGCGGCTGCCAGGGGTTGTGGGGCCACGGCGGCGGCATCTGCGGCGGCTGGGGCCAGGGCTGCGGCTGCGGCTGCGGCTGCTGAGGTTGGGGTTGCGGCTGCTGAGGTTGGGGTTGCGGCTGCTGAGGTTGGGGTTGCGGCTGCTGAGGTTGGGGTTGCGGCTGCTGAGGTTGGGGTTGCGGCTGTTCGGCCTGCTTGGGCTGTTCGGCCGGCTTCGGCTGGCCGGCCTGCTGGGCCTGCTCAGCCGGCTTCGGCTGCTCAACCGGTTTCGGCTGCTCGACTCGCACGGATCGCAGTTCGGAGCCCACCACGGCGAGACGACGCCCCAGGTCGTCGATCTCGCCGGCGAGCCGGAGGAGCACATCTGCCTCGGTGGTCATACCAGACAGAGTCACCCACAAGGGGCGTCCGGCGGATCCGTAGCACTACTCAACCGCGTTGAGTACCTCGTCCATGGTCGTCATGATCGAGACGGTTTCGTCGAGCGGCATGAGCGCGCTCTCGGTCTCACCCGCGGCCAGCAGCCGCGCCACTTCGTCGGCCTGGTGCCGCAGGCCACGACCCTCGTCGAAGTACTCGAAGCGGCTTCGCTCGCCTTCGCGCGGGATGAGCGTGAAGGACGCGGGCGCGTAGAAGGGACCTTCGATCTCGATGCGCGCGTCGGTGCCGACGATGGCCGCGGTCGTCGGCGAAACCGCGCTCAACGTGCAGCTCAGCACGGCCTGCGCCCCGCTCGCGTAGCCGAACAGCATCGACGTCTGCGCGTCGACGCCGGTGAACGCGGGAGTCGCCATGGCGGCGACGCGGTCGGGCGTGCCGAGCACCATCGACGCGAACGAAACCGGGTAGATCCCCAGGTCGAGCAGGGCACCACCGCCCAGTTCGGGCGCGAACAGCCGGAAGGCGGGGTCCTCGGCGAACCACTGCCCGTGGTCGGCCATGACGGTGACGACGTCGCCGAGGCTCGGCAGCAGCTCGCGGACGTGCCGGATGTGCGGCAGGAACCGCGTCCACATGGCTTCCATGAGGAAGAGGTCGCGTTCCCGGGCGAGCGCGACGAGGTCACGCGCCTCGTCGGCGTTCATCGTGAACGGCTTCTCGACCAGCACGGGCTTGCCGGCCTCGAGCGCGAGCCGCGCGTTGCCGTGGTGCAGGGGGTGCGGCGTGGCGACGTAGACGATGTCGACGTCCGGATCGTTCGCGAGAGCTTCGTAGCTGCCGTGCCGGGCCGGGATGCCGCGCTGCTCGGCGAAGGCGTCGGCGCTTTCGGCCGTGCGCGACCCGACCGCGGCGACGACACCGGAGTCCGTCAGCTTCAGATCGTCCGCGAAGGCGCCGGCGATGCCACCGGTCCCCATGATTCCCCAGCGCAGGGGCTTGTCGGTCATGCCGGAACCCTACGGGCAGTGGCGGTAAAACCACGGTGGATACCCGCCGCGCGATCGGGCAGGGTGGTGGTTTCCCGAGTCGAGCGGAGGGCCTGCCGTGCCCCGTCGCCGTGTTCCCGAACGTGCCACGCCCGTCGGCGCCGGCCGGATCTTCCTGCCGGTGATGCTGGTGGTCTTCGGCCTGGGCACGCTGGTGCTCCTGGTCGCCTCGATCAAGGTCCTGGCGGACGACCTCGGCCACGGCGGCGATCCGTCGCCGTGGTTCGTGCTGTCGGTGTTCGCGACAGCGATCCAGCTGCTGGCCGTCGTCGCACTCGGTTTTCGCCGTCGCTGGGGCGCGAAGCTGCTCGCGGCGGCGTTCGTGGCGAGCGTGCTGCTGGACTTCACGGGACTCACCGGGCTGACCACCGGAGCGGTCCTGATCAAGATCATCGCGGCCGGCCTCTTGGCCACCGCGATCCTGGTCCGCTGGGACGACCTCGTCGCCTGACCCGCCCCTGGTCGACGTGATCGACACCACAAGCGACAATGGAGACGTGACCGCCACCCTGAGCAAGCCCGCCCTGAAGATCGGCCCCTACCAGGTCGATCCTCCCGTGGTGCTCGCTCCGATGGCCGGCATCACCAACGTCGCCTTCCGGCAGCTGTGCGCCGAGTACGGCGCCGGCATCTACGTGTGCGAAATGATCACCGCGCGGGCCGTCGTCGAACGGCACCCCGCGACCATGCACATGATGACCTTCGGGGCCGACGAAAAGCCCCGGTCCATGCAGCTCTACGGCGTCGACCCGAAGACCATGGCCGAAGCCGTCCGGATCATCGTCGGCGAAGGGCTCGCCGACCACATCGACTCCAACTTCGGCTGCCCCGTCGCGAAGGTGACGCGCAAGGGTGGCGGGGCCGCGCTGCCGTACAAGCGGAAGCTGTTCGAGGCGATCGTCCGCGAGTCCGCGAAAGCGGCGGGCGACGTGCCCTTCACGGTCAAGTTCCGCATCGGCATCGACGACGACCACCGCACCTACCTCGACGCCGGCCGCATCGCCGAAGCCGAGGGCGCCGCCGCCGTCAGCCTGCACGCGCGCACCGCCGCGCAGCGCTACTCCGGCCAGGCCGACTGGACGAAGATCACCGCGCTCAAGGAGGCCGTCACCAGCATCCCGGTGCTCGGCAACGGCGACATCTTCTCCGCCGCCGACGCCCTGCGCATGGTCGACGAGACCGGCTGCGACGGCGTGGTCGTCGGCCGCGGCTGCCTCGGCCGGCCGTGGCTGTTCGGCGAGCTGGAAGCCGCGTTCGCCGGCCGCCCGCTGCCGACGCCGCCGAACCTGGGCGAGGTGGCCGGCGTGCTGCGCCGGCACGCCGAGCTGCTCATCCAGCACGACGGCGAGACCAAGGCCCTGCGCGACCTGCGCAAGCACATGGCCTGGTACTTCATGAACTTCCCGGTCGGCTCCGAACTGCGCCGCGGCTTCGCGATGGTCTCCGGCCTCCCCGAGCTCGACGACCTGATCGGCCGCCTCGACCACGACGCCCCGTTCCCGGACAACGCCGACGGCCCCCGCGGACGCCAGGGCTCACCGGGCAAGGTCACGCTGCCCCACGGCTGGCTGAACGACCCGGACGACGACTGCGTCCCGGAAGCGGAAGACATGCACTCGGGCGGCTGATCCCGTCTGGACGGCTCGACCAGAAAGCGCTCATCCGCCTTCTGAAGCCGGGGCACGGCGCCAAAGACCGTTCCCCGTGACGGGGAGGCGGCTCAACTGCATGGTCAGCAGCAGGCCCGCGGTTACGGGTGCGAGGAAGACGGCCAGGGTCTGCAGGCCGATGGTGGTGCGCAGGAAAGTCGCCATACCTCTACGACGACGCCGCCGGGCCGAACGTGAGGTCGTGACAACTGTCATCCCTCGATCGTGGCGGATGGCATCTCTGCCGAACCCCGTGCCGCGACAAGCTTTTCGCATGACGAACAACAACGGACTCGGTTCCCTGCTCCAGACCCTCGGTGTCGAGATCGCCGTCCCGCTCGGCGTCTACTACGGACTCCACTCGCTCGGCGTCAACGACTTCGCCGCCCTCGCGCTCTCCGGGGTCTTTCCGCTGGCCAGGACGCTCTTCCAGTTCGCCAAGCACCGCACCCTCAACGGGCTCGCGCTCGTCGTCCTGGTGACCAACGTCGTCGGGATGCTGCTGACCTTCGTCTCCGGGGATGCCCGCATGATGATCGCCAAGGACTCGATCGGGAGCGGGTTCGTCGGGCTCGTCATCCTGATCTCCGCCTTCACCGCGCAGCCGATCATGACGAAGACCCTGCGCCCGTTCCTCACCCACGGCAAGGACGACCACGAAGCCGCGTGGGAGCGCCTGAACCCCAACCCGAGGTTCGCGAAAGTCCTGCGTCGCAGCAGCTTCATCTGGGGTGTCGGGTTCATGCTCGAAAGCGCCGCTCGCGTCGTCGGTGCCTTCACCTTGCCCGTCTCGACCATGGTGTGGCTGAGCACGGTCATCTTCGTGACCTCGTTCGCGGTGATCATGGTGGCCGCCGGGGCCTCCGCGAAGGAAGCCGGCGAGATGGTCGCGCGGGAAGCCGGCGCGAAGCAGCTCGTCGCCGCTTGACCAGCACGAACGCAGCGTGTACAGGTGTGTACATGTACAGCAAGCGGCAGCAGCTCGTCGGCGACCTCTCCGACCTGATCCGCTCGGGTCGGCTCGCCCACGGTGAACGTCTCCCCGGCGAGAACCAGCTCGCCGAGCAGTACCAGGTCAGCCGCGGCACCGTCCGTAGCGCCCTCTCCGAGCTCCAGCAGCTCGAACTGATCTCCACCCAGGCCGGCGTCGGGTCGTTCGTCACCTTCGACGGCGTCCAGCTCGACCAGCGGCTCGGCTGGGCCCGCGCCCTCGCCGACGCCGGCGCGCCCGTCACCACCGAGCTCCTCGGCATCGAGACCGTCGAAGACCGGGACCTCGAAGAAGAGTTCGGCGAGAAGACCTACGTCGCCGTGCGGCGGCTGCGGCGGGAGCACGACCGGGGCGTCTCGCTCGAGACCGCCACCGTCTCCGCCGCCGGCCCGCTCGCCGACCTCCCCGAGACCGGCCTGCGGGACGGCTCCCTCACCAAGACCCTCGAAGCCGCCGGGCGGATCTCCGTCGGCGGCGACCAGTGGATCAGCACCGAACGTCTCGAAGCCGGCGACGCCGAGCTCCTCGGCCGCAGCATCGGCGAGCTCTTCCTCCGCGCCGAACGCACCTCGGTCGACGTCGAGGGCCGGCTCGTCGAGCGCGTCGTCAGCCTGCTGGACCCGGACCGGTTCCAGTTCCACCTCACCTTCGGACACCGGTGAGCGCGCGGGACCGGGCGCTCGGCGCGTTCACCGGGCTCGCCGTCGGCGACGCACTCGGCATGCCGACGCAGTCCATGTCCCGCGCCGCCATCGCCGCCACCTACGGGCCGGTCACCGGGCTGCTCACCGCCGTCGCCGAGCAGCCGGTCGCGCCGTCGATGCCCGCCGGGTCGGTCACCGACGACACCGAGCAGGCCGTCCTGCTGGCCCGGTTGCTCATCGACGGCCGCGGCACCGTCGAGCCGCAGGTCTTCGCCGACGCCCTGCTCATCTGGGAGGCGGACATGATCCGCCGCGGCTCCGCCGACCTCCTCGGCCCCTCCACGAAACGCGCGCTCACCCGCCTCCAGGACGGCGTCCCCGCCGAAGAGGCCGGCCGCACCGGGACGACCAACGGCGCCGCCATGCGCGTCACGCCGGTCGGCATCGCGACCCCCTCCGACGACCTCCACGCGCTGGTCGACGCGGTCGCCGCGACCGCGCGCGTCACGCACAACACCAGCCTCGGCATCGCGTCCGCCGCCGCGGTCGCCGCCGCCGTGTCCGCCGGGGTCGAGGGCGCGAGCCTCTCCGAAGCGCTCGACGCCGGCGAGCGCGCGGCCGTCGTCGGCGGGGAACGCGGGCACTGGGCGGCCGGCGGGGAGATCGCCGCCCGGATCGAGTGGGCGCGCGGCTGGGTGCGGGGCATGGCGCCGGCCGCCGTCGCCGACGCGGTCGCCAGGGTGATCGGCACGTCGGTCGCGTCGCAGGAGTCCGTCGTGGCCGCGTTCGCGCTGGCCGAGGCCATGGGCGACGACCCGCCGGCGGCGTTGCGCCTGGCCGCCGGGCTCGGCGGCGACACCGACACCGTCGCCGCGATCTGCGGCGCGATGCTCGGCGCCGCGCACGGCGTGGGTGCCTTCCGCCCCGACGTCGTCGAGACCGTGCTGTCGGTGAATCGACTGGAATTCGGGCCGCTCGTCGACGAACTGCTCGCTCTGCGGCGGCGGAACGGGCAGAGTCGTAGCACCTACTGACCACAGGGGACGGGCCATGACCGAAACGGGCACCCGGAAGCTCCAGGTGGAGACCAACGGCCTCGACGTGATCGACGACGCCGAGCGGCGCGGCAGGCCGCGGCAGCTGTTCTGGCCGTGGTTCGGCGCGAACGTGTCGGTGCTGGGGCTGAGCTACGGCTCGTTCACCCTCGGCTTCGACATCTCGTTCTGGCAGGCGCTGGTCGCCGGGGTCGTCGGCATCCTGTTCTCGTTCCTGATGTGCGGGTTCATCGCGATCGCGGGCAAGCGCGGATCGGCGCCGACGATGCTACTCTCGCGCGCGGCCTTCGGCGTCCGGGGCAACCGGCTGCCGTCGGCGATCTCGTGGCTGCTCACGGTCGGCTGGGAAACCGTGCTCACCGCCTTGGCGACGCTCGCCACGTCGACGGTCTTCGAACGCCTCGGCTGGGGCGGCGGGACCGCGACGAAGGTAATCGCGCTGGTCGTCGTCGCCGCGCTGACCGTCGCCGCCGGCGTGCTCGGCTTCGACGCGATCATGAAGCTGCAGACGTGGATCACCTGGATCACCGGCGTGCTCACGGTCGTCTACGTCGTCCTGGTCGTCGGTGACGTGCACTGGGACGCCGTCAGCGTGCTGCCGTCCGGCTCGGCGCAGCAGTGGGTCGGCGCGCTGGTGTTCCTGATGACCGGCTTCGGCCTCGGCTGGGTCAACGCGGCCGCGGACTACTCGCGCTACCTGCCGCGGTCGTCGTCGAGCCGCGGCGTGGTCGGCTGGACGACGTTCGGCGCGTCGGTGGCGCCGCTGGTGCTGCTGGTGTTCGGGCTGCTGCTGGCGGGCTCGTCCACCGAGCTGAACGGCGCCATCGCGAAGGACCCGATCGGCGCGCTGACGACGTTGCTGCCGCTGTGGTTCCTGGTGCCGTTCGCGCTCGTCGCGGTGCTCGGGCTGGTCGGCGGCGCCGTGCTGGACATCTACTCGTCGGGGCTGGCGCTGCTGTCGGCCGGGCTGCGCGTGCGACGGCCGGTCGCGGCGTTCGTCGACGGCGTGCTCATGGTGGCGGGCACGATCTACATCGTGTTCTTCGGTGGCGAGTTCCTCGGCCAGTTCCAGGGTTTCCTGGTGACGCTGGGCGTACCGGTGGCGGCGTGGTGCGGCGTGATGCTCGCGGACGTCCTGCTGCGCCGGCGTGACTACGCCGAGCCGGACCTGTTCGACCCGGCCGGCCGCTACGGCGACGTCCGGTGGGGGCCGATCGCGCTGGTCCTGGTGGCGACGGCGCTCGGCTGGGGCCTGGTCACGAACACCGCCGCGGGCTGGCTCCAGTGGCAGGGCTACCTCCTCGAACCGTTCGGCCTCGGCGGGCGCGACGGCTCGTGGGCGTTCGCGAACCTCGGCGTGCTGCTGGCGCTGGCACTCGGTTTCGTCGTCACTTTGCTCACGCGGCAACGGGTCCGCACGCAGGAGGCGGCGTGAGGTCGGTCCTGGCGGTCATCGACCTGCAGAACGTGTTCGCCACCCCGGCGAGCGAGTGGTTCACCCCGCGCTTCGCCGAGGTGCTCCCGCCGATCCACCGCCTGGTGGACGCGTTCGGCGCGGACGTCGTGTTCACGCGGTTCATCGCGCCCGCGCATCCGGAAGGGGCGTGGAAGCAGTACTACGAGCAGTGGCCGTTCGCACTGCGGCCGCCGGATGACCAGCTGTACCAAGTGATCTCCGAGTTCGACCCGCCGTCCACAGTGGACGCGACGACGTTCGGCAAGTGGACCCCGCGCCTGGCGACCCGCGTCGGCGGCGCCCGGCTGGTGCTGGCGGGCGTGTCGACAGACTGCTGCGTGCTGTCGACGGCGCTGGCCGCGGCGGACGCGGGCGTGTCGGTGACGGTGGTGTCCGACGCGTGCGCGGGCGTGGACGACGAGAGTCACGCGAAGGCGCTGGACCTCATGCGGCTGTACGGGCCGTTGGTGAAGGTGGCCACGACGAACGAGGTGCTCGGCTAGGCTCGACTCGGTGAGCCTCGAAGCCTCGGCCATCGCGTTGACGACCGCGGTGGTGAAGGCCGCCGCGAAGCTCTGGCTCGGCGACCGCCCGCTCGCCGCCGACGCCTCGGCCAAGGTGTTCGACCTGCTGGAGAAGCAGGTCACCGGCCTCAACGACCGCCGCAAGCTCCGCCTGCTGTTCACGAACCTCGAGTCCCGCGTCGCCGACCGGCTGCTGCCGTTCCTCGACGTCGAGTTCCGCGCGCTGCCGGAAAACGAGCGCACGGCGGCGGTGGACGCGGTGCACGACACGTTCGAACGAGCCGCGCTGACCGACGAAGACCTCTTCGCCGCCGACCTCGACGCCGGCTACTTGTACCGCTACCTGCAGCGGACCGTCCCGGACGTCACCGCGCTCCTCTCGGCCGACGCGACCGGGCTGTACCGGCGGGTGCTGCGGGAGTGCTGCGCGTACCTGGTCCAGGTGACGAGCACCCTGCCCCGCTTCCAGCCGGGCGCGCTGGTCGAGGTGCTCCGGCGGGAGACGGAGATCCTGGAGGCGGTCCGAAACGTGCTCGAAGCGATGCCGGAACGCCGGCATCCGGACGACTTCGCGGCGGACTTCCGACGTCAGGTCGTCACGGCGCTGGACCGGATGGCGTTGTTCGGCGCGGGCCTCACCGACGCGACCCGGCTGTACCCGCTGTCGGTCGCGTACCTCAGCCTGAGCGTCACCGCCGACGACGACGGCCCGCCCGCCGACCGGATCGAGCACGTGCTGCCCCGCACCCGGCGGATCCTGCTGCGCGGCGAGGCGGGCTCCGGCAAGACGACGATGCTGCAGTGGCTGGCGGTGCAGTGCGCGAGCCGGCAGCTGGAGAGCGTCGGCGGCTGGTCCGATCTCGACCCTTTTCTGGTGCGGCTGCGGCGGTTCAGCCGGTCCGGACTGCCGGCCCCGGAACAGTTCCTCGACGAAGTCGGCAGGCACATCGCCGACGAGATGCCGCCGGGGTGGGTGCACAAACGGCTGCGGGAGGGCCGGGCCGTCGTGCTCGTGGACGGGATCGACGAGCTGCCCGCGGAACGCCGTCCGGAGGTCCGGGACTGGCTGGGCGAGCTGATCGGCGCGTTCCCGCGGGCCCGGTTCGTCGTCACCACCCGGCCGGCGGCGGTCGAGCCCGGCTGGCTGGCCGGCGACGACTTCACCGAGGTCCGGCTGCGGCCGATGACCCCGCGCGACGTCCGGACGTTCGTCACCCGCTGGCACGCGGCGACGGGCGAGGACTTCGAAGAACGTCGCGACGCACTCGTGACGGCCATCGGCGCGCGCGGCGCGTTGCGGCGGCTGGCCGAGAACCCGCTGTTGTGCGCGCTGCTCTGCGCCCTGCACCACGAAGGCAACGGGCACCTGCCGGACAACCGCATGGAGCTCTACGACGTCGCGCTGCGCATGCTGCTCGACAGCCGTGACGTCGAACGGCGGATCGAGCCCGGCGTCCGGCTGTCGCTGACCGAGAAACTGGTGCTGCTGCGGCACTTGGCGTACTGGCTGGTCCGCAACGCGCACACGGACATCCCGGTGGCGGACGCGGAAGCGCGGCTGGCCGCGAAGCTGACGTCGATGGGCCAGATCGACGCGACCCCGCACCAGGTGTTCCGGCACCTGCTCGACCGCGGCGGCGTGCTGCGCGAACCGGTCCCCGGCCGGATCGACTTCGTGCACCGGACGTTCGGCGAGTACCTCGCGGCGAAGGCGGCCATCGAGGAGGACGACATCGGCGTGCTGGTCGCGAACGCGCACCGCGACGACTGGCGGGAGGTAGTCGTGCTGGCAGCCGGGCACGCCCACCCGGCGCAGCGGGAGAAGCTGCTCGAAGGACTCCTGGCTCCCGAGCGGGACCGGCTCAAGCTCGACCTCGTCGCACTGGCCTGCCTCGAGACGTCTCCCGAACTGCCCGGGACCCTGCGCACGAGGATCGAGGACCGCACGTCGGCGTTGATCCCGCCGAAGACGTTCGCGATCGCCGAATCCCTGGCCACGGCCGGGGAATTCGTCCTGGACCTGCTCGCCGGCCCCGTGCCCGCGGACCCGGAGGCCGCCGCGGCCACCGTGCGCGCCGCCGCCCTGATCGGCGGCCCCGCCGCGCTCGAGCTGCTGGCGCGCTACGGCGACCAGTCCGATCCACGGGTGGTGGACGAGCTGATGGACGCGCACCCGCGGTTCGACCCGGCGCAGTTCGCCGAGCGCGTGCTCGCCGGCACGCCGCTTCCGTACGACTGCCTGACCGTGCTGGACCCCGCGCTGCTCGCGGGCCTGGAACACCTGCGCCACCTGCAGGTGCTCACCTGCCTGTTCGAAAACGGCTACGGCCGGCTCGACTTCGTCCGGCGGCTGCCGCGGCTGCGGGAGGTACGGGTGCAGGACCTCGCCGGGTTCGACCTGCCGTCGCTGGCCGGCACCCCGCTGACCCACGTCGCCCTGCTCGGCGACCCGCTGCCGCAGTCGGCCGACGTGTCCGCGCTCGCCGACGTTCCCGGGCTGACCCGCGTGACCGCCGAGGTCGAGACGCACGGCTGGGCGCGGCTGGCCGAGCTGCCCGAGCTGCGGCGGCTGCAGCTCAGCTGGGTCGACGACCCGGACCGGCTGGCGGAACTGGCTCCGCTGCGGCAGTTGCGGACGCTCGAGCTCAACAACGTGTTCCACCTGCGAGACCTCTCCGTACTGTCCTTTTTGGACGGACCGGAGGACCTGCGCCTCGAAAGCTGCGACGCCCTCCGCGACCTCTCCCGGCTCAGCGCGTGGTCGGGCACGCTGACCGAGCTGCAGCTGCGGTCCTGCCCGGTGGCGGACCTGGCGCCGATCGCGGACCTGACCCGTCTGCGGGCGCTCCGGCTCGCCGGTACCGCACCCTTCGACCTGAGCCTGCTGGCCGGCCTCGATGACCTGCGGCTCCTTTCGCTGGGCGACGCGGAGCGCGCCGATCTCACGCCCCTCGCCGGCCGCTCCGGGCTCACCGTGTACGTCGGGCTGGGCACGTGGCTGACCGGCGAGGACGCGATGGGACCGGAGTGCGTGCTCAAGCGGATCTGACCGGCCACTCGCCGTTCAACCGCGCGAAGTAGATTCGGGCTCGTGATCGACCACATCAGCATCCCCACCGAGGCCGGTTCCTTCGACGCCATCGCCGCCGGGCCCGAAGACGGGCGGCCCGTGCTGCTGCTGCACGGCTTCCCCGAAGCCGCCGTCGAGTGGGAGCACCAGGTCGCCACCCTCGGGGTGCTCGGGTACCGGGCTGTCGCGCCGGACCAGCGGGGCTATTCGCCCGGGGTGCGGCCCGAGCAGGCGACCGAGTACTCGATCGATCACCTCGTCGCGGACGTCGTCACGATCGCCGATCGGCTGGGCTGGCCGGTGTTCGACCTCGTCGGGCACGACTGGGGCGGGGCCGTCGCCTGGTGGACCGCCGACGCGCACCCCGGCCGCCTGCGCAGCCTCGCCGTCGTCTCCACGCCGCACCCCGCCGCGCTCGCCGAGGCCATGAAGACCGACGAAGACCAGCACCTGCGGTCGCGGTACATGACCGAGTGGCGGCAGACCCGCGTCACCGAACGCAAGATGCTGGAGAACGACGCCAAGGCGCTGCGGGACATGTTCGAGCGGCGCGTGTCGCCGACCAAGATCGACGAGTACGTGCGGCGGCTGTCCGAGCCGGGGGCGCTCACCGCGGCCCTCAACTGGTACCGCGGCGGCCGGCCGGGCGGGAAGATCGGCAAGATCTCCGTGCCGACGCTGTACATCTGGAGCACCGAGGACGTCTCGTTCGGCTCGACCGCCGCGCTCGACACCGAGAACTGGGTCACCGGGCCGTTCCGGTTCGAAATGATCGAGGACGTCACGCACTGGGTGCCCGAAGAGGCGCCGGAGGCCGTGACTTCGCTCATCGTCGAGCACCTCGACGCGCGGTAGCGGCCCGTCACCCGGCCGGGCGGACCGCCGGTAACCCACCCGGCTCGCGGTACGAGCCGCTCCGGCTCGTCGTGTTCACTGAGGCCGTGGATACCGCGACCGAACCCGAGACCGAGCAGGTCGTCTTCGTCACCGAAGACGGCGTGCCCACCGGCGAAACCGGCCCGAAGCTGGCCAGCCACCACGAGCACACCCGGTTGCACCTGGCCTTCTCCTGCTACGTCCTGCGACGCCGCGACAACGCGTTGCTGATCACGCAACGCGCGCCGCACAAGAAGGTCTGGCCGGGGGTCTGGACGAACAGCGTCTGCGGCCACCCCGCGCCGGGCGAGTCGCTCGAGGACGCCGTCCGGCGGCGCGCGGCCTACGAGATCGGGCTGCCGTCGCTGTCGGAGCTGCACTGCGTGCTGCCGAGCTACCGGTACCGGACGCCGCCGTTCCAGGGGATCGTCGAGAACGAGTTCTGCCCGGTCTTCGCCGCCTGGGCCGACGCCGAGCCCGAGCCGAACCCGGCCGAGGTCGGCGGCTGGCGCTGGGTCTCCTGGAGCGACTACCAAGAGTTGCTGAACGACGAGACGGCTAATGTGAGTTACTGGGCCAAGGATCAGTTCTCCCAGCTCAAGGGCATCGAGCCGTTCGTCGGACTCTGACGGCGCAACTCCGGAGTGTCACCGCCGCGGTCTCGTTTGAGCGAAATTCACCTTCGACCGCACCCGCGCCTCAAGCACGGCCTCCGCTACGACGACAACCAATGCGTGGTGGAGGTGGGCATGGTCGCGGGGGAAGAAGGCGTGCTGCGCCGGAGCCCGCAGCCGCCGGACCTGCTGCGCCTCCACGAGGCCGTCGCCACGCTCTTCGCGACCCAGGGCGACTGGCGCCGCGCCTACCAGCACCTCCGCTCCGCGCTGGACATCGCGCGTGACGGCAGCCTGCGCGACGCGCTGACCTCGAGCTACAACCGCCGGTACCTCGACGAGCGCTTGTACGGACCGTTCACCGATCGGCCGCCCGCCCGGCCGCGGCCCGCGCTGGGCATCGCGCTCGTCGATCTCGACCGCTTCAAGCGCGTCAACGACACGTACGGTCACCTCGTCGGCGATCGCGTCCTCCGCCGGGTGGCCGATCTGCTCCAGGAGGGGCTCCCGCCGGACGGCTTCTGCGCCCGCTACGGCGGCGAGGAGTTCGTGCTGTGGCTGCCCGGCGTCGATGCCGGGCACGCGGTCCGCATCGTCGACGCCGCCCGCGTGCGCGTCGCCCGTCACCCCTGGTCAGAACTCCAGCCGGGACTGCGCGTGACCATCAGCGCCGGGCTCGCCCACGAGGGGCCGGACGCCCCGACCGCGCCCGAGCGCCAGCTCCGAAGCGCCGATGACCTGCTTTACGCGGCGAAACGGGCCGGGCGGAACAAAGTCGCCTATCACGACGCGCAAAGCACGCGGTTAATAACCCACTCTGAGTAACGTAAACACCCCATTACCTCGGAAAGCTGCGGGCATCCTTCACCCGTTTGTCGACGGCCAGCCGCCGTTCGTCGACTCAAGGTGAAGAAAATTCCGGGAGGGTGTCGTCACGAACGGGGGGTATCCGTACGATAACGAAAACCTCCGGGGGAACGATCACCTCTCGCGGGGGAAGACGGCCAAGTAACAACCCCGCCTTCGATCGCGCGAAAGGAGACCGAGTGCCGGACGAGCACGACAGCCCGGGGACCGGTCGCCGTTCGGACGGTCCCGCGCGGCCCCGCACCGGCAGACGCCGGTCGATGGAGGACCAGGGCGGGATCAGCGTCTCGGACGTCGTCGCCAAGTCCACCGGCGTTCGCCCGCTCCCGTCGCGCGAGCCGCAGGACCGCGCCGACCAGCCCGGACGCCGAGCGCGAGCCGAAGCGCCCGCCCCGTCGCGTGGAGCGCACTCGCGCGCACCGCAGACGCCCGCCGAGGACCCAGTACCCACGGACGCCACTCGTCAATCGCGCCCGCCGCGGCCGCGCCAGCCGCGCCGCACAGCGGCAGCCGCCCCGGCGCCCGAGGCTCCGCTCCAGCGCCGTCCCCCGGCTGCGAACCCGGGCCCGCAGCAGACGACCGCCGCGCCGCAGCCGCCCCGCCGGGTCCGCCGTCCCGCGGTCGGTCCGGACGGTGGCGCTCCCCAGCGCACCGGCGAGGGAGCTGTTCCCCAGAACTCCGCCGACGAAGGTGGCGGACCTCGCCGGGTCCGCCGTCCCGCGGCCACGCCGGACGGCCCCGCACCCCAGAGCCCCGGCGACGAGGGTGGCGCACCCCGCCGCCCTGACAGCGCCGCTCGCCAGCGCCCGACGGCAGCCCTGCGTCCCACCGCCGACGACGGCTCTCGCCGCGCCGCGGGTGCGCCGGACGCCACCCAGCGCCCGGCCGACGGCGGTGCCGCACCCCGGCCCATCCGCCGGCGCCCCGCGGCCGAGGGTGCCGTACCTCAGCGGCCCACGGCTGACGGACCCGCACCCCAGCGCGCTGCCGCAGACGCACCCCGACGGGCCGTGGCCCCCGCCGACGGACCCCGCCGGCCCGCGGTCACCGACAACGCCCAACGCCCAGGCGCCGACGCAACCCGCCGCCCCGCGGCGACCCCCGACGGAGCAGCACCCCGCCGCCCAGACACTGCTGCCGCGCGCCGCCCCGCCGATGGCGCCGCATCCCGCCGGCCCCTGACCGAGAGCGCCGCGGCGGCCCCCGAAGCGCCCGCGCGCAAGCGGCCCACCCCGGATTCGCCGGCACCTCAGCGCCCGGACGCCGCACCGCAACGACCTGCGCCGGACTCCGGCGCACCCCAGGGGCCGGCTGCCGAGGCGGCCGCGGCCAGCGCCCCGCTGCGTCGTCCTGGCTCCGTACCCCCGCGGTCCGAGCTGGACCCGCTGACCATGACCGACGAGATGGAAGCGATCGACGAGGCGACGCAGTACCGCCGCAAGATCGACCACACCCTCGCCCGGTTCTCGGCCGCGCACGACGAGATGAACGCCGAAGAGGCGAAGCGACGCGAGCGCCGTGAACGCCTCTCGCCTGCTTCGCTGATCGAGAGCACGCGTACGGCGCTTCAGCGCGTCGTCGCTCCGACGCCGTCGCCGGAAGAGCAGGCCGAGAGCGCCGAGCTGGCCCTGTGGCAGGAAAAGAAGGCCAAGAAGATCGAGCGCTCGGCGCGGTTCGGCCGGATCGCCGCGGCCGCCGTCGCCGGGCTCGTGTTCCTCGGCATCGGTGGCGCCTGGGGCGCCCAGACCTACTTCGACGCCAAGTTCACGCAGGTCTCCGCGCTCGACGAGAACTCGTCCGACATCCAGGACGCCGACGCGCAGGCCAACGACGAGAACTTCCTCATGGTGGGCTCGGACAGCCGCGACGGCGCGACCGCCGAGGAAGGCGTCGGCACCGCGGACAGCACTCCGGGCGCCCGGAGCGACACCGTGATGGTGGCGCACATCCCGGCCGACCGGAAACGGGTCGTCGTCACGTCGTTCCCGCGCGACCTCGAGATCAACCGGCCGGACTGCCAGAAGTGGGACCCGGCGCAGAACAAGACCACCGACGAGGTCTTCCCCGGCCAGAAGATCGCCAAGCTCAACACCGCGTACGCGGTCGGCGGGCCGGCGTGCGTCACCAAGGTGATCCAGCAGATCACCGGCCTGCGGATCAATCACTTCGTCGGCATCGACTTCAACGGCTTCAAGGAGATGGTCGACGCCGTCCACGGTGTCACCGTGCACAACGAGAAGCCGATCGACGACGGCATCCTCGGCAAGGTGCTGCTGGAGACCGGGGACGTCACGATCTCCGGTGACCAGGCGCTCAACTTCGTGCGCGCCCGGCACGTCAAGGGCGACCCGACGTCGGACTACGGCCGGATCAAGCGGCAGCAGGAGTTCATCGGCGCGCTGCTGAAGAAGGTCATGTCGTCGGACGTCGTGCTCGACCCCGGCAAGCTCACCGACTTCATCAACGCCTTCGCGAAGGCCACCTTCGGCGACAACCTCGGCGTCAAGCAGATGATGACGCTGGCGCAGTCGATGAAGGGCATGGACCAGTCGAAGATCTCGTTCCTGACCGTGCCGACGACCGGCGAGGCCAACAGCCGCGGCAACGAGGTCCTGGTCCGCAGCAAGACGAAGGCCCTGTTCGACGCGCTGCGCAACAACACCGCGCTGCCCGACCCGAACGCGCCGGTGCCGGTGAGCGAACAGGCTCCGCCGACCAGCACGTCGAAGTCGTCGTCCAAGACCACTTCCAAGTCGACGACGAGCAAGAAGACGAGCACCACGGGCTGATCCGCGAGGGATCGTTAGTCCGGGTTCACGTGCGGTTCACCCGGCGATGAGGTGTTTGGCCACGGTTGGCCGTAGGGTTGGGCCATGCGTGAGGCTTACCATGTCGAACTCGAACAGCTCGCCGTCAACCTGGCCGGGATGTCGGTCCAGGTCGCCGACGCCATGGAGCGCGCCACGCGCGCGTTGCTGGAGGTCGACCTCGGGCTCGCCGAGCAGGTCATCAGCGACGACGTGAAGGTCGACGACGCCCGCGCCCAGTGCGAGGAGCAGGCGTACGCGCTGCTGGCCCTGCAGGCGCCCGTGGCGACCGATCTCCGCACGGTGCTGGCCGCCATCCACGCCGCGGAAAGCCTGGAGCGGATGGGCGATCTGGCGCTCCACGTCGCGAAGGCGGCCCGGCGCCGTCACCCCGACCCGGTCCTGCCCGAGGCGGTCAAGCCGTACTTCGCCGAGATGGGCGAGGTCGCGGTCAAGCTGGCCCGGTCGACCGAGCAGGTCATCAAGACGAAGGACGTCGAAGCGGCGAAGACGCTCGAGACCGACGACGACCAGGTGGACGACATCCACCGCCACCTGTTCACGGTCCTGATGGACCGCGAGTGGCCGCACGGCGTCGCCGCGGCGGTCGACGTGACGCTGCTGGGCCGCTTCTACGAGCGCTACGCCGACCACGCGGTGTCGGTCGCGAAGCGGATGATCTTCGTGGTCACCGGCAAGATGCCGGGCTACGGCTCCGACGACGACATCTGAGCAAGCTCCAAAAAGGCCCCTGACCTGCGTCGGGGGCCTTTTTTCGTGGGGACCGATGAGTTTCGCGGCGCGGGTGTCTCTCAACGGGTGACAGCACACTCACGAAGGAGCCGGCCATGCGCACCGTCATCGCCTACGTCAACCTCACCCTCGACGGCCACCTGGCCGGCCCGGCGGGCGAGCTGGACTGGATGTCGCCCGACCCGTCGATGAACATCGCGCTGTCGAACGAGCTGCGGTCCCGCGTCGACACGATCCTGACGGGCCGGAACTTCCACCACGGCATCGAGCAGAACTTCCGCGCCCAGGCGACGGACCCGGCGAGCCCGGCCGAGCTGGCCGACTTCGCCACGTGGATGATTTCGACGCCCCAGGTGGTCTTCTCGCGGTCGTCGGCGGAAGTGGCCGCGCCACACCGGCTCGCCGGACCGGACCTCGCCGCCGAGGTCGCGACGCTGAAGGCGTTGCCAGGCAAGGACATGGTGCTGTTCGGCGGGGTGTCGATCGTGCGGGAGTTCGTCCGGGCCGGACTGGTGGACGAGTACTGGGTCAAGCTCTACCCGACGGCGATCGGTGCGGGGCAGCCGCTTTTCACGGACCGGCGCACCGAATTGCGGCTCGTGGAAAGCAAAGCGTGGGAATCGGGAATCCTGACGCTGCGCTACGTCCCGGCTCATTGATCCACAAAGGACAAAAAAGAAGGCCTTTCTCGCCTGCCCCGAGCACGGGCGAGAAAGGCCTTCTCACACAACGACGACTCAGCCGAAGCGCCCGGAAATGTAGTCTTCCGTGGCCTTTTCGTCCGGGTTGGAGAAGATCTTCTCCGTGTCGTTGAGTTCCACCAGACGCCCCGGCTGCCCCACCCCGGCCAGGTTGAAGAACGCCGTCTGGTCGGAAACCCGCGCCGCCTGCTGCATGTTGTGCGTGACGATGACGATCGTGTAGTCCTTCTTGAGCTCCCCGATCAGGTCCTCGATCGCCAGCGTCGAAATCGGGTCGAGGGCCGAGCACGGCTCGTCCATCAGCAGCACGTCCGGCTGGACCGCGATCGCGCGGGCGATGCACAGACGCTGCTGCTGACCGCCCGACAACCCGCCACCCGGCTTGTTGAGGCGGTCCTTGACCTCGTTCCACAGGTTCGCGCCGCGCAGGGCGCGCTCGGCGATGTCGTCGAGGGTCTTCTTGCCCTTGGTGCCGCCCAGCTTCAGCCCCGCGACGACGTTGTCCTTGATGGACATCGTCGGGAACGGGTTGGGGCGCTGGAACACCATGCCGATCGTGCGGCGCACCTGGACCGGGTCGACCGCCGACGCGTAGATGTCCTCACCGTCCAGGAGCACCTGGCCGTCCACCCGGGCACCCGGGATGACCTCGTGCATCCGGTTCAGCGTCCGCAGCACCGTCGACTTGCCACACCCCGACGGGCCGATGAACGCGGTGACGTTGCGCGGCGGCACGGAAAGGGTGACCTGGTCCACGGCGTGGAACTTGCCGTAGTAGATGTCCACGTCCTTGACGTCGATTCGCTTTGCCATGGCTACAGCTCACTTCTTCTTCGGGGCGACAAGGCGCGCGAACACGGTGGCGAGGAGGTTGATCAGCGCGATGATGAGCACCAGGGTCAGTGCCGCGCCCCAGATCCGGTCGAAGCCGACCGAGCCGGGATCCATCGAGTTGGTGACGCGCTCGTTGTTCATCAGCAGCGGGAGCGCCGCCTGCTCACCGCTGAAGATGTCCCAGTTCGTGTAGGCGGAGTACCCGACCAGGACCAGCAGCGGCGCGGTCTCGCCCATCACCCGGGCCAGCGCCATCATGATGCCGCCGATGATGCCGGACAGGGCCGTCGGCAGCACGATCTTCACGATCGTCTTCCACTTCGGCACGCCCAGCGCGTAGGAGGCCTCGCGCAGGTCGTCCGGGACGATCCGCAGCATCTCCTCCGACGAGCGGACGACGACCGGGATCATCAGCAGCACCAGGGCCAGCGACACGGCGAAACCGCTGCGCGGCAGGCCGAACGTGGTGATCCAGAGCGCGTAGATGAACAACGCGGCGACGATCGAGGGGACACCGGAGAGGATGTCGACCATGAACGTGGTGGCCTTGGCGAGCTTGCCGCGGCCGTACTCGACGAGGTAGATCGCGACGAGCATGCCGATCGGCACCGCGATGACCGCGCAGACGAGGCCCTGCAGCAGGCTGCCGATGATCGCGTGCACGACACCGCCGCCGACCTCGTCGGACAGGAAGTTGCCGAGGTCCTGCGACCACCAGTTGCTGTACGGGATGCGCTTGATGCCGTTCGCGACGACCGTGTAGAGCACCCACACCAGCGGGACGACGGCGATCAGGAACGACAGCCAGACCAGCGTGGTCGCCAGCCCGTTCTTGAGCTTGCGAGCCAGGCTGACCTGCTGGAACGCAGGCGTCGTGGCGGGAGCTTCGAGCGTGGTGGACATGCTCAGTCCCCCTTCTTGCCGATGACGGAGCGCGCGGCGAAGTTCACGAGGAACGTGAGCACGAACAGCACCAGGCCCGCGGCGATGTACGCGCCGGCCGAGATCTCGTTGTTGAACTCGCTGTAGTTGGCGGCGATCTTCGAGGCGAACGTCGAACCGCCGTCGAAGAGGCTCCAGTCGAAGTTCCGGCCCTGCGGGATGAGCAGGATGACCGCCAGCGCGATCGTCTCGCCGAGCGCGCGGCCGAGGCCGAGCATCGACGCGCCGACGTAACCGGCCTTGCCGAACGGGAGCACCGTGGTGCGGATGACTTCCCAGCGCGTCGCGCCCAGCGCCAGCGCGCCCTCGAGGTGCGGCGTCGGCGTGCGCTCGAAGACCTCGCGCGAGAGCGACGTGATGATCGGCAGGATCATCACGGCGAGCACGATGCCCGCGGTGAAGATCGTGCCGCGCACGCTCGGCGCGACGTTGCCGGGCGCCAGCAGCGGGAACCACGAGAACGTGTCGTTGATCCACTGCGAGAACGGCTCGATCGCGGGGGCGAACACGAGGATGCCCCAGAGGCCGAAGATGATCGACGGCACCGCGGCGAGCAGGTCGATGACGTACGCGAACGGCCGCGCGAGCCGCTTCGGCGCGTACTGGGTCAGGAACAGCGCGATACCCAGCGACACCGGCATCGCGATGATCAGCGCCACGAGCGACGTCGCCACCGTGACCTCGAGGAGGTCGAGGATGCCGAACGACATGTTCGCGGGGTCGTTGGTCGACCAGCCGTGGTTCGTCAGGAAGTTGGCCTTGTCGGCCTGCAGCGCCGGGATCGCCTGGATGAGCAGGAAGAGCCCGATCAGGCCGATCAGGGCGACGACGAAGATCCCGGCCCCGGTGGTCAGGTTCTGGAAGATGCGGTCACCGGGCCGCACCTTCTTCGGTTTCTCGCTCGCGGGCGGCTGGGGCGCCGCCGGCGGGGCTGGTTGCTCCGAAATCGGGACCTCCGGGGGCGTCGTGGCGGACGACGAACGCCCACCGGGGTCGCCGGTGGGCGTTCGCGTCGAGGATGACTCGCTCATCAGCTACTTCTGACCAGCCTCTATCACTCGGATTTCAGTCGCAACGCCGGTTCAGGAAATCGCCTTGACGGCGGCCAGGACCTTGGTCTGCAGCGACTGCGGGATCGGCACGTAGCCCTTGGCGGACAGCGGCTGCTGACCGTCGGTGGCGGCCACCGTCAGGAACGCCTTGACGGCCTTCGCGACGTCCGGGTTCGCGTACTTCGAGCAGACGATCTCGTAGGTCGTCAGCAGCAGCGGGTAGGCACCCGGGGTGTTGCTGGCGTAGATGCCGTTGAGGTCGAGCGCGAGGTCGTTCGTGCCGTCCTTGAGGAACTTGGCCGAGTCGAGGGACTTCGCCACGTTCGCCGCGCTGAGCTCGACGCCGCCGGAGCCGCTGTCGATGAGGGCCGGGGTCAGGCCGTCCTTGGCGAACGCGCCCTCGACGTAGGTGATGCCGCCGTCGGAGGCCTTCACCGCGGTCGCGACACCGTTGGAGCCCTGCGCACCGTTGCCGACGCCACCGTTGAACTTCTTGCCGGCACCCTTGGTCCAGTCGGCCTTCGCCGCGGCACCCAGGTACTTCTGGAAGTTGTCGGTGGTGCCCGACTCGTCGGCGCGGGAGACGACCTGGATCGCCTTGTCCGGCAGGGTCAGGCTCTCGTTGCCCTTGACGCCCTTGATGGCCGGGTCGTTCCACTTGGTCACGGCGCCGCTGAAGATCTTGGCGATGACCGACGGGGTCAGCGTCAGCTTGTCGACACCGGAAAGCTTGTAGGCGACGGCCACCGGGCCGACGACCATGGGGATGTTCCACGCGGGGCTCGCGCAGCGCTTGGTGGCCGCGTCGAGGTCCGCGGCGGTGACCGGCGAGTCCGAGCCACCGAAGTCGATCTGGTTGGCGTTGAACTGCTTGACGCCGGCGCCCGAACCGCTCGGGTTGTAGTTCACCTGCTGGCCGGAGCACTTCTTGCCGTACTGCTGCGTGAAGATGTCGATGGCGTTCTTCTGGGCCGACGAACCTTCCGCGGAGAGCGGGCTCTTGCCACCGCACTCCACGTCGGCGGTGCCGGTGGCAGCGGGGGCCGAGGCCGAGTTCGAGCTGCTGCTGTTGGACGCCGCGGGGTCGGTACCACAGGCGGCGAGCACGAGGGCGGCGCTCGCGACGATGCCCACCGCGCTCAGGGGCCGCATGATCTTCACTGCTGTTTCCTCCATCAGGAGCTTGACCGGGTCGTCGCGGCGTACTACCGCGCCGGATCCGGACATTAGGCAGCCCTGGTGGACGGTCGGCCGTCATCGCATGAACGCAAAGTGAACAAGGTCCAGGATGTGAGCAGTGCTACTAGCCCGATAGGGTGCCGTGTCCCCGTCGTGACCTGCGCGTTCGCACTCCGTGACGGATTGTTCGCGCGGCGTCCATCGTGGTCACCGACCGTACTGGACGTCGGTTTCGTGACGCGTGAACCCGAGCTTGGTGTAGACCGCCAGCGCCGGCGCGTTGTCGCCCTCGACGTACAGGATGATCTGCCGCAGCCCCCGGCTCGCGAGGTACCGCAGCCCGGCGAGCGTCAGCGCCCGCCCCAGCCCGCCACCCTGCGCCGCCGGGTCGACGCCGACGACGTAGACCTCGCCGACGCGCTCGCCGTCGAAGCGCCCCGGCGTCGCCTCGTGGACCTTCGTCCAGTGGAAGCCGATCACTTCGCCGTCCTGCTCGGCGAGGAAGAAGCCGTCGGCGTCGAACCACGACCGGGCCTCGTCCGCGCGGAGGTCCTCGGCGGTCAGCGCGCCCTGTTCGGGGTGCCAGTCGAAGGCCCGCGCGTTCACCCTGATGACGGCGTCCTCGTCCTGCCCCGGCACGAACGTCCGCAGCGAGACGCCGTCGCGCAGCCGCGGCTCCGGCCAGTCGGCGCCCTCGACGTCGGTGTGCAGGATCAGCAGCTCGCGCTTGCGCTCCAGGCCGGTGCGCACGGCCAGCTGCCGCGCGGCGGGGTGGTCGCCGTGCGCCCAGATGCGGAAGCCGACCGCGGCGCGCTCGTCGACGGCCTGAAGCAGCTTCACGCCGTAGCCGCGGTTGCGGTGGGCGGGGTGCACCAACAGCTCGGCGACCTGGTGCCCGAAGGAGTCGCCGGTGGTGTCGAGGTGGGCGTAGCCGACGACCTCGCCCTCGACGCAGGCCACGAGGTGCTCACCGCCGTCGAACTCACCCGGCAGCGGCCCCTGGGGCTCGACCTCGGGCCGCCCGTCGGCCTCGCGCACGGCCAGCAGCACCCCGCGCACGTCCTCGAGCTGCTGCTCGTCCAGCTCCTGGCGCCACTCGCCTTCTCCGCTCACCCCGTGACCGTACCCGGGCCGGACGCAACGCGACCGGTGTGCGAGACGTCTCCTGGTGGCGGAAGGGGAGTCAGTGCGCGTGTTCGGGAGTGTCGGCCGGGACCTCGGCCGCCTGCTGCGCGGGCACGTTCGCCCGCACGCCGCCCTTGGCGGGCCGCTCGAACTTGTAGCCGACGTTGCGCACGGTGCCGATCATCTGCTCGTGCTCCGGGCCGAGCTTGGCGCGCAGCCGCCGCACGTGGACGTCGACCGTCCGGGTGCCGCCGAAGAAGTCGTAGCCCCAGACCTCCTGCAGCAGCTGGGCGCGGGTGAACACCCGGCCGGCGTGCTGGGCGAGGTACTTGAGCAGCTCGAACTCCTTGTAGGTGAGCTCGAGGGTGCGCTTGCGCAGGCGGGCGGTGTAGGTCGCCTCGTCGATGACCAGCTCGCCGACCCGCAGCTCGGCTTCGACCTGGGCGGAGCCGCCGTCGCGGGTCGTGACCAGCCGCAGCCGCGCGTCGACCTCGGCCGGGCCCGCGGTGGGCAAGAGGATGTCGTCGGTGCGCCACTCGGCGCTGACGGCCACCAGACCGCCCTCGCCGACGACGGCGATGATCGGGGTGGCCGCCTCGTCTTCACCGGTGCCCTTGAGCAGGCGGCAGAGGCTCTTCGCCGAGGCCAGGTCGCTGCGGGCGTCGAGGACGATCACGTCCCGGTGGCCCGCGTCGAGCAGGGCCGTCACCTCGGGAGGGCGGACGCGTACGGTGTGCGGCAGCAGGTCCAGCGCGGGAAGCACCGCGGTGGCGTCGGCTTCCGCGGTCAGCACCAGAAGGTCCAGGCTCATGAGCCGCACCGCCTTCACAAATCGTCGCCTCACCGTGGCGTTGTTCGGTGCTAAGTGAGAATAGCGGCTCGACGGCCCGGTACCTAACCCTTGCTGGATCGATCACACCTGGAGAAACACCGGTGGACCCGACGAACAGGAGTACGGACGCGATGGTGAGCAGGCCCGTGACCCGGGACGACCGACCCGCACCGAGGCCGGACGCGCGGCGCCGCGGACGCCGGGCGAGGCGCTGGGTGATCGCCCTCGTCGTCCTGGTGCTGCTGCTGGTCGGCGCCGACTTCGGGGCGGCCGCGTACGCCGAGCACATGATCTCCCAGAAGGCCCGCACGCAGCTGCAGCTGACCGACGACCCGTCGGTGACGATCCACGGCTTCCCGTTCCTCACGCAGGCGCTGGGCGGTGACTACAGTCACATCAGCGTGTCCGCGGCCGGCGTTCCGGTCGGCGACAAGCTGCAGGACGTCGCGCTCAACGCCGAGCTCGAGGACGTCAACGCGCCGCTGTCGGACCTCACGAACGGCAACACGAAGGCGATCACCATCGGCAAGCTGACCGGCGCCGTCACCATCAAGGCCGCCGACCTCGCCCGCATGTCGCCGCTCGACAAGATCAAGGAGCTGCGGATCGAGCCGGCGACCACGGACTACGTCGAGAACGGCGACAGCGGGCAGAGCGAGCCGACGCCGACCCCGACGACGACCACCGAGGGCCAGGCCGACCAGGACGAGTCGAGCACCGGCGTCCGCATTTCGGGACACCTTCCGTTCGCGGGCAAGGATCTGGAAATCTTCTGCTTCGCGATGATCGAGGCCGACGCGAAGGACGGGACGATCAACTTCATCCCGAAGCGGCTGCAGTTCGGGAATGACCAGGAGACCACCGTCGTTCCGGCTGCTGTGCAGAAGGCGCTGATGCCGAACTTCGGCGCCTCGATCAACACGAAGGACCTGCCGCTGTCGGTCACCCCGACCGGCGTGCGGGTGCAGAGCGGATCGGTGACGATCAAGGGCGAAGCGACGAACGTGTCGTTCGCGCAGCTGAGCAAGTAGGGAGGCGGCCGGTGACGGGGCTGTGGGTGCTCGTGGCGGTACTGGTGGCCGGGTCGGCCGCCGGCCTGCTGCTGAAGGCCCGCAACGGCCGCGTGCGGGACGCCAAGCCCGCCCGTGCGCTGCCCGGCCCCGTCGCCGACGTCCTCGACCCGGCGTCCGCCGTGACGCTGGTCCAGATCTCCACCACCTTCTGCGCGCCGTGCCGGCACGCGAAGGCCGTGCTCGAACCCCTGGCCGAGCGCACCGACGGCCTGCACCACGTCGAGCTCGACGTGACGAACCAGCCGGAGGTCGCGCAGTCCCTCTCCGTGCTGCGGACGCCGACCACGATCGCGCTGACCCCGGACGGCCGGGAGCTGCTGCGCGTCGGCGGCGTCCCCAAGGGCCCCGAGCTGCTGGACGCGCTCCGGCCGCATCTCACCAGCCGGACGCCCTGACCAGGGCATGTCCCACGTACCGGGAATCGTCCCAAGGTATGAACGTGGTTCCCACTCTGAGGGAGCTCTGGGTACCCTCGCACCCGTGACCAGGCTGACCACCTTCTTGACGCAGCGACGCGCAGTCGACTTCTGCCGCGTCCGCAGCAGCCTGTGTCGCACTCACTCCGACCGGCGCTGAACCACGCCCGGAACCAGCCAGCCCCGAAGCCGCTGAAGCGTGCCGTTCGCACGCACCCCCCTCTGCTCCAGCTGGAGGAACCATGTCCGCCGGACCGGCCGTCGACCCGCGGGGCCCGCGGTTCGCCGCCATCCTGACCACGATCGTGCTCGCGGTCGTCCTGGTCACCCAGTGGTGGCCGCTGCTGGCGATCCAGACCGTCGTGTTCGCCATCGGCGCGTTCGTCGGGCTGAAGCCCGCGCCCTATTCGATCGTGTACCGGACGCTCGTGGCGCCGCGCCTCGGCCCGACCGACGAGCGGGAGGACGCGGCACCGCTGCGGTTCGCCCAGGCCGTCGGGTTCGTGTTCGCCCTCGTCGGCACCGTCGGCTTCGCGGTGGGAATCGTCCCGCTCGGCATCGTCGCGACGGCCTTCGCGCTCTTCGCGGCCTTCCTCAACGCGGCCTTCGACTTCTGCCTCGGCTGCGAAATGTTCTTGCTCCTCAAGCGCTTCACCCCCGCCCGCGCGTCCTGAAAGTTCAACCCCAGAAAGAGAGTCCGTTCCATGAGCCGTGAAGACGTCCTGGTCACCACCCAGTGGGCCGAGGAGAACCTGGACACCCCCGGCGTCGTGTTCGCCGAGGTCGACGAGGACACCACCGCGTACGACGGCGGCCACATCCGGGGCGCGGTGAAGTTCGACTGGCGGAAGGACCTTCAGGACGGGGTGCGCCGCGACTTCGTCTCCAAGGAGGGCTTCGAGAAGCTCCTGTCGGAGAAGGGCATCTCGAACGACGACCGCGTGATCCTCTACGGCGGCAACAACAACTGGTTCGCCGCCTACGCGTACTGGTACTTCAAGCTCTACGGCCACGAGAACGTCCAGCTGCTCGACGGCGGGCGCAAGAAGTGGGAGCTCGACGGCCGTGAGCTGAGCTCCGACGAGGTCAAGCGCGCCGCCACCGACTACAAAGCCCAGGACCAGGACCTGTCCCTGCGCGCGTTCCGCGACGAGGTCGTCCAGTCCATCGGCGCGAAGAACTTCGTCGACGTCCGGTCGCCGGACGAGTTCTCCGGCAAACTGCTCGCCCCGGCGCACCTGCCGCAGGAGCAGTCGCAGGTCCCCGGCCACATCCCGGGCGCGCTGAACGTGCCGTGGGCGAAGGTCGCCAACGAGGACGGCACCTTCAAGACCGAGAGCGAGATCGACGAGCTCTACAAGGAGCAGGGCATCGACGCGAGCAAGGGCACCATCGCCTACTGCCGCATCGGCGAGCGTTCGTCCATCGCGTGGTTCGCGCTGCATGAGCTGCTCGGCCACGAGGACGTGAAGAACTACGACGGTTCGTGGACGGAATACGGCTCGCTCGTCGGCGTGCCGGTCGAGTTGGGAGCCAAGTGATGGCGGTCGACGACAGCTGCGGCGCACCGGTCCAGGAGGCCACGCCGGCGGACTACGACACCAAGGGCCAGGTCGTGCTCGCGGGCAAGGTGACCGGCGCGGACGGGCCGGTCGGCGGCGCGTTCGTCCGGCTCCTCGACGGCGGCGGCGACTTCACCGGCGAGGTCGTTTCCTCGGCCGACGGTGACTTCCGCTTCTACGCGGCACCGGGTGCCTGGACGGTGCGCGCGCTGCACCGCACCGGCAACGGCGAAGCGTCCGTGACGGCGGAGGGCCCGGGCCTGCACCAGCTGGCCATCTCGGTCGGTTGAGTCTCGTTCTTTCGTGAAGGCCTTCCTGCTCCGGCAGGGAGGCCTTCACGGCGTTCAGGGGTCCTGTGGCGGTGACCGTGCTCACCGCGGCGACCCTGCGCCGGGCCGGCTGAGCGGCGGCGGACTATCCTGCTGGACGTGGAAGCTCTGTTTACGACCTTGCTGGTGCTGGCGGGCGTCGCCATCACCTGGTTCGCCGTGTACGTCGTCTACCGGCTTTACGCGGACCAGCGCTGACCCATGACCGCCAGCGGCGACGACGCCATCGCAGCAGCGGAGATGCGCGCGGAGAGCACTCGCGAGCGCAACCTTCCGCTGTGGGACGACCTGCCCATCCCCAATGACACCGCGAACCTGCGTGAGGGGCCGAACCTCAACGACGCCTGCCTCGCGCTGCTGCCGCTCGTCGGCGTCTGGCGCGGTGAGGGCGAGGTCGACTACCCGACCATCGAGGGCCCCCGCAAGTTCGCGCAGCAGCTGACGATCTCGCACGACGGCCGCCCGTTCCTCGTGCACGAGGCGCGCGCGTGGCTGCTGGACGACGACGGCAACGTCATCCGCCCCGCCGCCCGCGAGTCCGGGTTCTGGCGGCCGCAGGAAGACGACACGATCGAGCTGCTGCTCACGCACAACACCGGCATCGTCGAGCTGTACTACGGCAAGCCGCGCAACCAGACGTCCTGGGAGCTCGGCACCGACGCGGTGATCCGCACGGCCTCGGCGAAGGACGTCACCGGGGCGCAGCGCCTCTACGGCCTGATCGAAGGCTCCCTCGGCTACGTCGAGGAACGCGCCATGATGGGCCAGGAGATGCAGCCGCACACCTCGGCCCTGCTGCGCCGCGTCGTCGGCTGACGCCGTGCGCTGGCGGCGCTGTGGCGAGGACGCCGCCCTGCTGGACTGCGACTCGCTCGAGCAGATGCGGGCGGCGCACGCGACCGTGTCCGCCGCCCGCCCCGAAGGCGTCGCCGACCTCGTTCCCGGCGCGCGCAGCCTGCTGGTGATCGGTGGGGTGGCCGCCGTGAAAGCCCTGCTGGACGGCGCCGACCTCACCCATCCGCCCGCCGGCGAGCCCCGCGAAGTCACGCTCGACGTCCGCTACGACGGCGAAGACCTCGCCTTGGTCGCCGCGGACGCCGGGATCTCCGCCGACGCCGTCGCCGACCTGCACACCGACGCTGTCTACACGGTCGCGTTCACCGGGTTCGCGCCCGGGTTCGGCTACCTGACGGGACTTCCGGAGCCGCTGCGGCAGCCGCGGCTGGAGTCCCCGCGCACCCGCGTCCCGGCCGGCTCGGTGGGGCTGGCGGGCGAGTTCACCGGCGTCTACCCGCGCGAGTCGCCCGGCGGCTGGCGGCTGCTCGGGCACACGACGGCGACGCTGTTCGACCCGCACGCCGACCCGCCCGCTCTCTTCGCGCCGGGCGACCGCGTCCGCTTCCGGCGCGTCCGATGAGGTCCGTGGAGGTCCTCGACCCGGGGCGGTACGCGCTGGTCGAGGACCTCGGCCGGCCCGGCTACGCGCACCTCGGCGTCGCGCCGTCCGGGGCACTCGACACGGCCTCGCTGCGGCTGGCGAACCGCCTGGCCGGCAACCCTTCGACGGCTGCCGGGATCGAAGCGCTGCTCGGCGGCCTCTCGGTGCGGCTCACGGCGTCGGCGACGGTCGCGGTCACCGGCCCGGCGGTCGACGTCCGGGTCGACGGCCGTCCGGTCGGCTCCCACGCGCCGGTGCCGGTCCGCGCCGGGCAGACGCTGGCGGTCGGCACGCCGTCGACCGGCCTGCGCTGCTACCTGGCGGTGTCCGGCGGGATCGCCGTCGACCCGGTGCTGGGCAGCCGCTCGCGCGACGTCCTGTCCGGCATCGGGCCCGAACCACTGAGCGCCGGCGACGTGCTCCCGCTCGGCGAGCCAGGGATCCCGGCGGGTGCGGACGTCGTCGTCCCCGTCCCGGCCCCGGGCGAACTCGTGGTGCCGGTGACACCCGGCCCCCGCGACGACTGGCTCGACGACCCGGCCCGCGGGCTGTCGGCGTGGTGGACGGTCACGGCCGAGTCGAACCGCGTCGGCCTGCGCCTCGACGGGACACCGCTGCGCCGGGTCACCGACGGCGAGCTGCCCAGCGAAGGCGTGGTCACCGGGGCGATCCAGGTGCCGCCGAGCGGGTTGCCGGTGGTGTTCCTCGCCGACCACCCGACCACCGGCGGCTACCCCGTCGCGGCCGTCGTGCGGTCGGGTGCGCTGAGCGCGCTCGCGCAAGCTCGGCCGGGCACCCGGGTGCGGTTCCGGATGTCCTGAAAGTCCTGTACCGCCACGCGGGTGAGACCCGGATCACCTGGTGCACCCGTCCGCGTGAGAGCTGGAACCATGTCGCGCCGTCACCCGTCCTCATAGGCGTGGAGAAGGTGACGATCAGCGGTGGCACGGGTTTCCTCGACGTGAACACGCGGGAGCGGGCGGAGCTGCCCCAGGCCCTGCGGATCGCACTGGCCACCGGTCAGCTGCGCCGCCCGCTCGCCACCACGCTCGGCCCGGTCCTCGACCTGCTCGTCGACGGCGACTACCGGGTGAGCGGCCCGGAACGGCTGCCCGACGACCAGCTGCTCACCCCCACCGACGTCTGGCCGCCGTCCGACGAAGCCCGCGTCGGCTACTACCGGACCGCCATCCGCACCGGGCACCGCCCGGTCGCGGTCGTGCTGGCCGACGGCGACCGCGACCTGATCATCGACGGGCACCACAAGATCGCCGCCTACCGCGCCGAAGAGGTCGCGCCGGCGATCGTGCGGATCGCTCAGGCGTATTCGCTCTCGTAGGCCGCCACCAGCTCGGCGTACAGCGCCGATGAGTCCGGCAGCCGCTCGCCGTCCAGCGTGTGCACGCGGGTCAGCTTGCGCACGCTCGATGCCATGAAGACGCCGTCGCCCTCGACGAGGTCGCGGACGGTCAGCGGCTCGACCTTGACCGACCAGCCCGCCTTCTCGGCGCCCCGGAAGAGCGCGGCCTGCGTCGTGCCCGGGAGGATGCCGATGGTCGACGGCGGTGTGTAGAGCGTCCGGCCCTTCGCCAGCACCACGGTCGAGGTCGGCCCTTCGAACACCGAGCCGTCGGCGGCGGTGAAAATCACATCTTCGGCGCCACGACGGCCGGCTTCGCGCACCGCGGCCATGTTCACGGCGTACGACAACGGCTTCGCGCCGAGCAGCAGCCAGGGCGCGCGCTCGGCGAGGTCCGGCGGGAAACCGCGTTCGAGGGTGATCGCGGCGACGCCCTCGGCGCGGGCCCGCAAGATCGACGGCGAGACCTCGGAACCGAGCGCGAACCCGGTCGGCACCGCGTCGGGGTCGCCGTCGGAACCCCTGGTGTACACCAGTTTCAGCGCCATTTCGGAGCTGCCGGACCACCGTTCGAGGACCGCTTCGACCACGCGTTCCCACGCGCTCAGGTCGGGCTCGGGCAGGTCGAGCATGGCGGCCGAGCGGGCCAGCCGCTCGAGGTGCGGACGCAGCTCACGGGGCTTGCCGTCGACGACCAGGATCGTCTCGAAGACGCCGTCACCGCGCTGCAGACCGAGGTCGTCGACCTTGATCTGGGCGACGTCGGGGTCGGCCGGGGTTCCGTCGAGGAGGACGAGCACGCGCATGCGCTCACGGTACTCACCTAGGCTGGGCGGTATGCCGTACCGCTCGCCGCTGCTGGACGTGCCCGGATCGATCCCCCCACCCGACGATCACCCGGAACCCGGAGTCCCCTGGCACTGGGGAGACCCGTTCGCGGAGCAGCGCACGGCCGCGCGCGGCGTGGTCGTGATCGACCGATCGCACCGGGAGATCCTCGCCGTCAGCGGGGAAGAGCGGCTTTCGTGGCTGCACCTGGTGATCTCGCAGCACGTGACCGAGCTGGCCGAGGGAACCGGCACCGAGGCGCTGGTGCTCGACAGCCAGGGCCGCGTCGAGACGCACATGGTGGTCGCGCACGTCGGCGGCACCGTCTACCTCGACACCGACCCGGGCACGAGCGTCACCAGCGCGCTGCCCAAGGGCGGCCCGCAGACGCTGCTCGAGTACCTCGAAGCCATGAAGTTCTGGTCCAAGGTGGACATCCGCGACGCGACGGACGAGTTCGCGCTGCTCACCGTGCTCGGCCCGGACGCCGAGCGCGTGCTGAGCGCGGCCGGCGTCGAGGTCGGGACGGAGCCGTACGCGGTGGCGGCCCTGCCCGGCGGCGGCTTCGCGCGGCGGATGCCGTGGCCCGGCCGGTCGAGCGTCGACCTGGCGGTGCCGCGAGCCGACCTGGCCGCCTGGTGGAAGCGGCTCACCGACGCGGGCGCCCGCGCGGCGGGCAGCTGGGTGTTCGACGCGCTGCGCGTCGAGTCGCTGCGGCCGCGGCTGGGGGTGGACACCGACGAGCGCACGATTCCGCACGAGGTGAACTGGGTCGGCTCGGCCGCGCACGTCGCGAAGGGCTGCTACCGCGGTCAGGAGACGGTGTCGAAGGTCCACAACGTGGGACGCCCGCCGCGCAACCTCCTCCTGCTGCACCTGGACGGTTCGCCCGAGGTGCGCCCGGAGACCGGCGACCCGGTGCTGCTCGACGGCCGGACCGTCGGCCGGGTCGGCACGGTGATCCAGCACCACGAGCTCGGCCCGATCGCGTTGGCGCTGGTCAAGCGGTCCACTCCGGTGGACGCCGAGCTGCTGACCGGCTCGGCGGACAACCTCGTCCAGGCCGCGATCGACCCCGACTCCGTCCCGTCGGAGCAGCCCGCGCCGGGTCGCGCGGCGGCGGCGCGACTTCGTGGCTGAACAAAAGCCCCTGACAGCGAGATCACGCTCAACCGGGATAAACTGCGCTGTGATCGAAGTGCGGCCCGGCGGCAGGCGGCGGATCGACCGCGTGCTCGGCCCGGGGTACCTCAGCGGCCTGGGTGAACTGCCGCTGAAGGTGCTGCGCGAGCGGCGCGACGAAGCCGCGCAGGAAGAGACGGACCTGTCGTACCTGCGCAGGCTGCTGCACGCCCGGATCGACATCGTGCGCGCGGAGCAGTCGCGGCGCAGCTCCGGCGGCGAGTCCAGCATCGTCGACCAGCTGGCCACGATCCTGGCGGACAACGCGCTGGGCCCGGCCGCGGGTTCCGGGCGCCACCAGCAGCTGGAGCCGTCGCGGGCCGGCGAGCACCGCCGGCACGCCGAGGCCCTGATCGGCGACACGGATCTCACCGACGTCGGATCACTGACGGACGAGAAGCTCGCCTCCGCTTTGGACACCTACGCCAGCGAAGAGCTGTCGGTGTCGTCCTTCCGGCGTGAGGTCCAGGGCGTGATGGACACGTTCAACGCGGAGATCGCGCGGCGGTACCAGCAGGGTTCGGCCACTGTGGACGAGCTGCTGGAGAGCGAAGGCGGGCACGGCGAGTGACGAACCCCGTCCTCGCCGAAGTCGTCCGCTCCGGTTTCGTCGAAAGCGTCCACCGCGGCGCGCTCGTGATCACCGGCCCCGAAGGCGACGCGCGCCTGGCCCTCGGCGACGTGACCTCGCCGGTCTTCCCGCGCTCGTCCAACAAGCCGCTGCAGGCCGTCGGGATGCTGCGGGCGGGCCTGGACTTCACCGGCGAAGACCTCGCGCTGGCGTGCGCGTCGCACTCCGGCGAACCCGGGCACGTCAAGCGGGTCATCGAGCTCCTGCAGGACGCCGGGCTGCGCGAAGGCGACCTCGCGTGCCCGCCCGACTTCCCGCTGCACGTGCCGAGCATGCGCGACGCCGCCGAGCCGCGGCGCGTGATGATGAACTGTTCGGGCAAGCACACGGCGATGCTGACGACGTGCGTCCGCGCAGGCTGGCCGACGGACGGCTACGAGTCCCCGGACCACCCGCTGCAACAGGCGATCGCGACGGCGGTCGCGGACCTGACGGGCGAGCCGATCGCCCACACGGGCATCGACGGCTGCGGCGCGCCCCTGTTCGCGTTCTCGTTGACGGCACTGGCCCGCGCGTTCGGCCGGGTGGCGCTCGCGGCGGACGGGCCGGCGCGGACGGTCGCCTCGGCGATGCGCGAAAACCCGTGGCTGGTCGCGGGCACCGGCCGCGAGGACACGGAGCTGATGTCCACGGTGGACGGTCTGGTGTCCAAGGGTGGCGCGGAGGGCGTCCACGCGTTCGCGCTCCCGGACGGGTTCGCGATGGCCCTGAAGATCGACGACGGCAACAAGCGGGCCTGCGCCCCACTGGCGGTCGAGGCGCTGCGCTACCTCGGGGTCGACGTGTCGGCCCTCGGCGAACTGGCCCACGGCTCGGTGCTCGGCGGCGGGCAGCCGGTGGGCGAAGTGCGCGTGCCCGAGCTGCGCGGCTAGTTCGAGCGTTCGCGGGACGCCAGGTCGCCCCAGAACTCGCGCAGGTCGGAGAACAGCTCGGCCAGCTCCTCGACGTTGCCCGAGCGCAGCGCGTCCAGGATGTCGTGGACCTCGTCCGCGGTGTTGTCGGCCTCCAGGATCGGGTCCGCGAACAGCTGCACCAGCCCGCCGTAGTCGAGCTCGACCACGGAGTCCGGGTGGAAGTTGTCCAGCCACCGCCGCGTCTCGAACAGCACGCGGCCCGGCCCGGAGTCGCCGAACGTCTGCTCCAGCAGCTCACCGGCCTCGCGGGCCCGGTGCTGCGCGTCGGCGAGGGTGGTGCGCCAGGAAACCTCGCGCTTCGGGTCGTCGCGGCCGCCGCCGAGCACCAGCCGGCGCTCGTCCGGGTCGATCAGCACGAACCACGGCAGCGGGACGGTCCAGGTCGTCGACAGCGTGTGCGCCGCCGACGTGCTCAGGTCCGCCATCGCCGACTTCGTCCGCCCGCGGATCGTCTCCTGGGTGAAGCCGCCCTCGTCGAGGACGACGTTCTTCAACGCCGGGTGCGCGTCGCCGAGGAAGGTGACCAGCGCGGCGGCCGAGCGGGCCCGCAGCTCCAGCGGGCACACGAACGGCCCGTGCTCGGCCTTGCCCTCCGGCACGTCCCCGGCCGCGAGCACCAGGACGTCGGTGTGCAGGCTCGGTGCGGGACGCCCGTCGGCCAGCTCGGCGGGCAGCAACCGCCGCGGCGCGGCGACCTGTGACTTGAGCCACATGGCCTGCTCGCGCGCGCCCGCGTCCGTCCGCCGGAGCTTGGCTGCCGCGACGGCCGCACGCAGCCGTTCGTCCGGCGGATCGCCCAAGGCGAGCAGGGGCTCGTACACCCGCAAGTAGGCCACGAAGGGACGGAGCACGAGTAGATCGTGGCACGCCTACCAGCGCCGATCGCCACCGACCGGCCGGTAACCGGCGTCCGGCGGACACTGTCACCACCGGCACACCGTGCCACGTCGCATCGAACCCCCCGGACACGGTACGGTGTGAGCAGGAAAGAATTGTCGAGACGATGCGGGGCCGCCGATTCCCCCGGCCGCCCCGCCCCTGTGCGAGGGGGTCGAGCCATGGGGCGCGGCCGGGCTAAGGCCAAGCAGACGAAGGTGGCGCGCGAGCTCAAGTACAGCTCGCACGAGACCGACTTCGATGCTTTGCAGCGCGAGCTGTCGACCGGTTCCTCTAGTGGTCACTACGAGGAGCCCGAGTCCGATAGCGATGATCAAGACCCGTACGACGACGGGTACGGCGAGTACCGTCGTTGAGCACGCGTAACCGCGCGAGGGCATAGCCGGACACAATCCGGCGACCGCCCTCGCGCGCTGTGTGCTGCCCACAAAACGGGGCTGCGAAGGCGATGAAGGAGTTGAGCCGGTGGTAAGTCGGGTTGGAGTCGTCGGGGCGGGCCTCATGGGGTCCGGCATCGCCGAGGTGCACGCCCGGTCCGGAGTGGACGTCCTGGTCACCGAGGTGAACCAGCCGGCGCTCGACGCCGGGAAGGCCCGGATCGAGAAGTCGCTGCAACGCGGCGTCAAGAACGGCAAGCTCTCTTCCGAAGACGCCGAGGCGGCGCTGAGCCGCCTCCGCTTCACGACGGACATCGCCGAGTTCGCCGACCGCGAACTGGTCATCGAGGCGATCCTCGAGCAGGAGCAGGCGAAGGTCGACGTCTTCCGCCAGCTGGACAAGATCGTCGAGGCGGAGGACGCGCTGTTCGCGTCCAACACCTCGTCGATCCCGATCATGAAGCTGGGCATGGCGACGAGCCGGCCGCAGCAGGTGGTCGGCATCCACTTCTTCAACCCCGTGCCGGTGCTGCCGCTGGTCGAGCTGGTGCCCTCGCTGCTGACCAGTGAGGAGACGGCCCGCCGCGCGGAGGAGCACGCGACGACGGCGCTGGGCAAGACCGTCATCCGGTCGCAGGACCGCGCCGGGTTCATCGTGAACTCGCTGCTGGTGCCGTACCTGCTCTCCGCGATCCGCATGATCGAGTCGGGCTTCGCGTCGGCCGAGGACATCGACCGCGGCATGGAGCTGGGCACCGCCCACCCGATGGGCCCGCTGCGCCTGTCCGACCTGATCGGGCTGGACACGATCAAGGCCATCGCGGACTCGATGTACGCGGAGTTCAAGGAGCCGCTGTACTCGTCGCCGCCGCTGCTGCTGCGCATGGTCGACGCGGGCCTGCTGGGCAAGAAGACCGGCCGGGGCTTCTACTCCTACGGCTGATCGATCTTTCGTCACGCCCGGCCGGCACCTTCGCCGGCCGGGCGTTTTAGTGTCGGGGTATGCCTTCCCCCCACGGTGTGACGACGTTCGTCTTCGCCGCCGGCGCCAACGGCGTCTCGGCCGCGCCCGACGAGCTGGTCCTGCGCGGACACCGCGGTGTCGGCGTTCCCCAGCCCGGTCAGCAGTACCGGCTCTCCTACCAGGCACCCCAGGACCTCGCGGCGTTCGCGACGGAACCGTCGGCGCTGGCCGGCGTCACGGTCGCCGACCAGGTGGCGGCCACGGTCGAGGTGGTCCGCCGCGCGGCGGCGCACGGCCCGGTCGTGCTGGTCGGCGCCAGCATCGGCGGCGCGATGGTCAGCCTGGTCGCGGACGTGGTGCCGGACCTGATCGACCTCCTCGTCTACGACACGGCGTTCTGCTGCGTCGACCTGGCCACCCCGGACGAGTACATGGCCACCCCGGAGGCGGCGTCGTCCCGGGTCGGCGACCTGCTGGGGTTCGTCGCGGCCGACCCGTCGGTGATCGGCGCGATCCGGTTCAACTGGCGCACCGCGGACCGCGGCCTGCTGACGGCGGCGAAGGAGGCGTTCCTGGCGGAAGGCACGGACGCCGAGTTCTACGCGTTCCTCAACTCGATGGCCCCGGACGACCTCCTCGGCAAGGGCGCGACCCCGGCCCGCGGCGACCGTGCCCGCTGGGGCCGCGTGCCGCGGGTGTACGTCCGGCACCTGCGCGACCGGATCGTGCCGCTGGAGCTGCAGGACCGCATGATCCGCGAGGCCGACGCGGCCACGCCCGGCAACCGGTTCCGCGTGGTCGACCTCGACACGAGCCACGTCCCGGACGCCGCCCGGTTCGCCGAGCTGGTCGACCTCTACGACACGCTGGCCTGATCGAAGCTCACGGGCGCGTCGAAGGCCGCCCGCCGGGCGGCGCGCCGCAGCACCCCCAGGACGGCCGGCCCGAGCAGGACGATCGCGACGGCGTTGGTGATCGCGCGGCCGGTGTCCCAGCCGAGGGTCGACGTCAGGACCGTGAACACGGCGAACCGGTGCAGGTTGTCCGCCAGCGGCGCACCGGGGACGAACCCGAGCCCGGCGGTGGCACCGGTGCCGGTACCGGCGAGGAACGGCCACGACCACAGGCTCATAAGCAGCCCGAAGAAGTAGGCCGCGAAGACGCCGTACGCCACGAGCAGCGCGATTTCCGCCTTCCCGCGCGGTTTCCGCGGCAGCAGCCCGGCACCGAGCCCGATGAGCGACGACGCGAGCATCTGGAACGGCAGCCACGGCCCGACCCCGGCGGTGAGCAACGCGCTCGTGAACAGCGAAGTCGAGCCGAGCACGAACCCGAAACCGGGCCCGAACACCCGCCCGGCGAGCACGAGCAGGAAGAAGACGAGCTCGATGCCCCCGGTCCCGGCCCCGAGCGGCCGCAGGCCGGCGTTGACCGCCGAGAGCACCCCGAGCAGGGCGAGCGCTTTGGCATCGATGCCCCCACGGGAGAGTTCGGCGAGGACGACGAGGATCAGCACCGGCAGGGTCGCCATGAAGACGAAGGGAGCATCGGCGGTGTGCGCGGCCGCGGCCGGCGTGGGGTGCGCGAGCAGCGGCCAGCAGAACATGGCGAGGCCGAGGACGGTCGCGGTGCCGAGGACCAGGGCGGGTCGCAGGGTGACGCGCACCGCGCGCGGTGAGCCGAGGAAGTCACTCACGCCGAGACCTCCGAGACCTCCGAGAGCGGCCGCGAGAGGAGGCAGCGCGCCGGGCGGCCTGCTGCGCCGAGACGCTGGGCATCGCCCGGCCGCGCCCAGCTGAACTCCGCGCCATCGGACGAGCGGGAGCGCCGCACGATGCCGGGGCCCGCCCCTCCGCCTTCCTCCTCGAGCCGCTGGGCATCGCCCGGCCGCGCGAGTCTCTGGCCCGCTGAACTCCGCGCCATCGCGTGCGCCGGGCCGCGCGAGCCGCCCGCCTCTCGGCCCCCGCCCGCTCGGCGGCCTGCGCCTTCCTCCTCATGCCAGCGCCTCCGCGACCTCGTCCACCGTGAGCCACGGCTCCGGGGCCAAGATCTTCGCCACCTGCGGGGCGAACGCCGGCGACGCGACGATCACCTCCTTCGTCGGGCCGTCCGCGACCACCTCTCCCTCGGCCATCACCACCACGCGGTGCGCCACCGTCGCCACGAACTCGACGTCGTGCGTGGCCAGCAGTACCGCGTGGCCCTGCGAGGCCAGCTCTCGCAGGGTTGCCGCGAAGCGCTTTTTCGCGTGGTAGTCCAGGCCGCGGGTGGGCTCGTCGAGCAGCACGACCGGTGGGGCCGACGCCAGCTGGATCGCCAGCACCAACGCCAGTCGCTGCCCTTCGGATAGATCGCCGGGGTGCGCTTCACCGGCTATCCCGGGGGCGAGGCGGTCCAGCATGGCCCGGGCCGTTCCCGCCGCGACCTCCGATTCGGTGTCGGCCTGTGCGCACTCGGCGTCGACCGAATCGAGGTACAGCAGGTCGGCTGGGGTCTGCGGGACCAGTCCGACGCGCTGACGGGCCACTCGTGGCTTGAGCGACGCCGGATCCGCACCACCGACGTCGACCTCTCCCGCCGACCTCGGCCCGCTGCCCTGCACCGCCCAGAGGAGCGACGACTTGCCGGAGCCGTTGCGTCCCATCAGCGCGACCACTTCCCCCGGCCCGACGCGCAGGTCCACCCCGCGCACCGCCAGGACATCGCCGTACCGGACCACCACCCCTCTCACGTCCAGTGCTCGACCGGTCACCGAGAGAGTACGACGCACCACCGACAATTTCGCGAGCCGCGAGCGCAGCGGCCCGGCGACCCGCCGCGCGTCCCGCACCGACAGCGGCAACGGCGACCACCCCGCCAGCCGCCCGAGCTCGGCGATCGGCGGTGCGATGGCCGACGTCGCCAGGATCTCCGCGGGCGAACCGGACTGCACCGAACCGTCGCCCGGCAGGTACAGCACCCGGTCCGCGTACTGCGCCACCCGCTCCATCCGGTGCTCCGCCACGACCACCGTCGTCCCGAGATCGTGCACCAGGCGGGTGATCGCCGCCAGCACGTCCTCGGCCGCCGTCGGGTCCAGTGCCGACGTCGGCTCGTCGAGCACCACGACGGAAGGGTGCGCCGTCAGCACCGAGCCGATCGCCACGCGCTGCTGCTGCCCGCCCGACAGAGTCCGAAGTGGACGGTTGCGCAGCTCCGCGATTCCCAGCAGGTCAAGGGCTTCCTCGACGCGCTTGCGCATGACGTCCGGCGCCACCGCGAGCTGCTCCATCGCGTACGCCAGCTCCTCCTCGACGGTGTCCGTCACGAACCCCGACAGCGGGTCCTGCCCGACGACGCCGACAACCGAAGCCAGCTCACGCGGCGGGTGGGACGCCGTGTCCAGGCCGCCCACCAGCACCCGCCCGGCCAGCCGCCCGCCGGTGAAGTGCGGGACGAGCCCGTTGATCGCGCCGAGGAACGTCGACTTGCCGGCGCCGGTCGGCCCCGCGACCAGGCACAGCTCACCCTCCTCCACCAGCAGCGAGACGTCCGAAAGCACCGGCCGTGACGCGTCCGGGTAGGTCACCGTGACCCGCGAGAACTCGATCACCGGGTCACCCCCGGCGCGGGAGGCGCCACGAACGCGGGCACCACCGCGATGAGCAGGGACACCACGTGGACCACCGAAACCTCCGGCCACCGCAACGGACTCAACGACGGGTACAGATTCCCCGGATCGACCTGCGCGGAAAGGAAGAGCGAGACGCACGACCCGATCCCGGCCAGCACGACCAGCGTCTCCGGCCACCGCCACGGGTCCGGCCGGTACGCCGTCCGCCGCACGCGCCGGCCGCCGAGGACGAACCCCACGACCGCGACCGCCAGCCCCGCCGCCAGCAGGGGCACGCCGAGCCACGACGACGTCCCGTCGAGCACGCCGTAGACGCCGACGCACACGCCGGCCAGCCCGGACAGGACGCACGAAGCGATCAGCGCCCGCACGCCGGGGCTCAGGTACGCCCGGCGCCCGTAGCCCCGGGAGTCCATCGCGGCCGCGAGCCGCAGCGACCGGTCCATCGCATCCGCCAGCACCGGCACCACGATGCCCTTGACCGCCCGCGGCCCGCGAGTCCGCCCTGCCCGCAGCCGCCGGGCCCGCCGCACGCGCTGCACGCTCTCGACGAGCTGCGGCGCCACCGTCAGGGCCACCGTGACCGCCGTGCCCACCTCGTACAGCGCGCCGGGGACCGCCTTGAGCAGGCGTTTCGGGTTGGCCAGCGCGTTCGCCGCGCCGATGCAGACGACCATCGTCGCCAGTCGCAGGCCATCGTAGAACCCGCCGAGCAACGCCTCGGCCGACGTCGGCCCGAGCAGGGACAACCCGGCGGTCAGCGGGATCCGCGGCAGCGCGAGGAGCACGTGCCCGCCGTCCTCGCCGCCGACCAGGATCCGGAACAGCACGCGCGACGCGACGATCAGCGCGCCGACGTACGCGTAGAGCCGGAACGCCAGCGCCCACGGCGCGTCACTCCGGCGGTTCGCGACGACGAACCCCGCGACGGCGATGATCAGGCCGAGCAGCAGCGGGTTCGTCGTCCGGCTGGCGGCGACGGCCAGCGCGAGCGCCCAGACCCACCAGGCGCCGGGGTGCAGCGCCCTAGCTCGCACGCCGGCGACGCGCGACGACGATCCCGGCGCCGGCGACCACCACGATCACCACGGCCCCGATGACCAGGCCCCACGGGAACGAACTGCCCTGCTCAGCAGGTGCCTGAGCAGGCGTGGCCGCCTGCCGCACGGGGGCCACCTTGGGCGGCGTGGGCAGGTCATTGGCCGACTTCGGCTTCGCGAACGCCCAGCCTTCGAAGCCGTTCGCGACCGGCTTCGACGTCTGCGCGCCCTCCTGGCTCGACTCCCAGGCGCCACCCGCCGACGCGTGCCAGTAGCTCCAGTACGCCGTCGCCGACGGCATCCCCGCGCACGACTCGACGTCCGGCCCCGGCTTGCCGTCGATCCGGCAGGCCACGGCGAGGCCGTACTTCTGCGAGCCGGCGACGTCGACGCCGGCCGCCTGCAGCGCCGCGATGCCGTTCGCCGGCGTGCCGGGGGCGCAGCGGATCAGCGGCTGCGGGCCCAGGTCGCCGAAGTCGACGACCACCGTGACCCCGGCGCCCTCGGCGCAGGACCCGTCGGTGCCGGTCGCCGAGGCCGGCGCGGCCCCGGCGAGGCACGCCCCCAGCAGCAGGGCAGAGGCAGCGGAAAAACGGGCGAAGCGCGCGGCGATCATGCGAGAACCATAACCAGCGGTGGACGTGGTTCCGGCGCGACGAGCGACACACCTAGACTGCGGGCTGTGGGACAGCTCATCGCGGACGGACAGCTGCGCGTCGGCCTGATCGGCGCCGGCCCGTGGGCGACGACGATCCACGCGCCCGGCCTGGCGGATCACCCCGGCACGGCGCTGACGGCGGTCTGGGCCCGGCGGCCCGAGGCCGCGCAAACGCTTGCGGACACGCACTGCGCGGCCACCGCGAGCAGCGTCGAAGAGCTGTTCGAGCAGGTGGACGCGGTCGCGCTGGCCGTTCCGCCGTCGGTACAGGCCGAGCTGGGCGTGCGGGCGGCCGAAGCCGGGAAGCACCTGATCCTGGAGAAGCCGATCGCCGCCGACCTGGCCGGCGCGCAGCGGCTGGCCGACGCTGTCGCCGCGGCCGACGTGGCCGCGCTCGTGGTGCTGACCCTGCGGTACTCGTCGCAGACCCAGGACTGGCTCGCCGGGCTCGCCCAGGCCGGTGGCTGGGCCGGGGGCGGCGCGCGCTGGCTGTCCGGCGCCCTGCTCGGCGGCCAGTACGCGGCCTCGGAGTGGCGTCAGGACGACGGCGGCGCCCTGTTCGACATCGGCCCGCACGCGCTCGACATGCTGGACGCCGCGCTCGGCCCGATCACCGAGGTCGTGGCCGCCCGGCAGAGCCCCGGCGACCTCTGGCACCTGATGCTGGCGCACGAGAACGGCGTGGTCAGCACCGCGACGCTGTCGCTGCGGCTGCCGGTGCAGCCGACCGTCGTCGAGGTCGCCGTCTGGGGACAGCACGGTTACCGGACACTCGGGCGCAAACCGGGCTCCGCGCAGGAGTCCTACACCGCGCTCCTGGACGACTTCGCGGCGATGATCGCCAGCGGCACGACGACGCACCCCTGCGACGTCCGCCGTGGTCTGCACCTGCAGAACCTCCTCGAGCAGGCCCGCGAGCTGGCCGAGTAGTACACAGGCACGCATCGCGGCTTTACGTTGTGAAGTAAGGCTTCCTCACAAACTCCCCGAATTCATCCACAGGGTTGTCCACAACCTCCACTGTGGACGGTGTGCCTCCCGACCGAACCACGGGAACCCTTGTCGCGCCACCGGAAAGATCACCGAATAGTGCGGTCCGCTCGTACTGCCGAGACGATCTTGTGATGCGAAGGTGATCTTGGGAGGGCACGCGCATCGAAGTTTCTTGAGGGGTTCGAGAGAGGAGGCGCATGGAAACCCTGCTGCGCGCCTTCTGGGGGATGATTCCGGTTTCGGCCATCGCGCTGCCGTACGCGCTGCTCGGCTGGCCACTGCTTGCGGCGCGTCGGCGGCGAAGACTGCCGGCCCGCTACGCGACCGCGACGGCCGGCGTCGACAGCGCCGCGTTCCTCGTCGCATTCCTGGTGTTGTGCCTGGTCACGATGCCCGTCGGCACCTCCGGCGAGAGCACGCTCGACCTCGTTCCCGGCGCCGACATCACCGCGGCCTTCAGCGACGACGGGTCACTTTGGCAGGTGATCGGCAACGTCCTGCTGCTGTGTCCGCTCGGCGCGTTGCTGCCCATGCGGATGCGCGGCCTGCGCACTCTGCTGCGGATCGCACTGGCCGCGCTCGTCGCGTCCGTGCTGGTGGAAGGTACGCAATATCTGATCCACACCGGCCGGGTGACCTCGACCGACGACGTCCTGCTCAACACCGCGGGCGCGACGCTCGGTGCGGCACTGAGCCGCCGCGGCTGGCGGGCGCTCGATCCGCCGCCGGTGCCCGTGACCATCCCGGCGCAACGCCGGACGGTCTGCGAGGCCCCGACGCTCAGGATGCGGGTCCCGCGCTCGGTTTGGGACACGCGCTACGCGGCCATCTCGCACCGGGAGCGTCAATAACCCGCTTGCCGGCCGTGCCAAGATGGCCGGGAGAGACCCTTCGAGTCAAGGAATGACCGCCTATGCCTGGCGCCGCCTCCGGCGTCGGCCCCCGCTAGGCCCGACGCCCAGCGTTCCGCCCGCGAGCCCGATCGGGGCCGCGGTTCCTTGACACGCTCTCGAAAGGCTCCAACCCAGCGATGTCCGCTATCCAGAGCTATGTCCGCAAGACGGCACCGCGTGGCCGGGACACCGAGCGGGTCGGCCCCTTCCTGGCCACCTACTCACCGGGTACGGCCCACCCGATGCTCAACTACGCGATCCCGGACGACGGCGCGAAGCCGACGCCGGCCGAGATCGACGCCCTGACCGAGGCGTTCCGGCGGCGGGACCTGCTCCCGCGGCTCGAGTACTTCACCGACGTCGCCCCCGACCTGGAGAAACTGCTGGTCGAGGCGGGGTACGGGCTCGAGCGCCGGGTGCCGCTGATGACCTGCACGGCGGCCGATCGGGTCGACCGGCCGGCTCCGGCGGGGGTCCGGCTGCGGGCCCCGGAGTCCGGCGAAGACTTCCGGCGCATGCGAGGCGCGCAGAACATCGCGTTCGGCGAGGCACCGGAGATCAGCGACGCCGAGGTCGACCGGCTGAAGACCACCGGGCGCCACCTCCTCGCGGAAGAGGACGGCGTGGTCGTCGGCGGCGGGGTCGCGCTCGACATCGTCGACGGCACCACCGAGGTCGCCGGGATCGCCGTGCTCGAGGCGTACCGGGGGCGCGGGATCGCCGCGGCGCTCACCGCGCGCCTCACCCGCGACGTCCACGAGGCCGGCGCGCACACCGCGTTCCTCACCCCGGGCGACCTGGGGATCGGGAACGTCTACGCCCGCGTCGGCTACCGGCCGGCGGGCGAGTGCGTGCACCTGTCCTTGGGCTAGTCGTTCAGACGGCCGGAGCGGCCTCGTTTGACGTCGCTCCGGCGCTTCTTCGACGCCAGGCGGCGCTCCTTCGAACCCCGAGAGGGCTTCGTGGGGCGTCGCTTGGCGGGCGGCGGCGCCGACGCGTCGCGCAGGAGGTTCGCCAGGCGGCCCCGGGCCGCTTCCCGGTTCTGCAGCTGGGAGCGGTGTTCGCTGGCCGCGATCGTCAGGACGCCGTCGACCAGCCGCGAGCCGAGCCCGGCCAGGACCCGGTCGCGCAGGTGCTCGGGGATCGACGGCGACGAAGCGACGTCGAAGGACAGCTCGACGCGCGAGTCGGTGGTGTTCACGCCCTGGCCGCCCGGGCCGGACGAGCGCGAAAAGCGCTCGCTCAACTCGGCTCCCGGGATCGTGAACCGGGAGCCGATCACCACGTCTTCGGCTGCCATGTCACCAGTGTGACAGCCCCGATCAAGTGGCTTCTTTCAAAGGACGCTGTCAGAACCGCGGGTGGTCGCCGGAAAGCACGGCGCGCGGGCCGTCGACGTCGTCGGCGGGCTGGACGTCGCCCAGCACCCACGCCGGCAGGTGCCGCGCGGTCAGCATCGCCAGCGCGCGGTCGACGTCTTCGGCGCCGACGATCGCGACCATGCCGACGCCCATGTTGAAGGTCTTCTCCAGCTCGGCCCGCTCGACCTTGCCGCGCTGGCCGATCACCGCGAACACCGGCGCCGGCGTCCACGTGCCGCGGTCGAGCCGGGCGACCAGGCCGCGCGGCATCACGCGGGCGAGGTTGGCCTCCAGGCCACCGCCGGTGATGTGCGCGAACGTCCGGACCTCGGTCTCCGCGGCCAGCGCGAGGCAGTCCTTCGCGTAGATCCGCGTCGGCTCCAGCATCTCCTCGCCGAGGGTGCGGCCGAACTCCTCGACGTGGCCGCCGAGCGGCATCCGCGCGATGTCCAGCAGCACGTGCCGGGCCAGGGAGTACCCGTTCGAGTGCAGGCCCGACGAGCCGAGCGCCAGCACGACGTCACCCGGACGGACCTTCTCCGGCGAGAGCAGCTGCGACGCCTCGACGACGCCGACGCCGGTGGCCGACATGTCGTAGTCGTGCTCGCCCATCAGGCCGGGGTGCTCGGCGGTCTCGCCGCCCAGCAGCGCGCAGCCGGCCTGGACGCAGCCTTCGGCGATGCCGCCGACCAGCGCGGCGATCTTCTCCGGGTGCACCTTGCCGACGGCGATGTAGTCCTGCAGGAACAGCGGCTCGGCGCCGGTCACGACGAGGTCGTCGACGACCATGGCGACCAGGTCGATGCCGACCGTGTCGTGCTTGTCCAGCGCCTGCGCGACCGCGATCTTGGTGCCGACGCCGTCGGTCGACGACGCGAGCACCGGCTCCTTCCACTTGTCGAGCTTCAGGGAGAAGAGCCCGGCGAAGCCGCCGACGCCACCCATGACCTCGGGGCGCGTGGCCCGCTCGGCGTGCGGCTTGAGCAGCTCGACGGCTTGGTCGCCGGCGTCGATGCTGACGCCGGCGGCGGCGTACGTGGCGCTCGTGGACTCGCTCACGGTGGAAGGACTCCCTCTGGAAGGAACTGCTAGGGACGCCGGACGGCGTCTTCGGCACCGTACCCGGCCGAGCTGACCGGAGTTGCCGCGCCATTGACCGAGTCGAGGCTTTCGAGCAGGTGCTTCCCGATCAGCGCGTCCTCGGGCAGCGGGATCGGGTACTCGCCGGAGAAGCACGCGGTGCACAGCCGCGTCTTCGGCTGCTCCGTGGCCGCGACCAGGCCGTCGAGGGAAATGTAGCCCAGGGAGTCGGCTCCGATCGAGCGCCGGATGCCGTCGAGGTCGACGCCGTTCGCGACCAGCTCGGCCCGCGACGCGAAGTCGATGCCGTAGAAGCACGGCCAGCGCACGGGCGGTGACGCGATCCGGACGTGCACCTCGAGCGCGCCGGCCTCCCGCAGCATCCGGACCAGCGCGCGCTGGGTGTTGCCGCGGACGATCGAGTCGTCTACCACGACCAGGCGCTTGCCGCGGATGACGTCACGCAGCGGGTTGAGCTTGAGGCGGATGCCGAGCTGGCGGATGGTCTGCGACGGCTGGATGAACGTGCGCCCGACGTAGGCGTTCTTCACCAGGCCGGTGCCGTACGGGATGCCCGAGCCCTGCGCGTACCCGATCGCCGCCGGCGTGCCGGACTCCGGCACCGGCATCACCAGGTCGGCCTCGACCGGCTGCTCACCGGCGAGCCGGCGGCCGATGTCGACGCGGGTGGCGTGCACCCCGCGGCCGGCGATCGTGGTGTCGGGGCGGGCGAGGTAGACGTATTCGAAGACACAGCCCTTGGGGTCCGGGTTCGCGAACCGCGAAGAACGCAGACCGGCGGCGTCGATGGCGATCAGCTCGCCGGGCTCGACCTCGCGGACGAAGGACGCGCCGACGATGTCGAGGCCCGCCGTCTCGCTCGAGACGACCCAGCCGCGCTCGAGCCGGCCGAGCACCAACGGGTGTACGCCGTGCGGGTCACGCGCCGCGTAGAGCGTGTTCTCGTCGGCGAAGACCAGGCAGAAGGCGCCCTTGAGCGTGGGCAGCAGCTCCATCGCGGCGGCTTCGATGCCCTTGTCGGCGGCGTTCGCGGCGAGCAGCCCGCAGATCAGGTCGGAGTCGCTCGACGAACCGGTGAGGCCCGCGTGCGGCTTGAGCCCGGCGTCGATGGTGCGCTCGCGCAGCTCGGCCGTGTTGACGAGGTTGCCGTTGTGCGCGAAGGAAAGGCCGCTGCCGGTCGCCGTCGTGCGGAAGATCGGCTGGGCGTTCTCCCAGATGGTGGCGCCGGTGGTCGAGTACCGGCAGTGGCCGACGGCGATGTGCCCCTGCAGCGACTGCAGGATCTGCTCGTCGAACACCTGGCTGACCAGGCCGAGGTCCTTGAAGACCACGATCTGCGAGCCGTCGGAGACGGAGATGCCGGCGGCCTCCTGCCCTCGGTGCTGCAGGGCGTAAAGGCCGTAGTAGGTCAGCTTCGCGACTTCTTCCCCGGGAGCCCAGACGCCGAAGACGCCACACTCCTCACGGGGTTCCGGGTCGGGCTGGTCGGACACGACTTGCGGGTCGGAAACCACCGAGGAGCTCCTGGGAAGACGTGGTCGGGCCGCTTTCAGTGTAGACGGTGCGGACATGGGTCAGGCCCCGCCCGACGTGGTACTGACCACTTCGGACAGGGCCTGAAGTCTTCATGTCTAGCAAGCATCCGGCAGCGAGAGGATCTCCGTGAGCACTTGGGCGCCTTCGCCGCTGCGGCGCCACAACCAGTGTTCCGGCTCGAAGATGTTGTCTTCGGTACCGGGCATCCGGGTCGCCACGACGTCGTCTTCGGCGTTGAGCCGGACGACGTCCACCACGTCGTCGTGCACCCGCACGCCGACGACAGCGAGGACCTCGCCGCGCTCGTCGGCGGGGTGGACGAACTGGTAGCCGCGAGCCACCAGCTCCTGAAGTCCGGTTTCGATGTCGAAGACGGGGGCGACGGCCTCAGCCGAGGACATCGTCGAACTCACCGTCCTTGGCGCCGGCCAGGAAGGCCGCCATCTCCGCGCGCGTGTAGACGAGCGCCGGACCGGTCGGGAACCGCGAGTTGCGCATCGCGATCTCGCCGGTGGACAGCGGCGCGACCTCGACGCAGTTGCCGACCGAGCCGCTGTAGCTCGCCTTGCGCCACTCGGCCCCGGACAGCCGATCGGCCGGGATGCCGTTCTCGAATCGCTCTGCCATGGTCCCACCTCTCGATGCGGAAAACCTTCCGGGCAGCGCATATGCATGTGCATTTGCCCGCGTATCGGAGGCTAGCACGTGTGCCTGCAACGGTAAATGCACGTGCAGAATTTCTTGCAAAGTTCTCGGACGGTAAAGAATCACCAGGTCACGGTTAACCTATCGGGTGATAGTTAGCGACCCTAATGGGTGAACAACTACGAGTAGTCACCGATCATCGGGACAGCCGGAGGGACCGGCGGCGGATCGCGGATACGCCCGGTGACCACTCAACGGGAACACGTCGGCGCCGGCGAACCGGTTCACCAGGACGTTCTCAGATTTCGGCGCGCCGCTTCGCGAGGAGCGCGCGGCTGCGCTCCGGAGTCTCGGAGTCGACCGCCAGCATGTCCAGCGAGCGGCTGTACTTCTCGATCTCTTCGCGCTTCTCGATGTAGTGCGCGCCGGTCAGGTACTCGACGTACGCGATGTTCGGCAGTTCCGGCTCGCCGAACCGCAGCAGCGAAAAGGCGTGCTCCGCGGACAGCCCGCTGCGGGAGAACGGGAGGATCTGCACCGACACGTGCGGCAGCGCGCTCATCTCCAGCAGGTACTCGATCTGCTGCTTGAGCACCTTCATCCCGCCGATCGGCCGGTGCAGGACGGACTCGTCGAGCACCATCCACACGCGGGGCGCGTCCGGCCTGCTGAACATCTTCTGCCGCCGCATGCGCAGCGCGACCAGCTGGTCGACGCGCTCGTCGGCCATCTCCGGGCGGCCGTGACTGAAGATCGCCCGTGCGTACCCCTCGATCTGCAGCAGCCCCGAGACGTACAGCGGCTCCCAGATCTGGATTCGCGCGGCGGCTTCTTCGAGGCCGACGAGGTCGGTGAACCAGTTCGGCATCGTGTCGCCGAAGCGCCGCCACCAGCCCGGCTCGTTCGACTGCTTGACCATGTCGAGGAACGTCTGGCGCTCGGTCGCGTCGTCGACGCCGTACATCGTCAGCAGGTCGGTGACGTCGCGCTCCTTGAAGCCGACGCGGCCCAGTTCCAGGCGGCTGATCTTCGATTCGGACCCGCGGATGTTGTACCCGGCCTGCTGGCGGGTGACGCCGGCCTCTTCACGGAGCCGCCGCAGCTGCGAGCCCAGGATCATCCGGCGCGCAGTGGGGCCGATGTTCTGCTCGCCTGCGGACGCGTTCACCGCGTTCATTACCGGACCTTCCGCGCTCACGTCACCAGGGGGTTCTAGCCCGACTACCGAAAGTACACGTTAACCCGTCCTGCGCAAAGAGGTGACCCGGTTTACCCCATGCGCGCGTCGGCCTACTCTACGTAGAGTACGAGACTTTCGACACAGAACTTGCGAGGTTCAACATGCCCGACGCCGCGACCCGGACCGAACGAGTTCCCGTGGGGGTCGACCCGACCCGAGCGAGCATCGCGCGCGTGTACGACGCCTTCCTGCTCGGGAAGGACAACTACGAGATCGACCGGGAGGTCCTGCACAAGGTGCAGCAGGCCGCACCGGAGGCTCAGGACCTCGCCTTCGAAAACCGCGGTTTCCTCATCCGCGCGTGCCGGTTCCTCGCCAGCCAGACCGGCATCACCCAGTTCCTCGACCTCGGATCCGGCCTGCCGACGGCCGAGAACACCCACCAGGTCGTCCAGCGGATCAACCCGGAGACCAAGGTCGTCTACGTCGACAACGACCCGGTGGTCCTCGCGCACGGCCGCGCGCTGCTCGAAGAGAACGAGCACACCCACTTCGTCGCCGAAGACATCTTCGAGCCGCAGCGGATCCTGCAGAACGAGGTCGTCCGCGAGCACATCGACTTCACCCAGCCGCTCGTGCTGCTGCAGATGGGCACGCTGCACCACTTCAAGGGCGACCACGACCGGCCGGCCGAGATCATGCGGGAGTACGTCGACGCGCTGCCGTCCGGCTCCTTCGTCGGGCTCAGCCACTTCTCCGACCCCGAGAACGAGGACTCCGCGACCGCGCGCCGCATGGAGGACTTCTTCCTGCACAGCCCGATGGGCTCCGGCACGTTCCGGACGCAGAAGGAGATCGAGGCGCTGTTCGCCGGCCTCGAGCTCGTCGACCCCGGTGTGACGCTGTGCGCCGACTGGTGGCCGGACGGCCCGCGGCTCAAGGAGCTCAACGTCGCGCAGCGGACCATCTCCGGCGGGGTCGGCCGCAAGCCGTAGCCCGTCGCGCCCCCGGGTCCGTCAGATCCGGATGAGGGGGAGCCAGTGGGAAAGGTCGGCCCGGGTGCCCGATGCGGACACCCGGCCGTCCGCCACCGCCGTGGTCCAGTCCAACCGGCCGGTGGCCAGTTCCAGCCAGGTGCGCGGGTCCGTCTCGATCACGTTCGGCGGGTTGCCGCGGGTGTGCCGCGGGCCGTCGACGCACTGCACCGCCGCGAACGGCGGCACGCGGACCTCGACCGTGCGGCCCGGCGCGTCGGCCGCGAGCGCGCGCAGGCTGAGCCGGACCGCCGCGGCCAGCTCCGGCCGCGCCGGATCGGGCGCGTCGCCTTGCAGCCACGCCGAAATCGCCAGCACCGCCGCACGTAACTGTCCGGGGTCGACCGAACGCGAAGAGGCCATGGGCAAACAGTAGAGTGGCGCACCAAGACTTTTCAGGCACACCCGGAACGTGGGGATGAGATGGCGCAGCGGGACGAGGCGGATCGGATGGTTTCGCAGCAGCCCACCGGAAGCGGGGCCGATCGCCCGGGCAAGCACAGCAAGCACAACCGCGCCGCGCGGCGCGGCCAGCAGGCGCGGCGCTCCGGCAAGCACGGCACGCCCGAGATCACCGCGGAGATGCGCGCGAACGCCCGCGCCAACCCCGACAGCTGGCTCTACGTCATCGACGAAGCCTTCGACCCGAACGGCCCGGTGCCGTCGTGGGCGGTCGTCGGGGCCTACCCGGTGAACGGCGCGGGCGACGTCGTCGCCGACTTCCACCCCAACGACCGCTACCGGCCCTCGCCCAAGGCGCTCGGCTTCCCGGAGCCGTCGAACGACCTCGAGCAGCTGCTGCAGCTCGTCCGCACCGAGCACCGGCCGGCGTCGGACCTGCCGAAGGTCGTCCTCGACTCGACGCTGTTCGTCTACGCGATGTCGCCGGTGCAGCGCACCGTGATCGGCTTCCACAACACCGACGGCCGGGTCATGGTGCCCGCCTACACGCGCAAGGCGCTGGTGCCGCGCGAGTGGCCGCACGCCCGCGCGGTCGTGGGCCGGGACATCGTCAGCCTGCTGGGCGGACACCCCGTCGCGATCAACCCGCACGACCTGATCACCGCCGTCGTCCCGGCCGAGCACCTGCTGAAGGCGCTGGCCGACGAACAGCGCTGACCTGCGGGTTTAACCCCATCGAGTGAACACCCGAGTCGCCGATCCGGCGACTCGGGTGCATCGTGAGGCTGGACAAGACTCACGAGACTGGTGGGGAGCTTGAGGGTGCTGTGCCGTTCTTAAGAGGTCGTTCGCTGCTTCCCTTCGTCACCGCCGTCGTGCTCGTCGCCGGACAGGCGCCGGCGAGGGCCGACGACATCTACGCGGGCGCCGAGGACCACTTCGCCGGTTCGCAGATCGCCAAGGTCGAAGGCGTCGACTCGACGCCCGGCGTGCAGTACGCGACCGACGACCAGGAGCTCGGCCACGACGTCAGCGGGCACCAGGGCCCGGTCGACTGGCCCGGCGCGGCGCGGACGGGCGCGAAGTTCGTCTACGTCAAGGCGACCGAAGGCACCGGGTTCGTCAACCCGCAGTTCGCCCAGCAGTACAACGGCTCCTACGACGCCGGCCTGATCCGCGGCGCCTACCACTTCGCCCGGCCGGACATCTCCGACGGCGCGTCGCAGGCGCGCTACTTCCTGGCCCACGGCGGCGGCTGGTCGGCCGACGGCCGGACCCTGCCCGGCGCGCTCGACGCGGAGTACAACCCGTACGGCGAAACCTGCTACGGCAAGGACGCGGGCGGGATGGTCCGCTGGATCAGCGACTTCTCCGAGACCTACCGCGCGGCCACCGGGCGCTACCCGACGATCTACACGTCGACGAGCTGGTGGAAGCGCTGCACCGCGAACAACGGCGGCTTCGGCGGCAATCCGCTGTGGATCGCCCGCTACAACACCTTCATCGGCGAGCTGCCCGCGAGCTGGAGCGTCCACACGATCTGGCAGTTCGCCGACAGCGGTTCCCTGCCCGGCGACCAGAACTGGTTCAACGGCCCGGCCGACCGGCTGCGCGCCCTCGCGCTCGGCTGACCGGCCTCACGAATTATAGGTGTTAACCGGTCACCGGTTGACGATCTTCTTCCCGGGAAAATCACCCACGCGTATACCCAATTTCACGGAACTGAGTGACAAAGCGCCCCTTCGTCCTCACAATCGTGCACGGGCGGCTACCTGCAGTAAGCCGTCCTCAGCGAGGGTATCTGTGAAGGGATTCAACGATGTCCACTTCCCGAAGAGGGCGGTTGTTCGCCGCCCTGGTCGTCCCGGCCACGCTGCTCCTGCTCGGCAGCACGGCCCAGGCGGCGACCTTCTCCCCCGAAGCCGACCCCGTGGCCGCGATCAACGCGGACATCGCACAGCACAACCACGAACTGGGGTCGCAGATCCGGCGCGTCGAAGGCGACAAGTCGACGCCGGACTCGCAGAAGGCGGCGCAGCAGCCGCAGCCCGCCCAGGCCATCCCCGGTCAGGTGCTGGCCACCGTGGCCGGCATGGACGTCGCCAGCTACCAGGGCAACGTCGACTGGGCGAACTGGTGGAACCAGGGCAAGCGGTTCGTCTGGACCAAGGCCACCGAGAGCACCAGCTACACGAACCCGTACTTCGCGCAGCAGTACAACGGCTCCTACAACCAGGGCTTCATCCGCGGCGCCTACCACTTCGCGACCCCGAACACGGCGAGCGGCGCGGCGCAGGCGAACTACTTCGTCGCCCACGGCGGCGGCTGGTCGGGCGACGGCCGGACGCTGCCCGGGGCGCTGGACATGGAGTACAACCCGTACGGCGCCACCTGCTACGGCCTGAGCAAGGCGGCGATGACGGCGTGGATCCTCGACTTCCACGACACCTACCACGCCCGGACCGGCCGCTACCCGGCGATCTACACGTCGACGAGCTGGTGGAACCAGTGCGTCAGCGGTGACTTCTCCAGCACGGCCCCGCTGTGGGTCGCGCGGTACGCGTCGTCGGTGGGCACGCTGCCGTACGGCTGGAGCGTCTACACCGTCTGGCAGTACACCTCGAGCCCGTTGGACCAGGACACCTTCAACGGTGCCTACGACCGGCTCCAGGCACTCGCCGCCGGCTGACCCGCACCCCCGGCTCCCGGTTCGTGACGACTGTGGGCTCCACCGGGAACCCCCGGAACGCAGTTTCGCGTCGTCGCGCCCGGGAGCCGGTTTCATGCCGTACCGTCCGAGCTTGCAGAATGCTGCTCACCACGTCCTGGGGGAACCACACGGGCCTTGCGGACGTCGGAAGCGCACGAACACCCAGCGCCCGGAAGGCATGAAGATGACGTACCCGCCTCAGCCGGGCCAGCCCGGCCAGCCCGACCCGTACGGCCAGCAGCCGCAGTCCGGCGGCTTCCAGCAGCAGCCGTACCCGCAGCAGGGTGGGTGGGACCCCAACCAGCAGCAGCAACAGCCGTACCCGACGCAGCAGTACCCGCAGGGCTGGGACCCGAGCCAGCAACAGCAGCAGGGCTACCCGTCGGGCGGGTTCCCGGCGAGCCAGCCGCCGCAGTGGGGTGACCCGAACGCCCAGCAGCAGCAGGCTTGGGGCGACCCGAACGCGCAGCAGCAGTCGGCGTGGGCGGACCCGAACGCGCAGCAGTACGGCCAGCAGGCCTGGGATCCCAACCAGGGCGGCCAGATGGCGGGCTGGGACCAGTCCGGGGGCTACGGCCAGGGCTTCGGCGGGCCGCCGGCGCCGCCGAAGCAGGGCAAGACCGGGCTGTGGATCACCATCGGTGCCGTCGTCGTCCTGCTCGCCGCCGTGGGGATCACCGGCTTCGTCGCGCCCGGCTTCTTCCTGTCGAAGGACAACAACAACGTCGCGGCTCCGCCGTCGTCGAGCACGTCCGCCAAGCCCACGGCGCCGAAGACGACCCCCAAGAAGACGCCGACCACGAAGCCATCTTCGCCGAGCGGCGGCGGGGCGGACGCCAAGGTCGTGCTGCAGGGCTTCATCGACAAGCTGAACGCGGGCGACACCCCCGGCGCGCTCGCGCTGGGCTGCTCGGACTCGAAGGACCTGCTCGACTCGTGGCTCAAGACGTTCCTCAAGCCGCCGCTGCAGCTGGAGCTCGGCGAGGTGCCGGACGACGAGTTCCTCGTCGAGGGCCAGGTCACCGGGACGTCCGCAGGCAAGAACGTCAAGGGCACGCTGAGCGCGACGAACTTCGACGACAAGGGCTTCTGCGTCAGCACGATGCTGGTGTCCTGACCCGGTGAAGCTGTGGCGATCACCGCTGGCGTGGACGTTCCTCGCGGCAGTGGTGCTGCTGGTCGGGGTCGGCGGCTGGTTGCTGACCGACCCCGCCACCAGCCGCAGTGACGCGCTGAAGACCGGCGGCCTCGCCGGCGGCGCGATCGTGGCGCTGTACGCGTTGTGGCTGAACGACCGGCGCCGCCGGGTCGAGGAACGCCGTCAGGAGATCGAGCGGCAGCGCCACGAGCTCGAGTCACAGCGCGCGGAGCTGGACCGCGAACGGGTGGCCGACGAGCGGTTCGCGAAGGCCGTCGAGCTGCTCGGCCACGCGGCCGACCAGGTGCGGGTGGGGGCGATGCACGCGCTGGCGGGCCTGGCGCGCAGCCGGCCGGAGTACACGCAGACGGTGCTGGACGTGCTGTGTTCCTATCTGCGGCGGCCGTTCGAGCGGCCGCAAAAGGATTCGGCCGATCCGGAACCGGAGCGCGAGCTCACGGTCCGGTTGACGGCGCAGCGGCTGATCACCGACCTGCTGCCCGCGCGCGACACCGAAGGCCCGGCGTACGACCTGGACCTGACCGGCGCGACGCTCGAGTACTTCGACCTCTCGGGCAAGCTGATCGGGAGTCTCCTGGCGCGGCATGCGTCCCTGCACAGCAGCACGAACCTCAGCGGCTGCCGCTTCAAGGGCCGCGTGTACTTCACCGCCGCGGGCACCGCGGACGGGCGTCTGGTCGGTCACTTCCGCTGTCGTGGAGCGGTGTTCGAGAGCCACGCGTGGTTCAGCGGCACGGCCTTCGCGGAGGACGCCGACTTCACCAGCACGGAGTTCGCCGGGCGGACGACGTTCAAGGACGCGAAGTTCGCCAAGGACGCGGTGTTCACCGACGTGGTGGCGTCCGATTCGCTGGACCTGGGGCGGACGTTCTTCGGCGGTCAGACGGACCTGCGGTTCGCGTCGCTGCCGGCGTCGGTCTCGCTGTACAACACGCGGGTCCTGTCGGAGAAGACCGTGCTGCTGCCGTCGGCCTGGAAGCAGGAGGAGCTCCGCGACGGCGAAGCCCGGATCGTCTCGAAGGTGGGCGCGTGAAACGGTTCTCACCCTTGGCACTGGCGTTCCTGGTCAGCGCGGCCGCGTTCGCCGGAGTGCTGGTCTGGCTGCTCGCCGACCGCGCGACCACCCGGGGCGACGCGCTCAAGACGGCCGGCCTGGCGGGCGGCGCGGTCGCGGCGTTGTACGGGCTGTGGCTGAACGACCGCCGCCGGCGCGTCGAGGAGGACCGGCACGACCTCGAGCGCACCCGCATCTCCGACGAGCGGTTCGCGAAGGCGATCGAGCTGCTGGGGCACGACGCCGACCAGGTCCGGGTCGGGGCGATCCACGCACTGGGAGGCGTGGCGCGGTCGCGACCCGAGACGTACACGCAGACGGTGCTCGACGTGCTGTGCGCGTACTTGCGGCGTCCGTTCAAGCATCCCGAGCTCGACAAGGTCGACGACCCGGCCGCCGCCGAGCGCGAGCTGCAGGCCCGGCGCACGGCCCAGCGGGTGATCCGGTCGCTGCTCCCGGACGCGGGCGCGAACGGACCGGCTTACGCGCTCGACCTTTCCGGCGCCCGGCTCGACCGGTTCAACCTGTCGGGCAAGGAGGTCGGCTTGCTGGGCGCGCAGCGGACGGAGATCGTCAACGGCGTGTCGTTCACGGACACGTCGTTCTCGGGCTCGGTGTTCTTGACCGGAGCGACCGTGCGCGGGCCGGTGGAGTTCGTGCGGACGAAGTTCGGGGCGGGGACGGGGTTCCGCGACTTCACCGCGCATGACGAGGTGAGTTTCCGGGACGTTTTCTTTGCTATGCCGCCGGATTTCGGCCAGGCCAGGTTGCCTGCCGGGACCGAACTGCCCTGAGCAGCCCCCGTTTTCCACGCTAGCGGAGGGCACCGACAGTTCGCGGTGCCCTCCGGTCACGTGTCCACAGGTCAGCCGAACAGGGCCGGGAGGGTCTTCTCCCAGGTTTCGCGCAGCTCGTCGAGCGTGAACTCCGTGATGTCCTGGAGCTCCAGCGTTCCCGACTCCGGGTCCACCACGCCGGTCTTGCGCCACGGCAACCCGCGCGCCGTGCACATCTCCGTGAAGCGGAGCTCCTCCGTGCGCGGGACCGCCACCAGCACGCGGCCCGCCGACTCGGAGAACAGCTGGACGAACGGGTCCTGCTCCGCGTCGAGGAACACGCGGGCGCCGCACTGTCCGATCAGGACGGTCTCGACCAGCGTCTGGATCAGGCCGCCGTCCGAAAGGTCGTGCGCCGCCGAGATCATTCCGTCGCGGGAGCCCGCCACCAGGATCTCGCCCAGGAGCTTCTCGCGCGCCAGGTCCACGCGCGGGGGGACGCCGCCGAGGTGGCCGTGGAGCTCGCGGGCCCACGCCGAACCGTCCAGCTCGTCGTGCGTTTCGCCCAGCAGCAGCAGGGTTTCGCCGGCCTCCGCGCCGATGCCCGTCGGGATGCGGCGGGTCACGTCGTCGATCACGCCGAGGACGCCGATCACCGGCGTCGGCAGGATCGCCGTCGAGCCCGTCTGGTTGAAGAAGCTCACGTTGCCGCCGGTCACCGGGATGCCCAGCTCGACGCAACCGTCCGCGATGCCGTGCACGGCCTGCTCGAACTGCCACATCACGCCCGGGTCGGTCGGCGCGCCGAAGTTCAGGCAGTCCGACACCGCCACCGGCGTCGCGCCGCCCGTCGCCACGTTGCGGTACGCCTCCGCCAGCGCCAGCTGCGCGCCGCGGTACGGGTCGAGGTAGACGAACTTGCTGTTGCAGTCCGTCGCCACCGAGACGCCGCGGCCACTCGACTCGTCGATCCGGATCATGCCCGAGTCGGACGGCTGCGACAGCACGGAGTTACCCCGCACGTAGCGGTCGTACTGCGACGTCACCCATTCCTTCGACGCCTGGTTGGGCGACGCGATCAACCGCAGCACATCCGCGCGCAGTTCGTCCGGAGTGGACGGACGCGGCAGCTTCGAAGAGGTGTCCGCGATCAGCGCGTCCTGTGTGGACGGACGCTCGATCGGCCGGTCGTACACCGGGCCCTGGTGCGCCACGGTGTGCGCCGGGACGTCGACGACGACCTCGTCGTTCCACGTGATGACCAGGTGCTCGCCGTCGGTGACCTCGCCGATGTCGGTGGCGATGACGTCCCACTTGCGGCAGACCGCCATGAACGCCTCGACGTTCTCCGGCGAGACGACCGCGCACATGCGCTCCTGCGACTCGCTCGAAAGCACCTCGGCGGGGGTCATCCCGGTGGCGCGCAACGGAACGCGGTCGAGGTAGACGTGCATGCCGCCGTCGCCGGCCGCGGCCAGCTCGGACGTCGCGCAGGACAGCCCGGCGCCGCCGAGGTCCTGGATGCCGACGACCAGCTTCTGCGCGAACAGCTCGAGGCAGCACTCGATGAGCACCTTCTCGGTGAACGGGTCGCCGACCTGGACGCTCGGCAGCTTCTTGCGGCCGGACGCCGACTCGTCACCCGAAAAGGTGTCACTCGCCAGGACGGAAACGCCGCCGATGCCGTCGAGGCCGGTGCGCGCGCCGAACAGGATGATCTTGTTGCCGGTGCCGGACGCGAACGCCAGGTGCAGGTCTTCGACGCGCATCGCGCCGACGCACAGCGCGTTGACCAGCGGGTTGCCGGAGTACGACGGGTCGAACACGAGCTCGCCGCCGATGTTCGGCAGGCCGAGGCAGTTGCCGTAACCGCCGACGCCGGCGACGACGCCGGGCAGCACGCGCTTGGTGTCGGGGGCGTCGGCCGGGCCGAAGCGCAGCGCGTCCGAGACCGCGAGCGGGCGCGCGCCCATGGCCATGATGTCGCGGACGATGCCGCCGACACCGGTCGCGGCGCCCTGGTACGGCTCCACATAGGACGGGTGGTTGTGGCTCTCCACCTTGAAGGTGACCGCCCAGCCCTCGCCGATGTCGACGACGCCCGCGTTCTCGCCGATGCCGGCCAGCATCTTGGCCTTCATCTCGTCGGTGGCGGTCTCCCCGAAGTACCGCAGGTGCTTCTTCGACGACTTGTAGGAGCAGTGCTCGCTCCACATCACCGAGTACATGGCCAGCTCGGCGTCGGTGGGCCGGCGGCCGAGGATTTCCCGGATGCGGGCGTACTCGTCGTCGGCGAGCCCGAGCTCGCGGTAGGGCTGACTGTGGTCCGGGGTCGCCCCGGCGCGCTCGGTGGTGTCAACGGTGCTGGTCACGGTGTCCGTGTCAGGGTTCGCCACGGCCGCCAGGATACGGGGCGCACCCGGGCACTCCGGACGGTGGGCCCGCCGAATCCGGCCGCGCGCCGGCGGGTGTGAGCGAGCCGACATCGCGAGCCGCGCCTGTGGACAACTCGCGGACGCCGGCCCGGAACTGTCGGCCCCCGCGAGTAACGTCGAAACCGGGGGTCCCCCCCGTTACCTGAAAAGCAAACTGTCACGTCCCCACCGAGCACAAGCCCCGCCCCGGGGCCGCCGAGCAGGCCGGCCCCCGGCGCCGCCGGCCCGAGCGCCTCCGGCGCCCCGCGCGCTACTCACCGGCGAGGTCCAGGTCCGGGTGACCAAAGCCGACTGGTCCGCGTTCAACCAGGCCGACGACTACAGCTACCGCACGGCAGCGTCGTTCACCGACCTGGCCACCGCCACCCAGTCGGGCACCCTCGCCTGGGGGCGTCGAACCGTGATCCCCGCGGATCCGGCGGGCCGCCTAGTTGCGGACGAAGGTGTGCGAAGTGTCCCGGTTGTTGATGTTGAGCTGCTGCCCGACGGTCAGGGTGAAGTGGCTGTCGGCGAAGTAGAGGAAGATTGTGTGTCCGGTCGTGTTGTTCTTCACCGACAAGGCGTTGTTCCGGATGCACTGACCCTTGCCGAGGCCGGGGCCCTTGAATTCGTAGCAGGTCGGCTGAGTGCTCCCGTAGTCGCTGATCGAGCCGTTGAAGTCGGACACCGAGCCGGTCAGGCCGTTCCCCCAGTACAGGCAGAACTCGCCCAGGTCACAGACACCGTTGCGGGGTGCCGCGACCGCTGACGCGGTGCCGGTCAACGCCATCACCGTGGCGACGGCTCCGCCGACGGCCAACGACGTCCGGGCGACGTTCTTCATGGTTCCCACGTGAATTTCTCTTTCCTGTGGTTCGGGCCTTGTCGACGGCGCCCGCGGTCCGGGCACCCGCACGGTCACGCTCCACGCCGGCGGGCCGTTGAGGCGGAACCGGCCGGTTCACCCGATCGGATGCTTCACCGCGGGAACCGGACCCGGCGGTCTCGCCGTGACGTTGTTGAGGCCGGCCGCCATTTACGCTGCACCGGGTACTAGTCCCCCACGACGCCGACGACCGCGCCCACCGGGGACGTGACACCCCGCCAACCCACCACAACACCGGCCGCGCGCCGCCCAGCTCCGGCACCAGCATCAAGGGCGAGCACCCCGCTCGGACCGGCGACCGCCAGCTCAAACGCGCGTTCTTCCTGGCCGCGTTCGCCGCGTTGTCCGACCGACCAGCAGTGCCTACTACGACAGGAAGAGGGCCGAGGGGAAGAAGCGCAACGCCGCCCTCATCTGTCTGGCCCGCCGACGCTGCGACGTCCTCTACGCGATGCTGCGCAACGGCACCCACTACCGCCACCCCGAACCCGCTCCCGCTGCGGCTTGACAACCACATAGGGACCCCCGCGGGCCGGAGCGTGGGGGCGCCGGAAAATCGGTCGCCTTACGCTGGTCGGCGGCTTACCGTCGGGAATCGTGCTTTCCGCCACGTATCCCTTTCCGCCGCTGCGGCTGCCCGCGCGGCCGAGCGCGAGCCGCTTCCTGCTCGCCGTGTTCCGGGCCCGGCTCGGCACGGTGCTGGGCGCCGCCGCGCTCGGTGTCGTCTGGGCGCTGCCCGGTGCGCTGGTGCCGCTGGTGATCGGCCAGGGCATCGGCGCCGTCAGCGCGCACGACGGTGCCGCCGTCTGGCGCTGGGCGCTGGCCGCCGCCCTGCTCGGGGTGGTGCAGACGCTCACCGGGACCTGGCTCCACTTCCTCAACTACGGCCTGTGGCTGCACGGCGCGGGCTCGACGCAGCGCGCCGTGTCCGCGCACACCACGCGCGTCGGCGCCGGCCTGCGCGAGAAGACGACCACCGGCAACCTCGTCGCGATCTCCACGACCGACATCAACCACATCGGCAACACCGTCGAGATGACCGGCCGGGCGTTCGGCTCGCTGCTCGCGTTCGTCGTGGTCGCCATCTGGCTGATCTCGACGTCTCCGCTGCTCGGCGTGGTCGCGCTGGTCGGTGTGCCGGTCGCGGTGCTGGGCATCGGGCCGCTGCTGGCGCCGCTGCAGAAGCGCAAGGCGAAGCAACGCGAGAAGCGCGGCGACGTCAACGCGCTCGGCGCGGACATCGTGTCCGGCCTGCGGATCCTGCGCGGCATCGGCGGGGAGCGGCGGTTCTTCAGCCGCTTCCGCGAGACGAGCCAGCGGGTGCGGCTGGCCGGCATCGACGTCGGCCGGGCCGAGGCGTGGCTGGCCGCGGCGGAGATCGCGATGCCCGGCCTGGTCACCGTGGTGATCACCTGGCTGGGCGCGCGGCTGGCCGTGGCCGGGGAGATCGGCATCGGGCAGCTCGTGGCGTTCTACGGCGTCTCGGCGTTCCTCGTCTGGCCGGTCACCGCCGCGACCGAGGCGGTCGGCGCGATCACGTCCGGCCTGGTCGCCTCGCGAAAGGTCGTGGCGCTGCTGGCGATCAGCCCGAAGCTGGCCGACCCGGAGACGCCGGTCCGGCTGCCCGCGGGACCGCTGGAGCTGGTCGACACCGAGTCCGGCGTGCGGGTCGCGGCCGGGCGGCTGACGGTCGTCGACTTCGGCGCCGACGGCGAAGCGGTGGCCGACCGGCTGGCGCGGTTCGCCGACCCGGCCGAGGGCGAAGAGGTGCTGGTCGGGGGCGTCCGGGCGGACCACGTCGCGCTCGCGGAGCTGCGGCGGCGGGTCGTCTACGCGCACAACCAGGACATCTGGTTCTCGGGCGTGCTGCGCGAGCAGCTGGCGCCGGCGCGGCCGAGTGGCGTCGGGATCACCGAAGCGCTGTACGCGGCCGACGCCGACGACATCGTCGAGGCGCTGCCCGACGGCGTCGACGAGGTGATCGGCGAGCGCGGGCGCGAGGTGTCCGGCGGCCAGCGGCAGCGGCTGAACCTGGCCCGCGCGCTGGCGGTCGACGCCGACGTGCTGGTGCTGGACGAGCCGACGTCGGCGGTCGACGCGCACACGGAGGCACGCATCACCGAGCGCGTCGCGGCCCTGCGCCGCGGCAAGACGACGGTGGTGTTCAGTCAGAGTCCACTGTGGACACATGTGGCCGACGAGGTCTTCACGGCAAAGGTGGTGACGGTGTGAAGCGGCTCCCCACGGCGTCCCGGCGGGACGTCCGGCGCTGGGCGATGAGCACGGCGGTAAACCACAAGCGCGAGTTCGGCCTGCTGCTGGGCTCGCTGGCCGTGGCGACGCTGATCGGGCTGGCCGGGCCGCAGCTGCTCGGCACGCTGGTCGACGACGTCGCGGCCGGCGCGACGACGGCCGGCGTCGACCTGCTGGCGGCGGTGTTCGTCGGGATCCTGATCCTGCAGGCGGTGGCGCGGAAGATCGCGCGGATGCGCGGCGCGGTGTTCGGCGAGCTGGTGCTGGCCGAGACGCGCGAGGAGTTCGTCGGGACGGCGCTGCGGCTGCCGCTCGGCACGGTCGAGGCGGCCGGCACCGGCGACCTGCTCAGCCGCGCCACCACCGACCTCGGCCGGATCGACCACGCGGCGCGGTTCGCGGCGCCGGAGATCCTGATCGCGGCGGTGACCGTGGTGTTCACGGTCGTCGCGATGGTCGTGACGTCGCCGCTGCTCTCGCTGGGCCTGCTGATCGCGGTTCCGCTGCTGGTGAGCGTCAACGTCTGGTACCAGCGGCGAATCCCGTCGCTGATGCAGTGGATGCTCGACCGGTGGGCGGACCTGACCACCAGCGTCCACGAGACGGCGGAGGGCGCGCGCACGGTCGAGGCGCTCGGGCTGACCGAGCGGCGCGTCGACGCGGCGCACGGCGCGCTGGACCAGAGCATCCTCGGCGAGCGGCGGATGCGGGCGCTGCAGCTGCGGTGGCTGCCGTCGCTGGAGATCAGCTACGTGCTGCCGCTGGCGGTGATGCTGCCGCTCGGGCTGCTCGCGTACACGCGCGGCTGGGCCGGGCTCGGCGAGATCACCACGATGCTGCTGTACGTCCAGGCGATGTCGGCCCCGCTGAACGAAGCGCTGTTCTGGCTGGAGGACCTGCAGGTCGCGGCGGCCGCGGCGCGCCGGATCCTGGGCATCCACTCGGTGTCCCGCGAGGAGTCGCCGAAGGTGACGGAGGTGCCGCGCGGGCGGGACATCGACGTGCACGACGTCCGGTTCGCCTACACGGCCGACCGCGAGGTGCTGCACGGCATCGACCTGCGCGTCCCGCGCGGCGAGCGGCTGGCGATCGTCGGGCCGTCCGGCGCGGGCAAGTCGACGCTCGGCCGGCTGCTGGCGGGCATCGCGGCGCCGTCGTCGGGCTCGGTCCGGATCGGCGGGCAGGACGTCTCGTCGCTGGCCGACGACGTCCTGCGCGGCGAGGTCCTGCTGCTGACCCAGGAGCACCACGTGTTCTCGGGGACGCTGCGGCAGAACCTGGCGCTGCCGGCCCGCCGGGCGGGTGGCGACTGGACGGACGACGAGCTGCTGGCGGCCCTGGCCTCGGCGGGCGCGTCGGACTGGGTCGCGACACTGCCGTCCGGGCTCGACACGAAGCTGGGCTCGGGCGAGCACCCGGTGCCGGCGGCGATCGCGCAGCAGCTGGCGCTGGCCCGCGTGGTCCTGGCGGACCCGCACACGCTGGTGCTGGACGAGGCGACGTCGCTGCTGGACACGGGTTCGGCGCGCGACCTGGAACGCTCGCTCACCAGCGTGCTTTCCGGGCGCACGGTGATCGCGATCGCCCACCGCCTGCACACGGCGGCGGCGGCCGACCGGGTGGCGGTGGTCGAGGGCGGCCGGATCACGGAGCTGGGCTCGCACTCGGCGCTGCTGGCGGCCGGCGGTTCGTACGCGCGTCTGGTGGCGGCGGCTTCGTAGTCCGGAATGTCCGGAGTTCGCGACGTGTTGCTCCCCGGGTAGGAGATCTTCTACCCGGGGAGTGCCATGTCTTTCGTCATGACCGCAGCCGAGCGCGAGGCGTTTCTGAGCGGGGTGCACGTGGGGGTGCTGGCGGTGGAGCGCGCCGGCCGGGCACCACTGGCGGTCCCGGTTTGGTACGACTATTCGCCGGGCGGCGAGCTGCTGATCTGGATGGAACGCGACACGGTCAAGGACAGGTCGATCCGGGCGGCTGGGCGGTTGAGCTTGGCGGTGCAGGACGAGAACCCGCCGTACAAGTACGTGACGGCGGAGGGCCCGGTGGTGGCGAACGACGAGCCCCCGACGCGCGAGCAGGCGCTGCGGATCGCGGGGCGGTACTTGGCCGCTGACCAGGCGGAGGCTTACGTCGAGTCGGCGTTGGGTGAGCGGTCGGTGCTGGTGCGGGTCCGGCCGGAGAAGTGGCTTTCGAACGATCAGAGCAAGAGCTGACCTGTGGACAACTCACGTCCGCGGCCCGCCCTCACCGCCCCCGAATGAGGTCCGCCGCCTTCTCCGCCACCATGATCGTCGGCGCGTTCGTGTTCCCGCGCGGCACCACCGGCATCACCGAAGCATCGACCACCCGCAGCCCGTCGACCCCCTGCACCTTCAGCTGCGGGTCGACCACCGACCCGATCGAACACGTCCCGACCGGGTGATAAAGCGTCTGCGTGTTCTCCCGAATGTGCTCCGCCAGCTCGGAGTCGCTCAAATCGTGCCGCGCAGGCAGGAACGGCTTGTCCAGGAACCGCTTCAACGGGCCGGAGCGGCCGATTTCGATCAGCGCCCGCAGTCCGGCGACCATCTTGTCCATGTCCGACGACTCCGCGTAGTACGCCGGGTCGATTTCCGGTTTCCACGACGGGTTCGACGACTTCAGCCGCAGCCGGCCGCGGCTCGCGACGTCCACCAGTGTCGCCGCCGATGTGAAGCCGGGGACCGTCGGCTCGCGCATTCCGTTGTCGTAGAACAACGTCGGCGCGACGTGGATCTGCATGTCCGGCGCCGGCAGTCCTTCGGTGGTCGGGAAGAACGCGCCCGCCTCGCCGATGTTCGACGTCAGCGGCCCGCGCTTCGTCAGCTGGTAGCGGACGAGCCCACGCGGCGTGGCCGCGTCGACCAGGTCGGTGGTGCCCCGCGTCGACCAGATGATCCCGCACGCCGGGTGGTCATGGAGGTTCTCGCCGACGCCCGGCAGCGCCGCGACGACGTCGATGCCGTGCTCGCGCAGGTGCTCGGCCGGGCCGACGCCGGAAACCATCAGCAGCTGCGGCGAGTTCACCGCGCCGCCACTCAAGATGACCTCGGTCGACGCGCGCGCGGTGGTCTCGACGCCATTGTCCAAATAGGACACGCCGACCGCGCGCGTGCCTTCGAAGACGACGCGGGTCGCGGGCGCGCACGTCTTCACCGTGAGGTTCGGCCGCTCCAAAGCCGGCCGCAGGTAGGCGTCGGCGGTGGACCAGCGGCGACCCTTCTTGCAGGTCACCTGGTAGACGCCGGCGCCTTCCTGGCTCTCGCCGTTGAAGTCGTCGGTGCGCTTGAGGCCCCACGCGACGGCCGAGTCGACCCACGCCGTCGACAGCTCGTGGGTGAACCGGCGGTCCTCGACGTTCAGCGGGCCGTCGGTGCCGTGCAGCGGCCCGTCGAGCCGCTGGTTGCCCTCGGCGCGCTTGAAGTACGGGAGGACGTCGTCCCAGCCCCAGCCTTCGGCGCCGTGGGAATCGCGCCAGCCGTCGTAGTCGGCGCGGTTGCCGCGGATGTAGATCATCGCGTTGATCGACGAACAGCCGCCGAGCATCTTGCCGCGCGGCCAGTACGCGGGCTTGCCCGTGTGCTTCTGCTCGACCGTCTCGTAGTTCCAGTCCCACTTGGTCTTGAACAGGTTGGGGAACGCGGCGGGAATGTGGATTTCGTCCGCCGTGTCCTCCGCGCCCGCTTCGAGCAGCAAGACCTGGGCCGACGGATCTTCGGTGAGCCGGTTCGCCAGCACGCACCCGGCGCTCCCGGCGCCGACGATCACGTAGTCGTAGGAGTCCACGGTGCCTCCACAGCTGTTGGCGCGATGTCAACGACTCATCATGGCGCAGCGGCGCGCCGTCGGCCAGTCTAGTTTTCCCGGCGGCCCCCGCAGCCCGCCGAACTGGGTGAACTATGCTCGCGGGGTACCCACGACCTGCGTGAATAAGGAGCAGCCTGCCGTGGCCCGAGTTGTCGTCGACGTCATGCCGAAGCCCGAAATCCTCGACCCGCAGGGACAGGCCGCGCTCGGCGCCGCCGGCCGTCTCGGCTTCACCGGGATCAAGGAGATCCGCCAGGGCAAGCACTTCGAGATCGAGGTCGACGACACGGTCGACGACGCGACGCTCGAGAAGATCGCCGAGGGCTTCCTCGCGAACCCGGTCATCGAGCAGTGGACGATCACCCGGGTCGGCGCGTGAGCGCGCGCATCGGCGTCATCACGTTCCCGGGCACGCTCGACGACGGTGACGCGGCCCGCGCGGTCCGCTACGCCGACGCGGAGGCGGTGCCCCTGTGGCACGCGGACGAGAACCTCCACGACGTCGACGCGGTCGTCGTCCCGGGCGGCTTCTCCTACGGCGACTACCTGCGCGCGGGCGTGATCGCCCGGTTCGCGCCGGTGATGACGCCGGTGATCGAGGCGGCGCGCGCGGGCATGCCGGTGCTCGGCATCTGCAACGGGTTCCAGATCCTGTGCGAGGCGGGGCTGCTGCCCGGCGCGATGATCCGCAACCAGGGCCTGCACTTCATCTGCCGCGACCAGTGGCTGCGGGTGGAGAACACCGAGACGGCGTGGACGTCGCGGTACGAGGCCGGCGCCGAGATCCTCATCCCGATGAAGAACATCGACGGGTGCTACGTGGCCGAGCAGTCCACTTTGGATTCTCTCGAAGCCGAGGGCCGGGTTGTTTTCCGTTACGTCGGCGGGAACCCGAACGGGTCGCGCAACGACATCGCCGGGATCCGGAGCGAGAACGGCCGGGTGGTCGGGCTGATGCCGCACCCGGAGCACGCGATCGACGCGCTGACCGGGCCGTCGGACGACGGGCTCGGCATGTTCTACAGCGCGGTGGACGCGCTGATCAAGGCTTGAGTGGGAGGTCCGGTTCGCCGGACCTCCCACTGGTCAGGTCGGCCTGGCGACGAGCTGTTCGGCCACGCCGTCGCGATGTGCGTGCACGGGGAGGCTGCACCGGACGCCGCCCGTCAGGCAGATCTGCATCTTGATGCGGTCGAAGCCGCCGACCAGATCGGGTGTGCTGAGCGCGAAGTTGAAGGACTTCTATTCGAAGGTGGCGGTGCTCCTCGTCGTGCTGGCGACTTCGGTGCCGGTCCGGGTGGCACCGGCGCACACGCCTCGCGCGAGGAGATCGTTGAGGCCGAAGCGGCAGTTCACCTGTTCGGCCGATGGGGAGGGCGGCCCTCGGCCCCCGGTATCCAGTTTACCGGCGGGCACTGACAGTTCCGGGGCTGCGGACGCGACTTGTCCACAGCCCCGCAACGCCTCAGCGCTTGCCGTGCAGAATCGTCACCAGCTTGGCCACCATCGCGTCCGTCGAAGGCTTGCGGCTGAACGATGTCAGCGTCAACGGGGCCGTGAAACGCTGACGTGCGATCGCCTTCGTGCGGGCGAACTCGCGTAGGCCCTCCGGGCCGTGGATACGGCCGAAGCCCGAGTCGCCCACGCCGCCGAACGGCAGCGATGCGATGCCCGCGAACGACAGCGGTGCGTTGATCGAGGTCATTCCCGTGCGCAGCTTCTCCGCCAGCTCCACGCCGCGGGACTTCGAAAACACCGTCGATCCCAGGCCGTACTTCGTGTTGTTCGCCTTCTCGACCGCTTCGTCCATGTCGCGGACCTTCGCGATCGTCACCGTCGGGCCGAACGTCTCCTCCGTCACCGCCTCGGAGTCCTCCGGGACGTCGATCAGGACCGTCGGCTGCGCGTACCGGTCGCCGACCGCTTCCTCCCCGCCCAGTACTGCTTTGCCGCCGCGAGCCAGTGCGTCCTGGATGTGCCTCTTGATCACGCCCAGCTGGGATGGCATCGTCACCGGGCCGTACTGCGCCGCCTCGTCCGAGCCCGCGCGGACGTCCTTCGACTTCTCGACGACCTTTGCGACGAACTCGTCGTGGACCTTCTCGTGGACGTACACCCGCTCGACGCCGATGCAGGTCTGGCCCGAGTTGGAGAACGCGCCCCAGACTGTCGCGTCGGCGGCCGCGTCCAGGTCGGCGTCCGCGTCGACCAGGACCGGGTCCTTGCCGCCCGCCTCGATGACCACCGGGGTCAGCGTCTCGGCCGCCGCGGCCATGATCCGCTTGCCCGTCGCCGTCGAGCCGGTGAACGCGATCTTGTTCACGCCCGCGCCGACCAGCGCCGCGCCCGTCTCGCCGAAGCCCGTGATCAGCTGCAGCACCGGCTGCTCCGGCACGATCTCGGCGAACGCGTCGACCAGCCACTTCCCGACGCCCGGCGTGAACTCGCTGGGCTTGAACACCACCGCGTTGCCCGCCGCGAGCGCGTACGCGATCGAGCCGAGCGGCGTGAACACCGGGTAGTTCCACGGGCCGATCACGCCGACCACGCCCAGCGGCTGGTACTCGACGGTCGCCGCCTGGTTAGACATCAGCAGGCCGGCCGAGCGCTTCTGCTTGCCGAGGATCTTCTTCGCGTGCTTGCCCGCCCACGCGATGTGCTCGATGGCCAGGACGCTCTCGAGCTGCGCGTCCGCGATCGGCTTGCCGGTCTCGTCGCGCACCACCTGGCACAGCTGCGGGAGCCGGCGCGTCAGCACGCCCTTCCAGCCGCGGAGCCGCTCGGCGCGCCCGGCGAAGCCCAGGTCCTCCCACCACTTCGCCGCGACACGCGCTCGCGCGACGGCCGCCTGCACGTCCTCGGCGTCGTGCACCGGGTAGGTTCCGACCACCTCGTCGGTCGCCGGGCTCAGCGAGTCGAAAGTCTCGCCGACCGACGTCGGCTTCGGCTGGACGGCAGTCATCGGCGTCTCCCTGGAGGTCGCGGGTCAGCCCAGGTTACGACGTTACTGACATCGTGCCAATAGCTCTCGCGGGCTTCGCCACCAGCATTGCACCCGCGATCGCCGCGGCAAAGACACCGAACAACGGTGCGAGCCACAACGGCAGCACGCCGACGGCCAGCGAACCCAGCCCGAAGCCCGCCGCCTGGACCGTGAACGACAGCGAGAACCCCGCTGACCTGCGGTTCTTCGGCAGCACTCGCTGCAGGTTGACCGACGTCGTGGCCACCAGCGGTCCCGTGCACGCGCCGATCACCGCCACCGACCCGAGCAGCCCGGCCCAGCCGAGGTCGGCGGCGAGCGCGAGCCCACCGGCGACGAACCCGGCGAGGAACAGCCGCGGGTCGCCGGTCCTGCCGCGCCACGCGTAGAGCGCGCTGCCCGCGATGCTCGCCCCGCTCAGCACCGCGATCACGACCGGCGCGGCCGTCTCGGGCGCGCCGAGGCGCTGGACCAGCGGGAGCGGCGCGACCTCGATCGTCGACAGCAGCAGCCCGACGGTGAACGCGCAGCACAGCCACGGCAGGTAGGTGACGAGCCGCGCGGGCGGGACGTCGGCGCGGGATTCCACCCGTTCGCGCTCACCCGCGCGTCGGGGGACGAGCGCGGCGGCGACCACGCAGGCGACGGCCATCGCGGCGACCGGGACGAACGTGCCGGCCAGGTCGAGCAGCGCGACCAGCGCCGGACCGCCGATGAGCACACCTTCCAGGATCATCGCGTCGACGGAGATTGCCCGCGGCAGCAGGTCGTCGTCGACAGTGTCGGCGAGCAGCGTCCGGAAGCCGCCGGACAGCGCGCCACCCGCGATGCCGGGCAGCAGGACGACCGCGACCAGGACCGGCGCGGGTGCGTCGGCGGCCAGCGCGACGGCGGCGAACCCGGCCGCGGTCAGGAGCAGCAGCGCCGGCAGGCCACGTGCCGGGCCGACGCGGTCGAGCAGCCGCCCGACCGGGACCGCGCAGAGCATCTCGGCGGCGACGTAGACCGACATCAGCACGCCGCCGAGCCGGTAGGAACCGGTCGTCGCGGTGGTCAGCAGGGTGAACGCGAGCGGCGCCATGGTCGCCGGCAGCCGGGCGAACTGGACGCCCGCCGACCAGCGCCAGTAGGCGCGATGGGTGAACAACGACATGCTCATACGCTCGTCCGTGACGTACTCAGGGCACACTGATTCGGGTGAGGGCGAATCACCGATGATCGAGCTGGTCCTGACGGCGGCCGGCGCGCAACGCGTCCGCTTCGCGATCTCGCCGTTGGAGGAGGTGCTGGGAGCCGTCCAGACGCTGCTCGGCGTCCGGCGGCACCCGGCGCACCTGCCGTGGCTCGCCGACGCTCCGGAGGTGCCCGAACTGGCCGCGGTCCTGGGCGCGCGGCACTACATCACCGAGTTCCTGAGCCCACCGCCCGACGGACCGGAGACGACGGCGGAGGCGCAGCTGCGGGCGGTCCGGGCGACGCCGCCGCACCAGGTCGCGCTGGAGCTGGGGATGGTCGACGCCGACCTCAGCGCGTTGCCCGCCGACCCGGCTGCCGCGCGCGACCTGCTGGCCGACCAGCTCGAGACGGTGTGGAACGCGCTGCTCGCGCCGGAGTGGCCGCGTCTGCGCGAGCTGCTGGCGGCGGACATCGCGTACCGGACGCGGCAGCTGGGGTCCGGCGGGATCGCGTCGATGCTGGCCGGCCTGCACCCGCGCGTGCGGCTGTCGGACACGTCGGTCCTGGTCGACCTCCGGGCTCGCGAGCGGCTGGAGATCGACGCGCGCGGGCTGCTGCTGATCCCGGCGGTGTTCGCGTGGCCGAACGTCGGGGTGGTGACGGTGCCGCCGTGGCAGATCTCGCTGCTCTACCCGGCCCGCGGGGTGGCTTCGCTGTGGACGTCGTCCGCGGCGCCGCCGGAGCCCCTGGTCGAGGTCCTCGGCCGGACGCGGGCGCTGCTGCTGGCCACCCTCGACCGCCCGGCGGCGACGACCGAACTGGCCCGGCGGCACGCCTTGGCGCCGGCGACGGTTTCGGCGCACCTGACGGCGTTGCGCGGGGCGGGGTTGCTGGCGTCGGAACGCCGTGGTCACCGGGTGCTGTACCGCCGGACCGAGCTGGGCGACGCGCTGCTCACCGGCAGACTGTGACGCATGAGCAGAGCAGTGAGCTGGGAGGGCTTCCACAACACCAGGGACCTCGGCGGCCTGCCGATCGCCGCGGGCGGCACGACCCGCCGCGGTGCCTTCTTCAGGGCGGCGGACCTGCGGTTCGTGACCGGCGCCGGGTGGGCCCAGGCGCGGGAGGCCGGTGTCCGGACCGTCATCGACCTGCGCAACGCCGACGAGATCCGGCCGGCCGACGGTTTGACGGCGCTGGCGGGTTCGGCTCAGTTCGCCGTCGCGGACGACGTGACGACGCCGTCGGACATCGACCGCGTGGAGGTTCCCCTCGACGACATCGGCGACCTCGAGTTCTGGCGGCAGGTCAACGGCGCCCGGCTGAACGGCACCCCGCTCTACTACCGCGTCTTCCTCGAACGGAAGGCCGAGCGCTGCGCCGCCGTCGTCGAAGCGATCGCGCGGTCCGCTCCCGGCGGCGTCCTGTTCCACTGCGGTGCCGGGCGCGACCGGACCGGCCTGGTCGCGCTCCTGCTGCTGGCGCTGGCCGGCGTCGGCCCCGACGCGATCGCCGCGGACTACGACCTGTCCGCCGAGGCCGTGAAAGCGCTGTTCGCCGAGATGGGCGCCGAGGACCAGGGGCCGCGCATCGAGGCTCTCCTCGCGGAGCGGGGCACGACGACCGCGGCCGCGATCCGGGACACGCTCGACGGGTTCGACGTCGAGCGGTACCTCCTCGACGCCGGGGTGAGCCCGGGCGACCTCGACGACATCCGGCGCCGGCTGACGAACCGGGGCTAGGCTGGAATCGACCACCTGCGAAGGAGAACATCGATGCGTATCGTCCATTTCGGACACGCCTGCCTGTTGCTGGAGACCGGCTCCGAGCGGATCCTGATCGACCCCGGCGCGTTCTCCACCGGGTTCGAGGGTGAGCGGGAGCTGTCCGCCGTGCTGGTCACGCACCAGCACTTCGACCACCTGGACATCGAGCGGCTGCCGAAGATCCTCGAAGCCAACCCGGACGCCAAGCTGATCGTCGACCCGGGCTCCGCGCCGGAGGTCGAGAAGCTGGGCGTCCAGTTCGACATCGCCAACGTGGGCGACGCGTTCGCGGTCGGCGACACCTCGATCAAGGCCGTCGGCGGCGAGCACGCCGTCATCCACGCGGACATCCCGGTGATCCCGAACATCGGCTACGTCTTCGACGACGGCGCGTTCTTCCACCCCGGCGACTCGTTCTTCGTGCCCGAGCAGAAGATCGACGTGCTGGGGCTCCCGACGGGCGCGCCGTGGCTCAAGGCCGGCGAAGCGGTCGACTACCTGCGGGCCGTGGCGCCGCGGGTCGCCGTGCCGATCCACGAGGCCGTGCTGGCCAACCCGGCGCTGCACTACGGCCTGTTCGGCAACCTCGCGCCGGAGGGCACCGAGGTCAAGGTGCTGGAACGGGCCGAGCCCGAGAAGTTCTAGGCCGCGACCGTGCGCAGCGAGCCGTAAGTGGCTCCGAACGCCCGGTTCTCCAGCGCCACGTCGACGGCGTCGAGGAGGGCCTGGCGGAGGCCGGGGCGGGTGAGGTCCGTGGCGTCCACCCCCAGCCGGACCAGCCCGCCCCGGCGAGCCGCGCGGGCCGACGCCAGCACCAGTGCGAAGCAGCGCACCGTTTCCGTGCGCTGCGACTGGCTCGTGAACTCGCTCACGCGCGCCCGGCGCACCTCGCCCGTGACGAGGTCGCGGACCGCGCCGAGGTCCGCGCAGAGGCGGAACCCGTGCTCCGCCAACGCCTGCAGCGTCCCGGACGAGGCGATCCAGCGCGGTGGTGCGAAGCCGTCGACGGCCAGGCCGGTGCTGTCCAGCGCGGCCTTCGCGGCGATCAGCCGCAGCCGGGCCTCGTGGGCCGGCAGGGTCGCGAACTCGGCCTTCTTGCCCAGGTACACCGTGCGGTGCGTGGGCGTGACGGTGTGGTCGTACCCGTGCAGCAGCACGGAATCGCCGGCCCGGGCGCGCGTGCGCACCCACTCCGTCACCGGGCCGCCGCCCGTGCGGGCGGCGTACAGCACCGAGAGCGGGACTTTGCGGCGGTCGAGCTCGGCCGCGAGGTCGGCGCACCGGTGCAGCGTGCGCGGGGTGATTCCCGACAGCGAAACCAGCAAGCGAGCTTCCACGCCACCATTGGGACGTACGCGTCTAAAGTCGCCATGAACTGCGCAGGACGGGCGAGCGTCCGTTGCCGGAAGGGTCAGACGCCTTCACGCAGGCGCTGCACCGCCACGGCGATCCGCCCGCGCAGGTCGGGGTTGGCGACCTGCCCGTCGACGGCGTCCGCGCGCGACACCGGGATCCGCGCGCACGCCTCGTCGACGATCTTCGCGCCCGCGTACCCCAGGACCTTCCGCAGCGAGTCGTGCGCGTCGCGGCCACCCGTCGGCGCCGCCACCGACGATGCGTTGATCCACGCCACCGGCTTGCCGTAGATCTCGCCGCCGCCGACCGTCCAGTCCAGGAGGTTCTTGAGCGAGCCCGGCAGGCCGCCCGCGTACTCCGGCGTGCAGATCAGGATCGCGTCCGCCTCCTTGATCGCCGCCCGCAGCGCCGCGACCTCGGGGTGCAGCGGGTCGCGGTCGTCATCCGGGTTGAAGTGCGGCAGGGCGCCGAGACCGGTGTACGTCTTGCTCGCGGTGAGCGTCGCCACGGTCCCCAGCACCGCCGCATTGCCGGAGCCGGCCCGCAGGCTGCCGCAGATCAGCAGGATCACGCAGCCAGTCTGCCAGGGAACGCCCGGTGATGCGGCGACATGCCTCGAGGTACCGCTTGCGCGTGGCGGTCACCACCTCGGGCGGCAACGGCGGCAGCGCGGACACGCAGTCCCAGCCGGACGCCGGGTCGACCAGCCAGTCGCGCACGTGCTGCTTGTCGAACGACGGCCGCGGGCGGCCGGGGCGGTGGCCGTCGGCGAGCCAGTAGCGCGCCGAGTCCGGGGTCAGCAGCTCGTCCGCGAGCACGAGCTCGCCGTTCGGCCGGACACCGAACTCGAACTTCGTGTCGGCCAGCAGCAGGCCCTGTTCCGCGGCCCGGGCGGCGCCTCGGCGGTACAGCTCGAGCGAGGCCTCGCGGACCCGTTCGGCGAGCGGGCGGCCGAGGACCGTCGCGAACGTCTCGAAGTCGAGGTGTTCGTCGATCTCGCCGGGACGTGCCTTGGTGGACGGCGTGAAGATCGGCTCCGGCAGCCGCGCGGACTCGGCCAGCCCGGGCGGCAGCGCGATCCCGCACACCGAACCGGACTTGCGGTACTCCGCGTACCCGCGGCCGGCGAGGTGGCCGCGGACGACGGCCTCCACCGGCAGCATCCGGAGCCGCTCGACCAGCAGCGCCCGGCCGCGGAAGGCCTCCGGGATGGCGGGCCCGTCGTGGGCGATCAGGTGGTTCGGGAGGACGTCGGCCAGCTCGCGGAACCAGAACACGCTCATCGCGGTGAGGACCCGGCCCTTGTCCGGGACGTCGGTGGGGAACACGCGCTCGAAGGCGGAAATGCGGTCGGAAGCGACGACCAGCAGCTGGTCGTCGCCCACGGCGTACAGGTCACGGACCTTGCCGGTGGCGACTCGCTCGGGGGTGGGGAGGGGTGTCACGCGCTGAACCCTAACGCGCACCCTCCGCCACCATGGATGATGCTGGCATGGCGTACGACTGGATCTCGGTGACGACCGACTACGGCCTGCGCGACGGCTTCGTGGCGGCCTGCCACGGCGTGATCGCGCGGCTGGCGCCCGCCGTGCGGGTGCTCGACGTGACGCACGAGGTGCCACCCCAGGACGTCCGGCACGGGGCGATGGCGCTGGCCCAGACGGTGCCGTTCCTGCCCGAGGCGGTGCACGTCGCCGTCGTCGACCCGGGCGTCGGCACGGCCCGGCTCGGCGTGGTCGTCGTCGCCGACGGCGGGCTGCTGGTCGGGCCGGACAACGGCCTCCTGCTGCCCGCCGCGCAGGCGCTGGGCGGGGTCCGGGCGGCGTACGAGCTGGCCGAGCCGTCATTGCGGCTGCCGGTGACGTCGGCGACGTTCCACGGCCGGGACGTCTTCGCGCCCGCGGCGGCCCACCTGGCTCTGGGCGTCCCGCCGGCGGACTTCGGCGCTCCGGTGACCGACCTGGTCGAGCTGCCGGAGCCGTTCGTGGCGGCGTTCCCCGGGAAGCTGGTGTCGGAGGTGCTGACGGTCGACCACTTCGGCAACGTCCAGCTCGCCGCTACCCCGGCCGACCTGGAGCTGTCGGGGCTGTCCGGCGCGGTTTCCGTGCACAGCGAGCGGATCGCGGTGCTCACCGAGGTCGGGCGGACCTTCGCCGACGTGCCCGCCGGCGCGAGCGTGCTCTACACCGACTCGGCGGGACGGCTCGCCGTCGCCGTCAACGGCGGTTCCGCCGCGGCCGTGCTGGGGCTCGGGCCCGCCCAGGAGTGCACGATCACCTCGTCGCCCACCGCGACCTGACCCGGACGCAGCACCGCGGCCTTCATCCCGAAGATCACGCCGCCGTCCGGGTGCCGCCGGTAGCTCGCGAGCGTGCGGATCGGCTCGGGGCCCGCCTTCTTCCCCGTCTCCTGGTCGACCATCGGCACCGTGCAGCGCACGCATTGCTTGGCGTAGCCGAACTTCGCGGTGCCGACGGTCATCGCGCGGACTTCGTCCTCGGTGTGCGGCTCGGCCCAGCCGGACACGATCACGTTGGGCCGGAAGCGGTCCATCGGCACCGGCTCGCCGCCGCGTTCGAGGATGCGGGCGTTCAGGCCGTCCAAAGAGGACTCGCCGGCGACGAGCAGTGCGTGCCCGTCGGCGAACGCGGCCGTGCCGGGTGTCTCACCGCCCGTGACGCGCTCGTGGTCCGGCGCGACGCCGATCAGGACGGACGGCAGGCCGAGCAGGTCCGAGAACCACTCGGCGGCTTCGTCGCCCTGGTGGATGCCGGTGCCGTGCCAGGAGAACGTCGAGCCCGGGTGCCGCGGACCGTCCCGGCGGATGTCGAGGACGAGGTCTTCGACGCCCGGCGCGGCGAGTTCGAGCTTGCCGCCGTCGACGCGCGGCCGGACCGAGGCCAGGATCGGGTAGCGACGCTGGCTGCGGAAGTCCCCGTCGGGCGCGACGACCTGGAAGACGCGGTCGTGCGCCAGCCCGGCCGGCCCGACCTCGGCGACCGGCACCGAAGTACCGGCACACCCCTTGACCGGGTAGTACGTCAGCCGCGCGATCCTCGCCATGCCCGCAGGTTACCCGCGGGCACGGCGAAGAAGCGCGTCGTTTCTAGAGGACCTGTGACAGGAATCGCTGCAGGCGGGGGCTCTGCGGCTCGTCGAAGAGCTGCGCCGGCGGGCCCTGCTCCACGATCTTCCCCGCGTCCATGAACGCGACCTCGTCGGCGACGCTGCGCGCGAAGCCCATCTCGTGCGTCACGACGATCAGGGTCAGCCCCCGCGAAGCCAGGCCCGCCATGAGGTTCAGCACACCCTTGACCAGCTCGGGGTCGAGCGCGCTGGTGGCCTCGTCGAAGAGCATCACCTCGGGGTCCATCGCCAGCGCCCTGGCGATCGCGACGCGCTGCTGCTGACCGCCCGAGAGCGCGCTCGGCCGGTACGGTGCCTTGTCGGCCAGGCCGACGTCCGACAGCCGCGCGCGGGCGATCGCCGACGCCTCCTCCTTGCTGATCCCCTTCACGCTGCGCAGCGGCAGCACGATGTTGTCCAGCACGCTCCGGTGGCCGAAGAGGTTGAAGTGCTGGAACACCATGCCGACGCGCTGGCGCAGCGCGTCCGGGTCGGACCGGATCACGGACTCGCCGTCGAGCAGGAGGTCGCCGGAGTCCGGCTCCTGCAGGCGGTTCACGCACCGCAGGAGCGTCGACTTGCCGGAGCCGGACGGGCCGATCACGCAGGTCGTCTTGCCGCTCTCGACCTTGAGGTCGACCCCACGCAGGACTTCCAGCGTGCCGAAGCTGACGTGGATGTCGCGCAGCTCCACACTGGACGAGCGCACCGCCGTCGTCACCACGTGCTCACCCTCCCCCCGGGACCGATCTCCACCGGGTCACCCTCGTCCGGTTCGTCGGGGCGCACCTTGCGGCCGGTCCGGAGCTTCTTGTCGATGTAGTTCACCAGGTGCGTCAGCGGCACCGTGATCACCAGGAAGAACACCCCGGCGGCGACCAGCGGCGACAGGTTGCCGGTGTTCGCCGCGAGGTCCTGGCCGATCCGGAACAGCTCGCGCTGCCCGGCCAGCAGGCCGAGCACGTAGACGAGGCTGGAGTCCTTGACCAGCGCGATGAACTGGTTGACCAGGGCCGGCAGCACCCGCCGGACACCCTGCGGGATGATCACCAGCAGCATCGACTTCGTGTAGCTCATCCCGAGCGCGCGGCTGGCCTCCATCTGTCCTTTGTCGACACTCTGGATGCCGGACCGGAAGATCTCGCCGATGTAGGCCGCCGCGATCAGCGACAGCGCCAGGATGCCCATCGGGTACGGGTTCGTGCCGACGACGTCCCGCGCGAGCGTGCCGAGCCCCTGGCCGATCAGGAGGATCGTCAGGATGGCCGGCAGCCCGCGGAAGATGTCGGTGTAGATCCGCGCGGGCCAGCGCAGCCACCACTTGGTGGACAGGCCCATGACGGCGAGCAGCATGCCGAGCACGGTGCCGATCAGCGCCGACGACACCGACAGGACGAGCGTGTTCAGCAGGCCGGTCTTCAGCAGGTCGGGCAGGACCTGGGTGATGTAGTCCCAGTTCAGGAACGTGTTGACGAAATCGTCCATTGTGGACTACTGCCCCGCCTTGAACTCCGCCGGCACGGGCGCGGTGGGCTCGAACTGGTCGTGCACCTTGACCCACGTGCCGTCCGCGATGACCTTCTTGAGGCCGTCGTTGATCTTGTTGATCAGGTCGGTGTTGCCCTTCTTGAACGCGAACCCGTGCGGGATGGTCGTGGTGATCGCCTTGGTCACCTTGAGCTTCGCGTCGGCGTTGTTCTTCGCGTAGTCCTCGGCCGTGGCCTGGTCGAACACCGCGCCGTCGATCGCGCCGGTCTTGAGCGCGTTGAGGGCGGCGGCGTCGTTCGGGAAGCGGACGGCCTGCGCGGTCGGCGCGTTCGTGCCGAGCCACGAATCCGAGACCGTGCCCTGGACGACGCCGACCCGCTTGCCCGCCAAGGAGTTCTCGTCGGTGATGCCGGCGGTCTCCTTGGCCTCGATGCCGAGGGACTGGTAGTTGTACGGCGCGGAGAAGTCGACGGTCTTCTTGCGGGCGTCGGTCTGCGAGATCGCCGAGCTGCCGATGTCGAAGGTGCCGTTCGCGACCTGGCCGAGCAGGGCGGAGAACTCCGTCGCGGCGAACTCGAGCTTCAGGCCTTCCTTGGCCGCGATGGCCTTCAGCAGCTCGTTGTCGAACCCGGTGTAGTTGCCGTTCTCCTGGTAGGCGTTCGGCTTCGAGTCGCTCAGCGTCCCGACGCGCAGGGTCTTGTCGCCACCGCTGTCCGAACCACCGCACGCCGTGAGCGCGGCCAGCAAGGTCGCGGTGAGCACCGTGACCAGTGTCTTCTTCATGCTTCTCCTAACCCTGGAACCCGGCCGGCACCGGAACGGTCGGCAGGAACTGCTGGTGCAGCTTAAGCCAGGTCCCGTCGGAGATCACCTGCTCGAGCCCGGTGTCGATCTTGCCGAGCAGCTCGGAGTTGCCCTTCTTCACCGCGAACCCGTGCGGCACGTCAGTGACGAAGCTCTTCACGACGACCAGCTTGGCGTCCGGGTTGTCGGTGACGTTCTTCTCCGCGATGCTCTGGTCGAGGACGTACGCGTCGACCGCGCCACTCTTCAACGCGGTCAGCGCGGCGGCGTAGTCCGGGAAGCGCACGGCCTGCGCGGTGGGAACGGTGCCGCTCAGCCAGTGGTCGCCGACGGTCGCCTGGATGACGGCGACGCGCTTGCCCGCCAGGCCCCGCTCGTCGGTGACCGGCGTGCCCTGCTTGGCCTGGATGCTCACCTCGGTGACTCGCACGCTCTGGTCGGCCAAGGCACTCACGACTGCGAGGCCAAGGCTGCGAGGAGACCGGCTGAGCGCGGTTTCGCGACTGGTGCACCTGGAGTCGCGCTCGTTGTCGAGATCAGTACGCCCGCCGGGGCTCGATGCGGGAAAGCGCCATCCGAGCCACGAACGTCGATGGCGGCCAGCGCGGTGACGATCAGCTTCCTCATGTCACGCACTCACGTTCTTCACGAGCAACCCGGGGCCACCCTGCTGAAGCTCCTTCGACAGCGGCGTCGTCTTGTAGAACTGGCCGTAGATGCGGGCGACCGAACCGTCCGCGATCGCCTTCGCGAGTCCGTCGTTGAGCTTCTTCAGCAGGTCGGGGTTGTTCTTCGCGACGGCGAACGCCGATGGCGTGTCCTTGTCCTCGACCGTGTAGCCGAGCTCCAGCGGGACCGCGGGGTTCTGGTCCAGGTACTTCTGGCCGATGTCCTGCGGCACGACCCAGCCGTCCAGCGTGCCGTTCTTCAGCTGCGCGAAACCCGCGTTGTAGTCGGGGAAGCGGACGACCTCCGCGCCGGCCGTCTTGCCCGCGAACTCGTCCTGCACCGACCCCTGGACGACGCCGAGGCGCTTGCCCGCGAACGACGTCGGGGCCTTCAGGTTCGCGCCCTTCGCGGTCACGATCGTGGTGAAGCCGGTGTTGTAGCCGTTCGAGAACGCGACCGTCTTCTTGCGCGCCTCGGTGCTGGAGATCGTCGAGCTGCCGATGTCGAACTTGCCGGTCGCGACACCGGCCAGCAGGCTGGAGAACTCCGTGCCGACGAACTCGACCTCGAAACCCTCACGGCTCGCGATGTCGCGCAGCAACTCGTTGTCGTAGCCGGTGAACCGGCCGTTCTCCAGGTAGATCGACGGCGGGGCGTCGCTCAGGGTCCCGACGCGCAGGGTGGTCGAACCCGCGTCGGAACCACCGCAGGCGGCGAGGGTCAGCGTCAGCGCGCCCGCGGTGAGGGCGGCGGCGATCTTGGACAGCGTGGATCTCATCGCTTCTTCCAGGGGAGACGTACGTTCTGGGGTCAGCGATCGAGATTAGGGATTTCGCCCGTTCGTGTGGATTCGTTCCACTCCGTGGACGGGTGCGTCAGCTCACAGGATCGGCTGGGGCGCGTAGCCCGCGGCCTCCGGGAAGCGCTCGAGCACCCGCGCGACGCGCTCGGCCACCTGCTCGACCTGACGGCCGGCCGTGCCGGTGAACGAAATCCGGTCGGCGAGGAGCTTGTCCAGCTCACCGCGGTCGAGCGGGATGCGCTCGTCGGCGGCGAAGCGGTCGAGGAGGTCGTTCTCGGCGCGACCTTCCCGCATCTCCAGCGCGACGGCGACGGAGTGCTCCTTGATCGCTTCGTGGGCCGTCTCACGTCCGACGCCCGCGCGGACCGACGCCATGAGCACCTTCGTGGTGGTGAGGAACGGCAGGTAGCGATCGAGCTCACGCTCGATGACCGCCGGGAAGGCGCCGAACTCGGCGAGGACCGTGAGGAAGGTCTCCAGCAGGCCGTCGAGCGCGAAGAACGCGTCCGGCAGCGCGACGCGGCGGACGACCGAGTCGGAGACGTCGCCCTCGTTCCACTGGTCGCCGGCCAGCTCGCCGATCATGGAGAGGTAGCCGCGCAGCACGACCGCGAGGCCGTTCACCCGCTCACACGAGCGCGTGTTCATCTTGTGCGGCATGGCGGACGAGCCGACCTGGCCGGGCTTGAAGCCCTCGGTGACCAGCTCGTGGCCGGCCATCAGCCGGATCGTCTTGGCCAGGCTGGATGGCGCCGCCGCGAGCTGGACCACAGTGGACAGCACGTCGAAGTCGAGCGAGCGCGGGTAGACCTGGCCGACGCTGACGAACCGCTGGTTGAACCCGAGGTGCTGCATGACGCGGTCCTCGAGCTCGTCCAAAGTGGACTCGTCGCCGAGGAGGTCGAGCATGTCCTGCGCGGTGCCGACCGGGCCCTTGATGCCGCGCAGCGGGTAGCGCTCGATCAGGTTGTCGAGCCGCTCGAACGCGACGAGCAGCTCGTCGGCCGCCGTGGCGAAGCGCTTGCCGAGGGTGGTGGCCTGCGCGGCGACGTTGTGCGAGCGCCCGGCCATGACGGTGTCGGCGTGCTCGACGGCGAGCACCGCCAGCCGGGCGAGCACGGCGGCGACGCGCGTGCGCACCAGCTCCAGCGAGCGGAGCAGCTGCAGCTGTTCGACGTTCTCGGTGAGGTCGCGCGAGGTCATGCCCTTGTGGACGTGCTCCTGCCCGGCGAGGTCGCTGAACTCCTCGATACGGGCCTTGACGTCGTGACGGGTGACGCGCTCCCGGGCCGCGATCGACTCGAGGTCGACGGTGGCGACGACGCGCTCGTAGTCTTCGACCACGCCATCGGGCACCTCGACGCCGAGGTCTTTCTGCGCCTTGAGGACGGCGAGCCACAGCTGCCGCTCCAGGACGACCTTCTGCTCCGGCGACCAGAGCGAGACCAGCTCCGCCGAGGCGTAGCGGGCGGCGAGCACGTTCGGAATGCGGGGCTTGTCCGTCACGCCCTCACGATACCTGTGCAGGTCAGGCTCATTGCAGCACCCGGGGCGAGCACGGTCAGCGGGCCGAGCACCTCCAGCTCGACGATCCGCGCGGGCGGATCCAGGTCACCCAGCTCCGCGAGCGGCGACGGCAGCGGGTGCTCCAGCCAGATCTCCAGCGGCGAGCCCTGGTCCGGGTACTCGCCCGCCGGGTCGACGTCGAAGGAGAGTGTCAACGCGCCGTAGGTCACCCAGCCCGACGAGCCCGGCACACCCAGCTTCCCGACGACGTCCTGAGCGGGCACGACCAGCCGGTCACCGTCCACTGTGTACTCCGGCGTGCCCGTCCCGGCCACCAGCGCGACGACGTCCGGCCGGCTGAGCCCGGCGGTGACCTCGCCGCCGCCGGGGAGCTGGGTCACGTTCCACAGCGCCCAGCGCACCCGCCGCCCGGACACGTTCTCCGCGCGCAGGTCCAGCCGGTAGCCGTCGTCGAGGATCGTGACCACGCGGGTGAACCGCAGCCCGGTACGCGGGTCCGGGGCGCTGGTCATCGTCACCGTGTCGCCGTCGGTGGCCACGGCGTACGGCCCGGAGTCGAGGACCGGGTCCGGTGGGCCGGCCCATTCGTCCGGGCCGGACCAGCCCTGCGGCGCCGGCCACGTCTTGTCGCCGCCGTAGTTGACCCAGTCGCCCATCCGCCCGGAGTTCGGCGCGTACTCGCCGCGCAGGTCGTCGTCGAGCAGGTCGTCGTTGCGCCACAACAGTTCGACGCCGCGGTGGCGCACCGACAGCAGCCGGCCGCCGAGTTCCGGCACCAGGCCGAGCCGCAGGTCGCCGCGGTCGAGCCAGGTCACCATTCGGCGAGACCGCCGTCGTCGTGGCGCCACACCGGCGAGCGCCAGGTGTGGCCGACCTCGTCGGCGCGCCGGACCGCCGCTTCGTCGACCTCGATGCCGAGGCCGGGCCCGAGCGGGCGGGCCGCGTAGCCGTCCTGGAAGGCGAAGATCGACGGATCCGTGAGGTACGCGTGCTCGCGGCCCTCGTGGTAGTGCATGCCGATGCTCTGCTCCTGGATCAGGAAGTTCGGCGTCGCGAAGGCGACCTGCAGGGACGCGGCCAGGGAGATCGGCCCGAGCGGGCAGTGCGGCGCCAGCGACGCGCCGTAGACCTCGGCGAGCGCGCCGATCCGCCGCAGCTCGGAGATGCCGCCGGCGTGCGACGGGTCGGGCTGGAGCACCGCGACGCCCGCGTCGAGCACCGGCTTGAACTCCCAGCGCGAGTAGAGCCGCTCGCCGACCGCGACCGGCACGGTCGAGGCCTCGACGACCCGGCGCAGGGCGTCACCCTGCGTCTCCGGCAGGACCGGTTCCTCGACGAACATCGGCTGGACGTCTTCGAGGAGCTTGACCAGCCGCCGCGCCATCGCGGGCGAGACGCGGCCGTGGAAGTCGATCGCCAGGTCGCGGTGCGGGCCGAGCACCTCCCGCGCTTCCCAGGCACGCGCCACCGCGGCATCGGCCTCGGCGGGTGACGCGATCGCGGTCAGCGGCCCGGCGACGTTCATCTTCACGGCCGTGAACCCGGCCTCGACCTGCGCGGTCACCGCCTCGCGGATGCCGGACGGGCGGTCGCCGCCGACCCAGCTGTAGACCCGGACGCGGTCGCGGACCGGGCCGCCGAGCAGCTCGTGCACGGGCGTGTTGCGAGCCTTGCCGGCGATGTCCCACAGCGCGTGGTCGAAGCCGGCCAACGCGCTGGAAAGCACCGGCCCGCCGCGGTAGAAACCGCCGCGGCGCAGCACCTGCCAATGGTCCTCGATGCGCAGCGGGTCCTGGCCGATCACCAGCTCGGACAGCTCGTGCACGGCCGCGCGCACGGTCTCCGCGCGGCCCTCGACCACGGGCTCGCCCCAGCCGCTGATGCCCTCGTCCGTGCTGACCTTGAGGAAGAGCCAGCGCGGCGCGACCAGAAACGTTTCAACCCCGGTGATCTTCACCCGTGTCCCCCATCTACGCGGAATCCTTGGCGGCGGACCAGCCGCCGTCGACGGTCAGCTCGGCTCCGGTGACGAACGACGCGGCGTCCGAGAGCAGGAACGCGATCACGTTCGCCACCTCCGCCGGGTCGCCGAGCCGGCCCGCCGGGGTCGCCTGGGCGCTGCGTTCGCGGTCCGCCGGCGAGATGCGGTTCCAGGCCTCGGTGAGCACCGGCCCCGGCAGGACGGAGTTGACCCGCACGGCCGGGGCGTATTCGACGGCCAGCTGCCGGGCCAGCGCGACCAGCGCGCCCTTGCTGGCGGCGTACGCGGGGTGGCCCGGCAGCCCGAAGTGCGCGTGCACCGACGAGACCAGCACGACCGCGCCGCCGTTCTTGCGCAGCGACGGCAGGCACGCTTTCAGGGCGAGGTACGTGCCGGTCAGGTTGACGTCGAGCTGCCGCTGCCACTCGGCGAGATCGATCTCGTGCAGCGGCCCGGTGCTCGGCACGTAGGCGTTGCTGACCAGTGCGTCCACCTCGCCGATGTCCGCCCAGGTCGTTTCGTCGCTGACCGATCCCCGGATCGGCGTGACGCCGTCGGGGAGTTCGGCGATGTCCACGCCCAGCACGCGGTAGCCGTCGTCGAGCAGCTTCCGGGCCGTCGCCAGCCCGATCCCGGACGCCGCTCCGGTCACCACCGCGGTGCGCGTGGACATCGCCTCTCCTGTTCCTAGAACTCGGCTACGTGGACATGGTCGTCCGGCCCGCGGGCGGCGAACCACAGCGACGCGCCGTCGGACGCGGCGCCGAGGGTTCCCACGATGCTCCCGCTCGGGTACTCCGGCCGTTTGAACCAGCCGGCCCATGAGCCGGACCACTCGTTGGCCCACAGCGAGTAGTCGCTCGCGGACGCGGTGAGTGCGACCTTCGCGCCGGCCGCGACGAGCGTCGGGCTGCTGCTGATCGTGCCGCCGATGCCGGTCCAGTCCGACCAGGTATCCCCGGTCTTCGTGCGCGTCCAGACGCTGTCGTCGGCGGTGCGGACCGCGACGACCGTGCCGCTGGTGGACGTCGCCGCGCCGGGCCTGCCGTAGATCGGTTTGCCGCCGGGCGCGCCGAGACCGGACCACTGACCGGCGCTGGTCCGCTGCCAGACCTGGCCGTCGGCGCCGCGCGCGAAGACCGTGCCGTCGCTGGTGACGGACGGCGAGTCGGTGAGCGTCCCGCCGAGCCGCTTCCAGTCGCCCCACTTCTTCGTGTAGCTGCGCTGGTAGAGCGCGTCGTCGAGACCGCGGACGTAGACGTCGATGCCCTTCGAGGTGGCGACCGCGGCGGGCTGGCCGAGGAACTTGCCGCCGACCTGGCGCGGCCCGTCGAGGCCCTTGACCTGCAGGGAGCCGTCGCGGTCCCGGAAGAACGTCACGGTCTGGCCGCCGGTGCGGACGATCGCCGGGCTGGCGGACGCGTCGCCGCCGAGGTCGTCACCCGGGACGAGATCGGTGCCGTGCAGGCGGAGGAACGCGGTGCCGTGCGCGGGGACCGTGACCGTGTACGAGCCGGTCGCGCTGCCGCGGTCGGCGCGGGCGCGGAGGTCGCGAATGGACACTCGCCCCTTGAGCCCGGCGTCGGCGAAGTTCACCGTCATCTGCGTCGGGGCCTCGCCGCGGTTGAGCAGGACCACCGCGCGGTCGCCGTCGCGGGAGAGGACCTTGCTGTAGGTGTCGGTGCTGCCGTTCGTCGCGACGCGGACGCCCTGCGTGCCGAGCCGGTCCTGGTTGACGCCGACGATCTCCGGGTTCTTCAGCGTGCTGATCATCGACGCGGGCAGCGTGCGCGGGTCCGAGCCGAGGATCAGCGGGGAGGCCATCTCCGCCCACATGACGAACTGGGTGGTCGACTCCTCCTCGTTCAGCTCGTAGGTGCCCTGCTCGGTCTTGCGCATCGGGATCAGGTAGTCGGGGTCGTTGTAGTGCCCCGGCCCGTTCGCCTCGGGGTGCGCGGCGTTGGCGTCCATGTTGCGCAGGACGTCTTTCCAGATGCCCTCGTACGGCGTGCCGAACGCGATGTCCGTGCTGGTGCGCCACGAGTCGGCGACGAGCGGGCCGTAGCTGTAGGCGATGCCGGCGACCTGGTCCGGGCCGTGCGGGGTGCCCCACTCGTCGGTGACCGGGTTGCAGACGTTCAGCACCATCGGGCGGCCCGCCTTGGCGAGGGCCTTGCTGAACTGCGAGAACGCGTCGGCGGGCTTGAGGTTCTGGGCGATGCCGCAGAGGAAGTCGACCTTGACGGCGTCGAACTTCCAGTTCGCGAACCGCTTGGTGTCCTGCTCGTAGTAGCCGCCGGAGCCGGCCGCGCAGTTCTTGCCGTCGGAGGCGCCCGCGTCGGTGTAGATGCCGGCCTTGAGGCCCTTGCCGTGCAGGTAGTTGACCAAAGTGGACAGTCCACTCGGGAATTTGGCCATGTCTTCGTGGAGGTTGCCCTGGGCGTCTCGCGGGTCCGGGGCGGTCCAGCCGCCGTCGATCCAGACGTAGCGGTAGCCGGCGTCGCGCAGGCCGCTGGAGACGAGGAAGTCCGCGACGGACTTCACCGACGCCTCGCTGGGCGCGCCGAGGCCGTAGTAGGTGTTCCAGCCCATGTACGGGGTCTTCGCGACCCCGCTGTCGTAGTAGTCGGGAGCGCCTTGGTCCACGGCCGGGGTTGCTTGAGCCGGGATCGCTACGGCGGTCAGCGCGGCGGTTGCCGCTGCTACGACCGCCAGGGATCTCTTCAAGAGCATGTTGCCGGACACCCTTCTCCGATGAAACAGCGTCGAGCTGAGCCGGAGAGCAGCATGCCGGGGCGTCTCGTCCTCCGTCAAGAATAAATCGTAAATTAAGATTTCACGCGCTATGCTGTCGGCGATGAACACCGAAGTCGTCACCCTCGGCGAGGCGATGCGGCTGCTGCTCGCCGAGCCCGGCGTCGCGCTGCGGCGCGCTCACACCTTCACGTCGTCCGTCGCCGGCGCCGAGACCAACGTCGCCGTCGGCCTGGCCCGGCTCGGCCACCGCGTCCGCTGGCTGAGCCGCGTCGGCGACGACCCGTCCGGTGCTTCGATCCTCGCGACGCTGCGCGCGAACGACGTCGACGTCTCGCAGGTCGAAGTCGACTCGTCCGGCTTCACCGGGTTCTTGATCCGGGACACCGAGACCGTCGAGTACCACCGAAGCGGCTCCGCTGCTTCGCACCTTTCGGCTGCGTACGTGCGTGAAGCGGGTCTCGACGGCGCTCGGCTCGTCCACGTCTCCGGCATCACGGCGATGCTGTCGTCCGAAGCGGTCGAAGCGCTCTTCGCGCTCGCACGTGCTTCGGGTGCTTGGGTGTCCTTCGACCCGAACGTCCGACTGAAGCTCGCTTCCGCGGATCGCTGGCGCTCGGTCGTCGGGCCCCTCCTGACCAGGGCGGATCTGGTGTTCGCCGGAGAAGACGAGCTCGAGCTGCTCGAGCAGACGCCGGACGCGCTGCTCGCCGGCCGGGCGCAGACGGTCGTCGTCAAGCAGCGGGACAAGGTCGCGCGGGCGGTGACGGCCGACGGGTCGTGGTCGCAGCCGAGCCTGGTCACGCGGGTCGTCGACCCGGTCGGCGCGGGGGACGCGCTGACGGCGGGGTACCTGTCGGCGTGGCTGCGGGGCGCACCGCCGGACGAAGCGCTGCGGGCGGGCGCGATGTGCGCGGCGCTGGTCGTCGGCTCGCGGACCGACCTGGAAGGCCTGCCCGACCGGCGCGAACTCACCAAGGCACTGCTCGGCACGGAGGTGGACCGATGACCTATCGCTGGGAGATCACGGCGGCGGCGCTGCGGCAGGGCGTCGTCGGGATCGTGCGCACGCACGACGCGGAGTCGGCGGTTTCGGCGGCGCGCGCGGCTTTGGAGGCCGGGCTGCGCTCGATCGAGCTGCCGCTGACGAACCCGGGAGCGCTGGACGCGATCTCGGGGCTGTCCGCGGCCTACCCGGACGCGACGATCGGCGCCGGCACGGTGCTCGACGAGGCGTCGGCGGTACTGGCGATCCGCGCGGGCGCGCGGTTCCTCGTGTCGCCGTCGGTGGACGCGGCGGTGATCCGTACCGCTCACCGGTACGGCGCGGCGGCGTTCCCCGGCGCGGGTTCGGTGACCGAAATCGTGCGGGCGCTGGAAGAAGGTGCTGACGCGGTCAAGGTTTTCCCGGCTTCTTCTCTCGGGCCATCGTGGATTTCGGACGTGCGGGCGGCGCTCCCGCAGGCGCCACTGGTGCCCACCGGCGGCATCGGACCGGCGGACGTGCCAGGCTGGCTGGCGGCGGGCGCGGTGGCGTGCGGGGTCGGCTCGGCGCTGACCCGCGGCACGCCCGCGGAGATTTCCGCCCGGGTCGAGACGCTGTTGAGGAGCGCGCATGGCTGAGCTGGTCTTCGTCGGGTGCTACACCGGCGACGCGGGGAACGGCACGGGGATCACGACGTTCTCGCGGTCCGCGTCCGGGGCGCTCTCCGAGGTGGCGACGCTGCCGATGGAGTCACCGTCGTGGCTGGTGCGGCACCCGTCGTTGCCGGTGCTGTACGCGGCGAACGAGACCGCCTCGGGCGCGGTCACGGCGTTGTCCATTTCGCCCTCGGGTGCGTTGTCGGTGCTGGGCACTTCGGAGACGGGCGGCGCGCACCCGTGTCACCTGGCGGTGACGCCGGACGGCCGCTTCCTGTTGTGCGCCAACTACACCGGGGGCAGCCTGGCGGTGTTCTCGCTGACTTCTTCCGGTGCCCTGGAGTCGCGGACAGCCTTGGTCCAGCACACCGGGAGCGGACCTGACGCCGATCGTCAGGAGGCGGCGCACGTCCACATGGCGGTCCCGGCTCCCGACAGTTCGATCGTGAGCGCGGTCGACCTGGGGACGGACGAGATCCGCAGCTACACGCTGTCTTCCGACGGTGCTCTCGCGCCGTTGGCCGTGTCGTCGCTGCCTGCCGGAACGGGCCCGCGCCAGCTGGTCCGGCGGCCGGGTACGGATCTGGCGTACGTGGTGGGCGAGCTGGCCGGCACCGTGGTGACGGTCCGCGAGACGTCCCCGGGCGCGTTCGCGGTGGAGTCGGTCACGGCGTCGACGCTGTCGTCGGTGACGCCGAACCTGGTGGCCCACCTGGAGCTGGCGGACGCGCGGATGTACGTGTCGAACCGCGGCCCGGACTGCGTGACGGAGTTCGCCCTCGACGAGACGTTGGTCGTGGCGGACCAGCCCTGCGGCGCGAACCCACGGCACTTCGCCTTGGTGGACGGGACTTGTTACGTGGCGGCCCAGTCGGAGGACGCGATCACGGCGTTCACGCTGACGGCGTCGGGTGAGGCGGACCTGAAGCACTACCCGACGGGGTCGCCGACGTTCGTGCTGCCGGTGTCACTGCCCTGACGGCGCAGGATCACGATGTCCGCGTCGTGGTCTGTGGTCCAGTCGAACGGGAGGCCCGCGTACTTCAGGTGCGCTCCTGAGTACCGGGATCCCTTTTCGTCCACATAGGACGCGTCCGCGGGCAAGGAAAGACGCACCCGCGACGACCGGCCCGGCACCAGCGGCGCCCCCGTCAGAGAGCCCGTGCTCCACGCCAGCACGACCACCGTGTCGCCGTCCTCGGACGTGTACTGCGTTGCCGCCGTCGGGGATGACGGGCCGGCCAGCACCCGCGCGACGCCGTGGTGAATGACCGAACGGATCGACTTGTACACAGCGATCAGCGAAGCCGCTTCAGCATGCTGTGACGAAGTCCAGCGAGACAGGTCCGCGCCGATCCCCAGTACCCCGGCCATCGCCGTCACGAAACGGAACCGCAGCGACCGGGGCCGCGGGTCGAAGATGCCCGACGAGTCCGTCACCCACGAACTCATCAGGTGCGGCGCGTGCATCAGCAGGAACCCGTCCTGGATCGCCAGCCGGTCCAACGGCCCGGTGTTGTCGCTCGGCCAGACGACGTCCGTGCGCGCGACCGTTGCCAGGTCCGTCCGGCCGCCGCCGCCCGCGCACGCCTCGATCGTCACGTGCGGGTGCACAGCACGCAAGTGGTCCAGCACCGACAAGTACCCCGCCACGTGCTCGGCGTCCAGGTCCGCGTCCGGCGCACCCGGGCGGCCGCGCTCCGTCGGGGGACGGTTCATGTCCCACTTCAGGTACGAGATCGGATACGTCGACAACAACGAGTCCAAAGTGGACTTGACAAAAGAAACAACGTCGGGCAGCCCAAGGTCCAGCAGCAGCTGGTTGCGGATCAACGTGAGCGGACGCCCGTCGATCCGATACACCCAGTCCGGATGCGACGCGTACAGCCGCGACTTCGGGCTGACCGCCTCCGGCTCGACCCACAGGCCGAACTCCAGGCCCAGCTCCCGCACCGACTCGACGAACTCCCCGAACGACTCGTCCGCGGGAGTCCAGTCACCGAGGCCGCCGGTGTCGTCGTCGCGGCCGGTGAACCAGCCGTCGTCCACCACGAACAGCTCGACGCCGATGTCCGCCGCTCGCTTCGCCAGCTCCAGCTGGGGCGCGCTCCGGACGTCGAACCCGGTCGCTTCCCACGAGTTGTAGAGCACTGGACGCGGACGCTGCCACCGCGAGCCGGCCAGCACGCGGTCGTAGTCGTGCCAGACCGACGCAAGGCCCGACAGTCCGTCCACACTGGACGCCAGCGCGACAGCGGGAGTTGTCAGAGAGGCGCCGGGTTCCAGCAAGATCGGCCCCGGCGAAGGCAGCCGCCCCGCTCGGACGCGCGTCAGGCCCGAAGGCTCGACGTCCGCCTCGATCGACCACGACCCGGGCCACTCCAGGGAAACGCCGAATGCGGGGCCGCCTGAAGAATCTTGCACCGCGAGCCACGGCACATGAGCGTGCCCCGGGACGCCGAACCGGCTTTCCATCCGGAAACCGCCGGCCGGCAGGGAAACGGACTGGCGCGTGAACTCCTGCGACCACTGCCCGGTCAAGTACGTCAGCCGAGCGCCGGACACCGTCGGGATGCAGACACCCGCCGAGCCCAGCCGGTCGAACTCCAGCGTCGACGAACCGGTGTTTTCGAACTCGACCCACCGGGTGAGCACGTCCGTCGAAGGTACCGGCCGATAGCAGAGCACCGCGCGCAGCCCAGATACTTCGTCCACAAAGGACAAGCGCAGGTCAGAAGCAGAGGAGACGTCGTCGAACCGCCACCACGAACCGCCCCGCACCGCGACGTCCGCGCCGGAGAACGGCCGCAGACCCAGCGGTGCGTACTCGACCGGCGCCGCGTCGGCCTCGGTGATGAAGTGGACGTCGCCCGCGTTCGTGAACACCGATGGCCCGTCCTCGATCCCGGACGGCCCCCACGCCACCAGTTCCGCCCACCGGCGGGACGGATCCAGCGCCACGGTGTACGAAGTGGACTTCATCGGCACTGTCCACGTCACTTGATCGCCCCGATCGCCAGTCCCGAGATGAAGTGCTTCTGGAACCGCAGGAACACCGCGACGGTCGGCACCGCGGCGATCACCGAGCCCGCGGCGATCACGTTCCAGTTGGACACGTACTGCCCCTGCAGGCCGAGCAGCGCCGGCGTCACCGGCATCACCGTCCCGGTGCGCAGCACGGTGATCGACCACAGCAGGTCGTTGAACGTCCAGGTGAACGCCAGCGCGCCGAGCGCCGCCAGCGCCGGGCGGGTCATCGGCAGGATGATCCGCCAGAAGATCTGCGCGACGCCGGCGCCGTCGATCAGCGCCGCTTGCTGGATCTCACCCGGGATCGACCGCATGAACCCCTGCAGCACGAACGTGTAGAAGCCGAGCCCGAACCCGACCTGCACGACGATCAGCGCCGTCAGCGTGTCGTAGATGCCCAGCAGCTCGGCCAGCTTCGCCACCGGCACGAGCAGGATCTGCGGCGGCAGCAGGTTTCCCGCCAGCATCACCAGGATGATCGTGCGGCGGAACGGGATCTCGTACCGGCTCAGCGCGAACGCCGCCGCCGAGCTGAGCAGCAGCGCGAGCAGCACGGTCGGGATCGTCACGAGCAGGCTGTTGAGCATCGCGTGCCCGCCGCCGCCCTCGCCCCACGCCTGCCCGAACCCGTCGAGCGAGAACGACGCGGGCAGCGCGCCCAGCCCGTTCGACGCGATGTCGGAGAACGTGCGGACGCTCGTCGTGAGCACCAGCAGGATCGGCAGCAGCCACAGCACCGAAAGCCCACCCGCGAGCAGGTGGAACCCGAAGGTCCGGGTCCTCCTCACGAGTCCTCCCGGAAAGCGCGCACGAGGTAGGTCACGATCACGCCGAACGCCAGCACGAAGATCACCACGGCCAGCGCGGACGCGTAGCCGAGGCGCAGCGACTGGAACGCCGTCGCGTACATGTACGTGCTGAGCACCTCGGACGAGTGGTATGGCCCGCCCTTCGTCATCGACCAGATGACGTCGAACGACCGCAGCGAGTCGATGATGATCACCGACAGGACCACGGAGTTGACGCTGCGCAGCTGCGGCCAGGTGACGTTGCGGAACTGCTGCCACGCCGTCGCGCCGTCCAGCTTGGCCGCCTCGTACAGCGCCGGGTCGATGCCCTTGAGCCCGGCCAGGTACAGCACCATGACGTAGCCGAGCTGCCGCCACAGCGCCGGGACGAGCACCGCGTACAGCGCCGTCTTCGGGTCGGCGAGCCACGCGTGCTGCCAGCCGCCGAGCCCGATCGCACCGAGCACCTTGTTGAAGACGCCGTCCGGCTGGTAGATCACCTGCCAGATCAGCGACGTCGCGACCAGCGAGAAGACCACCGGCGTGAACAGCGCGGCCCGGTAGAACCCGACGCCACGGCGTTCCTTCTGCAGCAACGCCGCCAGCGCGAGCCCCCCGACGGCCGAGAGGCCACCGAAGAGCACGAGCCAGATCACCGTGTCGAGCGCGGCGGTCTTGAAGATGTCGTCGGAGAACATCTCGGCGAAGTTCCCGAGACCGACGAACGTGGGCGCCGAGACGCCGTCCCAGTTCGTCAGCGCCAGGTAGAACCCCTGCAGCGCCGGCCAGAACACCCAGAACCCCTCGACGAGGAGGGGCACCAGGACGAACGCCAGCAGCACGGGAGAGATCCGGCGACGGCGCTTCGGGGCCCGCGCCGCGGTCTTCGGCCGGTCAGCGGTCAGCACCGCCATCTCAGGACTGCCAGACCTTCTGCGCGGCGGTCTGCCAGTCGCTCAGGATCGAGTCGAGCTCGTTCGGCTTCTGGATGAACCGGATCAGCGCGGCGTCGGCGGTCGGCTGCAGCGCGTCGGAGGAGTCGCGGTTGAAGAACTGCGTGATCTCCTTGGCGTCCGCGAGCATCTTGCGTCCCTTTTGGACCAGCGGCGTGCCGTTGTCCTTGGCCTTCGGGTTGGTCGGCAGGACCGTGCCGGAGGAGTTCTCGATGTAGAGCTCCTGCGCCTCGGCCGTCGCGACGTACTTGAACCACTCCTTGACCTCCGCGACGTGCGCGGTGCGCGCGCTGGCGAAGAAGCCGTCGGTCGGGCCCTCCTCCGCGACCGGGACGGCCGGGTCGAGAATCGGGAACTGGAAGAAGTCGAGGTCGTCGAGCGCGTCCTTCGGGGCGGCGTCAGCGAAGAACGTGCCGGTCAGCACCATGCCGGTGCGGCCCTGCAGCAGCACGGTCGTGGCGTCCTGGAACGCGATCGCGGTGCCGTTCGGGTCGAAGTACGGCAGGGCCTGGCGCCACGGGTCGAAGATCTTCTTGACGCGCGGGTCGTCGAAGCGCTGCTTGCCGGCGAGCAGCTCGCGGTGGAAGGGCGCGCCGTTGATCCGGATGTTCAGGTAGTCGAACCAGGCGGACGCGGTCCACGGCGTGGTGCCGCCCGCGCCGAGCCCGATCGGCGAGATCCCCTTGCCCTTCAGGGTTTCGCACAGCGCGAGGAACTCGGTCCAGTTCGTCGGCGGCCGCACGCCCCACTTCGCGAAGTTGGACTTGCGGTAGAAGAAGCCCCACCAGTAGTAGGACGTGGGGACGAAGACCTGGTGCCCGGCGCCGTCGCCGGAGAGCGCGCGGAACGCGGCGCTGTAGTCGCCCATGGTCTGCCAGACGTCGCCGACGTCGAGCAGCAGGCCCTTGCGCGCGTAGCCGGACAGCAGCGAACCCGGGTACCACGTGAAGGTGTCCGGCGGGGTGGCCGCGGTGAGGTAGCTGGGCAGCTGGGTGCGGAAGGTCTCCGACGCGACGGTGTTGACCGTCGCCGTCGCGCCGCCCTTCGCGCCGAACGCCTGGGCCAGCGCCTCGATCGCCTTCTTCGCCTCGGGCGAGGACAGGTTCGACTGGACGGTGACCGCGCCGGCGGCCTGCTTGACCGGGCCGGAGTTCGCGGAGGTGGCGCAGGCGGCGAGGAAGCTGCCCGAGCCGATGGCGCCCAGCCCGGCGAGGCCCGTGTTGCGCAGGAAACGGCGGCGGGACAGGCCTGCACTCGTCATGTCGTGACCCCTTTGTCTTGGTGCCCGCACGGGCGTGACTGCTGCCAAAGAGTGCAACCGGGCGACGCCGGTGTCAAGATGTATTCATAATTTATGACGACTTAGTGGGCGGCGTAGGATGACTCCGATCACGACCTGCCAGCTGAGAGGGCCCCTCCATTGACCGAACACCGGCCACGCGGGTTGCACGGCCAGACCGTGGAGGCACTGGCCAGCCGCATCCTCTCCGACGAGTGGGGCGAGGGCACCGTCCTGGACCTGCCGGCGCTGCGCGAAGAGCTCGACATCAGCCTGACCGCGCTGCGCGAGGCGCTGAAGGTGCTGGCCGCGAAGGGGATGATCGACGCGCGGCAGAAGCGCGGCACGTTCGTCCAGCCGCGCGAGCGCTGGAACATGCTCGACACCGACGTCATGCGCTGGCAGACCGCGGCCGCCGACGACCCGGGCCTGCTCGACGAGCTGACCGAGGTCCGCACGGTCGTTGAGCCGGCGGCGGCGCGGATCGCGGCCGAACGCGCATCGGAGGAAGACCTCGATTCGCTGCGGGAGGCACTGGCCGACATGGCCGCCGCCGACGACGCGGAGGCGAGCGTCCAGGCCGACCTCGCGTTCCACCGGCGGCTGATGACGGCCACCCACAACAACTTCCTGATGCGGATGGAGCGGGTCATCGCGATCGGGCTGGCCGAGCGCGACAAGCTGGTGCACGGGGCGTCGGCGGCGGAGGACCCGGTGCCGAGCCACCGGAAGGTGTTCGACGCGATCGTCGCCGGTGATCCGGTGGCGGCCGAGCAGGCGATGCTGGCACTCGTCACGAAGTCTCGCGATGACCTGGCGAAGGCTCAGCGCAAGTCCTAGCTCAAGTGCACGGCGGTAACTCGTCAGTTAAGGAGATTGCACTGGAGTCAGGCGTCAGTCCGTGCCGTAATAGGTACATGACAAACGTTCTGACAGCGGTCACCCAAGCGGCCGAGAAGGCCGGACAGGCTTTGCTCGACGCGTACGACCCGGCGAGCCGTCCGGCGGACCGGGCGGCGATGTACGAGCTCGGCACCCGCCTCGAAGCGACCTCGACGGCGATCGTGCGCGAGGCGCTCGACGGCGTCGCGCCCGGCGTCGGCTGGTGGGACGAAGACGAGACCGGCCGCGTCGTGCCGGCCGGGCGGTGGTGGGTGGTCGACGGCACCGAGGGCGCGGTCAACCACGTCCACGGCCTGCCGGAGTGGGGCGTGACGATCACGCTGGTCACGGACGGGCAGCCGGAGCTGACCGTCGTCCGCCAGCCGATCGGCGACCTGACGTACACGGCGGTGCGCGGCGAAGGCGCCTTCCTCAACGGGCGGCGGCTGCACGTCTCGGCCAAGACCGACCTCTCGAGCGCGGCGGTGACGGCGAGCCAGGCGGGTAGCTCTCCCGAGGTCTACACGCGGTTCGCGAGCGCGTTCGTGGCGATGGCATCGAAGGCATTGCTGGTGCGCAACACGATTCCGACGACGTTCCCGTTGCTCGGCCTCGCCGCCGGGCAGTACGACGTCTTCTGGCAGTACGAGCCCGACCTGCCCGGCAGCGCGGCCGGCGCCTTGCTGGCCGGGGAGGCGGGCGCGGTCGTCACCGATCTCACGGGCTCGCCGTGGGACGTCAACTCGGCCGACATCCTCGTCGCCGCACCGGGTCTGCACGCCGCGGCGCTGGAGGTGCTGAAGTGAGCCGGGTGGCGGTGCTCGGCGCGTCGGGCGCGGTGGGCAGTGAGCTGGTGCGGCAGGCGCTCGAGCGCGGACACGAGGTGGTGGCCGTCAGCCGGAACCCGGCGCCGTCGTCCACCGAGCGGCTGACCACGGTCGCCGCCGACGTCCACGACGCCGCGGGGATCGCGGATGCCTTACGCGGCAGCGAAATCGTGCTCGACGCGCTGGGCTTGCGGAAGGGCGACCCACCCGGCGTGCTGACCGCCGGGGCCCGTGCGGTGGTGGCCGCGGGACCGTCGCGGGCGGTGTCCGTCGGCGCGCTCGGGACCGGGCCCTCGGCGGAGGCGGCGGGCTGGCTGTCGCGGACGTTGGTGGCGCGGCTCCTGAAAGCCGAGGTGCCGGACAAGGTCGGCGCGGACGCGGCGATCCTCGGCATGGGCGGGACGGTGGTCCACGTGGGCCCGATGAAGAGCGGCCCGATCAGCCCGACGCGGCAAAGCGTGCGGCTCGACTCCGTGCCCCGCAAGCTGTTCCCGCCGATGATCAGTCACGCGACGGTGGCCGCGGCCATGCTCGACGCGGCCGAAGACGGCCCCCGCGGCGAAGTCCTGGTAGCGCTGGCCAAGTGAGGTCGTGAGTGAGAAACAGTGTTCTAACGCTGTTTCTCACTCACGACCGGCCGCGGCGGACCCGGCCAGCACGTCGGTCACCGCGGTGCGGCAGTGGGCGCGCAGCCATTCGTGCGCCGGATCCGTGTCGTAGCGGCTGTGCCAGCTCAGGACCACCGGTGCGCTGGGCGGGTCGAACGGCAGTTCCACCGCGCTCAAGCCGACGTCGGCGCGGGCCTGGGCCGTGGACCGCTCGGCCATCACCCCCACGACGTCGCTGTGCGCGATCGCCTGCAGCGCCAGTGCCGCCGTCGGGAGCGCCGCGACCACTCGGCGGCGCAGCCCCAGCTCGGCCAGCACCTTGTCGACGCCGTCGCGCAGCCGGCCGCGCCGGGACACGATCACGTGCTCGGCCGCCGCGAACTCCTCGATGTCCAGCTCGCGCCCGGCGCGCGTCACCAGCACCAGGCGATCCTCGCCGACGATCTCGTGGCTGATCTCCGGCGACGCCGGCACCGTCGCCCCGAGCTCCAGGTCGACGTGCCCGCGCGCCAGGTCGGGCGTGTCCACCGGCGCCTCCGCCAGCAGCCGCAGCCCCAGCCCGGGCGCCTCCGCCGACGCCGTCCGCAGCAACGCCGGGAACAGCGCCGCGAGCAGCGCGTCGTGGCCCTGGATGGTGAACGTGCGCCGCAGCGTCGCCGGGTCCACCGTGCGGGCCGGGGCCAGCACCCGGTTCGCGCGGGCCACCAGCGTCCGGACCTCGTCGCGCATCGCGAGCGCGCGGGGCGTCGGGGTCATCGTGCGGCCGGTGCGCACCAGGATGTCGTCGCCGGTCGTCGCCCGGATCCGCGCGAGCGTGCGGCTCATCGCGGGCGGCGTGAGGTGCAGCCGGTCGGCGGCCGCCTGCACGGAGTTCTCCTCCAGCAACGCGTCCAAAGCGGTCAGCAGGTTCAAGTCCACCTGCACGACAGTAATGGTCAGGAGCCGTCGAGTGCGTTCTGCAGCATCCGCGACGCCGCCGCGCGGGGGGCCGGGTCGATCGCGATCAGGGCGTTGACGACAGCTCCGTCGACCAGCGCGATCAGCCGTTCGAGTTCATCGGTCGAAACCGGGGTGCCCGAGCGCGCGAAGATCTCCGTCAGCAGCTCGTCGAGCTGGGCCGACAGCATCCGCATCAACGGCCGCAGGTACGGACGGCGACCGGTCGCGACCAGGCGTTCGTACCGCAGGAGCACCGCTTCCGCGTCGGCCTCCGGGTCGTCGGTCTCCGGCCCGAGCAGCATGTCCAGCACCAGGTCGACGGTCGCCTGCACACCGCGGTTGCGGGTCGCCAGCTCCTCCAGCCGACGGCGGCCCGCCGCCAGCTCGGCGTTCGAATGGTGCTCGACGGCCGCCGTGACCAGCTCTTCCAGCGAGTCGAAGTAGTACGTCGTCGAGGCGAGCGGCAGCCCCGCGCGCTCGGCCACCGCCCGGTGCCGGACGGCGTCGAACCCGCCCTCGACGAGCAGCTTCGCGGCGGCCTCGACGAGCGCGGCGCGCCGTCGTTCCCCTTTCGGGGTGGTCGCAGCGGTCATGACCGGTCATTCTGCCAACCGGGCGGACCCGGGCTCAGAAGCGGGGCGCGAGAGCGTGCGCGAACGTCTGAACCTGACCCGCGTACGGCGCTGTCGCCCCGGCCGAAGGCACGCTGACCAGTAACAACGACCCGCCGGACGCGGTGGCCACCTGGGCCGTGACCGTGCCGGCCGGCTGGGACTTGAAGACCACGGGAATGCCCTTCGGGTACACCGCCGCGGACACCTCGCCGCCCGGGACCGGGAACCCGGCCGAGCGCGACGCCGTCGAACAGGCGCCGCCCGGCACTGCCGGGGTTCCGGCGACGTGGCCGGGGAGCTCGCCAGCGAGGGCGATGGCGAGCTCCCCGTCCACCTGTTCGCACCCGGAGGCGCCTTCGGCCAGCTGGCCGGTCTTCCCGCCCTGGTCACCTCCCTGCCGAGGTGGTTCGGACGAGAAGTTCGGTGACCCCCCACCGACTTCAGGACGTGCCGGGCTCAAGCCGGGTTGCCCCGACCCCGGCCCGGATTGTGACGCCATGGCGCCGTTGTCCGCGGCTGTCAGTGCCTCGGGGGTACCCCCGGACAGCAGGCCGTACGCGCCGAACCCGACGACCACCAGCGCCGCGGCGCTCACCCCGGCGGTGATCCGGTTCCGGCGCCGCACGGTCTGGCGGCGCGATTCGCGAACGACGTCGTCCTGGGAGAACGTCGGCTCGGGTGCGTCCGGCGGCGCGGCGGAGAACAACGAGCGCAGCTCCTGCTCATCCATTGGTCTCCACCTCCCGTTCCAGAACCTGCTTGAGGTTCGCCAGCCCGCGCGCGGTCTGGCTCTTCACGTTGCCTTCGCTGCATCCCAGCGCCTTCGCCGCGCCGGTCACGTCGAGTCCTTCGAAGAACCGCATGACCAGCACCGCCCGCTGCTTGGGCGGCACTTCCTTCAACGCCGCGAGCAGGTCTTCCCTGGTCGCGACGAGGTCGTCGAGGCCGGGCGAGTCGTCGGCGGGTTCCGGCAGGACCTCGGTCTGCCACTCACGCCGCCACGGACGCCGCGATTCGTCGATCGACGCACGCACGAGCGTCGTGCGGACGTACGCGTCGGTCGCCGCGCGATCCCTGATCTTCTTCCACCTCCGGTGCAGCGCGACGAACGCCGTCTGCGCGAGGTCGTCCGCCCGGTGCCAGTCGCCGCAGAGCATGTACGCGGTCCGGCGCACGGCGTCCCGCCTGGCGGCGAAGTACTCCGCGAACTCCTCCTCGTCGCGCTGGTCCACGCGCAGTCGTGCTCCGCTCTGTTGTCGTCGGTGGGTAGGACGGAATCAGGGGCGTCCACGGTTGCACGGACCGAGCGGGTCCCACCACTCCGGGGCTCATTGATCCCCGGGAGGTGGGTGTGATGTGATCGCTCCGTGACCTTCACGCTGCCGCCGCTGGACTTCCGCTCCGACACCGTCACCCGTCCGGATGACACGATGCGCGCGGCGATGGCGTCCGCGGAGGTCGGCGACAACGTCCTCGAACGCGACCCGACGATCCAGGCGCTGGAGGAACGCGCCGCCCACGTCCTGGGCATGCCGGCCGCGCTGTGGGTGCCGAGCGGGACCATGGCGAACCTCGTCGCGCTGAGCATCCACCTGCAGCGTGGCGACCGGTTCCTCGCCACGCGGGGTGCGCACGTGCTGACCAACGAGCTCGGTTCGGCGGCGTGGCTGGCCGGCGGGATGCCGGACATCCTGGAGCACGACGGCGGCCCGGGCCGCCCCTCGCCCGACGCCCTCGCGGCCGCGATCGGACAACCCGGACCGTACTTCACATTACGGACGTCGCTGCTCTGCCTCGAGAACACGCACAACGCGGCCGGCGGCGCGGTCACCCCGCCCGACGAGCACGCCCAGCTGCTGTCCGTCGCGAAGGAAGCCGGCCTGACCGTGCACCTCGACGGCGCCCGGCTCTGGCAGGCCGCGGTCGCGCTGGAGGTGCCGCCGGCCGCGCTGACCGTCGGCGTCGACAGCGTTTCGGCCTGCTTCAGCAAGGGTCTCGGCGCGCCGGTCGGCTCGGTCGTCGCGGGGAGCGTCGCGTTCGTCGAGCGGGCGCGCCGGATGAGGCAGATGCTCGGCGGCGGTGTCCGGCAGGGCGGCGTCCTGGCCGCGGCCTGCCTGGTCGCGCTGGACCGCGTCCCCGAGCTGGCCGAGTCGCACGAGAACGCGCGGCGCCTGGCCGAGGGCCTGGCCGACCACGGCTGGGCGACGAACGAGCCGGACACCAACATCGTGCTCGCCGAGGTACCCGACATCCCGACCGCGCTGGCCTGGCTGGACTCGCTCGGGATCCGCGCGGTGCCGATGGCGGGCCGGGTCCGGTTCGTGACGCACCGGGACCTGAGCGCGACCGACATCGAAGAAGCGTTGCGCCGGATCAAGTCCGGCGCCCGATGAGTACCGGGGGCACCGTGAACTGGATCGTGTTCGACTACGGCGACGTGCTGAGCAAGCCGAGCGAGGCCCGCCCGGAGCTGGCCGCGCTGATCGGCGCGCCGCTGCCGGAGTTCGAGAGGGCGTACTGGGACTACCGGATTCCTTATGACGCCGGAAGCACCCCGCTCGAGTACTGGCAGACGGTCGGCAAGGCCTTGGACGTGTCCGTCGACGAAACGCTGTCGGCCGAGCTGACCCGCGTCGACGTCGAGGGCTGGGCGCACCTGGAACCGTCTTCGCAGGCGTTGTTCGAGGCCCTTTCCGAGGCCGGCGCGTCGCTGGCGCTGCTGTCGAACGCCCCGGTGGTGTTCGGCGAGTGGGTCCGCGCGCAGGAGTGGGCCCGCCACTTCCGCGTGACGCTCTTCTCGGGCGACGTCCGGTGCGTCAAGCCGGACGCGAAGATCTTCCGCCTGCTGCTCGACGAGCTCGGCGCGGAGCCGGCCGACTGCCTGTTCTTCGACGACCGTCAGTCCAATGTGGACGGTGCGCGGGCGGTCGGGCTCAAGGCGGAGGTGTGGAACGGCGCCGACGCGGCCCGCGCGTGGCTCGACTGACCTCACCCGCACCGCACGTCCGCCTACCAGCGGTGATCGTTCGTGGCCTAGGCTGCACGGACCCCGACCCCCGGTAGGCCGCCATGACGAGCGAACGACCGTCGGCCCGCGTCGACTTCGACCGGCCGAGCATCGCCCGCGTCTTCGACGCGTTGATGGGCGGGCAGGACAACTACGAGGCCGACCGCGCGGTGGTGCGGCAGATCCTGGAGATCGCGCCGGAGTCCCCGGCGATGGCGCAGGAAGTGCGGCAGTGGCTCGTCCGCGCCGTGCGGTACCTGACCGAACGGCTCGGCGTCGACCAGTTCCTCGACCTCGGCTCGGGCTTCCCGACGGTGGAGAACACCCACCAGGTGGCGCAGAAGTACAACCCCGAGGCGCACGTCGTCTACGTCGACAACGACCCGGTCGTGCAGGCGCACGGCCGGGCGTTGCTGGTCGACAACGACTTCACGCACATCTCGGGCAACGACCTGCTGCGGCCCGGCGAAACCCTGTCCGACGTGGGCCGGTTCATCGACTTCGACCGGCCGGTCGGGCTCGTGCTGTGCGCGATCGTCCACCACATCACGGACCTCGAGCAGGCCCGGCAGGTGGTCAAGTCCTACGTCGGCGCGATGGCGCCGGGGTCGTACCTGGTCCTGCTCCACCAGCACAACCCGGACGACGGCTCCGAAGCGGCCGGCGTCGCGACATCACTGCAGAAGCGGTTCAGCGGCACCGGGCTCGACACGAGCTACCGCACGCGGGCCGAGATCGCGTCGTTCTTCGACGGCCTCGACCTGCTCGAGCCCGGGTTGACGGCGCCGCACCGGTGGTGGCCGGACGGGCCGCGCCTGGCGCCGCTGACGCCCGTCAACTGGACATCGCTGTGCGGCGTGGCGCGGATCCCGGGATAGCTCAGTAGCGGTTGATCCGCCTGGGGTCCTTCTTGCCGCTGATCGCGCGGTAGCCGGCGGCGCCCAGGAAGGCGATGCCACCGATGATGGCGATCCACAGGACGGCCTTGAACACGAAGCCGATCACGGCGCCCAGCACCATGAACGCCACCCAGGCGACGATCAGGCCGCCGACGATCTTCCAGAACATGGCTTCCTCCGATTGCTCCCGTGGCCCCTCCGGCCCGATGACTCCACTCTGACACCTCGGCCGGCGAAACTCCCCTCAGCGAGCCAACGTTCAGGGATGAATCAGGGTTCCCCCTGGCCGAGCCAGGCCCCCAGCCGGCGAACGCCTTCGTCGAGGTCGTCCGCGCTGCCCGCGAAGGAGAACCGGACGTACTTGCCGCCGTCGACCGGGTCGAAGTCGACGCCGGGGGTGATGGCGAGGCCCGTGTCGGCGAGCAGCCGCTGGCACCAGCTCAGGCTGTCGTGGGTGTACGCGCTGACGTCGGCGTACGCGTAGAAGGCACCGTCGGCGGGGGCGAGCTCGCCGAGACCGATGCCCTTGAGCCCGGCGAAGAGCCGGTCGCGGTTGGCGCGGTAGCGCTCGACGTGCGCGTCGGCCTCCGCGTACGCCTCCGGCGTGAAGGCGGCGAGCGCCGCGTACTGCGAAACCGCGGGCGGGCAGATGGTGAAGTTGCCGGTCAGGACGTCGACCGCGCGATGAAGACGCTGCGGCACGAGCATCCAGCCGAGCCGCCAGCCGGTCATCGCGAAGTACTTCGAGAAGCTGCCGAGCACGAGCGGCTCCCGGCCGAACTGCCACGCGCAGTCGAGCTCGGCGCCGTAGGAGATGCCGTGGTAGATCTCGTCGCTGATCAGCTGCACCCCGTGCGACGAGCACCAGCCGGCGATGGCGGCCAGCTCCCCGGGCGGCAGGACGGTGCCGGTCGGGTTGCTGGGGCTGGCGACGATCAGGCCGTCGATCGGCCCGAGCTCGTCGAGCAGGGCGACGGTGGGCTGGAAGTTCGTCTCGGCGGTGGTCGCGAACTCGACGACCTCGCAGCCGAGGACGGTCAGCAGGTTGCGGTAGGCGGGGTAGCCGGGCCGGGCCATCGCGACCTTGGCCCCGGGGTCGAAGGCGCTGAGGAAGGCGAGCAGGAAGCCTCCGGACGACCCCGTGGTCATGACGACGTCCTGAGCGCTGACGTCGAGCTGGTATTTCCGCTGGTAGTGCCCGGCGACGGCCTCGCGCAGCTCGGGGATGCCGAGCTGTTCGGTGTAGCCGAGGGTGCTCTTGCCGAGCGCTTCGCGGGCAGCGTCGAGAACGGGCTTCGGCGCGGGCACGGAAGGCTGCCCGGCGGCGAGCGACACGAGATCACCGTGACTGCGCTGCCGCGCGCCCGCGGCGGAAAGGACGTCCATGACGTGGAAGGGCGGCACACCGGCCCGCAGCGCGGGACCCGCCTCGAGGTCGGCCATGGGGCCAGGCTAGTTCTAGTACCCCTGGTAGGCACCGCCGTGGGCCATGGCCTTGATGCCCGGCACGTTGCCGAGGCCGCCGTAGCGGTCGAAGGAGTACCGCACGCCCGCGATGATGTTGTCGACCGGGTTGTAGATGTTGTCGTGGCCGGGCAGCTTGTGGGCGTTGAACGTCCCGTCGATGCACTGCATGAGCCCCTTGGACGGGTGCCCGGCAGCGGCGTTGGAGTCCCAGTTGTTGATGGCGTTGGGATTCCCGCCCGACTCGTGCTGGATGATCGCCCAGATGTTGGGGATGTCCGCGTCGGTGACGGGGACGCCGGCCGCCTGAAGGGCCTTGATCGCCTCCTGGATCCACTGCTGGACGTTGCCGGGCGGCGGGGACGACGGCGGGCCGCCGCTGGGGCCGAGGCCACCGCCTCCGCCACCACCGCCGCCGCCGCCTCCGCCACCGCCGTGGGAGGCGCCGTTGCTGTGGATGCCGCCGGTGCTCTTGGGCGCCGCGGGGGTGCTGCTCGGCAGGGGAACCTGGTCGTAGCCGCCGTCGATCTGCTGGGACATCAGCGTCTGCGAGGCCTTGATCTGCGTGTCGGCCTGGGTCTGCAACGCGGCCACGTCGCCGTCGAAGCCGGCGGTGATGGTGTGGATGTCCGTCTTGGCCTGCTCGAGGATCTCGGCGGCGGTCGGGCTCGGGCCGGGCTTGCCCTCGTCCATCGCCTTCTTCGCGCTGTCCAGCGCGACCTTGATGTCGGTCGCCGCCTTGGTGTTGCGCTCGTTGACCGCGGTCTCGGCGGAGTTCTGCTTGTCCGCGACCTTGCGCTTGATCTCGGCGAGGTTGGTCTGCAGGGTGTCGAGGTCCTTGGCGACGTCTTCGAGGTGGGTCTGCACCTTGGTGCCGGCGTCGCGCACCTGGCGGACGTAGGTGAAGAACTGGTCCGCCGCCGGGCCGGCCCACACATCGCCGCCCAGCGCGTCCGTCGACGACTTCAGGGACGCATTGTGGTCACCGGCGTTCTTGCCCGCGTCACGAAACTGCGTCGCCGCGTCGGTGATTTTCTGCAGATTGACCTTTTCGACCTGATCGACCTTCTTCATGAAGGCGTCCCAATTGTCCGGCGTTCCGGCGCCGACCCCGTTCAAAGCCACTCTGGTGCCCCCTGCTCAGTTCACTTGTCGACGTGCAGCGTGAGGTCGCTCGCCCCGACCTGGTCGGTTTCGGCGATCAGGCCGGCGGCCTTGCGCATGGCGAACCCCAGCGCCTCCATGTGCTTGCCCGCGGCGTCGAACTGGCTGTGCACGCCGTCCTTGAACTTGCCGACCGCGCCGTGCGCGTCGCCCTTGTCGTCCATCCCGCCGAAGGGGCTCTCGTGCTCGTGGTCCATGCCGGTGACCTTCTGCTTGGACTTTTCGAACTCGTCCTTCAGCTTCTCCACCTGGCCGGCCGCGATGGCCATCGAGTCGGCGTCGTAGACAGGCACGGTTCGTCATCCCCTTCGCACACTTGCATCCGCCCGATCAGACGTCGTCATGACCGGGACGGTTCCCGCGCTTACTTTATGACTTCCCGTGCGCCGCGCGTACCGTTCCCGGCGAACTTCCACCCGGCGGGGATCAGGCCTCCGCCATCAGTTCACGGATTCGCGTCGCCAGCAGGGCGTTGTCCGCCGGGGTCACGGTCGCCCACTCGCGGCCCTCGCGGTCCGACGCCACCTGGAACAGGTACCGCCCCGCGTCCGTGTCGAAGAACGCCACGACCCGGCCCGCTCGGTGGACCACGCCGTCGCGGCCCACGCGTTCCGCGCCGAACTGGCCCCTGGCCTCCTGGCCCAGCAGCATCCCCGACAGCTCCTGGGCCTGGAACAGCTCCACGCCCCGGTCCTCCAACGCCGTGACCAGGCCTTTCGCGTCGCCCTTCGCGGCCGCGTCGGCGGATCTGAGGACGTCGTACGGGATGCTCACCGTCTGGCCGATGCCCGGGCCGAGGTCGCCCGCCACCGAGGCCGCCGCCTCCGGGAGGCCGTCCTCCGTGGCCGGGATCAGCCAGACCTCGCCGCTGTCGACCACCGCCAGCACCGCCTGGCTGCGGACGCTCACCGCGCGGCCGCGGATCTCGCGTTCGGCCCACACCCACACGTCCACGCCGAACTGGGGGCGAGCCAGCAGGTTGAGCAGGTCCGCCACCTCGCCGGACACCCGGCGGTTGCGGGCCAGGCGCCGCTCGCTCAGTGACGCCCAGGCCGCGTCGACCACTTCCAGCCGCTCGCCGCGGGTCATTCCTTCGCTCGGCACGTCCAGCGCGACGTGCCGGCGGGGCAGGCCCAACGACTCCCAGAGCACGTCGAACTCCCGCGCGGACAGCACCAGCGACACGGTCAGCGCCCGTCCCCGCTGTGGTCGCCGATCACGTCGGGGGAAACCATCCGCTGGTCGGCGAACAGGTCCTGGTCGTCGACGCCGAAGCGGCGGACGTGCTCGGCGTCGTCCTCCTGCGGGGCCGCCTCGGACAGGAACTTCGACTCGCCGGCCTGCTGCTTCGGGCTGATCTGCTCCGACTTCCGCAGCGCGACGGCTTCCTCCTCGGGCAGCTCACCGACCGGCAGCGGCCGCACCGGGCCCTTCGCCTGGCCCTTTTCGCGCCGCAGGCGCTCCTTGTCGCCGCTCAGCGCGCCACCGGCCGCGCCCGCACCGACCGCCGCCGCGCCCGCACCGATCTCGCCGGGGGTCGCGCCGGGCTTCGCGACGAAACCGCGTTCGGCCGTGAACTGACCGGGCGGGAGCGGGGCCTGCGGCATCGCGCCGACCGTGCGGCCCTTGGCCAGCAGGCCGTCGGCGCCGCGGTTGGCCCCGCCGAACGAGCTGTCGACGCTGGTCGAGCCGGAGCCGGACGCGCCACCGCCGCCGAGGGACTTGATCGGCGCCGTCCCCGGCGCCGAGCCGGGCGGCAGTGAGCCGGGTGCGCCCGGCGGCACGAACTGCTCGCCGCCGCCGACCGACAGCCCGGGTGAGAAGTGGGAGGAGTCACCGGACGCCGTGCCGCGACCCGGCGCGTTGACCCAGCCGGGGCCGGGCGTCGACGTCGGCGGCTTCACGCCCGCCGGAGTCGTCGACGACGACGGTGTCGTGTGCTGCGCGGGCGAGGTGCCCGCGCCGGTCTGGCGCGGCGGCTGCGCGACGGGCCGGGACGGCTGCTGCTGCGCCGCGACGCCGTAGACCGGGGTCGGCGGGTCGGCGTGGACCGTGTGCGACACCGGCTGCACCACCGGCGGGTCGACGTGCACCGACCGGACCTTGTCCGAAGCCGGCTTCACACCGCCGTCCGGCGTCACCGCGACAGCGGCGCCCGCGACGTCCAGCACGCCCGGCGTGATGCCCGGGGCGGCCAGCTTCAGCGACTCGGGGTCGGACAGCGACTGCGTCGAGAGCAGGTTCGTGCCGCTTTCCTGCGCGTACTCGTTCAGCGCCTGCTTGGCCTGTTCCTTGGCGTCGTTCGCGGCCTCGACCTGCCGGGCGTGGTCGGTTTCGAAGCCGATCAAGCTGAGCAGCAGGCCGTCGCCGAGCGTGTAGCCGCCCGCGCCCTTCCGGACGGTTTCGGCGTCCGGGAGCTTGTACTTGGTCCGGTTGAACGACTCGCCCTGCTCGAACACCATCTCCGCGGCGTGCGCGACCTTCGTCGTCGCGTCCTGGGAGAACCCGGCCTGCTCGGTGAGGACCTGGCTGGCCGCACCGCCGGCCTGGCTCTGCCACTCGACGCCGAGCTTGAGCAGCTGCGCGCGCAGGGTCTGGTCGGTGTGGGCGAGCGCGGTCGCGACGGCCTTCAGCGCGTCGACGGCCGTACCGATACTGCCGGTGCCGTCACCGTTGATCATCCGCGTGATCTGGTCGGCGATCGCGGTGTTCGTCCAGCCGTCGAAGCGGTGGTTCTGGATCCCGGCCGCGAGCTCGGAGAATTCCACGCGCCCTCCCTAGTTGCGTGCTTTCAAGGTCTGCAGCGCGATGTCGGCGGCCTGCACCGACAGGTCGCACAGCTGCGGCTGCGTGAACTTGCCGCGGGTGATGGCGAAGGTCTGGACGGCCAGCGTCTGGCCCCTCGCGACGCCGACGAGCGCCTCGCAGTCGGCGGGGTCGCCGGCCGCGCGGTAGTTCGTCAGCGCCGGGTAACCGCCGATGGTCTTCGGCTCGGTGGTCATGCTGTTCTTCTTGCGGGCCCCGGTGATCCACTCGTCGAGGTCCGCCGACACCGCTCGCACGTGGTAGGCGTGCACCGGCTCCGCGCCGTCCGCGTCGAACACGCACGTCGGCCCGTCCTCCGGGGGAGCTTCCCGGGGCGCGCTGGTGATCTTCATGGCGTCGAGCTGCACCTGCGGGAACACCTCGCACAGGTTGACGCCCTGCAGGGGCAGCTCAGCCGGCCGTTGCGGCAGCTGGGCCGCCTTGGCGCTCTGCGACGCCGCGGTCGCGGCCGTCTCGATGGGGTAAGGGGTGCCGTCGGTGCCCGCCGAGCAGCCGGCGAGCGCCGCCGTCGCGAGCACGCCTCCGGTGATCCGCAGCTTCCGGCTACGCACCGTGCCTGCTGCGGTCACCGAACACCGCCGCCTTCTCGTCTTCGCTGACCTTGTAGTCCTTGGCGGCGTCGCGCAGCTGCGAGACCAGGCGCTTCAGGCCGGCGACGTACTCGCGGACCTGCCCCGCGTAGGAGCGGTCGCCGTCGGCGATGAGGGTGTTCCAGGCGTCGATCGACTGGGTGCTGATCACGTCGGCCGACGGCGCGTCGATCCGGAGCTGCCCGAGCTTGGTCAGCAGCTGGTCTTCGAGGGAGTTGGCCTGCTCTTCGACGATCCGGGCGACGTCCAGGAGCTTGTCCGGGTGGACCAGGACGTCCGCGGCCGCCGGCGCCACGGGGACGGCCGAGCTGAGGTCGTACGAGGGTCCTGACATGCTCTCCCCTGACGTCATACGGACAGTGACCGGCCGACTCCCGTCGAGGCTACCAACCCGGGTGTGACAGCAGGCTGAGATTGGACGAACATCGTCCCCCGCCGGTTCCCGGATCAGGCGCGCTGTTTGGCCGTCGGAGCGCCGACCTCGCCGTTCGCCGCCTTGAGCGCGATGTCCGTGCGGTGGTGCGAGCCCGCGAGGTGGACCTTCTCGACGGTCTCGTACGCGTGCTTGCGCGCCGACTTGAGCGTCTTGCCGGTGCCGACCACCGAGAGCACGCGGCCGCCGGAGGAGACCACGGCGCCGTCGTCGCGACGGCGGGTGCCCGCGTGCAGCACGCCTTCCAGCTCGGCACCGCCGATGATGTCTCCGGTGCGCGGCTTGCCCGGGTAGCCGTCGGCGGCGATCACGACGGTGACCGCGGCGCCGCCCGCCCACTCCAGCGGCGGGTGCTCGGCGAGCTTGCCGGTGGCGGTGGCGAGCATCAGCCCGGCGATCGGGGTGCGCAGCAGGGCCAGCACGACCTGCGTCTCCGGGTCGCCGAAGCGGCAGTTGAACTCGATGACCTGCGGGCCGTCCGAGGTCAGCGCGAGCCCGGCGTAGAGCAGGCCGGAGAACGACGCGCCGCGCGCGACCAGCTCGTCGGCGACCGGCTGGACGACCTTCTCGACCAGCTCGTCGACGAGGTTCTCGGGCGCCCAGGGCAGCGGCGCGTAGGCACCCATGCCGCCGGTGTTCGGGCCGGCGTCGTCGTCGCCGACGCGCTTGAAGTCCTGCGCGGGCAGCAGCGGGACGACGGTGTGGCCGTCGACGAAGCAGAACAGCGACGCCTCCGGACCGTCCAAAAAGGACTCCAGGAGGACCGGGTGACCGCCGTCGAGCAGCATGATGGCGTGCTTGCGCGCGACGTCGTAGTCGGTCGTGACGACGACGCCCTTGCCGGCGGCGAGGCCGTCGTCCTTGACCACCCAGGTCGGGCCGAAGCGGGCGAGCGCGGCGTCGAGGCGGGCCGGGTTGTCGACCACCTCGCTGCGCGCGGTCGGCACGTTCGCCGCGGCCATGACGTCCTTCGCGAACGCCTTCGAGCCTTCGATGCGGGCCGCCGCGGCCGAGGGACCGAAGCAGGCGATGCCCGCCTTGCGGACGGCATCGGCGACACCGGCGACGAGCGGAACCTCGGGCCCGACCACGACGAGGTCGGCCTGCCAGCTCTTCGCGAGGGCCGCGACCGCCTCGGGATCCGCCGCCTCGACACCGAGCTGCTCGGCCATGGCGGCCGTCCCGGCATTGCCGGGCGCGCAGGCCAGGGCGGTGACGGTGGGGTCGCCGGAGGCCGCGAGGACGAGGGCGTGCTCACGGGCGCCGGAGCCGATTACCAGTACGCGCACGCCGCACAGAGTATCCGGCCGTGTTCACCCCGGACATTTCGCCGTCCTCCGCCACCCGGCGTGAGCGGGGTTCCACGCGGTGTTCACGGGGCGCTACCGGCTGGTGACTGTCCTGGTTGCGACGGCCCGCACCGCCGCACGCCGCCGGCACGGGGGCACCCGGCCGGCCCGCACCGCCGTGCCAGCCGGGTGCCCCCGTGCCGGCAGGAGTCCACAGGTCGCTCATCGGACTCGACCGCACACCGCCGCCGGCAGATGCCCCCGCCGTGCCGCGGGCCGGCGTCCCCCGGGCCGGGCAGGGAGGCGGCTGACGGGCTTGTCCACAAGTCACCACCGGTGTGGACAACTTGGCCTCCGGCCGCAGCGATCCGGAGGTTCGTCGGAGGGCGCCGATACGCTGGAAGCGGGGCTGCCCCCAGGGAGGGCGGGGCTGCGCGAGCAGGAGTCCACGCGCCGTTTACCGAGGCCCGAGACACGCGGGTGCGCCCCGACGAGAGGGCAGGCCGGGGCGAGCCGGCCGGCAGCCTGCAGCGCGAACGCCGAGCAGCCACCCTGCCGCCCTGCCGCCGCGCGTCGGCGAGGTGGCCAGTGCGCCGGGGCCGGAGCGGGTCGCCGCTGGCCTGCGCGACGCGAGCGGCCGGCGGTGCGGGGCGGGCAGTCCGGCCGGCCGCGGCGCGATCGCCCGCGTGGCCCGCCGGTCGCTTGCAAGGCGAACCCCGCGTGGCACGCCCGCCGGCGTGCGCCACCCGCCCGGCCCGCACCGCGCCGGAGGCCACAGGCGCGAGCAGGAGTCCACGCGCCGTTTACCGGGGTGTTCGTCCAGATACGCACTTCGGACGCTTGCGACATCGAGGGTTGCACGGGTAGTCAGGGCACACCCTGTGTGAAAAGAGGTCACCAGATGAAGCGCAAACGTGTCGGCGTGCTGGCGCTCGCCGGACTGGCGTTGCTGAGCGTCACCGGACTGGCCGTCGGGTCGGCGAGTGCGTCCACCGTGCCGTCCGAAAGCGGGGGGTCCGCCGATGCGGCCGCGCACGGACGGGGCCACGATGACCCCGTGATCATCGGACACCGCGGCGCGCCCGGGTACCGGCCGGAGCACACCCTCGCCTCGTACGAGCTCGCCTACCGGATGGGCGTGGACTTCGTCGACGTCGACCTCGTGCCGACCAAGGACGGCCAGCTCGTCGCCCGGCACGAGCCGGAGATCAGCGGGACCACCGACGTCTCGAAGCACCCCGAGTTCGCGGACCGCAAGAAGACCCTGGTGATCGACGGCGTCCCGACGACCGGCTGGTTCACCCAGGACTTCACGCTCGCCGAGCTGAAGACGCTGCGCGCGGTCGAGCGGATCCCGGCGAACCGGCCGCACAACACGCTGTACAACGGGCGCTACCAGATCGCCACCTTCCAGGAGGTGCTCGACCTGACCAAGCGGCTCGGCAAGGAGCTGCACCGGACGCTCGGCACCTACCCCGAGGTCAAGCACTCGACGTTCTTCCAGTCGATCGGCAACCCGACCGAGCCGAAGCTCGTCGCGGCCCTCAAGAAGAACGGCCTCGACCGGCCGGACGCGCCGGCGATCATCCAGTCGTTCGAGGTGTCGAACCTGATCGCGCTGCACAAGCAGGTCCGGACGCCGCTGCTGCAGCTGACCTCCGCGAGCGGCGCCCCGGCGGACTTCGTCGCGAGCGGCGACAAGCGGACCTACGCCGACATCGTCTCGGCGAAGGGACTGAAGGACGTCGCGAAGTACGCGAAGTACCTCGGGCCGGACAAGGCGCAGATCATCCCGCTCGACGCCGCCGGGAACCTGACCAAGCCGACCGCGATCGTCGCGGACGCGCACAAGGCGGGCCTGAAGGTGCAGCCGTACACGTTCCGGAACGAGAACCCGTTCCTGCCGGCGAACCTGCGCTCGTCGGCCGAGCCGGACGCCTACGGTGACGTCTTCACCGAGGAGGCCGCGTTCCTGAAGGCCGGCGTCGACGGCTTCTTCGCCGACCAGCCGGACACCGCGCTGGAGTCGCTGCAGGCGTTCCTGGGCCGGTAAACACTTTGCCGTGACGGGCGCTTCCGTGGACGCTGAGTCCATGGAAGCGCCCTTTTCCGGTGTCGTGCTGGTCAGCCGCGGCGACGAGACGCTGCACGCCGAGGCGGCCGGGTACGCGCACATCGGTTACGCCGTCCGGAACACCGTCGACACCCGGTTCGCGATCGCCAGTGGCACCAAGGGGTTAACCGCTCTCGTCGTCATCGGCCTGGTCGCCGAGGGACACCTCGCACTGACGACGAAAGCCCGCGACATCCTCGGTGACGACCTGCCGCTGATCGACGACCGCGTCACGATCGAGCACCTGCTGACCCACACGTCCGGCATCGGCGACTTCTGCGACGACGAGAACCCGCCCGAGACCCCGCCCGGTCTCGTCACGTCGGCCGACTACCTCGTCGCGCTCGACGGGTTCCCGCAGCAGTTCCCGCCCGGCGAGCGGTTCCACTACAACAACGGCGCGTTCGCCGTCCTGGGCCTGATCGCCGAACGGGTCGCGGGCATACCTTTCGCGGACCTCGTCCGGACCCGCGTCACCGAGCCCGCGGGGATGACCGACACCGCGTTCCTCCGGTCGGACGCGCTCCCCGGCCGGACGGCCACCGGCTACCTGGAAGACGGCCGCACCAACGTGTTCAGCCTGCCGGTCGTGGGCTTCGGCGACGGCGGGATCTACAGCAGCGCGCCGGACTTCCGGAAGTTCTGGCCCGCCCTGCTCGACGGCCGGATCGTGCCGCGCGAGTGGGCCGACCGGGCGCTGCGCCCGCACGTGGCCGGCTACGGGCTCGGCTTCTGGCTGCCGCGGCCGGGCGTGCTCCGGCTGGAGGGCGGCGACCACGGCGTCACGTTCGTGAGCCTGCACCAGCCGTCCTCCGGCATCACCGCGACGCTGATCTCGAACGACCACCGTGGTGGCGGGCCCCGGCTACGGCGGCTGGACGAGTTCTTGACGAAGGCTTGACACCCTTCGGGACCGGGGCTACTTTCGGCGAATTCAATGGTCTGGCCGCATACCTTTCAAGAGGTGCCCGATGGACGTTTCCGACCAGCAGACCACTCCCGACCACGACCCCGCCCACGATGACGACAGCGCGCGCCTCCACCAGCTCGGCTACGCGCAGGAGCTCAAGCGGACGATGTCGGGGTTCTCGAACTTCGCCGTCTCGTTCACCATCATCTCCATCCTGTCCGGCTGCCTGACGCTCTACGGGTTCGGCATGAAGACGGGCGGCCCGGCCGCGATGATCTGGGGCTGGCCACTGGTCGGGGTGTTCGTCATCCTGGTCGGTCTCGGCATGGCCGAGGTCTGCTCCAGCTACCCGACCGCGGGCGGGCTGTACTACTGGGCCGCCAGGCTGGCCCGGAAGAACGGCGCGGCGTGGTCGTGGTTCACCGGCTGGTTCAACCTCGTCGGCCAGATCGCCGTCACCGCGGGCATCGACTTCGGCGCGGCACTGTTCCTCAACGCGTTCCTCGACCTGCAGTGGGGCTTCGCGGCGACGCCGGGCCACACGATCCTGCTGCTCGCGATCATCCTCGTGGTGCACGGCCTGCTGAACACCTTCGGCGTCCGGATCGTCGCGATCCTCAACAACGTCAGCGTGTGGTGGCACCTCATCGGCGTGCTGGTGATCGTGGGCGTGCTGGTCTTCGTGCCGGCCAAGCACCAGGACGCGTCGTTCGTCTTCGGCAGCTTCGTCAACCAGACGGGCTGGGGTTCGGCGTTCTACGTCTTCGCGCTCGGGTTGCTGGTCGCGCAGTACACGCTGACCGGCTACGACGCGTCGGCGCACATGACCGAGGAGACGAAGAGCGCGGCGACGGCCGGACCGCGCGGCATCGTGATGTCGATCGTCGTCTCGCTCGTCGCGGGCTGGATCCTGCTGATCGGCCTGACGTTCGCGATCCAGGACTACGCCGGCGAGGTCGGCTCGTCCACCGGCGTCCCGCCCGCGCAGATCTTCATCGACGCCACCGGCGCGGTCACCGGCAAGTTCCTGCTGCTGATCTGCATCGGCGCGCAGCTGTTCTGCGGGATGGCTTCGGTGACGGCCAACTCGCGGATGATCTACGCGTTCGCGCGGGACGGCGCGATCCCGGGGTCGAACTTCTGGCACAAGATCAACAAGCGCACGCAGACCCCGACCAACGCCGTCTGGCTGGGCGCGGGTGGCGCGCTGATCCTGGCGCTGCCGTACCTGTGGAGCTACACGGCTTACAGCGCGGTGACGTCCATCGCCGTCGTCGGCCTGTACGTCGCTTACGTGATCCCGGTGTTCCTGCGCGTCCGCCTGGGCGACAGCTTCGAGCGCGGGCCGTGGCACCTCGGGCGCTGGGGCAAGCCGGTCGGCATCATCGCGACGACGTGGGTCGTCCTGATCTTCGTGCTGTTCATGCTCCCGCAGGCGTCGCCGGTGACGGTGGACTCGTTCAACTACACGCCGATCGCGTTCCTCGTGGTCCTCGGCGGCGCGGCGTTGTGGTGGGTGCTCTCGGCCCACAAGTGGTTCAAGGGCCCCAAGGTCCAGGGTTCGGAGGCCGAGCTCGCGGCCGTCGAAAAGGAACTGAAGGACCTCGGCTGACGCTCGGCGCAAGTGGTCGTGAGTGAGAAACAGTGTTCTAACGCTGTTTCTCACTCACGACCCCGCCGCGGCAGACTCAGGTGGTGGCGGGCCGGGATTCGGTGACCGCCGGGGCGGTGTCCTGGGCCGGGCTTTGGCGGCCAGGGCGGACCACCGAGACCGCTACCGCACCCAGGGCGCCGACGGCGGCGAACGCGTAGAAGCCCCACGGGTACGCGATTCCGGCCGTCAGGAGCGCGCCGCCGAGGAGGGGGCCGGAGATCGCGCCGATGCGGCCGATTCCGGCGGACCAGCCGAGGCCCGTCGCGCGGATCGCGTCCGGGTAGATCCGGCCGATGTACGCGTACACCAGCACCTGCGCGCTGAACACGAAGCAGCCGGTCAGGAACACCGCCGCGTACAGCCCGACCGCGGGCAGCTTCACGCTCAGCAGAGCCAGGAAGACGGCTCCCGCGACGAACCAGACCCGCGCCGACGGGCGGATGCCGACGCGGTCGGCGACCCGGCCCGCGACGAGCAGGCCGGCGATGCCGCCGAGGTTCAGCGTCAGCAGCAGGCTCAGCGCCGCGCCGAGCGGGTACCCGGCCTGGCGCATGATCTCCGGCAGCCACGTGTTCAGCCCGTACACCAGCAGCAGCCCCATGAACGACGTCACCCAGAACGCGATCGTCGCGCGCAGCAGGCCGCCGCGGAACAGGCCGGCCACCGCGTGCCCGGCCGACCGCTCGGTCTCGCGGACCTGCTGGAACGTCTCCGACTCCGGCAGGAACTTCAGCATCAGCGGGATCAGCGCGACCGCGGGGAGCGCCCCGGCGACGAACATCGCGCGCCAGCCCAGCGGCGCGATCAGCACGATGCCGAGCAGCGCCGTCAGCACCGCGCCGACGTGGTAGCCGGTCATCACCGTGGTCGTCGCGCTGCCGGACTTGCCGCGGCGCGCGTACTCCGTGACCAGTGTGATGGCCGTCGGCAGGCAGCCGCCGAGCCCGAGCCCGGCGACGAACCGCAGCAGGCCGAAGATGAACGTCGATGGCGCGAAAGCGCATAGCAGTGTGCACAGCGAGAACAGCGTCACGGAGATGATCAGTGACTTCCGGCGGCCGATGACGTCGGTGATGGTGCCGATCGCCAGCCCGCCCAGCATCATCCCGGCCAGGCCGACGGTCGAGACGACCGACGCCGTCGCGGGCGTCAGGCCCCAGACGTGGTCGCGCAGCAGCACGGGCAGCACGGAGCCGAGGACGACCAGGTCGAACCCGTCGAGCAGGACGGCGGTCCAGGCCAGGGGCACGACCCAGGAACGGGTGCCAGGGGACATGGGAGAACCTCCGGATGTGCGTCGGTGCACGGTTTCCGTACAGGTGTGCGGATTGCGCACAAGTATGCATGGGTGCTATGTCGCAATCCAGCTCACTTCCATTGGACGGAAGCCGAGCGCATGGCCTCTACCTGGGGAAAGATCACGCGCGTGGAGATCCTGACGCTGATGGGCGTGCTCGCCGGTTCGCTCGCGCTGACCGCGTTCGCCCGCCGCTACAACCTGTCCGCGCCGTTGCTGGTGGTGGTCGTCGCGCTCGGGGTCGCGCTGATCCCCGGCGTGCCGCGGCTGGAGCTGGAGCCGGAGCTGATCCTCACGGTCGTGCTGCCGCCGCTGCTCTACTCGACGTCGCTCGAGAGCTCGGTGACGCACTTCAAGACCAACCTGCGGCCGATCGTCGCGCTCGGCGTGGTGCTGGTGGCGGTGACCGCGGTGGTCGTCGCCGTCGTCGTGCACCTGCTGCTGCCGGACGTGCCCTTCGCGTCGGCGCTGGTCCTCGGCGCGGTGGTGGCACCGCCGGACGCGGTGACGGCGGTGGCGATCGGGCGCAAGCTCGGGCTGCCGCGCCGGCTGATGGCCGTGCTGACCGGGGAAAGCCTGGTCAACGACGCCGCCGCGCTGACGCTGTACAAGGTCGCGCTCGCCGCGGTCGCGGGCACCGCCGGCTCGGCCGGGCACGGGTTCGCGGTGTTCGGCGTGGCGACGGTGCTGGGCATCGGGGTCGGCCTGGCGATCGGCGCGGCGGTCGTGCTGATCCGGCGGCTGCTCGACGACCCGCTGCTGGAGTCGGCGTTCGGGATCATCGTGCCGTTCGGCGCGTACGTCCTCGCCGAGCACCTGCACCCGTTCGGCCCGGAGTTCAGCGGCTCCGGTGTCCTCGCGGTCGTCGCCGCCGGGCTCTACCTCGGCGCGCGCTCGCTCTACGCGTCACCCGCGACGCGCATGCAGGACAGATCGGTCTGGGCGTCGATCGACGTCCTGCTGGAGGCGCTGGTGTTCGCGCTGATGGGGCTGCAGCTGCCGTTCGTGCTCGACGGCGCCCAGCACGCGGCCCGCGACAACGGGACGCTGGCACTGGTCGCGGTGGTCGTGCTGCTGGTGACGATGGTGGTCCGGATCCCGGCGGTGTTCGTCTTCGCGTACCTGCCGCGGACGTTGCGGCTGTTCGGCTACGGGCGCGCGGCCCCGTCGTGGCGGACGCTCACCGTGCTCTCGTGGACCGGCATGCGCGGCGTCGTCACGCTGGCCGCGGCCGCCGGTGTCCCCGCCGCGACGCCGGGACGGGAGGAGATCCAGCTGTTCGCGTTCGCGGTGGCGATCGGGACGGTGCTGATCCAGGGGCTCACGCTGCCGCCGCTGATCCGCGTACTGAAAGTCCAGGACCCGGCGGAGGCTTCCCGCGACGAGGCCGAAGAGCTGGCCGCGCGCGAAGTCGCGAAGAAGGCGGCGCACCAACGGCTTCGGGAGATCAGCCGCGACCGGCTCGCGGAGCTGGACCTGCCGCCAGAGAAGGTCGAACAGCTGAAGGAGCGGCTGAAACGGCTCGTCGACACGCGCTACCGGTTCGCCGAAGCCACGATCAAGCTGTCCGGCGAGGACCGCTCCGGCACCCCACAGGCCCAGTTCGCGAAGGCCCGGAAGGAACTCCTGATCGCCCAGCGCAAGGCGATGATCGACGAGAACCGCGCCGGCCGCCTCGACGACGACATCCTGCAGAAAGTGCTGCGCGAACTGGACCTCGAGGAGATGTCGGTGACGGCGGCGCTCACGAACCGGTTGAGCTGAGCACCGGCACCGCGAGTCAGCGCCGCCGACCCAGAAGCCTTCTCAGGGACCGAAGACGGCTTCGCGGCTGGGTGGTGCCCGCTCGCAGGACCAGTTCGAGCACCGCGGCCTGCTGATCGACGTGCGCGAAACCCGGTGACGCGGTGACCGCGCGCCGCAGGTCCTCGGGATCGGCGGTGGCGGTGCGGAACCCGGCGACCAGGGTCACGTCGATCGGGCCTCGGCTGTGCGTTTCCGGCAAAGGGGGTCTCCTGCGGTGTGGCTGCGGTGTCCGTCCTCTCGTTATCGCGCTGTTACCGCGTGCGTTACCGCTCCCGCGTCGCCCGGTCGAGTGCTTCCGCATCCCGGACGCCGGTGCTCTCAGGACTTGAGAACCCGAGCGAGCGCTTTCAGAATCGCCCACTCTGTGGCGAAATGCCGATCACCGAGGAGCACCCATGTCGCTGACCGACGTCATCGAAGGCACCCGCAAGGCCGTCGACGCGGACCCGCACAACGCCGCCGTCTCCTTCAGCGTGGCCAACACCCTCAAGCCGGGGACCAGGACCGAAGTGCACGTCAAGGTCCGGGACCACGAGTTCGCCGTCGACGAGCCGCCCGCGCTCGGCGGGGCCGACCAGGCCGCCAACCCCGTCGAGTTCGCGCTCGCCGCCCTCGGGTCCTGCCAGGTCATCACCTACCAGTTCTGGGCGGCGAAGCGCGGCATCCCGCTCGACTCCGTCAAGGTCACCGTCGACGGCGACCTCGACCTGCACGGCTTCTTCGGCTTCTCCTTCAACACCCGCCCCGGTTTCGGGGACGTGCGCGTGTCCGTCGAACTGGAAGGGCCGGCGCCCCGCGAGCGCTACGAAGACCTCAAGCGCGAGGTCGACGAGCACTGCCCGGTGCTCGACCTGTTCCGCAACGAGACGCCGGTCAGCACGAAACTGACCTAGACAAACTGGTGCCGGACGATCGTCTGTTCGCGGCCCGGGCCGACGCCGATCGCCGAAATCCGGGCGCCCGACAGCTCTTCCAGGCGCTCGACGTACGCGCGCGCGTTCGCCGGGAGCTCCTCGAACGTGCGGCACGCCGAGATGTCCTCGAACCAGCCCGGGTGCTCTTCGTAGATCGGGATCGCGTGGTGCACGTCGGTCTGCGTCATCGGCATGTCCTGGGTGCGGAAGCCGTCGACCTCGTAACCCACGCACACCGGCACCTTCTCCAGGCCGGACAGCACGTCCAGCTTGGTGAGGAAGTAGTCGGTGATGCCGTTGACGCGGACCGCGTAGCGCGCGATCACCGCGTCGAACCAGCCGGTGCGCCGCGACCGGCCGGTGGTGACGCCGAACTCGCCGCCCTGCTTGCGCAGGTACTCGCCGGACTCGTCGTGCAGCTCGGTCGGGAACGGGCCCGAGCCGACGCGGGTCGTGTACGCCTTGAGGATGCCGAGGACCGTGGTGATGCGGCCCGGGCCGATGCCCGACCCCGCGCTCGCGCCGCCGGACGTCGGGTTCGACGACGTCACGAACGGGTAGGTGCCGTGGTCGACGTCGAGCAGCGTGCCCTGGGAGCCTTCGAGCAGCACGGTTTCGCCGCGCTCGAGGGCCTGGTTGAGCTGCAGGCGCGTGTCGGCGATGCGGTGCGCGAACTTCTCGCCGGCGGCCAGCACCTCGTCGGCGACCTGGTCCGCCTCGAGTGCCTTGCGGTTGTAGACCTTCACCAGCACCTGGTTCTTGAACTCCAGCGCGGCTTCGACCTTCTGGCGGAAGATCTTCTCGTCGAGCAGGTCCTGCACGCGGACGCCGACGCGGGCGATCTTGTCCTGGTAGCACGGGCCGATGCCGCGGCCGGTGGTGCCGATCTTGCGGCTGCCGAGGTAGCGCTCGGTGACTTTGTCGATGGCCACGTGGTACGGCATGATCAAGTGCGCGTCGGCCGAGATCAGCAGCTTGGACGTGTCGACGTCCCGCGCTTCGAGGCCGGACAGCTCGTCGAGCAGCACACCCGGGTCGACCACCACGCCGTTGCCGATGACGTTCGTCACGCCGGGGGTGAGGATGCCGGACGGGATGAGGTGCAGGGCGAAGTTCTCGCCGTTCGGCAGGACGACCGTGTGACCGGCGTTGTTGCCACCCTGGTAACGGACGACCCACTGGACCCGGTCACCCATCAGGTCGGTGGCCTTGCCCTTGCCTTCGTCCCCCCATTGGGCACCGATGAGCACGATGGCCGGCATGTGACACTCCAAGGTGTTCGACGACGTGAGGTTTAGTGTCCCGGACGGACACCGGTGGCGCTGAGGAAATGCCGGTGCATGACTGTAACGGAGGTCCTGCGGGTGCGCGGACTAGTGGTGGCCTGTGGCGATGCGGCGGCGGGCTTCGAAGAGGTCGATGATGTCGAATCGATCCGCGTGCCCAGCCGGCCCGGCAAGACGGAAATCGACCCCTTGCTGGGCGAACACGATCACCTCGTCGTGTCGGGCACGGACGCGGACCTGGCGGCTGTGGTCTTGAGGCTGCTGCGCAAGGACGCGCTCTCCGGCGTGTCGGTCGGGTTCGTGCCGTCCTCGCCGGACTCGGCCGTCGCCTCGCTCTGGGGGCTGCCGAAGACGCCGCTGCAGGCCCTCGCGCTCGCCCTGCGCGGGGAGGTCGACCCGGTGCCGCTGATCCGCGACGACGTCGGCGGCGTGCTCGTCGGGCGCGGCGTGCTGCGGCTCGTCCGCGGCGTGGCCTACGCCGACGAGGCGGTGGCGCTGCGCGGGCCGGCGTCGTCGATCGAGGTGACGCCGGATCCGGAGGGACCCGGCCTGGCCGTCCGGGTCACAAAGGGGACGATCTTCAAGCGGCCGACGACGCTTTACTCGCGCGCGTTCCAGATCGGCTGCATCCCGACGCGGCCCGTCAGCGACGACGTCGTCCACGAGCGGGCGGTGAACAAGTGGACGTGGTACCGGCACACCCAAGACCTTCGGCTGGTCCGCGGACCGGCCTGACCTGCTAGTTTCACGATTGAGCGAGCCAGCGGCAACGCAGCGTTCACCAACGGGCAGCAACATGTCACCTATACGTGTTGCACACGCCACTCCGGTGTATCAGGGTTAGCTGTCCCCACACCTGAACCGGAGGCAGCAAAATGCCAACCAGGCGTGCTGTTCGTCATTCGTTCACCATTCTCGCGGCCACCGCCGTGCTCTCCGGCACGCTGGTCAGCGTCGCCGATGCCACCCCGCCGGGCATCCCTTCGGCGGCCACGGCGAAGTCCGAGCTCGCGTCGCTGACCGTCAAGGCCGACGGTTCGCAGACCGGCTACAGCCGGGACAAGTTCCCGCACTGGATCGACCAGGGCAACAGCTGCAACACCCGCGAGGTGGTGCTCAAGCGCGACGGCACGAACGTCGTCACCGGGTCCGACTGCGCGGCGACGTCCGGCAGCTGGTTCAGCCCGTACGACGGCGCGACCTGGACGGCGACGTCCGATGTGGACATCGACCACGTCGTGCCGCTGGCCGACGCGTGGCGCACCGGCGCGTCCGCGTGGACGACCGCGCAGCGCCAGGCGTACGCGAACGACCTCACCGACCCGCAACTGATCGCCGTGACGGACAACGTCAACCAGCAGAAGGGCGACAAGTCGCCCGACCAGTGGAAGCCGCCGCTCACGAGCTACTGGTGCACCTACGCGAAGATGTGGACCGCGGTGAAGTACAAGTTCAAGCTGACGATCAACAGCGCCGAGAAGACCGCGCTGACGGACATGCTCGGCCGCTGCTGATCGCGGGCGGTTAGTCAAGGGGCATTCGTTGCGGTGCCAGGGGTTGGGACCGCGGTTCGCTCTGTGGGACGGCCTTCAGCGCGTGGTTAGCGTCGCTCATCGAAGACGCAACCGCTCCCCGCTGGAGGCCGTCCGGTGTCCCCACTCTTCCGCGCCCGCAACGCCGCGGCCCTGCTCGCCCTGCCCGTCCTGCTGACCGCCTGCTCCGCCGCCGGCACCGAACAAGCCGCGTCCGGCCCGCCGAAACCCGGCGGCACGCTGCGCCTGGGCATCTCGTCGGCGCCCGACTGCATCGACCCGCAGCAGACCGCGACGAACGCGTCCATCAACGTCGCGCGCCAGCTGGTCGACTCGCTCACCGACCAGGACCCGAAGACCGGCGAGATCAAGCCGTGGCTGGCCGAGAAGTGGGAGGTCAGCGCCGATTCGACGGCGTTCACCTTCCACCTCCGCGCCGGCGCGACGTTCTCCGACGGCAGCCCGGTCGACGCCGCCGCCGTCAAGACGAGCTTCGACGGCATCAAGGCCCTCGGTACGAAAGCCCAGCTCGGCTACGGCTACCTGGCCGCGTACAAGGCGTCGACCGTGGTCGATCCGCGGACCGTGCGCCTCGAGTTCTCCGCGCCCAGCGCCCAGTTCCTGCAGGCCAGCTCGACGATGTCGCTCGGCGTGCTCGCGCCCGCGGCGTTCCAGAGGACGCCCGAACAGCGCTGCCAAGGCAACGGCCTGATCGGCTCCGGGCCCTTCGTCTTCGAAAGCCTGAAGCAGAACCAGGAGATCGTCCTGGCCAAGCGCAAGGGCTACAACTGGGGCTCGTCGCTGTTCAAGCACCAGGGCGAGGCCTACCTCGACAAGATCGACTACAAGATCGTGCCGGAGCCCGGCGTCCGCACCGGCAGCCTCGCGTCCGGCCAGCTCGACGCGGCCACCGACATCCAGCCGGTCGACGAGCCGCAGTTCACGGGCAACGGCTTCAGCGAGAACATCCGGCCCAACCCCGGCGTCGTGTTCAACCTGCACGCCAACACCACCCGCGGCGTGCTCGCCGACGAGAAGGTGCGCCAGGCCGTGCTCAAGGGCGTCGACCGCACCGAGGTCGTGAACACCGTGCTGACGGCGTCCTACAAGCCCGCCACCAGCATCCTCGGCTCGGCGACGCCGCTGTACGACGACCTCTCGCAGCAGCTCGCGTACGACCAGAAGGGCGCGGCCGCGCTCCTCGACGCCGACGGCTGGGTGCCCGGCCCGGACGGGATCCGCGTCAAGAACGGGCAGCCGCTGAGCGCGTCCGTGGTGTTCTCGCCGGTGTTCAACCAGAACCGCAGCGTGCTGGAGCTGGTCCAGCAGCAGCTGCGCAAGATCGGCTTCGACCTGCGGATCGAGCAGCACACGACGGCCGAGACCACGCAGATCCAGCTGTCCGGCAACTACGACTTCCTCTGGTACAACGTCACACGCGCCGACCCGGACATCCTGCGCGGCCAGTTCTCGACGAAGGCCGGCAACCGCAGCAAGCTCACGCCGGGCAACCCCCTGGATGTGGCACTGGACGCCCAGTCGTCCACTGTGGACAAGACCAAGCGCAAGCCGTCGGCCGACGAGGTGCAGAAGCTGATCGTCGACCACGCCTACGCGATCCCGGTGTTCGAGCTGACCCAGGTCGTCGCGCTGAGCTCGCAGGCGCACGCCGTCGACTTCGAAGCGTCTTCGCGGCTGCAGCTCTTCGACGCGTGGCTCTCGTGAGGCGTTACCTGCTCCGCCGCGTCGGGCAGGCGGTGTTCGTGCTGTGGGCGGCGTTTACGCTGTCGTTCCTGATCCTCTACCTGCTGCCGGGCGACGCTGTTTCGGCGAAGCTCGCCAGCGGGGAGGCGGGTTCGTCGGCGACGCCGGAGCAGCTCGCCGCCGCCCGCGCGGAGTACGGCCTCGACTCGCCGTTGCCGGTCCAGTACGTGAAACGGCTGGTCTCGGCGCTGCACGGCGACTTCGGCCGCAGCGTCGCGACCGGCGACGACGCGTCGCACATGGTCGTCACGGCGTTGCCGCCGACACTCGCCGTGACCAGCCTGGCGCTGGTCTTCGCGGTGCTCTTCGGTGGCGGGTCGGCGTTCCTCGGGACGTTCACGCGGTTCCGCTGGCTGCGGCAGGCGCTGCTGTCCTTGCCGTCGCTGGCGATCTCGCTGCCGCCGTTCTGGGTCGGGCTGCTGCTGATCCAGTTCTTCTCGTTCCGGCTGCGGCTGCTGCCCGCGCTCGGCACGCAGGGCTTCTCCGCGGTGATCCTGCCCGCGATCACGCTGGCCCTGCCGACCGGCGCGATCATCGGGCAGGTGCTGGCGAAGAGCCTCGCCACGCAGCAGGAGGAGCCGTACGCGGAGATCGCGGCAGCCAAGGGCGCGAGCCGCTGGCGAGTCCACTTCGGACACCTCCTGCGCAACGCCGCCGTGCCGACGCTGACCGTCGCCGGCGTGGTGGCGGGCAACCTCGTCGCGGGGTCGGTGATCACCGAGACGGTGTTCTCGCGCGACGGCGTCGGCCGGATCACCGCGGCCGCCGTCACCGCGCAGGACGTCCCGGTGGTTCAGGCGGTGATCGTGCTGGCCGCGCTGGTGTTCGTGGTGCTCAACCTGATCGTCGACCTGCTGTACCCGCTGCTCGACCCGCGCATCGCGCGGACCCCGGAGGTGGCCCGTGGTTGACCTCGCCACCCCGGTCGTCCGCCGCCCCGGGCTCGTGATCGCCGTCGCCGTGCTGGCGTTCGTGCTGCTCGCGGCCTTCGTGCCGGGCCTGCTGACCGGGTACGACCCGATCACCGGCGTCCCCGTCGAGCGACTGCAGGGACCGTCGCTGCACCACTTCTTCGGCACCGACGAGACCGGCCGTGACGTCTACGCCCGGGTGATCCACGGCGCGTCGCTCTCGCTGCGGGCCACCGCGATCGCCGTCCTCGTGGCGCTGGTCGCGGGCTCGGCGCTCGGCCTGCTGGCCGGGTTCCGCGGCGGCTGGGCGGACACGGCGATCATGCGGGTCGTCGACGTCTTCCTGGCCATCCCGCCGATCCTGCTGTCGCTGGCCCTGGTCACGGCGCTGGGCTTCGGCACGACGAACGTCGCGATCGCCGTCGGCATCGCGAACCTCGCGTCCTTCGCGCGAGTCATGCGCGCGGAGGTGCTTCGCGTGCGAAACGGCGTGTTCGTCGAAGCGGCGCGCGCCAGCGGAGTGCGCTGGTCCGGCGTGCTGCTGCGGCACGTGCTGCCGAACGCGGCGGGCCCGGTGCTCGCGCTGGCGACGCTCACGCTCGGCACGGCCGTGCTCGAAGTGTCCGCACTGAGCTTCCTGGGTTTCGGCGCGACGCCGCCGACGCCGGAGTGGGGCTCGCTCGTCGCGGGCGGGCGGAGCTTCTTGGCCACGGCCTGGTGGATGACGACGTTCCCGGGGCTGACGGTCGCGGCGGTCGTCCTCGCCGCGAACCGGCTGTCCCGCGCACTGGACGGAGGAGACCGATGACCCTGCTGCGGATTTCGGACCTGGCCGTGTCGTACCGGAAGGTCCCGGCGGTACGGGACGTCGGACTGCACGTCGACGCGGGCGAGGTGGTCGCCGTCGTCGGGGAGTCGGGCTCGGGCAAGTCGACCACCGCGCACGCGGCGATCGGCTTGCTGCCCCGCGGTGGCCGGATCGACGGCGGTTCGATCACCTTCGACGGCCGTGACCTGCTCGGGCTGTCGCCCCGGCAGTGGCGCTCGGTGCGTGGGCGCGAGATCGCGCTGGTGCCGCAGGACCCGGCGGTGTCGCTGAACCCCGTGCACCGGATCGGCGACCAGGTCGCGGAGGTGCTGAAGATCCACGGCCTCGCGGACCGGCGCGCCGCTGGTGTCCAGGCCATCGAGCTGCTCGAACGCGCGGGCGTCCCCTCGCCGGAGCTGCGGGCGCGGCAGTACCCGCACCAGCTGTCGGGCGGCCTCCGGCAGCGCGTGCTGATCGCGTCGGCGCTGGCCGGACGGCCGAAGCTGATCATCGCGGACGAGCCGACGTCGGCGCTGGACGTCACCGTGCAGCGCCGGATCCTCGACCACCTGACGTCGCTGGCCGCGGAGTCGGGGACGGCGATTCTGCTGATCACGCACGACTTGGGCGTCGCGGCCGACCGCGCGTCACGGATCGTGGTGCTCTCTGATGGTGTGGTCGTCGAGGAGGGTTCTTCGGTGGTCAGCGCGCCGACGCACCCCTACACGCGGCAGCTGCTCGCGGCGGCGCCGAGCATGACGAGCACCGTGCGTCCGGCGGCCCCGGCCGCCGAGCCGCTGGTTTCAGTGCGCGACCTGGCGAAGACGTTCGACGGCGGGATCCGCGCGGTCGACGGCGTTTCGTTCGACATCCCGCGCGGCCAGACGCTGGCCCTGGTGGGCGAGTCGGGCTCGGGCAAGTCGACAACGGCCCGGATGGTGCTGCGGCTGGAGACACCGTCGGCGGGTTCGATTTCCTTCGACGGCCAGGACATCACGTCGTTGGGTGGCCCCGAGCTGCGCCGGCTGCGGCGGCGGATGCAGATCGTGTACCAGAACCCGTACGCGTCGCTGAACCCGAAGTTCTCGATCGAGGACGTCGTCGCGGAGCCGCTGCGGGCGTTCGGGCTGCCGCGCACCCGGGTCCCGTCGCTGCTGGACCAGGTGGCGTTGCCGTCATCGGTGGCGCGCCGAAAGCCATCCGAGCTGTCGGGCGGCCAGCGACAGCGGGTGGCGATCGCGCGCGCGTTGGCGTTGCGACCGGACCTGGTGATCTGCGACGAGCCGGTGTCGGCGCTGGACGTGTCGGTGCAGGCCCAGATCCTGCGGCTGCTGGCGGAGCTGCAGTCGTCGCTGGGGTTGTCGTACCTGTTCATTTCTCACGACCTGGCGGTGGTCCGGCAGCTGGCGGACCAGGTAGGAGTGATGCGCGAGGGCGCGCTGGTGGAGCTGGGCCCGGCTTCGCAGGTCCTGGAGGAGCCGAAGTCGGAGTACACGAAGGAGCTCCTGGACGCGATCCCCGGGCGTTCCGCGCAGGAAGTGGTCTGAATCAGTGACTACCGCAGCCGCCGAGCGCCTGACAATCCTTCCGGTACCGGTCCGCGTTGTGGTAGCCGAAACGCAGCGAGAGGGCGTGCGCTCGACGCGGATCCGCTTCGGACAGCCATTCCGGCTCGATCTCAAGCCTTCGCACCGGCGCCGGAAAGTCGCAGATCACGGGCCAGACGTCGGCCGGCCGGCAGCATTTGGCCGGCCAGCCGTTCTCGCGGCGAAACCCGTCGAGATAGCGCACGGTCACCCAGCTTCCCAGGCCCAAACCGGGTCACCTGGGTCGTAAGACGTCGCCGACTGGTAAGCACCGACGTGGGTGAGACCTGGTGAGCCCGTCATCTGGAACTGCGCGGCTCCTCCCATGACGCGGTATTCATCCGGTGTCATGAAAGGCCGCACGACGAAGGGGTCCCATCGCGAGTCATGCCTCACGAGGCTGATGTTGCCTCGACTCACCGTGAAGTACTCGGGAGTCCCCGCGGGCAACAACCGCATACCTTCGAGGTGCCCGTACCGCGCGCTCGTGGCAACCTTGATCCGGGTGTAGCGTGCCCTGGCCGGGAATCGAGCTTCTCGACCCTGACGACCCGCCCCGGAGCCCAGTTGTCACGACCGAAGTGCCGAACCAGAACCTTCTCGCCGAACCGATAGTCAACTACCCGCATGTGCGAGGCTTGGGCTTCTCTCATTCTCCTTGCGAATGAGAGGCAGAACCCCGGCCACGGTGTCCACAAACCACGAGAATCACCGGAAACCCGGCCATATGTCGACAAGCGAGACAGGAAACCGGACAAGTTCGACGGTGGGTGTTTCCCCAACCACCCGCCGCGACGTATGGTCTGGACCATGCGGAGGATCGGCGTGGCCTTCGTGGCCTTGGTGCTGATGATTTCGGGTGCGGTGCCGGCTTCGGCCGCCGCCGGACGCAGGGTTGTCGTCTACTACCAGACCATCTACAACGGCTCCACCTACGTCTCGCCGCTGCCGCTGCGCGATGCCGGGGCCACGGACGTCGTCGTCGGGGCCATCCACCTCGATGCCAACAGCGTCGTGCACCTCAACGACGATCCGCCGAACGCGAGCAAGTTCACGCGGATGTGGCAGGACCTCGCGACCCTGCGCGGCCAGGGCGTGCACGTCCTCGCCTTCGTCGGCGGGGCCGCCGCGGGCAGCTTCCAGCGGCTCGAAACCCAGTTCGACACCTACTACCCGCTGCTGCGCAACCTCATCCGGACCTACTCGCTGTCCGGCATCGACCTCGACGTCGAAGAGCACATGTCCAACGCGGCGCTCAACAAGGTCATCGACGCCCTGCGCGCCGACTTCGGCAGCTCGTTCCTTGTCACCCTCGCTCCGGTGGCGACCGAGCTCAGCGGCGGTGGCGGGCTCTCGGGCCTGAACTACGACACGCTCTACCGCGACCGCGGCAGCCAGATCTCGTGGTTCAACACGCAGTTCTACTGCGGCTGGGGCTCGCTCAGCAGCACGTCGGGCTACGACAACATCATCCGCCGCGGGGTGGTCCCCGCGAGCAAGGTCGTCGCCGGGACCGTGACCAACCCCGCCAACTGCAGCGGATACGTCGCCATGTCGACACTCCAGGCCACCGTCCGGAGCCTCATCGGCAAGTACGCGGACTTCGGCGGGATCGACGGCTGGGAGTACTTCAACTCCCTGCCCGGCGGGACGTCGGCGCCGCAGCAGTGGGTGCAGCAAATCGCTCCGGTCGTGAAGGGCTGACGAGTACGCTCGGGCCGGTGCGGATCCTCTTCACGTGCCGCCCGGCGTACGGCCACCTGTTTCCCTTGCTGCCGCTGGCGAACGCGGCCGTCGAAGCCGGTCACGAAGTCGTCTTCGGCACCGGCGAGGCCTTCGTGCCCAAGGTGCGCGACCTCGGGTTCGACGTCCACCGCGCCGGGATCGGCATCGGCGAGGCGGAGGCCGAAGCCAAGAAGCGGCACGGCGAGGACGCCGGTTTCCTGGACGTCGGCATCACCATGTTCGCCGAGCTGCTGCCGCGGTCCCTGCTCGACGACCTGACGCCGTTGCTCCCCGAACTGCGCCCCGACCTGGTCATCTACGAGATGAGCGACGTCGGCGCCGGCATCGCGGCCCGCCGGGCGGGCATCCCCGCCGTCGCGGTCGTGATCGGGCGGTCGATGCCGCCGGAGCTCCTGTCCGTCGCCGCCGAACGGCTGCGGCCGCTGTGGGGCACGCTCCCCTCGGACGCGCTGTTCGGCGACGCCTGCGTCGACGTCTGGCCGGACAGCGTCCGCGACCCGGGCACCGCCGCCGTGCCGAAGGTGTTCCGGATGCGCCCGACACCGTTCGACCCCGACGTCCCGCTGCCCCCGCTCCCGGAAGACGGCTTCGTCTACCTGACGCTGGGCACGGTCGTCTTCGGCGCGACGGACGTCCTGCGCGGCGCGATCCGCGCCCTTTCCCAGCTGGACGTGGACGTGCTGGTGGCGCTCGGCCCCGGCGATCCCGCTCTTCTGGGCCCGCTACCGGACCGCGTGCAGGCGGCCGGGTTCGTGCCGCAGGCCGAGGTCTTGAAACACGCGGGCCTGGTCGTGCACCACGGCGGAACGGGCACGGTGCTCGCCTCGCTCGCCGCCGGGCTGCCTCAGCTGATCCTGCCGCAGGGCGCCGACCAGTTCGCGAACGCCGAGACGCTGTCGACGCTCGGCGTCGCGCGGGCCCTGGTCGGCGACGAGGTCCGGATCCCCGCGCTCGAGACGGCGGCGCGCGAGCTGCTCACGGATCCGAAACCCCGCGACATCGCGCGGGGCATCGCGGCCGAGATCGCGGAAATGCCCCCGCCGGCGCACGTCCTGGCCGAGATCGTCAGCTGGGCGGGCTGACCAGCGCCAGGATCTCGCGCGCGACGGCGTCGTTCTGGCGGAAGCTCGACGCGTTCGTCCGAGGCCGGGTGAACGCCGCCGCCGAGCGGGCGCTCGTGTGCGGGCCCACCGCGAACCGGTGGGGGTGCGGGTGGCCCGTTCCGTCGAGCAGGCGGGAGTCCGACACCCGCGTGTGGATCCGGCCCGACGGCAGCAACGCGCCCGTCACCGGGTCCGCCACCGTCTCCTCGGCAAGCTCGCCTACGTCGCGCAGCTGCTGGAGCAGGCCGTCCGCCGCGCGCGTGACGCTCGGGCCCGGCAGCCTCGCTTCGACCAAAGTCCGCGCCGAAACCGTTCCCGGGTAGCTCGCGCTGGACGCGACGAACGCCTCGCCGTCCGTCGTCACCCGCATTTCCGCGCCGGCGAACGAAACCACGCCCGCCTGGTGCAGGGCCAGCAGCTCCTCCAGCCGGCGCGGCGGCGGCCCGCTGGCGTAGTACGAGAAGAACCCGTGGAACCAGCCGTCCATATCGGACACTTGCGAAGATGCGTCCAACCGTCCTTTTTGGACGAGCACCGGCAGCTGGCCGTACACCGACAGCAACGCCATGAACGCGCCCAGGTCGGCGCTGAACTCCTGGTCGGCCCGGCGCGCGAGGTCGGCTTCGATGTACTCCCGCAGCTGCTTGCCGAACTCCTCGCCCGAGCCGAACTCGCTGCCGGCCATCGGCCGGTCGAGCCGGTCGAGGTCGAGCCGGTCGGCCTCGGCGGGCACCGCCCGGTCGACGAGGTCGCGCATCCCCGGCGAGTCCCACGGCAGGTCGGCGAAGGCGTCGGCGAACACGACGAAGTCCATGCGCACGCGGTCCGGGTGCCCGGTGAACAGCTCGCTGTAGTACCCCCAGGCCAGCTCCTTCGCGATCAGCGGCCAGACGTCCGCGCGGAAGTCGAGGGCGTCGCCGGGCAGCCCGTCCATCGCGTAGGCGTCGAAGAACCTGGGCAGCCGCAACGGTTTCCCGCGCAGCCGGTAGCCGATCTTCGCGTGGTAAGGCACCCCGCGGCGCGAGCCGACGTGCAGCACCGGCTCGGCGCCGCTCGGGTGGTAGCGCAGACCGCCGCACGGGAGGTCCTCGAACCGGCCGCCGCGGCCCTCGGTCAGCAGCAGCATCAGGTCGACGAACGCCAGCCCGAACCCGCGCACCAGCACGGTTTCGCCGGGAGCGATGCCGGAGTAGTCGACGTCGGCGGTGTAGCCGGCCGGGTAGTAGGCGAGCCCGTGCCGCGCGGCGAACGTGACGAGCTCGAGCTCCCGTTCGTCCGGTTCCGCGTCAAGGTGCCCGACGGTGAACACGACGGCGTCCGCGCGCACGGTCGTACCGTCAGACAGTCTGACGGTATGACCGTCGACCCCGACGGCCCGCGCGGCGTGCTCGACGACGTCGATGCCCTCGGGCAGGTCGCCGAGGATCTCGCGGTAGACCCAGGTCAGGTAGGCGCTCTGCAGCCGCCGGGTCGGGAAGTCGAAGCTGTCGAGCGCGGTCAGCTCGGCGACGACGTCGGGCGGGACTTCGGCGTCGAGCGCGCCGTCACGCACCTTCCGCGCCCATTCCAGCAGCGTCGGCCCCGGCCGCACCGGGCCCGCCATCTTCACCGAGTCGTCGGTGAACATCGTGACGTCCTCGGGCATGGAGTTCATCCGCAGCAGCGGCGACTGGTCGTAGCGCCACACCCGGCCGGGCCCCGGCGGGAACGGATCGATCAGGTGCACCTCGAGCCGGCGGTCCCGCAGGAGCTCGGAGTTCGCGCCGAGCCGCTCGAGGACGCCGACCCCCCGGGGTCCGGCGCCCACGACGGCGAGGGTGAACGGCGCGCGCTCGGCCATGAGCCCGAAGCTACGCGCGGGCTCCCGACCAGGACGTCCTTCCCATACTCCGGAATTCCGGGAATAAAACCAAACACTCCGGCTCGCGGCGCCGAATCCCCGGGGCCACCACGGCGAGAGGAGCGGATTTGTCCGTTGTCCACGCAGGCGCCCGGGCCTTTTCCCCCTTACCGCGACCGCGAAGACGTGCTGGATGAGATAGGCCCGCCGCACCGCGTTCACACCGCGCAGGACGTGGTCGGCACCCTGCTCAGGGGCAACTGGGCGATCTTCGCGCACGAATGGGCCGACCCCGACGGGATCGACCCGAAGCACTGGCGAGACGTCGTCGAGGCCGCGTCGGAAGCGGCCGGGGTCGACGTCGAGTTCGTCGTCGTCCCGCGCCGGTCCCTGACCGTCGTGTTCAACCGGGCCGCGCCACCCACCTTCGAGCAGGTCCGAGCGTCGATCGAGGTGATCGAGCGGTACCGGACCTGAAGGTGGTCGAGGTGGCTACTTTTGCCTCTGGTCCTCCGGCCATCGGGTACGGAATGATCCATTGGTGACTCCTGGGCGACCGGCCAGACACTGCGGGCTATCGTCTGACCCGTTCAGGAAAGCTCCGTGACACCTTCGATACCGGCGAAAGAACCTAGAGATTCACCAACAGTCACGGGACACTGGCTGGGGTAACTCACGTACCGTGACTACCCCATGACCGATAGGCCTTTTCGTCACCAACGGTCAGGCGAAGGGCACGGTCTGCACAAGAGGTCGGGAGAAAGCGTATGGCGGCTCCGCGGGATCGCGTCACGTTCCGCGAGGTGTTCGGGATCGCCGAGTTCCGCGCGCTGTGGTTCGGGGAACTCCTGTCGATCGCCGGGGACCAGCTGGCCAGAGTCGCGCTTTCGATCCTCGTCTTCACCGTCACCGGCTCCGCCACGCTGACCGGCCTCACCTACGCGCTGACCTTCGCGCCTTCGCTGCTCGGCGGCATCTTCCTGACCGGCCTCGCCGACCGGTTCTCGAGACGGACCGTGATGGTCGCCGTCGACCTGGTGCGGGCCGGGCTGATCCTGCTCGTCGCCATCCCCTCGCTGCCGTTCTGGGTGGTCTGCGTCCTGGTCGCCGGCGTCTCGCTGCTGAACCCGCCGTTCAAGGCCGCCCAGCTCGCGCTGCTGCCGCAGATCCTCGAAGGCGACCGGTTCGTCGTCGGCATGGGCGTGCGGAGCATGACCGTGCAGTCGGCGCAGCTCCTCGGCTTCGCCGGCGGCGGCGCGCTGCTGCTGGCCCTCGACCCGCACGTGGCCCTGGTGGTCGACGCGGCCACGTTCCTGCTCTCCGCCGGCTTCGTCCGGTTCGGCGTGCGGGCCCGGCCGCCGGCCGCGAACGCCGAGAAGCGGAAGTCGTTCTTCGCCATGATCGGCACCGGCGGGCGGGTGGCGTTCGCCAACCCCGCGCTGCGGGCGCTGGTGCTGTTCACCTGGCTGATGGGCCTGCTGCCGGTCTACGAGGGGATCGCCGCACCCTACGTCTCGTCGGCGGGCGGCGGCCCCGAGCTCGTCGGGCTCCTGCTCGCGGCCGACCCGGTGGGCAGCGTCATCGGCACGTTCGTCTTCACGCGGTGGGTGCCCGCCGAAGCGCGGCCGAAGCTGATCGGGCCGCTGTCGGCGCTGTGCGCGGTGCCCATGCTGGCAGGCTTCGCGCAGCCGAACCCGTGGGTCTCGATCGTCCTGTTCATCCTGTCCGGCGCGTTCGGCTCGGTCGCGCTGCTGCAGGCGACGGCGTCACTGACGCTCTCGGTGCCGGACGAGAACCGCGCGCAGACGATGGGCCTGTCCAACACCGGCCTGACGACGATGCTCGGCGTCAGCCCGCTCATCGGCGGTGTGCTGACGGACTTGGTCGGGGCGCAGACGACCGTCGGCATCTTCGGTGTTGCCGGATTGATACTCACGCTTCCGCTCGCGTTGGCGTGGTACCGCGCGCTGAACTCGGACCGGGACGCCCGTGTGGACGACGAAGTCCCGCGCGCCGAACACGCCTGAACCACGTGCTCCACGCGCGGGTGTCATAGACCTCGCGACCTTGCGGTGCGCCCTGCTACTGGTCTCTGGTTCGCATCGCTGGTCACCCTTCATCCGGCGTCAGGAAAAAGGTACACACCGAAAGCCCTTGTGGACAGGAGGCAAACGGGCTGAAACTGTCCGTGAGTGGGTTGTCACCGCGCTACAGCGCAAGAGCTTGGGGGAAAGATGGTCACATTGGGGGAACGATCTGGACAAGGCCGGGTTTTTGGTGTTGCCGACTGGGCGCTGTGGCGGCGACCGCCACGCTGGATCGCGCTCACCCTGACCGCCATCACGGCGGCGGTCGCGTGGGCGGTCATCGCCGCTTTCACCACTCCGGCCTCGATTGACGAATACGGGATGTTCGCGCTGCTCCTGGCCCTCGCTGTCGCACAGAACGAGGTCAGCCGCCGCATCGAACGGGCCCGCCGCAGCCTGAGCGAAAGCTCCCACGTCAACATGACGTCGGTCTGGCTGATCCCGGCCGGGCTGCTGCTGCCCGCCCAGCTGGTCGCCCTGCTGAGCGTGTCGCTCTACCTCAACATGGCACTGCGCAGCTGGTCGGGCACCCGCCCCGGGCAGCCGCACCGCGTCGCGGCCAACGCCACGACCGCCAGCCTGTCCGCGTGCACGGCCGGGCTCGCCGTGCTCATCGCGCCGCAGATCACCGTTCCGGTCGTGTGCCTCGCGGTGGCCACCTACTTCGTCGTGAACGCCCTCCTCACCAGCCTCGGCCTCTACCTCGCCAACCAGGCGAACGCCACTGTGGAGGGTTGCCTGGGGAACATGGACGACAACCTGCTGGAGCTGGCGACCCTGTGCGTCGGCGGGTTGCTCGTCATGGTGCTGACGGACGAGCCGCTGCTGTCGGTGCTGGTCATCCTGCCGCTGTACGTGCTGCAGCGGTCGATGCTGATCAAGCGCCTCGAGGAGCTGGCCACCACCGACCAGAAGACCCAGCTGCTCAACGCCACGACCTGGCAGGACGGCGCACAGCGGGAGATCTCGCGCGCGGAGCGCGACAACGGCAGCTTCGGCGCCATGATGATCGACCTCGACCACTTCAAGCGGATCAACGACACCTACGGGCACCTCGCGGGGGACGACGTGCTCAAGGCGGTCGCCGCCGTGGTCAAGCAGGAGACCCGCGCCCACGACCTGGTCGGCCGGTTCGGCGGCGAGGAGTTCGTCGCACTGCTGCCGTCGACCTCCAAAGAGGACGCGATCGTCACGGCGGAACGGATCCGGCAACGGGTCAGCGAGCTGATCATCAACACGAAGACCAACGAAGGCGCCACCGTCGACATCGAACGGCAGACGGCGTCCATCGGCGTCGCCGCCTACCCGCTCGACGGGTCGTCGATCGAGGAAGTGATGGCGTCCGCCGACGCGGCCGTGTACGCGGCCAAGCACGGCGGGCGGAACCGGGTGGTGGGGTCCGTCGAAGTGGCCCTCGCCGCGGCTTAGCTGCCCTCTACCGCAGCCGGTCGATGACGTCGCTCGCCTTCGTCTGGAGGCGGGCGACTCCGCCGACCGTGAATTCGGTGAGCAGGTCGATCAGGGCTTCCTGGTCCGGCGGCTCGCCGTCCCACGTCGCCTGGACCAGTGACTCCGTCATCGCGAAGAAGAGCGTGACGAGCGCGCGGTCGGCGCGGCCGGAGTCGATGCCGTGCGCGGCCCACCGCTTGCGGCTCGCGTCGGCGTAGACGACGGCCAGCCTCTCCCTCAACCGGGTGAGAGCGGGGTCGCCCGCGCGTTCCGCCGCACGGAGCACGCCGTAGGCCTCCGGGCTGTCGGCGACGAAGGTGACCATGTTGGCGTAGTTGGCGCGCGCCCAGGCCCGCAGGCCGGGCTGCGGGTCGGCCACCGACGGGCCCGCGATGGCGGCGAACGCCTGCTCCTCCGTCACGGCCACGACCTCGGAGAACAGCGTCGCGCGGTCGCCGAACTGCTCGTAGACGGCCTGTCGCGAGACGCCGGCTTCCCGCGCGATCTGTTCGATCGTCGCGCCCTGCATCCCGTGCTGCGCGACGACCCTCGCCGTCGCGCTCAGCACGCGTGCGCGCTGCTCCCCGACCGGGAGCTTGCGCGGCCGCCCGCGCGGAGCCGGGCTTGACATGGTGGTCCACCTCACGTGATTCTTTTTCCGACACCTCTGTCCAAAAAGGTGTTCCCCCGCGCACTAGTCCTGCTCAACGAGGAGCAAGCATGCGTATCTTCCCTCGCCGCGCCCTCTCCGCGGCGGTCGCCACGGTTTCGGTTCTGGCCCTGGTGACGTTCGGCCCGCCGCAGGCCTCCGCAGCGTCGTTCTACGACCCCCCTTCGCCCCTGCCGGCCGGCAGCAACGGCGACGTCGTCCGGCACGAGGCATCGACGTTCTACATCGACCCGGTCAAGCTGATCAAGGCCGACGCCGGCGTGCAGCGGATCATGTACCGCAGCACTGACACGCACGGTTCGCCGATCGCGGTCACCGGCACGGTGCTGACCCCGCGGTCCGCCTGGCACGGGTCGGGCGTGCGCCCGATCGTCTCCTACGCCGTCGGCACGCAGGGCGAGGGCGACGACTGCGCGCCGTCGAAAGCGCTTGCCGCCGGCTTCGAGTACGAAGGGCCGTTCATCGCCGGGATGCTGGCGCGGGGCTACGGCGTCGTTGTGACCGACTACGAAGGACTCGGCACGCCGGGCGACCACACGTACGTCAACCGCGCTTCCGAGGGACACGCGGTGCTCGACGCGATCCGCGCGGCCCAGCGGCTGCCGGAGGCCGGGCTCCCGGACGACGGCCCGGTCGCGATCGCCGGCTACTCCCAGGGCGGCGGCGCGTCGGCCGCGGCGGCCGAGCTGCAGCCGAGCTACGCCCCCGAGCTGAAGCTGAAGGGCGCGTACGCGGGCGCGGTGCCGGCGGACCTGGCTTCGGTCGCGAAGAACCTCGACGGGCACTACGCGGTCGGCTTCCTCGGGTTCGCGCTGGTGAGCATGAACTACGCGTACCCGGAGCTGAACATCCCGGCGCTGCTCAACGCCCGCGGCAAGCAGCTGTTCGAGCAGGTCCGGACCGAGTGCACGGTGGAGGCGATCGCCGCGCACGCGTTCACGCAGTCGTCGACCCTGACGAACGACGGCCGCTCGCTCGTCGCTTACCTCGGCGAGGAGCCGTACGCGTCACGGGTGGCCGAGCAGAAGATCGGGGCGTTGAAGCCGACGGCGCCGGTGCTGATCGTCCACAGCGCACTCGACGACATCGTGCCCTACGCGCAGGACCGCGACCTGGGCCGGACGTGGTGCGGCAAGGGCGTGAAGGTGCAGTTCAGCACGACGCTGGTGCCCACGCACGTGCTCGCCGCGGTGCGCGCGTACCCGGAGGCGTTCGCCTGGCTGGAAGCCCGCTTCGCCGGCCTCCCGGCGTTCAGCAACTGCGGCCTGTTCTGAGGTCTGCCGCAGCTCGGTCGTGAGTGAGAAACAGGGTTCTAACACTGTTTCTCACTCACGACCGGTGGGTCACTTCAGGCCGGTGGCCTCGGAAGCGGCGGGGTCGGAGTCGGCCAGGAACGTCCGGCAGCGGTCGTACTCCTCGGTCTCGCCGATCTTCCCGGCGGCCTTGCCGAGCACGGCGAGGGCGCGCAGGAACCCCTGGTTCGGGCGGTGCGCCCACGGGACCGGTCCGAAGCCCTTCCAGCCGGCGCGGCGCAGCTGGTCGAGGCCCCGGTGGTAGCCGGTGCGGGCGTACGCGTACGCGGCGACGGTCTCACCCGCGTCGAAGGCCTTCTCGGCCAGCGCGGCCCACGCCTCGCTGTAGTCGGGGTGTTCGGCCGCGACGGCGGCCGGGTCGTTCCCGGCGTCGAGCGCGGCCTGGGCGGTGGTGTGCTCGGGCAGCAGCGTCGGCTCGGGGCCGAGCAGGTTGTGCGTCATGCCGCCCATTCTGCCCTCAGAAGAACAGCGCTCCGAGCACCCCGCCACCGGCCAGCACCAGGGCGCCGATCAGGACGGCGGCCACAACTCGTTTCGGCATCATGGCGGCACACCATGCCAACCCGCGCCGGGCGAAAGCAAGTCGTCCACCCGTAGGGGTGAACCCTGGTTTTGGAGGTCTTTGCCACGGTCCTGACCCGCTCGTGACCATGACCGGCCATGATGTCCGGCATGGCCAAGGCAGTCGACGTCCCGGTGGACGTGATCCCGCGCAGCCCGATCGGCAAGACGCGGCTGTTCTTCACGCGGCACTGGCACCGGGGCGCGCCCGGCCGGCCGACCCCGGACTGGGTGCTCCGGTTCTGCTACGGGATGTGGCTGGCGGCGTTCGCGTTCAAGCTGGTGGGCTCGTCGTGGGACATGTCGTGGCACTTCATGTGGCTGCGTGACGACCTGGCGCCGCCGCACCTGATCAACACCGTCGGCACGGTGATCATCGTCGTGCTGGTGACGATCCACAGCTACACGGGCCTGGGCGCCGACAAGACGTCACTGCGGCTGATGCAGATCGGCCTGCTGACGTTCCTGGTGGCGGCGCCGCTGGACGTGATCAACCACCGCGTCAACGGCCTCGACCTGACCGCGTGGAGCCCGTCCCACATGATGTTGTACCTGGGCACGGGCATCATGCAGGCGGGCGTGCTGCTGGGCTGGCTGCGGCTTTCCCCGCCCGGGCGCTTCCGGACGGGCGTGCTGCTCGCGCTGTGGGCGTTCTTCCTGGAGAACACGTTCTTCCCGAACGGCCAGCAGGAGTACGGCATCCTGGGGTTGCGCGCGTGGGAGCGCGGGACGCCGGAGGCCGAGCCGTCGCTGCTGGACTTCGCGGCGAAGCAGATCGGGCACCCGGTCGACCGGACGGCGGTCATGCACTTCACGATGCCGATCCCGGAGTGGGTGTACCCGCTGTGGGGCATCGGCGTGATGGCTTTGATCCTGGTGCTGGCACGGCGAACGCTGGGGTTCCGCTGGGCGGCTTCTTCGGTGGCGGTGGCGTACATCGCTTACCGCGGCGTGATGTGGCCGCTGCTGCTCGGGATGGGCTTCCCGGTGTCGACAATCCCGTTCTACCTGCTGTTCGTGGGGTTGGCGGTGGACCTGGCGTTCGTGATCGGCCGTGGTCACGGGCTGCTGACGGCCGGCGCGGGTGCGCTGCTGGTCACGGCGTTCGGGTACGGGGCGCTGTGGGTGCAGTCGCAGTTCCGGCCGTGGGTCCTGGGCGACGCGCACACGGAGTCAGCCCCGCCGGTGGCGTACTGGACGGCGCTGGTGGTGTTGGTGGGTGTGTTCGCGTTGTGGGCGGCAGCTGGTCCGGCCACCCGGAAGTGGTCCACACGGCTCCCGTAACAACGAGCCGGACGACGGCGACTCCGATGCACGCGTGAGCCAACTGCGCCGAGGTCGGAGGACGAGGACATGTGGCCCTTCTCGCGGAGGAATAAGGCGCCGCACCCGCAAGGGGTGCCGGATCCCGCCCGGCCCCCTCGGCAACCGGTCTCCGCCGGAGGCCGGCAGGTCGCCGTCCAGCCGCCGAGCCCGAGTGCGGCGCGCCTCGAGCTCGTCCCCCTTTCGGAGGACGGCCGGCTCGCTGTCGTCGGCGAAAGTCACTACCAGGACGCACTCCGGCAGGTCGCCGGCGGAAGAGCCTTCGGCACGGACTTCGAAGCACACCTGCCCGCGACGGCGGTACTGGTACCGGAGCCGGAGAATCCTTGGGACCGGAACGCCGTGCGGGTGGACGCCCTGCTGGGCAACCGCCCGCTCAAGGTCGGTTACCTGTCCAGCACCTGGGCCGAGGACTACCAGCCTGAACTGCTGAAACTTCGAGCCGCCGGCGCGCTGGGCACCTGCCCGGCGCGGATCACCGGTGGCGGAGCGAAGTCGTACGGCATCTACCTCCACGTGGCCGGCCCCGACGAGCTGCACGCCCGCAAAGAACCCGAAGACCCGGTGGTCGCGAAGCTGACGGCCTCGGACGTGCTTCTCCGGAACGCCTGGTCGTGCACGGTGACCAAGGAGGAGAACCACCAGGATGTTCTCCGCGACTTCGCCCCCACGGGCAAGCAGGAGTACCGGGAGGTCGTGGCTTCTTTGACGTTCTGCACGATCGAGAGCGGCAAGTACCAGGGCCGGCGGGCCATCGAAGTCCGCCTCGGCGATCACCGCGTCGGCCAGCTCACCCACGCGATGACCGAGAGGTACCGAACGATGGTCGAGCGGTTCTCGGAGCAGAACCTGGTAGTCCGGTGCGAGGCCTACACGACCAGAACAGCCAAGGGTGTCGAGGTGGAGCTTCTGATGCCACGGGACCCGCGACGCGACAGATAACACGACGAAGGGGCCGCCACAGACGTCGTGGCGGCCCCTTCGCGTGTGACTACTTGACCTTCGTGCCCGCCGAGCCCAGGGCCTGGCAAGCCTCCACCACACGCTGAGCCATCCCGGCCTCAGCGGCCTTCAGGTACGAACGCGGGTCATAAACCTTCTTGTTGCCGACCTCGCCGTCGATCTTCAGCACTCCGTCGTAGTTCTTGAAGAAGTGGTCCACGATCGGGCGGGTGAACGCGTACTGCGTGTCCGTGTCGACGTTCATCTTCACCACGCCGTAGGACACCGCCTCGCGGATCTCCTCCGGGAGCGAGCCCGAGCCGCCGTGGAAGACCAGCTCGAACGGCTTCGAGCCGGCCGGCAGGCCGAGCTTCTTCGACGCCGCCTCCTGGCCGCCCTTCAGCACGTCCGGGCGCAGCTTCACGTTGCCCGGCTTGTACACGCCGTGCACGTTGCCGAAGGTCGCCGCCAGCAGGTAGCGGCCGCGGTCGCCGGAGCCGAGCGCGTCGATCGTCTTCAGGAAGTCGCCTTCGGCGGTGTACAGCTTCTCGTTGATCTCGGCTTCGACGCCGTCCTCTTCGCCGCCGACGACGCCGATCTCCACCTCGAGGATGATCTTCGCGGCGGCCGTCTTCGCGAGCAGCTCCTGCGCGATGTCGAGGTTCTCGTCGAGGTCGATCGCCGAGCCGTCCCACATGTGCGACTGGAACAGCGGGTTCTGGCCGTTCTTGACGCGCTCGGCCGAGATCTCGATCAGCGGCCGGACGAAGCCGTCCAGCTTGTCCTTCGGGCAGTGGTCGGTGTGCAGCGCGACGTTGACGTCGTACTTCGCCGCCACGACCTGCGCGAACTCGGCCAGCGCGACCGAGCCGGTCACCATGTCCTTGACCTTCTGGCCCGACGCGAACTCCGCGCCGCCGGTGGAGAACTGGATGATCCCGTCGCTCTCCGCCTCGGCGAACCCGCGGATGGCGGCGTTCACGGTCTCGGACGAGGTCACGTTGATGGCCGGGTAGGCGAACTCGTTCGCCTTGGCCCGGTCGAGCATCTCCGCGTAGACCTCGGGGGTCGCGATGGGCATCGGTGTTCCTCCTTGGCAGGGATGGGTCCCGACCGCATCGTACGAGGTGGACCGCCGCCGCACACCGGTCCCCGGGGAGAAACTGCTCCGCACGTGGAATCGGTTCAGAAGGGGGTTCGTCCGGCCGCCGGCGAACCGGCGGCCGGACGAGGATCACAGCAGCTCGGCGGCCAGCGCGCGGTAGGCCGGCCACGGGTCGTCGTTGAGCACCTGGACGTTCACGTGGTCCGCTCCCGCCTCGAAGTGGGCCGACAGGCCGCGCGCCACCGTTTCGGCGTCACCGTGCAGGGTCAGCGCGTCGACCAGGCGGTCACTGCCCTCGCCTGCGAGATCCTCGTCGGTGAAACCGAGTTTCCGCAGGTTGGCGGTGTAGTTCGACAGCCCGAGGTAGAACTTCACGGTCTTGCGGCCGATCGCGCGGGCCTTCTCGGCGTCGGTCTCGAGGACGACCTTGTGCTCCGGGGCCAGCAGCTTGCCCGCGCCGAGGATCTCCCGGGCGTCGCGGGTGTGCTCCGGCGTCACCAGGTAGGGGTGCGCGCCGGCGGTGCGGTCGGCGGACAGCTTGACGACCTTCGGGCCGAGCGCGGCCAGCGCCCGGCCGGAAACCGGCACGCCCGCCGCGTCGAGACCGTCGAGGTAGTCGACCAGCGCCGCGTACGGCTTCTTGTACTCCTTCGTCGCCTCGCGGTGCCCCGCGCCGACGCCGAGCAGGAACCGGTCCGGGTACTTCCCGGTGATCCGCTCGTACGCCTTCGCGACGTCCGCGGGCTCGTCCTGCCAGATGTTCACGATGCCGGTCGCGACGACCAGCGAGTCCGTCGCCGCCAGCAGGTCGTCCACGTAGGCGAGGTCACCACCGGGTGAGCCGCCCAGCCAGATCGCGCCGTAGCCGAGCTTCTCCGCCTCGGCCGCGAAGCTCGCGTCGACCTGCGCGTAGTGCCGCCAGATACCGATCTTGCCCAGTTCGATTGCCATGGAACACTCCAACGCGTGGGACGGCGATTTTCCTCCCGGGATCGGCGAACTAACGTCGAAGGCATGACCAAGCTGGGCAACACCGACCTCGACGTGTACGGACTCAACCTCGGCGGCAACGTCTTCGGCTGGACGGCGGACGAGGCGCAGTCCTTCGCCGTGCTGGACGCCTACGCCGCGGCCGGCGGCAACTTCGTGGACTCCGCCGACCTCTACGGCGGGGGCGGCGGCTCCGAGGAGATCCTCGGCAACTGGCTCGCCGCGCGCGGCAACCGGGACGACGTCGTCGTCGCGACCAAGGTCGGCATGTGGGACGGCCGGCCCGGCCTGTCCGCGAAGAACATCCAGGCCGCGGCCGAAGACTCGCTGCGCCGCCTCAAAACCGACCACATCGACCTCTACTACGCGCACCGGGACGACCCGGACACCCCGCTCGAGGAGACCCTCACGGCGTTCGACGCGCTGGTCCGCGCGGGCAAGGTGCGCCACCTCGGCGCGTCCAACTACAGCGCCGAGCGGCTCGCCGACGCACTGTCCATTTCGGACAAGAACGGCCTGGCCCGCTACGCCGTGCTGCAGCCGCACTACAACCTCGTCGAGCGGGACTACGAGCGCGAGCTCGCCCCGCTCGTCGCGAGCGAAGGCCTGGCCACGCTGCCCTTCTTCTCGCTCGCGAAGGGGTTCCTGACCGGCAAGTACCGCACGAAGGACCACAACGTCGACAGCCCGCGCGCCGCTCGCGCGGAGTCCTATTTGGACGAACACGGCGAACGCGTGCTCGCGAAGCTCGACGAGGTGGCGGCGGCGCACGGCACCTCGGTCGCCGCGGTGGCGCTCGCCTGGCTGCGGCAGCAGCCGACGGTCGCCGCGCCGATCGCCAGCGCCCGGACGACCGAGCAGCTGACCGACCTGATCGCGTCGGTGAGCCTCGAACTGACCGACGCCGAAGTCACCGCGTTGAGTGAAGCCTAGAACCTACTTCTGGGTAGCTTACTGCCAGTAAGGTGAGGTACGGTGCCCTCCGGAAGCGACGTTCGACGTCCAGGAGGGCACCGTGGCCAACCCGTTTTCGCTGCTGAGCGGCACCAAGAAGGTCGACGGCAAGGTCGTGCTGATCACCGGCGCCGCCCGCGGCATCGGCGCCGGGCTGGCCGAACGCCTCGCCGCCCGCGGCGCGAAGGTCGCCCTCGTCGGCCTCGAAGCCGAGGAGCAGCAGAAGGTCGCCGACCGCATCGGCGCGAACGCGCGCTCCTGGGAAGCCGACGTCACCAGCTGGGACGCGCTCGAAGCGGCGACAGCCGGCGTCGTCGAGCACTTCGGCGGGATCGACATCGTCATCGCCAACGCCGGCATCGCGACCGCGGGCTTCGTCCGCTCGGTCGACCGGGCCGCGTTCGAGAAGGTCATCGAGGTCGACCTGCTCGGCGTCTGGCGCACGTTCCGCGTCACGCTCCCGCACGTCATCGAGCGCAAGGGCTACCTGCTGGCCATCTCGAGCCTCGCCGCGATCACGCACGCGCCGGGCATGGCGAACTACTCCGCCGCGAAAGCCGGCGTCGAGGCGTTCTCCAACAGCCTGCGCGCCGAGGTCGCCCACCTGGGCGTGAAGGTCGGCGTCGCGCACCCGACGTGGATCCGCACCGACCTCGTCGAGAGCGCCGACGCGCACCCCGTGTTCGGCAAGCTCCGCGCGTCGATGCCCGGCCTGATCGGCAAGACCTACCCGCTCGACACCGCGCTGGACGACCTCGAAGCCGGCATCCTCAAGCGCGCCCGGACCATCCACGTGCCGCGCTGGGTCGGCGGCCTCAAGCTGTTCCGCGCGTTCCTGCCGCCGATCATCGAAATCGGGTCCCGCAGCCGGGTACCTTCGGCGGACAAGGCCGCGCTGGCCGACATCGAGGCGCGCGGCGCGTTCGAGTCGGCGGTCACCGGCCACGGCGGCCGGGCCGCCACCAAGGGGTGAAGATGTCCCGTCGCGACCAGATCCGGATGACCGAGGACGAAGTGCGCGCGTACTTCGCCGAGCAGAAGGTCATCAACGTCGCCAGCGTCGGCCCGAACGGCCGCCCGCACCTCGCGCCGCTCTGGTACTACCCGCACGAGGACGGCGTCGCGACCTGGACGTACGGCACCTCGCAGAAAGCGAAGAACCTCCGGCGGCTGCCGGAGGCGACGGTGCTGATCGAGGACGGCGACAGCTACGAGAAGCTCCGCGGCATCTCGCTCGAGGCCGACGTCGAGCTCATCGAGGACACCGCGGAAGTCACGCAGATGGGGATCACGCTCATGCAGCGGTACGCGGGCGCCAAGCCGGGCGACCCCGTACCGTCCGAGCTGAGCGCCTTCATCGCAGGTCAGGCCCCCAAGCGGATCGGGCTGGTCTTCCGCCCGACGAAGATCGTCAGCTGGGACCACACGAAGCTCGGCGGGACCTACTAGTCAGTAGACAGTACTTCCAAGTAACTGTTACTTGAGGTAACGTCATCTGGGCAGCATCCTCGAAGCAGCGGAGGCCGACAGATGACCGAGCGGTTCAAGGTCGTGATCGTGGGCACCGGATTTTCCGGGCTCGGCCAGGCGATCCAGCTCGAAAAGGCCGGCATCCGGGACTACGTGATCCTGGAGAAGGCCACCGAGGTGGGTGGCACCTGGCGCGACAACTCCTACCCCGGGTGCGCGTGCGACGTGCAGTCGCACATGTACTCGTTCTCGTACGAGCAGAACCCGGACTGGTCGCGGTCGTTCTCGCCGCAGCCGGAGATCTTCGACTACCTCAAGGGCGTCGCGGACAAGTACCGGCTGCGCGAGAAGATCCGCTTCGGCGTCGAGCTCACCGGCGCCCACTGGGACGAGGGCGAGCGCCGCTGGACGGCGACCACGAAGGACGGCCGCGAGTTCGTCGCGCAGTTCCTCGTCTCCGGCGTCGGCGGCCTGCACATCCCGCAGGTCCCCGAGCTGCCCGGGATCAAGAACTTCAAGGGCCAGACCTGGCACTCCGCGCAGTGGAACCACGAGTACGACCTGCGCGGCAAGAAGGTCGCCGTCGTCGGCACCGGTGCCAGCGCGGTCCAGTTCGTCCCGAAGATCGCCCCGGACGTCGCCGAGCTGACGCTGTTCCAGCGGACGCCGCCGTGGATCATGCCGAAGCCCGACCACGCGATGCCGTCGTGGGCGCAGACGCTGTTCAAGCGCGTCCCCGGCACCCAGCGCCTCTACCGCAACGCGCTGTACTGGCTGCTCGAAGCGCGGGCCATCGGCTTCAACGGCCACCCGGCGATCATGAAGGCCGGCGAGCTGATCGCCAAGCGCAACATCGCGAAGGGCATCAAGGACTCCGCGCTGCGCAAGAAGGTCACGCCCGACTACACGATGGGCTGCAAGCGCGTCCTGATCTCCAACGACTACTACCCGGCGCTGGGCCGGCCGAACGTCGACGTGAACACCTCCGGGATCAAGGAGGTCAAGGCGCACTCGATCGTCGACTCCGCCGGGGTCGAGCACGAGGTCGACGCGATCATCTACGGCACCGGGTTCAAGGTGACCGACGCGCTCGAGTACCTCGACATCACCGGCGTCGACGGCCGCGACCTCGCCAAGGAGTGGGCCGCCGAGGGCATGCAGACCCACAAGGGCATCGCCGTCTCCGGCTTCCCGAACCTGTTCTTCCTGCTCGGCCCGAACACCGCGCTGGGCCACAACTCCGTCGTGTTCATGATCGAGTCGCAGTCGCGGTACGTCGTCGACGCCATCAAGCTCGCCGGCTCGCGTGACGCCGCCGCGCTCGACGTCCGGCCGGGCGTGCAGGACAAGTTCCAGCGGGACATCCAGGACAAGCTGGTCAAGGGCGTCTGGACGCAGGGTGGCTGCAAGAGCTGGTACCTCGACGCCAAGGGCGTCAACCGGACGATCTGGCCCGGCTTCACCTGGCGCTACTGGCTGGAGACGCGGAAGGTGGACCCGGCCGACTACGAGCTGTCCGGCCGGGCGTCATGACCGCCGAGGACGAGCAGCTCGTCCTCCACGCGCGGAACGTCGAGTTCGACTGGGCGTCGCTGCCGATGCACTGGATCCCGGGCGAACCGCAGGTCACGCATACCATGAACGTGCTGCACCTGGCGCTGCCCGAGGGCGAACGCTGGTTCGTCGAGGTCTTCAAGCAGGCGGTGCCGCTGATCCGCGACGAGCGGCTCAAGGCGGACGTCCTCGGCTTCATCGGCCAGGAGGCGGTGCACGCCGAGGCGCACGACGGCGCGGCGGCGCACCTCGAAGCCGCGGGCCTGCCGGTGCGGCCGTTCGTCGCGCAGATGGAGTGGCTGTTCCGCAAGCTGCTCGGCGACCGCGACCTGACCGGCCGGGCGGCCGAGGAGTGGCTGGTCGAACGGCTCGGGATCGTCGCCGCGATCGAGCACTACACGGCGTTCCTCGGCCAGTGGGTGCTCGACGCGCCCCTGGAGGAGGCGGGCGCCGACCCGGTGATGCTCGACCTGCTGCGCTGGCACGGCGCCGAAGAGGTCGAGCACCGGTCCGTCGCGTTCGACCTGTTCATGCACCTGGACGGGCGGTACACCCGGCGCGTGCGCAGCATGGCCGCGGTGACCCCGGTGCTGGCCTGGGTGTTCTCCCGCGGCACGCGGTACCTGATGCGCAACGACCCGACGCGGCCCGGCCGCGCGACGCTGCGGGGCTACCGGCGAGCGGCGAAGCGGCGACTGCTGCCGACCGGGCGCCAGCTGGTGCGCGAGATCCGGCCGTACTTCCGGAAGACCTACCACCCGACGGAGACCGGGAACACCGAGCAGGCGGTGGCGTACCTGGCGAGCTCACCGGCCGCACGGGCGGCGGAGTGACCCTCGGCCGGCCGACCCGGCTGGACGGCAGCGACCGCACCGACCGCTTGATGTCCACTTTGGTCGGTGTCGTCGGCGTTTACCGCCGGTTGTCGGAATTCAGCGGCAAGCGGCGGCCGGCGGTGCGGGCCGTCGACCGGAACCTGCCGCTGCTCGTCGAAGCCGTCGAAACCGAAGCTCAAGACGTGGTCAGCCTGCGGCTCGCGAACGGCGGGCCGCTCCCCGCGTGGCGGCCGGGCGCGCACCTCGACCTCGTCCTGCCGTCCGGACTGGTCCGGCAGTACTCCCTGTGCGGCGATCCGTCCGAAAAGGACAATTACCGGATCGCCGTGCGGAAGATCGGCGTCGCGTCGGCCGAGGTGCACGCCCTCCGGCCAGGTCAGGAAGTCGTCGTGCGCGGCCCGCGGACGGCGTTCCCGTTCGTCGGCGAGGGGCCGTTCCTGTTCGTCGCCGGCGGCATCGGGATCACGCCGATCCTGCCGATGGTCCACCGCGCGAGGGCGTCGGGCGCGGACTGGCGGCTCGTCTACACCGGCCGCAGCCGGGAGTCGATGCCGTTCCTCGACGAACTGGCGGGCGACGACCGCGTCTGGCTCCGCCCGGACACGGAGTACGGCATCCCGGCCTCGGGCGCGGAACTGCTGGCAGATCTGCCCGAAGGGGCATCGGTGTACTGCTGCGGCCCGGTGCCGATGATCACCGGCGTCCGCGTCGACCTGGAGCTGACCGGCGCGAAAGCCGTCCACTTCGAACGGTTCGCCCCACCGCCGATCGTCGACGGCGAGCCGTTCCGGCTGACTCTCCGCCGGTCAGGGCAGGTCTTGGACGTTCCCGCCGGCCGGACCGCCCTCGACGTCCTCCTCGAGATGCGCCCCGGCACGCCCTATTCGTGCCGCCAGGGCTTCTGCGGGACCTGCGCGGTGCCGACGGCCGGCGGCGGGTCGATGCGGATCTGCGTCGACCGCGGCACCACCGTGCTCGACCTATGACTCGGGGACCCAGGCGCCGATGACCGGCTTGAACTCGCGAACCGTCCGCTCGGCGATGACGCCTTCCAGGTAGTACGGGTCCTGGCCGATCGTCTCCTGCAGGTGCGCCTCGTCGTCGGCCTGGTAGAGCGTCACGCCGCCGGTGCCGTCGCCGAGCGGGCCGGCCACCGCGACCCGGCCTTCTGCGGCGAGCTTGGCCAGGAAGTCGCGGTGGCGCGGGCGCACCTCCTGCAGCTTTTCCTGGACGTAGGTGATTTCGACGAGGTACCAAGCCATGTGGATCTCCGTGCTCGGACGGGCGGGATGCGACCGACGCTACCCTGTGTCCCAGTATCCGAACGCTGGCGAGGCGGGGCCAACCCGATAGGCTGGGCGTGCGTCAGTACCTGTGTGAGCGCTGTGAATACCGTGAGCCTGCTGACGCGACGGACCGTGCAAACCGGGGTCGAGGACAGGCAGGGGTTCATGCTCGAGGGCAATGCGGAACGCAGTGTCGAGGCGACCCTCGGCCACCTGCGGGTCATGGACGGTCCGGCCCCGGCACAGGTGCCGGTGCCCCTGACCCTCGAAGACCTCTACCGCCAGCACCGCATGCGGCTGGTCCGGCTGGCGATTCTGCTGGTGGACGAGCCCGCGACGGCGGAAGACGTCGTCCAGGAGGCCTTCACCGGCCTGCATCGCAACTGGGGACGGCTCCGGGACGCCGCGGCCGCCGTCGGCTACCTGCGCACCGCCGTGGTCAACGGTTCTCGCAGCGTGCTGCGCCGGCGCAAGACGGCCCGCGAATACGTGCCGCCGCACGCGGTCAACGCGCGGTCCGCGGAGAGCCTCGCGATGCTCTCCAGCGAGCACCAAGCCGTGGTCAGCGCCCTGTCCAAGCTGCCGCCCCGCCAGCGCGAGGTGCTGGTGCTGCGTTACTACGGTGGGCTGAGCGAAGCGGAAATCTCTGAGGCCGCAGGCATTTCCAAGGGTACCGTTAAGTCGACCGCCAGCCGGGCGCTCGAGGCACTCCAGAAGGCCATGCAGGCCCCGCAGTGACCCGGGTGGACCATTCCAGTCACTGAGTCGTATCACCATGCTTGGTCCAGACCAATATATGCTGGGGTGCGTGAGAGGCGCCGGAGATTTCGTGATCATGGGCGGCCGGGTCGCTGCCCCGGACCGTGTACTCGATGACGGCTGGGTAGCCGTCTCCGACGGGCGGATCGCCGGCGTGGGTTCCGGGACCCCGCCGTCGGGCGAATACGTCGACGTCGGCGGGGCATTGGTGGTGCCCGGATTCGTCGACACCCACTGCCACGGCGGGGGAGGTGCTTCGTTCACCTCCCCCGATCCGGAGGAGCTCCTGACGGCGGTGCGAGCGCACCGCCGTCACGGCACCACGACCATGCTCGCCAGCCTGGTCTCCGATCCGGTGGACATCCTGCGTGAGCAGGTCGCCGCGCTGCGTGAGATCGTCCAGGACGGCGAGGTCGCGGGCATCCACCTGGAGGGCCCGTTCATCTCGAAGGCCCGCTGCGGGGCGCACGACCCGGAGACGCTGCTCGAGCCGGACACCGGCACGGTCGACAAGCTCCTGCGCGCCGGCCAGGGCGCGATCCGGATGGTCACCATCGCCCCGGAGCTGTACGGCGGCATCAAGGCCGTCCGGCAGCTGGCCGAGTCGGGCGTCATCGCCGCCATCGGGCACACCGACGGCGTCGAGGAGCAGCTGCTGCCCGCCATCGACGCGGGCGCGTCGGTCGCGACGCACCTGTTCAACGGCATGCGGCCGCTGCACCACCGCGAACCCGGTCCGGTCGGGGCGCTGCTCGATGACGAGCGCATCACGATCGAGCTCATCTGCGACCTGGTGCACCTGCACCCGACCGTGGTGCGGCTGGCCGCGAAGCACGCGGGCCGCGACCGGACGGTGCTGATCACCGACGCGATGTCGGCCACCGACGCCGCCGACGGCCGCTACACGCTGGGCCGGCTCGAGGTCGACGTCCACGACGGCGTCGCGACGCTGGCCGACAACGGTTCGCTGGCCGGCAGCACCCTGACGATGGACACCGCCTTCCGCAATCTGGTCCGGGGTGCGAAACTCGGCATCCTCGACGCGGTGCACGCGACGTCGCAACGACCCGCCGAGCTGCTCGGCATCGCCGGTCACACCGGGATGCTGTGCCCGGGGTACGTGGCCGACATCGTCGTCCTCGACCAGGACCTGCGGCCCGCGAAGGTGCTGCGCCGGGGTGAATGGGTCGCCGAGGTGGGTACGGCTACCTTGAGTACCTGAGAGCCGACGAGCGAAACGGGCGGAGATGAGCGAGCCGAAGGACCCCGAGCAGCTGCTGGCGGACGCCCTTCGCGCGCAAGCCGTCTTCGCCCCTTCGGCGTCACCGGCGCCGGCTCGCGACTCCGAGCCGGCCACGGACGCCGTCCCGACCAGCGCGATCAACGAGCTGCCGTCTGCGTACGGGTTGTTGTCGGGGGCGAGCGCGGACTCCCTGGAGCGCGAGCGCGCGGCCCTGGACCCGGCCCCCGAGGCGCCCACTGCTTACGTCCCGCGTCCCCCCGAGCCGCCCCGGCTGGGCGCGCAGCTGCCCGCGTACTGGATTTTGTTGCTCGCGGTGCTGCTGGGGCTCGCGGCGGGGTCCGTGGTGGGCCTGCTCACGCTGGTCTGACCGGGTCTCAGTAACGACTCAGGGTGACCCTGTACCGTTTTTGGGGTGATTCTCGCCCAGAGCACGGTCAACACGATGTCCCTGCTGCCGTCATGGCTCGACCCGCAGCACCTGCTGAGCGGCCTGACCACGCCGGTCATCGCGGTGCTCTGCCTGATCATCTTCATCGAGAGCAGCGTTTTCCCGGTGCTGCCCGGTGACTCCCTGCTGTTCACGGCCGGCCTGTTCATCGCGAACGGCACCCTCGACGCACCGTTGTGGCTGGTCTGCGTCCTGGTGACGGCCGCGGCACTGCTCGGCAACGTGGTCGGGTACTACCTCGGTTACTTCGTCGGGCCCAAGCTGTTCAACCGGCCGGACTCGAAGATCTTCAAGCAGGAGTACGTCCACAAGACGCACGAGTTCCTGGAGAAGCACGGGCCCAAGGCGGTCGTGCTGGCCCGGTTCGTGCCGTTCGTCCGGACGTTCATCACGTGGATCGCGGGCATCGGCCGCATGGACCCGAAGCGTTACTTCACGTACACGGTGATCGGCGGCATCCTCTGGGCCGCGGGCATCACGGTGCTGGGCTCGCTCCTCGGCGGCGTGTCGTTCATCGCGAACAACGTCGACGCGATCTTCGTGCTGATCGTCCTGGTGTCGGTGGTCCCGATCGTGATCGAGTACCTGAAGGCGCGGCGCGAGAAGAAGGCTTCGGCAGAGACCGATGCCGAGGTGACGCAGAAGATTCCGCGGGTGCGGGACTGAGGTTTGCCCGACGAGAAGGGCCCCACCGGTCGGCGGTGGGGCCCTTCTTCGTCAGGTCATCGAGGCCGCCGGGTTCAGGAGCGGCAGCTCAGTCGGCTGGCAGGTCAAGCGGGCGAGGGCGCCCGCCGGTCCGCTGGTGCGCCGGCGGGTAGCTCAGGCGCACGCCGGCCGACCGGCTTGGCCGGACCAGCGGCCCGCGCCGATCGAGCGAGCCCGGACAGACCGGAGCTCCGTTCCCCGCGCCGGCGGGCGGCTCAGGCGAGGCGCCATCAGGCCGGGCATGCGCACGCCAGCCGGGCAGACCGGCGACCCACGCCACGGCAGCTCGGTCGGGCCGACAGATCAAGCGGGCACCCGCCGGCCGGGCGAAGCCGGCCATCCGACGAGGGCCGCAAGCCTCGCGCGGCTCAGGTCATCGAGAACATCGAGCCCGGGTTGAACAGGTTCTCCGGGTCCAGCGCCGCCTTGATCTGGCGGTGCACCCGGAGACCCACCGGTCCGATCTCCCGCGCCAGCCACTCGCGCTTGATCTTGCCGACCCCGTGCTCGCCCGTCACCGTCCCGCCGAGGGACAACCCCACCTCGAGGATCGCGTCGAACGCCTTCTGGGCCCGCGCGAACTCGTCCGCGTCGTCCGGCTGGTAGACGATCGTCGGGTGCATGTTGCCGTCGCCCGCGTGGCCGACCACCGCGATCCGCAACCCCACCTCCGAACTGATCTTCTCGCAGCCGCGGATCAGCTCCGCGATGCGCGTGCGCGGGACGCAGACGTCGTCGGTCAGCCACTGGCCGTACGTCTCCAGCGCCGTCAGCACCACCCGGCGGGCCTGCAGCAGCATCCGGCCCTCTTCGAGGTCCTCCGTCGTGTACGCCAGGTCCGCGCCGCAGTCGGTGCAGATCTGCTCGATCGCCGCCAGCTCGCGGCGGGCCACCTCGCCGCCCGCGTCCGACTGGCCCAGCAGCAGCGCCTGGCAGTCCGACCCCGCCCCCAGATCGGTCTTCAGGTACGTCTCGGACGCCTTGATCGACGATGCGTCCATGATCTCCAGCAGCGACGGCACCAGCCCCTCGCGCACGATCCGGGCCACGGCCTCGCCGGCTGCTTCGGTCGTCGTGAAGCCCGCGACGAGCGTCGATGGGGCCTGGGGCAGCGGCTTGAGCTGGACCGTCGCCTGCGTGATGACGCCGAGCGTGCCCTCACTGCCCACGAACAGCCGGGCCAGGTCGTACCCGGCGACGCCCTTGACCGTCCGCCGTCCGGTCTTGAGCAGGGACCCGTCGGCCAGGACGACCTCCAGGCCCAGCACCGAGTCGGTCGTGACGCCGTACTTCACGCAGCAGAGGCCGCCCGCGTTGGTCGAGAGGTTGCCGCCGATCGTGCACCAGTCGTAGCTCGACGGGTCCGGCGGATAGAAGAGCCCGTGCTTCTCGACGGCGTTGCGGAAGTCCAGGTTGACCACGCCCGGCTGCACCACGGCGAGCCGGTTGCCCGGGTCGATCTCGACGATCTCGTTCAGCTTGGTCAGCGACAGCGTCACGCAGCCGTCGATGGCGTTCGCGGCCCCGGACAGGCCGCTGCCCGCCCCCCGCGGCACGATCGGCACCCCGGCCTCGGCACACGCCTTGACGACGGCCTGCACCTCCTCGACGTTCGCGGGCAGCACCACGGCGAGCGGCCGGCCGGACGGCGCCAGCGGCATCATGTCGCGCGCGTACGACGCGGTGACGTCGGAGTCGGTGAGCACGGCGTTCTTGCCGAGCAGGTCGCGGAGCCGGGTGACCAGGGCTTCGTTGCTCATGGCCTCATCGTAAGCCCGGACAGTCCGCACTGCGGAACTAAAGTTTCAAAACCAGCCGCGCGGACCAGCCCGTCAGCGAACCAGGCCGAGCAGCTTGTCGATGTGGATCGTCAGCAGCACCCGCTGGTCGCTGACCATCGCGTCGCGGTACTCGTCCCAGTCGGGGTGCTCGCCCGCCGCGCGGCGGTAGTAGTCGACGAGCGCCTCGACGGTCTCGTCGTCCCGTGCCGCCGCCGGCGCGGTGAGCGAAGCGGTCCCCTCCGCGACGACGTAGCTCCAGCCGTCCTCGCTGCCCACGTGGTAGGTCACCCGCGGGTCGCGGCGCATGTTCTTCGTCTTCGCCCGCGTCTCCGTGATCGACGCGGTGATCGTGCCCGTCTCCGCGTCGTACAGGTGCGTGATCGTGGACAGCTGGGGCCGCCCGTCGCGCCGGATGGTGGCCAGGACGCCGTGGCGGTGGGCGGCGAGGAAGTCCTTCAGCGCTGTGTCGTCGGTCATACCCCTACCCAACCCGTGAGCGGCGCCCTTGTTCCAGCAGCCCGGAGGAAATCTGCTTGCATACGGCAACTAAAGTGTGTTCCGACACATCGTCCGGCCCTCCGCTTGCATAACCGCTAGTGAAGGCACATCCTTGCTTGAGGCAACTAGTTGCAGCCGCCAACCAACGCCGTTGAAGGATCCCTCATGGCACCGAACAGCTCCGCCACCCGGCCCAAAGCCGAGCTGGACCTCGCCGACCAGCTCGGGCACGAGCTCGTCCGCCTGGTCCGCCTGATCAACAAGGCGAAGTCCCAGGTGTCCAAGCAGGGACCGGACGGGATCGAGCGGGCGGCCTACGCGATCCTCTTCACCCTCATCCACGAGGGACCGCAGCGCACCAGCCGGCTCGCCGAGTCGCTCCACTCCGAGATCTCCACGATCAGCAGGCAGTCGAGCTCGCTCGTCCAGCACGGCCTGGTCGAGCGTCAGGCCGACCCCGAGGACGGCCGGGCGTGCCTGCTCGCGCCGACCTCCGAGGGCATGCGGGTGTTCGAAGAGAACCGCAAGCAGCGCAACCAATGGCTGGCCGACGTACTCGGGGACTGGACCGACGGGGAAGTCCAGACCCTGAACAAGCTGTTCGGCCGACTCAACACAGGTATCGAGAACCACTCTCCACAACTGGCCGACGCCCACGCGTCCGCCGGTGCTCCGGCCAAGGGGGCCAACGCATGAGTTCCACCACCGAAACGCCGGCCCTGACCGAGGTGGGTCAACCACCCCGGCTGAGCCACCGCCAGATCGTCACGATCCTGAGCGGCCTGATGTGCGGCATGTTCCTCGCCGCCCTCGACCAGACGATCGTCGGCACGTCGATCGTCAAGATCGCCAACGACCTGCACGGCTTCGACCTGCAGGCGTGGGCGACCACGGCGTACCTGATCACCTCGACGATCGTCACGCCGATCTACGGCAAGCTCTCCGACATCTACGGCCGCAAGCCGTTCTACCTGGCCGCGATCACGATCTTCGTCGCCGGTTCGCTGGCCTCGGCCTTCGCGCAGTCGATGTACCAGCTGGCCGCGTTCCGCGCGGTGCAGGGCCTCGGCGCCGGCGGCCTGATGTCGCTGGCCATGACGATCCTCGGCGACATCGTGCCGCCACGCGAACGCGCGAAGTACCAGGGTTACATCCTCGCCGTGTTCGGCCTGTCCACCGTGCTGGGCCCGGTGCTCGGCGGCTTCTTCGCCGGCATCGACCACGCCGGCAGCATCTTCGGCTACGACATCCACGGCTGGCGCTGGGTCTTCCTGATCAACGTCCCGATCGGCATCCTCGCGCTGTTCGTCGTCGCCCGGGTGCTGAACGTGCCGCACGAGCGGCACGACCACAAGATCGACTGGTGGGGCGCGCTCGCTCTCGTCGTCGCGGTGGTGCCGTTCCTGATCGTCGCCGAGCAGGGTCAGAAGTGGGGCTGGGGCGACGGCAAGGCGATCCTCTGCTACGTCGTCGGCGCCGTCGGCGTGCTCGCGTTCATCGCGATCGAACGGTGGATGAAGGAAGCCGCGCTGATCCCGCTGCGGCTGTTCAAGAACTCGACGTTCACCGTGGCGATCATCGGCGGCATCATCGTCGGTGTCGCGATGTTCGGCGCGATCACGATGATCCCGCAGTTCATGCAGGTCGTGCAGGGCTACACGCCGACCGAGTCCGGGTTGCTGATGCTGCCGCTGATGGCGGGCATCATGACCAGCTCGATCGTTTCGGGCCGGCTCACCGGGAAGACCGGGCGCTACAAGATCTTCCCGATCGTCGGCACGATCCTGATCGCCGGTGGCGCGTTCTTCTTCGCGCAGGTCAAGTACGACTCGCCGCTGTGGCACCCGCTGGTCGCGGCCGCCATCATCGGTCTCGGCCTGGGCCAGTGCATGCAGACGCTGATCATCGCGGTGCAGAACGCGGGCCCGCGCAGCGACATGGGCGTCTCGACCGCGTCGGCGACGTTCTTCCGCCAGATCGGTGGTACCGCCGGTGTCGCGATCTTCCTGACGGTCCTGTTCAACACCCTGATGCCCAACATCACGAAGGCGTTCGGCGGTCAGCTGCCCGCCGGGGCCGGCGCGAACATCGGCAACCTGTCCGAGAACACCAGCGTGATCCAGTCGCTCCCGGACGCGATCAAGACCCCGATCCTGGTCGGCTTCACCGAGTCGATCACCACGGTGTTCTACATCGCGGGCGCGGTGGCCCTGCTGGCCACGGTGGTGCTGCTGTTCATGAAGGAGATCCCGCTGACCAACGCGGCTCCGGCCGCGGCGACCATGGAGGGCGGCGAGGCGCTGCTCGACTCGGACCAGCACGACTTCGCCGACGAGCCCACCGAGATCGTCGAGCCGGTCAAGCCGGTCGACCGCGAGCCGGCACTGGTCGGCGGCGGGAAGCACGCCTTGAGCACCAACGGGCACGGCGACTACCAGGCCGTGTCGGGCGCGCTGCCGATGCCGATCACGAACTCCGTCTCCGAGTCCGAGCTCGACGCCCCCGTCGGCGCGGGCGGGGTGCCGGTCGTCGGCCACGTCCGCCGGCAGGACGGCACCCACGTGTCCGGTGCGGCACTGACCCTGATCGACCAGCGCGGCCGCCAGGTCGCGCGGGCCACCGGTGCCTCGGACGGCAGCTACTCGGTCCCGAGCCAGGGCCCGGGCGCGTACGTCCTCATCGTGTCGGCCCACGGCCACCAGCCGCAGGCCTCCAGCGTCGTGATCAGCAACGGGCCGGCGACGGTCGACGTCACGCTCACCGGGTCCGGCGAGCTGACCGGCACCGTGAAGGCCGCGGCGACCGGTTCGCCGCTGCCGAACGTCACGGTGACGCTGACCGACAGCCGCGGCGAGGTCAACGGCGCGTTCATCACGACGACGGACGGCACCTACGCCTTCGTCGGGGTCGGCGCCGGGGCCTACACCCTGGTCGCCAGCGGCGCGGGCCACCGGCCCGTCGCGGTGACGCTCACCGTGCCGGACAGCGGCGTGCTGCGCCACGACGTCGAGCTGTCCAGCTCGGTGCAGCTCAGCGGGGTCGCGCGGACCGAGGGCGACCGGGTCGTCCCGGACGCGCGGATCACCGTCCTCGACGCCGAAGGCAACGTCGCGGCCGTGGCCCGCACCGACGGCGAAGGCCGGTACCTGGTGAGCGACCTGCCCGCGGGCGCGTACACCGTGGTCGCGAGCGGCTACCCGCCCGCGACCAGCCAGGTGGACCTGACCGGCGGCGAGGCCGGCCACGACGTCCGGCTGAGCTACGACCAGGCACTCGACGAGCTGGTCGACCGGTCATGACCGGTCTGCGCGCGACCTTCCGCACGGCCGAGGGCTGGGCGGTGGAGCACGCGGTGCTCACCGTGACCGACCCGGCCGGGCGGCAGGTCGCCCGGCAGGCGGCCGACGTCCGCGGGGAGGTCGTCACCGACGCCCTCCCGGCGGGCACCTACACCGCCGTCGTCACGGCGGCCGGGTACACCCCGGTCGCCCGGATGACGCAGGTCGCCTCGGACGGCTCGGGCTCGCTCGGCGACGTCGTGCTGGCCCCGGTCGCCGAGGCGATCGACCTGCCGCCCGCCGGGCCGTGGACGATCGACCCGATGCACTCGTCGGTGGTCGCGACCGCCCGGCACCTGGGCATCGCGAGCATCAAGGCGCGGTTCCCGGACGTGTCCGGCCGGATCGAGATCGGCCGCCCGGCCGAGCGGTCGTCGGTGCACGCCGAGATCAAGGCGGCGAGCATCGACACGAACATCCGGATGCGCGACGACCACCTGCGCTCGCCGGACTTCCTCGACGTCGACGTCCACCCGGTCATCACGTTCGCGAGCACGGGGATGCGCCAGCGCGGCGTGGACTCGTGGACGCTGCTGGGCGACCTGACGCTGCACGGCGAGCGCCGCGAGATCGAGCTCGAGCTGACCTACGGCGGCTGGGGCCCGGACCCGTGGGGCGGCGTGCGCGTGGCGTTCCACGCCGAGACGACGCTGCACCGGAACGACTTCGCGATCAACTACAGCGCGATGGTCCGGGCGGGCGTCGCGGCGGTCGGCACGGTCGTGAAGATCGAGCTGGACGTCGAAGCGGTCCAGGGCGAGTCACTGCCGCAGTTCTGAAGTCTCCTCGTTCGGGAAGGCCCTCTCACCGCTGGTGAGGGGGCCTTCACCGTTCGTAGATCCTGAATATCCCAGTGCGCTCGATTCGACCGTTCGCCGTGGCCCGTTCACCTGGGCCACGTAGGCTTCAGGTGTGAACGTCGTGAGCTTCGAGGCCGCGGGCGTCGGCGTGAGCTGGCTGGACACCGCCGGTCCGCTGCTCGTCTGGGTGATCGTGCTGAGCTTCGTGCTGGTCGAATGCGCGCTGATCATCGGGCTGTTCCTGCCCGGCGACTCGCTGCTGTTCGGGGCCGGCGTGGTGCTGGCCCAGCACGGCTCGGACGCGAACGCGTGGTTCCTCTCGGGGGCCGCGCTGATCGTCGCCGTGCTCGGCAACCAGATCGGCTACTACATCGGGCGCACCGGCGGCACCAAGCTCATCGCCCGCCGCGACGGCAAGGTGCTGAACCGGCAGGCTCTCGAACGCGCACAGCGGTTCCTGGACCGCAGGGGCTTCTTCGCGATCGTGGCGGCCCGCTGGATCCCGTGGATCCGCACGCTGGCGCCGCTGATCGCCGGCGCGGCTCGCATGGACCCGCGCCGCTTCATGGCGGCGACGGCACTGGGCGGGCTGCTGTGGGTACCGACGCTGGTGCTGCTCGGCTACTACGGCGCGGGCCTGCTGGACGTCCTGCCGTGGCTGAAGACGGCGGCGCTGTGGGGCAGCATCGCGTTCTTCGTGATCGGCACCGGGTACGGCGTGCTGCGCTACCGCCAGGAGATGCGCCGCCCGGTCGAAGAACGCGACGACGCGCGGGCCTGACTCAAAGCTCCGGGTCGGCCCAGATTTCGAGCTGGATGCCGTCCGGGTCGCGGAACACGACCACCCGCGAGCCCTCGAACGTCCGAGACGGCGCGGCCGGCAGGTAGGAAACCCCGAACTCCGCGAGGCGGCTCTCCCATTCGGCCAGTTCGGCCTCGGAACCGACCTTGAAGGCGACGTGGTCGAGCCCGGTTCTGCGTTCGTCGAACCCGCGTCTTCCGGTGTCCGCGTGCTGGACCAGCACCACGGAGAACTCGTCCCCGGCGGACCGGAGCACGACCTTGCGCAGTCCCGTGTCCGGCTCTTCTCGCCGGATGACCTCCTCGAGGTCGAGAACGCGGACGTACCAGGGCACGCTGCGGTCCACGTCGGTCACGGTGAGCGCGAGATGGTGCACGGACATGAGTTTTGCCATGGCTTTCGAAGCCGTCCTTTCGCGTGGCGGCTCCCCAGAGTTGCACAGCGTTCGCCTGGCGAAACGAGGGTGACCAAGTTCCCCGTCCGATCGTGATCTCGCCGTCTCCGGACGTCTCATACTGCGGAAACAACCTACCGCCGGTCACCCCCGTCTTACGGATGGTGACCGACGGTGACGTCGATCACTCGCTCGCGGCCAGGCTCCCCGCCCGGATCCGGTCGAGCGTGGCCAGCCGCCTTTCACGGTTGATGCGGTGCGTGGTCACCCGGTCGGGGTAGCAGCGGGTGAACATGTTCGTGAAGTGCGTGCCGTAGTGGATGTACTCGTCACCCCCGGCCAGGGGGCGGACAGCGGCGCCGAACGACGGCTCGTGGAAGTACGCCATCGTGTACCGCTCGCGCGTCGCGAGCCGGACCTTGTGCGGGGTCGACAGCAGCCGGCCGCCGGTGAGGAACTGGAGGATGTCGCCCGGGAAGACGGTGAACACCCGCGGCTCGGGTTCGACGAAGTGCCACGGCTCCTCGTCCTGGTACATCCCGGCCGTGCTCTCCTCCGGCAGCCAGTTGCGGTTGCGGGCTTCGCCGGGCACCGGCGGCCGGATCGAGAGGCCACCGACGTCGTCCTGCGCGGCGATCACGAGCAGGCCGTAGTCGGTGTGCGCGCCGATCCCGCGTTCGGTCGTCGCGGACCGGGCGGGAAACCGCAGCACGCGCATGTGGTGCCAGCCATCGCGGGTGAGCCGCGTCAGCCGATCCATCTCCACCTCGAGACCGAGTGCGACGAGCTTCAACAATTTCTCACCGATTTCCCCGACCTCGTGGAGATAGTTTTTCATCGCCGCCCGATAGTCCTCGTCCGGCCAAGGAACCGGACCGTGACACGGCCAGGCTTCGGTGACCCGGGTGTCGGTGAGCGGGACATCCGGGCACACGGTGAAGATCTCGGAGTAGTCGGCTTCGCCCGCGGTCACCTCTTCCCCGGAGGCGATGTAGCCGCTGTAGGTCAGATCGCTGACGAACTTCGCCTTTTCCGGCAAGGGTCTGGCGAAGAACCGATGACTCGCAGCAAGCGCTTCCCCGGTGATCCGGTCCTGCTCCGCCGTGGCGGCGACCTGGAAGATCCCGTCGGTTTCCCAGGTGCGGATCAGCTGACGGCCGAGTATTCGATCAACCGTCGTCCCACTCACCGAACCAGGGAGTTCGAACGTACGCAAAGCAGTCATTTCCTGTTCACCTTTCGCGCGGTTTCGGGAACGTTCACCACACGAATAGCAGGAATTGCCGGTTCAGGGGGATCAGCGGCCGCCACCGACGTCGAGCACCGCCCCCGTGGTGAACGACGACGCGGACGACAGCAGGAACAGCACGGCCTCGGCGATCTCGGCCGGCTGGCCGGCGCGTCCCAGCGGGATCTGCGGTGCGTACTTCGCCATCCGGTCCGGCAGTCCCGCGGCCTCGTGCAGGCCGGTGTGGATCATCCCGGGCGCGACCGCGTTGACCCGGATGCCCTCGCCCGCGACCTCCTGGGCGAGCCCGAACGTCAGGGTGTCGACAGCGGCCTTCGACGCCGCGTAGTGCACCCACTCCCCGGCCGACCCGGTGCGCGCGGCCGTCGAGGAGATGTTGACGATCGCGCCGCCGTCGCCGCCGTACCGCGCCGACATCCGGCGGACCGCCTCGCGGCAGCACAGGAACACCCCGGTGACGTTGACGTCGAGGGTCCGCCGGACGACCTCGACGTCGTAGGAGTCGAGCCGCCCGGGCGTGTTGCCGACGATCGCGGCGTTGTTGACCAGCGCTTTCACCGGCCCGAGCGCCTCGGCGGCGTCGAACAGCGCGCGGACGTCGTCCTCGCTGGAGACGTCCGCGCGGACCGCCAGCGCCTGACGGCCGCGCGCCCGCACCTCGTCGGCCACCGCTTCGGCGGGCACCGGATCGCCGGAGTAGTTGACCACGACGTCGTGGCCGCGCTCGGCCGCCAGCGAGCAGATGGCCGCGCCGATCCCCCGGCTGCCGCCGGTGACGATGAGCGTCATCGTCAGATCGCGAAGTTGGCCAGCGGCAGGTTCTCGAGCACGAGGTCCGCGCGGTCTCGCGTCTGCGAGATGAGGTCGGCGTTGCGCTGGTCCGAACCGAGCGCGCGCTGCTTCGCTTCGACCAGCGAACGGCCGTAGCGGCGGTGGCGCGACACGAGCCGTTCGATGCGCTCGGGCTCGTCCGGCGCGAGGAACCAGGCCTCGGTGAGCAGCGGCCGGATGGCGCTCCACGGGTCGTCCGGCAGCAGCAGGTAGTTACCCTCGGTGATCACCAGCTGGACCTCCGGCGGCACCGCCACGGCCCCGGCGATCGGCTCCTCGATCTCGCGGCGGAACTCCGGCGCGTACACCGTCTCGCGGCCTTCGGCGAGGCGGCGGATCAGGTGGTAGTAGCCGGCCGCGTCGAACGTGTCCGGCGCGCCCTTGCGCTCGGAGCGCTCCAGCCGGCGCAGCTCGACCTGCGCGAGGTGGAAGCCGTCCATGCCGACCACCGCGGCCCGCGAGCCGAGCGCGTTGGCCAGCGCCCAGGCCAGCGTGGTCTTGCCCGACGCGGGCGCGCCGATGATGCCCAGCACGTTGCGCTGCCCGCGCACGGTCAGGCCCTCGGCCCGGGCCAGCAGGTCGTCGAACGCCGTCATGTCCTGTTCCTTCCTGCGATCGCGGTCGTCCACGACCGCGGTCCCACATGCCGCACCCGTTCGGCGGCCACCTCGTTGGCGAAGCGAATCCGGTCCGTCACCGTCGGTTCGCGTGTCACGGCCACGGCGAGCGCGCCGTGCCAGACGTCGCCCGCACCTAGTGTGTCCCGCGCTTCCACGCCCGCGACAGGCACCTCACCCGAGCTGCCGTCCGCAGTGGACCACCGCACCGGGCCGGGACCCGCGGTGGTGATGACGGTGGCGACGCCGCGCTGGTGCAGCCCCGGCTCCGGCGCGGTGAAGTGCGCGGAGCAGGCGGCGACGTCGACCAGCGGGAGCAGCTCGTCGAGCACGGGCTTCCAGCTCCCGGCGTCGAGCACGACCGGCGCCTTCGCTCCCCGCGCGACCGCCAGCGCGAGCTCCGGGTAGTGCCCGTCGAGCAGCACGACGTCCGTCTCGGGAAGCGCCACTTTCACCGGAAAGTGGCGGTTGGCGGCGTTGCGGGAGACGACCGTGCGCTCGCCGTCGCGGTCACGGACGGCGACGGCGCTGACCGGCGGCGGATCGGGCAGTTCGGGAGCCAGGTCGACGACCCGGACCCCGTGCGCTTCGAGGTCGGCCCGGGCGAGCGCGGCCAGCGGGTGTGCACCGAGGACGGTCAGCAGGGTCGCCTCGGCACCGAGCGCGGCGGCCGTCACCGCGGCGTTCGTCGCGGGCCCCCCGGCCGCGACGTCCACCCGCAGTGACTGCACCTTCTCACCCGGTGCCGGAAGCTCGTCGACCCGCTGGACGACGTCCACGGTGCACAAGCCCGCCAGCAGCACTCTCACTTCAAGCCGGCCACATGGGTCGCGGCCGCGGCTTCTTCCACTTCGCCGTTTTCGTTGAGCCGCAACGCACCCGTGAGCAGGCCGACGACCTGGTTCATCGAATGCGTCTTCGGCGAGACGACCGCGACGCGCTTGCCGAGGCGGTGCACGTGGATGCGGTCGGCGATGTCGAAGACGTGGGGCATGTTGTGGCTGATCAGCACCACCGGCAGGCCGCGGTCGCGGATCCGGCCGATGAGGTCGAGCACCTTGCCGGACTCGGCGACGCCGAGCGCGGCCGTCGGCTCGTCCATGATCACGGCCTTGGTGCCGAACGCCGCGGCGCGGGCCACGGCGACACCCTGGCGCTGACCACCGGAAAGCGTCTCGACGGGCTGGGAGATCGACTTGATGTTGATGCCCAGCTCGTCGAGGATCCGCTGCGCCTCGGACCGCATGGTCGCGGTGTCGAGCTTGCGGAACAGCCCCAACGGGCCTTTGAGACGCTTTTCGCGGCCCAGGAACATGTTCGACGCGATGTCGAGCGCGGGCGCGACGGCGAGGTCCTGGTACACCGTCTCGATGCCGTAGTGGCGAGCGTCCAAAGGGGACTTGAAGTGGACGGTCTGACCGTCCACTTTGATCTCACCCTCGTCCGGGATCACCGCCCCGGAAAGGGTTTTGATGAGCGACGACTTCCCGGCGCCGTTGTCCCCGACCACGGCGAGCACCTCGCCGGGGAGCAGGTCGAAGTCGGCGCCGTCGATGGCGGTCACCCGGCCGTAGCGTTTCACCAGGCCACGGGCCTGCAGGATCGGTTCGGTCATGACTGCTGCTGCCTCCTCGCGATCCGGTCCACCACGACGGCGGCGATGAGCAGGGCGCCGGTGGCGAGGTCCTGGTAGTTGCCGTCCACGTTCATCTGCGTCAGCCCGGACCGCAGCACCGCCACGACCAGCGCGCCCATCAGCGTCCCGAGCACCGAGCCGCGGCCGCCGAAGAGGCTCGTCCCGCCGAGGACGACGGCGGTGATCGAGTCGAGGTTGCCGAGCTGGAACTGGTTCGGGTCGGCGTTCGGCGTCCGGCCGAGCGCCTGCCAGGCGGCGATGCCGAAGGTCAGCCCGGCCACGATGTAGACCGAGAGGACCGTCCGGTTGACCTTGATGCCGGACAGCCGCGCGGACTCCGGCGCGTTGCCGACCGCGTAGACGTGCTTGCCCCACGCGGTTTTCGTCAGCGCGTACCAGACGCCGAGGTACATCAGCAGCGCCAGCGTCATGCCGTAGGTGATCGGGATGCCGCCGAAGAGGTAGCGCTTGGTGCCGAGCCACTGCAGCACCCCGTCGGTCACCGGCACGGCCTGGCCGCCGGCGATCAGCTTCGACACCGCGGTCAGCATCGTGAACGTGCCGAGCGTGATGATGAACGCCGGGAGCTTGACCCGCGTGGCGAGCCCGCCGATGAACATGCCGACGATGATCGTCAGCACGACGCCGGCGAGCAGCGCGACGAAGCCGTTCGTGCCGGCCGCGGCGAGCTTCGCCATGATCAGCGTCGCGACGACCATCGAGGCCGCGTTGGACAGGTCGATGCCCGCGATGAGGATGACGAGCGTCTGGCCCAGCGCGAGCGTCCCGACGACCAGCGACTGCTGGACCACCGTGGACAGGTTGTCGAGGTCGAAGAACGTGTCCGTGGCCAGCGAGAACACCACGATCGCGACGACCAGCGCGAGCGCCGGGCCGACCGCGGGGGCGCGGAGGAGGAAGTCGCCGAGTGATTCACGGTCCTTTGTGTCCCTTGTGGACACTGCGGTCGCTGTCGTCACTTCGCGCCTCCCCAGCAGTTCTGCAGACCCCAGGCCGAGTCGTGGCTTTCGATCCCGGGCAGGGGCTTGTCGGTGATCACGGCGGACCCGGTGTTGACGAAGCCGGTCGGCTTCTTGCCGGTCTTCGCGTACTCGACGGCGGCGAGCACACCCTGTTCGGCCATCTTCTTGGGGAACTGCATGACGGTCGCGGCGTACTGGCCGTCCTTGACGTTCTGGACGCCTTCGCAGCCACCGTCGATCGAGCCCATGACGATCTGGCCGGTGAGCCCGCGGGCCTTCAGCGCCGCGTACGCGCCGCGGCCCATCGGCTCGTTCATCGAGTAGACGGCGTTGATGTCCGTGCTGCGCTGGAGCAGGTTTTCCATGCCCTGCTGGGCGAGGCTCTGGTCGCCGTTGGCCGCGGTGTGGCCCTTGATCTCCGGCGAGCCGTCGGTCAGCCCGATGCCCTTGAGGAAACCGCCGTGGCGCTGGGTGTCGACCGAGCTGCCGGCCGTGCCGTCGACCATGAGCAGCTTCGGCGGGACGCCCTTGAGCGCCGCCTTGACGTAAGCGCCCTGCTGCTCGCCGGCCGCGAAATTGTCGGTGGCGAAGGTGGCGTCGACGGCGTCGGGCGGTTCGGTGGCGGTGTCGAGCGCGATGACCAGGACCCCGGCGTCGCGGGCGTCCTTGATCGCCTTGAGCACCCCCGTGGACGAGCTGGGCGTGATGAGGATCGTGTTCACGCCCTGCTGCATGAGGTTCTCGATGGCGCGGACCTGGCCGTCGTTGTCCCCGTCGAACTGGCCGGCGAGTGCGTTGAAGTCGGCGCCGTTGGCCTGCGCGGCCGCTCTGGCGGAGTTGCGCAGTTCGACGAAGTAGGGGTTGGTGTCGGTCTTGGTGACGAGGCCGACCTTCGCTTTGCCGCTCCCGCCGGTGTTCGTGCTGCCACCCCAGTGGCGCTCGACGGTGCAGCCGGTCGTCGCGGCGAGTACGGCGGCCAGTGTGAGTGCGGTGAGACTTCGCTGTCTCATGGGTTCCCACTCCTCATGGAAGACACGGTGTGATCGAGTGCTTGCCGATGGTCGGGAAGGTAGACAGACTGCACGGTGGACGCAAGCGTTTGCGCAAACGCTTGCCGGAAAGGATTGGCATGCCCCAGCCGAGATCATCGCGGCCGACCCAGCGGGACATCGCCGAGCTCGCCGGCGTCTCGATCACGACCGTCTCGCACGTCGTCAACGGGACGCGGGCGGTCGCCGAGGACACCAAGGCGGCCGTCCTGCGGGCGATCGAGACGACCGGCTACACCGGCGACGCGATCGCCCGGTCGCTGGTCACCGGCGGGACGCGGTCGATCGGGATGGCCATCTCGCTGGTGGCCAACCCGTACTTCGCGACGCTGATGCAGGCGATCGAGCGGGAGGCGTCGGCGCACGGGTACACCGTGCTGCTGGCCGACACGCACGACACTGCGGGCACGGAGCGTGACACCGTGCGGGCCCTGCGTTCCAGGCGCGTCGACGGCCTGCTCATCACCCCGGCCCCCGGTGACGGCCCGGTGATCGGCGAGCTGGTGTCGCTGGACGTGCCGACGGTGCTGATCGACCGGCTGACCACCCGCGCCGACGTCGACCAGGTGGGCACGGAGAACATCCAGGCGACGTCGGCGCTGACCGCGCACCTGGCGACGCTCGGGCACCGGCGGATCGGGATGATCAGCGGCACGCCCGGGCTGTCGACGAGCGAGGAGCGCGTGCTGGGCTACCGGCTGGGGCTCGGCCGGTCCGGGCTCACGTGGTCGTCCGACCTCGTGGCCTGCGGGAACTCGTCGCACGAGGGTGGTTCGCTGGCGTTGAGCCAGCTGCTCGCGCTGCCCGAGCCGCCGACGGCACTGGTCGTCGGCAACGACAGCATGATGGTCGGGGTGCTGCACGAAGCACGGCGGCGCGGGCTGAAGATCGGGCGTGACCTGCCGGTGGTGGTCTACGACGACGTCGAGTGGGCGGACCTGGTCGACCCGCCGCTGACGACGATGGCGCAGCCGATCGAGGAGATCGGCCGGCAGGCGGTGCGGCTGCTGCTGGCCCGGATCAACGACCCCGCGCGCAAGGCCGAGACGGTCCGGCTGGCACCCACTCTGCGTCACCGCGAGTCGTGCGGCTGCCCGCCGGTTCACTCACATCAGTGATTCTGCGGTCCTGACGCCTCGGCGTGGCCGCTCAGCGGATACCTTTCGGCTGAGCGTCTGCGAGGGCCAATGACCGCACTTTCGCCAGAGCTCCGGTTGTGGGACCCCCCGGTCACCTACCGGATCGGCGTCGCGATGGGTACGCGCGCGAACCCCCACTCGGGTGAGCTGCTGCGCTCGATCAGGGCGGCCGCGGCGCAGGCCGGATGCGACGTCACGCTGGCCGACACGGGCGACACGGTGAGTGAGGAAGCGTCGCTGGTGCGCGCGCTGCGGGCGGACCTCGTGGACGGCGTCCTGCTGGTGCCATCGCCCGGCGACGAAGCGGTGATCAACGGCCTGGTCCGGATGGGCGTGCCGACGGTGCTGGTCGACCGCGTCGCGGCGCGCAACGACGTCGACCAGGTGGGCACGGAGAACGTGCACGCGGTGGCGTCGCTGGTCCGCCACCTGACCGAGCGCCGGCACCGCAAGATCGGCCTGATCTCGGGCGACGAGGGCCTGGACATCAGCCGCGAGCGCGTCCGCGGCTACCGGCTGGGGCTGGAGCAGGCGGGGCTGCGCTTCAACCGCGAACTGGTGGAGTCCGGGTTGTCGACGTCCGGCGGAGCGGCCCGCGCGACGGCCAAGCTCCTGGACGGCTGGCCCTCCCCGACGGCGCTGGTGGTGGCGGACGAGTCGATGCTGGTGGGGGTCCAGTACGAGGCCCACCGTCGCGGCATCCACATCGGTTCGGAGCTGGCGGTGGTCGGCTACGGCGACATGGAGTGGGCCCGCCGGGTCAGCCCGGCGGTGACGACGCTGGCCCAGCCGGTGGCGGACATCGGGCACCGGGCGGTGCAGCTGCTGCTGTCCCGCATGGCCGACCCGGACCGGCCGCCGGAATCGGTGTCGCTGACGCCGCGTTTCCTGCACGGCGCTTCTTGCGGGTGCTGACCGGACACTGGCCGGTTCCGGACGCCACGAAGTGACAATTAGTCTCAATGCGTCACTTTATTGCTACCCTCGGCGCGCTTGACGGCCGACGAATCAGGAGAAGTGGCGAATGAGCGGGCAGTACATGAGTGGAAGCGTTTACTCGGCTTCCCTCTCGGCGGCACTCAACGATTTCTGGCAGACGCTGGAACGTCGCTGGACCCACGACGCCGGCCAGACCCTGCGCGGCGGCACGAGCCAGATCGACGGCGCCCCCTCGCCCGCCCGCTGGCAGGTCCCGCCGGAGTCACGCGGCCACCTGACGACGTGCCCGATCGTCGCGTGGGCCATCAACGACGGCTCGCCGGACACCCGGCCGTCCACCTGCGACGGGTGGAGCGTGCCGGACACGAAGTACGTCGAATGCCGGGCGGCCGACGTCTTCGCCCAGGTCGGGGACTGGGCGTGGACGAAACGCGACCAGCTGGCGGCCGCGATCCCGGATCTCGCGGGCGGCCCGGAACTCTCGTCTCTGGAGGACGCGCAGAAGAGCCTCCTGACCGCTGACGGGAAGATGCGACCGGAGGGATCGGTCGACGCCTACACCCTGCCCGGCATGGTCGACAAGCTCTCCATCCGGGACGACGGCAACAACAACCGGGCCTGGATGGCCGGCTGGACGGGACTCGCGGCGAACAGCCTCAAAGGCGGCTTCCTTTCGACCGTCGGCCCCACACTGAAGAACCAGAGCGTTCTCGTGCGGTGGCTGGCCAACTGCTATTCATTGCGGGCCACGACGATTCACGCCACCCGGAACAACACCCTCGAGCTCATCTCGCGGGCCACCAGTGAGCTTTTCGAAACCGCGCCGCCGCCGGCGAAGGACACTCCGAAGGCGAAAGTGGCGGTGAATGCCGCCAGCCAGGCATGGGGCATCGCCACAACAGTCGGCAAGGCGCTGGGCAAGGAGGCTCCGGGCAGCGTCGGCACGGCGCTGAGCCTGATCGGCTTCCTGGTCGACGTCGTGGCGAACGTCGGCGAAGCGAAACCGAACGAAGGGCTCCGGTTCCCCCAGCTGAGCACCTTCTTCGCCCACCTGGATTCCGCCGTCCGCACCCTCCACACCGACCTGGACGAAGCCGAACAGGACTACCAGCGGGCCATCACGGCCATCGAGCACCGGATCGCCGGCGTCGACCGCACGGCGCTGGAACTGTACGACTTCACGAAGAGCAGTCCCGACGGCGACGACAGCGACCCGTCCGCTTCCGGCCGGTACGCCGTGGACGTCGTGGTGGTCATGGAGATCGCCCAGCACTGCTACGAGGCCGCCGAGATCTACTCCGGCCTGCTGAGCGACGTCGCGACAGCCTCCTACGCCGACGGGCAGCTGGTGGGCCGGGGCGTCGTCCCCACCGCGGCGGACACCGCGTTGATCGGGTTGCGGAGCGACGTCGAGTCGTTCTTCCAGAAGACGACCGCGCGGTACCTCATGGCGGCCGACCGCATCAAGAAGGCCGCCGAGAAGTACGCGCAGAGTGACGCGGAACAGAAAGACCGGCTCAACGCCGCGATCGCCGACTGGAAGGAATCCGGGGAGGGCGAATACGGCAAGCGCGGCAAGATCGACCTCGACCCGCGCAAGGACGGCTTCCAGAACTGAGCCGTCCGCTCACAGCGTCGCGGCGGCTTCCAGCAGCATCCAGCCGCCGACCTGCACCGACATGTCCCGCTCCGGCGCGTCTTCCGGCAGCGGCAGTGGCGGCGCCGGGCGGTCCCAGAACGCGCTGAACACCAGCCCCTCCGCGGCTCCGGACCAGCACGCCTCCGCGGCTCCGGACCAGCACGCCTCCGCGGACTCCAGCACCAGCGACCGCGCGATCGCGGCTTCCGGGCCTGGCAACGCGTGGGCCGCCAACGCCAGGTAGCGCGCCACGATCGCGGCGAACAATCCGCCGTCACCGCCGCCCTGGCCGCGGATCACTCCGTCCGGCGCGCAATGCGCCGCGACCGCGCGGACCGTCCGCGCGGCTAAGTCCATTTCGGACAGTTCGAGGCACGCGCCGAGATAGACACCCTGGCAATACGTGTAAATGTGCTTCACCAGCTCGCCCGTGTCCGCGCGGATCCCGTCCCAGACCAAGCCCGATTCCGGATCGACCAAAGTGGACGTCATCCAGTCCAGCATCGCCCGGGCGCGGGTGAGGTTTCCCGAGCGGGCGTGGAAGATCGCCGCCGGGCCATTGGCCGGGGCGTTCTTGAAGTCGTCGCCGCGGCGCCACCAGATTCCGCCGCCCGCCGCGGCCGTCCAGCCCGAAAGCAGCTGCGTGTCGATCGCCGCCACCGCCGGGCCGACGTCGATGCCCAGCGACGAAACCCGTTGCAGTGCGAGGCCGAGCCACGCGATGTCGTCGTAGTACTCGTTCGTCCAGCGGCCGAAGTTGCGCAGCCGCACCGAACGCACGAACGACCGGATCAACGCCAGCCGCGCGGACGTGGGCGCACGCAGCTGCGCGTCGACCAGCGTGTCCAGCAAATGGGCCTGCCACCAGTAGTTCCAATGCCAGTGCAACCGCTGATCCACCGAAGCCGGCCAGCGGCTGCGGCCCAGCACCGTCCCGGGCAGCCCCCACACCCGCCGCAGGTGCCGGGCAGTCACCGCGCGTTCGGCAGCCGAGACGTCCATGGCGCAATCCTGCCTTGCCCATCGACATACCGCTCGGTATGTTGAAGGACCCCGATGGCCTGCGAGGTGCCCATGACCACAGCACACGTCACCTGCCCGCTGTGTGAAGCCACCTGCGGCCTGGAGGTCACGCTCGACAAAAACCAGCAGGTCACGCGGGTTAAAGGCGACGAGCACGACGTCTTCTCGAAGGGCTACATCTGCCCGAAGGGCGCCTCGCTCGGCGCGCTGCACCACGACCCCGACCGGCTCACCGCGCCGCTGCTCAAGCGCGACGGCGAGTTCGTCGAGGTCAGCTGGCAGGAGGCCTACGACGAGATCGACCGCCGTCTCCCGCCGATCCTCGAGGAGCACAGCCGGGACGCCGTCGCCGTGTACGCGGGCAACCCCGGCGTGCACAACATCGCGCTCACGCTCTACGGCCGTGTGCTCTACAAAGCCTTGGGCACCAAGAACTTCTACAGCGCGACGTCCGTCGACCAGATGCCGAAGCACTACTCGTCCGGCACGATGTTCGGCGACCCGCTCGCCATCCCCGTTCCCGACCTCGACCGCACGCGCCACCTGCTGATCCTCGGCGCCAACCCGCTCGTCTCGAACGGCAGCCTGATGACCGCGCCGGACATCCGCGGGCGGCTGCGCGGGATCCGCGAGCGCGGCGGCAAGATCGTCGTCGTCGACCCGCGTCGCACGCGCACCGCCGCGTTCGCCGACGAGCACCACGCCATCCGGCCCGGCACCGACGCGCTGCTGCTGTTCGCGCTGGTCAACGTCCTGTTCGCGGAGAACCGCGTCCAGCCTCGAAAGCTCGAAGCGCACCTCAACGGCCTCGACGAGGTCCGGGCGCTGGCCGAGCCGTTCACGCCCGAAGCCGTCGCGTCGCGCACCGGCATCGACGCCGCCGACATCCGCCGGATGGCGCTCGAGCTGGCCTCGGAAAACGCCGTCGTCTACGGCCGGATCGGCACGACGACGCAGACGTTCGGCACAGTCGCGAGCTGGCTGGTCGACGTCCTCAACGTGCTCACCGGCAACCTCGACGAGCCGGGCGGCGCGATGTTCCCGCTGGCCGCGTGCCAGCCGACCGGCAACCGGCGCCCGTTCGCCGTCGGGCGCTGGCACAGCCGCGTGCGCGGGTATCCCGAGGTCGTCGGCGAACTGCCGGTCGCGACGCTCGCCGACGAGATCGAAACCCCGGGCGACGGCCAGGTCCGCGCGCTGATCACGGTCAGCGGCAACCCCTGCCTGAGCACGCCGAACGCGGGACGCCTGGCCGAAGCCCTGAAGAAGCTCGACTTCATGATCTCCGTCGACGTCTACCTGAACGAGACGTCGCGCCAGGCCGACGTGATCCTGCCCGGTCCGTCGCCGCTCGAACGCCCGCACTTCGACCTGGCGTTCTACCAGCTTTCGGTGCGCAACGTCGCGAACTGGACGCCGGCGACGCTGCCGTCGAAGCTGCCGCAGGAGTGGGAGACGATGCTGCGGCTCTCCGGCATCGTCACCGGTCAGGGCCCCGAAGCGGACGTCGAGGCGCTCGACGACTTCGTCGCCGCCGACGTCGCGCGCCGCGCCAAGCTCGAGGTCACCCACGACCGCACCGGTCCCGCGCGGCTGGTCGACCTGATGCTGCGCGCCGGCCCCTACGACGTCACGCTGGCCGACCTCGAAGCCGCGCCGCACGGCATGGACTTCGGGCCGCTGCAGCCGCGGATCCCCGAGGTGCTGTGCACCGCGTCCGGCCGGATCGAGCTGGCCCCGGAGACGATCGTCGCCGACGTCCCGCGGCTGCGCGCCGAGCTCGCCAAGCCCGAAGACGACGGCCTCGTGCTGATCGGCCGCCGCCACCTGAGCTCGAACAACTCGTGGATGCACAACCTCGCGCCCCTGATCCGCGGCGGAAACCGCTGCACGGTCCTGGTGCACCCGGCCGACGCGACGCGCCTGGGCCTCACCGACGGCTCGCTGGCGTCGGTGACCTCGCGCGCCGGAAAGCTGGAGGTCCCGGTGGAGGTGACGGACGAGATCCGGCCGGGCGTGGTGAGCATCCCGCATGGCTGGGGCCACGACGTCGACGGCTCACGAACCCGCGTGGCGCGCGCGAACCCGGGCGTCAACTCGAACCTGGTCGCAGACGAGACCCTGCTGGACGTGCCGTCGGGAACGTCGGTGCTGAACGGGATCCCGGTGGAGGTCGCGCCGGCATGACCCGTCGGCTGCTGATCGCAGTTCTCGCCGCGTCTCTGCTCACGGTCCCCCAGCAGCTGCGCTGGGGCTGGGGTCTGTAGCTACCAGGCCGTCGACAGGTCGGCGTGCTGGCGGACCCAGGCGTGCATGACGATCCCCGCCGCCACGCCCGCGTTGATCGAGCGCGTCGTCCCGAACTGGGCGATCGACACGACCAGCGACGCCGCTTCCTGCGTGCCCTCGGACAGGCCCGGTCCCTCCTGGCCGAACACCAGCACGCACTCGCGCGGCAGCGAAGCCGTCTCGACCGGCTCGGACCCCGGGGTGTTGTCGACGGCCACCACCGCCAGGTTCTGCGACGCGGCGAAGGTCACCAGCCCGGAGACGTCGTCGTGGTGGCGGAGGTGCTGGTAGCGGTCGGTCACCATCGCGCCGCGGCGGTTCCAGCGGCGGCGGCCGACGATGTGGACCTCCGCCGCAGCGAAGGCGTTCGCCGTGCGGACCACCGTGCCGATGTTGTGGTCGTGCTGGAAGTTCTCGATCGCGACGTGGAACGGGTGCCGCCGGCGGTCCACATCGGACACGATCGCCTCGCGGCGCCAGTAGCGGTACGCGTCGACGACGTTGCGGCGGTCGCCGTCGCGCAGCAGGTCCGGGTCGTACCGCTCGTCCGAGGGCCAGTCACCCGGCCACGGGCCGACGCCGACCTCTTCGCGGCTCACCCACTCGGTGGGTCCGGCGTCCGGGGAGGTGCTCACCCCCCGATTGTCGCCTAGCCCAGACGGACGCGGTGCGTCCGGGCGTCCTCGCTGTGGTCGCGGTGGCGCCAGCGGTGGTAGACGCCGGCGTAGGAGTAGACGACCACCGCGATCGCGACGACGCCGATCGCCGGCAGCCACGACTGGGGGAACACCGTGCCGTACAGGTAGTACGCGTTGAACCCGCCGGGCAGGTCACCGAGGCCCTGCTGGTGGCGGAAGTAGTTCTCCAGCGCGGTGAACGGGCACGGCACCGGCGCCACGTTGACCAGGATTCCCCAGGCGACGGCGAGCATGTGGACGAAGATCAGCTTTGGCCAGCGCCACGCGACAAATCCGCCGAAACCGATGAGAAGCAAGGCCAAAAGGTGTACCGCGACAGTCACTTCCGCCAAGAACTTCGCCACCACACGCCCCCTTCACCGACCCCCACCAGCGACTTTACTCCGCTGATCGAGTTCGGCCGCCCCTAGGAATGCCCGGTGGTGTGATGTTTAACCCACCGGAGCAACCCGTTCACCTGGGCGGTGACGGAGGCGTCACGCCCGGTGGGAATTCCGGTGGGCGTTTCGCCGGGTATTTCGTCGGCGTCTCGTGTGGGTACTGCTCGGGCGGCTTCTTCCACGGCGGCTGGTGCCCTGGCCGCTCCGGCTCGTCGGGCTTCGACGGCTCGTCCATGCTCCCGACGGTACGCCGGGCGGGGTCAGCGCACCCGGTCACTCGGCGCGGGCTCGTCACCGGGCAGGTGGACGTCGCTGACGTCGATGTTCACCTCGACGACCTGCAGCCCGGTCATCTGCTCGATCGAGGTGATGACGTTGCGGCGCACCGACCGCGCGAGGTCGGCGATGGCGACGCCGTATTCGACGAGGATCTGCAGGTCGACGGCCGCCTGCTTCTCGCCGACCTCGACCGAGACGCCCTGGCCCGCGCTGGCCGACGCGCCCGGGATGCGGTCGCGCAGGGCGCCGAACGCCCGCGCCGCGCCGCCACCGAGGTCGTGCACGCCGGTGACCTGGCGCGCGGCGAGCCCGGCGATCTTCTGCACCACGGTGTCGGCGATCGTGGTCGTGCCCTGCTTCGTGACGAGGGCGGCGGTGTCGATTACCTCGGCGGTCGCGGTCATGGAGTTCCTCCCTGGATGTCCTGAGCCCCCTGGCTCTTCGTAGCCAAGGACCCCGTGAACGGGCGAGGATCACTGTGATGTGGGTCTCGCGAACGCCGCGCCGTCGAGGTCCGTGACCACCAGCCGCAGCCGCGCGTTCGCCCACTCCGTCCCCGCCAGCACCGGACGCACCGCGGCCGCGGCCTGCTCCAGCAGCGGCGGGATCGGCAGCCGCGTCGCGATCAGGCGGAGCTCGACCACCTCGGCCGACAGGTCGACCGCCAGGCCGGCCCAGTCCACCGGCAGCCACGTCGTCCCGGGGGAAACCGGGGTCGCCGGCCGGAGGCCGTCCACCGCTTCGAGGGCGCCGACGATCTTCTCGACGGCTTCGGACCCGGTCACCGGTCCTCGATGTCCATGATGGACACCGAAACCTCGTCGACGACCAGGCCGGTCTGCTCGGTCACGAACCGCCCGACCGCGCGCTGCACGGCCCGGCCCACCGCCGCGGCCTGGTCGGCCGACGCCGTGACCAGGTCGATCTCGACGGTCACCCGGCCGTCCGCCGTGCGCACCCGGACGCCGTCGGCCGGCGCCGGGTCGAGGCCCTTCCAGCGTTGCCGGGCGGCTCGCGTCCACGCCGTGACCAGGCCGCGCAGGCCCGGTTCGAGCCGCACCACGCCCGGCGTCCCGATCGCCGCCCTGGCCGCCACGCTGGCGATCACCGGATCGGCGATGACGTAGTCCACGCTCATTCCCCTGGCTCCCCGACAGTGTCTTCCTCGACAGCGTCTTCCTCAAAAACGTCATCCACCAGCAGGTCGAGCCTCGCCAGCGTCAGCCCCACCCGGGCCGCGGCCGCCGCGGTCACCCGCTCCCGCACCAGCGCCAACGCTTCACCGCCGGTGACATTCCGCAGACTCACCGCGAGAGTGAGTTCGACTTCAACGACTCCGTCCGCTCCGGTCCGCACCCGGCAGCGTCGCGCCCGGACGCCGTCGACCGTGTCCGCCGCGTACCGCAGCACCGCGGCCACGGCCTGCTCGCTGATCTCGACGACCCCCGGCTCCGGGGTCGGCAGCGCCACCATCGAGCCGCGCCGCACCTCGGCCCGCACCGCCGACATGATCCGGCCGAACAAGGCCGGTGGCACGTCGTCCTCGGCCACCAGTTCCGCGGTGGCCTCGCGCAGGGCCAGCAGGCTTTCGCGCGCGGCCCGGCAGTGCGGGCACGTCAGCTCGTGCTCGTCGGCCAGCCCGGCGCCGACCGCGTCGAGCCGCTCCCACACCTGCTCGACATCGCGTTCGCAGGGCAGTTCGTAGTCCGTCATCGCCATGGCTTCATCACCTCCGCCAGCTGAGCCCGGGCCCGCGCGATCCGGCCGCGGACCGCGGTCGCGTTAGCGCCGACGACTTCGCCGATCTCCTCGTAGGACCGGCCGTGCACTTCGCGCAGCAGCCAGCACGCTCTCTGTTCCGGCGTCAGCTGCGCCAGCGCCGCGTTCAACGCCGCCAGCTGGCCGCTGACCTGGGCGGCCCGCTCCGGCTGGAGATCCACCCGCGGCGACTCGGCGGTGTCCAGGTCGACGTCCGCCTGGGGCTTGCGCGCCCGGATCGTGTTGAGGCAGCGGTTCGTCGTGGCCCGGTAGAGCCAGCCGACGAACGCCGCGTCCTCGCCCAGCTGGCCGAGCTTGCGCCAGGCGTTGAGGAAGACCTCCTGCACGACGTCCTCGGCGTCGCCGCGGTGCGCGAGCATCTTCACGGCGAGCCGGAACATCGGGCCCTGGTAGCGCAGCACGAGCTGCTCGTAGGCGTGGACGTCGCCGTCCTTCGCGCGTCCGACGAGGGTCGCGTCGTCAAGCGGTGTGGCAGCGGTCGTCACGGCACCTCCTCGACGGGAAGACACGGAGGCGCGGAAAACGTCACGGGGTGATTGTCGGTGACCCGCGTCACCGAGGCGAGTCCGTGACGATCACGCGCCTCGGTGGTCTTTCCGGCACGAGGGTGCCCCGCCGGGGCGCCGGCGGAACCGGAGGTGCGCGATGTCGCTGGGCGACAAGATCAGCAACAAGGCCGAAGAGCTGGGCGGCAAGGCCAAGGAGGCGGCCGGGTCGGCGACCGGCGACGAGCAGCTGCAGGCCGAAGGCCAGGCCGACCAGGCGAAGGCCGGGCTGAAGGGCGCGGTCGAGAACGTGAAGGACGCCGCGAAGGACCTGTTCAAGAAGTGAGCCGGGCGGCCCGGGGACCGCAGTGGTCCCCGGGTCCGGCCGATCAGTCCAGGCCGAGGTCGTCCTTACCGAGGACGTAGCGGTACTCCAGGCCTTCCTTCTCGATGGCCTCACGCGCCCCCGTGTCGCGGTCGACCACCGTCACCACGCCGATCACGTTCGCGCCCGCTTCACGCAGGGCCGCGACCGCTTCGAGCACGCTGCCGCCGGTCGTGGAGGTGTCCTCGACCGCCAGCACGCGCTGGCCGCGGACCTCCATACCCTCGATGCGCCGCTGCATGCCGTGTTCCTTGACGGACTTCCGGACGACGAACGCGTCGAGCACGACGCCGTCGGTCGCCGCGGAGTGCAGCATCGCCAGCGCGACCGGGTCGGCACCGAGCGTCAGCCCGCCCGCGGCGACGTAGTCCCAGTCCGCGGTGAGCTGTCGCAGCAGCTTGCCGATCAGCGGCGCGGCGGCGTGGTGCAGCGTCGCGCGCCGGAGATCGATGTAGTAGTCGGCTTCCTTGCCGGACGCCAGGGTCACTTTTCCGTGCACCACGGAAAGATCGGTGACCAGCCTGGCCAGTTCGAGTTTCGCCGCTTGATCCAACCCGGGGTACGCCACGGCCGAGAGTCTTACACACGGCCGTTCTCACTCACCGATGGATGTGGCGTCGACCGCACGCCCGCGCGTCGCGGCCCAGGCCGGGACGAGGATCGCGACGAGCGAGAGCACCACGGCGATCGCGAGCACCACCAGGTAGATCGCCAGTGGCCCGGACGGCAGCACCGATCCGCTCACCACGAGGCAGAACGGCACGATCGAGCCCGCCGAGACCAGCGTCCCGAGCAGCACCGCGATGGTGGCGATCAGCCCGCCTTCGACGCCGGCCATCCGCAGCACCTGACCGCGGGTGAACCCGCTCAGCCGCTGCAGCCCGAACTCCCGGCGCCGCTTGGCCGTGGCCATCACCAGCGTGTTGACGACCGAAATCACCGTGTACGCGATGATCATCCCGACGAGCAGGTAGTTGACCCACGCGCCGATCTCGTTGCCCTTCGCGTGTGCCGCGATGAGCGCGTCCCGATCACCGACCATCACCGGCATTCCGGCCGTCGCCTCGCGAAGCCGCGAAGTGAGCGTCGCGGTGTCGACGCCTTTGGCCGCCCGCACCAGCAGCTGCGGCGCGAGCCCGAGCGTCGTGTGCGGAGCCAGCAGCGACGCGGGCAGCACGAGCCGTTCGAACCCGGCGCGCTGGCTCACGACCGCCGTCACTCGCACGTCGACCGGCACGCCGTCGCCGAGCCGCAGCGACAGCGTGTCGCCGACGTGACGACCGAGCGTCGTCGGCACCTCGACGGCGTTCCCGGTCAGCTCGCTGACGCCGAGCGCGGGCCAGCCGTCCTCGTCGTTGTTCGAGTCGTACGGCTTTTGGACGAACACCGTGCTGGTGACGTACTCCGACGCGCCGGCGACCCCCGGCACCGCGGCGACCCGGCCCAGCACCGACGGGTCCAGGCCGCCCGGCCCGGCGACGACGGCGTCCGCCCGCAGGTCCTCGGTGTACGCCTGGTTCGAGACGGCTTCCTGGGTGGTCTGCAGGTAGATGTTGGCGGTCGCGATGCCGACCGCGAGCATGATCGGGGTGACCGCGCCCGCCGTGCGGACCGCGCCGACGCGCGTGTTGAGCAGCGCGACCCGGCCGGTGACGCCGCTGAAAGCCTGGACCGGCCAGCGCAGCAGCATCGCCGTCACCTTGGTGACGCCGGGGCTGATCGCCGCGAGCCCGAACGCCCACAGCATCACCGCTGGGCCGGCCGTGCTGGCCGCGACCGGGCCGGTCATCAAGGCGACCGTGACGATCGCCAAGGCCGTCCCGCCCGCGAAGCACAGGATCGCGGTGATCAGCCGGATCGGCGTCAGCCAGCGCCGTTCGACGGCCGCTTCCGCCAGCGCCTCGGTCGGGCGGACCTTCGACGCACGGCGTCCGGCGACGAAGGAAGCGGCGACGACGGCCAGCAGCGACGCGCCCGCGGCGACCGTCGCCGGGAGCCAGCCCTGCTCGAACACCAGCACGTCCGGCACGACGTGGTTGGCCGCGAGCTCACCGAACAGCCAGTTCCCGAGCACCGGGCCGAGCACGACCGCGACGGCGACCGCCAGCACGCCGACGACCAGCGCCTCACCGAGGACCATCCGCCGCAGCTGGCGCGGGGTCGTGCCGATCGCGCGCAGCAGCGCGAGCTCGCGCTGGCGCTGCTGGGTCGACAGCGTGAGCGTGCCCGCGACGACGAACACCATGACCATCGCCGACAGCCCGCCCGACACCGCCGCCAGGACGATCAGGTTCTCCCCGCTCTTGCTCACCTCGGGGAACTCGAGGAGACCGCGGTCGGCGCCGGTGGTCACGACCCCCGCGTCCCCGACGGCCGCCGTCACCGCGGCGACGTCACCGCCGAAGACGCCGATCGCGTCGAACTGACCGGGGTGTCCCGAGAGTCGCGAAGCGTCCGAAGCCGCGAAGAACAGCGCGGAGTCCCGCATGGCCTGCGGTGCTTCGGCGACGCCGGAGATCCGGTACTGGCCGACGCTGCCGTGCGCGGCGACCGGCAGCGTGTCCCCGACGGCGAGCCCGAGCCCGGCGTCGACCACGACTTCGCCCGGCTTCGGCGCTTCGCCCTTCAGCGTGTACGGCGTCAGCGCGGCGGAATCCCACGCGTGGCCGAGCGCGCTCGCGGCGCCGATCTGGGCCGGGAAGCTGACCTCGCCGACGACGTTCGTGACGCCGGGGACCGCGCGCAGGCGGTCGGCCAGTGCCGCGTCGACCCGGACGCGCTCGGGCAGGGTCGCGTTCTTGACCTTGTGCTTGTCGTCCGGGTCGAGGGTCGCCGGGTCCTCTCTGGGCAGCGCAAGCGTTTGCTGCCCGCCGACCACGATCGGCGCGGCGGCCAGCCGCTGCACCGGCGTCTCGGACCGGATGCCCGTCTCCATCAGGCCACCGCACGCCGAGACGATCAGCGCGCCGAAGAACACGGCGACGAACGTCGCCAGGAAGGCCCCCTTGCGCAAGCGGAGCGTCCGCATCGCGAGCTTGAACATCAGGCCCGCACCGCCGACCGGTCCCAGGCCCCGAGGTGGGTCATCCGCTCGGCGACGGCTTCCGCGGTCGGCCGCGCGAGCCGACCGGCGATCCGGCCGTCGGCCAGGAACACGACCTCGTCGGCGTGGGACGCGGCGACCGGGTCGTGCGTCACCATGATCACCGTCTGGCCCGACGCCCGGACGGACTCGCGCAGCAGGTCGAGCACGTCGGCGGCGGTGCGGGTGTCGAGCGCACCGGTCGGCTCGTCGGCGAACAGCACCGCCGGGTCCGTGACCAGGGCCCGCGCGATCGCGACGCGCTGCTGCTGCCCGCCGGACAGCTGCCCCGGCAGGTGCTTGCGGCGCCCGTCGAGCCCGACGTGGGTGAGGATCCGCGCCACGAGCCGCTTGTCCGGGCGCTTGCCGGCCAGCTGCAGCGGCAGCACGACGTTCTGCTCGACCGTCAACGCCGAGAGCAGGTTGAACGCCTGGAAGACGAACCCGACGCGGTCGCGGCGCAGCTTCGTCAGGTAGGTCTCGCTCTTGCCGTCGAGATCCTGGCCGTCGAGCACGACACGGCCCGACGTCGGGCGGTCGAGCCCGGCCGCGCAGTGCAGGAACGTGCTCTTGCCCGACCCGGACGGGCCCATCACCGCGGTGAACCCGCCGCGCGGGAACGAGATCGAGACCCCGTCCAGCGCGACCACGCCGTCGTACTCCTTGCGCACGGCCTCGAGCCGAACCGCCTCATTTGTCATGGGGAAACGCTAGGGAGACAGCGCCCCGATCACCCTGGTGCGCACGCGCGTCTTCGAGGTAGGGACAGCCCTACTCAGGTGCGTCCCTTGCCGCCGAAGCCGCCGCTGATCTTCCGCAGCACCGCGCGCGGCAGCAGCCCGCCGATCGCGACGACGGCCTTGTACTGCAGGCTCGGCACCGAGATCACCTTGCCGCGGCGCAGGTCCGCGAGCGCCTCGCCGACCACCTGTTCGACGCCCAGCCAGGCGATTTTCGGTCCCGGCTTGCCGATGCCGGCCCGCTGGTGGAACTCGGTCGCGGTGAAACCGGGGCAGAGCGCCATCATCCGGACGTCCTTCGGCAGCGACGCGGCGATGCCTTCGGTGAACGACGTGACCCAGTTCTTGCTGGCCGTGTACGTCGAACCGCGGCCGCTGAAGAACCCCGCGACGCTGCTGACCTGGATGACGTCGCCGTGGCCGCGCTCGATCATGCCGGGCAGCACCGCGCGGGTCAGCCGCAGGACGGCGGTGACGTTGACGTCGAGCTGACGCTGCAGCGCGTCCGGCGGGATCGTCCAGAAGTCGCCGTTCAGCCCGAACCCGGCGTTGTTCACCAGCAGGTCGACCGGACCGGCGGCGAGCCGCTCCTCGACCTTCGTCCGTCCGTCCACTTCGGACAGGTCGGCGGGAAGCACTTCGACGGCGACGCGGTGGCGGTCCCGCAGTTCGGTGGCGTAGGTCTCGAGTCGCGCCGCATCGCGGGCGACGAGCACCAGGTCGTACTTCTCGGCGGCGAGCGTGCGCGCGAACTGCGCGCCGATGCCCGCGGTGGCTCCGGTGATCACGGCGGTGGTGGTCATGTGGGTGAACGATACCCACTGGTCAGGGCCTCCGGGTGCAGTCGTTTCCTCGCCGGGTTATCGTCCCGATCATGGGTAAGCACACCAGGCGCAAAAGCGGCTACCTGCCCAAGATCGCCGCCGGCGCGGCGCCCGTGGCCCTCCTGTTCGCGGCTCCGGCGGCGGCCCTCGCGGCCCCGGCCGAGCTCACCCTGCCGCTCGACCACCGGCACACCACCACGCTCGACAACGACGGCGACACGCTCTCCGCGAGCCGTCGCGACGTCGTCTTCAAGCAGCTCGGCGACACCAGGATCGCGTCCGACCTGTCGGAGGCCGTCGCCACGCGCGGCGACCGCGCGGGCGCTGTCGAGCGGGCCCGCCAGGGCGTCTGGCTCGCCAAGGGTGTCGACGTCCTCAGCGAAAACGCCGAACAGCTCGACGCCGGGCTGTTCGCGGGCGACCTCACCGGCGGGATCGCCGCCCGCCGGTCGTCCGGCCAGGCCGTCGACCTCGGTCAGCTGGGCGCGGTCGGCACTACGTCCGAGGTGCACGCCATCGGCAGCTTCGCCGGCGACCTCGACGTGGGCGAGACGCACGAGCTCGGCGGCCAGCTGGGTCCGGCGTCCGGCCTGGTCAAGACGTCGCGGAGCCTGTCATCGGGCTCGTTCAGCGGCGACCTCGGGGTGGACCACGTCGTCCACGTCCAGGGCAGCACGACGTCGCTGCGCGGCACGCTGGCGGTCAGCGCGCTCGACCAGCCGGTGCTCGGCCTCTAGTTGTTCTGCGGGTCCGCGGGCGGCTGCTGCACCGGGATCCCCGCCGCCGGGGTGGGCGGGGTGCCGCCGGCGGACGGGATGGGCGCGCTCGCCTGGTGGCGGCCCGCCTCGTAATCCTCGTCGAACGGGTCGACGATGTCCGCGATCTCGCCCAAGTCCCTGAGCAGCCGCTCGAGCCGCGACGGTCCGGCGGTCGGGACGACGCTGGCGAGCACCCACTCGGCTTCGAGCCAGGCCACGCCGACGTCGCCGCCGAGCTGGTCCGCGGCGTCGACGAGCTCCTGGGTGATCACCGCGCGGGCACCGTCGGCGTCGTCCGCGAAGGCGTAGCGCGAGCCGATCGGGCCGAGCATCTCCGGCATGTCGGCGCGCTGGAACGGCACGCTCGACAGCCACATCTCGATCGGGATCCGGTGCTTCTTGTTGCAGCGCACGGCGACGACGACCGCCGGGATCTGCCCCTCGGACTCGATGTCGAAGATGAACACAGGACGGCGGCCGTCGGAGGTGAAGGTCGACCCCGCGACGACGTTCACGGCGGCGTCCGCGCCGAAGTAGCCGATCGCGCCGTTGGACCACTGCTGCGGCAGCCGCTCGTCCTCCTCGACGAACTGCCAGCCGCGCAACTGGGCCCAGCGCATGCGCTCGCGGTTGCGCGAGCCCTCCTTCGCCCGGTCGGCAGCGAGCAGCCCGAGGCCGGCCACCAGGGCGACGGCCGCGATGACGAACCAGATCCACGCCGGAATACCCACGACGTGCAGGGTATCGCCTGCTACGCCGAAGAGATGATCGCCGGTACCCGTGTCGCCGGGCCCGTTCGGACCAATTCCCTGCTCCCGGGTCGACAAATCGCCACAAGACGCCACTGTGGACGCCCGCCGGCGTGAGTGTTCAGTCAGGTCGGAACCCGACTGAACACTCACGACCGGTCAGACGCGTTCGACCGTGAGCGCGTCCCCGGCTTCCAGCTCCGGGAGGTCGACGCGGACCGTGTCGCCGTCGCGGACCTCGCCCGACAGCAGCTTCTTCGCCAGCTTGTCGCCGATCGCCGACTGGACCAGCCGCCGCAGCGGACGGGCGCCGTAGATCGGGTCGAAGCCGTTGAGCGCGAGCCACTCGCGGGCGCCGTCGGTGACCTCCAGGTTCAGCCGGCGCTGCGCCAGCCGCGCGGCCAGCCGGGCCACCTGGATGTCCACAATGGACGTCAGCTGCTCGGTGCCGAGCGAGTGGAACACGACGATGTCGTCGAGCCGGTTGAGGAACTCCGGCTTGAACTGCCGCTGCACCACCGAGAGCACCGCGTCCCGCCGTTGCCGTTCGTCGAGCCCGGGGTCGGCGATGGCCTGCGAGCCGAGGTTCGAGGTCAGGACCAGGATGGTGTTGCGGAAGTCCACCGTCCGGCCCTGGCCGTCGGTCAGCCGCCCGTCGTCGAGGACCTGCAGCAGCACGTCGAAGACGTCCGGGTGGGCCTTCTCGACCTCGTCGAGCAGCACCACCGAGTACGGCCGGCGCCGGACGGCCTCGGTCAGCTGCCCGCCCTGGTCGTACCCGACGTAGCCCGGCGGGGCACCGACCAGGCGCGCCACCGAGTGCTTCTCGGCGTACTCGCTCATGTCGATGCGCTGGATCGCGCGCTCGTCGTCGAACAGGAACTCGGCCAGCGCCTTCGCCAGCTCGGTCTTGCCGACGCCGGTCGGGCCGAGGAACAGGAACGAGCCGGTCGGGCGGTCGGGGTCGGCGACGCCGGCCCGGCTGCGGCGCACCGCGTCCGCGACGACCTGCACGGCCTCCTTCTGCCCGATGACGCGGCGGCCCAGCTCGTCCTCCATCCGGAGGAGCTTGCCGGTCTCGCCTTCGAGCAGCCGGCCCGCCGGAATACCGGTCCACGCGGCCACGACGTCGGCGACGTCGTCCGCGCCGACCTCTTCCTTCAGCATCACGTTCTGCTGGCTGGCCTCGCTCGCCGCGGTGGCCGCTTCGAACTCCTTCTCCAGCGCCGGGATCCGGCCGTAGCGCAGCTCGGCGGCCTTGCCCAGGTCACCGTCGCGCTCGGCGCGTTCGGACTCGCCGCGCAGCTGCTCGAGCTGCTCCTTGAGCTCGCGGACCTTCTCGATGGAGCCCTTCTCGTTCTGCCAGCGCGCGGTCAGCGCCGTCAGCGTCTCGCGCTTCTCGGCCAGCTCGGCGCGCAACGCGTTGAGCCGTTCCTTGGAAGCGGCGTCGCTCTCCTTGGCGAGCGCCATCTCCTCGATCTCCAGCCGACGGACGGCACGCTCGACCTCGTCGATCTCCACCGGCCGCGAGTCGATCTCCATGCGCAGCTTGGACGCGGCCTCGTCGACCAGGTCGATGGCCTTGTCCGGCAGGAAGCGCGCGGTGATGTAGCGGTCGGACAGCGTCGCGGCGGCGACCAGCGCGGCGTCCGTGATCCGGACACCGTGGTGCACCTCGTAACGCTCCTTCAGGCCGCGCAGGATCGCGATGGTGTCCTCCGGCGACGGCTCGCCGACGAGCACCTGCTGGAAGCGCCGCTCCAGGGCGGCGTCCTTCTCGATGTGCTGGCGGTACTCGTCGAGGGTGGTCGCGCCGACCATCCGCAGCTCACCGCGGGCGAGCATCGGCTTGATCATGTTGCCGGCGTCCATCGCGCCCTCACCGGTCGCGCCGGCGCCGACGATCGTGTGCAGCTCGTCGATGAAGGTGACGACCTCGCCCGCGGAGTCGGTGATCTCCTTGAGCACGGCCTTCAGCCGCTCCTCGAACTCGCCGCGGAACTTCGCGCCGGCCACCATCGACCCGAGGTCGAGGGCGATGACGCGCTTGCCGCGCAGCGACTCGGGGACGTCCCCGGCGATGATCCGCTGGGCCAGGCCCTCGACGATGGCCGTCTTGCCGACGCCCGGCTCGCCGATCAGGACCGGGTTGTTCTTAGTGCGCCGCGACAGCACCTGCACGACGCGGCGGATCTCGGTGTCGCGCCCGATGACCGGGTCGAGCTCGCCGGCGCGGGCGCGCGCGGTGAGGTCGACGCCGTACTTCTCCAGCGCCTTGAACGTGCTCTCCGGGTCCTCGCTGGTGATCCGGGCGGAGCCGCGGACCTTGACGAACGCCTCCCGCAGCGCGTCCGGGGTCGCCCCGTGGCGCTTGAGCAGGTCGGCCACCTGGCCGCCTTCGGTCGCGAGCCCGACGAGCAGGTGCTCGGTCGAGACGTACTCGTCGCCCAGCTCGGTCGCCAGCTTCTGCGCGTGCGTCAGCGACTTCACGGCGAAGGTGTCGAACTGCGGGCTCGACACCGTGGCACCGGTCGCGGACGGCAGCGCCGCGATGAGCGGCTCGAGCTCCTTGTGCACCACCCCCGGGTCGGCCCCGACCGCGGTCAGCAGCGGTGCGGTCAGCCCCTCACCCTGCGCCAGCAGGGCGCCCAGCAGATGGGCGGCCGACACGTGCGGGTTGCCGGCCATGGTGGCCGCCTGCGCCGCGGACGAGATCGCCTGCTGGGTCTTCGTGGTCGGGTTGAAAGCGTCCATCCCTCACCTCATGCTCAATACCGAAAGTCCTGGTGACAGGCCTGACCGAGACCTGACACTATCCTTAACGCACGAAAACTTGAGTCTGTTCCGCTCAACTCTGACCGGGTGCGACGGCGCTCGCCGGCAGCCGGGACCCCAGCGGGCCGAGCCCGGCCACGGCGAGGCCGGCGCACGCCCCGACCAGCACCCAGGGTAACCAGTCGGCGACCGAGAACAACGCCACCACGGCGGGTGCGAGCACCTGCGCCATGGTGAACGCGTACTGGTACGCAGCGAGATAACGGCCGCGGGCCACCGGAGGTGCCGCGGCTTCGGCGAGAGCACCCGAACGCGGGCCGAAGACCAGGTCGCCGGCGGCGAAGATCAGCGTCGACGCCAGCAGGTACGCCACGACCCAGTCGTCGGGCACGAGCAGCACGCCCAGGCTGACCAGGCACCACGCGGAGAACAGCGCCGAGCCCGCGCGCATCGCCGTGATCCGGCTCAGGTGGGCGGTGAGCCGCAGCGCGAGCGTGCCGCCGACGCTCGTCAGCACGGTCAGCAGGGCGAGGATCGCGCCGGGCAGCCAGGCCGGCCCGTGCAGCCGGTCGAGCACGAACACCGGCGTGCCGATCAGGAAGAACTCGAGCGAGAGGCCGAAGAGCCCGCTGAAGAGGATCAGGGCGAGGTACGGCCGGTCGCGCAGCACCTTGACGGACCGTTCGCAGTGGCGCCGGTGCGGCCGCTCGAGCCGGACGAACAGCGCGAGGATGGACGCGGCCGCGAAGAACGTCACGACGTCGAGCCCGAGCGCGATCCGGTACCCGCCCGTCCCGAGCCACGTCAGCAGCGCTCCCGCCACGAGACCACCGAGGCCGAAGCAGCCGGCCCGCACCATCCCCACCTCGGCGAACGGCCGATCCTTCGGGACGTCGCCCGCGACGTCGGCGATGAGCGTGAACAGGGAGCTATAAAAGAGCTGCTGCCCGGTGGCGAGCAGGACGGCGGCGGCCACGACCGTGCCCGCGCCGTCGGCGAGCAGGTACGCGCCCGCACCGGCCGCCTGCAGCAGCTGGGCGACGATGACCACGGCCCGCGGCCCGACGCGGTCCACGAGGCGCCCGGCCAGCGGCGGCACGACGAGCCCGCCGACGGTACCGAGCGTGACGGCCGTGCCCGCCATCACGAGCGGGACACCGACCACCTGCGTCACGTAGACCAGCGCCAACGGAAGGAACAGACCTGAGCCGAAGTTGTCGATCCCCAACGCGCACAGCAGTGCGACCCGGCTACGCGTCACCTACCGACGGTAACCCTGTGGCACACCGCCAAGTCAGGCCCGAACGGACATAATCCGGCGTGCAAAATGCAACTCCCGGTGTTACCGCTTCGCCCGGCGTCACTTGGTCGTGTCGGCGAGGCAGGCGGCGCTGCCGAGCGCGCGGCGCAGGTCGGCGTTCATCTCGGCGAGCCTGCCGATGAGGTCGGTGACGCGCTCGTCGTCCCAGCCGCCGAGCGCCTTCTCCATGAACTCGAGGTAGTTGGCCCGCCAGCGGGCGAGCTCCTCCCGGCCCTTCTCGGACACGCTCACCAGGGACGCGCGGCCGTCTTCGGGCGCGGGACGGCGGTCGACCAGCCCGGCGGCGGACAGCTGCGTGATCTGCCTGCTGACCACCGACAGGTCGACGAACCGGCGCTTGGCGAGTTCGGACGGCCTGGCTTCGCCGTTCTTCGCGAGGTCGGACAGCAGCATCGCGGCCGCCGGGTGCAACCCCGGCTGGTCCTGCCAGGCCTGCATGATCCAGGCGTGCTGGAGCTGCGACGCGGTCTTCAGCTCGCGCATGAGCTCGACCCGGACGTCGTCGTCGGTGTCGTCGAAGCCCATCGGACCCTCCCTGCCCCAGCTATTACTTGTCCAATACAAGTTTATTGTGGAACGCTTGCGCGGGCAAGAATCTTCCCGGTGAGGTCGCCCACGCCGTGACCGGGAGCGATACACCCGGTCGGAGCAACAATGCGAGCAAAAGGGCGCCCGGCGGCTACCCTGCGGACGGGCCGCGCGCGCGGCCCGCGCGAGTAACGAGGCGGATGCAGTGGCGATGGACTCAGGAGGCGGCCGTGTGCACGAAGGCCGTCTCCGCGCCCGGGCCGTCGATGACTGACCCGGCACCACCGCTCCACCGTCCCCGAGCAGCGAACACCACGCCATGACAGCCGACTCCGTCAGCCCGCTCCCCAGGTCTTCTTCGTCCCCGCGTCAAGCTCCCGCCGGCGTCGTCGCGATGGTCGGGCTCATCCGCGAAAGCTGGGCGAAGTCCGAGCCGTACATCGCGGACATCTCCCAGTTCTTCTACGGGATGCTGTTCACCCTCGCCCCGACCACGCGCGACTTCTTCCCGATCAACATGGAGATCCAGCGCGGCCGCCTGGTGCGCGCGCTGGTGCACATCGTGCAGATGGTGGACCGGCCCGACGACCTCGCGCCGTTCCTGCGCCAGCTGGGCCGCGACCACCGCAAGTTCGGCGTCGCGCCCCGGCACTACGAAGCCGTCGGCACCGCGCTGCTGGCGTCGCTCAAGAACCACCTCGGCCGGGAGTGGACGCCCCAGGTCGAACGGGCGTGGGCGGAGGCGTTCACCATCGCCGCGCGGGCCATGCAGGACGCGGCCGCGTCCGACACGAACCCGCCGTCGTGGCAGGCCACCGTGGTCGAGCACCGGCGGCTGACGTGGGACCTCGCGCTGGTGCGGCTGATGCCCGACCAGCCCGTGCCCTACCACCCCGGCCAGTACGTGAGCGTCGAAGTCCCGCAGCGGCCACGGCTGTGGCGCTACCTCTCGCCGGCGAACGCGCCGCGCGAGGACGGCGGCATCGAGTTCCACGTCCGCGCGATCGACGGCGGCTGGGTGTCCAGGGCGATAGTCAGCCACACCCAGCCCGGCGACGTCTGGCGGCTCGGTCCGCCACTCGGCCGGCTGACGGTCGACCGCGAGTCGTCGCGGGGCGTGCTGATGGTCGCGGGCGGGACGGGTGTCGCGCCGCTGCGGTCGATCCTCGACCACCTCGCGTTGTGGGGCGAGAACCCGAAGACGCGCCTGTTCTACGGCGGGCCGTCCCGGGAAGACCTCTACGACCTGGAGGAACTGCGCGCGCTCGCGTCCGTGAACCCCTGGCTGAACGTGACGCCGGTGGTGGAGCGCGGCGGCGACGTCCCGGGGTTCGAGCAGGGCACGCTGGCCGAGGCGATCACGCGGTACGGCTCCTGGCCCGGCCACGACATCCTCGTGTCCGGCTCGCCGGCGATGATCCGCGCGACGGTGTCGCGCATGCTGGTCGCGGGCAGCGTGCTGGACCAGATCCAGTACGACCCGTTCACGATCGACTAGTCGAATAGACACACCGATCCGGTGCACAAATCGAACGAACGACGATAATTGTTACGCGAACCGGGTAAATCTTCCGGGTGATCGTTTTTACGCTGTGACAGACGGGGTTTACCCGGTGTGGCGAAATTGGTCCGTTCGAGCGGACCGCGCGGAATCACGCGCATCTGCACGGGAATTCGCATACAGTCGGAAACCCTCGGGGGCGGCACCGCTACAGCATCGCCGCATGCACGGCGCAAAAAAAGCCTTTGCACGACTGGAGATTACCGTTCCCGATGACTGCTGAATCCGTGAAGATCTCCGCACCACCCAAGGCCGTCCCCGTTTCCACAGTGGAAGGTCGCGAACAAGCTCGGCTGATTCGTGAAAGTTTTGCGGAGATCGAACCGAAAGCCGACGAAGTCGCGCAGTACTTCTACGGCGTGTTGTTCGTCGTCGCGCCGGAATGCCGCGACATGTTCCCGGTCACCATGGCGAGCCAGCGGAGCCGGCTGCTGCGCGCGCTCGTCTACGTCGTGCAGATGGTCGACCGGCCCGACGAGCTGATCACCTTCCTCGGGCAGCTGGGCCGCGACCACCGCAAGTTCGCCGTCGTCGCCCGCCACTACGACGCCGTCGGGGTCGCGCTGCTGGCCGCGTTGAAGCGGTTCCTCAAGCAGAAGTGGACGCCCGAGGTGGAGTCCGCGTGGACGACGGCGTACGGGCTCATCGCCAAAACCATGCGCGAGGCCGCGCAGGCCGAAACCGGGCCCGCCTCGTGGGCGGCGCGGGTGCTCGACCACCGCAAGCTGTCCCGCGACGTCGCGATGGTGCGGGTGCAGACCGAAGGCCTGCTGCCCTTCCGGGCCGGCAGCTACGTGAGCGTGGAGGTGCCGCAGCGGCCGCGGATGTGGCGCTACCTCTCCCCGGCGACCGCGCCGCGCGGCGACGGCCAGATGACGTTCCACGTGCGCACGGTCCCCGGCGGCTGGGTCAGCGGCGCCATCGTCAACCACACCAAACCGGGGGACACGTGGCGGCTCGGGCCGGCGATGGGCACGCTCAACGTGCGCCCGACCGCCACGAGGAAGCGGCTGCTGATGATCGCCGGCGGCACCGGGGTCACGCCGTTCGTCTCGATCCTCGACGACCTCGCGCACTGGAAGCGCAACCCGCCGGTGCACCTGTTCTTCGGCGGCAGAAGACCCGAGGACCTGTACGCGCTCGACGACCTCCGGCGGCTGACCGCGGTGTCGAAGTGGCTGACGGTCACCCCGGTGACCGAGGAGGGCGCGATCCCGGGCGGCGACCGCGGCACGCTCGCCCACGCGGTGACCCAGCGCGGTTCCTGGAAGGACCACGACATCCTCGTCTCCGGCTCACCCCCGATGATCCGGGCGACGATCGCGAAGCTGCTGACCGCCGGCATCGAGCTCGAACGCATTCGCTTCGACCCGTTCACCCTGGACTGAGGAACTCTCAGCGGGCCGCGCGGGCGGGGCGGATTCTCGCTATCTTCACCGATATGGAGATGACTATTCCGGTTTCGGACGGGACCATCGGCGGCTACCTCGCGGAGCCCGCCGGCGAGGGACCGCACCCGGGCGTGGTGCTCATCCACGACGCGTTCGGGCTGAGCCAGGACACGAAGAACATCACCGACCGCTTCGCCGCCGAGGGCTTCCTCGCGCTCAGCCCGGACATGTATTCGCGCGGCGGGTTCCGCCGCTGCGTACGTCGCGTGTTCTCGGACATGTTCGCGAACAAAGGCCGGACGTTCGACGACATCGAGGCGGCCCGCACACTCCTGGCCGGCCGCGCGGACTGCTCGGGCCGGATCGGCATCGCCGGGTTCTGCATGGGCGGCGGCTTCGCGCTCGTCGCGGCGTCACGCGGCTTCGAGGCGTCGGCGCCGTACTACGGGCAGCTCCCGAAGAACCTGGCCGTCCTCGACGACGCGTGCCCGATCGTCGCCAGCTTCGGCAAGAAGGACTTCTCGCTGCGCGGCGCGGCGGCGAAGCTCGAGACGGCGCTCACCGAGCGTGAGATCCCGCACGACGTCAAGGAGTACGACGGCGCGAGCCACGGGTTCGCGAACAAGATCGAAGTCGCGCCGCCGCTGAACCTGCTGCTCAAGGTCGTCGGGTTCACCTACCACCACGAGGCGTCCGAGGACGCGTGGCGCCGGGTGACGGCGTTCTTCGGCGATCACCTGCAGCAACCGGCCCGACCTTCGCACTGAGCCGAGCGGGCTAGCGTTTCTGCTGAACGGCTGTAGTTGATTGACCGTTGTGCCCGAATCGCCTTATGGTCTAGACCACATCTTCCCCGGATGTGCTCGTTCGTCCTCCCTCCGGAACAAAGCTGTTCCCCCTCGAGGAGCCGAAATGACCCTGAAGCGAAAGCTTTTCGCGGCCGCAGCCGGTGCTCTCCTCGCCCCGGTGCTGGTCGTCGTCCTCCCCGCCACCTCCGCGAGTGCCCATGGGTACATCTCCGATCCGCCCAGCCGGCAGGCCAACTGCAAGGCCGGGAAGGTGCCCGACTGCGGCCAGATCGTCTACGAACCCCAGAGCGTCGAAGGTCCCAAGGGCCTGCGCAGCTGCAACGCCGGGCTGAGTCAGTTCGCCGAGCTGGCCGACGAGTCGAAGCCATGGCCGGCCAAGTCGGTCGGCACTTCGGTGACGTTCAACTGGGTGTTCACCGCCCGGCACGCCACCAAGAGCTACGAGTACTACGTCGGCAACACGCTCATCAAGTCGTTCGACGGCAACGGCCAGCAGCCGCCGGCGACCGTGCAGCACACGGTGAACCTGGCCGGGTATTCCGGCCGGGTGAAGGTGCTGGCGATCTGGAACATCTCCGACACGGCCAACGCGTTCTACAGCTGCGTCGACCTCCAGATCGGCGGCGGCGGAACCCCGCCGCCGACCACGACGACCCCGCCCCCGACGACGACCCGTCCGCCGACGACGACCCCGACCACGCCGCCGTCGAGCGGCACGTGGGCGGCCGGAACGGCGTACAAGGCCGGCGACGTGGTGACGTACAACGGCGTGAGCTACCGCTGCCTCCAGCCGCACACGGCGATCGCGGGCTGGGAGCCGCCGAACACGCCGGCGCTCTGGCAGCGTCAGTGAGAGTGCTGCTGGCCGTCGTCGCGCTGCTGCTCACGGGCTGCGGCGCGACGGCGGCCCCACCCACGTACAACGCGGCCGACGTGATGTTCCTGCAGATGCTGATCCCCCAGAACCAGCAGGGCATCGAGATCGTCCGCCTGGCCGCGGACCACCCGCTGCCTCCGGCCTTGAAGGAGCTGGCGGCGGCGATCGAGTCGACCCAGCAGACCGAGATCACGGACATGAAGAACTGGCTACGCGCCTGGGGCCAGCCCGAGACGATGGACATGAACCCCGGCGCCCACGCGGGTCACGGCGGCATGAAGATGACATCGCCGGACTTGGTGAGCGCCCTACGGACGGCTCCGCCGGGTGAGTTCCCGCGCAAGTTCCTCGACGTCCTGACCGGCCAGCAGCAGGGCGCGGTCGAGCTGGCCCAGACGGAGAACGGAGCGGGCGGCGGCGTCAACGCCCAGTCCCGTGACCTGGCCCGGCGGGTCATCGAGTCGAGGAACGCCGAGGTCAAGCAGCTGTTGAACTTCAAGGTGTGACGTCCCCGCGGCCCCGGGGTGCGACCGCGAGCAGCCTCCTGCCGAGCTGCTCGCGGTCGCGCGTTCGCTGCCCGCCTCGTGCCGATATATTCGGTTGGCCGCGCTCACGGGCCGCGTTAGCCTCGTGATCATGAAGTTCTCCTTCGCCGTCTTCGCGAGGTTGCGCAGCCGCCGCTGACGGCGGCGCACCGATCTCCTTTCCCTGCCCGCCGTTCCGGCCTTCGCCGGGCGGCCGCTCTCGTGCTGCCCGGCTCCCTCCAGAGCTGCGGAGCATCCCTTGAATTCCCCTCTACTCGACCACGCCCACCTGCGCGCGGAGCACGTCGGCGTCACGCTCGGCTCCCGCCGCGTCCTGCACGACGTGAGCGTCACCGTTTCGGCCCGGTCGCGGCTGGCGATTGTCGGCGAAAACGGTCGCGGCAAGACCACGCTGCTGCACGTCCTCGCCGGGCTCCGGGCGCCCGACCACGGCACCGTCCACCGGACGGGCACGGTCGGCGTCGCGCGGCAGGCGCTGCCGTTCCGGTCCGGCGAAACCGTCGGCACGCTGACCACCGAAGCACTGCGCGACGTCGATGAGGCCTTGCGAGCACTCGACGCGGCGATTTCCGACTTCGACGAAGACCACTACGCCGCCGCGCTGGAGGCGGCGACCCGCCTCGACGCGTGGGACGCCGAACGTCGCGTCGACATCGCGCTCGAAGCCCTCGGCGCCTGCGCCGACCGGACCCGCGAGCTCGGCACGCTTTCGGTCGGGCAGCGCTACCGCGTGCGCCTGGCCTGCCTGCTCGGCGCGCGGCACGACTTCCTGCTGCTCGACGAGCCCGGCAACCACCTCGACGCCGACGGCCTCGCATTTCTCACCGACCGCCTGCGCGGCCACGACGGCGGCGTCGCGCTGGTCAGCCACGACCGTGCGCTGCTCGGCGACGTCGCGACCGAGTTCCTCGACCTCGACCCCAGCCAGGACGGCAGTCCGCGCAGCTACGCGGGTGGCTACCAGGCCTGGCAGGACGGCCGCCGGCGCGACCGCGAACGTTGGGCGCAGGAGTTCGAGGAACAGCAGGACACGCACCGGCAGCTGACGCTCGCGGTGACGCAGGCGCGAGACCGGCTCAGCACCGGCTGGCGACCGGACAAGGGCACCGGACGGCACCAGCGCCAGTCCCGCGCGCCCGGCGTCGTCCAGGCGCTCAACCGGGAGCGGGCGGCGCTGGAGGCCCATCGCGTGACCGTGCCCGAGCCGCCGTTGTCGTTGCGGTGGCCCGATCTCGGCTCCGGCGCTCAAGCGCTGGTCCGCCTGCACGAAGTCGGCGTCGCCGGCCGTCTCGACGGCCCGGTGACGCTCTCCCTCGACCGCGGCGACCGGCTGCTCGTGACAGGAGAGAATGGCGCGGGCAAGTCGACGCTGCTGTCGGCGCTCGCCGGCGAGCTCACACCGACGACGGGGTCGGTCCGGCACCTGCCCGGCGCGAAGGTGGCCTTGATCGGCCAGGAAGTCCCGGCGTGGCCGGAAGAGCTCACCGCTCGCCGGCTGTTCGAGCGCGCGGGTGTCCCGGTTTCGGCCATGGGCCTGCTCGACTCGGAAGCCCTGCGGACACCGGTCGGCCGCATGTCCCAGGGGCAGCAGCGGCGGCTCGACCTGGCCCTGCGGCTGGCCGGACGCCCGGACGTCCTCGTCTTCGACGAGCCGACCAACCACCTGTCGGCGGTGCTCGTCGAGGAGCTGACCGAGGCTCTGCTCGAGACCCCGGCCGCGGTGGTCGTGGCGACGCACGACCGCCGGATGCTGGCGGATCTCGCGGCTTGGCCCCGGCTGGCCCTCTGACGCACGAAGGCCTCCCCGGTCACCCGGGGAGGCCTTCGGTACGTCGGAACGTCAGCGGCGCTTGGGACGCCAGACCACCATCGCGGTCTGCGGGTTGAGCGGCACCAGGTCCCGGCGGTAGGACGCGTGCGCCGCCGCCGCGGCCTGTTCGCCCGCGACGTAGGCCGCGGCCAGCTCTTCGGTCAGCTCCGCGAGCCGGGCCCGCAGCGCGTCGACCTGGTTTTCCAGCTCGATGATCCGCTTGATGCCGGCCAGGTTGACGCCGTCTTCCTGCGACAGGCGCTGGACTTCGCGCAGCAGCGCGATGTCCCGCATCGAGTAGCGCCGCCCGCCACCGGAAGTGCGGCCTGGGGAAACCAGGCCCTGCCGGTCGTAGGTGCGCAACGTCTGCGCGTGCATCCCGGCGAGCTGTGCCGCCACCGAGATGACGAACACCGGGGTCTCTTCGTCGCCTTCCTGAGGGATCCCGCCGAACATCCCACTCACCTGCCTTCGAGCAGCTCCGTGATCTCGGGCCGGGGGTCGTGCCCGGCCATCGACTCGGCGTACGCCTGCAGTGCTTCGCGCGCCTTGTCGTCCAGTTTGGCGGGAATCGCCGCGGTGAGGGTGACGAGAAGATCACCTTGCGAGCCGTCACGCTTGGCGATGCCCTTGCCGCGCACGCGCAGCACCCGTCCGCTGGCGGTACCCGGCGGCACCTTGAGCGAGACCTTGCCCTCGAGCGTCGGCACCGTGATCGTGGTGCCGAGCGTGAGTTCGGTGAAGTCGACCGGCACGGTGATCGTCAGGTCGAGCCCCTTGCGCCCGAACAGCGCGTGCGGGGCCACGTGCACCCGGACGTACAGATCGCCCGCCTGCGCGCCACCCCGGCCCGGCTCGCCCTGGCCGGCCAGCCGGATCCGCTGGTCGTCGTCGACGCCCGACGGGATCCGGACGGTCAGCGTGCGAGTCCGCGTGCTGACCCCTTCGCCGCCGCACTCGGGGCACGGGTCGTCGATGATCTGCCCGCGCCCGCGGCAGTCGCGGCACGGCTCCGAGAACGCGAACGCGCCCTGGCTGCGGCTGACCAGCCCGGACCCGGAACAGGTCGGGCAGGTCCGCGGCGAGGTGCCCGGCTTCGCGCCGTTGCCACCGCACGTCGAACAGGTCGCCGGGCTCGACAGCCGCAGCGGCAGGGTCGCGCCCTTGACCGCCTCGGTGAAGTCGATCCGGACGTCCGTCTCGACGTCGGCTCCGCGCTGCGGCCGGTTGGCCGTCGCGCCCGCCGTCGTGCGGCCGCGGCCGAACAGCCCGCCGAGGATGTCGCCGAGCCCGCCGAAACCGCCCTGCTGGTTGGCACCGGCCTGGCCGAAGATGTCGCCGACGTCGAAGCTGCCGGTACCGCCGCCACCGGGGAAGTTGAACCCGCCCCCGGCGCCGCCGAACAGCCGCCGCGCCTCGTCGTACTCCTTGCGCTTGCTCGCGTCGGAGAGCACGCCGTAGGCCTCGGAGACCGCCTTGAACTTCTGCTCCGCCTGCGCGTTGCCGGCGTTCGCGTCCGGGTGGTTCTCCTTGGCCAGCTTGCGGTAGGCCTTCTTGATCTCGTCCTGGGTGGCGTCGGAGGAGACGCCCAGTTCACGGTAGAAGTCCTTGCCGACCCATTCCCGAGCACTCATCGGGCGCCTCCTCCTTCCAGTCGAACCGGATGTTGCTTACTGCTGCTGGTCATCGAGTCCGCCGCCGAGCGGCAGCTCGCCACCGACGGGCGGGTGCTCCGCCGGGCCGCCTGGCTCGTGGTCGGTGACCCCGACCAGCGCCGCCCGCAGCACCCGGTCGCCGAAGCGGTAGCCGCGACGCATGACCACGGTCACCGTCGGGCCCGCCACCTCCGGCGAGGTGTTGTGCTGCACGGCCTCGTGCACGCTCGGGTCGAAGGCTTCGCCCTCGCTGCCGAACGACTCGAGCCCCGCGCGCTGCAGGCCGCTGATCAGCTTGTCGCCGACGGCCTTGAACGCCCCGGTGAGGTCGCCGTGCTGCTCGGCCCGCTCGAGGTCGTCGAGCAGCGGCAGCAGGTCGTTCACCACCGTCGCCTTGGCCCCGAGCACGACCGCCTCGCGGTCACGCTCGACCCGCTTGCGGTAGTTGGCGTACTCCGCCTGCAGGCGCTGGAGGTCGGCGGTGCGCTCGGCCAGCTCCTTCTCGACGTCGGAGAAAACCGACACCGAGTCGTCCACAATGGACTCGCCAAGCGAGGGGCCCGCGTGTTCCACGGGCGCGTCCTCCGGCTCCGGCGCGGCGTGGGCCGGACCGGGCGGGCGAACCTGCCCGGTCTGGGGGTCCACCCGCCGCCGATCCCGCACGACCACCGGCTCCTCGGGGCCGCGGCCCTGGTTCTCGGATTCGTCGTAGCTGTGGGTCACTTCTTTTCGTCCTCTTCGACGATCTCGGCGTCCACCACGTCATCGGCCTTGGCCTGGCCGCCGGCCGCACCGGCGTCGCCACCGGCCGCACCCGAAGCTCCGGCCGCACCGGCTGCCGCATCGGCGTTCGCGTTGGCGTACAGGGCGGTGCCCAGCTCCTGCGAAGCGGTGTTCAGCTTCTCGATCGACTCACGGATCTTCGCCGAGTCGGTGCCCTTGAGCGCCTCGTTCGACTCGTCGATCGCGGACTTGACCTTGGCCTTGAGGTCCTCGGGCAGCTTGTCGTCGTTGTCCTTGAGGAACTTCTCGGTCTGGTAGACCAGCGTCTCGGCCTGGTTGCGGGTCTCGGCCTCTTCGCGACGGGTCTTGTCCTCCTCGGCGTGCGCCTCGGCGTCCTTGACCATCCGCTCGATGTCGTCCTTCGGCAGCGCGGAGCCACCGGTGATCGTCATCGACTGCTCCTTGTTCGTGCCCAGGTCCTTCGCCAGGACGTGCACGATGCCGTTCGCGTCGATGTCGAAGGTGACCTCGATCTGCGGCACGCCACGCGGGGCGGGCGGGAGACCGGTCAGCTCGAACATGCCGAGCTTCTTGTTGTGCGCGGCGATCTCGCGCTCACCCTGGAACACCTGGATCTGCACCGACGGCTGGTTGTCGTCCGCGGTGGAGAAGATCTCCGAACGCTTGGTCGGGATCGTGGTGTTGCGCTCGATGAGCTTGGTGAAGACGCCACCCTTGGTCTCGATGCCCAGCGACAGCGGGGTGACGTCCAGCAGCAGGACGTCCTTGACCTCGCCCTTCAGGACACCGGCCTGCAGCGCCGCGCCGACCGCGACGACCTCGTCCGGGTTCACGCCCTTGTTCGGCTCGCGGCCGCCGGTCAGCTCCTTGACCAGGTCGGACACGGCCGGCATGCGGGTGGAACCACCGACGAGCACGACGTGGTCGATGTCGCCGACGGCGATGTTCGCGTCGCGGATCACGTTGTTGAACGGGTTGCGGGTGCGCTCGAGCAGGTCCGAGGTGATCTTCTGGAACTCGGCGCGGGAAAGCTGCTCGTCGAGGAACAGCGGGTTCTTGTCGGCGTCGACCGTGATGTACGGCAGGTTGATGCCGGCCGAGTTCGAGCTGGACAGCTCGATCTTCGCCTTCTCCGCGGCCTCACGGATGCGCTGCAGCGCCATCTTGTCCTTGGTGAGGTCGATGCCGTTCGTGGCCTTGAACTTGTCGACCAGCCACTTGACGATGCGCTCGTCCCAGTCGTCGCCACCGAGGTGGTTGTCACCGGAGGTCGCGCGGACCTCGACGACGCCCTCGCCGATCTCCAGCAGCGAGACGTCGAAGGTGCCGCCACCGAGGTCGAAGACCAGGATGGTCTGTTCCTTCTCGCCCTTGTCCAGGCCGTACGCCAGCGCGGCGGCGGTCGGCTCGTTGACGATGCGGAGCACGTTCAGGCCGGCGATCTGCCCGGCCTCCTTCGTCGCCTGCCGCTGCGCGTCCTCGAAGTACGCCGGGACGGTGATCACCGCGTCGGTGATGGTCTCGCCCAGGTACGCCTCGGCGTCGCGCTTGAGCTTCATCAGCACCCGGGCGCTGATCTCCTGCGACGTGTAGTTCTTGCCGTCGATCTCGGTCTTCCAGTCGGTGCCGATGTGCCGCTTCACGGACCTGATGGTCCGGTCGACGTTCGTCACCGCCTGGTTCTTCGCCGGCTGACCGGTCAGCACTTCGCCGTTCTTGGCGAAGGCGACGATCGACGGGGTGGTCCGGGAGCCTTCGGAGTTGGCGATGACCGTCGGCTCGCCGCCCTCAAGGACGGCTACGACCGAGTTGGTCGTGCCGAGGTCGATGCCGACCGCTCGCGCCATGGTGCTTTCCTCCTGTGTAAGCCTGCTATGTACGTGACCTGCACGTTCTTCCTCGCCTTGAGCGAGGCTCTGGCAAGTTTAGTCAGGCCTTCGTGCGTCTCGTCAAGTCGTACTTGAGCCGACCGCACTCAACCTTCGTAACCAGCCTAACGAGCCGGTCCGGGTTCTTGTTCCCGGGTTCAGCGGCAGATCTGGCCCGAAGCGGGTGTGACCCCACTCACCAGGTAGTCCACCTCGGCCGCGCGGGCGCACGCTGAGTTGAACAACCCCGTGTGGCCGTCGTCGGTGCGGGTCAGCAGGACCGCTCCGTCGATGCTCGCCGCCAGGCCGCGGGCCCAGGCCAGCGGCGTCGCCGGGTCGTGGGCGCCGCCGACCACCAGGATCGGCGGGGCGCCGTGGACCGGGTGCCGCTGCGGTGGGTTCTTCGCCGGGACCGGCCAGCCCGTGCAGCCGCTGGTGAAGTCCCAGAACTCCGAGTACCGCCAGCTGTGCGGCGCCACCGCGCGCAGTAGCCCGGCCAGCGCGCCCATGTCCGCCGGACCGGTGAACGGCGACGGGAAGTCGTGACAGCCGATCGCCCGGTACGCCCCGTAGATCGGGGAGAGGAACTGGTTCCGCTCGGTCAGCCCCTTGGCGTCGGGGAACTCACCGCCGGCCGCGGCCAGCGCCTTGCCCAGCGCCGGCCACTCCGCCCGGATGTAGAGGTGGTTGTAGACGCCCGCCGAGATCTCGTCGGCCGTCGCCGGACGGCCCAGGTCGCTCGCCCACACCGCGCCGCGGGCCGCCCGGGCCACGACGTCGTCGTAGAAGCGGAGGACATCGCGCCCCCGCAAGGCGCAGTCGGCCGAGCCGCGGCACCAGTCCGCGAACCGGACCAGCGCGTCTTCGGTCGCCGCGGCCTCTTCGAGGATCGCCTGACGCAGCGGCCGGGCGTGGTCGACGGCACCGTCGAGCACCATCGTCCGCACCCGCCCGGGGTGCTTCGACGCGTAGACCGCACCCAGTTCGGTGCCGTACGACAGGCCCAGCCACGAGATCCTCGGCTCGCCGAGGGCCGTGCGGATCGTCTCGATGTCTTCGGCCGCGCTCTGCGTGTCCGCGTTCGCCAGCAACGGCCCGGTCCGGGCCAGGCAGTCCTCGCCCGCCGCGCGGTTGTGCGCCACCAGCGCGTCGAACGACGGCCGCGTCGACGGGAACCGGTCGAGCGCAGGGTCGAACAACGTCGCCGGGTCGCACGTGATGCGCGGCGTGCTGAACCAGTCGCCGCGCGGGTCGAAGCCCACGACGTCGAACCGCTGCCGCAGCCGCGCGAGGTCCGGTGAGGCGAGCCCGCCGAACTGCACGAACCCGACGCCGGAACCGCCTGGCCCGCCCGGGTTCACCAGCAGTGAGCCGATCCGCCGGCCCGGATCGAGCGCGGGCAACCGGGCCAGCGCGAGCCGCGCCGCCCCCAGCTCCGGCCGCGCGCGGTCGATCGGCACGTCGACCGTCGCGCATTCGGCTGTCGGTTCCTGCTGCGTCGCACATGCGTGCCACGCAAGCGAAGACGCCGCGGCGACGGCCGGTACCGCCGCCATGACCACGACCGCCGCGATGACCGCGGCGACCCGGCGCACGTCCATGATCTTGTTCCTCCCCCTGCACGCCGGCTTTCGGCGTGCACCCTTCCTAACAGCGACCACCGACGGTTCAGGAGCGGTGGCCGGTCCAGGAAGAAAGGAAGAAATCCGAGTTTCCTTGCTGCACAACGACTTCGGCCGGAGTACCGACCCAGGAAGTCACTCGATAGTGGGAATCCGCGGCGACCGGCACCCCCTGCGCCGGCGCCGCGGACCCCTCCCCCCGGGTGAACCCCACGACGCCGAACATCGCGATGGCCCCCAGCAGCGCGGCCGCCAGCACGCGCCGTTCGATCTTGACCATGGTGAAAAAGCCCCCGTAGTAAGGAAAAGGTCAGGCCGCGCGGACCGTGACGCTGCCGCTTTCGGTCGTGAGGTCGAGCGTGTTCGGCGCGGAGCCGTCGTTCGGGACGTCGATGGTGCGACGCCCGCTGTCGCTGTCGCCGATGACGCGGTACGGCCCGCCCGGCACCTCGACGTCGACGCTCCCGCTGTCGGCCTTGATCTTGACGTTGTTCGCCCGCGCCAGCGTGAAGTCGACGCTCCCGCTCGACGCCGTCACGTCGACCGGGCCCCGCACGCCTTCGGCCTTGATGCTGCCCGAGTCGGCGTGCACCTGGACCTCACCGACGTCCGACAGGTCGATCCCGCCGCTCTCCAGCCGCAGCTTCACCAGCCCGGGAACGTCTTCGACGCGGGCGTGGCCCGAGTCCGCCTGGACGTCCACGCTCGCCACCCCGGCGATGTCCAGCCCACCGGAGTCGACCTTGCCGCTGACCGGCACGCCCGCGGGCACGACCACCTCGAAGTCGACCGAGCAGTTGTTCCCGCAGTCGGTGAGCACCAGCTGGTCGCCGTCGACGCGGAAGAACGTGTCGCCCGGCTTGCCGCGCCAGTGGTAGTTGATCTTTTCGTGGACCGTCGACGATCCCGTGCCGGTGCGGATCTTCACCGACCCCGAGTCGCCTTCCAGCTTCACGCTGCGAATGGTCTCCGAGAGGGTCTTGCTGTTCTCGAAGTCCGATCCCCAGCCCCAGCCGAACGCGGTCGCCAGGCCGACGCCGATCAGGACGATGCCACCCAGAGCCAGAAGCGGGCGCGCCATGGTCGTGGTCCCCTCAGTGTTGTTTCCTCTGCGTGAGAAAACGTTATGGCTCGGCACGGGCCCGGCACATGGGGGTAACCCCCCGAAGAACCCTGAGATCCGTCCCTGACACGCGGGGGTGGCGCGAGGGGCCTAACCTGGCGCCAGGCTCCAGTTCCGTGATCAGGAGGATCCATGCCGCAAGCACCCGGCCCGTACGAATCCCTGCCCGACGTGCCGTCCTTCACCCTCCGCAGCACCGACGTCGCCGACGGCGAAACCCTGGCCACGCCCCACCTCTCCGGCATCTTCGGCGCCGGCGGCGAGGACCGTTCGCCGCAGCTGGCCTGGGAAGGCTTCCCGGCGGAGACGAAGAGCTTCGCGGTCACGTGCTACGACCCGGACGCCCCGACCGGCAGCGGTTTCTGGCACTGGGCGGTGTTCAACCTCCCGCCGTCGCTGACGGAGCTGGCCTCCGGCGCGGGCGACGGCTCCGGCCTTCCCGAGGGCGCGGTGACGTTGAAGGGCGACGGCGGGGTCAAGCAGTTCCTCGGCGCGGCGCCCCCGCCCGGACACGGCCCGCACCGCTACTACTTCGCGGTGCACGCACTCGACGTCGACAAGCTGGACGTCCCGGAGGACGCGACACCGGCGTTCCTCGGCTTCAACATGTTCGGGCACACCTTGGCCCGCGCGGTGATCACGCCGGTGTACGAGAACAAGGGCTGAGTCAGCGGGAGGGCCCGGCGCTGGTGCCGCAACGGCGCCGGGTCAGCGCAGGGCTTCCTTGTTGACGCCCTCGCGCTCCAGGTAGCGGCCCTTCGTGTGCTCGTCGAAGCCGAACTGCCGGTACAGCCCGTGGGCGTCGGCGGTGTGCAGCATCCAGCGGAAACCCGCGCCGGGCCCGTTGTCGATCATCTCGCGCACCAGCTCCTTGCCGACGCCGGTGCCGCGCGCGGAGTCGACCACGAACACGTCGGCGAGGTACGCCGAGCCGACGCCGTCGGAGAAAGCGCGTGCGAAACCGACCAGCTCGGAGCCGCGGTACGCGCCGACGATCCGCCACGACCCGTCGATCGCCGCTTCGACCTGTGCGCGCGTGCGCCAACGGCCCCAGTAGGCCTCGGTCGAGAGGAACTTCCACACCGCGTCGAGGTCGAGCCGCGTCGGGTCGTCGTCGAGCTCGTAGTCACCGAAGGTCCGCATGATCCGAAGCTAACGACCGCGTCAACGCGGTTTCAGCAGGTAGGCCACCACCGGCCGCAGCTCGTCCGCGGACGGCGGCTCGTCGTCGATCAGGCCCTGGATCAGCAGCCCGTCGATGCCCGCGAGGAACACCCGGAACGCCACCTCGTCGTCGTGGCGGACCATCGACGTCAGTACGTCCAGCCAGCGCCGCGCGGCCGGGCGCAGCTCCGGCTTCCGCGCCGCCAGCAGGTACAGCTCGTACTCGGCCATCGTGCGCCCGCGTCGCGGCCCCAAGGCCTCGGCCAGCAGGCCGGCGACCTCATCCGCGCCGCGCGAACCGCGGGACCGGGCCCGGTCGATCATCCAGTAGACCTCGGTGGCCATGTCGCGGGCGCACGAGATGAGCGTCGCGATCAGCAGGTCGTCCAGTGACGAGAAGTGGTACGTCGTGGACGTCGTCGGCACGCCGGCCTCGGCCGCGACGATCCGGTGCGTGACGCCGGCGACGCCGTCACGCTCGATCACCCGCAGCGTCGCCTCGATGATCTCCGCGCGCCGCTTGTCCCCGCGGGCCTTGCGGCCGTCGACCTGCAGTTTCACGTCGATGCACTCCCGATTTCGATCAGCACGACACCGCCGATGACCAGTGCCAGTCCCGCGATCATGGCCGCGTTGACCGGCTCCTTCAGGAACACGACGCCGACGATCGCCACCAGTGCGACGCCGGCCGCGGCCCAGATGGCATACGCGACGCCGATCGGCAACCCCAGCTTCAGCACGTACGAAAGCGCGACGAACGCCACCGCGTAGCCGGCCACCACGACGATCGACGGCCCGAGCTTGGAGAAGCCCTCGGAGAGCTTCAAGGAGACCGTCGCGGAGACCTCCGCGACGATCGCCAACGCGAGGAGAAGGTACGCACCCATAGGGTGAAAACTACCTGAACGATCGTCCCGAAACAAAGAGCGACGTACACCACATCGGTGGGACTTAGGGCCACTCAACGGGTTACTCATCAGTAAGGACGGTTAGTCTCCCGGCACCACCACTGATCCATCCGGACGAAAGGCACCCGAACGATGGGCGCTCTGCAACTGACGCTCGGCGGGATCTCGGTCCTGCTCGGCGTCGTCGCCTGGGGAATGTTCGCCGCGACGATCGCCCGTTTCGTGCGGGTGATCCGCCTCGGGCAGCCCGACTCGACGCGCAACGGTCCCTTCATGCCGCGCATGAAGACCTTGGTCAAGGAGTTCGCCGCGCACACGCGGATGAACCGCAAGCGCAGCGTCGGTCCCGCGCACTGGCTCGTCATGTGGGGCTTCCTGCTCGGCTCGCTCGCCCTGTTCGAGGCCTACGGCGAGGTCTTCGTCCCGAGCTGGGGCTGGCCGATCCTCGACGACTTCCCGCCGTTCCAGCTGCTCATGGAGCTGCTCGGCCTCGGCACCATCGTCGGCATCCTGGTGCTGATGGCGATCCGCCAGCGCAACCACCCGCGCCGCGCCGACCGCCAGTCGCGCTTCCAGGGCTCCAACTTCAAGTGGGCGTACTTCATCGAGGCCGTCGTCCTGGTCGAGGGCATCGGCATCATCGGCGTCCGCGCCGCGAAGGCCGCGCTCGGCGCGCACGAGACGCCGACCTGGGCCGCCTTCGTCTCGAACCCGCTCGGTGAGCTGCTGCCGGCCAGCCCGAACCTGGTCACGGTGTTCGCGTTCGTCAAGCTGATGAGCGCCACCGTCTGGCTGATCGTCGTCGCGCGCACGATGACCATGGGCATCGCCTGGCACCGCTTCAGCGCGTTCTTCAACATCTACTTCAAGCGCGAGGCCGACGGCGGCGTCGCCCTGGGTGCGCTCAAGCCGATGATGAGCGGCGGCAAGGTCCTCGACCTCGAGGAAGCCGACCCGGACGAGGACACCTTCGGCGTCGGCAAGATCGAGGACTTCAGCTGGAAGGGCTGGCTGGACTTCTCGACGTGCACCGAGTGCGGCCGCTGCCAGGAGCAGTGCCCCGCGTGGAACACCGGCAAGCCGCTGTCGCCGAAGCTGCTGATCACGCAGCTGCGTGACCACGCCTACGCGAAGGCGCCGTACCTGATGGCCGGCGGCAAGCGCGACATGGCGGGCGACGAAGTGGGCTTGTCCGGGGACAACATGTACGCCGGCATCGACGTCCTCGCGATCGCCGAGTCCCAGAAGGCCCTGATCGGCGACGACGGCGGTGTCATCGACCCCGACGTCCTCTGGTCGTGCACCAGCTGCGGCGCCTGCGTCGAGCAGTGCCCGGTCGACATCGAGCACGTCGACCACATCGTGGACATGCGCCGCTACCAGGTGATGATCGAGTCGTCGTTCCCCAGCGAGCTGAACGGCATGTTCAAGAACCTGGAGAACAAGGGCAACCCGTGGGGCCAGAACGCCAAGGACCGGCTGGCCTGGACCGAGGACCTGGACTTCGAGGTCCCGGTGTTCGACGGCGAGATGGGCGACGCGGAGTACCTGTTCTGGGTCGGCTGCGCCGGCGCGTTCGAGGACCGCGCCAAGAAGACGACGCGCGCGGTCGCCGAGCTGCTCCACATGGCCGACGTGAAGTACAAGGTGCTCGGCTCGGAGGAGTCCTGCACCGGTGACCCGGCCCGCCGCGCGGGCAACGAGTTCCTGTTCCAGATGCTCGCCCAGCAGAACGTCGAGGTCCTGAACTCGGTGTTCGAGGGACGTGAGCGCAAGGCGCGCAAGGTCGTCGTGACCTGCGCGCACTGCTTCAACACCCTCGCCAACGAGTACCCGGAGCTGGGCGGCCAGTTCGACGTCGTGCACCACACGCAGCTGCTGAACCGCCTGGTCCGCGAGAAGCAGCTGGTGCCGGTGGCGCCGGTCGCCGAGGACGTCACCTACCACGACCCGTGCTACCTCGGCCGTCACAACAAGGTCTACGAGGCGCCGCGCGAGCTCGTCGGCGCGACCGGCGCACGGCTGCGCGAGATGCCGCGGCACGGCGACAAGTCGATGTGCTGCGGCGCGGGCGGCGCGCGCATGTGGATGGAAGAGAAGATCGGCAAGCGGATCAACGTCGAGCGCGTCGACGAGGCGCTCGGCACCGCGCCGTCGAAGATCGCGACGGGCTGCCCGTTCTGCAAGGTGATGCTGAACGACGGCCTCACCGCGCGGCAGGCCGACGGCGCCGCGAGCGAGAAGGTCGAGATCGTCGACGTCGCACAGATGCTGCTCGAAGCCGTCAAGCGCAAGCCGGAGCCGAAGCCGATCGCACTCGGAGCGCCGTCGCTCGCAGAAGAGTGACACAGATCGAAAATGTGCACGGCCCCGGTCAGGACTTCCTGGCCGGGGCCGTTTTCCTTGCGGAAAACGCGCTATTCGCGCATTTCCGTAGCCACCGAGCTACCCGTTGTCACGGATCTTCACGTCCACTAGCTGGGATTTTGTCACGGCAATCGATTTCCCGAATAATGTTCATGATATTCACCGAAATGGCCCATCAGGCCAACAAGAAACCTTGGCCAAAAGCCCAGTGGTCCGGCGTATCCTGGCCTTTCCTCGCCGCCACCGCTGCCAGCGAGGCCACTTCGACTATCACGGAATCAGGGGGCAGCGAGGATGGGCGAGGACCCGCGGACCACAGCGGCTGGACGCGGGGACGATCGGCACCCCTCCTCCGGCCGCCACGCGCTCCGCAGCGAGGAACCCTTCGAACAGCGCCGGACCGGCGAACCCATCGGCTACGTTCCCGTCCAGCGGACGCTCGTGCGCCCGTACGTCCTCACGCGCGGCCGGACGCAGTCGCGGCGGCACCTGGCGATCGAGGCCATGGTCTCGACGCGGGCCGGCGCGCACTGGAACGGCGCCCGGCTGACCGGCGAGTTCCGCTCGGTGCGCACGCTGTGCCACCACCCGCGCTCGGTCGCCGAGGTCGCGGCCAGGCTCAGCGTGCCGCTCGGCGTCGCCCGCGTGCTCCTCGACGACATGGCCGAGCAGGGCCTGATCACGATCCACGACAACCGCGTGAACACCGACGGCCGACCGGCCGCGGCGCTCATGGAACGCGTGCTGCACGGCCTGCGCCGCCTCTGACCATTACGCTCACCAAGGTGAGCGAGGAACCCGAAAAGCCCGGTGGCGAAAGCACGCTGACCGTCCTGCTGGCCGGCGGGGTGAACCTGGCGATCGCGATCATGAAGCTGATCGCGGGCATCATCACCGGCTCGGGCGCGATGCTCTCCGAAGCGGCCCACTCGGTGGCCGACACGTTCACCGAAGTCCTGCTGCTGACGGCGTTGAAACGTTCCGACCGCCCGGCCGACCGCGTGCACCCCTTCGGCTACGGCAAGGAGCGCTACTTCTGGTCGCTGCTCGCCGCCGTGTCGATCTTCGCGTCGGGCTCGATGTTCGCCCTCTACGAAGGCGTTTCGACGCTCTTCGGCCACGGCGAAGCGCAGAGCACGTCGATCCTCAGCTACATCGTGCTGGCGGTGGCCTTCCTGCTCGAAGGCACGTCGTGGGTGCAGGCCGTGCGCCAGGTCGTCCGCGAGTCGAAGGCCGAGAACCGGACGATCTGGGCGTACCTCCGCATGATCGACGACCCGACCCCGAAGACCGTGCTCTTCGAGGACTCCGCCGCGCTGATCGGCCTGCTGGTCGCGTTCGCCGGCATCGGACTGCACCAGATCACCGGCTCGGAGGTCTGGGACGGCGTCGCGTCGATCGTCATCGGCGTGCTGCTCGCCTGCGTCGCCTACCTGCTCGGGCGCACGAACCGCGGCCTGCTCATCGGCCGCCAGGCCAACCCGGAGATCGTCCGCGGCGTCCGCGACCACCTGTCCGCCGCGCCGGAGATCGAGGCCGTCGTGGACCTGCAGACGATGCTGATGGGCACCGACCAGGTCCTCGTCTGCACCCGCGTGGACTTCGACGACTCGCTCGGCGCCGCGGACCTCGAACGCGCCTGCGTCCGGATCGCGGCCGAGCTGACCGAGTCCTTCAACGACGTCACCGAGGTGTTCATCGAGCCGGTGCCGCGGACGGATCCCGAGCTGCGGGCGACCGTGCTGGCCCGCTACGGCGACATCGCGGAGCGGTGGAACAACCCGGCTTAGCTCAGTACCCGAAGTCCTGGACCCAGTAGTTGCCCGCCTTGGTGAACCCGACGCCGATCTTCGTCAGCGAGCAGTTCAGGATGTTCGCGCGGTGGCCCTCGGAGTTCATCCAGGCGTCCATGACCTGCGCCGCCGACGTCTGCCCCTTCGCGATGTTCTCCGCGCCCGGCTTCGAGTAGCCGGCGTTCTTGATGCGCACGTCGAACGTGACGCCTTCGGGGTTGGTGTGGGCGAAGAAGTTCCGGGCCGACATGTCGTCGCTGTAGTCCTGCGCGGCCTCGGTCAGGTGCGACTCCGCGGTCAGCGCCTTGCAGCCCGCCTGCGCGCGTTCGTCGTTGACGAGGGAGACGACCTGGTCGACGGTCGAGGACGCGACGCGGGTAGCGGCTTTGGTGGTCGGCGGCGGGGCCGGTTCCGACGTCGTCGACTTCGGCGCTTCGGAGGTCTCGGTCGGCGTCGGTGCCGCGCTGGACGTCGTCGGCGCGGGGGCGCCGGTCGTGGCCTGCTTCGGGGCCGGGGACTGCCCCCCGGCGAGGTCCGTGCCGCTGCCGCCCCCGGCACCGCCCGGCGCATCGGGCAGCACCAAGGCCGCGGCGCCGAGTTCGGCCGTGTTTCCTTCCGCGGTGGCCATCCAGGTGCCTGTCGCGGCGGAGAAAACGCCGAGCAGCACACTGAGTGACACCATCACCACGCGACCACGTTCACCAATGGGGGACACGGCGCGAGAACGTATCACGGAACGATTACACCGAGAACCCTACGAACGCACTGGTCACATTTCTTGCGCCGGGCATTCGACGACCGACCGGGAACCGGCGGCAATCGGACGCTCCGGCGTTACTCCATTCAGCCGCTTCGGACTTTGAACGTCGCGTCGCCGGACGCGGTCACCGGGCGGCCGGTCGGGTCCTGGCCGGTGACGGTCGCCTTGCCCGTGAAGCCTTCCCCACCTGCGACAGTCGTGCAGGTGTAGGTGATTTCGGCGTCCGCGGCCAGTACCGGCGTGGTGTGCGCGCACGACGTCGTGTGGTCGTCCACGACGGACACGGCGGTGAGCGGCACGTCACCGGTGTTTTTGACCAGGATCGAAAACGTGACGGTGTCGCCTTGGCGGACTTCGAACGGCGTCGCGTCCTTCATGAGCGCGATCTCGGGGTGGACTATGTCGACTTTCGCTTCGGCTTTTGCTTGCACGGAGCGATTGGTCGAGTCCATTCCCGTTACTTCGGCCGTGGTGGTGAAGTCGTCCTCCGGCGCTTTTCGAGTGCAGGTGTAGATCCGCTTTTCGCCGGCCGCCAGTGCGGCGAACTTCTTGGCGCACGGATCGTCGTCCACAACGGACATGCTGATCAGCGGCACGTCACCGGTGTTGGTGACGCTGATCGTGAACGTGACGTCGTCGCCCGCGCGGACCGTGCCCGGCGTCGCTTCTTGGGCGATCTTCACGGCCGGGTGGATGACATCGATCTCGTCGGCGTCCTCCGCGGTGACCGGCGGGCCGGTCGGGGCCGTGGCCACGACCTTCGCCTTGCTCACGACGTCGTCCTGCGGCGCGGTCGTGGCGCAGTCGAACTTCTGGTTCGCGCCGGCTTCGAGCCGGTCGAAGGCCTTCACGCAGGGCTCGCTGACCTTCACGTCGGTCAACGGGACGTCGCCGGTGTTCGTGACGGTGACCGTGAACGGCACGGCGTCGCCCTGGCGGAAGGGGCCCCGCACGTCCTGCGTGATCTCGAGGGCGGGGTGCAGGACGGTGTAGGCCGCGTCGTCGGTCGCGCTGACCTGGCGGTTCGTCGGATCGGTGCCAGTCGCGGTGGCGGAGCTCACAAAACTGTCGGTGCCGGCGTTTACCGTGCAGGAGTAGTGCTGGAGAGCGCCGGGAGGGAGGGTGCCGATGGACTGAGCGCATGCCGGAGTGCGACTGTCCGCAATGGACACGTCGGTCAGCGGGACATCGCCGGTGTTCGTGACGACGAGGGTGAACGTGACGGTGTCGCCCTGCCGGACCCGCGCGGGCGTAGCGTCGTCCGTGATGGTGACCGCCGGGTGGATGACATCGACCGGTTCCCCGGCGGTGGCGGTCACGGGACGGTTCGTGGCGTCGGTGCCGGTGACCTTCGCGGTGGCGGTGAAGTCGGCTTCGCCGGCGACTTGAGTGCAGCTGTAGTTCTGCGTAGCTCGCGGTTCGAGTGAACCCAGGGGTTTGGCGCATGCCGGTGCGTCGGGATCGGCCACGGAGACGTCGTGCAGCACGCTGTCGCCGGTGTTGGTGACGGTGATCGTCGAGGTGACGGTGTCGCCGGAGCGGACGACTCGCGGGTCGACGGTCCTGGTGACCGCGATGGCCGGGTGGATGACGTCGGCGGTGGCCTGGGCGTTCGCGGTGACCGCGGGGCCGGTGGGCGGAGTGCCGGTGACCTGGACGGCGGCGGTGACGTCGTCGGCCGGTGCGGTGAGGGTGCAGCCGAAGTCTCGGGTGCCTCCGGGTTCGAGGGCGCCGTCGAGGGCTTGCGCACAGCCTGTGGCTCGCGCCTGCGGGCCGGTGGCCAGGGTGCTCGTGGCCCGGCTGCCGGGCGTCTGCGAGTCCGTGACTCGCAGGGCGGTCAGGGGCACGTCGCCGGTGTTGTGCACGGTGATCCGCAGCGGCACGGCGTCGCCCTCGCGGAACGGCCCGCCGGTGACCGCCGCGGTGATCGTCACGCCGGGGTGCTGCACGGTGAACGCGGCTACCGCGCTCACCGTCACCGGCCGGGCCGTCGGGTCGACACCCGTCACCGCCGGCTTGTTCGTGAAGCCGGTGGCGCCCGCGACCGTCGTGCACGTGTACGCCGAAGTCGCCTGCGGCTGAAGCGTCCCGAGCGGCTTCGCGCACTCCGCGACCTGGTCGTCCGCGACCGTCACGCCGGTCAGCGGCACGTCGCCCGTGTTGGTGGCGGTGATCGTCCACGTCACCTTGTCGCCTTCGCGGACCGCGGCGGGCGAAGCCTGCGCGGCGAGCGCCACCCCCGGGTGGATCACGTCGACCACGGCGTCGTCGGTGACCTTCACCGTGCGGCCGAGCTGGTCCTTGCCCGACGCTGCCGCCGTGTTGGTGAAGTCGTCCGGTGGGGCCGGTGCCGTGCAGGTGTACGTCTGCCTTGCCCGCGGCGGCAACGCGCCGATCGTCTTGGCGCACGCCGGCGTGCGGTCGTCGGTGACGGCGACCTCGGTCAGCGGCGCGTCGCCGACGTTGGCGACCGTGATCGTGAACGTGATCGGGTCGCCGGCGCGGACGATGCCGGGTGCGGCGTCCTTCGTGAGCGTCAGGGCCGGCGTGATCACCGTGACGGTCGACGGCGCGGTGGCGGCCACCGGCTGCCCCGCGAGGTCGGTGCCGGTGGCGGTCACGTGCGACGTCGTCGTGGTGGACGGGTTCGCCGTGCACGTGTACGTCCGCGTCGCGCCCGCGGCCAGGCCGTCGAACGTGCGCGAGCACGACGTCGTCGTGTCGTCGGTGAGCTTCACCGGTGCGAGCGGGCTGTCGCCGGTGTTCTTGACCGCGACGGTGAACGTCACGGCGTCGCCGGCGTGGATCACCGGCGGGTCGGCGGTCTTGATGACCTCGACGGCGGGCGCGATCGTCGGCGCGGGCGCGTCCGCGGTGGCGGTGACCTGCTTGCCGAGCTCGTCGGTGGCGGCGGCCGTCGCGGTGTTGACGCCGTCGGCAATCGGGGCCTTCGCCGTGCACGTCGTCGTGCGGTTTTCGCCGGGCGCGAGAGCTCCGGTGAGGGCGCACGAAGGCACCTTCGGGTCGGTGACCAGCAAGCCGGAAAGGCCGGTGTCGCCGGTGTTCGTGACCTTGATCGCGAAGGTCGCGGTGTCGCCGGCGCGGTAGGCGGGCTTGTCGGCGGTCTTCGTCATGCCCAAGGACGGGTGCACGACATCGACGGCGGCGGTCGCGCCGCCGTCGAGCGCGTCGCCGAGAGCGCTCGTGCCGGTCGCCTTCACCGCGTTGGTGAAGTCGTCGGCCGGGGCGGGGCCGGTGCACTCGTACGTGACCGTCTGACCCGGGGCGAGCGTGCCGAGTGGCTTGGCGCAGGCCGGAAAGGTCTCGTCGGCGGCCTGCACCCCGGACGCCGCGATGCCGCCCGGGTTGGTGACGGCGACGGCGAACGTCACGGGCTCGCCGGCGTGCGCCTTCGGCCGCGTCGCGCGCAGGGCGACCTGGAGTTCGGGCACCGGCACGGAAAACGCCATGTTCTGCGCGAGATAGCTGTCCCCGCTGGTGACGAAGCCGAGCTTCGCGCTCGTCGCGCCCGCGGGGATGCTGTCGACGTCGAACGCTTTCGCGTCCACGCTGAAGTTGTTCTTCACCCCCGGCGCGGCCGCGTTGTCGGCGTTGGAGATGAAGAAGTTCGACGTCCCGCCGGTCGCGGGCTCGGCGGCCGGGGTGCCGTCGACGAGGAACTGGTCGCCGGAGCCGCCCCAGTCGCCGTCGTAGGCGGTGACGCCGATGTGCGCGTCGGCGGCCGCCGCGCGGAAGCCGGCGATCGTCGTTTCCGTGGGTACGTCGGAGGCCTGGCGGACGTGTCCGTCGTAGACGACGACCTTGCGCTTGTTCGGCGCGAAGTCGGGGTTGCGGGACGGGTACGCGTAGACCAGGGCGATCGACCAGCCGCCGGCGCAGTCGAAACCCCGGGGGGCCCAGACGTTGCCGACGGTCACGTCGAGCGCGACGCCGGTCGGCGCGGCCGCGAACTGGCTGGTCACGTCGGCGTGGGCGGAGTAGTAGGGGCCGTCTTCGGCGAAGGCCGACGGCTTGACCTCGACGGACTTCGCGCTGCCCACCGAAAGCCGCACGTTCTGCGTCGCGGGGTTCCCGGGCGGCGGAACGGCGGGAACGCCCTCGCGGAAGCCGCACGTCGTCCCCGTCGTGTTGCCCGCCCAGTTCAGGCGGGCGAAGACGATCCGGGCGCCGGGCGGGATGCGGACGGACGCGCTCGCCGAGTCGAACGTGCCCGGGTCGGCATCGACGTCGGCCCACTGCATGAAGAAGTCGTCGTTGACCAGGGTGTCCTTGCGGTCCGCGGTGTTCGCGCACGCCGCGGGGGTGTCGACCGCGCCGGCGGCCGGCGCGTGGTCGGCGGCGACCGGGCAGCGCAGGACGCCGTTGCCCGCGTACAGGAAGTCGCCGTAGACGACGTCGTCGTAGCCCACCGCGAAGGGCGGGGCGCCCGCCGCGCCGGCCGACGGCGTCAGCGCTGCGGCCAGTAAGGCCAGTGCCAGCACGAGAACCAAGCGAAGCGGTCTATCGGACAACCGCATTCCGCGCTACCTCCGGGGCCTGGACGACCTTTCGGAGCCTGGCACGAGCGAGCCCTTCGCGCCTCTACCTTCACCCGTCCGTGGCGCCGGTCAGCTTCGCCGTCGATTCGTGGGTGAGGGCGGTGGCCCCCTCGACGAACCCGATCACCGTGCGGAGCTCGTCGTCGGTGTAGCGGTCGCACAGCTCGTACATGCGCTTGACGAGGTTGTCCCAGAGGTGCACGCCGCTCGCGATGGCCTGTTCGTCCAGCGCGATGAGGACGCGACGGCGGTCGTCCGGGTGCGGGCGGCGGTCGACGATGCCCTTGCGTTCCAGCCGGTCGATCATCGCGGTCACCGACGCGGGCGCCAGGCCGGAGAGCCGCGCCAGGTCCTTCGGCGTCTGCGGCCCGAACCGCGCGAGGTAGTCCAGGACCTTGCTGTCGACCGCCGACAGCCCCCGCGTCTCGGAGATCGCGGTGTGGAACATGACCGTCTCCGTCGACAGCTCCCGCGACCTGAGCAGGACTTCTTCGACCAGTTGCGCTCGCTCGCTTGACACGGGCCCCAGCCTAGCCCACTCTTTAGTTCGACAGAACGAATTAGTTTCTAAGAGATTCGAGGGGACGAACGAGATGACCAAGGCACTGATCATCGGGGGCGGCATCGCGGGCACGATCACGGCCATCGCCCTGCACGAGGCCGGGCACGAACCCGTGTTGTTCGAGGCGTACGACCGGGGCGCGGAGGGCGTCGGCGCGTTCCTCACCCTGGCGGTGAACGGCCTGGACGCGCTGCTGCCGCTGGGCCTCAAGGACGTCGTCAAGAGCACGGGCTTCGACTCGCCGCGCATGTCGATCGGGCTCGGCAACGGCACCCGGCTGACCGAGTTCACCCTCGGCGGCACGCTGCCGGACGGCACGGTGAGCCAGACCGTGCTGCGCTCCGACCTCTACGTCGCCCTGCGCGACGAGGCCACCCGGCGCGGGATCCACGCCGAGTACGGCAAACGCCTGATCGGCGCGAGCCAGACGTCTTCGCAGGTCAGAGCGGACTTCTCGGACGGCTCACACGCAACCGGCGACCTGCTGGTCGGCGCCGACGGGCTCCGTTCGCGCGTCCGCACGATCATCGATCCGGACGCGCCGGCGCCGCGGTACGTGCCGCTGCTCAACACCGGCGGGTTCGCCGAAGGCCTGACCCTGCCGGACGAGCCGGGCGTGCTGAACATGGTGTTCGGCAAGCGCGTGTTCTTCTGCCACGTCGTCAGCCCGGTCGACGGGCGCGTCTGGTGGTTCGCGAACCCGGCGCGCAAGACCGAGCCGACCACGTCCGAACTGGCGACGCTGGCCGGCGAGAAACTGCGCGCCGAGCTGCTGCACCTGGTGGCGCCCGACCGGACGCCGGCGGCGGACATCATCCGCGCGACCCGCGAGGTCTACCCGGCGTGGCCGACGTTCGACTTCCCGACGGTCCCGGTCTGGCACCGCGGCCGCATGGTGATCATCGGCGACGCGGCGCACGCGACGTCGCCGGCGGCGGGCCAGGGCGCGTCGATGGCCATCGAAGACGCCGTCACGCTGGGCAAGTGCCTGCGCGACGTGCCGGACGTCGCGCGGGCATTGGCCACCTACGAGGGTCTGCGGCGCGAGCGCGTCGAAGCCGTGGTCGCGGCCGGGAAGCGCAACGGCGACCAGAAGGTGATCGGCCCGGTCGGGCGCGTCATCCGCGACTTCTTCATCAAGCGGGTGTTCTCGAAGCCGTTCGACGAGGACCCGAACGCCTTCATGTGGAACCACCGCATCGACTGGAACGAAAAGATCTCCGCCTAGCGCCAGGTGTCGACGCGGTGGAAGTTCTTGTACGCCCGGCTCGGGGTCGGGCCGCGCTGCCCCTGGTAGCGGGACCCGGCCTCACTCGAGCCGTACGGGAACTCGGCCGCGCTGGAGAGCCGGAAGATGCACAGCTGGCCGATCTTCATGCCCGGCCAGAGCGTGATCGGCAGGTTCGCGACGTTCGACAGTTCCAGGGTGATGTGCCCGGAGAAGCCCGGGTCGATGAACCCGGCGGTCGAGTGCGTGAGCAGCCCGAGCCGGCCGAGCGACGACTTGCCTTCGAGACGGCCGGCGAGGTCGTCGGCCAGGGTGACGAGCTCGAACGTCGAGCCGAGCACGAACTCACCCGGGTGCAGCACGAAGGGCTCGTCGCCCTCCTTTTCGACCAGGGAGGTCAGGTCGTCCTGCTGCAGCTGCGGGTCGATGTGGGTGTACTTGCTGTTGTTGAAGACGCGGAAGTACCGGTCAAGCCGGACATCGACGCTCGACGGCTGAACCATGCCGGCGTCGAAGGGGTCGATGCCGAGCCGGCCGGCGTCGAGCTCTTTGCGGAGGTCACGGTCACTGAGCAGCACGGGCGGAAGCCTATCCGGTGGGATCAGGCGGCCCGCATGTGCTGCGCGTAGGTCGTGTCCGGCGCGAAGATCTTCTCGAGCCGCTTCACGTACCCGCGGCGCCCGGCCTCACCGATCCGTTCCTGCAGCGCGGTGGCCCCGGGGATGAACCGCCGCACGGTCTCGGCGGCGAAGTTGACGCCTGCCACAGCGACGATCGCGGCCTGCGCGACGGGGTCGTTCGGCAGCCCGAGGAAGTCGGCATTGGTCTTCCCGAGCACGAGCCGGCTGATCGACGAGTGCACGGCGACGGAGACGTGCGAGAGCACCTTCCCGACAGGCCCGCGCCCCTCACCGACGGCGGCGTTGGCCTCGACCAGCGCCTTGGCGAGCCGCTTCGAGTCGTCGTCCGGGATGAACTCGGTGGCGGCGAGCAGCCAGAGCAGCCGCCAGGCGTCCTCTTCGGAGGTGGGCAGCAACTCGTCGTCGACACCCATGAGCCACCCGATGTAGCGCCAGAGGTGCAGGATGTCGCCGCGCTCGCGCGCGGAGTAGCGAAGGCCGAGCAGCTGCGTGCCGAAGACGTAGACGAGCGAGAAGAGGAGGAGGGTGCCGGCGGTCTGGACCTGGTTGACGGGCCGATCCCAGGCGTCGTAGTCCCAGTCGTCCCGCCGGTTCATGGCGGCGCGCAGGTGGGCGTGCACGAGCCGGATCCGCAGCGCGGAGGCATAGCCCTGCTCACCGTGCTTGAGGGCACCGGGAGTCGTGACGTCGATCCACCAGGTGGCGGTCTCGACGAGCCGCCGCGTGGCCTGGTATTCGATCTCCCCGGTCCCGACCAGGGCTTTCGTGGCGCGCGACGCGAGGTAGCCGCCCATGAGCGACATGTCGCCAAGAGGGAAGAGGCCGAGCAGCCCGGCCCGGGTGATCGCCCTGGCACCACGCTCGAGCCGCTCGTCGTCGACCCAGTAGGGCTTGGCGTCGACCTCGTCGAAGAAGGCCTTGAGCGGACCTTCTTCTTTGACGCCGTCCTTGAGGGCATCCTCGAACAGCCTGCGTCCCTGCCCTTTCGGTTGCCGCGCCATCCAGGCGACGACGTCGTCGGCCCGCCGGTCCTGGACCTGAGCGAACTCCCGCAGCCGCGCGACCTGCCGCTCGTCACCCCGGATGTCCCCGTCGACGAACAGTCGTTGAGCCAGCCGGAACCCACCGTGCCGGAACAGCTCAGGATCGTCCACGGCGCTCACCTCCAAGGTCGACAACAAGTGTTGTCACTTGAAGCGCGAACGTCAAGGAGGGAGGGTCTGGACACGGGGATCACGCCGCCGTGTATGCTGGCGACACACTGCGGATGTAGTTCAATGGTAGAACATCAGCTTCCCAAGCTGAATACGCGGGTTCGATTCCCGTCATCCGCTCTCAGAGAGAAGCCCCAGGTCACACGGTGTCTACTGTGGACCTGGGGCTTTCTCTATCTCCGGTCTTCACTTCTCGCGTGCCATTAATGTGCCATTAGCCGACCGGGACCGGTTGGCTGTCCTGATCTTCGTCGTCGTCCGGGGTGGTTCCCTTGCGGTGCCGGTCGACGAGCTTGGACAGCCGGTCCGCGATCTGCTTGTCGGCGTCGCTGGTCGCCCACTGGTAGATCAGGGCCGCCCGCATGTCGTCGTGCCCCATCCGCGCCATCAGGTCCTTGGTCGACGTGCCCGCCTTCGACGCCCAGATGTTCCCGGCGTGCCGGAGATCATGGAAGTGCAGGCCCTTGAGCCCCATCTTCTCCACGACCTCCGTCCACCTGGTCCGTTGACTGAAGTTGGGCCGGCGGACCGCGTGCCCAGCTCGCTCACCCGTGAAGAGCAGCGCGTCCTGCTCCGGCTTGACCCAGGTGTCCAGGTGCCGCAGCAGGTCACGGCGAACCGCCGTCGGAATGATCAGCGTCCGAACACCAGCCCGCGACTTCGGCGGACCGACGACGAGCCCACGGCCGGGGACCTCGACCATGGCCCGCGACACCCGCACCCACGACGCGTCCTCAGCCACGTCACACCGGCGAAGCGCCGTCACCTCACCCCACCGCAGCGACCCGAACGCGGCAAGCAGGACCAGCGCCCGGAACCGCTCCGGCACCCGACCGTGGCCCAAGTCGAAGACCTGGGCCACGGTGATGACCGGCCGTTCGTCAGGGTTCTCCTTGTCAGCACCACGGACCCGGCAGGGGTTACGCGGGAGGATCTTGTCCTCATCAACGGCCGTGTTCAGGATCGCCCGCAGCAGCCGATACGACTTGGCTGTCACCGACTCCGAGACGCCCGCCGCCAACCGATCCGACCGCCACTGCCTCACCAAGGCTGGGGAGAGCTTGCCCAACTCCACCCCACCGAGACCGGGATCAATGTGCTTGCGCAGCAGCCACTTGTACAGCTCGACCGTGCGCGGACGCAGTCCCGGCCGCTCCGTGATCCACTGGTCCGCGTAGTCGCGGAGCTTGCGCTTCGCCCGTTCCGGGTCGATCCAGTCGCCGTGCGCGATCTGCGTTTCGACCTCGGACAGCCAACGTTCCGCCGTCCGCTTCGTCTCGAAGGTGTTGGGCGCCGTCCTCGTGATGCCGTCCGGCCCGGGATATCGGGCCTGCCAGCGACCCGACGGCAGTTGCCGAACGCTTCCGAACCCTCGGTGCCCATGCTTGTTCGCCATTTCAGGCCGCCCTTCCGAGATCTCGGCGAACCGAAGCGCGGGTGATCGGCTCGACGCGTCCCAATTGCATGAATTCCTCCAGATCGACCACCGCCAGCCGTACGTGCGCGCCGGCCTTGTGAAAGGCGATCCGCCGTTCCGCGATGAGTCGACGCACGAACCGGACTCCGGTGTTCAGGTACTCGGCCGCTTAGTCGACCGTCAGGTACTTCGTCTCCATCCGTTCCCCCTTCCTGATCAGGCCGCTTGCCGAGTTGCCGAAGTTTCTGGCGGTCCCGCTGCGAGTAGCGCCCGGTCATATTCGGCCTTCCACGTGATCCGCTCGGCGATGGCGCGCATGACGAGGTGATCCCGGGGTGGGACGTGAGCATCGGTGGACTCGACCTTGCGCCAGACGAGCCGGGCGGGATCGGGTTCGGGCTTCTCGATCCCGACCACCGCGAGGGCTTGCTTCACGAAGGCCTTGCGGTCGGCTTTGTGGTCCACGAGCGTCTTGCCCGACCACTTCCGCGACACCAGCACGCGGCGCCCCGGAAGCCCGAGGGTGGTCTGCCGATGAGCCCGTCCCTTGCAGTGCCCGGGAGTCGTCTTGCTGTTGACGCCCTTGGGTTGGACGCCGTAGAGCAGCCAGACCGCACAGCGCGGCGAGCACGGGGCGATCGCCAGTTCCGCGTGAAGCCGGTCGTGGTGAGCGACCTGTGCTGCGCCGTTGGCTTCGACTACCTCACCGGTGGACTTGGTGAGGTACTTCGTCAGGTAGCCGATGTGACGGCCGGCCTCTGACTCCGGAGTTCCTGCATGACCGAGCGCTCGACCACCTGCCGGACAACCTCCGCGCCGACGTCCAAACGCTCTGGGACTACCACGACATGCACCACGAACTACGGCCCACCGACGTCGGGATCGGTCTGGGGAGCCACGATCTCGGCGTCGCCACCTACGCTGCGGAGCTGTACCAGCGGGAATACTTCCCGTGGATTGTCTTCACCGGGGCCAACGCACCGACGACCGTCGAGCGGTTCCCACGCGGGGAGGCTGTGCACTACCTGCAGCACGCGCTGGACTTGGGGGTTCCGGATGAAGCGATCCTGGTTGAGCCGGAGGCGCGGAACACTGGGGACAACATCACGCTTAGCCGGAAGCTGCTGGAGGCGCGGGGGATCGAGGTCAAGTCGGTCATGCTGATCTCGCGCCCGTATCAGCAGCGACGGGCGTATGCGACGTGCAAGAAGCTCTGGCCCGAAGTCGACGTCATCTGCGCGTCGCAGCCCCTGCCCCTGGACGAGTACATCGAGAGCATCGGCGACTTCGACCGCGTCATCAACATGCTCGTCGGCGACACTCAGCGCATCACCGTGTACGCCGCGCGCGACTTTGCGATTGAGCAAGACCTACCCAAGAACGTTAGGCAATGTCAAGAAGCCCTAATTAGCAAGGGTTTTACTAAGAGGATTATCTGAACTGCACCAGCTAATGTTTACACTTGGCCATCTTGGATAAGAACTACACATGAGAAGTTTCCATATCAGCCTTTCGTCGAATCGCTCTCAGATGTGGTATCGGTGATAGAAACGGGACGCAGTTATAGTTGGGAACGAGACGCGAGCCAAAGAGTGTGCTCTCTACTAATTGCATCCTCTGCGTCGTTGGCTTCAATTGACCACGCTCGCTCAGAATCCGCAATTTGTAGCTTAGCCTCGACTTGAGATAGGTCCGTTACCGCAGCACCGTAGGCGCGTGCAAGGAAATCGTGCTGCTTGGTCTCAATCCAAGCAACTATGGCACCGACTACAGCGGCAATGGCAGGGCCGAGTAGAACTCCAGCCTGCGTCAAGGCTTCGATCAATGATCCGATCGCCCCAGCAACCTCTAGTCCAACTAGCACGAATCGCCATTGGACAGACCTTTGCCGGTTATATTTCGCCTTTCTGTGGTACCAGTCCTTCTGATGATCAATCCGGTTGCGAAGGCAGAACTCTTTTCTCTGCGCCCAACTCGCCCGTCGCTGATCTTGCATCCATTCGGACACCATGCTCGCGTTAACCGCAACGAGATCAAGACCGCTAAACTGGTCCCTCAACTTTCCCAGGCGGCCGAGAAATTCACGAACCGCACTTTCGTTATCCATATCTACAGGGAAAGGCTGCGCGTAAACAGCAAACTTCCAGGCAAGAGTTTTTGACCGATTCAGCGACAGCCCGACCGTCGTACCAATTTCTATCAGGCCGATTTCACCAAAGCGCGCTCTCGATGGATAGCGCTCCGATAAATAGGACAAGACCGACAACGGAAAGGAGGTCAATCTTGGAAGCACCTACACGCCAGGAGACTATACCTGCGGCAGCCGCAAGGACGATTAGAACCAGGCGCGCCGTAGTGCATCTCACGTATTGCTTCTGGCCCGAAAGGGAGGTGGCATCCGCGGCTAGGAACAATTGAGGCATGTCTGCGGGGCCGACAGCGCGTTCTTCTGACATGAAGGATATCATGCCGGAAGTACGGCTTTTACGCTACCGCTTTAGTGTACTGGGAGCGCGGGCGAGTCAATCGACATAAATACGCAATCGTAAACCAGTCCTACTGAAGCACTTTGCGCGGTCCAAATCCAGCTTTCAATGCGAATATTTATCAGAAGGGGGGCTCGTCAGGAAAGAGTGCACTGATTCTTCCGCTTGCCCATTTCGCTAACGTTTTAGATGTAGACGTGCTCATCAAGAACCTAAAGTCGTCGGCTTCCAAGCGCCCATCCTTAGCCATTTGATCCAAAAGAGAACGAAAAGGGGCTGTCTCTCTTGCTATTTCCCTTGAAACGGCGAGCCTGGGGTTCGAGTGCTCACTATCTCTGACTATGGACTTTAGACTCTGGATCTCGGCGATAATATCAGCAATTCCGCGAGCCTCAGAGTCATCAGATTGAGCAAGTGACTGGATATTAAGGGTGTAGGTAAGTGGTGTTTCAACGCTCTTTCCCGAACGTATACTGTCTACCATTCCTGCCAGGGTCTCCTTAGCTTCAAAGACCGAGTCGAGGTCCCTATGATCAACAAGAATCGTACGCAAACCCTGAATATCGAAGGGTACCTTCTGATCTTCAGCAATTATCTGAATGAATGGTTTCGCAACGGCGTGCCGGATGGCCAACTCGTAAAATACATTAGGGTTGTGGTCTGTCAGGTCGGCTATGACAAGGTCACTAGTAAGAAGTCCATCGATGATCTGAGAAGTAATCAATCCAGATTGATCCATTTGATCAGCACGCGTGACCGAGAAATTCATGGGAGTCAGAGTCGCACTGATGATATGCTGGAATATCTGGCTGCTGCGCTTGCGCGTTGTTGATTCAGGCGACCCGATTGGGCATATGTAGAAACAGGTCTCTGTCGTTTCACTCACGATCGTCACCACACTATCTTGCCTGAGTGCTGCAACTTCTTGATTTCAGGGTCAGGATCGCATGCCTCGGTACGCCGTGGTTGCCGAACTTGGCTCTATGGGATCACGGGCGCGCCGCCAGCGGGCGGCGCGCCGGTGCGGTACCGAGCCGGTCACCTGGGCGACCGCGCCCGCTCCGGCGCGGCGGGCTGCCGCTCCGCTTCGCCCACCGGCCGGGCGGCGCGGCCGCCAGTGGGACGCGTACGTAGCGCCACTTACCCAGGGCCGGAGGAGCCTCCCCATCGAGAGCCATGTCGTCACGGTCGCTCTCAGGGCCCCGATCGTTACGCACGGGGTCACCAGGGTCCACCCCGAAGCCGGATCGTGACAACGTCCGGCGACACCGCGTCAAGGCGGGAAAACGTGCCTTGACCCGGCACCGCCGGCCGCGTGCGGGCTTCGTATCGGGGTGAAGGGAGGGAAGTGGGTAAGCGGCGGCGTGCCATTGCCGTGCCATTCAGGCCGGTCAACGGCGGCCGACGGCAGGTAGCCCGGTCCCCAGTTCAGAGCCACTATCGGCCATGATCACCCTTGGTTCCCAAGCTGAATACGCGGGTTCGATTCCCGTCATCCGCTCCAATAGCAAAAAGGGTGTCTCCCGATTCGAGTGGCACCCTTTTTGGTTGTCACCGGGTGAATCGGTTGTAGAACAGCACCGGGTCGGTGATCCGGGAGAAGTTGCGGTCGGACGCGAACAGGTCGATCGTGTTCTCGTCGAGGATCTCCGCGCCGAAGCGGAAGTGGATCGACTGCGACCACGTGTTGTCGGGGCCGGGGCTGCCCGTCTCCGCGGAGAAGCGGCGCGTGAACTGGCAACGCCGGTCGCTCAGGGGGAACGCGTTCGATTCGTAGAACCGCACCTCCCCGCCCGCGTAAACGCCCATCACGTACCGCCGGGCCGCGCCGGCGTCGATGTCGGCGATGCCCACGGCGTTCGCCGCCTCGCCGGTGTCCACGCGCAGGTCGAGGAGCTTCGGGTCGGCGCTGTCGGTCAGCTTGCCGAGGTCGTAGAAGCGCACGCAACCCCGCGTGGTGTCGTCGTCCTCCAGCGCGACGGCGAGGTAGTCGCCGATCACCTGGGCGCCGCCGGGGTGGTTGAGGCCCCGCTCGGGGATCGTGATCTTCCTGGTGGGCATCTTCCATTCGCGGTCGAGGATGTAGAGGAACCCCTGGTTGCCGAGCCGCGCGTTGTAGGGCAACAGGAACCAGTCGCGGTAGGGCACCATCGATTGGATGGGCAGGTTTCGCGCAGCCCCTTGGTGCCGATGGCCCGGGACGTCGGTCAGCCGCATCGACCATTCGCGGCGCCAGGTGGCTTTGAACGCGGCGATACCGGTGCCGTCGTTCTTCGTCGACCGGTAGCCGACGTCGAGGCCGAAATCGTCGGCCAGCACTTCCAGGTCGCCGTCGGCGCTGGCGTGGTTGCGCTCGGAGATCCGGATTTCCGGGCCCCACGTGGTTGTCCGAGGTGCCGATGAAGAACAAGAGCAGCTGGTTGTCGTAGACCGCCGGGGCGGGTTGCCGACGGCTCCTGGTCTGCCCGTCGCGGATGTGCTGCCGCTTGCGCCAGCTCCGGCCGTCCGGGCTTTCGACGACGGTGAGCAGTTCGCTGTAGCGGTAGAACGCGAACAACGTGCCGCGGTGCAAGCGGAGAACGGGTTTCGCCGACGTCGGAAAGTACTGATCGGTGACGGTCGCGGCGACGTTCCAGCTGCAGCCGTCGATGCTGTAGACCGTGTGGATCTCCGCCGTTCCCCGCCGCCGGCGGGAACCACTCGCTGCCGTCGGACGACTGGCACAGCATGGGTTTCGAACGGTCCTTCCGGTCCCGGTAGACCAGGAAGCTTTTCGAACACGACGATCGGCACGAGCGGGCCGGCACTGCGCGCCTTGTTCTTCGCGGTGAGATCGGCCTTTTTCGACCAGTCGCTCCCGTTCTCCGACGAGCAGTACTCCACCGTGCCGGCGGAGGAAGTGTCCACCGTGGACAAGTACAGCCGGCCCCGGAACCGCACCGGTGCGGGCGATCCGTGCATCATTTCGCCTCTCCCCGGATCTGCGCCGCGATCCAGTGTCGAGCCGGAATCGCCATCGGGAAAGCGGCCATCCGGCGGTCGCCCGAAACGGTGACCTCGCCGACTACCGCGGATTCAGCCGATTTCGCAAATGGGCGGCGTGCGCGGCGGGAAGACCGGTCGCCACGGCGTGGGAAAGCGCTTCTGCGGCGGCTTCGGCGAAATCCAGGCGGAACAGCAGTTCCGCTCGGGACGCGTGCCACCAGGGATACTCCGCCAGATCCGGCAGTTCATCCACCAGTGCCAAAGCCGCGGCGGGTCCGTCGCGCTCCGCTACGGCGGCCGCGCGGTTCAAGTGGACCACCGGGGTGTCCTGGACCGACACCAGCACGTCGTACCAGGAGATCACCGCGTCCCAGTTCGTCTCCGCGTACGACGGCGCCAGGTCGTGGCAGGCCGCGATCGCCGCCTGGACGACGTACGGGTTCGGGACCGATGGCGTCCGGCGCAGCCCCACGCCCACCAGTTCGACGCCTTCCTTGATCAGCGAACCGTCCCACGCCGAGCGATCCTGCGCGGCCAGCAACACCGGCAGACCGGACGAGTCGAAGCGCGCCGCCCGCCGGGCGTCCTGCAGCAGCACCAACGACAAGAGCCCCAGCGCCGTCGGCTCGTCGGGCATCAACTCCGCCAGGAGGCGCGCCAGGCGGACGGCCTCGTCGATGAGAGCGGCCCGGCCCGTGTAACCCTCGTTGAAGATCAAGTACACCGTCGACGCCACTCCGGAAAGGCGCAACGGCAATTCCGAGGCGGACGGCACCCGGTACGGAATCCGGGCCTGGGCGATCTTCTGCTTCGCGCGCGTCAGGCGCTTCGCCATCGTCGCTTCGGGGACCAGCAGGCCGCGGGCGACCTCCGCCGTCGACAAACCGCCCAACGTCCGAAGCGCCAAGGCGACCTGCGCGTCCACCGACAACGCCGGGTGACAGCACGTGAACACCAACCGCAGGAGGTCGTCGCGGACCGAGACCGGGTCGGGGAACGGGTCGAAGGCGGGCATCGCGTCCGCCTCCTTCCCGAGCCGCTTCGCTTCGCGGCGGACGACGTCCACCGCGCGACGGCGGGCCGCCACCAGGAGCCAGCCGCGGGGGTTGTCCGGGACGCCGTCGCGCGGCCACGTCTCCAGCGCGCGCACGACGGCGTCCTGGACGGCGTCCTGGGCCAGGTCGACGCTGCCGGTGACGCGGACCAGCGTGGCCAGTACCCGGGTGCCCTCGTCCCGGACCAGCCGCGCGACCGCGTCCCCGGCGTGCGTCACTTGCTGAAGTCGACGACCGGCCGGACTTCGATGGCGCCGTCCCAGGCGCCCGGGATGCGCGACGCGACCTTGACGGCTTCGTCGAGGTCGGCGCATTCGATGAGGTAGAAGCCGGTCAGGGCTTCCTTCGTCTCCGCGTACGGGCCGTCGCTGGTGACGACGTCGCCGCCCTTGCCGCCGGTGACGCGGACCGTCGTCGCGGTCGCGGTCGGGTACAGCGCCGCGCCGCCGCGGATCACGGCCTGGGCGCCGTCGTGGAACTCGTTGTAGTCCTTCATCAGGTCCGCGGCCTCGGGCTTGGTCGGGTCGACGTCGGAGGCGAAGATGATCGCGGCGTACTGGGGCATGGCTGCTCCTCACAGATCCTGACCGGCGCCGATCGCCGGCTTTCACTGTAAGGACGAACGGGCGAAGGCGCGCCGGGACACTTGTCGCCGGAAAAGTTTCGCGGGCAAGGTGGGAGGCATGGGAGAGCCCGCGCTGTTCGGTCCGGACTTCGATCGCGACCCCTCACCCGCGTACGCGTGGCGGCGCTCGACCACCCCGCCTTGGTCAAGAGCCCGTTCGCCGGCAACGACGAGTGGCGGCGCTCCGGCATGGGTCTGCCGCTCGACCACCGGCCGTCGCTCGCGTCGAACATGATCAACACCGATCCGCCCGACCACGCGCGGTTGCGCCGCGCGTGCGCCGGCGCGTTCGGCTCGCGCCGGATGGAGAACCTGCGCGAACGCGCCCGGACGGTGACCGAAGACCTGGTCGGCGCCATCGCGGAACGCGGGCACGGCGACCTCGTCACCGAACTCGCCTACCCGCTGCCGATCGCGATCATCTGCGACCTGCTCGGCGTGCCGGAGCGGTACCGCGAGGACGTCCACGAGTGGTCGCTGGTCATCGACTCGGCCGACGACACCGACGGCTCGAAGGTCCGCGAAGCCACCGACGTCCTGGAACGGCTGGTCACCGAGGTCGTCGACGCCAAGCGCGCGACGCCGGGGACCGACCTGATCAGCGACCTCGTCGCGCAGGAGTCCGCGGGCACGCTGTCCGCCGACGAGGTGACGTCGACGGCCTTCCTGATCCTCATCGGCGGCCACGAAACGACGGTCGGGCTGATTTCGACCGGCGCGCTCGCGCTGCTGACCCATCCGGAAGAAGCCGCGCGAGCACGGACCGACCCGGCCCACCGCGCCGCCGTCATCGAGGAGACGCTGCGGCTGCATTCGCCGCTGCAGAACGCGACCTGGCGTTTTCCGACCGAAGACGTCGAGATCGGCGGGCAGGTCATGCGGCCCGGCGACCCGATCCTGGTCTCGGTGCTGGCGGCCAACCGGGATCCCGCCGCGTTCGACGACGCGGACGCGTTCCGACCGGGACGACGTGCTGCCGACCGGCGACACCTCGCGTTCGGCGCCGGGCCGCACCTCTGCATCGGCGCCGCGTTGGCCCGCTTGCAGGCTGACGTCGCCTTCGAGACGGTGCTCCGCCGGCTGCCGACGGCGCGGCTCTCCCGACCAGAAGCCGAACTCGGCTGGTGGCCGAGCCCGATCACGCGCGGGCTGTTCCACCTACCGGTCGAGGTCTAACCCTCGACGAGCTCCCAGTCGGACTCCGGCGTCTCGCGGTCGTAGACCTGGCCCGGCGCCGCCTTCAGGACCGCCCGGACGTCCGGGTACAGGTTCGCGACGTGCTCCAGCTCCAGGCCCTCGACCTCGAAGTCCTCCGCCTCGGGGACCTCGAAACCGACGAACAGCCAGGTGCCGTCCTGCTCGCGGACGACCTGGCGGACCGCGCGGACCGGCTGCTGCCAGCCGGCCGGGATCTCGGTGAGGCCGGTGCTGATCTGGGCCTCGTCGTCGGGCGAGCCGGCGAACTCCCAGGCCGCGCGGCGCTGGGACAGCAGGCGGATGTCCTCGTCTTCGTCGTCGGAACCGGTCACCGACGACAGCAGCCACGTGCGGCGCTCGGGGTCCCAGTCGGCGGCCATCCCCGTCGGCAGGCCGGCGAGCGCGGCCAGCTGCGGGAGCAGCTCGAGGGCCTCCCGCACCGACATCTTGCCGAAGCTCTCGCGGTTGACCACCACGTCGTCGGACAGCTCGGTGCCGTCGCTGATGAACCAGTCGTCCTCGTCGTCCAGCACGACGAAGCCGAGGGCGTCGGGGGCGTTCACCAGGGCCAGAGCGATGATGACCGGCGCTTCCGGATCCTGGCGCAGCGGCCATTCGGTCGACATGCGCCATATCCCACCATCGGGCGACCGCGGGCCGGGAGCCGGGTCGCCCGGACGGCGAAAACCAGGCGAACCCCGCGGCGGATTCGGGCACGATGAGGCCATGCTCGAAGGTCAACTGGTCCGGCTGCGCGCGCTCGAGCCGGAGGACGCCGAGAAGATCCACCCGTGGCTGAGCGATCCCGAGGTCGGCCGGTGGATGAACAACAGCCACCCGCGGTCGCTCGCGCAGATCCGCAAACGCGCCGAAGAACGCCCGGTCAACAGCTACGAGCTCGTCGTCCTCGGGATCGAGGCCGACGGCAAGCTCATCGGCATCGTCGACCTCCGGGACGCCGAACCCGAGATCGGCAACGCCGAGCTGGACATCTACATCGGCGATGCCGGCTACCGCAACGGCGGCGGCTACGGCACCGAAGCCCTGCGCCTGATGTGCCGCTACGGCTTCAACTCCATGCGCCTGCACATGATCACGCTCTGGGTGGTCGCCGAGAACGAGCGCGCGCGGCACGTCTACCGCAAGGTCGGGTTCTCCGAGGACGGCCGCCACCGCGAGGCGTTCGTCGCGATGGACGGCGAGCGCCACGACATGATCCTGATGAGCATGCTCAAGGGCGAGCTCAAGTGGTGAGCCGCTTGGGCGCCTTCAGCCGCCACGCCTCTTCGAGCAGCTCGCGCAGCTGATCGACGTCGACCTTCTCGAGGTCGACGATGATCGAGCCGTACCCGTCGTAGTGCGCTGTCGTGAAGAAGGCCGCGTCGCCGGAGTCCAGCAACGCGGCCTTCTCGTCGAGCCCGCACATCACGACCAGGCCGCCTTCGGCCTCGGTGCGCAGCCGCGCGAAACCCTTGCCCGCCACCTTCAGCGCGGGCGTGCGGTACCAGGTCGCCGCCTCGACCTCGGGGAGTTCCGAGGCCAGGCGGACGACGTCTTCCCAAGTCGTCATGGGTTCATTCTCGACCCGGCGTCTTGGAAAAACCGGACTACGGCAGCTGGGTGATCCGGTCCGCCACGGGCGGGGCCACGTTCGGGTGGGCGCCCAGGTACGCGACGAGCGCGTCCAGGTCGACCGGCCCGCCGGCCAGGTTCGTGCCCTTGGTGAACTCGGTGAAGCCGTCCCCGCCGGCGGCGAGGAAGTTGTTCACCGACACGCGGAACGTCGCCGCCGGGTCGACCGGCGTGCCGTTCACCGTGATGTTCGAAACCCGCGAGCCCTGCGGCGCGGACGCCGACCAGCTGTAGTGCAGCGAGCTCGAGATCTGCAGGAACTTCGGGTTCACCCCCGGCGCCCACTGCTGCTCCAGCACGTTCTTCAGGTTCGCGCCGGTCAGCGTGATCGTCTGCATGATGTTCGAGAACGGCTGGACCTTGAACGCCTCGCCGTAGGTCACCACGCCGTTGCCTTCGCCGGCCGGGGACGACGCGTAGGTGATGTCGGCGCGGATGCCGCCCGGGTTGGTCATCGCGATGACCGCGCTGTTCGACTGCGTGCCCGCGAGCTGCGCGTCGGCGATGACGTCGCCGAGCGGCGACTCGCCGGCCGCGTTGCCCGCCGCCGGCAGGTCCGCGGTGATGGTGCCGACCTGCTTGTTCGCGATCGGGCCCGACTTCGCCACGGCGTTGGCGACCAGCGCCGCCACCGCCGGGTCCGGGGTGACCGTGCGCGTGACGATCTCGTTGCGGGCCTGCGTCGCCGACCGGACGACGTCGCGCGTCTTCAGGTTGATCTTCAGGTCCACGACGGACAGCAGACGGCCGAACGACGCGCTCTGGATGACCGGGCGCGGCTGGCCGGCCGGGTCGTTGATCACGCAGTTGTACTGCTGGTGGCTGTGGCCGGTGAAGATCGCGTCGACCTTCGGGGTCACGGCCTTCGCGATCGCGGTGGCCGGGCCCGGCAGGACCTTGCAGTCGTTCGGCCCCTCGAGCTCGGTGCTGTCACCCTGGTGCATGAGCACGACCTGGGCCTTGACGCCGAAGAAGTCGAGCAGGTTCGCCGTGCGGTTGATCGCCTCGACCTCGTCGCCGAACTTCAGGCCCTTGATCGCCTCCGGCGTGACGACCGACGGCAGGTCCTTCAGCGTCGCGCCGATGACGCCGATCGGCACGCCGCCCTCAAACTTGACGGTGAACGGCAACAACGCGGGCAGGCCGTTGGTGAAGTACACATTGGACCCGAGGAAGGGGAACTTCGCACCACTGAAGGTCTTGTCGAACTGGCAACCGTCCGTCGGGTGGCAGCCGCCGAACTGCATGCGCTGCAGTTCCTTGTAGCCCTCGTCGAACTCGTGGTTCCCGACGACGGACGCGTTGACGCCCAGCATGTTCAGGAAGTCGATGGTCGGCTCGTCGTGGAACAGCGCCGAGGTCAGCGGCGACGCGCCGACGTTGTCGCCGGCGGACACGACGAACGAGTCGCGCACCTGCGACCGCAGCTGCTTCACGTGCGTGGCCAGGTAAGCGGCACCGCCGGCGTCCACAGTGGTCCCGTCGGACTGCACGACGCGACCGCTGGAGCCGGTCGGCGGCTCGAGGTTGCCGTGCAGGTCGTTGAACCCGATGATCCGGACGTCGGTGGTGGGGTCCGGGCGCTGGCCCGCGGACGCGGGCGCGGTGGTCACCGCGGTCGTCGCCAGCGCGGCCGCGGCGAGCACCACGAGCCGGGTTGAAAGCCTCATGCGTGTTTCCTCCGATTCGCGCCCAAGGTCCCCAAACGGGCGCACGGCGGAGGATTCTGCCTCGCGGAACAGTCAGCTACCAGGGTCAAAAGACGGACGTAAAGCGAATGTCACCTAACGCTTCCCTGGAGCAGCACCCGCGCGACGAGTTCGGGGTCGTCGTTCATCGGCACGTGCCCGCAGCCGGGCAACAGCCGGAACGTCCCGCGAGGAGCGACCTTCCGCAGGTCGGCGACGCGTGGCCGGGCGAGGATCCGGTCGTGCTCGGCCCAGGCGATGGTCACCGGGACGCCGGTGACCGGGCCGGTGAACCGGAAGTCCCCGCGCGACTGCGCGGCGGTCGGCTCGAACCCCGGCGCGGTCGCGAGCGCGTGGGCGTCCTCGACGACGGCGTCCGGGGTCAGCAGGCCCGGCTTCCCGACGATCATCCCGACCAGCGCCCGGCGCCCGGCCGGCGTCGCGGCGATGCGGCGCACGACGTGCGGTGGCGTGCGCTGGGCGAGCGCGCGGTGGGCCTTGAGCGTGGCGATCGCGTACATCTTCTGCGGCCGGGTCCACAGCCCGGCCGGCGACAACGCCGTGACGCTGCGGACGAGCCCGGCCTGGCCGAGCGCCAGCGACAGCAGGCCGCCGAGCGAGTTGCCGGCGACGTGCGGGCGGTCGAGACCCAGCTCGGTGAAGAGCTCCTTGAACATCACCAGCGCGGGCTCGACGCCGTACCCACCGGCGGGCTCGGGCGACTCGCCGAAGCCCGGCAGGTCCACGGCGATGACGTCGCGATGCGGCGTGAGCAGCGGAAACACCGGCGCCCACGCCTGACGGCGGTGGCCGATGCCGTGGATCAGCACCAGCGGCTCGCCCCGGCCCGCGCGGTCGTAGACAACGTCGTCCATTACCCGAGAGTAGGTCGGGGTCCGCGGAAAAGCTACTACCGTCGGTAACAGTTACTCTGCGTCCGGGTGAACCCGCGTCCCGGCGTCGGCGGACCGCTGGACGGCGTCGAGCACGCGGTGCACGCGCAGGGCGTGCGCGAAGTCCGGCAGGTCGCCCTTGAGGTGCCGGGCGTAGGCGTGCGCGACGTTGTACGACGGCTCGGCGCTGCGCCCGGCCAGCTGCGGCAGCTCGTACCGGGTGGGCACGGTCAGCTTCTCCAGCACGCCGGTCCGGCTGCCGCGCAACGTCAGCTTCGCGATCCAGAACAGCGGGTCCGCCGCGGTGACGACCAGGGTGCCCTCGGTGCCGTTGATCTCCCAGTGGAAGTCCGTGGCGGGCGACGACCCGCCGCGCAGGTGCAGCGACGCGACCGCGCCGCCGTTCAGCACGCCGTTGACGGCGATCTGGTCCGGCGCGGTCATCACGACCGAGTCGCCGGTGACCTCGTCGCGCACCCGGGACCGGACGGTCGCCATCGTCGCCGACAGCTCGGCGAACCGGCCGAGCACCATGTCGAACGCGTCGACGGTGTGCGCGAACGGGATCGTCAGCATCGTCGCCCCGCCTTCGGGGTGCAGCTGGTAGTCGCGCCCGGCCCGGACCGACGGCCCCCAGTTGCCGCCCGAGCCGATCAACGACGTCGAGAGCACGCGGCCGACGTAGCCGTCCTTGATGAGGTCGCGCAGGTAGCGCAACGCGGGCGCGGACCGCCCCTGCAGGCCGACGGCGGTCGGTTTCCCCCGCGCGGCCTCGGCCAGCGCCTCGGTTTCGGCCAGGCTCACGCCGAGCGGCCACTCGCTCAGCACCTGCTTGCCCGCGGCCAGCGCGGGCTCGATCAGCGCGCGGTGCTCGCTCACCTTCACCGCGACGACGACCAGGTCGACCTCCGGGTGCCGCGCCAGCTCCCCGGCGTCGCCGAAGGTCAGCGGCACGCCGTACTTCTCCCCGGCCACCCGCGCCGACTCGGCGCTGCTCCCGCTCAGCGCGCGGAGCTCGTAGCCGTCCACGGCGGCCAGCGCGGGCACGTGCGCGGTGGCGGCCCAGCCGCCGTTCGCGCTGAGCCCGACGATGCCGACCCGGACCGGTGCCATGAGCGTTCCTTCCCTTGCCCTGTACAAGTCTTCGACGTGCCGAGCGTCGTGGTCATTCCCGGTTCAGCGCAAGCCGCATCCGGTTACGTCTCCCTTTCCCGGTGATGACCTCGGACTCGCCGGTGAGGACGAAGCCGAGTCGTTCGTAGACCCGTCGCGCGCGGTCGTTTCCCTCGAAGACGTGCAGTCCGATCGCTTCCGCGCCGGCTTTGACGGCCGCTTCGCGGACGGCGGCGATGAGGTCCGCGGCCACTCCGCGGCCACGCGCCTGTGGCGCAACCCACATCGAGAAGACCAGCCATTCCGGCTCCGCGGGCCAGCCGCAGACGAGCGCGACGGCGTCTTCACCATCGAACGCGGCGAACCAGGCGCGGTCACGGATCCACTCGCGCCAGTCCTCATCGGGCTTGGCGCGTTCGACCGCGACGAGCGAGCCGAAGTTCTCGGGCGTGTCCGCCAGCGCGCGGAGCCGGATTTCACGCAGCACGGGGACGTCGTCGGGAGTCAGCTGTCGCACGTGGACCATCCGGGCAGGCTCGCACGCACGGAGGGTTCGGTAACACCCATTAACGCGCGCGCGATGAGGCGATCGATCCGGCAACTGGGGGAAAAATGGGCATCGAGGTCGTACTCGTGGTGCTGGCCGTCGTCGTGCTGCTGATCGGCGGCACGGTGTTCAGCGCGTGGCGGGCCGAGCGCTCCGAGGAACGCGAGGACGACTGACCGATCGGCCGAGGGTCGCTTCAGCCGAGTGGCCGATGGCCGTCCGGGGCGTCCGGCTCATCGACCGAAGCGCCGCCCGGGCCATGATCCATAACGTCGGTGGCATGACGAACGCACAGGTCACCGCCCTGCAGTACGGGTTCATCGGCTTCCTCGCGCTGTGGAGCGTGGTGCTGGTGCCGCAGCTGATCACGCAGCTGGCCCGGCACGGCGGCCTGCGCCCGCGCGGCATCGTGGCCACCGGCGCGGTGCTGCTGTACGGCTGCATGACCCTGGCGGTCGTCTTCCTGCCGCTGCCCGGCCTCGGCACGCGCCGGCTGAGCCAGACCGTGCAGCTGCACCCGTTCCAGTGGATCACCGACATCCACACCGAACTGCTGAAGCACGGCGAGCCGCTGTCGCAGTGGTTCACGACGCAGACGTTCCAGCAGGCCTGCCTGAACGTGCTGCTGTTCGTCCCGCTGGGCGTGTTCGCCCGGGTGCTGTGGCGCCGCGGCCTGACCGGCACGGTCCTGATCGGCTTCGCCGCGTCACTGGCGATCGAGTTCACGCAGGTCACGGCGAACTTCGGGACGGCGCCGTACGTCTACCGCATCTTCGACGTCGACGACCTCATGAACAACACGTTCGGCGCGGGCGTCGGCTGGGTGTTCGGGGCGCTGCTGCTGGCGGTCCTGCGTTCACCGGTCCGCGTGCAGCCGGCCCGGCGCGAGCGGGTCCACCTCGCCGAGACGCGCTAACCGGGCCTTCCGCCGCAGGGCGGCCCGCTTGGCCGACCGGCGGTCCTCGAGGACGACGACGAGGGCGGCGACGGCCAGCACGAGCGCGACCAGCCCGAGGACGATCGGAAGCTGCACGAAATCCTCCTCGGTACGGCGCTGTGCGGGAGATCACAACAGGTTACGCAGGTCTGTGGTCAGTTCGCCACCCCCCGCGACGGAAGACCGGGGAACCCTGGACGGGTGAGCTCCCGACCAACGAAGGACCAGCTGGCCGCCGCGCAGGACACGACCATCCCGGACGTCATCGCGCCCGGCCTCGACGTCCTGTTCTGCGGCATCAACCCCGGCCTCTACTCAGGAGCGCTGGGACTGCACTTCGCCCGTCCCGGCAACCGCTTCTGGCCCGCCCTCCACGCCGGCGGGTTCACGCCCCGCCGCTACGACCCGGCCGAGCAGGACCGGCTGCTCGACCTGGGGCTCGGCATCACGAACGTCGTCGCCAGGACCACGGCCCGCGCCGACGAGCTCACCGGTGACGAGCTCCGCGAAGGCGGCCGGATCCTGGAGGCGAAGGTGCTCGAGCACCGGCCGCGGTGGCTGGCCGTCGTCGGGATCACCGCGTACCGGACCGCGTTCGGCTTCCCGAAGGCGCGCGTCGGCCGGCAGGAGCACCGGATCGGGGACACCCACGTGTGGGTGCTGCCGAACCCGAGCGGCCTCAACGCGCACTGGACGCCGGCCGGGCTGGCGGCGGAGTTCGCGGAGCTGCGGGCCGCATCCGAACGTCGTCGAAATCGTTGAATACGGAGCGGGCAACCCTCAGTAGCGTCCACCGCCCCATCAGGTCCTTCCCAGCCCGGTCGAGCCGCCTTCTTCCGACGGTTTTCTACTCAAAGTTTGCTGTGACCGGCGGATTAGGCCATGAGGGGGAGATGGCGTCATGAGCTGCGCAATCGCGACTCGTACCAAGCAGGAGGAGTCACTTTTGGCCGGTCCCGGCAGGGGGGACCGGACGGTGCCGGACGTGTGAACCGAGGGGTCGCGTCAGGCGTCCCAGGAGTGACGGCGCAGAGACGGAGGCCCACGATGCACGGCATCGAGCCCACCCGCAGGCCGATCGGGCCGGCCGGACCCGGCGGGCGAAGTCTCGGCGTGGCGGTCGTCGACCCGGTCCCGATCTTCCGCGACGGCCTCGCCGCGCTCGTCCACCGCAGCCAGGGGCTGCACTGGGCGGGCCAGGCGGCCAGCCACCACGCCGCGCTGCAGCTGTGCGAGCAGGTCAAGCCGGACGTCGTCGTGCTCGACTCGGCACTCGACCCGAACTGCCACCTGACGAAGCTGCTCAACGCCGGCGACCCGGCACTGGTCCTGGTCACGCTCATCCGTGACACGAACCGCACGCAGCAGTACCTCGCGGCCGCGATCGCCGCGGGCGCGCACGCGATCGTGCCGCGGTCGATCGACTCGCGACGGCTCGCCGAAGCGATCCGGCGGGCCCACACCGAGCGCCGGTACATCGATCCGGCGCTGGCCGCGCTCACCGCCCGGCCGAAGCGGTCGACCGTGCCGAAGGACGGCCTCGCCCACGACAGCCCCCCGGGGCCGCGCGGCGGGATGCCGCTGTCCCGGCGCGAGTACCAGGTGCTCCAGCTCGTCGCCGAGGGTCTCGAGAACTCGGCGATCGCGAAGCTGCTGTTCCTGTCCGTCGAGACGGTCCGGACCCACGTCAAGAGCATCCTGCGCAAGCTGTCCGCACGGGACCGGACGCACGCCGTGACGATCGCCTTCCGCGGCGGGATACTGGTCGCCAGGGCGGAGGACGGTCACGTGCCCGTGACTGCCGACACAACCGCCCTTCCGGGGCAGCGCTGACCCCTGTTTCCCGGGAAGAAGCCCGGATTTCCGTACTCGGAAGTGCGGATCTGCTTGCTCCAGTTACCCGCAGGTAATATCCTGAAGTTACCGGCGAGTAAGGCGACGTGTGCCCGGCCGGGGAGCCGAACACATTGGAGTGACGACATGGGCCACTACAAGAGCAATGTCCGAGACCTGGAGTTCAACCTCTTCGAGGTACTCGGCGTGCAGGAGCGCCTGGGCAAGGGTGTGCTCGCCGAGTCCGACGAAGAGACCGCCCGCGGTGTGCTGACCGAGCTGAACAAGCTCGCGACCGGCCCGCTCGCCGAGTCCTTCGCCGACGCCGACCGCAACCCGCCCGTGTACGACCCGAAGACCTTCAGCGTCAAGATCCCCGAGTCGTTCAAGAAGAGCTACCAGCAGCTCCTCGACGGCGAGTGGTGGCGCCTGGGCCTGACCAACGACCTCGGCGGCTTCGGCCTGCCCCCGACCGTCCAGTGGGCCGCGTCCGAGCTGATCCTCGGCGCCAACGCCCCGCTGTTCATGTACATGGCGGGCCCGAACTTCGCGATGATCGTGAACAAGAACGGCACCGAAGAGCAGAAGCACTGGGCGCAGCTGATGATCGACCGCGCCTGGGGCGCGACGATGGTGCTGACCGAGCCGGACGCCGGCTCCGACGTCGGCGCGGGCCGCACCAAGGCCGTCCAGCAGGAGGACGGCTCCTGGCACATCGACGGCGTGAAGCGGTTCATCACCTCGGCCGAGCACGACATGAGCGAAAACATCATGCACCTCGTGCTGGCGCGCCCCGAGGGTCCCGGCATCGAGACCAAGCCGGGCACCAAGGGCCTGTCGCTGTTCCTCGTGCCGAAGTTCCACTTCGACTCGAAGACCGGCGAGCTGGGCGAGCGCAACGGCGCCTACGTCACGAACGTCGAGCACAAGATGGGCATCAAGGCCTCGACGACGTGCGAGCTGACGTTCGGCCAGCACGGCACCCCGGCCAAGGGCTGGCTGCTCGGCGAGGTCCACGACGGCATCGCGCAGATGTTCCAGGTCATCGAGTACGCCCGGATGATGGTCGGCACGAAGGCCATCGCGACGCTGTCGACCGGCTACCTCAACGCGCTCGAGTACGCCAAGGAGCGCGTCCAGGGCGCCGACCTGCCGAACATGCTGAACAAGGCCGCCCCGCGCGTCACCATCACGCACCACCCGGACGTCCGCCGCTCGCTGATGCTGCAGAAGGCGTACGCCGAGGGCCTGCGCGCGACGTACCTGTACACGGCGTCCTTCCAGGACCAGCTGTGGACCGGCGAGGGTGACCAGAAGGTCGCGCACGGCGTCAACGACCTGCTGCTGCCGATCGTCAAGGGCGTCGGCTCCGAGCGCGCCACCGAGCAGCTCGTGCAGTCGCTGCAGACGCTCGGCGGGTCCGGCTTCCTGCAGGACTACCCGATCGAGCAGTACATCCGCGACGCCAAGATCGACTCGCTGTACGAAGGCACCACGGCGATCCAGTCGCTGGACTTCTTCTTCCGCAAGATCGTCCGCGACAAGGGCCAGTCGCTGGCCTTCGTCGCCGGCGAGATCACGAAGTTCATCGAGTCCGAGGCGGGCAACGGCCGGCTCAAGAACGAGCGCGGGCTGCTCAAGCAGGCCCTCGAGGACACCCAGGGCATGCTGGGCTCGCTGATCGGCTACCTGACGACGTCGCAGGAAGACCCGCAGAACATCAACAAGGTCGGCCAGCACACGGTCCGCCTGCTGATGTCGGTCGGCGACCTGCTCATCGGCTGGCAGCTGCTCAAGCACGCCGAGGTCGCCATCGCGAAGCTCGACGCGGGCGCGTCCGCCAAGGACGTCCCGTTCTACGAGGGCAAGATCGCCGTGGCGTCGTTCTTCTCGAAGCAGGTGCTGCCGGAGCTGACGGCCCGCCGCGCGATCGTCGAAGCCGCCGACAACGCGCTGATGGAGCTCGACGAAGCTGCCTTCTGATGGTCACGAAAAGGGCCCTTCTCACGTGAGGAGGGCCCTTTTCGCGTTTCAGGGCCGGCCGGTGCGGGCACTCCGCTCACCGAGTCCGACGGACCCGAGTGGCCGGGTTCGCGGATCCTTGAGAGGAGAAAGTGATGACTGTCGCCGGCATCGTCAGCGCACTCATCGTCGGGCTGATCATCGGTGTTCTCGGCCGCTTGGTCGCTCCCGGCAAGCAGAGCATCCCGATCTGGCTGACCATCGTGATCGGTATCATCGCCGCCTTCATCGGCACGGCCATCGCGCGCGGTCTCGGGTACGCCGACACCAACGGCATCGACTGGCTGGAGATCCTGACGCAGGTCGTCCTCGCCGCCATCGGGGTGAGCATCGCCGCGGGCGCCTACGGACGCCGTGGCGTGACGAGGTAACCCCTTCCCAGGCCGATCCGGCCCGGTTCGCCGTCGGGCGAACCGGGCCGGATCTTTTTGCCCTCACTCCATCGGGGGTCTGCGCAGGCGACTCGCGGGGATCGGTGTCACCGTGGCGCTTATTGCGCTATCCGAGGAGGCAGCTGTGCTCGGCGGACTTTGGGGCATCATCTCGACGATCATCGTGGGCCTGGTCCTGGGTGTGCTCGGCCGGTTGTTCGCGCCGGGCGACCAGAAGATCCCGATCTGGCTGACCATCGTCGTCGGCATCGTGGCGGCGTTCATCGGCAACTGGCTGGCCGGCGTGTTCGGCGTCAAGGACACCTCCGGCATCGACTGGATCCGGCACATCTTCCAGATCGTCGCCGCCGTCGTCGGGGTCATCGCGGCCTCGGCGATCTACGCGAGGGTCAAGGGCGGCAACCGCACTACCGCCTGACGGCCAGGCCTGCGCCGGCGAGCAGCAGCACGGCGGCGCAGGTCATCGTCACGGTGAGGGCGTGCGCGGACGACGTCACGGCGAGGGTCAGGAACAGGCTGCCGAAGGTGGCCACGCCGACGACCTGGCCCAGCTGCAGCGTGCTGGTCAGCAGGCCGCTGACGTCGGCCGCGCGCTCGAGCGGGACGTGCGTCAGCGCGTTCACCATCAGGGAGCCGAACGCGGGCCCCATCGACAGCCCGAACAGCAGCAGGGCCACGAAGAACAACGCGCCGCCGTCGCGGCCCAGCCCGAGCAGCGCGTAGGCGAGCGCGGATCCGACGTAACCACACGGGGTCAGCCACGCGTGCACCCGCGTCGGCAGCCGGTTCCAGAAGAACCCGCACAGGCCGAAGACGATGCCGCCCGGAGCCATCGCCAGGCCGGCGGCCATCGCCGTCTTGCCGAGGCCCGACTGCAGGTGCAGCGAGACGCAGAAGAGGAAGCCGCCGTAGGACGCGACACCGGCCGCGAGCGTGGCCAGACCCGGCGCGACCCCGCGGATCTTGAGCACGGCGAGGTCGACGAGCGGGTCGCGCACACGGCGTTCCACGACCACGAACAGCACGGCCAGCAGCACGCCCACGGCCATCGAGCCGTACGTCCAGGCCGGCCAGCCGGTCTCGTGCCCGAGCACCAGCGGCAGCACGACGAGCACCACCGCGGGCACGGCGATCGCGAGCCCGGCGAGGTCGAGCCGGCGGCCGGCCTTCGCGGCGCCGGCGGGAAGCAGCTTCAGCGCGAACACCGCGACGAGCACGCCGATCGGGACGTTCACCAGGAAGATCGGCCGCCAGCCCGCCCCGAACAGGTCCGCGCCGACGAGCACCCCGCCGAGCACCTGGCCGGCCACGAAGGCGACCGAGATGACCGCGGTGTACGCGCTGAGTGCCTTGGCCCGCGCGGCGCCGGTGAACTGCGCCTGGATGACGCTGATGACCTGCGGCATCATCAGCGCGGCACCCGCGCCCTGCGCGATCCGCGCGGCGATGAGGACGATTTCGTCCGGCGCCAGGCCGCACAGCGCTGAGCAGACGGTGAAGGCGATCGTGCCGGTGACGAACAGCCGTCGCCGCCCGAACAGCTCGCCGAGGCGGGCGCCGGTGATCAGCAACATCGCGTAACCCACGGTGTAGCCGGAAACGACGAGCTGCAGCGCGGCGCCGGACGCGTGCAGGTCGGTGCGGATGTCGGTCATGGCGACGTTCACGACGGTGACGTCGAGCAGCGCCATGAACTGGCCGAGCAGCAGGACGGCCAGGACGAACCACGGCCGCCGGTCCGGCCGGGCGGCCTGGTCCGTGGCCGGGGCAGGGGTGGTCAGAGTCATGCCTCTGACCCTGCGGTTGTTCGGTCGCGGGCGGAGAGAGCCTGGTGGTGCTGGTGCTGGGAGTACCTGCTTCGCCCGCTGAGTCGTCCGCTGATCCGTCGAAAACTGTCGTACCCCTCGGGCACCATGTCCGCATGGCCCCGACACCGGTCCACACCAGCCGCCGAGAGGAACTCGGCCAGTTCCTCAAGGCGTGCCGCGCGCGGATCGGCCCGGCGGAGGTCGGGCTCGCGCCCGGCCCCCGTCGCCGGCTCAGCGGGTTGCGCCGCGAGGAGGTGGCGCTGCTCGCCGGCGTGGGCGTCACCTGGTACACGTGGCTGGAGCAGGGGCGGCCGATCAACGCGAGCTCGCAGGTGCTCGACGCCGTGGCGCGCACGCTGCGGATGGAGCCCCCGGAGCGGGAGCACCTGTACCGGCTGGCGGAGCTGACGCCGTCGCGGCTGCCGTCGACGGTGGAAACGGTGCCGGACACGGTTCGCGAGGTGCTGCGCGCGCTCGACCCGCTGCCCGCCACGCTGGTCAACGGCCGGTTCGACATCCTGGAGTCGAACGCGGCCCAGGAGGAGCTGTTCTGGGAGTGGCACAGCTTGCCGTGCCTGCACAAGAACCTGCTGTGGTGCTGCGTGACCGAACCGAACGCGCGGCAGTTCTTCGTGAACTACGACGAGGAGGTCCCCTACATGGTCGCGCGGATGCGCGCCGAGTACGGCAGCCACGTCGGCGATCCGTCCTGGGAAGAGGACATCCGCCGGCTGTCGGCGCTGAGCCCGGAGTTCGCCGGGCTGTGGGCCCGGCACGAGGTCGCCGAACCCCAGGCCCGGCTGCGGCGGCTGAACCACCCGCGGACCGGCCGGATGGACCTCCGGCTGACCGAGCTGGCGGTGTCCGAGGCACCGGGGCTGCGGATCCAGGTGTCCACTCCGGACGACCCGCGCAGCTGGGCGTTGCTGCCTTCGACGCGGCGGCCGTCATGACGTCACTCGAGCTGAGCGGCCGGGGGCTGACGTCGTTTCCCTCGCTGCCACCGGGGGTGACCCGGCTCGACCTGTACAAGAACTCGCTCACGTCGGTGCCCGCGTCGTTGTGGGAGCACACCGAACTGGAGGTGCTCAACCTCGCGACGAACCGGCTTTCTTCGCTGCCGCCGGGGATTTCGGCGTTGAAGTCGGTGCACACGCTCGACCTGGCGCACAACGAGTTCGATGCACTGCCGGACGAGCTGGGTGACCTCGCCGGGCTGACCGAATACCTGTACGTCAGCGACAACCGGCTGACGACGTTGCCGTCGGCGTGGGGCCGGTTGGGCCGGCTGCGGTACCTGGGCTGCACGGACAACCGGCTGAGCTCGCTGCCCGCGGACCTGTCCGGGTTCACCTCGCTGCGCGAACTCCGGTTGTACCGCAACGCGTTGACCACGCTGCCGGAGTCGATCGGCTCTCTGGGTGCGTTGCGGGAGCTGCACCTGCGGGGCAACGGGTTGACTTCACTGCCCGAGTCGATCGGTTCGCTGGGCGAGCTGCGTCAGCTGGACCTGCGGGAGAACCTCTTGGTCTCCCTTCCTCCGTCGATCGCTCGTCTGTCCAAACTGGACAAACTGGATCTGCGGTGGAACAAGCACTTCCGGGAGCCGGCGTGGCTGCGCGACTTCGAGGAGGCGGGGTGCATGGTCCTTCGCTGACAACTCAACAGAGGATGGTCGGACGCGGACCGTAGGTCGCGGTGTGCGACGTCCGGCGGACTTCGGCGCCGGTCGAGACGTCGTAGAGCACGCGGGTGTCGGTGACGCTGAAGCCGGGCGTCCCGATGGCGGGCTGGCACGGGCTGACGCCGCCGAACTGGACCGGTGGGGGGTCGCCAGGTGTCTGGGCGCCGGTCTGGCCCTCGACGCGGTAGTGGCGGGTGCCCCAGATCCGGACCGTCACGGAGTCGCCGGAAACCGTGGCCTGGATGGCGATCCCGGTCGGCGAGTCGTTCGTCAGCTTGAGCTCGACGGAGCTGCCGTCGGCGTTGACGGCCTTGGCGTCGCGGCCGGCGGGATAGCGGTCGAGGTAGTGGTCGTGCTCGAGGTGGCCGCCGTCGGTCAGGCCCGCGAGGTAGCCCGCGTTGTACAAAGTGGACGCGAGCTGCGAGACGCCACCGCCGACGACGGTCGAGCCGGTGCCGTCTTCGTCGGCCGGGGCGGGCACGTAGCCGTTGTCGGCGGTGCGCGGACCGGAGCGGGCGCCGAGGCTGAACGTCTCGCCGGGCTTGACGATCGTGCCGGACACGCGGTCGGCGAGCGTCCGGTTGTTCGTCGCGGCGGGACCGGCCAGGCCGCCGGTGGTGAACTCGCCGACGACCTCCTTGATGCCGAGCGCGCCGGCGGCGTCAGTGGTCACGCCGGGCTTCGACGCGCTGTAGACGACGGGCAGGTCCCGGCCGTCGGTTTTCTTCAGCACGTCGATGAGCGGCAGGAAGGTCTTCTCCCAGTTGATCTTCCGGGCGTCCTCGGACGGGTCGACGGCCGGTTGGGCGCCGGTGAAGACGATCTGGGCGTCCTTGCCGTCGGTCTCGGTGCTCGCGAGCCCGTCCTTCAGGGCGGCTTGCAGCTTGCCCTGGTCGATGCGGACCTCGACGGCCCCGCCCTCGACCGCGGCGAACTGGAACGACGCCGCGATCGCGGCCGGCGTGAGCGGGACGTCCTTGCCCTGCCCGTGCACGACGACCGGTTTGGCGACGGCGGGCACGACGATCTGCCGGTAGGCGGCCTGCACGCCGGCGGCGGTCGCCTTCACGGGCGTGATCGCCATGCCGAGCTTGACGCCACCGGGGTCGAGCCAGTGGTCGGTGACGGCGTGCACGGCACCGTCGAGGTCGGTCAGCTGCTGGCCCTGCCGCGGCAGGATCGGATAAGGCGTGACCCCGCCATCGGCGACCGCCGTGAACCCGACCGCGCCTTCGGTGGCCGGGTGGTTCAGCTTGCCCTCGGCAAGCTCCCGCACGGCCTGGCTGATCTGGTTCGGATCGGTCCGCGTCGCGACCCCGACCTCGCGGGAGCTGAAGAAGGACATGACCCGCGTGATCGGACTCAGCGGCTGGTGCCCGGCGAGCCCGAGGGTGTTCGGCCAGTCGAGCCCGAGCCCGGACCGCGAGGGAACGAGCTCGGCCTGCACATCGCCCCCGTGGACGACCACGGGCCGGGTGAGCCGCGGCTCGAGTTCCTTGCGCAGCTTGGCTTCCGCTTCGGCATGGGTAAGCCCACCGACATCGATCCCGGCAACGGTCACCCCCCGCGGAACATCACCGGCGCTGGCGACGAGGTCGATGGCGTAGAGGATGACGAAGAGCCCGAGCGCGATCCCGACGGACATCATGGTCCGGGCGAGGCCGGTCCGAAGCCTCCGCGCGGGAGTTTCGGGAGCGGGCGGTGGGGTGGGGGTTTCGAGAAGCTCACCGAGCAGATCATCGGCGAAGAGATCAACGGTGACGGCAGCCTCGTCGACGGTAGCCGCGGCGGGTGGCTCCGCAAGCTCGGGCGCGCATTCCGCCCCGGAGAGCGGCTCCGCGGAAGGGGCCTCGACGAGCGGCTCCGCGGCAGATTCGGCCGCGGCAGGCTCCGCAAGCGCAGTCGCGCCTTCGGCCGCGGCGGGTGGCTCCGCTTCGGCGAGCGGCTCCGCGGCAGGTTCGGCCGCGGCAGGCTCCTCGGGCGCAGTCGCACCTTCGGCTGCGGCGGCTGGTTCCGCAACGGGTTCGGTCTCGGCGGGCGGATCCGCGGCGAGTTCGGCCGCCGCGGTCGTGGCTTCGGGTTCCGCGCGCGACTCGGCGGCGGGCGGCTCGGCCGGCGCAGGATCCCCGGGCGTGGGCTCGGCGGCCGGCTCCGGGGTCACCGGCTCGAGCTCTCGCACCTCGGCAGGCTCGCGCGCCTCGTTGTCCACGACCCCGCCTACAGGTAGAGCCCCGTCCCGTGTTCGGTTCGCTCGGTCGCCACCGCGTGGATGTCGCGTTCGCGCATCACCAGGTGGCCCTCGCCGCGGATCTCGACCTCGAGCTGGTCCTCCGGGTTGAAGAGCACGCGGTCGCCGGTCTTGACGTTGCGCACGCTGTTCCCGACGCCCAGCACGTCACCCCATGCGAGCCGCCGCGCTACCTGCGCCGTGGCGGGGATCACGATGCCGCCACTGCTGCGGCGCTCGCCCTCTTCCGGTGACAGCCGCACCAGGACGCGGTCGTGCAGCATCTGGATCTCGAGTTTCGCCCCGTCAGACACGGTTCGCATGCTACTCGGCGGGCTCACCCGCCATGACCAGGCTCAGCTCCCGCGCCCCGTCCGCTTGCAGCCGGACCGGCACGCCCCAGTCCTGCCGCGTGATCCGGCACGCCGGGTGCTCGCCACCGTCGTCGCAGCTCGCGGCCTGCGCCACCACCTGCAGCACACCCTCGGTGACGCCGTCGGCGAACCGGATCTTGCGCGAAAGATCCGTCCCGGTGCCGACCCCGTCGGCCAGCAGCGAAGGCGGCGACGCGCTGATCTCCAGCCGCGTCGACGGGCCGAAGCGGTCGTCCAGCTTCTCGCCCGGCGGGGCGGTGAAGACGACCGAAAACTCGATCTCGCCCGGTGCGAGCACGGTCGGCGGCCTGCGGACGGCGTGCGCGTCACCCGCGACGAGCGTCGGCTCGCCGGCGGGCAGCGGGCCGACCCGGTTGCCCGCCGACTCGACGACGAGCAGTTCGCCGTCGTGCAGCAGCAGGCCCTGTGGCTCCGAAAGCCCTGTAGCGATCGTGGTGACTTCGCGGGTGAAGACGTCGAAGCGGCGTACGGCGCCGTTGTAGGTGTCCGCGATCGCGATCTTGTCGCCGGGCAGCACGGCCAGGCCGAGCGGGTGCTGCAGCAGCGCCTGGTCGGCCGGGCCGTCGGTGTGGCCGAACGAAAACAGGTCGACGCCGATCGCCGTGTGCACCGTGAACGATTCGCCGTCGGGCTCGATCCAGCGCAGTGCCGACGTCTCCGCGTCGGCGAGCCACAGCTTGTCGCCGTCCGCGGCGAGGCCCGACGTCTGCGCGAAGAACGCTTCGCCGACGTCGCCGTCTCGGAGGCCTTCGACGGTCGTGCCGGCGAAGCGGCGGATGGTGCCGGAAACCGGGTCGAACACGCTCAGCGTGTGGTTGCCGGCCATCGCGACGACGACTCCGCCGACCGGGCCGTACCAGGCGACGTCCCACGGGCTCGTGAGGTCGACGTCGACGCCCTTGCCGGCGTCGGGTCCGGTGCGCCACTGCGCGCCGGTGCCGGCGACCGTGGTCACCTCGCCGGTGATCAGATCGAGGCCGCGCAGCCGGTGACCGGCCGTGTCGGCGACGACGGCGTGGTAGCCGGCGCGCTCGGCGACGTCGTAGGGCAGCAGCGCGATGCCGGACGGCTCGGCGAACATCGCGACGTCGAACGGCCCGTCCTGGTGGCCGCGTTCGCCGCTGCCGAAGCGCCGGATGACCGTCTCGCCGTCCGAAGCGAACTCGACGACGGAGTGGTGCCCGGTGTCCGCGACGAGGACGCGCCCCTCGGCCGTCGCGACGGCCTTGCTCGGGAACCGCAGCTCGCTGACCTGCTCTTCGACCGGGACGTACGGGCTGCCGCCGCGGCGAAGCGTCCCCTTCGCTTCGTGCTTCTTCACGAGGTCCGCGATGACGCGGCGAAGCGCCTCTTCGTGCCCTTCGCCCGCGGCGACGTGCACGACGTACCCCTCGGGGTCGACGACCGCCAGCGTCGGCCACGCGCGGACCGCGTACTGCGACCACAGCTCCATCTTCGGGTCGTTGACCACGGGGTGGTGCACGTCGTAGCGCCGGACCGCGGCCTCGATCGACGCGCGCTCGCCCTCGTGCAGGAACTTCGGCGAGTGGACGCCGATCGTGACGAGCACGTCCGCGAACTCGGCTTCGAGCGGACGCAGCTCGTCGAGCACGTGGAGGCAGTTGATGCAGCCGCTGGTCCAGAAGTCCAGCAGCACGATGCGCCCGCGCAGCTCGGCGAGGGTCAGCGCGCGTCCGCCGGTGTTCAGCCAGACGTCGCCGCGCAGCTCGGGGGCGCGCACGCGAGCCTGCGGTCGAGGTGAAGTCACGGCAAGAGTGAACTACATGTGTTCACGCTCTGTTCCGGAGTTCAGCCGATGAGAGAACAAACTCACCCCACGGGAGCACCCCCGGTCAGGGCGTGAAGACGGCGGAAAAGAACGCGCGGCGGGGTGAACCGCCGCTTAGGCTCGGCTCATGACCCCCGTCCAGCCGGCCGGCGCCCTCACCTTCGAGGAGGCACGGCACCTGCAGGAGAACCTCCGGGAACCGGTGCGTCCCGGGCTGACCGGACCCGAGCTCGACGACATCGAGCGCCGGTTCGGTTTCCGCTTCGCCGCGGACCACCGCACCTTCCTGTCCGCCGGCATTCCGATCGGCGACCGCTGGCCCGACTGGCGCTGCGGCAACGCGGACCAGCTGCGCAAACGTTTGGCCTGGCCGGTCGACGGCGTGCTGTACGACGTCGAGCACAACGGCTTCTGGCTGCCGGACTGGGGCACGCGCCCGGTCGGCCCGGAGGACGCGGTCCGCGAAGCCCGGCGGCGCCTGGCCGACGTCCCGCAGCTGGTGCCGGTCTGCGGGCACCGGTATCTGCCCGGTTTGCCGGAAACGGCGGGCTACCCGGTGCTGTCGGTGTACCAGACGGACATCATCGTCTACGGCTCCGACCTGCGGGATTACCTGCACCGCGAGTTCGCGACGGGTGGCATCAGCACGGCCCCGCCGGACGGCCCGAGGTACATAGACTTCTGGTCCCGCTTCATCGACTAGCCGAATCTGACGCCGTCTAGCGCGAAAGCTAGAAAAGCTTAGAAGCGGCTAGCTCTCCCGCCGCAGCATGCGGCTCACGCCCGCCGCCACCGTGGTCGCGAGGATCCAGCCCGACGCCGTGAACCCGGCCGCCACCCAGTTGTCCGTGCCGTGCATGTACCAGCGCGACTTGTTGCCGAAGTCCACGATCGGCACCAGCAGGTCCGCCGTGTAGATCACCGGGTTCCACTGCAGCCCGGTGTCCTGCTGGTTCACCACGCACCGCGGGCCGTTCGCGATGATCTGGTGCGCGGGATCCGAGGTGGCCCAGTGGACGCAGTCGTCCGTTCCCAAGCCGAACCACAGGCTCCCCAGCACCAGCAGCGTGAACAGCCAGCCCAGCGCGCGCACCGGGCGGTAGCCGTACCCGACCATCGACCGCTGCAGCCAGCTCCACAGCCGGACCCCCGGCCCGAAGAACTTGAAACCGCGGGCCAGCGCCTCGTACCGGAACTGCTGCTTGCGCAACGCCACCGTCGACGCGTGTTCTTCGTTGCCCGCCGCGCGGAGCATGTGCGCGAGCTGGTCGTACGGGCCGGGCCGGTAGCCGCGCATCGCCCGCCGGAGCAGGTCGATGCGGTGGTCCAGCGCCTTGTCGTCGGCCAGCGGGATGCTCTTGCCCAGCGCGTCGTAGCGGAAGTCCTCCAGCTCGATGCCTTCGGACGCGGCCCAGAACTCCTCGTTGTCGGTCAGCGTCCCGCAGTGCGCGCGGCGCAGCACGACGCGTCCGGCCGGCGCCAGGTTCGGCGTCAGTGTGAACTCGTCCGCCGCGACGTCGCCCGCGTCGAACGCCACCATGAACGGGGGCAGCGAACCCAGCTGCGACCCACGCAGGTCGACGCGGCGGGCGACCTGGGCGCCGTCGAGGTTGACGCCGCCCTCGGCGACGAACGGGCGGCCGTTGTTGTCACGCAGCGTCAGGTCGCGGCCGATCCGGCCGGTGCGGATGTCGAGCGAGAAACTGCTGGTCGCGCGCAGGCCCGGCTCCGTCAGCCGCGTCCCGGCCAGGTTGATCGAGCCGCCGACCTCGACGCCCTGCAGCCGCAGCGTGCCGTGGATCGTCGCGTCCGTGAGCTGGAAGTTGCCCGCGATCTTCGACCGGCGCGCCGAAAACACGTCCCGGCCCGGGTGGCGGAACATCGAGTTCCAGGCCAGGAAGTTGCCGCCGACGGAGACGTCGGCCAGGCGTAGCTGACCGGCCGGGACGCGCAGGCTGGTCGCCTCGATGTCGCCGCCGATCTCGGTGCCGTCCAGGTGCAGCGCGCGGTCGTAGTACGGCTGCGACTTGCCGCGCACGACGCTGATTTCGGCGCCGGCCAGCCGCAGCGAGCCGCCGATGCGGGCGTTGACCATGCGCAGCGTGCCGAGCGCCTGCAGGCCGTCCGACAGCTCGACGTTGCCGTCGACGCGCATCCGGTCGGCGACCAGCGCCGGCCGCGGGTCGAGGTACGGGTCGTTGGACTTCCACGCGTCGACGGCGATCGGGCCCTGCTGGGACACGGTCAGCTTGGCCTCGCGCAGCACGATGTCGCTGTCCACCGTGGCGCTCGGCAGGTACATGATCCCGGTCGCCGAGAAGCGTTTCCGCTGGCTGGCGGGCCCGTAGTTGTCGACTTCGCAGAGCAGGCTGCCGCCGATGTGCAGGCCGTTGCCGTTGAGCGCGAAGCCGTCCGGGTTGTTCAGCGTGGCGCCGGAGAAGTTGACGTTACCGCCGGTCCGCAGGCCGGGGAGGCGGACTTCGCCGTTCGCGACCATCCGGTACGCCAGCAGCGCGCCGGCGAGCACCAGCCGGTCGGCGTGGATGGCCTTGCCGTGCGGGTGGGCGATCACCGTGCGGGTCAGCACCAGCGACCCCTCGATCACCGCGTCGGTGAGGTTGACCGCGGCGTTCGGCATCCCGCGTTCGCGGTCGTCGCCGCGCTGGACGGTGGTCTCCTCGATCTCGCGGTCGGCGCCGTCGACCTGCACGACGCTGCGGATCAGCCGGACGTCGTTGCGGCTGCGCATGTTGCGGGCCTTGAGCCCGGGCAGCCAGCACTTGCGGAAGACGAGTCCGAGCAGGTTCGCCTCGCGCACGTCCGGCGGCTGTTCGAACCGGCAGCGCTCGAACCGGAAGAGGTACTTGAGGTCCGCGGCACGCAGGTCCAGCGTGCCGGTGATGTAGGCGTCCTCGACGTAGACGATCGGCGCGTTCGTGGCCGTTCGCCGCCAGCGCAGCAGGCCGCCGTTGCCGGGTTTCAGCAGGTCGGAGGCCTTGACCTCGTACCGGCGGTCGGGAATGCCCGCGAACGGGTCGAGCGGGGGCAATGCGCTTTCGGTCGTCAAAACGGCAGCCCCCTCCCTCACCCACTCCCAAGGTAGCGAACGTGAACGGAATTCGTCAGGCGTTCGGGTTCAAAACGCGCGCGAGGAACGACTTGGTCCGCTCTTCGCGCGGGCTTCCGATGACCTGGTCGGGCGGGCCCTCTTCGACGACGACGCCGCCGTCCATGAACAGGACCTTGTCCGCCACCTCGCGCGCGAACTGCATCTCGTGCGTGACGACGACCATCGTCATGCCGTCCTTGGCCAGCTGCTTCATCACGCCGAGGACGTCGCCGACGAGCTCCGGGTCCAGCGCGGACGTCGGCTCGTCGAACAGCATCAGCTTCGGCTTCATCGCGAGCGCCCGGGCGATCGCGACGCGCTGCTGCTGCCCACCGGACAGCTGCGCCGGGTAGTTCTTCGCCTTGTCGCCGAGGCCGACGCGGTCGAGCAGCTCCAGCGCGCGCTCGCGCACCTGGGCCTTCGGCTCGCGCCGCACCTGGATCGGCGCCTCCATGACGTTCTCCAGCGCGGTCATGTGCGGGAAGAGGTTGAACCGCTGGAACACCATCCCGATGTCCTTGCGCTGGAACGCCACCTCCTTCTCGCGCAGCTCGTGCAGCTTGTCGCCGCGCTGCCGGTAGCCGACGAGCACGCCGTCGACGTACAGCCGGCCCGCGTCGATCTTCTCGAGGTGGTTGATGCAGCGCAGCAGCGTCGACTTGCCCGAGCCGGACGGCCCGATCAGGCAGAGCACCTCGCGCTCGTGCACCTCGAGGTCGATGCCCTTGAGGACGTCGACACTGCCGAAGCTCTTGCAGATCCGCTGAGCGGAGACCACGGGGGTCATGTGACGTTCCCTCCACCCCGGCTGAACAGCCTCGACGCCCAGCCCTGGCGCCCGGACACGTCGCGCGAAGTGCCGCGCGAGAACCGCTTCTCGATCTGGATCTGCACCAGCGTCAGCACGGACGTCATGAACAGGTACCAGGCCGCGGCCGTGATCAGCAGCGGCACCGTCTTGTAGTTCTGCGAGTAGATGGTCTGCGCCGCGACCATCAGCTCGAAGTACCCGATGACGACGACCAGCGACGTCGTCTTCAGCATGGAGATCGTCTCGTTGCCGGTCGGCGGGATGATCACCCGCATCGCCTGCGGCAGGATGATCCGCCGCAGCGTCTTCGTCCGGCTCATGCCGAGCGCGCTCGACGCCTCCAGCTGGCCGGAGTCGACCGACTGGATGCCGCCGCGCACGATCTCCGCCATGTACGCGGCTTCGTTGAGACCGAGGCCGAGCAGGGACGCCGTGAACTGCGTGATCAGCTGGTTGGTGTCCCAGCTGACGAACTCCGGGCCGAACGGGATCCCGAGCCCGAGCCGCGGGTAGGCCAGCGCGAGGAAGTTCCAGATGATCAGCTGCGTGATCAGCGGAGTTCCGCGGAACAGCCAGATGTAGAGGGCCGCCGCGCCGGAGGTGAGCGGGTTCGGGGACAGCCGCATGACGGCCAGCAGGATCCCGCCGAAGATCCCGATCAGCATCGAGATCACCGTGAGGATCAGCGTGTTCTGCAGGCCGCGCAGGATCCGGTCGTCGAAGAGGTAGTCCCCGACGACCGGCCACTGCAGAGCGTCGTTCGTGATCACGCTGCGGATCACGATGAACGCGACGAACACGATGATCACGCCGGCCACCCAGCGCCCGTAGTGGCGCACCGGGACGGCCTTGATGGGCGCGGCGTCGATCGGCGCCTCGGGAGGAGGCGCTTCGGAGGAGCTCACGAACTCAGTCCTTAACTCAAGAGGCCGGGTTGATCTCCGACTTGGTGACCGCACCGGTCGCGTTCAGGCCCCACTTGTCCAGGATCTTCTTGTACGCACCGCTGTCGATCAGCTTCTGGATCGCGCCCTGGACGGCCTTGCCGTAGTCGCCGCTGTTCTTCGGGAGCACGATGCCGTACGGCGCGGTGTCGTACGGCGCGCCGACCGACTCCAGCTGGCCGTTGGTCTGCTTGACCGCGTAGTCGATGACCGGGGAGTCGGCCAGCTCGCCCTGGACGCGCTTGGCGGTGAGGGCGAGGTTGACGTCGGTCTGGGCCTGCAGCTGGGTGACCTCGATGGCGGGCTTGCCCGCGCCGGTGCAGGCGGCGGTCTTCTTGTCGAGGTCCTCGACCTGCGTGGTGCCCTTCTGCACGGCGATCTTCTTGCCGCAGAGGTCGTCGACCTTCAGGCCGTCGGGGTTGCCCTTCAGCACCGCCAGCGACGTGCCCGCGCTGTAGTAGGAGATCATGTCGACCGACTGCAGCCGCTCGGCGTTGATGCTGAACGACGACATGCCCAGCTCGTACTTCTTGGCGCCGATGCCGGGGATGATGCCGTCGAACGAGGAGTTCTGGAACTCCATCTGCACGCCGAGCACCTGGCCGATCGCGGTGCCGAGGTCGACGTCGAAGCCGGTCGCCTTGCCGCCGTCGACGAACTCGTTCGGCGGGTAGCTCTGGTCCTGGCCGACCACGATCTTGCCGTCGGTCTTGACGTCGGCGGGCACCAGCGCGGCGAGCGCATCGTCCTTCGCGACCGTGCCCGCGTCACCCGATCCAGTGCCCGCCGGGGCGGAACTGCTCGAGCCGACGTCTCCGGCACCGCTGCCCCCTGCGCCACAGGCCACGGTCAATCCGACCAGGGCGAAAGCAGGCAGCAGGGCGAGCGCCTTGAGTTGGGGTACTCGGGCCACGTCGTCACTCCTCGTAGTTCTCAGTTCGTGAGAGCACGCATATTGCCACTCATCCATACCAAAGCACAGCACTGTCGAGTTACGGCGACGTTTCGTCCCGCGCCCACCTGCGTGGGAGTGTCGCGCACGAAGGGGCACGTGGGTCAGGATGTCGTTCATGAACGCGATCCCGCCCCGGCTGCCCCCGTCCGGTCGACGCGCGAGGAAGGCGACGACCAGCCGGATCACCCGGCCGGGGGCCCGGTTCGACGGGTACCTCTCCCCGGAACGCCCGCACGCCGGCGCGTACGACGAGATGTTCGCGGCCGACGGTTCGGTCCGCGCGCCGTACCGGGCGTTGTACGAGTCCATCGCCGCGCTCGACGCCCACGACCTCAACTCCCGGTCGATCGCGCTGGACCGGGCGATGGTCGACCAGGGCATCACGTTCTCCCTGTCCGGGCAGGAGCGCCCGTTCCCGCTGGACCTGGTGCCGCGGGTGATCCAGGCGGCCGAGTGGTCGAAGCTCGAGCGCGGCGTCGCCCAGCGCGTCCGCGCGCTCGAGGCGTTCCTCGCCGACATCTACGGCGACCGCCTGATCCTGCGCGAGGGCGTGCTGCCGCGCCGGCTGATCACGTCCTGTGAGCACTTCCAGCGGGAGGCGTTCGGCATCAACCCGCCGAACGGCGTCCGCATCCACGTGTCCGGAGTGGACCTGGTGCGCGACGAGGAGGGCACGTTCCGGGTGCTGGAGGACAACCTCCGCAACCCGTCCGGGGTGTCGTACGTGATGGAGAACCGGCGGACGATGGCGCGGGTCTTCCCGGACCTGTTCGCCCAGCACCGCGTCCGGCCGGTCGGCGACTACGCGTCGCACCTGCTCCGGGCGCTGCGGGCGGCGTCCGCGGCGAACGTCGCCGACCCGATGGTTGTCGTGCTCACCCCCGGCGTCCACAACTCGGCGTACTTCGAGCACTCGCTGCTGGCCCGGCTGATGGGCGTCGAACTGGTCGAAGGCCGCGACATGTTCTGCCGCGACAACGTCGTCTACCTGCGGACGACCGAGGGCGAGCGCCAGGTCGACGTCATCTACCGGCGCATCGACGACGAGTTCCTCGATCCGGTGCACTACCGGCCGGACTCGGTGCTCGGCATCGCCGGCGTCCTCAACGCGGCGCGCGCGGGCAACGTCGTCGTCGCGAACGCCGTCGGGAACGGCGTCGGCGACGACAAGCTCGTCTACACCTACGTGCCCGAGATGGTGAAGTACTACCTCAACGAGAAGCCGCTGCTGCCCAACGTGGACACGTTCCGGTGCTGGCTGCCGGACGAGTTCGACCACGTCATGGCGCACCTCGACGAGCTGGTCGTCAAGCCGGTCGAAGGCTCCGGCGGCTACGGGATCGTCTTCGGGCCCGAGGCGACCGCGGCCGAGCTGGCGACGCTGCGGCGGAAGGTGCGCGCGAACCGGCGCGGCTGGATCGCGCAGCCGGTCGTCCAGCTCTCGACCGTGCCGGCCAAGGTGGAGGACCGGCTGGCGCCGCGGCACGTCGACCTGCGGCCGTTCGCCGTCAACGACGGCAAGGACATCTTCGTCCTGCCCGGCGGGCTGACGCGGGTGGCGCTGCCGGAGGGCAGCCTGGTCGTCAACTCGTCGCAGGGCGGCGGCTCGAAGGACACGTGGGTGCTGACGTCCCGGGCGTCGACCGCCGAGCGCGAGCTCGAACAGCCCGCACTCGGCGCGATGTCCACTGTGGACGGACTGGTCGCCGAACAGGGACCCGAGCTGACGTCGTCCCAGCAACAGCAGCAACAGCAGAGCTAGGGAGGTCCGGATGCTGGCACGCAACGCGGAGTCGCTCTACTGGATCGGCCGGTACGTCGAACGCGCCGACGACACCTCCCGGATCCTCAACGTCTCGGTCCACCAGCTGCTGGAGGACGCGACGGTCGACCCCGACCACGCGAGCCGTCAGCTGCTGGCCGTCCTGGGCATCGAGATCCCCGACGGGGACGCCCTCGACGTCTGGAAGCTGACGGAACTGGTGGCGTACGCGAAGGACAACCCGGCGTCGATCGTCGGCTCGATCAACTCGGCGCGCGAGAACACGCGGGGCGCCCGCGAAGTCGTCTCGACCGAGCTGTGGGAATGCCTGAACGCGACGTGGAACGCGGTCCCGGACCGGCAGCGCTACGCCCGGCGCTCGGGGCCGCACGCGTTCCTGTCGTTCGTGGAGGAGCGCGCGGCGATGTTCGCCGGGCTCGCCGACTCGACGATGAGCCGCGACGACGGCTGGCTGTTCATGGTCCTCGGCCGCTCGATCGAACGCGCCGACATGGTGGTCCGGCTGCTGCTGTCGCGGGTCGCGGACCGCGCGTCCTCACCGGGCTGGATCACGGTGCTGCGCTCGGCCGGCGCGCAGGACACGTACCTGCGGACGTACCGCGGCGCGCTGGACGCGGGTCGCGTGGTGCAGTTCCTGTTGCGGGACACGCTGTTCCCGCGTTCGGTGTTCCACGCGCTGCGGCAGGCGGAGGAGTGCCTGCAGCGGCTCGACCCGGGCGGCGGCGCGCGCAACAACGAGAAGTCCGAGGCCCTGCGCGAACTCGGCCGCGCGCGCAGCGAGCTGGAGTTCCTGCGCCCGGCGGACCTGCTGACCGACCTGCCGCGGCGGCTCGGGACGTTGCAGACGTCGATCAAGGAGATCGGAGAAGCGGTGTCGTTGCAGTACTTCAGCACGTCGCCGTGGGTGGCGTGGAGCGGTGCGGAGGTTTCGCTGTGACGTGGCAGCTGCGGGTGGCGCACCGGACGGGGTACCGGTACGCGACACCGGCGACGCAGTCGTACAACGAGGCGCGCCTGACCCCGCGTTCCGACCGCCGCCAGACGACGGTCGCGACGCGCATCGAGACGACCCCGGCGACGCGCGCGTACCGGTACACGGACTACTGGGGCACGGTCGTGACGTCGTTCGACCTGCACGCGCCGCACACGGAGTTCACGGTGCTGGCGTCATCGGTGGTCGAGACGGCGGACGAAGCCGAGCCGATCCGCACGGCGTCCTGGAAGGACCTGCGTTCGGAGACGGTCGTCGACCACCGCACGGAGTACCTGACCCCGACGGACTACACCCCGCGCGACACGACGTTGGCGCGCGAAGCCCGTTCGCTGCGCAGCGGCCTCGACCCGGCCGAGTCGGTGCTGGCGGTGTGCGAGTGGGTGAACAAGCAGCTGAAGTACCAACCGGGCACAACCGGCGTCCATTCGACGGCGACGGACGCGTGGCAGGCACGCGAAGGCGTGTGCCAGGACTTCGCACACGTGACGCTGGTGATGCTGCGCGCGATCGGCATCCCGGCGCGGTACGTGTCGGGGTACTTGCACACGAAGCCGGCGGCGAAGCTCGGCGAGGTGGTGGAGGGCGAGTCCCACGCCTGGGTCGACGTCTGGACGGGCGGCTGGTGGGCGTACGACCCGACGAACGCGATCCCGGTCGGACCGCGGCACGTGTGGGTCGCGATGGGCCGGGACTATGCGGACGTGGCGCCGTTGAAGGGGATTTTCACGGGTGGCGGGCAGTCCGCTCTGGACGTCTCGGTCCACCTGACCCGGCTGGCCTGAGCGGCGCCCTCCGGGGAGAACGCCGCTCAGGAGGAGATCAGCCTCGGGCGTGGGCGTCCAGGATGTGTGCGACGGCCTCGGTGACCCGCTGTGCGTACTCCAGGTGCAGCCACTCGTCCGGCACGTGGATGTTCGAGTCGGATCCGCAGGCGCCCGTCACCAGGAACTGGGCCTCCGGGTACTTGCGGGAGAGCAGGCCCATGAACGGGATCGAGCCGCCCATGCCGGTCGCGCGGTGGGGCTGGCCGAAGACCTCGTCGCTGACCGTGCGCAGCGCGTTCGTCAGCCACGGGGACTCGGTCGGTGCGTTCCAGCCGTCCTCTGCCTGCGGGTTGTGACCGAAGGTGACCTTCGCGCCGTACGGGACGTCGGTGGTCAGGGCCTTCTTCACGGCTTCGAGCCCCTTCGCGGCGTCGGCCGTCGGCGGGAGGCGGAAGCTCAGCGTCAACGTCGTGCTCTCGCGCAGGACGTTGCCCGCGTCGGCGGGCTTCGGGAAGCCGTCGGCGCCGATCACCGACAGCGTCGGGCGCCACGCGTTGTTGAGCAGCAGCTCCAGCGCGTCTTCGGTGATCACGCGACCACCCTCGACCAGCGGGAACGCCTTCGCCAGCGCCTCCGGGAAGTCCTTCGAGACGGCCTCGAGCTCCGCCAGCCGGTCCGCCGGGACGTCGACCTTGAGCTCGTCCAGCAGCAGTTCGCCGGTCTCGCTGTCCTCGAGCCGCTCGATCAGCTTCCGCAGCACGCGGAACGAGCTGGCGACGACGCCCGACGCGATGCCGGAGTGCTGCGCCGAGCCGAGCAGCTGGACGTTGACGTCCAGGTGCAGCATCCCGCGCAGGCTCGTGACCAGCCACAACCGCTCGTAGTCGCTGCCGCCGGCGTCGAGGCAGATCACCAGCGACACCTCGCCGATGCGGTCGGCCAGGTGCTCGACGTACGCGGGGAGGTCGGGGCTGCCGGACTCCTCGCCGGTCTCCAGGAGCACCACGATCCGGGCGTGCTCGCCGCCGGCGGCGTGGACGGCCTCGATCGCCGTCGTCGCCGCGTAGCCGGAGTAGCCGTCGTCGACGGACCCGCGGCCGTACAGCCGGCCGTCGCGGATCACCGGGGTCCACGGGCCGAGGCCCTCGGACCAGCCGCCGACCGGGGGCTGCTTGTCGAGGTGGCCGTACATCAGGACGGTGCCCTGGTCCGCCGCGCCCGGGGTCGCCGGGACGTCGACGAGCAACAGGGGAGTGCGGCCTTCGAGCTGCACGACGTCCAGCGTCGCCCCGGGCAGGTCGCGCGCGGCGATCCACTCGCGGACGTGCTCGACGGCGGCGGCCAGGTGACCGGTCGTCGCCCACTCGGCGTCGAAGGCCGGGGACAAGGCGGGGATGGCCACCAGCCCGGACAGACTCGGGATGACGTCGTCGGTCCACGACGTCACGACGGATTCACGAACGGATTTCTGCTCCACGTGATCCATGTTGCCATGCACGTCCCGGCGTGCGGCACATCACAACGTCGTCCCCCGACCAGGTGATCACGCTGGTGCACGGCCGGGTGCTCGCGCGGCCACTCCTGGTGAGCGCGCCGACCGGCTACCTACTCTCGTAGGTCCGATGCTCGGGCTTCCTAACGTTTTCCCTGTTCAGACCCCCTTTCTCAGCAACAAATCAGCATCCGTGACTGACCAAGACCACGACCTTCGTGCCAGGATGTCGGCGAGAACCGTCAACGCCGACGGTGACCGAGCGCTTCGGACCCGAAACGCTGGTCCCCGCCGGTGCAGTCGCTGTGGTCGCCACAAGCGGCCGCCAGAGGCACCGACACCGAGGAGCAACGCCCATGCCGTCCGAACAGTGGACGCACCCGGAGCCTGGAGATGGGCCGGCCGCCGTCGCGGCTCAGCCTTCGCCCGAGCAGGTGATCGCCGGATTGCGCGCAACCAGCGAAGGTGGCGCTGAGCTGACTCAGCTGCTCACCCCCGAAGGCGAACGGGTCCCGTCGCCCCAGTTCGACAAGTACGTCGACGACATCGACGACGAAGCCCTGCGCGGCCTGTACCGCGACATGGTGCTCGTCCGCCGCGCGGACCGCGAAGCCAACGCGATGCAGCGCCAGGGCCAGCTCGGCATCTGGGTCCCGCTGCTCGGCCAGGAGGCCGCGCAGATCGGGTCGGGCCGCGCGCTGAAGAAGAACGACATGGCGTTCCCCAGCTATCGCGAGCACGGCGTCGCGTACGCGCGCGGGGTCGACATGAAGGACCTGCTGGGCATCTTCCGCTGCACCGACCACAGCGGCTGGGACTACCAGGGCACCGGCTTCCACCCGTACTGCATCGTGATCGGCAACCAGGTGCTCAACGCCGCCGGGTACGCGATGGGGCAGAAGTTCGAGGGCAAGGTCGGCGACGACGACGGCGAAGCCACGATCTGCTACTTCGGTGACGGCGCGACCTCGCAGGGCGACGTCCACGAAGGATTCGTCTGGGCCGCGGTCTACGACGCGCCGCTGGTGTTCTTCTGCCAGAACAACCAGTGGGCCATCTCGGAGCCGACCGAGCGCCAGTCGCGCCTGCCGCTCTACCAGCGCGCCCGCGGGTACGGCTTCCCCGGCATCCGCGTCGACGGCAACGACGTCCTGGCCTGCCTCGCGGTGTCCCGCTGGGCGCTCGACGAGTGCCGCCACGGCAACGGACCGGTGCTGATCGAGGCGTTCACCTACCGGATGGACGCGCACACGACGACCGACGACCCGTCGCGCTACCGGCTGTCCGACGAGCTCGAAGAGTGGAAGCTCAAGGACCCGATCGAGCGCGTCCGGGCGTTCCTGGCCCGCAAGGGCGGCGCCGACCACGACTTCTTCGACAAGGTCCAGGCCGAGGCCGACGCCTTCGCCGCCGACCTGCGCGAGTACACGTTCAACATGCCGGAGCCGCCGCCCGAGCGGATCTTCAGCAACGTCTACGCCGAGGGCAACCCGGTGCTGGACGCCCAGCGCGAAGAGTTCCTGTCCTACCTCGACGGCTTCGTATCGGCGGGTGAGCACTGATGACCGACCTCCAGAAACTCACCATCGGCAAGGCGCTCAACCTCGGCCTGCGCCGCGCGATGGAAGAGGACCCCAAGGTCCTGATCATGGGCGAGGACGTCGGCAAGCTCGGCGGCGTCTTCCGGATCACCGACGGCCTGCAGAAGGACTTCGGCGAGCAGCGCGTGCTGGACACGCCGCTCTCGGAGTCCGGCATCATCGGCACCGCGGTCGGCCTGGCCGTGCGCGGGTTCCGGCCGGTGTGCGAGATCCAGTTCGAGGGATTCATCTTCCCGGGCTTCGACCAAATCTCGTCGCAGCTGGCGAAGCTGCACTACCGGACGCAGGGCAAGGTCAAGATGCCCGTCGTGATCCGGGTGCCGTTCGGCGGCGGGATCGGCGCGGTCGAGCACCACTCGGAGTCGCCGGAGTCGCTCTTCGCGCACATCCCTGGGCTCAAGGTCGTGTCCATTTCGAACGCCGTCGACGCCTACTGGGGCATCCAGCAGGCGGTCAAGTCGGACGACCCGATCCTGTTCTTCGAGCCGAAGCGGCTGTACCACTCGGGTGCGCTGCGCGCGGAGATCGACACCGAAGGCACCCCGTCCAAGGTGTTCTCGTCGCAGGTCGTCCGCGAAGGCACGACGGCGACGGTCGTCGCGTACGGCCCGTCGGTGAAGGTCGCGCTCGACGCGGCCGCCGCGGCCGAAGACGGCGGCCAGTCCCTCGAGGTCATCGACCTGCGCACGCTCTCGCCGCTGGACCTCGGCCCGGTGTTCAAGTCGGTGCGCAAGACCGGCCGGCTGATCGCGCTGTCGGAGGCGCCGTCCGAGTCGTCGCTGACCTCGGAGATCGCCGCACGCGTCCAGCAGGAGTGCTTCTACTCGCTGGAAGCGCCCGTCCTCCGGGTGACCGGGTTCGACACGCCGTACCCGCCGGCCAAGCTCGAGGAGCACTACCTCCCCGACCTGGACCGGGTGCTGCACGCCGTCGACCGCTCGCTCGCCTGGTAAGGGGGATCTCCGCGCAATGCCTACGTACAAACAGTTCCCCCTGGCCGACACGGCCGAGGGGCTGACCGAAGCCGACATCCTGGCCTGGCAGGTGAAGCCGGGCGACACCGTGACGGTCAACCAGATCGTGGTCGAGATCGAGACCGCGAAAGCCGCCGTCGAACTGCCGATCCCCTGGGCCGGCGTGATCACGGAGCTGCTCGTCGAGCCGGGGCAGACGGTGGAGGTCGGCACGCCGATCCTCACCATCGACGTCGACCCCGGCGGAGCGGCCGCTCCGGCCCCGGCCGCCGCTGCTGCCGCGCCTGCCGAAGAAGAAGAGATGAAGCCGCTGGTCGGTTACGGCTCCAAGACAGTCGTCACGCAGCGCCGGGCCCGGAAGGGCGCGGAACCCGCACCTGCTCCGGCCGCTGCTGTCGCCGTCGCCGCTCCTCCCGCGCCTGCTCCTGCTGCTCCCCGCGGCGGGTACGTCCCGCTGGCGAAGCCGCCGGTGCGGAAGCTGGCGAAGGACCTCGGCGTCGACCTGCACGCCCTGACCGGCACCGCTTCGGGTGGCGTGATCACCCGCGACGACGTCGAGCGGGCGGCGAACGGCGCTGTCGCGGCGGCCCCGGTGTCCGCTGTGGACAGTGGTTACGACCCGGGCACCCGCGAACGGCGCGTGCCGATCAAGGGCGTCCGCAAGATGACCGCGGCGGCGATGGTGCAGAGCGCGTACACCGCTCCGCACGTCACGGAGTTCCTGACCATCGACGTCACGCCGATGATGGAGTTCCGCGAGAAGCTGAAGAAGTCGCGGGAGTTCGCCGGGGTCAAGGTCACGCCGCTGACGTTCGCGGCGAAGGCCGTGTGCCTGGCGGCGAAGCGCACCCCGGACATCAACGCGGTCTGGGACGACGCGGCGCAGGAGATCGTCTTCAAGGACTACGTGCACCTCGGGATCGCGGCGGCGACGCCGCGCGGCCTGATCGTGCCCAAGGTCCGCGACGCCGATGCGATGTCGCTGAAGGAGCTGGCTGTCGCGTTGACGCAGCTCACGGACGTCGCCCGCGAAGGCAAGACGTCGCCGGCGGACATGGCGAACGGCACGATCACGATCACCAACGTGGGTGTGTTCGGCGTCGACACGGGCACGCCGATCATCAACCCGGGCGAGTCCGCGATCCTGTGCCTCGGCGCGATCAAGGACCAGCCGTGGGTGGTGGACGGCGAGATCAAGGTCCGCAAGGTCCTCCAGCTGTCCCTGAGCTTCGACCACCGCGTGGTCGACGGCCAGCAGGGTTCGGAGTTCCTGGCCGACGTCGGCGCGTTGCTGGCCGACCCGGCGATGGCGATGACGTACTGAGTTTCCGCTGGTAGAGGGCCGCTCCGGAGTTCCGGGGCGGCCCTCACCGCGTCCGGAAGACGATCTTCCCGGCATCGAGGTCGACGTGGGTGCGCGGCGGGGCGCCGTCGGCCTCGTCGTCGACCAGCATCAGCTGGACCTGGCGTTGCTCGAGGTCGTGGTGCTTCGTGCCGCCGAGGATCGCTTCGACTTCCTCCGTCGCCGTGACGCTCGCTACCCGCTGGCCGTCGCCGCGGCGGTGCCACGGCAGGAACCGGCGGCCCCAGACCTCGAGCACGGCGAGCACGAAGAGCAGTACGACCAGGGCCGGAAACGACATCGCCCAGACGAGTCCCATGGGTTCGGAGAATACGCCGAGAGCTTATCCGCTTGACGGAGTGAGTACTCACTCCGCACACTGGTCGCATGACACCAGCACCCGAAACCCGGCGGAGAGCGCCGGGCATGAGCGTCGAAGCCCGGCGCACCATGATCGTGCACGCGGTGCTGCCCCTGCTGATGGAGCACGGCACCAACGTCACGACCAGCCAGATCGCCCGCGCCGCCGGCATCGGCGAGGGCACCATCTTCCGCGCGTTCAAGGACAAGGACGAGCTGTTCGACGCCTGCACCGCCGAGGCGCTGCGGCCCGACCACGTGCTCGACGCGATCGCCGAGATCCCCATCGAGCAGCCGCTCGAAGACCGCCTCGTCGAGGCCGCTGACGCGCTCGGCGCGCACCTCGAGCGGATGGGTGCGCTGATGGGCGCCCTGCACGCGTCCGGCAGGCACAAGCACCGCGACCCCGAGCAGCGCCTCAAGGACCGGCGCGGCACGGGGAAGGGCGGCCGCAGCGAGTCGATGGCCGCCATGCGCGGCGCGATCACCGAGCTGTTCGAGCCCGAAAAGGACCGGCTGCGGCTGACGCCCGAGCAGCTGGCCGCGTTGTTCCTGACCCTGTTGTTCGGCGGCCGCCGGATGGCACCGGTCGACGACCCCGCCACCACGCGCCAGGTGGTCGACGTCTTCCTGCACGGCGCCGTGGAGGCCAAATGATCCCGGGCGGTGGGGGCGGCATGGAGTTCATGCTGGCTCGGCGAGGAAGACGGCGGCACGCGTCGACGGTCCCGGAAAGCGGGCTCACCGGGCCGGTCGAGATCCCCGAGCCCAAGCCGGAAGACCAGCCGAAGGACCTTCGCTCGCGGCTCAAGCGCGCGAAGACGTCCGTGGCCGGCACGGTCCGCGGCCTGCCGAAGGTCGTGCGGCTGACGTGGCAGGCCAGCCCGGTCCTGACGATCCTCCTGGCGCTGATCACACTGTTGTCGGGCCTCCTGCCGACGGTGACCGCGTACATCGCGAAGCTGCTTCTCGACTCCGTCGTCGCGGCGATCCAGCACCGCGGCACGACGGCCGACATCGTCAACGTCGCGCTGTTCCAGTTCGGCGTGCTCGCCGCGACCGCGATCAGCAGCGCCATGACGTCGATCGCGCAGTCGCTGCTGCAGGAGCGCATGACGCTGACCATCCGCCACCAGGTGATGGCCCACGCGAGCGAACTGCACCTCGCGTACTTCGAGGGCTCGACGTCCTACGACATGCTGCGCCAGGCCGCCCAGGAGGCGCCGACGCGGCCGCTGTCGATGATGAACTCCGCGCTGGGGCTCGTCCGGACGTTGATCACGTTCGGCAGCATGATCGCGCTGCTGGTGGCCGTGAGCCCGCTGCTGGCGCTGGTCGCGCTGCTGGCGCCGATCCCGGCGTTCATCTCGCAGTCGAAGTACGGCTCGCGCGCGTTCTGGCTGACGTTCCTGATGTCGCCGATCAAGCGTCGGATGGATTACCTGTCTTCGCTGGTCACCACGGATACGTATGCCAAGGAGACGAAGCTGTTCGGGCTCGGCCCGTACTTCGTCGACCGGTTCCGCCGGCTCGGCCTCGTGTCGTACGAGCGGCAGCGGAAGCTGACGATCAACCGCAACCTGAGCTCGACGTCCTGGGGGCTGCTGAGCACGTTCGCGGGTTCGGCGATCGCGTTGTACATCGCGCTGCAGGCGGTCGGCGGGCACCTCACCCTGGGCGACCTGGCGCTGTACACGGCCGCGGCGACGTCCGTGCAGGCGTCGGTGTCCGGGCTGTTCACGGCGTTTTCGGGGATGTACGAGAACAACCTGTACCTCGACACGCTGTACCGCTTCCTGGACACGAAGCCGGAGATCACAGCGCCGCCGTCACCACGGCCTTTCCCATCCACTGTGGACGGTCACATCGAGTTCGACGCGGTGACTTTCGCCTACCCGGGCGCGGACGAGCCGGCGCTCGACAACGTCAGCTTCGAGATCCGCCCGGGCGAGACGGTGGCGGTGGTGGGCCGCAACGGCGCGGGCAAGTCGACGCTGTTCAAGCTGCTCTGCCGCCTCTACGACCCGACCGCGGGCCGGATTCTCCTGGACGGAGTCGACGTCCGCGAGTACGACCCGGTCGAGCTGCGAACGCGGATCAGCGCGATGTTCCAGGACTACGTGACATACCAGGGAACGGCGGCGGAGAACATCGGCCTCGGCGACCTGACCCGGCTGGAGGACCGTCCCCACATCGAGGATTCGGCCCGCCGAGCGGGCGCGGACGAGCGCATCGAGCGACTGCCGAGCGGCTACGACAGCCCGTTGGGGCGTTGGTTCGACCAAGGTGTTTCGCTGTCCGGCGGCGAGTGGCAGAAGATCGCGCTGGCTCGGGCGTTCCAGCGTGAGGCACCGCTGTTGATCCTGGACGAGCCGACGTCGGCGTTGGACGCGCAGGCCGAGCACGACCTGTTCTCGCGGTTGCGGGAGCTGTCGGAGGGCCGGACGACGCTGTACATCTCGCACCGGTTCTCGACGGTCCGGCAGGCGGAGCGGATCCTGCTGCTGGACCACGGAAAGGTGGCGGAGTACGGAACGCACGAGGAGCTGATGGCGGCGAAGGCCGGGTACGCGGACCTGTTCACGCTTCAAGCGCAGGCGTACCTGGACGAGGTGCCGAGCTAGCCGTCGCGTAGTGGCCGGGCAGCGAGGTGCCACCGCGCAGCTCGTTGTTCTGCCACTGGTAGATCTGCGGGTATTCGACGGGGTCGACAACGGTCACGGTGTCGAGCACGCAGTCCGCGAGCTTGACCCCGTGGCCGCCTCGGCTCAGGTCGATCCGGCAGCGCTCGAACCGGCAATGCTCAGCGAGCACCGGCACCAACGCTATCGGCTGGTTGTCGAGGCTGATCGAAAGGTCGAGCTCGAGGTCCACGAAGTCGCAGCTGTCGAACACCACCCGACCGACGTGGAGCCCTAGCTGCGAGAAGCCGACCACGGGCGATGCGAAGCGGCAGCGAAAGAAGGCTATCGACGAGTACTCGAAGAACCCATCGGAGAAGTCCGTCTTTTCCCCGGCGAACTCCACGCCGACGAACTCGGCTTTGCCGGCGGTGAGGGTCATCCCGGCGAAGTTCGTCTCGGTGGCGGAGAACCGGGCGCCGTGGAAGCTGAGCAGCTTCCCGAACTCGGCGCCGGCGAACGAGGCCACCCCGCCCACGAACTCGGCGCCGTCGAACAGGACCTCCCCGCTGAACTTGCGACGGGCGAAATCGGCATTCTCGAAGGTGACGCCGGTGAAGTCGAAATCGAGCGCGGACCAGTTCCCGCGCTGCCGCGTGCGGTCGCGGATCACGCGCAGGATCGCCTCCCGCACCTCGACCTCGCCATCGGCTTCGCGGGTGATCCGGAGGTAGCCGCACAGGACGTCGACGCAGACCTGGCGCTTGTCGGCCCAGTCGTCGGCGAGCCCGGCCATGGCGTAGACCCCGGCGAGCCGGACGGCGGGACTGTCGTGCGCGAGCTGCTCGGCGGCCGAGCCGAAGCGTTCGTTGAACTTCTGGACGACCTCGCGATCAGCCCGCTCGACGGCCAGGTCGTGCTCATCTTCGGCCACGCGCTGCTTCCGGTAGGTGACGGCGAGCAGCACGACCCCGCCGAACCCGGCAACGACGGAGAGGGCGATCTTGAGCAGATCGAGCAGCTGGGAGACATCGAACTGACTGCTCGTCGGAAGCCGCGGCCAGCCCAGGAACCAGAGCAGGCCACCACCGGTGCCGCCGGCCACGAGCAGGGCCACGACCAGCCAGCCGAAGACGGAAACGGCCATCCCGCGGCGTCCGCGTTCCCGCTTCCGCCGCGTCCAGGTGACCCCGGGGAAGAGGGTTCTCCGCAGCCGACCTCGCCAGACGACGAGCAACGCCACGACCAGGCACAACGCAATCAGGAGCCAGCGAAGCCAGTCGGACACGATCGGTGAGACTAGCGGGTGCCTCGGGGGGCCGGGAGCAAATCGGACAGGTCGTTCGTTGTGCAGGTATGGCTGTCGCGTTCCTGCTTTACGTCTTCGCCGAGATCGCCGCGATCTGGGCGGTGGGTTCGGCTGTCGGCGTGCTCGGCACGCTGGGCCTCCTCCTCGCCGGCGCGTTCATCGGTTCCTGGCTGGCCCGCCGCGAGGGCGCCAAGGCGATGCGGGCGTTCATGTCCGCCGCTCGGGCCGGGCAGCCGGCGGAGAAGGAACTCACCGACGGGATGCTGGTCGCGCTCGGCGGGGTGTTGATCCTGGTGCCGGGGTTCGTGAGTGACGTCCTAGGGCTGTTGCTGATGCTGCCGCCGTCGCGGGCGGTGGCTCGTCGGATGTGGCTGAAGCGGATGGAGAAGCGGGCGGTGCGGTTCGCGAACCAGCGGCGTGGGCCGGTGATGGTGGTGGACAGTGAAGTGGTCCCGCCTACCGAGCCCCAGCCGCGTCGCGACCAGCCGACGGTCATCGAGGGTCGGATCGTGGAGAACTGACTCGAACCTTGCCACAATGTGCGCGTGGAGCGCTTGAAGACCACATCCGCGGTACGCATCCGGATGAGCAAGCAGAAGTCCCGGAACACCGGGATCGAGATGGCGCTACGCAGAATCCTCCACGGTGCGGGCTTTCGCTACCGAGTGCACCGGCGACCGGTCAAAGGAGTGCGGCGGGAGGCGGACCTGGTTTTCGGTCCCGCCCGCGTGGCCGTCTTCGTGGACGGGTGCTTTTGGCACGGGTGTCCGGAACACGCGACTTGGCCCAAGAACAACGCCGACTTCTGGCGAGAGAAGATCGAGACCAATCGCAGGCGCGACACCGACACGGACGCTCGCCTCGACGAAGCGGGCTGGCTCGCCCTCCGGATCTGGGAGCACGAGACTGCCGAAACCGCAGCGGACCGGGTCATGACCGCGGTCCGGGCACGCCGCTGAAGCTCAGTTCTCGCGGGTGTCCTTCACCAGACCGTCGACTCCGCCGCGCGTGGCTTTCCAGCTTCGCTTGACGCACAAGTCCAGCTTGGCCACGTCGAGTTCCTTGCCCAGCGCCGCGGCGAGGACGTGTGCGGCCAGCCGCGGCGGGATTGCATTGCCGATCTGCTGAGCAATGCCTCGACCGGACCACGGATAGTCGGGTGGGAAAGTCTGCAGCTTGCCCGCTTCGTAGTCGGTGAAACGGTCGGGCATCCCCTTCGGTCTGCCGACCAGCCGGTTGCGGGAGACCTTTCCGGTCACTGTGAATGCAGGCTGCGTCGAAAGCCGCTCACCTCGGTCCTTGGGGTCGCCGCCGGTTCCGTAGTTGGACACCACCGTGAACTGCTCCGACCAGCCGAGCGCCTCACCCATGGTCTTCCACTGACGCAAACGCGGATCACCATCTCCGCGCGCGGTCCCCTTGCGATAACGACGGTGCGTGGGCCGAGGCAGCTTTGCCTCGCCGTCGCGTCGGGCGATCAAGATCGCCCGACGCCGGGTCTGCGGAACTCCGAAGTCCTCGGTGTGGAGGATTCCACAATCGACGTCGTACCCGCGTGCTTCGAGCACCCGCGCGTACGCCTGCCACACCGGCAGCACCGCGGGAACCTGTTCGAGAACGATCGCTTCGTACGGAACACCCGCGTCCAGTGCCCACCTCAAGGGCTCCAAGACCAGGCCCGTGCGCTCGTCGTCCAGTTGCGCGAGGTCTTCGGTGACGTCCTTGCCGTCGGCGATGGCATCGACGAAGGAAAGCACCTGCTCCAAGGCTCGCCTGCCCGTTCCTTGCCCGGCGACGGTGTACGTCTGGCACGGCGGGCCACCGCTCAAGTAGCGGGCCTTCGGGTAGTCGGCGGGCTTGGAAAGACGGACATCACCCTGCTTCGTGTGCAGGCCGGCTCGCTCGCGAGTGACGCAGGCATCTCGATCCCATTCGATGCCGGCGACGGACACGCCGAGCCAATGGGCGGCGACGTCGAGCCCACCCGGACCGGCGAAAAGGTCCACCATCTCGACCTGCGCCGGTAGCGGCAAGGCCAACTGTCCGTCGGTCATGAGACGGAAGTCTATAAGCCGGGCACGACGTCCCGAACGAGCCACGCCGGCGAGTGCGTCACTCCGCGCCCATCGCGGCGTGACACTTTCGTAGCCACATGGAGTAACAAAGTCGGCTATCCGTGCGACGTGATCGATCACGGAGCGGGTTACGGGCGCGGAGTCGCCATACCGACAAGGGCCACTCTTCCAGGGGTCCCTCGTTCGATGCACCTGACGGCGAGGCCGAGAGGACCTACCGTGGGTCGGGTCGGCGTGACCCGTCCCGTCGATGCGCCCGAACACGCAGTTGGAGGATCGGTGACCGACAAGTTCGACCAGCAGTACGCCGCGTTTCTCGACTTGGTGGACACGGGTACCCCGGAAACCGCCATCAAGAGGATGGAACTCTTCGGCGCCGAGGACGAACTACTCCAGCGGATCGCGGAGCGGCACGAGCGCGAAACCATAAAGATCAGGGAGCGGGAGGAACCTCGCAGCGTCATCCTCGACAACCGCTACACCTGGTACACCGGACCACGACCACGCGATCGGTACTGGCCGGCGCTCGAGGAGTTGTTGCGGAAGTCCGGCTGGTCAGGGGAGAGCCTCGACGACCTGGACGGCGCATCCACCAAGGTCGTCTCCCTGCTGAGCCACCCGCAGGTGCCGAAGTTCTCGACGAAGGGCCTCGTCGTCGGCTACGTCCAGTCGGGCAAGACCACCAACTTCACGGCCGTGACCGCAAAAGCGGCTGATCGCGGCTACAAGCTCTTCATCGTGCTAGCGGGCATCCACAACGGCTTGCGCCGACAGACCCAGCTTCGCCTCGTCGACCAGTTGGTCAAGCCGAACCCCTCTAGCTGGCTCCAGCTCACCGACCCCGACAAGGACTTCACGCCGCCGGCCAACGCGGCAGCCTACCTGGCCAAGAACAACAAGCAGCACGTCCTTTGTGTGATCAAGAAGAACCCACGTGTCCTCGAGAAGTTCTCGGCTTGGTTGGAGACGGCTTCGGAGTACTTGGCGGACTGCCCGGCGCTGATCATCGACGATGAAGCCGACCAGGCGACGGTCGCCACCGAGACGATCAACCCGCTCATCATCGAGATCCTCGGCAGACTGCCGAAGTCGGCCTACGTCGGGTACACCGCGACTCCTTTCGCGAACCTCCTGATCGACCCGTCGGTGAAGGATCTGTATCCCGAACACTTCATCGTCAACCTGCCCAAGCCCCGGGGGCACTTCGGCACCGAGGTGTTGTTCGGCAGGGACGTCATGGACGGCGAAGATCCCGAAGACGTGTTCGACGGTTACGACATGATCCGGCAGGTTCCCAACTCCGAGGTGGAACTGGTCCGCCCGAGTTCCCGCGCCGACGCCGACGGCTTCCACCCCGTGCTGACGGAAACACTCCGCACCGCGATCCAGTACTTCTGGCTCAGCACAGCCGCGCGTCGGGTGCGCAAAGCAGGCAATCCACACTCGACGATGCTGGTGCACACCAGCGTGAACACCGCCGTGCACAACAGTTTCAAGCACCCGCTCACCAAACTCCGGAACGAGGCCGAAGCTCTGCTGCGAGCAGGAGACGCCGAACTCCTGACCACCCTTCGCGAGATCTGGGAACAGGAGGCGGCACGCGTCCCAGCGAGCCTCTTCGGTGAACGGCCGGTGACTTTCGATGAGCTCGAACCGCTCCTTCCCGCCGTTCTTCGCGATTGCCGGATCATCATGGACAACTCCGGCAGCAAGGATCGGCTCGACTACGAGAACGGTCCGGTCGTCGCCATCGCCGTCGGCGGCAACACCCTGTCCCGCGGCCTGACGCTCGAAGGTCTGACCGTGAGCTTTTTCGTGCGGTCGGTTTCCGCATACGACACGTTGCTGCAGATGGGCCGGTGGTTCGGCTTCCGAAACGGCTATGCCGACCTACCCCGAATCTGGATGACCGATGAACTCCGCGACTGGTTCCGCCACATCGCGACCGTCGAGAGCGAGATGCGTCGTGACATCGACGTCTACATGGTCGAGGACAAGACGCCCATGACGTTCGCCGTGCGACTGCGCACACATCCCTCACTCCGTGTGACCGCGGCAGCCAAAATGACCAATGCTGTGCCTTCGGCGTCGGCCTACGGCGGCCAGCGCGTGCAGACGCGATACTTCCGCACCGACCACGAGTGGCTCGCGAGCAATCAGACAGCCGCTCGCAAGTTCGTCGGGAAGGCCGTGCTCGAAGGCAGCCCGGAAGCGGACAGGCAAGACGGCAACGAGCTGATCCGGGGTGTCCCGCACGAGCTCGTCACCGATTTCCTGCGTGAGTACCGGTTCCACGAGAAGTCCCAGGAGTGTGACTCCAAGCTGCTGACCGACTACATCGCGAGGCGCATCGCCAAGTCCGGCGCGCTGCGCGGCTGGAACGTCGCCATCATCGGTGGTTCGGCAGGCAACGACATTCCGAAGACGTTCACCTTCGCCGACGGTTTCACTCTTCGGATGATCACTCGATCGGCTCTGAACGGTGACGACATCGACTCCGTCGACATCAAGACCCTGATGAGCAGGCGGGACGCGGCGATCGACCTCGACACCTCGTCCGTGCAAGGCGAGCTGACGGAGCAGAAGATCAAGGGACTGCGGCTGTTGCAAAGCCCGGACACGGCACTCCTGGCGCTCTACGCGATCGACAAGGACTCGAAGCCGGAGGACCATCGCGCCGACAAACGCCGGCCGCTGAACGCCGCCGAAGACGTCATCGGTGTCGGTCTCGTATTCCCGTCGCCGTCATCGGACGATTCGACGGTCGAGTGGCAGTACGTGGCCACCAACCTGGCGAAGGTCCGGATCGAGGACGAGGACCTGAGCGCCCTCGACGCGGTGGACGACTGATGACCGTGCCGTTGCGACAGGTCGTCGACGACCACTGGGAACGCCTCGAAGAAGAACACACTTCCGGACCGGAACACGTGCGCACGTCGATTCTTCCGGTGACGACACCGCTCGGCACGGTACTGGCGGCGGTGGACCACGCCGGAAATCGCCACCTTCTGGTGCCCCTGAGCGCCCACCAGCACGTCCGGGTCGATCGCGGCGGGGCAGCGTTGACCGTCCGCGAGCGTCCGCTCGGAAACGACCACGTCTACGAGCGTTACGCCGATCTGGGCTGCGTCCGCAGGGATCTCGACGAGGTGTTCACCGGGCTTGTCGCCGACGTCTTGGCCTCGGTCGAAGAAACCCCGGACCGGCCGCTGAAGTCGCTCTACACTGTCTTGAACCGATGGCGTGCACTGTTCCAACACTCGCCGGCACCGCTGACCAACGATCGGTTGGCCGGTCTGTTCGGCGAGTTGGTCGTGCTGAACGAACTGCTCGTGCACGAGAGCACAGCTGTCGATTTCTGGACGGGTCCCTCCGGGCACCGTCACGACTTCACCGTCGGAACGCAAGGCATCGAGGTCAAGACCTCCGCCGCCTCGACCGAACGGAAGGTTCGCATCCACGGCGTCGAGCAACTGCAGCCTCCACCAGATGGGTCTCTCGACCTGGTGTGGATCCGCCTGGAACGGGTCGCGGAACAGGGCAGCACGATCGCGGATCTCGTCGATCGCGCGCGCCGGACCGGCGACGACGACACCGGGTTGCTCTTCAAGCTCGCCGAGGCCGGGTACCGACCCGCCGATGCGGATCTGTACCGGGACGTGCGCTTCGCGGTCCGCGAACAACGTTGGTACGAGGTCGACGACGAGTTCCCCCGCGTCGCGCCTTCGTCGGCCCCGCCGGGAATCACCGACCTCGACTACACCGTCGATCTGGATCGACAACAGCCTCAGGTCACCGACGCACCCGATATCCGCGATCGGATCGATCGGATCACCCAGGAGAACAAGTGACCGCAGCAGCCTGGCACTCGCAGATGTTCCCGCCAGAAGGGGCGAGTGCGGCCGAGGGCATCCGCAACCAGCTCGGCAGGCCGGAACTCGACCTGCTGACGATCCTGGTCCGCGAATCGGCCCAGAACAGCTGGGACGCGCGAACCGACGGCGCCGTGGTCGACTACCGCCTCGACCTGAAGGTCGTCAGTCCCGCCCACGCGCCGGCTTGGCGGGAACTGCTCACCCGCAGTCTGCCCGCTCCCGAGCACCTGCCGCTACGGCAGTCGATCTCGAACCCGGCCATCCGCATCCTGACCGTCTCCGACCGGGGGACCAGCGGCCTGGGCGGCCCGACCCGCGCGGACAACGCAGTGGTCGAGAACCACGACTTCGTGTCCTTCATCCGAAACATCGGTGAGCCTCGCGACACCGAACTCGGCGGCGGTACCTACGGCTTCGGCAAGGGCATCTTCTACTTGTTGAGTCGGCCCGGCACCGTGCTCGTGCACACGCGTTGTCGAGTACGCGGCGGGTTCGAGACCCGACTGATGGGCTGCGCGTTGTGGAAGAGCTACGCCGAAGGTGAAGGTCTGTCCGGACATCGGTTCACCGGACGACACTGGTGGGGCGTTCACTCCGCGGACGGCGTGGTCGAGCCGTTGATCGACGCCGAGGCCGAGGCAACGGCCGAACGGCTGGGGCTTCGCGGCTTCGGGCCCGAGGAGACCGGCACGACAGTCGTGGTCATCGATCCCGACCTCGGCGAACGGGACATCCAGGAGGCAGGCGGATACTTGGCCGAGACGGTCGCCTGGAACCTCTGGCCGAAGATGCTCGCCGGCGCCGAAGACGGCACCCCTCCGATGCGCTTCTCGGTGCAGTGCGATGGCATCACGGTCCCGGTTCCGGACCCGCGCGAGACGACGCCACTGGACATGTTCGTCACCGCTTATGAAGGCATGCAGTCGGAAGACGATCGCCAAGAGCTCTGGTACCAGGGACACCCCAAGACGAAACTCGGAGCGCTCGGTCTCGAGAAGCAGTTCCTCACGCCCTTCGCCGAGACGCCCGCCTCCGAGGCGGCGGGGATCACCAACACCGTGCATCACGTCTGCCTGATGCGGACAGCCGAACTGGTGGTCACCTACCACGCCGGGCCGAAGCCGGCCGCCGAGTACGTGTCCTACGCCGGCGTCTTCCGAGCGGACGTGAAACTCGACGGCGTCTTCGCCTCATCCGAACCGCCCACGCACGACGCTTGGAACTGGCAATCGCTCGAGGGCAACGGCAAGCGGTTCGTCAAGATGGCCTTCACCCGGATGAAGGAGGCCATCGAAGGGTTGATCGAGATCGATGGCCGAGTTCGGGCGAAGACGTCGGAGATCTCCTTGGGAGCCGCGAGCCGTTCGTTCTCCGATCTCGTCGCGGGCGCCTGGGGCAACGGTGGTGCGTCCGACTACGGACGAGCATTCAGGCAGCCGAAGCCGGCTCCTCCGGTCGGTACCGTCCAGGTTTCCGGGGACCTCTACGACGTAGGCGACGCGGGAGACTCCCCGACGCAAAATGAGAACACGCCTGAACCGAAACCTCCGAAGGGGCGTCGCCCACGAGTGGAGTACCTGGACGCGCCGTATTACGAGAACCGTGCGGGCCAGGTACTGCTGATCCAGGCATTCCGCGTCACCGCACTCGGCTTGTACCGCTGCGCCGCGGATCTCGGCGTGGCGTTGGCCGGGACGAAGAGTCGGGAAACGGATCCCCCCAGAGGAGCCGACGAGCCGCAGTTCTTCGGATGGGAAGGACCGGACGGAGTACTCCATACCGAACGGGCACAGACCCTCGAAGGCGGCGAAGACGTATGGCGTGTGCTTGTCCGTCCGGCACCTGACACGACGACCGAGATCGCAGTGTCCGCGCAGCATGAGGAGACGCTTCGATGAGCACGCAGGCGCCGCCGTATCGGATTGCTCCGGCGGGATCCGTCGTGGCCGGGCCGTGGCAGTGGCTGATCGACGACCTCCCGAACGAACTGCCGAAAGCCGTGAGCGACTGGGATTACCAGATGGACTTGTCCTTGCGGCAGACGGTGACCGTCGATGTCGGACAAGTAAGGCAGGCCACGGGGCTTCCTCCGTCCGCGAAGTTGACGCTCGCGATGATCTGGACCGCAAGCGGATCGGGCTTGAAGGCCGCAGGCGACCGCGTCACTCTCCCCGAGTCGGGAACCGTCAGCGTCGATCTGAGCGCGGTGTTGACCGGAAGTCAGCTCGGCGGCGTGCTGGGCCTGGAAACCACGCTGGTGCTCGCCGAGTCCTCCGAGGCCGGCGCATTCGCATCACCTCGCCGAGCCGGGTCGATTCTGTGGACCGACCGATACGAAACTCGGCTCCAAGGTGACGCCCCACTCTTCCCGATGGCCGTGGTCGACTTCTCCAAGACGCAGTATCCGGAGGACGCGGGCTGGCACGTCGAGATCGGCGGTGACCTCGAAACGGCGACCATGGGTGCCTTGCTCCTGCTGGTGAACGAACGCAAGACGGTGCTGGTCGATGCCATGCGCAACGCGGCCAAACCCCGAGCCGTAGACCGCGTGGTGCTGTCCGCCGTGCACGCGGACGTTGCCCGCACCTTGGTCGAATACGCCCTGCACGAACAGGACTTCGACCTGGAAGTCGACTATGGCGAGGAGACCATCGGCACCACGCTGCAGGCGCTCGTCAGGCGGTTCTTCCCCGGTCTGAGCCTGTCCCACTTGCGCCGTCGACAAGAGCAGACGCCCACGGCGTTTGCCACCGAGTTGCAGCACGCCGTTCAGATCTTCGGGGAGTCCTGATGAGCGTCTTGTTCCCGCGGCTGCTGCCTAGGCAGGCTGAGAAGCTCTACGAGCAGTACAAGTCTCTGACGATCGACGAGCTCGATCACCAGGTGGCCCTGAGTCATGATTCGGCGGTCTACGCCGCGACAGGCGGGGATCGGGTGCTGGAGAAGGACCTCGATCGGCTGCGCCAGGCGATCGTCGCCGTGGCCCGTGACGCGGGCTTCCCGAACCCGCCCACCCCCGGTGCCCGAAACGACTTCGATCGGAATGTCGCCGAGCTGCTGCACCGGACCACGGGACTGGCTCCGGCCGAAGCTGCCGCACGTGACATCTGGGTGTTCCTCGCACTCGTCGTTCTGCCTGACGTCTCGTTCTGGCGCTTCGACAAGGAGACGGACGAGCGCTTCCTCGCCAAGGACCTCACCAGGCATGTGTTCGGTCGCCTGTGGTGGCGTGCTCACCTGGTCCACGCGCCCGACAGCGCAGATCCCTACGCCGCACTGAACATCCTCGGCGAAGGCGCGTTCGACCAAATCTACGCACGTCGGCGAGCACTCGGGGGCAGTCCTCAGCTCGTCCGCTCGATCCTGCACGTCTGGCACGAAATCGACACCGGTGGCCTGAAGGAAGCCGACGTGCTCAAAGACTTTCTGAAGCGTCTGCTCCGACTTGGCGCCTTCATGTCCTTCGAGACCCTCCACGACGAGCAACTGGATGCCGAAGTGCGGCGCGCAGCTCACGATTCGGTGAAGGCATTCGCTGCGGAACGCGGGCCCCGGCACGCACTCTCGTGACGGCGGTAATGGCCGCACCAGACTCGTCGCGAAGTCTTCACTCCTCGGAGAAAGACAGAGTTTCTCGTCGATAAGCCTGGTGCACCGCGGCAAGACGGTGTGCGGGCCAGATGTCGTCGCGCTCGTTCAGGGTCAATTCGCCGTTGCGGCGCATGAGCCAGATGACGTCCATGCCGGACAACATCGCGTCTCCGGTGATTCGGTCCAGCAGGCCGGAAACCAACCGGGCCATGTCGTCCTGCTGCTCGGTGATCTTGTCGTGTTTGTAGACGCTGAACCCCACTGCCACCGTCGGGGTGATTCCGAAATCGGTGACGATCGGAGCCCAGGCCGCGGGCCGGCGCTCGTAGACGCGCACCCAGGTGCGAAGCGGGGTAGTCGCTCCATCCCGGAAGACCTGCTCAGGCGTGACCGACGCGTCGAAGAGCCCCAACGGGATACCGACGTCGAGTAGTTCGCGCGCGACCTGCTCCGGCGACAGAGAGGTCGCCAGTTCGAGATCGTAGGAGATGGCCATCCGAGTCCTTGTGTGGTGAATTACGGGTAGAGATGGAGTATATTGCCTTGTTTGTCGATCGCGATGGCCTCCTTGAGGCCGCCTATCGGCCAGTCGTGCAGTTGGGCACGCATCGCGTTGAGGTCCACCGGGCTGTCAGCCAGGTTGAGGACGATCCGATCCGTCTGCTCCTTTGCGACCTTCTTCGACATTTCGTCGGCGATGTTGCGCGCGCGGCCGGTTGACGGTGCGTAGTTGTCGAACACCTTGCCGTCGATGAGGTAGTCGGGATTTCTTCCGTTCGGCAAGGTCGGCGGGTTCTGCTCCACGTCATAGCCCGCGCGGGAAAGAGTGGTCGCCGATTCGTTCTCGCGCTGGAGCGAGCGGGCAGTTTCCGGGTCAGCCGCCTTGGGAATGCTCGTCGGGTGGCCACCGGGCGTGGCGTTGGGGTCCGGAACTCGCGACGGTTCGGTGTGCCCGCTGATCTCGTCACTGATCTTGCCGGCGTCGACCCCTTCCACTTCCGGGTTCGGCGTGCCGCTCATCGCCGCCTGCATCGCAGGCACCACGCCTTGGGTGATCGCGACCGCCCCACCCGCGGCGACGAGGATGGTCTCCGCGGTGGCGACGACTTCGGCGATGGGGATCGCCAGTGTCGCGCCGGCTTCGACGCCGAAGAAGTCGAGCGCTTCGATCACCCCCACGATAAGCACGTCCAGCCCGCCGTCGGTGAGGATGCTGCCGATCGCCAGGACCAGACCGACGATGCTCAGATCGTCGATGATCGACTTGATCTTCTCCTTGATCTTGTCCTGGGTGTCGTTGTTCCAGATCCGGAAGTCGACGAGGCTGTTCGCGACGTCGTCCAGCGTCTGCGGCAACCCGGTCAGGATCGAGTTCTGCCCGGCAGCTCGCTGCCAGAACTGCTCCAGTTCGTCGAGGTCGTCGGAAGTGTTGTTTCCGACCAGCCCTTGCAGCTTCGAGTGCAGGTCGTTGACGAGTCCGCGAACAGCAGCCGCCGCGTCGCGACACGCCTGGGCGGCGCCGTCGATCCGGCCGGTGTCCGCGGTCGGGATGTACTTCTCGAGGAAGTCCGGCATCCACCACGGGGAATCGCCGGTCAAGGTCACGAAGTCGGTGTTGCCGGGCCACGCGTTGGGCACGACCGGCGTCCACGGCGGTGTTCCGCCGGGCTTGCCGGGAACACTGCTCTGATCGGCGTTCGCGTGGTTGAAGGCGGAGACGTCGATGCCCTTGCCGATAGCGCCGAGCAGGTCGAATGCCGTGCGGAAGCCCTCGTTGAGAATGCAGTCCAGAGCGCCGGCCCAGCCATCCTGGTACTTGTGAGCGCCATTGCTCGCGCCGGCCGCTCCACCGGCCTGGTCGAGGCGGTTCAGCAGGTCCTGCCGGATGCGGTCGAGGCTGTTCTGCGCGTCGGCGAACTGCTGTGCGACGAGATGGAAGTCCGAGAGCTCGACCTTCACGGGATTGGTCGGGCCGCCGTCCGGCCCGCGTTCCAGCGCGACCACGCTTCAGTCCCGCCAAATCCGGACATTTGTGTCGACTGCGGCGGCGTGGTTGTTGTGCGCATGGCCTCGTGGAACGAGTCGTGCCCCGCCCCCGTCCAAGAAGCGGTCAGGTCGGTGACGATTTTGTCCAGCGCGTCGAGACTCGCGTTCGTGGCGTCGATGTGGGCACCGATATCGTCCGACAATGTCCGCAAAACGGAAAAATCGACCGTCAACCGAGCCATTCAACCCCTCCGTAAGCAATCGCCTACAGTCCCACTTCGGAGGGTAGCCGAAACTAGCCGGCCGTCGGCTTGGGGATGTCGAAGTAGCTGGAGAACCGGACCGCCGGGGCGTACTCGCCCTTCACCTTCACCCGGCCCGTCACGAACATCGCTGCCACCGCCGCGTTGCCCGTTGCCATCTTGATGAAGTCGTCCACCGACAGGGTGATCGTGGTGTCCGGGGTTCGGGACAGGTCGGTCGAAGAAACGCACAACCCGTCCTCGATCACCGTCTGGAAACGGTCGTACCCGTCTTCACCTGCGCCGTCGGAAAAGCGCCAGGAAACCACAAAATCCACGTGGCGTGCGCGCTCTGGTAAGAAATGCTCGGACATTCGGCGGAATATCTCGTCCAGGAACACCGAACGCAGCTCCGGGTGGTCCGCGATGGCCTTCAGCTGGTCGCGTGAACAGCGGCGGACCACGTCCACCAGGACGTCTGTCGACAGGGAGCTCAGCTCGATGCCCGCTCCGGCCAAGCCCAGCATGTGCAGGGTTTCCAGCACCTGGATGAACTGCTCGGCCGTCAGGTTGGCGAGGACCAGCTTGTCCGCGAACGCGTTGACCGCATGGCCGCCACGAACACTGCGGGGCCGGGAAAGGCGCCACTTCGCTTTTCGGGGCACGGCGACGAACTATACGGGGTGGGGGAGGTCGAAGTATCCGATCAGACCCGCCGCGAAGGCCAAATCGCCCTTGACCTTGATTCTTCCCGTGACGAACAACACCGCCGGCGTCGACTGGTGGGTGATCAGCCGGAAGAAGTCCGCGGGGGCGATCGTGATCGTGACCCTCGGCGACGAGCGCATGTCGCGGCTCACCGTGCACGAACCGTGCGAAATCGCCGTCTCGTAGCGGTCGTAGCCGCCTTCGCCGGCGCCTCCGGAGAGCCGCCAGTGGACCACCGCGTGCAGGTCGCGGGCGCGGTCGGGCCGGATGTGCGCGCCCATGCGGGCGAAGATCTCGTCCAGCACGCGCTCCCGGAGCGGCCGGTCCGCGACGACGCTCTCGAGCTGCGCGCGTGATGCCGAGGACACCAGGGATGCGAAACGGGCCGGTTCGACCTTGCTCAGGTCGAACGCCGGGGCGCGCTCCGCCAGCCGCAGGAGCGCCTTCAGCACTCTTCGGAAGTCGTCCTTGCCGAGGTCGCGGGGGTTGACCGCGTCGGCGAGGGCGTTGACGTCGAGGGCGTGCGCTTCGGGACCCACGGGGTCGAGCCGCTCCAGGGCGTCCAGCAGCGCCGCCCCACGGAGCCCCGCGACCTGATCTGCGCTGGTCATCCCGGCGTTGTCGGCCATGGTCACTCCCTCTCAAGTTACTCACACGTAGGCTACCCGCCAGTAGGTAGGCGGGCAAGCGTGCCGAAATCACCCTCCCGGGGCAACGCCCGGTACCGTCTCCGGGCAGCAACAGGGAGGTCCAGCGTGTCAGAGGATGATCAGCGTCCGCCCGAACGGGCTCGGCGGCTTCCACGCGCCGTGCGCGAGCGGCAGATCCTGGACGCGGCCGTCCAGGTCTTCTCCCGTCACGGCTACCACGCGGCCTCGATGGACGAGATCTCCGACGTCGCGGGCGTCTCGAAGCCGATGATCTACACCTACCTCGGGTCGAAGGAAGATCTCTTCGGCGCGTGCATCCGCCGCGAGGCGACCCGCCTGCTCGAGGCCATCCAGGCCGGCGTGAAGCCCGACCTGCCGCCGGACATGCAGCTCTGGCACGGCCTGCGGTCCTTCTACCGCTTCGTCGCGGAGTACCGCGAGTCGTGGACGGTCCTGCACCGCCAGGCGCTGACGGTCGGCGGCGCGTTCGCCGCGGAGATCACCGACATGCGGGCGCGCGCGATCCAGCTGGTCGCGGCGCTCGTCGTGTCCGCGGGCACCCGCAAGGGCGTCGGCGAGCAGGCCGAGTTCTCGGGCGAAGGGCTGTCCGCGGCGCTGGTCGGGGCGGCCGAGTCGCTGGCCGACTGGGCCCTCGACCACCCCGACATCTCCGACGGCGTCCTGGCGTCCTGGCTGATGAACCTCGTCTGGCTCGGCTTCAACGACCTCATCGAGGGCGAGGTCTGGAAGCCCTCAGAGTGACGGCCGCGGCGCTCGTTATCTCGACCTGTGCGTTGGTGTTCACGATCGTCTCGTTCTGGTGGCTCCACGCGCGCACGGGCCGGCTGCGGTCTTTCGACCCGCACACTTTCTCCGCGGTCAAAACTGCTGCCGACGAGCGGGTGTGTCTTCCACTGGTACTGGTGAACACAGGCCCGCGGCCACTCGTCGTGCAGGACCTGCGCCTGGTGGTTCTCGACGAACCGAAAATCGGGCCGCTGCCCTGGGCTCGGACTCGAGATGGGCTTGAAGGCCACGCGGCTGAGCTTCCTGCGGCCTTCCCGATTCTCGGCTGGAGCGCGAAACAGATCTTCGCCGAGTTCGAGCCGACCCCGCAGACTCCGGACAGCCACGATTACGCCGTCCGCGTGGACGTCAAGACAGGTCATCGGGCTAAGTGGCGCCCGTTGGTCGCCTTCACCCTCCACGCGTCGGCGATCGTTCATCCGAACCAGTTCATCGCCTACTCCAACAGACCACCCTCAGAGTGAGGTGATCGTGCCTTCCAGGTGCGGCTTCGCCTTGCTCCACAGCTCGAACGCCCAGCCCTCCGGCGTGGCCCACGACGTGAAGCCCGCCTTCGCCGGCAGCAGCACCGGCTGCTTGAAGCGGACGTCGATCGTGAACGCCGAGGGCAGCCTGCCTTCGAACGCGGCCAAGGCGTGAGCCTTCGTCCACATCCCGTGGGCGATCGCGCGGGGGAAGCCGAACAGGCGCGCCGTCAGCGGGTGCAGGTGGATCGGGTTGCGGTCGCCCGACACCTCCGCGTAGCGCCGGCCGATGTCTCCTGGGATGCGCCAGATCGCGTCCGGGGTCGGTGGGGCCAGCTGGTCGCGGCGCGAGGAAGAAGAGCCACCCCCGCGACGCAGGTACGTGCTCACGTCGATCCACACCAGGTCGTCGCCGGCCCAAGCTTCGCTGACGACGTCGAACTGACGGCCCTTCTCGTGCGGGCGCAGGTTCTCCGCGCGCACCCGGATCGTCAGTGGCTCGCCCAGGCGCAACGCGCGGTGCTGGGTAATGCGGTTCGCCACGTGCACCATGCCGAGCAGCGGGAACGGGAAGCCCGACTCGGTCATCAGCGCCATCTGCAGCGGGAACGCCAGCATGTGCGGGTACGTCGCCGGCAGCTCGTCGCTCAGCCGGAAGCCGCACACCGTGTTGTACGCCGCCAGGTGCGCCGGGTCGACGACGACGCCCGTGCGGACCAGCTCCGTGTCGGGCAGCGAAGAGCCCGTTTTGCGAAAGCCGAGCAGTGCCTTCGGGTACAGCGTCGCCAGGCTCGGCGTGCTGTCGAGTTCGCGGATCACCACGTCAGGCCCCCAGCAGGGCCTGGCCGCAGACGCGGACCACGTTGCCGTTCACCGCGGCCGACGCCGGGTTCGCGTACCAGGCGATCGTCTCGGCGACGTCGACCGGCAGGCCGCCCTGGCCGAGACTCGACAGCCGCCGGCCGGCCTCGCGGATGAACAGCGGGACCGCCGCCGTCATCTTCGTCTCGATGAACCCCGGCGCGACGGCGTTGATCGTGCCGCCGTACGCCGCGAGCTGCGGTGCGCCGACGTTCACCATGCCGATCACGCCCGCCTTGGACGTCGCGTAGTTCGCCTGGCCGACGTTGCCGGCGATGCCCGCGATCGACGAGACGCCGATGATGCGGCCGTTCTCCCGCAGGATCTTGTCGCCGAGCAGCTTGTCGTTCACGGCGAGCTGGGACGCCAGGTTCACCGCGATCACCGAGTCCCACGCGCTCTCGCTCATGTTGCCCAGCGTCTTGTCGCGCGTGATGCCCGCGTTGTGCACGACGACGTCGACGCCGCCGTGACGCTCCTTCAGGTACTCCGCGAGCTTCGCGGGCGCGCTCGGCGAAGTGATGTCGAGCTGCAGCGACGACCCGCCGATCTTGTTCGCCACCTTGGACAGGTCGGCGCCCTGGGCGGGGATGTCGAGCGCGACGACGTGCGCGCCGTCGCGGGCCAGCACCTCGGCGATCGCCGCGCCGATGCCGCGGGATGCGCCGGTGACCAGCGCGACCTTGCCGTCGAGGGGCTTCTCCCAGTTCGACGGCGCGACGGCCGTCTTGCCCTCGGCGCCGATCCGGATGACCTGGGCGTCGACGAACGCGGACTTCGCGGAGAGCAGGAAACGCAGCGTCGACTCCGTCGCCTCTTCGGCGCCTTCGGCGACGTACACGAGCTGAGCCGTCGCGCCGCGCTTCAGCTCCTTGCCGACGGAGCGCACGAAGCCCTCGAGAGCGCGCTGAGCGATCCGCTCGCGGCCCTCGACCTGCTCCGGCGGCGTGCCCAGGACGACGACGCGGCCGGACGGCCCGACGCTGCGGATCACCGGGTGGAAGAAGTCGTAGACCGCGCGCAGCTGACCGGGCTCGGTGACGCCGGTGGCGTCGAAGACGAGCGCCGCGTGCCGGTCACCCGAAGTGGTGACGACGTCGATGCCGGCGTCGGCCAGCTGGTCACGAAGGGTTTTTTCGAGCCGTCCACCGGGCGCGGCACCCAGGAGTGCGGGACCCTCTAGAGCGGGTTGCCCGGGCTTGTACCGGCGCAGCGTGGCGGGGTTGGGCAGGCCGAGCTTCGGCACCACGAACTTCCCCAACGGGGTTTTCGTGAACTGCTGGTACCTGTCCGCCATCGAATGCCTCCCGTGCAGTCTGCGTCACGTCGCAGTCTAACCTACTTGTGAGTAGGTTACAGTGTGAGAGAGCCGACCAGAGAGGTGACGTTCATGCCGCCGAAACCGCGACATTCAAAAGAGGCACCTGCCGTTCGCAAGGTCGCGATCATCGGGGGCAACCGGATCCCCTTCGCGCGGTCCAACGGCCCGTACGCGAAGGCGTCGAACCAGGACATGTTCACCGCCGCGCTCGACGGTCTGGTCAGCCGCTTCTCGTTGCAGGGCGAGGTGATCGGCGAGGTCGCGGCCGGCGCCGTGCTCAAGCACTCGAAGGACTTCAACCTGGCCCGCGAGAGCGTGCTCGGCAGCAAGCTCTCGCCCGCGACACCCGCGTCCGACGTCCAGATGGCGTGCGGCACCGGCCTGCAGGCCATCGTCAACGTCGCGAACAAGATCGCGCTCGGCCAGATCGACTCGGCCATCGCCGGCGGCGTCGACACCACGAGCGACGCGCCGCTGGCCGTCAACGAGGACCTGCGGCAGATCCTCATCCAGCTCAACAGCGCCAAGACGCTCGGCGACCGGCTGAAGCTCGTCGCGAAGATCCGCCCGGGCCACATCGTCCCGGCGATCCCGCGCAACGAGGAGCCGCGCACCGGCCTCTCGATGGGCGAGCACGCGGCGCTCACCGCGAAGATCTGGGAGATCACGCGCGAGGCGCAGGACGAGCTGGCCGCGGCCAGCCACCAGCACCTCGCCGCCGCCTACGACCGCGGGTTCTTCGACGACCTCGTGACGCCGTTCCTCAAGCTCGCGCGCGACCAGAACCTGCGCGCCGACTCGACCGCGGAGAAGCTCGCCAAGCTCAAGCCGGCCTTCGGCGGCCCCGGCGGCACGATGACCGCGGGCAACTCGACGCCGCTGACCGACGGCGCGTCGACCGTCCTGCTCGCCACCGACGAGTGGGCGAAGGCGCACAAGCTGCCGGTGCTGGCGTACCTGACGTTCTCGCAGACCGCCGCCGTCGACTACGTCCACGGCGAGGAGGGCCTGCTGATGGCGCCCGCGTACGCCGTGCCACGGATGCTCGCGCGCGCCGGGCTTTCGCTGCAGGACTTCGACTTCTACGAGATCCACGAGGCGTTCGCGTCGCAGGTGCTGGCCACGCTCAAGGCGTGGGAGGACCCGGCGTTCGCCAAGGAGAAGCTGGAGCTGGACGCGCCGCTCGGGGCGATCGACCGGGCGAAGCTCAACGTCAACGGCTCGTCGCTGGCGGCCGGGCACCCGTTCGCCGCGACCGGCGGCCGGATCGTCGCGACGCTGGCGAAGCTGCTGCACGAGAAGGGATCCGGCCGCGGCCTGATCTCGATCTGCGCGGCCGGCGGCCAGGGCGTCACCGCGATCCTGGAGAAGTAGCGGACACGCAAAAGGGCCGCCCCTCGCGAGGGGCGGCCCTTTTCGCGCATCAGTTCGGGAGCGCCTTCTGGGCCCGCTTCGCGAGCTTGTTCGCGCGCTTCTCGGCCTTGCGGCTCAGCTTCCCGGCGGCAGCGCCGACGTCCTTCGCGGCGTGACGCGCGCGCCAGGCCGCCGACGGCTTCCCGTGCGTGTCGCCGACCGCGAGCAGCAGGCCGCCGGCCACGCTCGCGTTCTTGAAGAACTGGATCTTCTGCTTCTGCCGCTCGCCCGGGTCCTTGATGGTCCAGAAGCTGTGCGCGGCGAGCGTCGTCGGCACCAGGCTGCCGAGCAGCAACCCGGCCGCGAGCCGCGGCGCCTTGCCGGACGCGAGCGCGAGGCCGGCGCCGATCTTCACGGCGGCGTCGATGCGGACGAGCGTCACCGGATCGCGCGGAACCTGCTCCGGCACGACGTCGCCGACCTTCTCGAACGCGCTGTTGAGGAAGGGTTCCGCCGCCTTGGCGTGCCCTTCGGCCTGCCTCAGCGCATTGATTCCGCCCGTCACGAAGATCGTGGCGAGCAGGGGACGAGCCACTCGACGGAGTATCACGGTCATTGCCTTCCTCGTACGGGCCGCTGCCTGGTCGAACCTACCGCTTGGGTGCCCGCTCGTCCCGTCGTCGAATCCTCATCGGGATTTCTGCGCGAATATCACCGGGTTGCTAGAGAGCACTAGAAAGCTTTAGCGCTTGACCTTGACGCGGCGTCAACTTCTATCGTCGAAGGCATGGAGTGGTCGATCCAGGACATCGCCCGCTCGGCCGGGACCACGAGCCGGACGCTGCGCCACTACGGCGCGGTCGGCCTGCTCGAGCCCAGCCGCGTCGGCAGCAACGGCTACCGCTACTACGACGAGCAGGCGCTCGTCCGGCTGCAGCGGATCCTGCTGCTGCGCGAGCTCGGCCTCGGGCTCGAGGCCATCGCGGAGGTCCTGGACGGGCAACGCGACCGCGTCGCGGCGCTCGAGACCCACCTGGAGCTGCTCGAACAGGAGCGGCGGCGGATCGGACGGCAGATCGATTCGGTCCGGACCACGCTACGGAAACTGAAGGGAGGTGAACGGCTGATGGCAGAAGAAGTCTTCGACGGCTTCGACCACACGCAGTACGAGAAGGAGGTCACCGAGCGCTGGGGCGCTGACGCGTACCGCCGCGGCGACCAGTGGTGGAGCTCGTTGTCCGCGGAGGAGAAGAAGGCCCACCAGCAGGAGCAGCTGGACATCAGCGCGGCGTTCGGCGCGGCCCACGCGTCCGGGCAAGCGGTGGACTCCGACGACGTCCAGGCGATCACGCGGCGGCAGCACGCGTGGCTCGAGCCGGCGGTGTCGTCGGTGTCCGCGGGGTACTTCGCGGGCTTGGGCCGGCTGTACGTCGACGACCCGCGTTACGGGTTCGAAGGCCCGGGCGCGGAATTCGTCCGCGACGCGATGAAGATCTACGCGGAACGGAACCTGGCCGACTAGCGCGACGTCGTAGTGCGCGCTGGGGGTAGGGACGAGCAGGGCTGCAGACCTGTTCGTCTCTATGTACGGCCATCCGGCGGAACCTCGGCGACACGCCTAGCCGTCTATGGCGGAATATCGGGCTCGCGCTAGATACGTCGATAACTTGGCAGAGTGGACCCCATCCGCAACCCCTTCGCACCGGGCGCCGGGCAACGGCCGCCCGAGCTGGCCGGGCGCGAGCGTGAGCTCAAGGCGTTCGAAGTGGTGCTCGAACGGGTCGCGCGGGGGAGACCCGAACGCAGTCTCGTCCTGACCGGGCTGCGCGGGGTCGGCAAGACCGTGCTCCTCGGGGAGCTGCGCGCGATGGCCGTGCGGCACAAGTGGGGCGCCGGGAAGATCGAGGCGCGGCCGGACGCCGAGCTGCGGCGGCCGTTGTCCGCCGCGCTGCACCGGGCCATCCGGGACCTCGCCGTGCGGCACCGCGCGCCGGACCGGGTCGAAGAGGTGCTCGGCGTGCTGAAAGCGTTTGCGCTTCGGGCCAACAAAGCCGACGCGAAGCTGCGCGACCGCTGGCAGCCGGGCATCGACGTGCCCGCCGCGCAGGGGCGCGCGGACTCCGGGGACATCGAGATCGACCTCGTCGAGCTGTTCACCGACGTCGCCGAGCTGGCTGCGGACGTGGGGACCGGCGTCGCGGTGTTCATCGACGAGATCCAGGACCTCCAGCCCGACGACGTCTCCGCGTTGTGCGCGGCCTGCCACGAGCTGTCGCAGTCCGGGGCGCCGCTGGTCGTCGTCGGCGCCGGGCTGCCGCACGTGCCCGCGGTGCTCTCGGCGTCCAAGTCGTACTCCGAGCGGCTCTTCCGCTACGCGCGCATCGACCGGCTCGAGCGCGAGGACGCCGACTTCGCCGTGATGGCGCCGATCGAGCGCGAGGACGCCGGCATCGAGCCGGAAGCCCTCGACGCGCTCTTCGACGCCTCCGGCGGCTACCCGTACTTCATCCAGGCCTACGGCAAGGCGGCCTGGGACGCGGCGCCGTCCGACCCGATCACGGTCAAGGACGTCCAGGTCGCGGCACCCGAGGCGGAGTCGGAGCTGGCGGTCGGCTTCTTCGGCTCGCGCTACGAACGCGCGACACCCGCCGAGCGGGAGTACCTGCAGGCGATGGCCGAGCTGACCCAGGGGCGCGACGAGCCGGCCGGCACCGCCGACGTCGCCGTGTTCCTCGGGCGCAAGCCGTCCTCGCTGTCGCCGGCTCGCGACAGCCTCATGAAGAAGGGCCTCGTCTACTCCGCCGAGCGGGGCCAGATCGCCTTCACCGTGCCGCACTTCGGCCACTACCTGCTCGGCCGCGACTGACTCTCACGGTCGCTAGCCGAATATCGGAAAATCTCTAGATCCTCTTAGAAACCCCTACGCGGGTTGCTTCATCGTGACCGCCGACACCCGGATTCATCCGGCTGTACGCCTCATTCGCCGATGAATCATCGGCGAGTGCCGCACGTCACCGGACATTCGTTGGAATCTTTGTGAAAAAAGGTGCATACTAGAGGCACAAGCCACCAAGACCCTCCGAAGGGGATGCAGAAACCGATGAACAACATCGCCGCCAAGCTCCGTGCTCGTCGCGCCGAGGCTCGCACTCGCCGGTCGCTGAACCGTGCGATCGACACCGCCGCCACCGCGACGGTCCGTCAGGAACTCATCGCGATCGCGCAGGCTCGCTCGGGCTACATGCGCTGACCCCTCTTCACCCCTTGGCGGTCGCCCATTCGAGTGACCTATGCCACAAAGGGCTGAAGATGTAACGCCGCCCCAAGGGGCGTCGATACCCCCTACGACCCCGTGATGCTGGCGGACCCCCGACCTGGCAGCATCGCGGGGTTTCCCATGTCCGGGGTCCGGAAATCCATTTGCCCGCGCCGGCTCCCGCAGTATTCTTTGACTTCGTCAACGAGTTGGTTGAGGTGGTCAATGAACAACGCTCAGACGTCCGACCGGGTGGCCGCGGTCCGCGCTTTCAACCGGCTCTACACCGGGGTCATCGGCGTGCTCGACGAAGGACCGGCGGACGCCGAGTACTCGCTGCCGGAAGCCCGCGTGCTCTTCGAGCTCGCCCACCAGGACCCGCTGCCGGTGACCGACCTGCGCAAGCGCCTCGACCTCGACGCCGGCTACGCCAGCAGGCTGCTCGCCCGCCTCGAGTCCCGCGGGCTGATCTCGCGCGAACGCTCCGATGAGGACGCCCGCCGTCAGCTGGTCCGTCCGACGGCGGCGGGCCGCGACGCGTACGACCTCCTCAACCGCCGGTCCACCGAGCAGATCGGCGGGCTGCTGCGCCGCTTCGCCGACGAAGACCAGCAGCGTCTGCTGGCCGCGATGCGCACGATCGGCGACCTGGTCGGCGAGCGTCGGCGCGACCCGGTGCTCGTGCTGCGTCCGCCACGACCGGGTGACCTCGGATGGGTGGTGGAACGGCACGGCGCGCTCTACGGCCGGGAGTACGGCTTCACCGACCGGTTCGAGGGCCTGGTCGCCCGCATCGTCGCCGACTTCGTCGAGACCCGCGACGACCCGGGGCAGGCGTTCTGGATCGCCGAGCTCGACGGCGAGCGCGTCGGCGGCATCGCGTGCACCCGCGGGCCGGACGCGGAGACCGCGAAGCTGCGACTGCTGCTGCTCGAACCGTCGGCCCGCGGTCACGGCGTCGGCAAGCGGCTGGTCAGCGAGTGCGTTTCCTTCGCGAAGGCGCACGGCTACCGCGGGATGGAGCTGTCGACGGTCTCGATCCTGACCGCGGCGCGCGCGATCTACCGCGCGGCCGGGTTCGAACTGGCCGGCGAAGCGGATTTCGACGACTGGGGCCCGAAGCTGACCGACGAGACCTGGCGCCTGGAGTTCTAGCGCGGCGTGCGGCCGAGCAGGTAGAACTCCGGGTTCGGGCGCAACGCGGTCAGGTGCGCGAGCCGGTTCGACATCGCGAACAACGCCGTGATCGCGCCGACGTCCCAGATCTCGTCGTCGGTGAGGCCGGCGTCGCGCGCGGCTTCGATGTCACCTTCGCCGAACAGCGCGGAGTCCTGGGCGAGAGCGAGCGCGAGGTCGACGATCGCGCGGCCGCGTTCGTCCAGCTCCACCTGCCACGGGTTGCTCGACACGCGGTCGGCCAGCTCGGGGTCCTTGGCGCGGATGCGCAGGATGGCCCCGTGCGCGACGACGCAGTAGGTGCAGTGGTTGGCCCCGGACGTCGCGACGACGACCAGCTCGCGTTCCGCTTTGGACAAGCCGCCGGAGCGTTCCATGAGGGCGTCGTGGTAGTCGAGGAACGCGCGCAGCTCGGCGGGCCGGTGGCCGAGCGCGCGGAAGATGTTCGGGGTGAACCCGGACTTCTCCGCGATCACGCCGACGCGCTCGTGGAGGTCGTCGGGCAGGTCTTCGAGTTCCACCACCGGAAACCGGCTCACGTCGCTCATTCCTTCACGCTAGCCGTGTCGATTCCGTGGCGCCTCGTTCGTCTAAGGGCCATTCTCAGCGAAGACGAAGGAGCCGACATGCCGACATTCGCCGCGTTCATGGTGTTCCCGCCGGAGCCGGCCGAGCCGGACCCGGACCTGGTCGCGAGCGGGATCGACCGGTACCTGGCCTGGCAGGAGGAGCTGCGGGCCGCCGGGCGGCTGGTGACCGCGGCCGGGCTGGCGCCGGACTCGAAGGTGGTGCACGCGAGCACTGTCCTGAACGGGCCGTTCACGGAGTCGAGCGAGGTGATCGCCGGTTACATCGTCGTTCGAGCCGAGAGCCTCGATGAAGCGGCGAAGCTGTTTCTCAAGCACCCGATCGCCGAGGACGGGATCGGCCGGTTCGTGCTGCACGAGATCGCGCTGACCGACCAGGACACCCGCGAAGCCCACCTGCGATGACGACGGCCGGGGTGGTCGAGCGGCTGTTCCGGCACAGCACGGCACCGATCCTCGCCACCCTGACCCGGGCGCTCGGACCGGACCGGCTGGACCTGGCGGAAGACTGCCTGGCCGACGCGCTGGAACTCGCGTTGCGCACCTGGCCGGTCTCCGGCGTACCGGCCAACCCCCGCGGCTGGCTCTTCCGCGTCGCCCGCAACCGGGCGCTCGACGCCGTGCGCCGCGAGAAGACGTTGCGCGCGAAGCTTCCCCTGCTGACCGGGGACGTACCGGAGGCCGACGACGGCGAACTGGCGTTGATGTTCCGGTGCTGCCACCCCTCGCTGCCGCGCGCCTCCCAAGTCGCGTTGACGCTGAAGATCGTAGGCGGACTCGGCGTCCGGGAGATCGCTCCGGCGTTGCTGGCGAAGGAATCCGCGGTCGCGCAACGTCTTGTGCGCGCGAAGAAGTGGTTCCGTGAGTCCGGCGAAGCGGTCGAAGTGCCGGAGCCGCTGGAGGCACGCTTGGACGGCGTGCTCGACGTGCTCTACCTGCTGTTCAACGAGGGCTACCAGGCCACGACCGGCGAGCTGGTGGTGCGCCGCGAGCTGTGCGCCGAGGCGATCCGGCTGACCCGGCTGCTGACCGCCGACGCGCGGACCGACCTGCCGCGCGTCGGCGCGCTGCTCGCGCTGCAGCTGCTGCAGGCCAGCCGGCTGCCGGCGCGCGACGAGCTGCTGCCGATCGGCGAACAGGACCGGAGCCGGTGGGACGCCGCACTCGTGCGGGAAGGGGCGCAGGTCTTCGAGCGGTCCTGCGCGGGGCCCGCACTGTCGGCGTTCCACGTCGAAGCGGCCATCGCGTTGTGCCACACCGCGCCGGTGCCGGATCGGCGGCGGATCCTGGCGCTCTACGACGATCTGCTGCTCGTGCGGCCGTCCGTGGTCGTGCGGCTCAACCGGGCGATCGCGCTCGCCGAGGTCGACGGGCCCCGGGCCGGGATCGCCCACCCGGCGGCAAGCAGCCCCCGCCCTCCCTGGGGGGCGTGCCCTTGTCCAGCGTATCGGCGGCCGCCCACGAAAACCGGGACTTGCGGAGCTGGGCGGGCTGGTTGTCCACATTCGGCCGGGGCTGTGGACAACCGCGACACCGTTTCTTTCCTGCCCCGAACGTCAGTCGTGGTTGGCTGGTCCCGTGACGGACTACGTCGACTGGTACTGCGAACGCGTCGGGCCCGGGCTCTGGGGTGAGCCGCTCAACAGTCTCAGCAACCTGGCTTTCCTCATGGCCGCCGTGCTGGTGTGGCGACTGGCCGCGGGGGACCGCGTCGGGCGGCTGCTGGCCGTGCTCATCGGGCTGGTTTTCGCCGGTAGCACGGTTTTCCACCTGCTCGCGACGCGCTGGGCCGGGGTCGCGGACTCGGTCAGCATCCTCGCGTTCGTGCTGGTGTACGCCGTGTTGTTCGCGCGCGTCTTCTACGGCTGGCGCTGGGCCTGGCTCGCCGCGCCCGCGTTTCTCGCGCTCACCGTCGTGACCGCGTTGCTGGGCGGTGGGCTGTACCTTTCCGCGCTGATCGGGCTCGGGATCTTCGCCGCGTTGCTGGCCTTCGAACGCGACGCCTACTGGACGCACTTCGCCGTCGCGGGCGCGGTCTTCGCGCTCTCGTTGAGCTTGCGCACGCTCGACCGGGACGTGTGCGACTACGTCCCGGCCGGCACGCACTTCCTCTGGCACCTGCTCAACGGGCTGGTGCTCTACCTCGTCTCGCGGACGATGATCGCCCGTCTCCGTCCTTAGTGGACACCGATGGGGCGCAGGTCCTTGTCGTTCTCGTCGGCGTGGTAGTCCTCGGCGTTGGTGTCGTCGGTGCCGTTGAACACCTTCATCTGGCGCGCGATCACCGTGACGATCGCCGCGACCACCAGGTTGGCGATCAGGGCGACGAAGCCGACGTAGATCTGGACCTGGGAGCCCGCGAACGGGTGCCAGCCGAAGATCGACATGTTGCCCATGGCCAGCGCCGAACCGCCGAAGTGCTGCTTGCCGTTGGCCGGGTTGGGGATGCCGTACAGCATGATCAGGCCCCAGCCGATGCCGACGACCCAGCCCGCGATCAGGCCCCAGCGGTGGAACCAGCGCGTGTACAGCGCGAGTGCCACGGCCGGCAGCGTCTGGAGGATCAGCACGCCGCCGATGAGCTGGAGGTCGATCGAGAACTGCGGGTCGATCAGGATGATCACGGCCACCGCGCCGAGCTTCACGACCAGCGAAGCCAGCTTCGCCTGCTTCGCTTCTTCCTGCGGTGTCGCGTTCTTGCGGATGTACTCCTTGTAGATGTTGCGGGTCCACAGGTTGGCCGCGGCGATCGACATGATCGCGGCCGGTACCAGCGCGCCGATGCCGATCGCGGCGAACGCGATGCCGGCGAACCACGACGAGAACTGGCTGTCGAACAGCACCGGGACGATCGTGTTGCCGTCGGCCTTTCCAGTCGCCGCGTTCGTCAGCGGCTTGATGCCCGCCGTGATCGCCACGTACCCGAGCAGCGCCAGCAGGCCCAGCACCAGCGAGTACGCCGGCAGCGCGACCATGTTCCGCTTGATGACGCTGCGCCCGCGCGAGGCCAGCACGCTGGTCAGCGAGTGCGGGTAGAGGAACAGCGCCAGTGCCGAACCCAGCGCCAGCGTCGCGTACTGCAGCTGGTTGTTGGCGGTCAGCAGGATCGACCCGGCCGGCTTGCCGGTGGCCGGGCTCGGCGTGCCGAGCTTCTTCGCCGCCGTGTCGAAGATGTGCGACCAGCCGCCGAGCTTCGAGGGCAGGTAGATGATCGCCACGAGGATGACGATGTAGATCAGGATGTCCTTGACGAACGCGATCAGCGCCGGCGCCCGCAGGCCGGACTGGTACGTGTAGAACGCCAGGATCACGAAGGCGACCAGCAGCGGCAGGTGCCCGACGATGCCGGAGCCGTTGATGCCCATCGTCCGCAGGACGGCTTCGAGGCCGACCAGCTGCAGCGCGATGTACGGCATGGTCGCGACGATGCCGGTGATCGCCACCAGCAGCGCGAGGATCGGGGAGCCGAAGCGCCCGCGCACGAAGTCGGCCGGGGTGACGTAGCCGCGGACCCGCGAGACCGACCACATCCGCAACGCCGGGAGCAGCACGATCGGGTAGACGACGATCGTGTACGGCAGCGCGTACAGGCCGAGCGCGCCGGCGCTGAACACCAGCGCGGGCACCGCGACGAACGTGTAGGCCGTGTAGAGGTCGCCGCCGAGCAGGAACCACGTGATCCACGAGCCGAACTTGCGGCCGCCGAGGCCCCATTCGTCCAGGTGGTCCAGCGTGCTCCCGCGCTGCCAGCGCGAGGCCATGAACCCGAGGACGGTGACCAGCGCGAACAAGATCGTGAAGATGATCAGCTCGGGCCACTGCAGGTTGCTCATCGAGCGTCCCCCTCGTCCAGGTCGTCAACGCTCAGCTTGTCCGGCGCGCCACCGGTCTTCTTCTCCCGCGTCATCATGTAGACGATCCAGGTGCTGAGCACCCCGACCGCGACGAAGAGGAACTGGAACCAGTAGAAGAACGGCATCCCGAACAGCCGCGGACCGTCCATGTTGAACAGTGGCGTGACCAGGACCAGCAGCGGGACGATCAGGAGCAGGTTCCACGGACTGAACCGCAGCCCGCGCACCTTTCCGTCGTGCTTTTCAGTCGACATCGACCTCACCTAACACTCCCGTAACCGACCGCCTGACCTTAGAACTTCGGTGACGGCCCGTCACGTCTGTCCGATATCGATTTGATCGCCGCGGACCTCGTTGCCGACCAACGTCGGTTGCCCCGGCCCCACCCGGCCTATATCAATAGCCGGACTCCGCACGCGAAACCCGATAAGGGGCAACTTCATGTCACGACTCCGCTACGCGGTGGTGATCCCGGCGATCGCCGGCACGCTGCTGGCCGGGTTCACGCCCGCCTTCGCGGGCCAGGAGGTCGCGGCCGCCAAGCAGCCGCTGAACTCCACGAACATCCCGGCGCAGTACGCCAGCCAGAAGCTCGACTGGCACAAGTGCGCGGTCCCCTCCGAGCTGCCGACGGCCCCGCCCGCGGGCGCCGAGGACATGGAGTGCGCGACCTACAAGACGCCGCGCAACTGGTACCAGGCGAACGCCCAGATCGACCTGACCATCGCGGTCAGCCGGCTGAAGGCGACCAAGGACGCGACCGCCAGCGTCGTCACCAACCCCGGCGGCCCGGGTGCGCCCGGCCGCAACTTCCCGGCCCGGCTGCGCAACCAGCCGAAGCTGCGGGAGCACCAGGAGATCGTCGGGTTCGACCCGCGCGGCACCGGCAAGAGCACGAACATCACGTGCGGCGGGGCCATCGGCACCGGCTCGGACCTGGACCCGCGTGACCGCGACCGCCAGAACCTGAACCTGATCGTCCAGGCGACGAAGTACGCGGCGCTGTCCTGCCAGCAGAAGTCCGGCGAGCTGGGCCCGCTGATCAACACCGACCAGACGGTCAAGGACATCGACCTGCTGCGCGTGCTGCTCGGCCGCGACAAGATCAACTGGGTCGGCTACTCGGCGGGCACCTGGATGGGCGCGCACTACGCCCAGGCCTACCCCACGCGCACCGGCCGGTTCGTGCTCGACTCCTCGACGGAGTTCACGACGACCTGGCAGAAGTCGTTCGACTGGCAGCCGCTCGGCTTCGAGCGCCGCTGGCGGCAGGACTTCCTCCCTTGGATGGCGAAGTACGACAAGCTCTACCACTTCGGCACCAGCGGTGAAGCCGCTCGCCAGACCTACGAGCAGGTCCGCTACGCCCTGACCCAGGGCGCGGTCACCCTGCCCGACGGCTCGTCCGTGTCGGCCAACGGCCTGGACGCCTTCATCGCGTCGTCGATCTACTCGAAGCGCTCCTTCCCGGGCCTGGCGGACTACCTGGTCAGCGTCCGCACGCTGACCCAGGGCACCGCGTCGGCGCAGGCCAAGACGTCGGCCGCGCAGAAGGTCAAGGCCGCCGACAAGAGCACCGACACCTCCGGCGCGCAGCCGCTGATGGTGCCGACCGACGGTGACTCGTACGACGCGTCGTTCTGGACCATCCCCTGCAACGAGGGTCCGTGGACCGGCACGACGAACAGCGCGATCAAGGACTCGCAGAAGCTGATCGACAAGCAGCAGCCGCTGCTGGGCGCGGGCTGGTTCATCCAGCCGTGCCTGTTCTGGAAGAAGACCCCGGCGCCGCTGCCCGTGCTGGACGGCAAGGGTGTCCCGCCGGTGCTGATCGTCGAGTCGGAGCACGACCCGGCGACCCCGATCGAGGGCGCGCGGCGCGCGCACAAGGCGTTCGCGAACTCGCGGATGCTGACGATCACCGGCGAGGGTGACCACGGGATCTACGCCGGCGGCAACGCGGGTGTGGACAAGGTCGTGGAGGCCTACCTGGTCGACGGCGTCGTGCCGAACGACCAGAACCTGCCGGGTGTGGCACTTCCGGTGCCTCCGGGCGCCTGACACCACAAGGGCTAGTGGGGCCCCGTCGGACTTCGGTCCGGCGGGGCCTTTTCCACACCTGTGCACAGAGTTATCCACAGGCGGTGGACAACTCGGGTCGTACTAGAATCCCTCTCATGGTGCGGGTACCGCTGACGGACGAAGAGCGCGAACGGGGCGAACGCCTCGGCCAGGCGCTGCGGGCGGCCCGGGCCGGCCGGAGCATGGTCGACGTCGCCGGCGAGGCCGGGATCTCGGTCGAGACGCTGCGGAAGATCGAGACCGGGCGAATCCCCACGCCGGCTTTCTTCACGGTCGCGGCCATCGCGGACGCCGTGGGGCTGCCGCTGGAGGAGCTGCGGGCGGCTGTCGTCTCCGCGGGGTCGCCGCCGCTGTCGCAGGCCAGCTAGCGCCCTGGTCATGCACTGGCACCTCACCGAGGACGTCGACGACTTCCTGGCCCGGGCCGGCGGCTTCCTGCGCTCGCGTCCCGCCCTGCACACCTCGCAGCTGACCGGGATCGAGAAGCTGCGGACCCACGGGGAGAAGGGCACCCTCTTCGGCCGGCTCGAGCAGGACGGCGAGGTCCGCGCGATCTGCTACCGCCCTCCTTCACAACGCCTGATCGTCACCGCGGTCTCGGCCGAGCAGGCCGGCGGCCTCGCCGCTCACGTGGCCGGCCTCGGCCACGTCCTGCGCGGTGTCACCGCCGAACGCGACTCCGCCGGCGCTTTCGCCGAGGCGTGGCACCGGCACACCGGCGTGACGTCGGTGCCCGGGGTGCGGGTCCGGCTCCACCGGCTCGGCACGCTCGCCCCGCCGGAGCCGGTCCCGGCGGGCCGGGGACGCCCGCTCGGGCCGCCGGATCGCGAGGACGTCATCCGCTGGTGCACCGAGTTCGCCGCCGCCGTCGGGGAGACCGTGGGTTCCTGGGCCGGCTCGCGCTTCGCCGACAAGCACTTCACGTTCTGGGAGACCGAAGGCCCGGTCGCCATGGCGGGCTCGACCCCGATGATCGCCGGCATGGTCCGGGTCGATCCCGTCTTCACCCCGGCCCGCTTCCGGGGCCACGGTTACGCGGGCGCCGTGACGGCCGAGGTGAGCCGGGCCGCGCTGGCCGCCGGGGCGACCGACGTGGTGCTCTACACCGACCCCGCCAACGTCACCAGCAACGCCCTCTACCGGCGGCTCGGCTATGTCCCGATCGCCGACTTCACCGGGTACGACTTCTCCTAGACCGGGCGAAGCTGGTTCAGGATGTGCTCGCGGTCGTTGAGGAACGCGCACGCCGCGACCGGCAGGTCGTAGCTGTTCAGGAGCTTCTCGAAGTCGGAGAACTCGTCCGCCGAGAACCCGAAGCCGACCTTGACGGCGTGGGCCGCCAGCACGTCGGCCAGCTCCTCCCACTCGCCGGCCCACAGCAGGGTCCGGTAGTGCGTGTACGCCTCCGGGGACAGGCGGTCCGCGAGGCTCGTCAGCAGGCTGTCGGCGAAGAAGCTGATCCGGTTCTCCGCCAGGTCCGCCACCGTCGGGTTCGCCGGGTCGCGGGCCGCGTCGGGGTTGCGGATCACCCCCGGACCCGCCACCGGGTACGCCGTGTGGACCTGGCCGTTCTCCTCGACCAGCACGATCACGTGGACGTTGAACCGCTCGCCCGCGCAGCGCCAGCGGCCGTTCAGCTGCTGCCACCGGGCTTCGCTCGGGTCGTTCGCCACGTCCTTGACCACCGAGATGATGTGCTCGTTGCTCCAGCCGGGCGGGAACTCGCTGGTCGCCCTCCGCCCGACGCCCGGTGCGTGTCCGCCGCCCACGGGTGCTCCCTTCGTCGCAACGAGCGTAGGTCAAATGGCGGCGGAGAGCACCACGATCCCGATGACGTGCAGGTCGAGACCCCGGAAGAGCTGCCGGGTCAGGTTGGCCGGCATCGGCCCCATGGGGGTGTCGACGAAGCCCGGGTTGGCGTAGTCGACGCCGGTGCGCGTGACCGTGCGCAGGATCGACAGCACCGCCAGCGGCACCGCCAGCCACGCGCCCACGGCGAACGACGTCCCGGCCGCGAAGGTCACCGCGGCCAGCACGCCCGCCCAGACCAGGCCGGCGACGGCGAGCACCACGCCGTGGGCCAGCACCAGCTCGCGGTTGGACGACCCCAGCCAGCGGCGGCGGCCCGGGTTGCGCCACAGCTCGCCGAGCCCGGCGCCGAACGGCGTCAGCGCGACGTACGCGCCGAGGCCGGTCAGGACCGCGCCCGGCAGGGTCGGCAGCGCAATGTGCGCGACGACCACCGCGAAGCCCACCAGCACCGCGGCGCCCGCGTAGCGCGACCGGCCGAGCGTGCCCGCCCAAGCCAGCCGCAACGGCGTCGGGCGGCGCACGGAGATCCGCCCGGTCGGCGCGGACGGCGGGAGCAGCATCATCGGGTCGAGGAAGGTGACGGCGACCGAGCGCAGCACCCGGCCGTCCCACCCGGCGAGCAGCGCGGACCGGCCCGCGCGCGGCACCGGCTCGCCGCCGAACGCCAGCGGCAGCGCCGCGACCAGCACGCCGGCCGCGACGAACTGCACGGTCACCGGGCCGAGGCCGAGCGCGGCGATCACCAGCCCGAGCACCGCGAGCACCAGCGGGCCGAACGCGTCGAACCGCAACGACGTCCGCCGCGCCGAAGCGAACGCCACCACCGCGGTCGCGGCGACGACGGTGATGCCCGCGCGCCACTGGTCGAGCCCGGCCCCGCCGACGGCGAGCATCAACGCGGCCAGGTAGCCGGTCACCGCCACCGCGCCGGTCCAGGCGCCGAGCAGCCGCAGCGTGACGACGCGGCCGCGGTCCACCGGCGCGAAGTCGAGCCAGGTCAGCTCCGCCGGCTCGACCCACACGAACCCGCGGCGCAGCAGGCCGCGCCAGGCCACCGCGCAGCAGAGCGTGAGCAGCCCGAGCACGGCCGGGAAGTCCACGTGGGACGAGCCGTAGACGGCCTGGCGCCAGGCGTCGACGTGGAAGAACGCGGTGAAGAGGAACCCGAAGCCGAACAGGAAGACGAAGGAAGCCGTGTCGCCGCTGAAGATCCCGCCGAACCGCTTGCGACCCGGGATCCGCATCCGTCGCGGGGCGAGCGTCACCACAGTTCGAGCACGCTGTCCGCGGCTTCGAGCAGCGGCGGGTGGTGCGTGGCCACCACGACCGCCGCGCCGGCCGCCGTCGACCGGGCGATCACCTCGACCAGCCACTCCTTGCCCGCGGTGTCGAGCGCGCGCTCCGGCTCGTCGAGCAGCAGCACCCGGTGCGGGCGCGCGGTGACGCCGAGCAGCAGCAACCGGCGGCGCTGGCCCGCGGAGAAGTGCCCGGACGTGACGCGCATGCGTTCGCCAAGGCCCGCGTCACGCAGCAGTTCCTCGTGGTCGCCGAGATCGGCGCCGAACGAGCCGGACAGGAGCTCGAGGTGCTGCAGCGGGGTCAGCTCGGCGAAGAAGTCGGAGTCGTCGAACAGCACGGACACCTTGCGGCGGAACTCGACGTCCCGCTCGTCCGGCACCTTGCCCGCCACGAGCACGCGCCCCCGCTGCGGCTTCTGCATGCCGTAGAAGCAGCGCATCAGGGTCGACTTGCCGACGCCGTTGGGCCCGACGATCGCGGCGCACTCGCCGGGGTCGACGGAGAAGTCCAGGTCGTCGAACAGCCACAGGTCGCCGGCCCGGACCCCGATGCCCTTCGCGTCGATCATCGGAGTGCTTCGAGCACCGGGGCGAACTGCTCCATGTTCGGCTCCAGGACGGTGTAGTAGGTCAGGCCGTACCGCTCGCGGTGCGCGTGGAGCTGCTCGGCGACCGCGGTGGGCGAACCGATCAGCGCCGTCGGCAGCTCGGCGAGCTGCTCGACGCTCAGCACGCCCTGCGTCAGCTTCGCCAGCTCTTCGAGCGCCCCCGCGCGGTCGTCGGTGATGTGCACGAAGTGGCAGAGCAGGTTGAACTCGGCTTCGCGACCACCGAGCTTCGACCGGACGAACTTGACGCGCTCCTCGATGTCCTCGGCGCTCGCCGGGATCGGGGCACCGCCGTCCGGGAACTTCGCGGTACCGGTGAACCCGATGATGTCGGCGTGCTCGGCCGCGAGGGTCAGGATCCGGTCGCCGCGGCCGGCGAGCAGCAGCGGCGGGCCTTCCGGGCGCACCGGCGCCGGCTCGTGCTCCGGATCGGCGTACAGCCGCTTCAGTTCGAGGATCGTCCGCTCGAGGTGGTCGACGCGCTCGCGTGCGGACGGGAACGGCATCCCGGCCGCTTCGAACTCCCCCTTGACGTACCCCGCGCCGAGCCCCAGCTCCAGCCGGCCTTCGGTGAACTGGTCGGTGCCCGTGACGTCGCGCGCGAGCAGCACCGGGTTGTAGAAGGGCGAGTTGAGCACGAAGGTGTTGAGCTTGACGCGCGAAGTGACCTCGCCGGCGAGCACGAGTGCCGGGAACGGCGGCGCCATGCCGAGGTGGTCGGCCGCGGACAGCACGTCGTAGCCGAGGTCCTCGACCTTGCGGCACTTCTCGACCCACGCGGCACGGCTGTCCGGCACGACCATGTTGACGCCGAAGCGGAATTCCCCAGTCATGCGACCAACGTACTCACCGGAGCTTTTCGATCACCGGGGCCAGCCTGGTCAGGTCGTCTTCGAGCACCGTGAAGTAGCTGACGCCGAGGGTCTCGCGGGTCCGCAGCACCTGCTCGGCCACGGCTTCCGCGGAGCCGGCGAGGACCGTGGCCAGCGCGCCGAGCTCGTCGACGCCGAGGTGCGGCACGAGCCGGTGTGCCGTCTCGAGGGCCGCCCGCCGGTCGTCGGTGATCCGGACGAAGTGGACCATCAGGTTCAGCTCGGCGTCCCGGCCGTCGAGCACCCGCTTGACGAAGCCGGCGCGCTCGGCCAGCGCGGTGGCATCAGCGAGGGCGAGCCGCCCCTCGGACGCGCCGGGCGCCGTACCGGTGAGGGCGATGGTGTCGGCGTGCGCGGCGGCGAAGGTCAGCATCCGGTCGCCCCGGCCGCCGAGCAACAGCGGCGGCCGCGGGCGGCCGGTGAACACGCGCTCGATTTCGGTGACCACGTCGACGACCCGCGTGAACCGGCGGCCGGGCGTGCCCCAGTCGATCCCGGCGGCTTCGAACTCCGCGCGGACGTACCCGGCGCCGATCCCGATCTCGAGGCGACCGCCGGTGAAGTCGTCGAGCCCGGCGAGGTCGCGGGCCAGCAGCACCGGGTTGTGGAAGCTCGCGTTGAGGACGTAGGTGTTCAGCCGGATCCGCTCGGTCGCCTCGGCGGCGAGGAGCAGGGCGGGCACCGGCGCGACCCGCCCGAGGTGGTCGACCACGCCGACGACGTCGTAGCCGAGTTCCTCGGCCTTGCGGCACTTCTCCACCCACTCGGCTCGCGAGCCGGGAACGTACAGCGCCACCCCGAAGCGGAACGGTCTCATGGACCCGAAAGTACAGAAGGGGACGCCCCGAGGGACGTCCCCTTCTGCTCGGTGAGACTCAGCCGAGGCGCTGGGCCAGCGCGTCGAGCTCGTCACGCAGCGAGGTCGGGACCTCGCCGATCTTCTGGAACCACTCCTCGATGAGCGGCAGCTCCTCGCGCCACTCCTCGGGCTTGACGTCCAGGGCGGCCTGGATGTCCTCGATCGGCTCGGTCAGGCCCTCGGTGTCGAGGTCCTCGGCCCGCGGCACGAAGCCGACCGGCGTCTCGACGGCGTTGCCCTTGCCCTCGACGCGCTCGACGACCCACTTGAGGATCCGCGAGTTCTCGCCGAAGCCCGGCCACAGGAAGCGGCCGTCGTCGCCGCGGCGGAACCAGTTGACGTAGAAGATCTTCGGCAGCTTGTTCGCGTCGGCGTTCTTGCCCAGGTTCAGCCAGTGCTTGAAGTAGTCACCGGCGTGGTAGCCGAGGAACGGCAGCATGGCCATCGGGTCGCGGCGCACGTTGCCGACCGCGCCGGCCGCGGCCGCCGTGGTCTCCGACGACATGGTGGCGCCCATGAAGACGCCGTGCTGCCAGTCGCGGGCCTCGTTCACCAGCGGCACCGTGGTCTTGCGACGGCCGCCGAAGAGGATCGCCGAGATCGGCACGCCCTTCGGGTCGTCCCACTCGTCGGCGAGGATCGGGCACTGCGACATCGGCGTGCAGTAGCGCGAGTTCGGGTGGGCGGCCTTCTCGTCGGAGTCGGGCGTCCAGTCCTGGCCCTTCCACGACGTGGCGTGGGCCGGCTTGTTCTCCATGCCCTCCCACCAGATGTCGCCGTCGTCGGTCAGGGCGACGTTCGTGAAGACCGTGTTGCCCTTCTCGATCGTGCGCATCGCGTTCGGGTTGGTGTGCCAGTCGGTGCCCGGCGCGACGCCGAAGAAGCCGAACTCGGGGTTGACCGCGTACAGGCGGCCGTCCTCGCCGAAGCGCATCCACGCGATGTCGTCACCGAGGGTCTCGGCGCGCCAGCCCGGGATGGTCGGCTGCAGCATCGCGAGGTTGGTCTTGCCGCAGGCGCTCGGGAACGCCGCCGCGACGTAGTGGACCTTGTCCTCGGGCGAGATCAGCTTGAGGATCAGCATGTGCTCGGCGAGCCAGCCCTCGTCGCGGGCCATCACCGAGGCGATGCGCAGCGAGTAGCACTTCTTGCCCAGCAGCGAGTTGCCGCCGTAACCCGAGCCGTAGCTCCAGATCGCGCGCTCTTCGGGGAAGTGCGAAATGTACTTCGTCGTGTTGCAGGGCCAGGAAACGTCCTTCTCGCCCGGCTCGAGCGGGTGTCCGACGGAGTGCAGCGCCGGCACGAATTCACGCTCGCTGCCATCCGGCGCGACGAACTTGTCGAGGGCCGCCTTGCCCGCGCGGGTCATCACGCGCATCGAAGCGACAACGTAGGCGAAATCGGTGATTTCGATACCCAGCTTGGGATTCTCGTCGGCGAGGGGACCCATGCAGAAGGGGATGACGTACATCGTGCGACCGCGCATCGAGCCCCGGAAGAGCTCGGTCATGGTCGCCTTCATCTCGCCCGGGTCCATCCAGTTGTTGGTGGGACCGGCGTCCTCGGGACGCTCCGAACAGATGAAGGTCCGGTCTTCGACGCGGGCGACGTCGTTGGGGTCGGAAGTGGCCCAGAAGGAGTTGGGCTTCGACTTGAGCTGCACGAACGTCCCGGCCTCGACCAGCTCCTGGTTGATCCGGGCGGCTTCTTCGTCTGACCCGTCGACCCACACCACGCGGTCCGGGGTGGTCAGTTCGGCGACCTCCCGGACGAAGGACAGCACGCCGGTGTGCGTCGTCGGCGCGGTGTCCAGTCCGGGGATGGCGACTGCGGTCATCTCTACTCCTGACTTCCGACGACAAATGAGCCCGCACCGGGAACGACGCTGTTCCGGTGCGGGCTTCATTGCCTGCGGCCGAATGGCTTCGCACACCGGCTGACGACCGGTGTGCGGGGTTTTGGGATTCTTCGAGAGTAACCGCATGACCAGCAGGTAACCGAGAGCTGACGTGTACGTTCTCTCACAAGACCGATAAGGGAATCGATTCAGATGGCGGATTTTCTTTTGTTGAAGACATGAAGAAAGCCCGAGGCCGAAGCCTCGGGCTTTCAAACTGTGACCTGGCTAACTTTCAGTTGGGGGAGATCCACTGCCCGGTGCCGGAGTCGATGCGCGCGACGCCTTCGAGGGTCTGCGTGCCGGCCGCGCCCCACGCCGCGTCGTCGGCCGGGTCGCCGAGCTGCTCGCCGCTGCCGGAGTCCAGCAGTCCACTCGAGACCTCGGTCCACTGGCCGGGCCCGCTGTGCTCGAACGTCGTGGTCGTCCCGTCCGCGTCGGTCTGCACGGCGATGTCCGCTTCGCCGTCGCCGTCCTTGTCGGTGAAGGCGATCGTGCCGCCGCTCTTCGTCTCGACGATGGCGGTGTCGTTGTGCCCGTCGTGGTCGGTGTCGATCGTCGCGGCACCCGCGTCGACCTCGCCATCCGGCATGTCCGCGTGGATGTGGCCGCCGGAGGTGTCGTCGTGGCCGCTGGTGCCGGAGTCGTCGTGGCCGCCCCCGGAGGCCTCGACCCACTCGCCGCTGGCCTCGTCGTAGACGGCCTGCTCGACGACGTGCCCGGTCTCGTCCAGCACGGCGTACTGGTCGGCCTCACCATCGTGGTTCGTGTCGATGAAGGCCTGGGAGGTGCCGTCGTCGTGTTCGACGATCGCGGTGTCGTTGACGCCGTCCTCGTTCACGTCGTAGTTGACCTCGGCCTGGTACTCCTGGCCGTCGACGTGGACGGTCATCGCCTCGCTGCCGCTGGCACCGGTGTCGCTGCCGCCGCTCTCGTCGACCCACATGGGAACTGCCCCCTTTGAACCGGGTAACGCCGTCTCTGACCTGCTGTCGGAGGGTATGACTCACCGTAGGCCCGTTCGGTTCCGCTCCACAACCGGACGGGCGATCAGGCCGTCTTGTCCCGCAGTGCCCGGATCCGCGTCAGGAAGCTTTCGGCCCGCTCACGGCCGTCGCTGACCTCTTTGAGCCGCTTCGAGACGACCGCGATCTTCTTGGCGCGTTCCTGGGCGCCCATCTTGATCGTCTTGTCGACTTCCTTCAGCTCGGCCTCGATCGCGTCGATGCGCCGGCCCAGCGCTTCGTCCAGTGCCATCGACAGCTGCTGTTCGGCCTCGATGAGCTGCTCGGCGACGAGCTGGTCGAGCGTCGAACGCGCGTCCGCGATGGCCTCGACCAGCCACTGCTTCATGTGCTGCTTGTCGGCCGCGTGCTTGCGCGTGCGGGCCATCCACCAGCCGGCGCCGAGGCCGATGATGATCGTCGCGGGCAGCACGACGGGGTTGAGGATCGCGACGCCGGCCAGCGGCAGCGCGGCCACCTTGCCGGCGCCGACGCCGCCGGAGATGCCCATGAACACGAGCAGCTTGTCCTCGGCCGTCGGCGGCTTCTTGTCCGGCGGGCGCAGCACCACCGGCGGGCCGCCGGCCCGGGCGAACTGCGCGCGGATGACGTCGAGCTCCTCGGCGGAGAACAGCTCCGACAGCGAGACGTTGGTGACCTGGTTCAGCCGCTGGGAGAGCAGCATCGAGATCCGCTGCGACGTCGTCTGCAGCGCGATGTCGACCTGCTGCGGCAGCGCGGCGAGTGCGTCGCGCTTCGCCGCGTCGATCAGCTGGCGGAAGTGGGTCTGCGCGTCCCGCATCTGCCTGCTGCTTTCGTGCAGGACCTCGACGCGCGTGCGCTGCACCTCGCCACGCAGCTTGAGCTGCCAGCCACGGGTCGACGTCCGGCGTTCGGCCTGCAGCTGGTCACGGCGTTCGCGCAGCAGCTCGGCCTCGGCCTCGCCCGCGGACAGCGCCCGGCTTTCGGCCTGCAGCTTCGCCTTCAGCTCACCCAGCGCGCTGGAGAGCGCGCGCAGCGTGTTCGCCTCGCCGAGCATGGCCGAGCGGCCGACGAGCAGCTCCTGCAGCGCCATCTGCACCGCGGCGACGCCGGACTTCTCCCGCAGCATCGCGGCCATCTGCTCGTTGGGCGCCTTCGCCGCCGTCTCGAACATCCGCGCCGACACCGGGTGGAACACCGAGTCGGCGAAGCGGGGGGCGTGCTCGCGCAGCAGCTGCTGGTCGGCCGCCATGACCTCGCGCCAGCCGCGGAACATGTCCACCTTGGTCAGCGCGAACACCACGGTCTCGACGCGCTCGCCGACGTCGCGCAGGAACTGCAGCTCGGTCGAGGTGAACGGCGCCGACGCGTCGACGACGAACAGCAGCGCGGTCGCGCCCGCGGCGGCTTCCTTGGCGAGCTCGCCGTGCATCGAGTCGAGCCCGCCGACGCCGGGGGTGTCGACCAGCGAAAGGCGTTCGAGCAGCGGCACCGGGCCGGTGACCTCGACGTACCGCGGCGGGATCTGGCCGGCCGGCAGCTCGTGCGCGGCGGAGACCCAGTTGATCAGCTGGCCGAGGTCGATCGGCACGGACGCGAGCTGGCCGGGGTAGCAGGCCTGCGCGCCCCACGCGTCGGCGTGGTCGAACACCAGGTAGGTCGCGGTGGCGACGTCGGCGTCCACAGGGGACAGTCCCGGGGTCGCGAGCAGCGCGTTGACCAGGGAGCTCTTCCCGCGGTTCGTCTCCCCGACGACCACGACGGCCGGCTTCTTCGGCCGGGCCGCGCGGACCTGGTCGACCCACTTGGCGGCGGCCGGGTCGGCGTCGCGGACGACGGTCAGCAGCTGGTCTCGCGCCGCCGCGACCTGCGAGGGCAGGCTCGGCGCGGTGGGTGCGCTCACGGGGTCTTCTTCGCGTAGACGATGACGATCGGGGCGCGCAGCAGGCGGTCGTGGTCGGCGAACCCGGTGACCTCGGTTTCGGCGACTACGCCGTCGAGCGCCGGGTCTTCGGTGGGGACCGCGCCGCCGGCCTCGTGGCGGGCCGGGTCGAACCGCTCGCCGTCGGGCCGGAGGGCCTGGACGCCGATGGCGGCGAGGCCCGCTTCGAGGCGTTCGACGACGCCGCCGCTGCGGGCCCGGTCCAGCGCGTAGAGGCACATCTGGATCAGTGCCTGGCGATCCGCGAGGGCGCGCTCGAGATCGGTCACCTGTTGCAAGGGGTGCACATCGGTTTCCGACGCTGGGGCTCCGTCGCCGGTTCCCTTCTCGGCGTCGGCCTGCTTGATGATCTCGGCGATGCTCACCGCCGCGATCTGGCCGGTGGGGGTGTCGTCCGGATCGACGGATCCGTCCTTGCGAAACCACGCCATGAGCACCACCCCGTCCCGGTTGCGCCAGATTTCACCAGTCTGGCCGACTCAAGCGCCATCCGGGGCCGAAACGGGACGAAGGAACCGGACCAGGATCGTCCGGAGGATCACTTGTTCCGCCGGGAGATCGAGGTCGGGGTCGAGGGCGGCCCGCGAGATCATCGCGTCGATCAGCCCGGCGACCCAGCCGGCGGCCGCGCGCGGGGTGACGCCGGGGTCGATCAGCCCGGCGGCGGCCGCCCGCTCGACCAGCACGGCCAGGCCGTCGCGGAGGGCACCGTCGTTGCGCCGGATCAGCTCGGCGAACTCGCCGTCGCGGGCGGCCTGCGCCGCGGCCTCCAGGACCAGCCGGACGACGACCGGGTGCGCGACCTGGCCGGCCAGGTCGGTGACGACGTCGAGCAGCGCGGTCCACGGGTCGTCGGCCTTCGCCGCGGTTTCGAGGCGCGCGGCCGTCTCGACGGCGTCGTCGGTGAAGATCGCCGTGAAGACCGCGCGCTTGTTCGGGAAGTAGTGGAAGAGGCTGCCGGAGCTGATGCCCGCGGCCCGGCAGATGTCCGCCGTCGTCGTCCGCTCGAAGCCCTTCCCGGCGAAGCAGCCGGCGGCGGCGTCGACGATCGAGGCGCGCTTGGCCGCGTGCTTGGCCGGGTCGACCGTCCTCATCGCTCGACCGGCGGCTCGTCGCGCCAGGGGTAGCCGTGCTCGGCGAACGCGGGCGCCAGCTCGTCGTTGCGCAGGTCGGTCTTCTCGCGGGCGATCTCGCGGCCGTCGGTGGTGCGCAGGACGAGCTCCTTGCCGTCGAGGTAGACGGCTTCGAGGTCGGCCTCGATGCGCCGGGTCTTGTCGCCGCGGACCAGCGTGACCCGGGTCGGCGACACCGTGACGACCAGGCGCTCGACCGCCCAGACCACGGCGAACACCAGGCCCAGCGCGAGCCCGCCGGCCACCGCGGCGAGCGTCGCCCACGGTTGCGGCAGCTTCGTGAGCACCTTGAACACGCCCTGGAACGGGAAGGCGTCGAGGCCGCTGACCCAGGCGGCGATGGCCCAGACGCCCACGCCGAGCGCGCCACCGGCCAGCGGGCAGCCGATCCAGGACGCGGTGCGCAGCCACGACGGCTCGTCGACGGTCGTCTCCATACCGTCCATTATTAGACCGCGTACTCGGTTTATGAGAGCCGGGGCTCAGACCAGCTCGTCGATCACCCCGCGGAGCACGGCTTCGAGGCCGGGGCCGTCCTCGGCGAGCCGGGACGAGACGAGCAGCTGGTCGTCGGCCGTGCGCAGCCAGATCGACCCGGCCACGGAGATCTCGATGACGTTCAACCGGAACGGGTACGCGCGCCGCCCCAGCCGCACCTCGGCTTCGCGCACCAGCTGGCCGAGCCGCTCGCCGGCCACGATCTGGCGCCGGTAGAAGCCGGGCGCCCACGGCGTGCCGCCCGGGGATTCGCCCGCGCCGCGCAGGGCGGGCCCGCGCGCGTTGGCGAAGTGACGGGCCGCGGCCGGGCCGAAGACGTCGAGTGCCTGCCGCATCGCCGAGCCCTGCGCGAGCGCCGGCCTGCCGTAGCGGGAGCGCGGGCTGCGCGGGTCGGGGTCTTCGCGGTTGCGGAGGAAAGCCAGGAGGTCGGTCCACCAGTCGGCCCACTGCGCCTGGACGGCCGCACGGTCGACCCCGGCCGGGACGTGCACCGGGACCTGCGGCTCCACGGGCGGGAGCACCTGTCCTTCGGAAACGGACAGGGCCAGGGCGTCACGGATGTACAGCGCGACGTCGATCTCGTTCTCGCTGCTCCAGCCGGCTCGCCAGGATGTCGTGTTTTCTAGGCGCACGAGTCAACAGTACGCGGAAAAGCGCGCCTACCAGCGAGAGTCGGCAAGCAGAAACAAGCGTCAGGCTTCGCGCACCTGTTGCCAGATCAAGAAGTACGCCCGGTGCACGACGTGCGCGACGCGGCTCTGCGCGGGCGTCGCACCGAAGGACGCGAAGGACCGCCACCAGCCCGCGCGTTCGAGCGCGTGCGCGGCCAGCTCCGGCCGGGGCGCGCCGGGCTTGCCCAGCTGGGCACCGATGTCGGCGTTGCTGCCGACCCGCAGCACCTCTTCCGACAGGTCCTCCGGCATGTCGACCGCACCGGACGCGACCAGCGTCAACGCTTCGAGCAGCCGCAGCTGGTGAGCCTCGGGCTTGGCGAGCAGCACCTCGATGGCGTCGTGGACGCGCTGGCGCTCGCCCGGGTCGCCCGAGGCGTGCGCGAGCGCGGTGACCGACGCCAGTGCGGCAGCCGCCTTGATGCCGTCGGCGCGGGCGGCGAACACGATCGACAGCCGCTGCCGCACCGATTCCAGCCCGGACGCGTCGAGCAGCGAGCGCCGCAGCGCGCCCGCCGTGAGGTCCGGTTCCTTGCGGATGGCCTCGACGGCGTGGGAGATGCCGAACAGGTCGAGCTTCTCCAGCAGCCGCAACCGGGTGCCCGACGGGACGTCGCACTCCCAGCTGGTGAAGATGTCGGCCGAGATCAGCATGGTCTGCAGGACGTCGTCGTCGAGGTCGGCGAGCTGCCGCAGCGCCTCGGCGTCGGCGGAGGTGAACCCGCCGGACTCGGCCGACTCGGCGATCAGCCCGATCACCGGCAGCACGTCGGCGACGCGCGGCTTCAACGTCGACGCCTGCTTCTCCGACAGGATCGTCGCGGCCTTCCAGACGTCGCCGCCGGAGCCTTCGACCGACTCCGGCGCGATGGTGTCGGCCTTGTTCAGCACGGCGATGGCGTTGACCGGGCCGGCCTCGCGGCTCGCGGTGGCCGCGGTGAAGGCGGCGAGGGCCTGCTGGTCGTCGGCGCGGACGCCCTGGGTGACGACGTAGAGCACGGCCTCGGCGCCGGCGACGGCGTTGCGCGAGGTGTCGTCCAACTCGTCGGAGCCTTCGTCGTCTTCTTCCTTGCGGTGCTTCGCGGCGCCCAGGAGCAGCTCGGTGCGAGACACCGAAGCGGCGTCGAGCGAGCCGAGGCCGGGGGTGTCGATCACCGTCATGCCCTGGAGGACGGCGTTGGTCAGGTACGCCTCGATGTGCGACACCGTGGTGATGTCGACGCCCAGCTCCGCCGGGATCATCCCGTCGGAGGCGAAGGGGAGCACCTGCTTGCGGCCGTCGGTGAAGACGATCTCGACGCGGTCGACCGTGCCGTACTGGAAGCGGGTCACCAGCCGCGTGCACTCACCGATGTCGGTGGGCGCGACCCGGCGCCCGATCAGCGCGTTGACCAGCGTGGACTTGCCCGACTTGATCCGCCCGGCGACGGCCACCTGCAGCGGCGCGCCGAGCCGCCGCAGCACCTCGGCGAACCCGGCCGCGGTGCGCGCGGAGACCTGCGACTGCAGGCGGTGACACAGGTTGGCCACCGACATCGACAGCGGACCCGCGAGCCGGCCCTGCTCCGGTGACGTCACGGCCCCCAGCCCTCTCGTCGTACGGACAACCCCGTGAATCGTCCCATGGTCGCCGGTCGGTGCGGTGCGGACGCCCCCGGTCACCGTCGCCGACCTCGGGGGCGGCCGGCTACGTCGAGGTCCGGAAAGGGGTGGTCGGCCGCCGGCCGCGGACCTGGTTCCGGCTGACCCCCGCCGGGCGCGAAGCGTTCCAGGCGCACGTCGGGTGGCTCCAGCGGGCCGCGCGGGTGCGTCCCGGCGAAGTGGCACCGGCGCCGGGACCCTGACGGGTCCTCATCCCGAGGTCGCACCGAAGGTGGTACCGACGACCGACGCGCGTTCTCCGCGCCGCGACCTAGGGTTGTCTGGTGCGACGGCTGAGTCTCTGGATGCGTGCCCACCCCATGGCGGGCGACACGGTGCTCGCCGTCCTGCTCGGCTTGGTCGACATGCTGTTCTTCGTCGCCGACGGCTTCGCCGAGCTGCCGGAGCTGCCGCCCTGGTACGTCGCCGTGCCGATCAACATCGCCATGGTCGCGCCGCTGGTTTTCCGGCGGAAGTCGCCGCTGTGGTCGGCCTACGTCGTGCTGGTCGTCAGCATCGTGCACGCGACGCTGATGCTCGGCATCGGCAGCGTCGCCGGGCTGGCGATGAGCATCTACTCGGTCGTCGTCTACGCCGGGCGGCGGCAGGGGCTCGTGTTCGTCGGCGCGGTCATCGCGTCGTCCGCCGTGCAGCTGGCGCTGGGCCCGAGCGACGAGCTCGTCATCTCGGTGCTGTTCCTCGCGTTCGGCATCGCCCTGTGCTGGACGCTCGGCGAGTTCGTCGGCGCCCGGCGCGCCTACGACGTGGAAGTGGAGGCCAGGTTGCACCTGCTCGAAACCGAACGGGACCAGGCCACCCGGATCGCGGTGGCCGAGGAGCGCGGGCGGATCGCGCGTGAACTGCACGACGTCGTCGCGCACGCGGTGAGCGTCATGGTGGTGCAGGCCGACGGCGCGTCGTACGCGATCGAGAGCAACCCCGAGCTCGCCCGGCGGGCCCTGCAAACGATTTCCGAGACCGGCCGCGGCGCGCTCGGCGAGCTGCGGCGCCTGCTCGACGTGCTCCGCAGCGACGACGCCGACGGCGAGCCGCGCGTGCCGCAGCCGGACGCGCACGCCCTCGTCGAGCTGGCCGACCGGATGCGCACCGCCGGCGTGCCGGTGGAGCTGGAGACCAACGAGCTCGGCGACCTGCCCGCGGGCGTCTCGCTGGGGATCTACCGGATCGTCCAGGAGTCGCTGACCAACACGCTCAAGCACGCGGGCCGCGGCGCGACCGCGGCGGTGCGGGTGCACCGCACCGGCGACCTGGTGGAGGTGCTGGTGTCCGACGACGGCGCCGGCCGGCTCCCGCAGCTGACCGCGGCCGGCGGACGGCTGCCGGGCGGCAACGGCTTGATCGGCATGCGCGAACGCGCGCACGTGTACGGCGGGACCCTGGACGTGGGCCCGGCTCCGGGTGGTGGGTGGCAGGTCCGCGCGGCCCTGCCGGTTAGGTTGGACAAGTGATCCGTGTCGTGGTCGTCGACGACCAGGAACTGATGCGCGTCGGGTTCCGGATGGTGCTGGGCGCGCAGGCCGACATCGACGTCGTCGGCGAGGCGGGCGACGGCGCGCAGGCCATCAAGATGGCCGAGGAGCTGCGCCCCGACGTCGTGCTGATGGACGTCCGGATGCCGGTGCTCGACGGCGTCGAAGCGACCAAGCGGATCGTCGCCGCCGGCACCGCGCGCGTGCTCGTGATGACGACGTTCGACCTCGACGAGTACGTCTACTCGGCGCTGCAGGGCGGGGCGAGCGGGTTCCTGCTCAAGGACACCCAGCCCGGCCACCTGGTGTCGGCGCTGCGGGCGGTCGCCTCGGGCGACGCGGTCGTCTCGCCGTCGGTGACCCGGAGGCTGCTCGACCGCTTCGTCGGCACCGGCGGCGCCCCGATGCGCGACACCGCGGAGCTGGACGTGCTCACCGACCGCGAGCGCGAGGTGCTCGTGCTGATCGCCAAGGGCATGTCGAACCTGGAGATCGCCGAGACGCTGTTCCTCTCCGAGGCGACGGTGAAGACGCACGTCGGGCGGATCCTGGCGAAGCTGGAGCTACGAGACCGGGTGCAGGCCGTGGTGCTGGCCTACGAAACCGGCCTCGCGCGCCCCGGCTTGGCTTGAGCTTCAGCGGAAGTCGTCCGGCGGGGTGGTCACCGGGTCCTTGCCCGCGTGGCGGACCTCGGTGAGCCAGCGGCCGAAGTCCGGCCGGTCGCCGTCGACGTCCGTGTAGCCGTACTCCTTCATCAGCGTCCACGACGCCAGCGTCTGACCGGCGAAGCGCGCGACGTCCGGGTCCTGCGCCAGGGCCGCGACGCCGCGCGCGAGCAGGTACGGCGTCTCGGAGATCTTGAAGTCGACCGGCGCGATCTTGCCGACGGCGTCACGCCAGTTGTCCTCGGTGACCTCGAAGACGTCGAGCATCGACTCCGACCGCAGGAAGCCCGGCGTGACGGCGAGCCCGACGCAGTCGTTCTTCTTCAGCTCGACGCCCAGCGCCCGGCCGAGCGCGCGGATGCCGCATTTCGCCAGGTAGTAGGGGAGACCCGCGCCGACGTAGTCGTCGTTGTCGCCGTCGGTCACCTCGAGCACCAGCCCGCGGCGGGCGACCACCAGCGGCAGCAGCTTGTGCAGCGCGATGAGGTGGGTGTCGAGCGCGTTGTGCGTCAGGTTCAGCGCGTCTTCGAGCGGCGTCTCCCAGAACGGCGCGTCGAAGTGGAAGAACATGTCGCCGCCCCAGACGTCGTCGACCAGGATGTCGATTCCGTCCACTTCGGACTCGATGCGCGCCTTCAAGGCGTCCACATCGGACACCGACGTGAAGTCGCAGCGGACGACGACGGCCTTGCCGCCGGCCGCCTCGACGAGTTCACCCGTCTCTTCGATCGTTTCCGGACGCTTCAGCGGTGACGCCGTTTCGCGCGTCGTGCGGCCGGTGACGTACACCGTCGCGCCCGCGCGGCCCAGCTCCACCGCGATCGCCCGCCCACAGCCCCGGGTCGCTCCGGTGACCACGGCTACCTTGCCCTGCAAACTCATGCGTCCTCCCGTCCCCGCCACGCGGACAGCACCGCGTCGACGTCCTCCGCCAGCCGGTCGGCCAGCCGCCCGTGCGGCCGGATCGACCAGTCGATCGACACCCCGTTGATCACGTCCAGCACGACCCGTGCCGCGCGCGGCACGCTCGGCGCGTGCGGCAACGACGAGGCCGCCGCCCGCACCAGCCGCCGCAGCTCTTCTTCGACCGCCGTGAAGTGCTCGCCCAGCAGCGACCGCAGCACCGGGTCGCCGATGTCCACGCCGAGCTGGCCCAGGTGGTTCGCCGCTTCTTCGGCGTCACCCAGCACCTCGTAGACCGACACCGCGGCGGCACGCAGGCCGTCGACCGGGTCGTCCGCCCGCTCGGCGCGCTCGCGCATCAGCTCGACCGCCCGCTGGGTGTTGCGCCGGCTGACCGCCTGCAGCAGGCCGCTCTTCGAGCCGAACCGCTGCGCGACCGTGCCGACCGAAACCCCGGCCTCCGAAGCGACCTGTGCGAGCGTGAAACCGGGGCCGCAGCGGCCGATCACGGTCTCCGCCGCACCCAGCAAGCGCTCGTCGGTGATGCTTCTCGGCCGGGCCACCCAGTTATTGAACCACAGTTCATTAATGCCGTCGAATCAGGGTCGTCTCAGGGTCATCACGGATCGCGCATCGGCCGAAGAGCCAGCAAGGTACTACTCAGGTAGGGGGCCCGGTTCGGTCTCCAGGGTGACGCGCGAACCGGCTCCGACCCGCGACGATGAACGCGTCGTAAGCGAGGGGCGGAAGAGGAGCAGTCATGATCGAGGCAACCGGCCTCACCAAGCGGTACGGAAAGACACTGGCGGTGAACAACCTGTCGTTCTCCGTGGCCGCGGGTCAGGTCACCGGCTTCCTCGGCCCGAACGGGGCGGGCAAGTCCACCACCATGCGGATGATCCTGGGCCTGGACAACCCCACGGGCGGTCAGGTCACCATCGGGGGCAAGAAGTACCACGATCTCAAGGAACCGCTGCGCACCGTCGGCGCGCTGCTCGACGCGAAGTGGGTGCACCCCAACCGCTCGGCGCGCGCCCACCTGCAGTGGATGGCGAAGTCCAACCGCATCCCGGACGCCCGCGTCGACGAGGTGCTCGACACGGTCGGTCTCACCAGCGTCGCGGGCAAGCGCGCCGGCGGGTTCTCGCTCGGCATGTCGCAGCGGCTCGGCATCGCGGCCGCCCTGCTCGGCGACCCCGAGGTGCTGTTGTTCGACGAGCCGGTGAACGGCCTGGACCCCGAAGGCATCCTCTGGATCCGGAAGTTCATGCACCGGCTGGCCGAAGAAGGCCGGACCGTCTTCGTGTCGAGCCACCTGCTTTCCGAGATGGCGCTGACCGCGAGCAACCTCGTGGTGATCGGCCGCGGGCAGCTGATCTCGCAGTCCTCCACCGAGGACTTCGTCTCCCGCGCCGCGGAGAACACCGTCAAGGTGCGCTCGCCGCAGCTCGCCGAGCTGCGCGAGGTCCTGCACCGGGCGAGCGCCGGGGTCGCCGAAGAGGGGAACGCGCTCGTGGTGTCCGGGATGGACAGCGACAAGATCGGGGAGATCGCCGCGTCCAACCGGATCGTGCTGCACGAGCTGAGCCCGCAGACCGGCTCGCTCGAGCAGGCCTTCATGCAGATCACGGGCGACTCCGTCGAGTACCACACCGGTCTCGACGCCGAGGCGCAGCACGTGCTCGAGTCAGCCAAGTAAACGGGGAAACCAAGATCATGAACCTACTCGCGGTCGAACGCATCAAGCTGTTCAGCACCCGCTCGCCGTGGTGGTGCGCGCTCATCACCCTGGTCCTGGCCATCGGCTTCTCGGCCATCATCGCCGGCGCGACGTCGGCCGACTCCCAGCTCACGACGTCCGCCACGCTGTTCGGCGGCACCCAGTTCGGCATCGCGGTCGTGATGGTGCTCGCCGCGCTCGCGGTGACCACCGAATACCGCTTCAACACCATCCGCACCACGTTCCAGGCGGTGCCGCACCGCTCGCCGGCGCTGATCGCCAAGGCGGTCGTCGTCGCGCTGGTCGGGCTGGTGATCGGCGAGATCGCCGCCTTCGGCGCCCTCGGTCTCGGCATGCTCATGCGGCCGAACGACGGCCTCGGCCTGCACACGTCGCAGGACTGGATGAACGTCGCCGGCCTCGGCCCGGTGTTCGCCATCAGCGCCGTGCTCGCCGTGGCGCTCGGGATCCTCATCCGGCACAGCGCCGGAGCCATCGCACTGCTGCTCATCTACTACTTGGCCGTAGAGGAGCTGGTGCAGCTGATTCCGAAGATCGGGCACACCATCCACGAGTGGCTGCCGTTCAACGTGGCGAACAAGTTCTTGCGCGGCTCGGCGGTCGTCGACGGCCCCCCGCCGTCGGACTCGCCGCTGAGCCCGGGCTGGGCGCTGGCGTACTTCGCCGGCATCGCGATCGTGTTCCTGCTCGTCGCACTCGGGGTTGCGAAGAAGCGGGACGCCTGAGGGGAAACAGGGGAAATAGGGGAAAGAACGGGAGTCCGGGTCGCGCTGTCGGGGGGCGACCCGGACTCCCGTTTCCCGATAGGCTCGACCGGTGATCGAAGCGAACGCACTGACCAAGCGGTACGGGGACACCACCGCGGTCAACGAGCTGACGTTCACCGCGCGGTCGGGGCGCGTCACCGGCTTCCTCGGCCCGAACGGCGCCGGCAAGTCCACGACCATGCGGCTGGTCCTCGGTCTCGACACGCCCGACGCGGGCACGGCGCTCATCGACGGCGTCCCGTACCGGCGGCTGGAAGATCCACTCAGGACGGTCGGCGCGATGCTGGACGCCACCTGGCGCCACCCCGGCCGCAGCGGACGTGACCACCTCCGCTGGCTGGCCGCGACCAACGGCATCCCCGAGAAGCGCGTCGACGAGGTGCTCGCGCTGGTCGGGCTGACGAGCGCCGCCGGGCGCCGCGCCGGGCAGTACTCGCTCGGCATGCTGCAGCGGCTCGGGATCGCCACCACGCTGCTCGGCGACCCGCGCGTGCTCCTGTTCGACGAGCCGGTGAACGGCCTCGACCCCGAGGGCATGGCCTGGATCCGGCAGCTGCTGCACGCGCTGGCCGCCGACGGCCGCACCGTGTTCGTCTCCAGCCACCTGCTGCCCGAGATGGCGCAGACCGCGCAGGACCTGGTCGTGATCGGCCGGGGCCGGCTGATCTACCAGGGCACGATGGACGACTTCGTCGCGCAGACGAGTGAACACGGCGTCCGGGTGCGCACCCCGCACGCCGACGAGCTGCGGGCCGCGCTGACCGGGCAGGCGGAGTTCACCGAGGCCGACGGCGCCTTCGTGGTGTCCGGAATGGACAGTGACCGGATCGGGCAGCTCGCCTTCGACGCCGGCGCGACGCTGCACGAGCTGAGCCCGATCACCGGCTCGCTCGAGCAGGCCTACCTCGACCTCACCCGCGAAGCCGTCGAGTTCGCCATGCCCGCCTCGCCTGCTGCGTCTGCTTCGGAGGTCACCCGATGACCACGGCCGCCAACCTGCTGCGCGCCGAGCGCATCAAGCTCTTCAGCACCCGGGCGCCGTGGTGGTGCCTGGCACTGGCGCTCGCCGCGCCGCTCGGCTTCACCGCGCTGTTCTTCGCGCTGGCCGGGCCGGAGATCCCGCCGACCGTCGGCAACACCCAGCTCGCCAGCGGCAACGGCCGGACCGTGCTGGTCGTCCTCGCGATCCTCGCGACGGCGGCGGAGTTCAACTGGGGCACGATGCGGCTGACGTTCCAGGCCGTGCCGAGCCGGGTGCCCGCGCTGCTGGCGAAGGTCGCGGTCATCAGCGCGGTCGGCGCCGGGCTCGGGCTGCTCGTCGGCTTCGGCTCGTGGGGCCTGGCGACGCTGGTGAACCCGGACGCGGACCTCGCGCTGCACTCGGGTGCGGAGTGGCGCTCGGTGCTCGGGCAGAGCCTGGTCTTCCTGCTCGCGGCGGTGGCCGGCGTCGGCGTCGCCCTCCTGCTGCGCAGCATCGCCTTCGCCCTGACCGCGGTGCTCGTCTGGACGCAGGTGCTCGAAGCCGTGGTGCTCTTCATCCCCGGCATCGGCAAGCACCTCTACCAGTGGATGCCGTTCCACGCGGCCGACCAGTTCGTCGGCGCCGGCGGGTTCGGCGCGGGTGCGCTGCAGCTGCCGGCGGCTCCGCTCGGCCCGTGGGGCTACCTCGGTTACTTCGCGGCGATCTGCGTTGCACTCTTCGTGGCCGGGGTGCTCGTCACGGCGAGGCGCGACGCCTGAGCGTGACCGTCATCTCATTACTGCAAAAAACTGCGTTAAGAGAAGATGAAGAGCCTGTGGCTTCTCTCACAGGCACCGGACATAATGCTATGACCAGGCAATATTCGTAAGAGAGCGCACCGGAACCGTCTGAACTCCCCTCTGGAGGTGAATCTTGACGGTGGACACCGGGCAAGAATTGGGTGGCACCATTCCCCGAGCTCGCGTCGAAGACGACGCGCCCCGGCTCGAACCCATGCTGGACCTCGAATGGTCGCGGGCGATCGACCTCCCGCAGGCCGCCATGGCGGCGACGACGCCCGCCGAACTCCGCCGGGCGTGGGTGCACCGCGCGCCCGAAGACCGTGTCCTGGCCCTGTTCCGCGCTTCGGCCGGGATGGCGGGGCAGATCCCCGCGCCGTGGTGGCTGCGGGCGGTGGCCGACGGCACCCTCGATTCGCGGGAACAGGGTTTCCGCGTCGAGGACCGCATCGCGCAACTGCTCGGCAGGCGACCGGGCTGGGAATTCGTCCCGTGGGCAGCGGACGGCGAATCCGGCTACTGGGAGTTCATGCCGTCCGAGCGGGGAAAATCGGGACACGCGATTCCCACGACGGTGATGAACACCGACCGCCACCCCGGCTGGATCGACGTCCTGCCCGCCCACAGCGGGGCGACGCCGGACCCGATCCCGATCGCCGGGCTGGCCGGCCTGCGGTCTCGTCTCGGGGAGCTCGAAGCCGTTCGTTAACCTCGGTGAGTGGAGAACGAAGACCAGCCCCGGCTGCGCAGCGTCGTCAGCTTCGTCAAGCGCGGCGGCCGGATGACCGTCGGGCAGCAACGCGCGTGGGACGAGCTGTGGCCGGAAGTGGGCCGCACCGTCGGCGAGCTGCCCGACGGGAAGCTGGACTTCGCCGCGTGGTTCGGCCGTGAGGCGCCGGTGCTGGTCGAGATCGGCTCCGGCATGGGCGAGACGACGTCGCAGCTGGCCGCCGCGGCGCCGGAGCTGAACTACGTCGCGGTCGAGGTCTACGACCCCGGCCTCGGGCAGCTGATGCTGCGCGCCGAAAAACTGGGCGTCGAGAACCTGCGGCTGCTGCACGGCGACGCCGTCGTCCTGCTGACCGAGCACGTCGAGCCGGGGTCGCTGCACGGCGTCCGGCTGTTCTTCCCGGACCCGTGGCCGAAGAAGAAGCACCACAAGCGGCGGATCGTCTCGCCGTCGTTCGCGGCGCTCGTGGCGTCGCGGCTCGCGCCCGGCGGCACGTTCCACATGGCGACCGACTGGGAGAACTACGCCGAGCAGATGCTCGAGGTCTGTTCCGCGGAGCCGGCGTTGAAGAACCGGTACGACGGCTGGGCGCCGCGGCCGGACTGGCGGCCGGTGACGAAGTTCGAGCAGCGCGCGGACGTCGAAGGCCGCGTCTCGCACGACCTCATCTTCGAAAAGCGGTCGTGAGTGAGAAACAGTGTTAGAACACTGTTTCTCACTCACGACCTCCCTCTTACCCCCGGTGCTCGCCCCTCCCCCGACAGAGGGGCGAACGTCCTATTCGTCGGCCAGCGGTTCCGCCTGCACCCGCTTGAGGGCGGGCGTGCAGACCGACGCGCCGAGCAGGGCCACCCCGACCCCGAGCACCACCGGCGCCAAGATCCACGGGCTGAGCACGATGCCCCGCTCGTCGACCATGCTGAACAACCCAACACCGACGAGCACCCCGACGATTCCCGCGCCGATGGTGGCGACCAGCGCGGGCAGCGCGGCCTCCATCCGCAACGCCCTCGCCAGCACCCGCACCGGCGTGCCGGCGGCCATCAGCGCCCCGAACGTCCGGCGGCGGTCCATCACCGATCCCGCGGTCGCGACCGCGGCACTGCACCCGGCCAGGATTCCCGCCGCGACCAGCCCGATCACCGTGACGCGGCGCAGGTCGCCGAGCTCGGTCTGCTGGTTGAACAGGTACTGGTCACGGCTGCCGATCTCCTCGCCGGCGGCCGGGCCGGCCAGCGCCGTCCGGACGGTCTCGCGGTTCGCGTCGGTGGTCGGCGCGACCACGGTGACGTACTTCGGCGTGACGCTCGCGGGCAGCGCGGCCGGGTCGACGATGAGCGAACCCGAGAGGTCGGAGTCGCCGTAGTGGACGGCCTCCACCCGCGTACCCGACATCGGTGCCGCGCCCGGCGCGTCGTACTCGGTGGTGAGCTTGTACTGCGCCAGGTCGAGGGCAGTGTCGCTGTAGATCGCAGGCCCGCCGGCGCACATCTCCGGCTTGATCCCGAACCGCGTCAGCTTGACCGCGTCCGCGCAGCTCATGACCAGGCCGCGCTGGACCGTGCGGTTCCCGCCGTCGCCCTTGGCGAGGTAGATCTCGCCGACGGCGACCGCCCGTTCGGACTGGCCGTACTTCGCCAGGGAGGCGTTGGCCTGGTCGACGATCTTGCCCGCGTGCTCGGCGTTGGTGTCGACGTAGACCACGGAGTCCTGGAACGACCGCCCGCCGCCGGCCATCGACTCGAACGTCGGCAGCAGCGTCAGCGCCATCGATCCGGCGAACACCGCGAGCACGATCCCGGCGGACGCCCGGTAGGCGCTCTTCGGGTCGTCACGCAGGCGGCGCCCGGCGAGCAGTGAGGACGGCCGGCGCCAGATGCGGACGAACGTGCCGCCCACCGCCGACGTCACCCACGGCCCGACGATCGCGGCCGAGCCGACCAGCAGGAACAGTCCCGCCATGACCATCGTGATGCCGCCGGAGTCCTTCGCCGTCGTCACCGCGACGAGGAAGAACAGCCCGGCCGCGGGCAGCGCCAGCAGCCGCCACCAGTGCAACGGCTTCTTCGTGTGGCCACCGGTCGCGAAGAGCGGGTTCTTGAGCACGCGGCGCAGGCCGAGGATGCCGGCCAGGACCACGAGCACCGGGATGGCCACGGCGATGAACACCGTCAAGCCGACCGGCAGCGCGAAGTCGGACGCGAGCCAGGTACCACCGGCCCACGGCACGAACGACGCGAGACCGTGCAGCGCCGGGCTGATCAGCAAGCCGAGCACCGCGCCGATGCCCGCGGACAACGTCGTCTCGGCGGCCACCATGTTCGTGACCTGCCCCGGCGTCGCCCCGGCCAGCCGGATCGCGGCCAGCCGTCGCTCCCGCCGGGCCGCGGTCAGCCGCGCCGACGACGCGACCAGCACCAGGCTCGGCACCAGCAGCACGATGATGCCGACCCAGGACAGCAGCATGAGCAGGCCGTCCGCGCTCGCCTTCCCGGCGGGGAAGCCCGCGATCGGGTCGGCGTGCACCGGCATCGCGTCCGGCGTGTGCCCGACGAGCGCGACGAGCTGCTCCGGGTAGCGGAGGCCGTCTTCGCCGAGCGCGCCGACAGGCTTGCCGAACCGGTCGCCGAGCCGGTCGGCCGGGTTGGCCTGCAGCAGCCGGCCGAGCGCGGGCGAAACCACGGTCTCGCCGGGTCCCGGCAGCTGCGGCACCCCCGCCGGCAGCGGGACCGACCCGGGCGTGGCGCCGCCGGTCAGCGCGACGTCGACGCGGATGATCTCCTTCCCGTCGAAGTAGTCCTTCGACGAGCTGTAGAGGATCTTGGCCGGGGCGTCGCCCGCGAGGCCGCTGTAGAAGTGTTCGCCCTGCCAGAGGGCACGCTGCTCGCGGTGCTGCGTGGCGAACGGCAGCGTCGCCAGCAGCAGCACCAGCCCGGTCGCGACGGCCACCCCGATCGCGGTGAGGATCGCCGACGTCCGGGTCCGCCGGTCGACCTTCAGCACTCGCAGGGCGATCTGGAGCGAGTTCACGCCGCCTGCCTCGTCGCGATCAGGCCGTCGCGGATCGCGACGGTCTTCGGCATCGACTCGGCCAGCTCGCGGTCGTGGGTCACCACGAGCACCGCGGCACCCGTCTCGTGGGCGGCGCCGAGCAGGGCGTCCATCGTGTCGCGGCCGGTGCGCGTGTCGAGCGCGCCGGTCGGCTCGTCGGCGAAGATCACCTTCGGCCGGTGGGTCAGCGCCCGGGCGATCGCGACGCGCTGCGCCTCGCCGCCGGACAGCTCACCGGGGCGGCGGCGCTCCTTGCCGGCCAGGCCGAGGCGCGAAAGCCAGACGCGGCCGGCGTCGATGGCCTCCTTGCGGCCGAGCCCGGCCAGCAGCGAAGGCAGCGCGACGTTCTCTTCGGCCGACAGCTCCGCGACCAGCATCCCCGACTGGAAGACGAAGCCGAACTCGGTGCGGCGCAGCTCGCTGCGCTTCTTCTCGCCGAGGTGGTCGATCCGCTGCCCGGCCAGGAAGATCTGCCCGTCGTCGGCCCGGAGGATCCCGGCCAGCACGTGCAGCAGCGACGTCTTGCCGGAACCGGACGGACCGACGATCGCGACGGCGTCCCCCGGCTGGATGTCGATGTCGATGCCGGCCAGGGCGTACTGCGCGCCGTAGCGCTTCACCAGCCCACGGCCGGACAGCACCGGCCCATTCGTCCACTGTGGAGTGTTCGGGTCCACGAGGTTCTCCCTGTCGGTTCGGATCTTGATGCCGATGAGCTTCGCGGAGATCGGGGGGTGTCCACTTCGGGCAGACGGCCAGTCACGCGGGGTGCCGCATCGGCCGATCGGCCGAGGAAGTGCGGGCCACTCGGCCAAGGTGCGAACGCGGGCGGATCCTCTAACGTCACGTTGTGACCGCCGCGCCCCCGCCGAACACGCTTTACGCACGCACCGCCGCTCTGGTGCGGCGCATCGGCGTGCCCTCGGCCGTCCTGTACGCCGCCCTGCTCTTCGACGTCGTCTTCACGACCCAGGCGGCCCTCGACGACAACGGCCCGAAGTTCGTCGACTTCGGGCTGCTCCCCGGCATCTTCGCGATGACGGCGTGCGCGGTGTGGGCCCAGAAGCGCGCGGCCGTCGCCGGCGTGACCGGCGCCGGGGTGCTGGTGTTCTCCACCCTCTTCATCCACGCGTTCCACGTCCCGCCGTACTCCAGCGTGCTGCCGAAGGTGACCATCACCGAGGTCGTGGCCGGGGTCCTGATGGTCTACTACGTGACCCGCCGGGCCCGGGCGGGCGTGGCGTTCTGCGTGGTCAGCGTCCTGGTCGCCGGGGGGCTCGTCGCCGTCTTCGGCCGGTACCGGGGCGTCGGCGAAATCGACGGCGGCACGGCGTCCCAGGGGCTGCTGTTCGGCTTGCTGCTGCTCGCCGGCGCGGCGGTGCCCGCCATCGCGGCCCGGGACCGCGGCCCGAAGCGTGATCCGCGGAAGCGGAAGCTGCAGCGGGCGAACGAGCTGGCCATGGGGCAGTGGCCGTTGGTCGGCCTGCTCGGGTTCGCGCTGCTGTTCGAGTTCGGCTACACGTATTCGAGCAACGCCCGCGGGTTCCCGATCCTGTTCTGCTCGCTGGTCGCGGCCGTCATCGCGGTGCTGTCCCCGCGGCGGCCGGCGGACGCGCTCCTCGGCATCACCGGGATGCTGCTGCTCTCCGCGGTCGTCACGCCGTTCCTGCACCTGCGCTACGACTACCCGATGCCGGGTGGCGTGCCGTTCGTGCAGGTCATCGCCGGGATGGGCGTGGTGGTCAACCTGACCCGCGCCCGCGGGCTGAACCAGGCGTGGCCGCGGATCGGCCTGCTCGCGGCCGTCGTCGCGCTCGGCGCGATCCTCAACTCGAACCAGCCCCGCGGCCTGCAGAGCGACCCCCAGACGCTGTCGATCCTGGCCTTCGCCGCGGCGTTGCTGCTCGGCATCTCGATCGCCGTCGGCCTGATGCTGCGGTCGCGGGACTCCGAGCGCACCACGGTCGTCCAGTCGGCGGTGGCCGACGCGCAGACCGCCGAGCGGATGGCGCTGGCCCGCGAGCTGCACGACGTCGTCGCCCACCACGTCACCGGCATCGTCGTGCAGGCGCAGGCCGCGCGGATGATGGCCGAGAAGAACCCGCAGATCGCGGTCGAGGCGATGGGCCGGATCGAGAACGCCGGGGTCGAGGCGCTCGCGGCGATGCGGCGGCTGGTCCGCTCGATGCGCGGCGACGCGCCGTCCGGGTCGACCGAGTTCAGCGAGCAGGCCACCACGGACCTCGGCGCCGACCTACGGAAGCTGGTCGAGACCGCCAACCACGGCGTGCCGACGTCGATGCACCTCGACCTGCCGCCGGACCTGCCGCACGAGGTCGGCCGCTCGGCGCTGCGGCTGGTCCAGGAGTCGCTGACGAACGTCGGCAAGCACGCCTCGGACGCGACGGACACGTTCGTCCTGGCCGAAGTCGTGTCCAATGCCGCCTCCGCGGGAGGGAGTGCGTCTGCGGGCGGCTCCGAGCTCCACCTGCGGGTGACGGACAACGGCCACGAGACGACGCGACGGCCCGCCGGCGGGTCGGGCGGCTACGGTCTGGTCGGGATGCGCGAGCGCGTCGCACTGCTCAAAGGACGGCTGTCGGCCGGGCGCGGCCCGGACGGTGGCTGGCGGGTCGAAGCGTGGCTGCCGCTGGCCGCCGGGGAAGGGGACGAGTGATCCGGGTACTGATCGCCGACGACCAGGAGATGGTGCGGATGGGCTTCCGCATGATCCTGGACGCGCAGGACGACATCGAGGTCGTCGCCGACGTCCCGGACGGCGTCTCGGCGGTGGCGAAGGCCCGCGAGCTGCGCCCGGACGTCTGCCTGCTCGACATCCGCATGCCCGGCCTCGACGGGCTCGAGGTCACCCGGCAGCTGGCCGGCCCGGACGTGAGCGACCCGCTGAAGGTCGTCGTGGTAACGACGTTCGACCTGGACGAGTACGTCCACACGGCGTTGCGCAACGGCGCCCACGGCTTCCTGCTGAAGGACGCGGGCCCGGCACTGCTGATCGAAGCGGTCCGCGCGGCCGACCGCGGCGACGCGCTGGTCTCGCCCCAGATCACCATCCGCCTGCTCAAGCACTTCGACGGCGGCCCGGCTCGCTCGAAGGCGTCGCCGCCTTCGGAGCCGCTGACCGCACGGGAGATGGACGTCGTCAAGGCGGCGGCGCGCGGGCTGACGAACACGGAGATCGGGTCGGAGCTGTTCCTGTCGCTGTCCACGGTGAAGACGCACCTGGCTTCGGTGCAGGGCAAGATCGGCGCCCGCAACCGCGTGGAAATCGCCGCCTGGGCGTGGCGGAGTGGAGTCGTGTCGTAATCGAGGGTGCGTAGTATCCAGAGATGCAACGCCGTTTCCACGCCCCTGTCGTTCTCCCCGCCGACCCGTCGTGTTCGCTCCTGCGTGACGCGGTCGTCGATGTGGACTCCGATGGGCGCATCTCCTACTGCGGACCGGCGGCCACCGCCCCCGAGTCCGCCGCACCGGTCACCACCCTGACCGGCATCCTGCTCCCCGGCCTGGTCAACACGCACGCGCACAGCCCGATGACGCTGCTGCGCGGCATGGGCGGCGACCTGCCGCTGCTGCCCTGGCTCAACGAGATCATCTGGCCCGCCGAAGCGAAGCTGCGGCCGGAGGACGTCCGCACCGGCATGCTGCTGGGCTCGGTCGAGATGCTGCGCCACGGCGTCACGACCAGCGCCGAGATGTACTTCGAAGGCGAGCAGCTGGTCGACGCCGTCCTCACGACGGGCGGGCGCGTGCTGGTCGCGCCGCCGGTGATGGAGCTGCCCGGCCTCGACTGGCGCGCCCAGCTGGCCGCGATCGAACGCTGGATCGACACCGACGGCCTCCGCTTCGGCCCGGGCGACCGGATCGAGCTGGGTTACGGCCCGCACTCGGCGTACATGCTGTCGGAAGAGGGCCTCCGGGCGACGGCCGAGTCGGCAGCTTCGCGCGGCGCGTTGATCCAGATCCACGTCGCCGAGGCGGCTGCGGAGGACACTGAGGTTCGCTCGGTGCACGGCTCAGTGCCCGCTTTGCTGCAGAAGCTCGGCATGCTCGACGGCCGGGTGCTCGCGGCGCACGCGATCCACCTGTCAGACACCGACATCGCGCTGTTCGCGGCGCACGGCGTTGGGATGGCGCACTGCCCGGGTTCGAACGCGAAGCTCGCCTCGGGCATCGCGCGTGTCGCGGACTTGCGTGCAGCGGGGGTCGCGGTCGGCCTCGGCACCGACGGGCCGGCGTCCAACGACGACATCGACCTGTGGGAAGAGCTGCAGCTCTCGGCGATGTTCGCCCGCCTGGCAACGGGCGACTCGACGGTCCTGAAGGCCGCGGACGCGTTCCTGATGGCCACCCGCGGCGGCGCGGCGGCACTCGGCCGCGACGACATCGGGGCGCTGGAGCCGGGCCGGTGGGCCGACCTGGTGCACATCGACCTCGACGACCCGGCCTTCGCGTGCGGCATCGACGTCCCGGACGTCCAGCTGCTGTCGAACCTCGTCTGGGCGGCCGGCTCGCGGCGGGTCCGCGACGTGTGGGTCGCGGGCGAGCAGGTCGTCGCCGACGGCGAGTCGCTGAAGGTGGACCGGGCGAAGGTCCAGGCCGGGGTGGCCGAGACCGCCGCCCGCCTGCGGGTCTAGCGCGGGCGGAGGATGACCTCCGTCTGGTGGGCGTCCGGGGTGGCGGACACCGCGGTGGTGACCACGGTCGCCACCGAGTCCGCCTTCAGCAGGTGCGATGTGTCGTAATCTCGGCCCTCGCCCTTGAAGATCTCCTGCTGCATCTCCGTGTCCGTGCGGCCGGGGTAGACCGAGGTCACGCGGATCTCGGGCTCCTCCTCGCGCAGCGCGTCGGCGAAGGCTCGGACGGCGAACTTGCTGGCGGCGTACGGCGACCAGCCCGGACGCGCGTTGCGGCCGGCGCCGGAGTTGATCACGACGACGTGCCCGCGGGCCGCACGCAGGGCCGGAAGCAGCAGGCGGGTCAGCTCGACCACGGCCAGGGTGTTGACCTCGAAGTTGTCCCGCCAGGCTTCGGCGGACGCGTCCTCGATGCGGCCGATACGGGCAACGCCGGCCGAGTGGACCAGGACGTCGAGCGACGCGATGTCCGCGACCGCCGAGGCCAGCGAGTCCGCGTTGGTCAGCTCGACGGGCCACGGCTTCGCGCCGGGAAGCTCCTTCGCCAGCGCCTCGAGGGCGGCCGCGTCCCGGCCGCCGAGGAGAACGCGGTGGGTCGGGGCCAGCTGGTGGGCGACCGCCTTGCCGATGCCGCGGGAAGCACCGGTGACGAGGGCGAGGGGAAGATCCGTCATGCCCCCACCGTAGCTAGGCGAAGCCCGCGTCGACCGTCTGGTCGTCGCGCTTGTCCTTGCCCAGCTGCCGCGGGTCCGCGCAGCCCGTCGCCGGGTCCGCGTCCGAGTCCTTCGCGTCGTCGCCCGCGTCCTTGCCGGTCGGGTGCTTGCCGTCGGCCGTGAAGCACACCTGGTAGCTGCCGTCTTCCAGGCCGGTGAAGGCGTAGGCGCCGTCCGGGCCGGTGACCACGCTCGTGCCGTTGTTCAGCGTCACCTTCACCCCGGCCAGGCCCGGCTCGCCGGCGTCCTGCAGGCCGTTGCCGTTGGTGTCCGACCAGGCGAAGTCGCCGATCCGGTTCGTCGGCGGGGCCAGCCCGAGGTCCACCGTGAAGTCCTCGCGCGCCGTGCCGCCCAGCGTGCGCGGTGCGGTGCAGCCGTCCGGGTCCGCGTCGGAGTCCCGATCGTCCGGCGCCGCGTCCTTGCGGGTCACCGTGAAGTCCGCCGGGACGGCGAAGCACACCTGGTAGGTGCCGTCCTTCAGCTTCTCGAAGCCGTACTTGCCCTTGTCGTCGGTGGTCGCGGTGCCGACCGTGCCGCCGGCGCCGTCCTTCAGCGTCACCTTCACGCCCGCGACGCCCGGCTCGTCCGGGTCCTGGATCCCGTCGCGGTTGCGGTCGTTCCACACGAAGTCGCCGATCTTCGCGATCGCCGGCGGTGGCAGGACGGTGATCGTCGCCGACGCCGTCTTGTCGCCCAGCGTGCCGCCCGCGTACTTCACGCCGGTGACCTTCGCCGTGTTGACGTGCCCGGTGTCCGCGACCGTCAGGTTCGGGTGGTCGCAGGTCAGCTGCTTGTTCGCGCCGCCGGCCAGCGTGAACGGCTCGAACTTCCCGCTGCACCACGGGTCCTGCACGGTGATCCCGGTGAGGTCCTGCGTGCCTTCGTTCGCCACGGTGACGCGGTAGTGCGCGGTCTCGCCGGCGGTGACCGTCGCGAACGGGCCCCACGCGCCGGTCGCCGGGTTCTGCACTTCCTTCTTCACCGAGTACGCGGCGAGCTGCAGGCCGACGCAGTCCCAGCGCAGCCGTTCGGCGCTCGTCGTGGCGAAGAACTTCACCGTCGCCGCCTTCGCCGGGGCCGTCGCCGCCGGGAAGTCCTGCTTGGCCAGGGTGCCGTCGCCGGCGTTGTGGTCCGCGACCAGCTTGGTCTCCTGGACCTGGGCGCCGTTGACGTCGAAGAAGCGCAGGCCCGTCGCCGGTCCGCCGCTCGGCAGGTAGGAGCCGGTCGACACGCTGAGCGTGTACACGCCGCCGGGCACGAACTTCTCGGTCGAATAGGCGGTGCTGGCCTTGCCGTCGGGCGTCTGGATCACCGCCGACCGCTGCCCGTCGACGGCGAAGGCCTGCTCGGTGAGCAGCCTCGGCGCCTTCGTGGCGGGAGTGCCGGGCGGGACCGGCGCGGCCGGGGTGAAGACGTAGGCGTCCGGGGCGCCGTTGCGCGCGGTCTCCTCGACGCTCGGGTTCGCCGCGATCCCGCCGCACGCGGGCGCCGGGTCCGCGGTCGCCGCGGGTACGACCGTCCCCGAAAGCGCCACGACCGTCACTGCCACCACGCGCGCCGAACGGATCATGCCTCGACTATGACGCGGCGCCCGGGCCCGCACCGGCCGAGAAGCGTCCACTTAAGAGTGAACCTCGGCTGGTGCGGGCCCGGTGCGTCAGCGTTCGCCGATGCGGCCGGGCAGCCCGGAACGCCCCTTCTTCCACACCGAGACGAGCGACGGCCGCGGCTGCGCGGTGCCGCCGTCGGGCCAGTGCGACGTCGGGTTCGCCGAGCTCGCCGCGTTCTCGCCCGGGTGCTGGACCGCGACGAGCACCACGTGGTCGGTGACGTTCGGGCCGCACGTCTCGGCGCCGACGGGCACCGAGAGGAACTGCTTGACGTGGCCACGTTCCGGCCCGGTGACCGGCACCGAGAACAGGCCGTCGTTCGAGCCGAGCGCGTTGCCGTCGGTGGAGATCCACAGGTTGCCGTGCCGGTCGAACGTGACGTTGTCCGGGCACGAGATCGGGCTGACCTTGGTCTTGTCGAAGCCGCCGTAATACGTGTCGGCCGCGGCCGGGTCGCCGCAGACGAGCAGCAGCCGCCAGGAGAACTTCGTCGACGCCGCGTCGCCGCGGTGCTCCTCCCACTCCAGGATCTGGCCGTTCCGGTTGGCCACGCGCGGGTTCACCTCGTCGACGCCGGCCTTGCCCGCCGCGCCGCGGTCGCTGTTGTTGGTCAGCGCCGCGTAGATCCGGCCGTTGACCGGGTTCGGCTCGATGTCCTCCGGCCGGTCCATCTTCGTGGCGGCGACCTTGTCGGCGGCCTGCCGCGTGAAGACGTAGACCTCCTCGGCGGTGAATCCGTCCACAAAGGACTTGTTGCCGCTCGCCAGCGGGATCCACTCGCCGGCGCCGTCGAACTCGCCGTCGGCCGGGAGCTTGCCGGTGCCGTCGATCTCGCCGGGGCTGTCGCCGGTGAAGCGGGCGACGTACAGCGTGCCGTCGTCGAGCAGCGCCGAGTTGTGGCGACGCGCGTGCGCGCTCTTGCCCGGCTTGTACTTGCCCTTGGAGACGAACTTGTAGATGTACTCGAACCGCTCGTCGTCCCCGGTGTAGGCGGCGACGCGGCCGTCCGCGGTGATCTTGATGTTCGAGCCCTCGTGCTTGAGCCGGCCGAGGGCGGTGTGCTTGATCGGCGTCGACGTCGGGTCGTTCGGGTCGATCTCGACGACCCAGCCGAACCGGTTCGGCTCGTTCGGCTCCCGCGCGACGTCCCAGCGCTTGTCGAACCGCTCCCACTTGCGGGTGCTGGCACCGGTGCCGATCGCGTACCGCTTCAGCCGCGCGGCCTCGACCGGGTCGGTGACCTGCTCGGAGTTCGCGAAGTACTGGTGGATGTTCTCCTCGCCGGAAAGCACCGTGCCCCACGGCGTCACGCCGCCGGAGCAGTTGTTCTGCGTGCCGCGGACCTTGCGCCCGGTCGGGTCGGCCGACGTCTTCAGGTACTTCGAGCCGGCGGCCGGGCCGCGGACCTCGAAGACCGTGTCGAGCGTGATCCGGCGGCCGTAGCGGCTGGGGACGACCTCGAGGCCGCCGCGGATCGGGTCGCGGCGGGTCAGCAGCACCGAAAGACCGTGCGCCGCCCAGGCGATCTTCACCTGCTCCTCGGTCGGGTTCGCCGGGTCGTACTGGTCGGCCGGGAACAGGTGCACCTCGGTCGTGTACTCGTGGTTCACGACGAGCAGGTTGGTCAAGCCGAGCGGGTCCTGGGGGATGAGCCCGACGAAGTCGTTGTTGTAGCCGAACTGCTTCGCCTGCGCGGCCGCCGTTTGCTTGGTGTAGTCGAACTTCGGCGCGCCCGCGACGACCGGGTCACCCCAGCGGATGACGACACGCTGCGCGTAGCCGTCCGGGACGACGACGGCGTCGAGCTTGTTCGGCGGGACCGGGTCGAAGTCGGTGCCGGGCACCGGACGCGGGTGCGGCCGGTCGGCCGGCGCGGCGGCCGCGGTCCCGGACAGCGCCGCGAACCCGCCCGCCGCGGCGGCCATCACGGCTCCGGCCTTGAAGGCCCCGCGGCGGGAGATGTCCTTCACGACGTCGCCGAAGTACTCGTTCCCGGACTCGTTCGGCTCGGGGTGGGCACAGGCGTTGCCGCAGCGGTATTCACAGGTGATCGGCGAGCGGCCGCCGGGGTGGGCGGGGAACAGCGGGAGCAGGTCGGGCACGAAGGCCTCCATGGTGGGAGTTCGGGAACGAACCGACCGTAAGCCTCCCAAACCAGCCAATCCCGACATACAGGTGAACGGCCGGTGTACTGCTGCTCCGAACGGGCGCTGTCAGAACTCTTCGCCGACGAGTGCCGCTTCCTTCGGCACCGCGTGCGGGTCGGCCTGACGCTCCCGCAGCGAGAGCAGCCCGCCGGCGATCACGCACAGCACGGCCGAGGCGACGAACGGCGCCTGCGGCGAGCCGAACCACTCGGCGACGTGCCCGACGAGCGTCGCGGCGACGGCGCCACCGAGCCAGCGGCAGAAGTTGTACCCCGCGCTGGCGACCGGGCGCGGCGCGTCGCTGATCGACATCGCGGTACCGGTGAACAGCGTGTTCAGCAGCCCGGACACCAGCCCCGAGACGATGATCCCGGCGACCAGCACCGGCTTGCTCGGCACGGCCAGGACCAGCATCAGCACGGCGTACCCGAAGACGGCGGCCGCGGCGGCGTGCCGCTCACCGAGCTTGGCGGCCAGCCTCGGCGCCAGTGCGACGCCGGCGACCGCGACGCACAGGCCCCAGCCGCAGAAGATCAGCCCGACGGCGATGGCGCTCCAGCCGAGGACGAACGGCGACCAGGCCAGCACCGCGAAGAACGCGGCGGTGTACAGCGCGGACGCGACGGAGGTGCGCAGCAGACCGCGGTGCTTCAGCGCGCGGATCGGGTCGAGGAGCTTGATCGGATCGCGCTTCTCGTGCTTGTCGCTCTTCAGGAACACGGCGCACAGCACGAGCGCGCCGGCCATCAGGACCGCGGTGCCGAGGAACGGGCCGCGCCACGAGATGCTGCCGAGCAGCGCACCCAGCAGCGGGCCGACCGACAGGCCGACGCCGAGGGCGGCCTCGTAGAGCAGGATCGCGCCGGACTGGCCGCCGGTCGCGGCGCCGACGATCACCGAAAGCGCGGTCGCGATGAAGAACGCGTTGCCGAGGCCCCAGACCGCGCGCAGCCCGACGAGCTGCTCGATCGAGCCGGCGGCCGAACACAGCGCGGTGGCGGCGACGATCAACGTCAGCCCCACCAGGACCGTGCGCTTGGGCCCGAACTTGGCGCTCGCCGCGCCGGTGACCAGCATCGCGACGACCTGGACGCCGAGGTACGACGAGAAGAGCAGCGTGACCTGCGACGGCGTCGCGTCCAGGCCCTTGGCGATGGACAGCAGGATCGGGTCGACCAGGCCGATCCCCATGAAGGCGATGACCGCGGCGAACGCGGTGATCCACACCTGCTTGGGCTGGCCCTTGACGGCGTCCAGCAGGCTCGAGTGGTGTTCAGCGCTCATCGCTGATCAGTTCCTCCTTCTTGGTGTCAACGAGCAACTTGGCGAGAGCCGGCAGGGCGGCTTCGATCGCAGCGCGGTCGGCGTCGTCCATCGCGATCAGCCGCTCGCGGAGGAACTCCTCGCGGGCGGCGACCATCTCGGCGTAGAAGCGACGACCCTCGTCGGTGACGTCCACGAGCACCGCGCGCCGGTCGGCGGGATCGGGCGTGCGGGTGGCGAGGCCGAGGCGTTCGAGGCGGTTGACGACGTCGGTCATCGACGGCAGCTTGACCCGCTCGAACTCCGCCAGCGCACTCATCCGCCGCGGCCCGCCGTTGACGAGCTCGCTCAGCACCGAGCCCTGCGTGAGGGTCAGCGTCAGCTGCGGGGTCTGGCGGCGCACCTGGTGGTAGAGCCGGAAGACCAGCGGCCGCAGCCGGTGGGCGAGATCGGCGATCGCGGAAGTCACTTAGCTATGCTAACAAATATTAGTAAGGGTAGCTAAGTAACTCGGCTCACAAGCTACGCTCAGGGGATGGAAGCGGTGATCTTCGACCTCGACGGCGTACTGGTGGACTCGGAGCGCATCTGGGACGAGGTGCGCCGCGCGGTGGTCGCCGAGCACGGCGGCACGTGGCTTCCCGAGGCGACGCGAGCGCAGCAGGGGATGAGCACCCCGGAGTGGGCTCGCTACCTGGTGGAGGAGCTGGGCGCGCGGTTGTCGCCACCGGAGATCGCGACGGTGGTGGTCAAGCGCATGGCGGCCCGGTACGCCGAGGAGCCCCCGCTGATCCCGGGCGCGGTGGAGGTCGTGCGGCAGGTGTCGGCGCGGTGGCCGGTGGCGATCGCGAGCTCGTCGCCGGTGATCCTGATCAAGGGGTTCCTCGACGTGACGGGGTTGCCGGTGGGCGCGGCGGTGTCGTCCGAGCAGGTCGGAGCGGGAAAGCCGGCGCCGGACGTCTACCTGCGGGCGGCCGAGCTGCTGGGCGTGACGCCGTCGGCGTGCGCGGCGGTGGAGGACACGACGAACGGGCTGAAGTCGGCGTTGGCGGCGGGGATGGCGGTGTACGCGGTGCCGAACCCGCACTTCCCGCCGGATCCGGAGGTGCTGAAGCAGGCGACGGCGGTGGTGGAGAAGATCACCGACTTGCCGGGTGCGCTTCCTGGGACGCCGTGACGGCGAAGCTCTTCGGCGGCGAATCCGGCTTCACGTCGGCGAGGTAGACCCGGTCCGGCCCCAACGTGCCGACCACCCTGGCCTGGCTCAGGTCGCCGGCCGCGTCGAACAGCCGCAGCCCCGGCAACGCGGAGTCGACGAGGTAGACCGCCTGTCCCGCCGGGAGCGGGCCGCCGGTCTTGCCGACGTACCCGGCGCGCACGGTGGCCCGCGAGATCGGGACGCACGACGGCGACTCGATGCCGTACTGCGAGCCGCTCGCACCCCCGGTCACGTCCTTGGGCAACGCCTGGACGCAGAACAGCTTCCGGCCTGTCGGGTCGGAGGCGGTGACCGCGTAGGAAGTCCAGTTGTCCGTCTGCCCGACGAAGTCGGTGAGGGTCACCGGCTCGCCGCCGCCGCTCAAGGTCGCCGGCGGGATCACTTCCGGCTTCGCGAGCACGAACTCCTGCCCGGGGTTCGCCGGGGGGAGCGGAGCGGGGTCGGTGTTCACCCGCGTGGCGATCGAGACGCTGGTCAGCACCACCAGGACCGCGGCCAGCGGGGCGAGCCACACCGTCGCGCGGCGGCGGCGGGGCTTTCGCTGGCGCCGGACCTGCTCGGCCCAGGCCGCGTCGAGGTTCGGCGTGACCTCCTCGGCCTGTCCACGCAGTGCTTCGGCCAGCTTGCGTTCGAGGTCGGTCATCGCTCACCTCCCGGCTCGTCCCCCAGGTGCTTGCGCAGATTCTCCATCGCGTGGTGCGTGGTCGCCTTGACCGTGCCCGGTGAGATCCCCAATGTCTCCGCGATGCCCGCCGTGCTCAGGTCCAGCCAATACCGCAGTACGAGCACTTCACGCTGACGGCGGGACAGCTTCCCCAGCACCCCGCGCAGCTGCTCGTGCTCCCAGTTGGCCACCGCCCTGACCTCGGCCGACAGCTCGTCCAGCGGCCGATCCTGCGGCGTGCGCCGGACGACCCGCAGGTGCCGCGTGCGCGACCGGGACATGTTCACCACGGTCGTGCGGAGGTAGCCCGCCACGCGCGTGTGGTCGGTCAACGTGTCCCAGCGCTGGTGGAGCTTGACGAAGGCCTCCTGCGCGACGTTCTCCGCGTCGTCCGCGCCGAGCAGGTGCGCCAGCCGTGTCATCTGGGCGAAGTACTCCCGGAACAGGTCGTGGAACGTCGGCGCGCCCAGGTCCCCCGGCGCGCTCTCGCCCACGCTCGCACTCACACCCCGCCAACGCGCACCCCGCCCCACCGGTTTAGTGCACCACGCGAAGAAGGCCGCCACCAGCGGTGACGGCCTTCTTCGACGATGAGTTCCTACCGCTCGATCTCGCCGCGGATGAACTTCTCGACGGCGTCACGCGCGGTCGAGTCGTCGTACTGCTCCGGCGGCGACTTCATGAAGTACGACGACGCCGACAGGATCGGGCCGCCGATGCCGCGGTCGAGGGCGATCTTCGCCGCGCGGACGGCGTCGATGATGATGCCCGCCGAGTTCGGCGAGTCCCACACCTCGAGCTTGTACTCCAGGTTCAGCGGCACGTCGCCGAAGGCGCGGCCCTCGAGGCGGACGTAGGCCCACTTGCGGTCGTCGAGCCACTGCACGTAGTCCGACGGTCCGATGTGGACGTTGCCCTTGCCGAGCTCGCGGTCGACCTGCGAGGTGACGGACTGGGTCTTCGAGATCTTCTTCGACTCGAGCCGCTCCAGCTCCTTCATGTTCAGGAAGTCCATGTTCCCGCCCACGTTGAGCTGCATCGTCCGGTCGAGCTGGACGCCGCGGTCCTCGAACAGCTTCGCCAGGACGCGGTGCGTGATGGTGGCGCCGACCTGGGACTTGATGTCGTCGCCGACGATCGGGACGCCCGCGTCTTCGAACTTCTTCGCCCACTCCGGGTCGGAGGCGATGAACACCGGCAGCGCGTTGACGAACGCCACGCCGGCGTCGATCGCGGCCTGGGCGTAGTACTTGTCGGCCACCTCGGAGCCCACCGGCAGGTACGACACGAGCACGTCGGCCTTGGCCTCGCGCAGGGCGGCGACCATGTCGACCGGGGTCTCGTCGGACTCCTCGATCGTCTCGCGGTAGAACCGGCCGAGCCCGTCGTGGGTGTGCCCGCGCTGGACGGTGACGCCGAGCGGCGGCACGTCGGCGATCTTGATGGTGTTGTTCTCGGAGGCGAAGATCGCCTCCGACAGGTCGCGGCTGACCTTCTTGGCGTCGACGTCGAACGCGGCGACGAACTCGATGTCGCGGACGTGGTAGCCGCCGAAGTCGACGTGCATCAGACCCGGGACCCGCGTGGCGGGGTCCGCGTCGCGGTAGTACTGGACACCCTGGACCAGCGACGCCGCGCAGTTGCCGACGCCCACGATGGCCACCCGAACGCGGCGGTTCTCGCCCATGGGGGTTTCTCCTTCAATTCCGTGTCTGTTCAGTAGGTCTGGTGCCGCGACGCTGCGGCCCGCGCCGAGTGGCTCAGGTCTCCGGACCCTGCCGTTCGGCCTGTTCGTGCGCGATCAGCTCGTTGAGCCAGCGCACCTCCCGCTCGCTGGTCTCCAGTCCCAGCCGGTGCAGCTCGCGGGTGTAGCGATCGATCTTCTCCTCGGCCCTGGCCAGAGCCGCCCGCATACCCTCACGGCGTTCTTCGACGCGGCGGCGGCGGCCCTCGAGGATCCGCATCCGCACGTCGGCCGGGGTTCGCGAGAAGAAGGCCAGGTGGACGCCGAATCCCTCGTCGTCCCAGGTCTGCGGCCCGGCGTCGCCGAGCAGCTCACCGAAGCGCTCCTTGCCCTCCGCGGTGAGCTTGTAGACCCGCCGCCCGCGCCGCGACCACGCCCGGTCGTCGGCCTCGTCCAGCTCTTCGACCAGGTACCCGGCCCGCAGCAGCTTCCGCAGGGTCGGGTACAGCGAGCCGTACGAGAACGTCCGCAGCGTGCCGAGCGTCTCGTGCAGCCGCTTGCGCAGCACGTACCCGTGCATGGGCGCTTCGTGCAGAAGACCGAGGATCGCGAACTCCAGCACAGCGCACCCCCTTCCGGGAACAAACCGAGACGACGGGCGTTGCTCCGAACGATCGCCTCGATCCAACCTACTCAGCCACTATATCGCGCCGATACATCGAAGTGGCGAAGCTAACGAGCCTGCTCACTCTGGAGTGGGCGAAATTCACCGGAGAGTTATCGAACGTCCGGCGTGTCCCCACCGGGTCGCTCACCAGCCGCGCTAGGGGGCGTGGACGACACAGGAAGAGCCCGTACTCTGTCCTGGTGATTAACCAGCGGCAGGTCGTGGACTACGCGTTGCAGCGCCGTGCGCTGCTCGCCGAAGTCCGCTCCGGGCGCGTCGGCGGCTACGAAGCCTGCGACGCGAGCCCGTACCTGCTGCGGGCGGCGAAGTTCCACGGCCGGGCCGGTGACCAGCCCTGCCCGATCTGCCGCCAGGAACCGCTGACCCTGGTGTCCTGGGTCTACGGTGACGAACTCAAGCACGTCGCGGGCTCGGCGAGGACCCCCGAAGAGCTGGCCAGGATGGCCGGCCTGTTCGCCGAGTTCACCGTGTACGACGTCGAAGTGTGTCGGGCGTGCCACTGGAACCACCTGGTCCGGTCGTACGTCCTCGGTACGGGGGAACCGGCCGACGGTCCGCGAAGGACCGCAGGCCGGTGAGCTGGATCACAACCGCTGAAGAGCGCAGAACGGCGCGACACCGGGCGCCGGTCTGGGAGGCCCATTCGTGAACGACGACCGCAACCGCTCCTGGCCCGGCCAGGAGCCAGATGCACCTCGCCGTGCCCAACAGGGCCCGCGGCCGGGGGACGACGCCGGACCGGCGTGGCCCGGCGAAGAAGCCCCCCGGCGGCCACGTGGTGAGTCGGCGCAGCGCGGTACGCCCCCTCGGGGCAACCCGCGCGGCGGCGGTGCGCCCGAGTGGCCGTCCGGCGACGAAGGCGGCCCCCAGTGGCCCGGCGAAGAGCCGGCGCGACGGCCGCAGCGCCCGCGTCAGCAGGGTCAGCAGGGCATGCCGCCCCGCCGGGCCGTCCCGCCGCCCGGCCAGCGCGCCCAGCAGGGCCCGCCGGGGTCGCCGCCGCAGGGCTTCCGCCAGCCGGGCAACCGGCCGGTGCCGCCGCCGGGCCGCGAACCGGACCTGATCACCCACCACGCGCACAACGGCACCGACGACGTCGGTCGCGACCCGTACGACGACGGCTACGACGACGCCGCGTTCAACGAGTTCGCCGACGACATCGAGCCCCAGGACGAGCTCGACGAAAACGGCAAGAAGGTCCTGACGCCGGCGCAGCGCAAGAAGCGCCGCTGGAAGATCATCCGGCGGGTGGCGTACGCCTTCGTCGGGCTGTTCTTCGTGGTTCCCGCGATCGCGTTCGTCATCACCTACTTCCTCGTCGACGTGCCGACGCCGGAGAGCATCAAGTCGCTGCAGAACCAGCCGATCACCTACTACGACGCCGGCGGCCAGGTGATGGGCCGGGAGCTGCCCCCGGGCGGCGACCGCCAGCTGCTCAAGCCGGGCGAGGTACCCGACGTCGTCAAGCACGCGGTGTACTCCGCCGAGGACGCGACGTTCGAGACCAACTCGGGCTTCGACGTCACCGGCATCCTGCGCGCGGTCTTCAACCAGGTCTCCGGCGGTCAGGGCGGTGGTTCGACCATCTCCCAGCAGTACATCAAGCAGGCGACGCAGAACGACGCCCCGACGCTGACCCGCAAGTGGACCGAGCTGGCCAAGTCGTTCAAGATGAACAACCAGCAGTCCAAGGAAGAGATCATCACTTCCTACCTGAACATCGTCTACTTCGGCCGCGGGGCGAACGGCATCCAGGCGGCCGCCAAGGCCTACTTCAACAAGGACGCCAAGGACCTCAACGCGTCGGAGGCCTCCCTGCTGGCCGGCCTGATCCAGGGCCCCGGTCGCTCGGAGAACCAGGCGTACGCCCAGAAGCGCTGGGCGTACGTGATGGACCAGATGGTCGCCAACAAGTGGCTCCGCGCGGACGAACGCGCCACCTTCCAGTACCCGACGCCGATCGCGAAGAACGCGAACAAGGAACAGAACTCGGGCAAGCTCACCTACCAGGTCCAGCAGCGGATCAAGGACGAGCTGGCGGCGAAGGGCTACGACGAGAACAAGCTGTTCTCCAGCGGCGCCAAGATCTACACGACGATCGACCCGGCCGCCCAGGAAGCCGCGGAGAAGGCCACCGCGGACGGCATGAAGGGCCAGACCGACGAGAACCTGCTGAACGCGCTCGTCGCGGTCGACCCGAAGACCGGCGGGGTCCTCGCCTACTACGGCGGGCCGGAGCTGGTGAAGGACGCCAACGGCAAGGACCAGATCGGCCAGGACCGCGCCAACCAGGCCAGAAACCCGGGTTCGTCGGTTAAGGCGTTCGACCTCACGGCGTTCCTCAAGATGGGCAAGGGCCTCGGCGAGACGTTCGACGGCTCGAACAACCGGGTGCTCGGCGGCCGCACGGTCCGGAACGCGGGTGACAGCGCCAGCTGCGGCAAGGACTGCACCGTGGCGAAGGCGATGGAGATCTCGGCGAACACCGTGTTCTACGACATGGTCCTGAACGTGACGAAGCCGTCGCGGGTCGCGGAAGCGGCGAAGGAAGCCGGGGTCAAGATCGCGCCGGACGGCAAGAGCGTCCTCTACACCGACGACAACAACATCTCGCTCGGTGGTGGTGGCACGGCCGTGACACCGGAGGACATGGCGGCCGCGTACGCGTCGTTCGCCAGCGGCGGCACGTACCACGAGCAGCACTTCGTCGCGAAGCTGACGAACAACCAGGACGAGGTGGAGTTCGACCAGAACAACATCAAGACCAACCCCGCGTTCGACGACGACGCGTCGAAGAGCCAGCAGATCGCGGGCAACGTCACCGAGGCGCTGGTGCCGGTCATCGACCACTCGAAGCTGAAGTGCCCGAGCGGCCACGAGTGCGCCGGCAAGACGGGTACGCAGCAGTACACGGCGAAGGCCGGCGACCCCTCGTCGTACAACGACCGCAACGCGCAGACGTGGATGGTGGGGTACACGCCGTCGGTGTCGGCCGCGGTCTGGGTCGGCGGCGACGGCAACAAGCCGCTGCACGACCCGAAGAACAAGCCGATCTTCGGTGCGACCATCGCCGGTCCGACGTGGCAGAACTTCATGAACCTCTACCTCAAGGGCAAACCGGCGGAGAAGTTCGACAAGGTGGCGGCGATCGGCAAGGACGTCAACGACGTGACGACGACGCCGTCGAAGCCGTCCGAGACGCCGAGCATCACGACGACGCCGACCACCCCGGAGTCGTCCGAGAGCACCGAGCCGTCCAACACCGACACGACCACGCCGCGGACGAGCCGGACCCGCCCCGGCCCGGGTGAGACGCCGACGTTCCCGCTCGGCAACACCTCGGGTGGTGGTGGCGGGGTCGCCCGGCCGCCGGGCGCCGGGCCCGGCTAGAAACGTCCTCCTTCAGGGCCTTCCGCACACTCGCGGAGGGCCCTGAAGCGTTTCAGGAAGATCGTTTCGGCAACCCCCGCGTTTCTCGTGCGTCCCTTCCTAGAGGGGGTGGCGACTGTCGCTGCCCGCGCACACTGGAGGACTGCCCCGTGTCCGACGATCGATCCCGCTCCTGGCCCGGCCAGGGTCCCGATCCGCGCCGTCGCGCACCCCAGGGTCCGTACGGCCAAGGTCAAGGCCAGGGCCCGCGCCGGCCCGTGCCCCCGCCGCCCGGCCGGCCGCAGCCCCAGCAGCCGCCGCGGACGCCGCCGCGCGGGTACCGGCCCGAGCCGCCGCCGATGAGCGGTGGCCCCGAGCTGATGACGCACCACTCCTACGAGGAGCCGGACGGCTACGACGAGCACGACGTCGAGCCGGACGAAGACGGCAAGCCGGTCCTCACGCCGGAACAGCGCAAGAAGAGACGCTGGAAGATCATCCGGCGGGTGGCGTACGCCTTCGTCGCGCTGTTCTTCGTGGTGCCCGCGATCGCGTTCGTCATCACGTACTTCCTGGTCGACGTGCCGTCGCCGACCGAGGTCGCGCAGAACCAGAGCCAGGCGGTCACCTACCTCTTCGCCGACGGCTCGCCGATGGGCAAGGACGTCCCGCGCGGCGGCAACCGGGTGCTGCTGACGCCGGAGCAGATCCCCGACGTCATGAAGCACGCGGCGATCGCGACCGAGGACGACTCGTTCGAGACCAACTCAGGCTTCGACGTCGGCGGCCTGCTGCGCGCGGTGTACAACCAGGCCACCGGCGGCGCGGGCGGCGGTTCGACGATCTCGCAGCAGTACATCAAGAAGGCCACCGACAACGACGCCCCGACGTTGACGCGCAAGTGGACCGAGCTGGCCAAGTCCTTCAAGATGAACCAGACGTACGAGAAGAAGGACATCATCACCGCGTACCTGAACATCATCTACTTCGGGCGCGGGGCGTACGGGGTCGGCGCGGCGTCGCAGGCCTTCTTCCACAAGGAAGCCAAGGACCTCAGCTTCTCGGAGGCCGCGCTGCTCGCCGGCCTGATCCAGCAGCCGGGCCGGTCGGAGAACCCCAAGGTCGCGAACGACCGCTGGAACACCGCGCTCGACCGGATGGTGAAGAACAACTACATCTCCGCGGCCGACCGCGCGGCGGCGCAGTTCCCGACGCCGATTCCGCTCGAGGACAGCAAGCAGCAGGCCGGCGCGCCGCCCGCGTTCGTCGTCCAGCAGGTGAAGGACGAGCTGGCCGCGCACGACATCCCCGAGGACCGCTACTACTCCGGCGGTTTCGTGGTGCAGACGACGATCGACCCGAAGGCGCAGCAGGCCGCGGAGGAGGCCGCCACGGACGCGATGAAGAACCAGGTGGACGACAACCTGCTCAACGCGCTCGTCGCCGTCGACCCGAAGACCGGCGGCGTGCTCGCCTACTACGGCGGCAAGCCGATCGTGCAGGTCAACGGGCAGGACCAGGCCGGCCGTGACTGGGCGGACACGCCGCAGAACCCGGGTTCGTCGATGAAGCCGTTCGACCTCACGGCGTTCCTCAAGATGGGCAAGGGCCTCGACGCGACGTTCGACGGCTCCAACAACCGCACGTTCGACGGCCGCGTCGTGCGCAACGCCGGCCCGGGCAGCAGCTGCTCGCAGAAGTGCACCGTCGCCGAAGCGATGGAACGCTCGGCGAACACGGTGTTCTACGACATGGTCCTCAACGAGACCAAGCAGGGCCCGGTCAAGGACGCGGCGCGCGAAGCCGGCGTGAAGACCAAGAACGACGACGGCGGCCAGTCGATCATTTCGACCAAGGACAACAACATCTCCCTCGGCGGTGGCGAAACCCAGATCACGCCGCTGGACATGGCCTCGGCGTACGCGACCTTCGCGGCCAACGGCGAGCAGCGGGGCCGGCACTTCGTGCTGAAGGTGACCAACGGGCAGAGCGAAGTCGCCTACGAAGCCTCGACCGACTCCAAGTCGGCGTTCGACAGCGACTCGGACAAGAGCCGCCAGATCGCCGGGAACGTGACCGAAGCGCTGAAGCCGGTCATCGGGTTCTCGAAGCTGAAGTGCCCCGCCGGCCACGAGTGCGCCGGCAAGACCGGGACGCAGCAGCACACGAAGGTCGCGGGCGAGCCGTCCTGGGCGGCGAACGCGAACTCGCAGACGTGGATGGTCGGGTACACGCCGTCGGTCTCGGTGGCGGCGTGGGTCGGCGGCGACGGCAACAAGCCGCTGCACGGCAAGAACAACTCGCCGATCTACGGCTCGACGATCGCCGGCCCGATGTGGCAGAAGTTCCTCTCGCTGTACCTGACGGGCAAGCCGGGCGAGCGGTTCGACAAGGTCGACCGCATCGGCGGCGAGGTGCCCCCGCCGCCGTCGTCGGACGTGGTCACGACCACGGACGCGACGCCGACGGACGAGAACCCCGACAACGGCGGCGACCAGGGCGACAACGGTGGTGACAACAACGGCCACGGCCAGTCGTCCTCGCCGGAAAGCACACCGAAGCACACGAAGACGCCGACGTCGAAGGAAACTCCGACGAAGACCGACGAGCCGGAGAACTAGACCGGGACTGAACCACGGTGGGCCGCGGTCCGTGTGCCTACGAGAGGACTGCGTCCGCAGCCCACCGTGGAGGACGGCCCGTGAACAACGACCGCACGTCACCCGGCCGGCGGCCCGACCCACGTCGTCGCCGGACCCGGCGGCCGGTGCCCCGCAGCGGGCTGCTGGGCGCCGAGCCGGAGCTGATCACCCACCACGCGCACAACGGCACCGAGCCGGACGTCGATCCGCCGACCGTGCCGATCCTGCGGCCGCGTCCCGGGCAGCCGCCGCGCCGGCCGCGGCCGCTCACCGACGGGGACCTGCGGAAACGGCGGTGGCGGCGGGTCCGGCGGATCGCCTACGTCATCGCCGGGCTGTTCTTCGCCGTTCCCGCGGTCGCATTCCTCGTCACCTACTTCGCCGTCGACGTCCCCTCGCCGGAGACGGTCGCGCAGGCGCAGGGCCAGGCCGTGACCTACCTCTACAGCGACGGCACCGAGATGGGCAAGGACGTGCCCACCGGCGGAAACCGGCAGATCCTGGCCGCGAACCAGATCCCGGACGTCGTGAAGAAAGCCGTGATCGCGACCGAGGACGCGTCGTTCGAGACCAACTCGGGCTTCGACGTCGGCGGCATCCTGCGGGCGGCGTACAACCAGGTCACCGGCGGTTCCGGTGGCGGGTCGACGATTTCGCAGCAGTACATCAAGAACTCCTCCGGCGACGACGACCCGACGCTGTCGCGCAAGTGGGTCGAGCTCGCGAAGTCGTTCAAGATGAACCAGACCTACGAGAAGGCGGACATCATCACCGCCTACCTCAACATCATCTACTTCGGCCGCGGCGCCTACGGGGTCCAGGCCGCCGCCCAGGCCTACTTCGGCAAGGACGTCGGGCAGCTCGACTACTCGCAGTCCGCGTTGCTGGCCGGGCTGATCCAGCAGCCGGGCCGCTCGGAGAACACCGCCGTCGCGACCGGCCGGTGGAACACCGCGCTGGACCGGATGCTGAAGAACGGCTACCTGACGCCGGCCCAGCGCGCCGCGGCGAAGTTCCCGGCGCCGATCCCGCTGCGCGAGAGCCGGGAAGCGGGCGCGCTGAACCCGTTCATCAAGGCCAAGGTCAAGGCCGAGCTGGCCGCGCAGGGCATCGACGAGAAGCAGTACTACTCCGGCGGGTTCCAGGTCTTCACGACCATCGACCCGGTGGCCCAGCAGTCCGCCGAGAAGGCGGTGGCCGAGGGGATGGAAGGGCAGACCGACGACCGGATCCTCGACGCTCTCGTGGCGGTCGACCCGAAGTCCGGTGGCGTGCTCGCGTACTACGGCGGCGACGCCATCGTGAAGGGTCCGAACGGTGAGGACCAGGCCGGCCGCGACTGGGCCGACGAGCCGCACAACCCGGGTTCGTCGATGAAGCCGTTCGACCTCGCGGCGTTCCTCAAGCTCGGCCGCGGCCTCGACGCGCGCTTCGACGGCACGTCACCGCGGACGTTCCCCGGCGTGAACCTGCCGATCCGCAACGCGGGCGACAGCAGCAGCTGCTCGCAGCAGTGCACGGTCGCGGAGGCGATGCAGCGGTCCACGAACACGGTGTTCTACGACATGGTCCTGAACATCACGAAGCCGTCCGGGGTGGCGGAAGCGGCGCAGGAGGCGGGCATCCGGACGTCCGACAACGGCGGCCGCAGCAAGCTGTTCACCGGCGACAACAACATCTCCATCGGCGGTGGCGGCACCGCCGTGACGGCGGCGGACATGGCGTCGGGCTACGCGACGTTCGCGGCGAACGGCGTCCAGCGCGACCGGCACTTCGTGCAGAAGGTGACCAACGCGAACGGCGAAACGGCGTACGAAGCCAAGGACCGCTCGACCGACGCGTTCGCGGACAACGACGCCCAGAAGAGCGCCCAGATCGCGGGGAACGTGACGGCGGCGCTGGCCCCGGTGATCCAGTTCTCCCGGCTGAGCTGCCCGACCGGCCACGAGTGCGCCGGGAAGACCGGTACGCAGCAGCACACCCCGCAGAACGACGAACCCGCGTCGGCGGCGAACGCGAACTCGCAGACGTGGATGGTGGGCTACACGCCCTCGGTGTCCGCGGCGGTCTGGGTGGGCAGCGACGGCGACAAGGCGTTGCGCGGCCCGAACGGCGCGCCGCTGTTCGGCTCGACCCTGGCCGGGCCGATCTGGGACCGGTTCATGCAGCTGTACCTGTCGGGACGGCCGGGCGAGCGCTTCGACCGCGTGGCCGCGATCAGCTCGCCGCAGGACCGGGTGCAGGTGCAGGTCCAGCAGCCGCAGCAACCGGACCCGCGCGACCAGCAGGACCCGCGCGGGCAGCAGCAACAGCAGCAGCCCGGGAACCGGCAGGACCAGCTGGACCAGTTCCGCCAGTTCCAGCAACGGCTCCAGGAGCTGCAGGACCAGCAACGTGGCCGAAGGAGGCCGTGACGTCGGAGCTGGGGGACACCGACGTCACGGCCAGTCCGGGAGTCAGAGCTTGATGACCGTTCCTTCGACTCCCGAGCGGTGCGCGGCCTCGATCACGCGCAGGGCTTCGACCGACGACTCGGGATCGACCGGGAAGTCGCCTTCGCCGCGCAGCGCGTCGCGCACCTGGGCGTAGAACTGCTCGTAGCGGCCCGTCTCGGTGGGCACCGTCTTGAGATCGTTGCCGACGCCGATCTTGCCCGCGTCCGACGCGGGCTCGACGCCCCAGCTGTCGTCGCCGGGACGCATGCCCGCCTTGATCTGGGGTTCCTGCACGTCGAGGCCGTACTTGGTGAACGTCGCCTGGTCGCCGAGCACGCGGAAGCGGGGGTTCAGGGTGCCCGCGAGCGCCGACGCCCACAGGTGCGACCGGACGCCGTTGGCGTGCTTCAACGCGACGAAGACGTCGTCGTCGACCTGGACGCCGGCCCGGCGGCGATCGGTCTCCGAGTAGACCTGCGTGACCGGGCCGAACAGCTGCAGCGCCTGGTCGACGATGTGCGCGCCGAGGTCGTAGAGCAGGCCGCCGGCTTCGGCCGGGTCGCCGAACTCGCGCCAGTTGTCCTTCGGCTTCGGCACCCAGCGGTCGTAGCGGGACTCGAAGCGGAACACCTCGCCGAGCTTCCCGGACTCCAGGACCTTCCGGACGGTGAGGAAGTCGGAGTCGAGGCGGCGGTTCTGGAAGACCGTCAGGCCGACGCCCGCCGCCTTAGCCGCGGCGACGACCTGCTCGGCCTCCAGCGCGGTCGGCGCGAACGGCTTGTCGACGACCACCGGCAGGCCGGCCTCGATCGCCCGCAGCGCGAGCGGCACGTGCGTGCGGTTGGGCGTGCTGACCACGACGAGGTCGAGGTCGCCGGCCCGCTCGAACAGCGCGTCGGCGTCCGGCACGATCTCCGCGCCCGGGTGGTCGGTGCGCGCCTGGACCGCGTTGCCCGACGTCGTGATCACCGCCGGCGTCAACCCGGGGGTCGCCGCCACCAGCGGTGCGTGGAACACGCGTCCGCCGATGCCGTACCCGAGGATGCCCACCCGCAAGTCACTCATGCGGCCCATTAAACAACACTGTTGCGTAATTGGCCAGACATGGGAAGATCCTCTTCATGGCGGACACCGGGGTGAACCTGCGCAACGTGCGCGAACACAACCGCGCCCTGCTGCTCACCCACATCCTGCGCGCCGGCGGCCTCAGCCGCGTCGAGCTGGCCGAACGCACCGGGCTCACCCAGCAGGCCGTCTCCAAGATCGTGCCCGAACTCCTCGACGCCGGCCTGCTGGACGAGCAGCGCCAGCCGTCGGCCGGGGTCGGCAAGCCACGCACGCAGCTGACCATCCGCGCCGGCGCCCGCCACGCGCTCGGCGCGCGCCTCGACCGCGACGAGTTCCGCGTGCTGCGCACCAACCTCATCGGCGAGGTCGAGGAGACGGCAGGCGGCCCGCTCCCGGCCGGCTTCACCCCCGAGCAGGCCGTCGAGGCCATCGGCACCGCCGCGCTCGAGCTCGCCGACGGCTTCGACGTGCTGGGCCTCGGGCTCGGCGCGGTCGGCCCGCTGGACCACCTCGCCGGCCTGGTCCGCGACGCGACGAACATGCCGGGCTGGCACGACGTCCCCCTGCGCGACCTGCTCGAAAAGCGCACCGGCCTGCCGGTGACACTCGACAAGAACACCAATTCCGCCGCGTTCGCCCAGCTCTGGCCGCACGGCGAGCCGACGGCGACGGCGGTGGTGCTCGTCGGCACCGGGATCGGCGTCGGCCTGCTGATCGACGGACGCCTCTACCGCGGCCCGCGGACCAACGCGGGTGAGTTCGGGCACACCACGATCGCCTACGACGGGCCGGTCTGCGCCTGCGGGCGGCGCGGCTGCGTCGAGATCATGGTCAAGCAGGCGGCCGATACGCGGACCGCCGCCGGCTTCCTCGGGATCGGCCTCGCGGACCTCGTCCAGGTGCTCGACCTCGAGCGGATCGTGCTGGCCGGACGCGCCGTGCGGGACGAACCGGGCACGTACCGTGACGCCGTTTCGGAACGGCTCGAAGAGCTGTTGCCGCTGCCGCACTGGCAGCGCATCGACGTCGTCGAGGACGCCTTCGGCGAGGAGATCGTCACGCGCGGAGCCGCCGCGGAGGTCCTGGCCTCGTACTACGCGAATCCGGCATGATCACCGCCTTCACCTCGGTGGCGGGCGCCGACCGCTAACATCCGCACTCGTGCCAGAGGAGACCACGCACGAGCCGGACCCCGGCTCCGTGACGCTGAGCCGGGCGGACCGGGTCGTCCCGAGCTGGAACGAGCCGCTCGCGGCGGCGGTCACCAGACCCATCGGCGGCCCGCTCGGCGAGCACGCGGCGGTCGGCAGGCACTGGTTCTGGTCGCCGCAGCGCGTCGGCCTGCTGCTGGCCACGATCGCGCTGATGCTCTGCTGGTTCGGCAAGGGCTCCTGCATCCAGCAGTACCAGGACTCCAGCGGCGCCACCCAGCTCGACTGGCGGGCGGGGCGCCCGTTCGTCGCGATGTGCTACTCCGACATCGTGCCGCTCTACAGCTCCGAGCGGCTCGACCGGCCGAGCACCTTCCCGTACTACACGTCGTGGAAGGAGAGCTCGCAGACCGCGGAGAACGACACCCGGTACATGGAGTACCCGGTGTTCACCGGCCTCTTCCAGTGGGCGAACGCGAGGCTCGCGGCGGGCTGGTCGGCCGTCGCCGAAAGCGGCTGGCTACCCGGCGGCCTGCCGGTCGCGATCTACTTCGACCTCACCGCGTTGTTCCTGGCGATGGCCTGGCTGGTCACCGTGTGGGCGACCGGCCGGACGATGAAACGCCGGCCGTGGGACATGGTGCTGGTGGCGGTCTCGCCGCTGGTGCTGGTGCACGCCTTCACGAACTTCGACGCGATCGCGACCGCGTTCACCGCGACCGGCCTGCTGGCCTGGGGACGCAAGCGGCCGCTGCTCGCCGGGCTCCTGCTCGGCCTGGGCGCGACGGCGAAGCTCTACCCGTTGTTCCTGCTCGGCGTGCTGTTCGTGCTGTGCCTGCGCGCGGGGAAGCTGACGCCGTTCTGGAAGACGGCGGCCGCCACCGTCGTGACGTGGCTGGCGGTGAACGCGCCGTTCATCCTCACCGCGACCCGCGGCTGGTGGGAGTTCTTCCGGATGAACACGCTCCGGCCGATGGACCCGGACTCGCTGTACAACGTCATCTCCTACGCCACCGGCTGGGCCGGCTTCGACGGCGTGCTGCAGAAGAACCAGACGCCGGCGTACCTGAACCTCACGGTGGCCGTGCTGTTCCTGGCCTGCTGCGCGGGCATCGCCTACATCGCGCTCGCGGCGCCGAGACGGCCGCGCGTCGGCCAGCTCGCGTTCCTCGTCGTGGCCGCGTTCCTGCTGACGAACAAGGTGTGGAGCCCGCAGTACTCGCTGTGGCTGGTGCCGCTGGCGGTGCTGGCGATCCCGCGCTGGCGGCTGCTGCTCGGCTGGATGCTGATCGACGCGCTGGTCTGGGTGCCGCGGATGTTCTACTACCTCGGCGTCGACCACAAGGGCCTGCCGGAAGGCTGGTTCCTCAGCACGGTCGTGGTCCGCGACCTGGCCGTGGTCGCGTTGTGCGTGCTGGTGGTGCGCGAGATCTACCGCCCGGGCACCGACCTCGTCCGGATCGACGGCGACGACGACCCTGCCGGCGGCTTCCTCGACGGCGCCCGGGACGCGATCATCCCGAACGCCGTCCGGCGCCGCCGCAAGGCCGTGGCTGTCTAGCCCAGCTGTTCGCGCAGGTAGGCGATGTCGGCCGCCTGGCCGTCGGCCGGGGTCTCGACGATGACCGGCGCGCCCGCCTCGCGGGCGACGGCGACCAGCGCCTCGGGGTCGATCGTGCCCTCGCCGTGCACGACGCTGGCGTGCCGGTCGCGGGTCGAGCCGAACTCGTCGCGGGAGTTGTTGAGGTGCACCAGGTCGATCCGGCCGGTGATGGCCTTGACCTTCTCAACGGCGGTCGCGAGGTCCCAGCCCGCGGCGAACGCGTGGCAGGTGTCCAGGCAGAACCCGGCGCCGAACTCGCCGACCTTGTCCCACAGCCGGGCGATGACCTCGAGGTCGCGGGTGATCGCGTTCTCGCCGCCGGCGGTGTTCTCGATCAGGACCGGGACCTTGAAGCCGCCCTTCTCCTGCTCGCGCTCGAAGAGCTTGCGCCAGTTGTCGAGGCCGGCCTCGACGTCGTCGTTGTCGCCGACGTGCCCGCCGTGCACGATCAGGCCCTTCGCGCCGATGGCCGCCGCACCGTCCGCGTGCTGCGTGACGTTCTTGCGGGAGGGGATCCGGATCCGGTTGTTCAGCGAAGCCACGTTGATGAGGTAGGGAGAGTGGATGAACACCTCGACGGGGTCGGCCGCGATGGCCTCGCCGTGGGGGTGGGGCTTCGGGGCCTTCCAGCCCTGCGGGTCCGAGAGGAAGAACTGGACGACGTCGGCTTTGCGCTCGGCGACCGCGGTCAACGGGTCGTCGTCACGGACATGGGCGCCAATCAGCATGCCGAGCACGCTACTCCGGGTTTTCTTTTCCCCTGCGGGGCAGGTTGGTGACGCTCGTGGAGTACCGTGAGCGCGTTCCGTGATCCAGATTGGGCCGACTGCCGGAGGGCATCGATGGGGAAGCAGTTCACACGGATCACCGCATTGGGGTTCACTCTCGCCGCTTCGGCCGCTTTCGCGATGCCGGGCGTGGCGAGCGCCGCCCCCAGCCCGACCCTCGGCGGCGACTGCGCGGCCACGCTGCAGAACGGCCAGGCCCGCGACGCCAAGACCGGACTCCTCCTCGACGCCGGCGCCCCGCTGAACGCCCCGGACCGGCTGACCGTCGGCCTCGACTCCAGCGCGAAGAACACGAACGGCTCGAAGCCCCTGCTCACGCTTCCGGTGGGCGACGCGGTGCGCGCGCTCGGCGTCGGCGAAGTGCCGGTGGTCGGCGACGCGGCGGCGAAGGCCGTCTGCCCGGCCGCGCAGGGTGTGGTGAACACCGTCGGCGGCGTGACGCAGGGCGTGGCGAGTGAACTGCCGCCGCTGACCCCGCCCCCGCCCGGTCAGACGCCGCCGGGTCAGACGCCCCCCGGTCAGACGCCGCCGGGGCAGACCCCGCCCGGTGACAGCACGGGTCCGGTGACCACCGGTCCCGGTGGCGCAGGCCTGCCAGGCGACGCGATTTCGGGCATCTACAGTAACGCCTCGTTGCTGCCGGGCAGCCTGATCCAGGCACCGGTGATCGCGCAGATCATCCCCGGCCAGCAGGTCCCGACGGTCGACGAGCAGAAGTCCGGCACGGCCGAGGCACTCCCGGGCGTGACGCCGCCGGCGAAGCTGCCGATGCTGCTCGCGGTGCTGGCACTGGCGATCGTCGCCGCGGCACTCGTCCGGGCCTGGATCCGCCGCAAGCCCGCCTGACCTCACCGACGGTGACCCCGCTTCCACTCGAATGCCGGACATTTCTGAGCGAGCGGGCGTCACCGTGCTGCCTTAACGTCGTTGTCCTGGGCAGAGGCAACGAGACAAGGGGCGGCGAGCATGCGGGATCGGACACGGAGGGCAACGGCGGTCGGTGCGACGGCGTTCGTCCTCGCTGGTTCGGCTGTGCTCGGCATGCCCGGCACCGCTTCGGCGAGTGAGACGAAGTCGGCGCCCTGCGGCGGCTCGGTGACCGCGAAGCCCGGCGACACGGTCCAGGGCACCACCCCGCTGCTCGGCATCCCGCTCAACCTCGGCGTGGTCACCGAAGGCACCAAGGTGCTGACCGGGACGATCAACGCCATCCTCGGCACGCTCTGCAAGGTCACCGTGACCGTCGTGAACACGGTCGTCTCGCCGGTGCCGGTGATCGGCGCGCCGGCCGCGAGCGCGATCAACCAGGGCGTCGAGGGCCTGACCAGCAGCGCTCAGCAGGGTCTGAGCGGCGGCAAGCAGGCGTCGCCGCAGCCGGGTACCGGTGGCAACCCGCAGCAGCCGCCGGCCCAGGGCGGGACCGGGGGCGCGCCGCAGGGTGGCACCCCGCAGGGCACCACGCCGATCCCGGACGCGAACAGCCCGCTGCTGCCCGGCTTCTCGGGCAGCCCGGTGTTCGGCGGCTTCCCGTTCAGCATCGGCACGGGCTACGCCCCGATGCGCGACTACGGCGGCATCCCGTTCGCGACGGCCGGGCTGTTCACGCCGTCGCCCGCCATCCGGTACGGCAGCCAGATCCCGGGGTACGCGCCGCAGTACGGCCTCACCGGACCTGACCAGCCCGCGACCGGCAACGCCGGCATCCAGACGGCGGGCCAGGCCGAAGCGCTGCCGTCCGCGTCCGACGGCTTCACGGACGCGTCGAACCTGCCGCTGCTGATCGCGGTGCTGGCACTCTCCGGAGTCAGCGCCGGCCTCGTGCGGACCTGGGTGATCCGCCGAATGGCCGCTGCGAATTGACCCGACTGCCGAGTATCTTTCACGTACCTTCTTCGTTGACCCTGTTGTTCAGGACGACGTCTCGATAACCCCAGATGACCCCACGGAGGACAGTGCTCGTGCGGAAGTTCTTGACCGTGACCGCCCTTGCCGCCTTCGTCACCGGTAGCGCTTTCCTTTCCACCGGCACGGCTTCGGCGAGCCAGCAGGTCGTGAGCACCAGCTGCACCGGCACGGTCACCGGCCAGATGGGCGACTCGGTGGCGATCGACGGGGCTTCGGTCAAGACCCTCGTGACGAACGGCGCGAACAACGCCGGCACGCTCGCGATCGGCAGCTGGGCCGGCGACTCCGTCGCCAAGAACCACGCCATCCCGGTCGGGCAGGTGCCGAACTCCGCGGGCGGCGAGGCGACCGGAGCCGCGATCGGCAAGGCGGTCCGCACCGCGCTGGCCGACTCCGGCACCTGGGGTCTCGGCCTCGACTGGAACAAGACGCTGAACAGCGTGGAGAGCACGGTCGCGAAGGGCTGCAACCTCACCTTGCTCGCCGCCAACTACGTCGCGCCGAGCACTCCGGGCCAGCCGGGCACCGGCACCTCGGCGGGTGGCACGGGCACCACGCCCGGCGGCTCCTCCGGCAACCTCTCGAACCTGAACCCGGGCACCGCCGGCGGCACGGGCGGCAGCGCGCCGATGCGGGACTACGGCGGCATCCCCACCGCGACCGCCGGCACCGCCGTCGCGCCGGGTGCGCGTTACCCGGCCAACGGCACGCTCCCCGGTGACGCCTCCGCGCCGCAGGGCGACACGGGTGCCCAGAGCGGCCAGGGTGCCGACATCCGCGACGCGGGCAACGCCCAGTCGCTGGCTTCGCCCGGCTCGTCCGACGACGTCCAGCTGCCGATGCTGCTCGCGGTGATCGTGCTCGCCGGGGTCACCGCCGGGCTCGTGCGCACCTGGGTCCTGCGCCGCGCGAGCTGACCCCGCCGTCGGGTCCCCGAGGCCCCTCCAGGTAGCCTTACCTGGACAAACCCTCCTGCCACGGACAGTCCGTGGCCGCGAGCCCATAGGAGGTGAGTGGTTGTGTCACGCCATTACGAGGTAATGGTCATCCTGGACCCCACGCTCGACGAGCGCACGGTCGCCCCCACGCTGGACAACTTCCTCAACGTGATCCGCACTTCGGGCGGTTCCGTGGAGAAGGTCGATGTCTGGGGCCGTCGTCGCCTTTCGTACGAGATCAAGAAGCACGCCGAGGGCATCTACGCGCTCCTCGACCTGAACTCGTCTTCGGACGCGGTGAAGGAGCTGGACCGCCAGCTGTCGCTGCAGGAGACCGTGCTCCGCACCAAGGTCATGCGTCGCGAGATCAAGCGCGCCGCGGCCAAGCCGCCCGTCGCCGCCAAGGCCTGAGCCGAAGGGTATTCCCGATGGCTGGAGACACCGTCATCACGGTGATCGGCAACCTGACGTCCGACCCGGAACTGCGCTTCACCCCGTCCGGTGCGGCGGTCGCGAACTTCACGGTCGCGTCCACGCCCCGCACGCTCGACAAGCAGTCGGGCGAGTGGAAGGACGGCGAGGCGCTGTTCCTGCGCTGCAACATCTGGCGCCAGGCGGCGGAGAACGTCGCCGAGTCCCTGACCCGCGGCGCCCGCGTCGTCGTGCAGGGCCGCCTGAAGCAGCGGTCGTTCGAGACGAAGGAAGGCGAGAAGCGGACCGTCGTCGAGCTCGAGGTCGACGAGATCGGCCCCTCGCTGCGCTACGCCACGGCCAAGGTCAACAAGGTCAGCCGCGGTGGCGGCGGCGGTGGTGACTTCGGCGGCGGCGGTGGCGGCGGAAACCGCGGTGGCGGCGGCAGTGCGCCGGCCGACGACCCGTGGGGTTCCGCCCCGGCCGCGAGCAGCGGTGGCGGCGGCGGCTTCTCCGACGAGCCTCCCTTCTGATCTCGTACACATCCACAAAGATTTGAACTACCAGGAGTGACCAGTGGCCAAGCCACCCATCCGCAAGCCCAAGAAGAAGGTCTGCGTGTTCTGCAAGGCCGAGAAGAAGGGCCGCCCGGAACTGATCGACTACAAGGACACCAACCTGCTGCGGAAGTACATCTCCGACCGCGGCAAGATCCGTGCCCGTCGCGTCACCGGCAACTGCAGCCAGCACCAGCGTGACATCGCCATCGCGGTCAAGAACTCCCGCGAGATGGCGCTGCTGCCCTACACCTCGACCGCGCGCTAAGGGAGGGCACTGACATGGCGAAGATCATCCTCACCACGGACGTGGCCAACCTCGGCGGCCCCGGCGACATCGTCGAGGTCAAGGACGGCTACGCGCGCAACTACCTGCTCCCGCGGGGCTACGCGATCCCGGCTTCCAAGGGCGCGGAGAAGAACGTGCGCACGATCCAGCGGGCGCAGGAGAGCCGTCGCATCCGCGACCTCGACCACGCCAAGGAGATCAAGGCGACCCTGGAGGGCCTCGGCGCCATCCAGCTCAACGGCAAGGCGGCCGAGGGCTCGAAGAAGCTCTTCGGTTCGATCACCGCCGGCGAGATCGTCGACGCGATCAAGGCGGCCGGTGGCCCGCTGCTCGACAAGCGCGTCATCGAGCTGCGCGACCACATCAAGACCGTGGGCAAGCACTCGGTCGGCGCCCGGCTCCACCCGGACGTGAAGGTCGACGTGCGGCTCGAGGTCAAGGCCTCGCAGTCCTGACTCATTAGAGTCCGTACGTCGTGGAAGGCGGGTCGCTCCCTCGTGGGCGGCCCGCCTTCACGCGTTTCGGGGGAACCTCGGACACACGGGCGTCGTCGTAGGACAATGGAGCGGGACGCGAAGGGAGCGCACTCGGATGGGTAACGAGGTCAACATGTCCGCGCCGTCCGGCGGAGGGGGCTTCACGTTCGACGCCGACAAGATCGACGGCGTCATCAAGAAGTGGCAGGACCTGCAGACGGACCTGCAGAACGATGCCGCCGACGCCAACCTGATGGCCGACGTCAAGGCGCCCGGCAAGGAGTTCGCGAGCGGTGACTGGGAGAAGCTCGCCAACCCTTCCGGCAAGGCGTTCCTCGAGCAGAACCAGAAGATGCAGGAATACGTGAAGAACTACATCCAGGCGCTGCTCGACGCGAAGAAGAAGATCACCGCCTCGGACGCGGACCACACCGGCGACATCTCGAAGGCGGGGACGCAGGCGTGAACCGCCGTCTCGTACTGCCCGGCCTCGTCCTGGCCGCGCTGGCCCTCGCCGGCTGCAGCTCCACGACCGGCGGCACGGCCAACCCGGCCGCGTCCGGCACGCCGGACTCCGCGAGCAGCAGCTCCGACAGCGGCAGTGGCGGTGACGGCGCACCCAAGGTGTCCAGCCCGCTCGACCCGGCCAAGCTGAAGTCCGACCCGTGCACCGTCCTCTCGGCCTCGCAGCGCTCGACGCTCGGCCTCGAGGACGGCACGCCCCGCACCGGCGCCGGGGGCGCGACCTGCGCCTGGGTCTACACCGCCGACGAGACGCGCAGCAGCCGGGTCGACATCGCGGCCGACCCGAACACCGACGGGCTCGCGGGCATCTACGACCTCTACGCCAAGGGCGGCAAGGACCAGTACGAGTACTGGGAGCCGGCCGACGTCTCCGGCTACCCCGCGGTGTACGCCGCGACCAAGGACTTCCGCGCCCAGGGGCAGTGCAAGCTGCTGGTGGGCGTGACGGACACCCAGGCCGTCCAGGTCTTCACGCAGATCGGCAACGGCCCGGGCGCGACCCAGCCGTGCCCGTACGCGGAGAAGGCGGCCGAGGCGATGATCCAGACCTTGAAGGAGGGCTGAGATGCTGGAACTGGTGCTGCTCGGCGGGTTCGCCGCGTACAACATGGCGACCACGCACTCGGACGACCACACGTCGCAGCAGGGCGATCGCAAGATCGACTGCTACGACATCTGGCACCAGATCACCACCGGTCCCGGCACCGGCTCGATCCAGAACGGGCAGTCGGCGGCCGGCCGGCTGAAGGGCGCCTACTCGGACCGGCTCAGCACCATCGACACCCTGGCCAAGGAGATGGACGCGGCCTGGACCGGCGGCGGCTCGGAAGCGGCGCAGAACGCGGGCGCGCACCCGCTGCGGGTGTGGATGGAGGACTCGGGCACCAAGCTGACCGACTCCGACAAGTACCTGGGCGAGCAGAACAACGCGTTCACCACCGTGCACGCGCAGGTGCAGGAGGTCCCGAAGGACCCGCCGAAGAACAACCTGCTCAACGCGGTGACGCCGTGGACGACCGACACCGACCGGGCGATCCGCGACTACAACGCCAAGGGCCAGGCGAACGTCGACGCCTTCAACACCTACTACAAGTCGAGCAACGACAACGGCCAGAAGATGCCGACGTACTCCGCGCTCAAGGGGCAGCAGGAGAACATCGGCGTCGACAACGGCAAGGACGGCAAGAAGAAGCCGGGCGACGACGGCAACGGCAACGGGGACGGCGAGCGCGGAGGTGCTCCGGGCACCGGTCCCGGCGGCGTGAACATGCCCGGCCCGGGCGGCGTCCCGTCGTTCAACGGCCAGCCGCCGAACACCCCGGGCGGCACCTTCGACCCGTCGAAGGTGCCCGGCGGGAGCTTCGACCCGTCCAAGGTGCCGGGCTTCGATCCGTCGAAGGTCCCGAGCGGCAGCTACGACCCGTCGAAGATCCCGGGCGCGGGCAACTACACGCCGCCGAACTTCAGCGACGGCACCAGCGCGTCCGGCTTCTCGCCGTCGGACATGCCGGGGGTGCCGAGCTTCGGTCCGGGCAGCGCGCCGAACTTCTCCGGTGGCGGGGGCGGCGGCGGGTTCGGCCCCGGCGGATCGGCCGGGATCGGCGACCCGACGGCGGGCTTCGGCCCGGGCGGCGCGGGCTTCGGGCCCGGCGGCTCGACCGGGGCATCCCTGCCGGGCGGCGCCGGCGGGACGGGCGCCGGCCGGGGCGGCATGGGTGCCGGCGGCGCGATGGGCGCGGGCGGCGCGGCGGCCGGGCGCGGCGGTTCCACCGGGATGGGTGGGATGGGCGGCATGGGCCACGGCGCCAAGGGCCAGGGCGGCGGCGACGAGGAACGCACGTCGAAGTACCTGCTCGGCGACGACCCGAACGAAATCTTCGGCAGCGACGAGCTGACCGCACCGCCGGTCATCGGCGAGTAGCGCACGCGAGACCGCCGGGTGCGTGCCAAGATTGGGCGCGCCCGGCTTTTCCGGGTTCACCAAGCTGACTTCACTGGGGGAAGAGCGGTGCTGGACAGGCAGGTCACCATCACGACCGGCACCCTGGTCAACCTGATCCGGCGCCGCGGCGGCGAGCCGCACACCGTGCTGTCCGAGACGCCGACCTGGTACAGCGAAGAGGCCCAGCGCACCGAGGACGAGCGGGTCAACGCCGAACTCGCCAAGGCGGGGCTGTTCGGCCCGCGCGGCATGCACCCCGGGTTCGTCGCGACGGTCGAAGCCATCGCCCGGCCGCAACTGGAGTACTACGGGTGGATCGACGGCGGGTTCCAGGGCAAGCCGATCAGCTACCGGCTGCTCGGCGGCACCGCCGGCGGTGAGTCGTTCGTGCTGGCCAAGCACGAGGAGCTGGACGTCGTCGTGCTGGAGTCGACCCAGCCGCACGAGCTGCTCGACGGCTTCCTCGGCCAGATCCCGAAGCTCGCACCGGGGCGCGGGACACCGCTCGCCGTGCCGAAGAGCCAGATCGAGGGAACCGCCCGCGGCGACGAAGGCGGGTACGCGGTGCTCCGCAACGACCGCCCGGCCGAGGGCTCGCAGGAGGTCGAGGAGCTCCGGCGGATCCTGGCGTTGCGCCGAATGGGGAGCGGCAGCCTCTACGTCGCGGTCCGCAGCCGCAGCGGAGCCTGGCACCGCATCGAACGGCCGGTGAACTACATCGATACGTCGGAAGGCCGGTGGCTGACCGAGGAGGTTCCGGGGCGTGGGGAGAACCGGATCGCCTTCACCCCGGCCGACCAGCGCGTTCTCGCTGAACGGTTACGTAGCGCACAGGGCCGGCTCACCGCGGCCTGACCGTCGGCCGTTCAGCCCACCGGGTTACGGCTCTACCCTCCGTAATATTCATCCACAGGCCGCAGCGGCCAATGGGCTCCTGCTGGTCCACGACACGCCGAACAACGGATTTCGTGCGACACGCCGCACGAGTTTTCGGGAAGTTCTCCACACCTTGTTCACAGCCTCTGACCTGGGGATTCTTTGAAGCCGATCACGCTTGTCCCCAACTTGTCCACAGCTCTCGCGGCACCTGTGACTGGTTACCCCCATTCATCCACAGGTTGTCCACAGAAGGGTCCCCATCCGGAATTGCCTTCGGCCTTCCGGGGGATCTAGCGTGCCCGCTCGGGCCTGTACTCACGGTGGCGCCCGGCGTGCCTCCGAGAGTCGGGCGACGTTCTCGCCGATCATCGGGGGACGCGTCCGGAACAGTCAGGCACAGACCTGGCCGCGTGCTTCGAGAGCGAAGATCCGGCATACTCGAACTAGTGTTCGACACAATGAGGAGGTGTCCGGAGCGGTGGCGCTGACCGACGACCGCAGTCCGATGTACGCGGAGAACGACCCGGGTCCGAGCGACCCCGGCTCCGGCGGCGGGTTCGACCGCCAGCCACCGCAGGACATCACGGCCGAGCAGTCCGTGCTCGGCGGCATGCTGCTGTCGAAGGACGCGGTCGCCGACGTCATCGAGGCGCTCGGCCCCGACGACTTCTACCGCCCGGCGCACCAGGCGATCTACGACTGCATCCTCGACCTCTACGGCCGCGGCGAGCCGGCCGACCCGATCACCATCTCCGCGGAGCTGGAACGCCGGGGCGAGCTGGGCCGCATCGGCGGCGCGCCGTACCTGCACACGCTGATCGCGACGGTGCCGACCGCTGCGAACGCCGGCTTCTACGCCGAGATCGTCGCGGAGAAGGCGGTGCTGCGCCGGCTGGTCGAGGCGGGCACCCGGATCGTGCAGTACGGCTACGGCGCGGCCGCGGCCGACGGCGCGAACATCGACGAGGTCGTCGACCGCGCGCAGGCCGCGATCTACGACGTCACCGAGCGCCGGACCAGCGAGGACTACGTCGCGCTGGAAGAGCTGCTGCAGCCGACCATGGACGAGATCGACGCGATCGCCTCGCGCGGCGGCCAGTCCCAGGGCATCCCGACCGGGTTCACCGACTTCGACGAGCTGACCAACGGCCTGCACCCGGGGCAGATGATCATCGTCGCGGCCCGCCCCGGTGTCGGCAAGTCGACCCTGGGCCTGGACTTCGTCCGGTCGGCCTCCATCAAGCACGGGCTGACCAGCGTCATCTTCTCGCTGGAAATGAGCCGGACCGAGATCGTCATGCGCATGCTCTCGGCCGAGGCGAAGATCCGCCTCTCCGACATGCGCGGCGGCAAGATGTCCGACGACGACTGGACACGCCTGGCCCGCCGGATGAGCGAGGTGTCCGAAGCGCCGCTGTTCGTCGACGACTCGCCGAACATGACGATGATGGAGATCCGGGCGAAGGCGCGGCGGCTGAAGCAGCGCAACGACCTCAAGCTCGTCGTCCTCGACTACCTCCAGCTGATGACGTCCGGCAAGCGGGTCGAGTCGCGGCAGCAGGAAGTCTCGGAGTTCTCGCGGCAGATGAAGCTGCTGGCCAAGGAGATCGAGGTCCCGGTGATCGCGATCAGCCAGCTGAACCGTGGTCCCGAGCAGCGGACGGACAAGAAACCGATGCTGTCCGACCTGCGTGAGTCCGGCTCGCTGGAGCAGGACGCCGACCTCGTCATCCTGGTCAACCGCCCCGACGCGTGGGAGCGCGACGACCCGCGCGCGGGCGAGGCGGACCTGATCATCGCGAAGCACCGTGCCGGCCCGACCGCCACGATCGTCGTGGCCCACCAGCTGCACTACAGCCGTTTCGTGGACCTTTCCCACGACTAACCGAGGGCGCTGTACCCGCGGATGAACGCCGTGAGGAGCCGGCCGAAGTTCTCGCGGTCCTCGTCCGGCCAGTCCGCCATGACCTCGGCGAACACCGAGCGCCGGAAGGCGTGCAGCTCGTCGAGGTGCGCCTGGCCGGCTTCGGTCGGCACGAGCACGGCACGCCGTCCGTCGCGCTGATCGGCTTCGCGGCGGAGGAGTCCCTGCTCGACAGCGCGCGCCACGAGCCGGCTGGCGCGCGGCTGGTCGACGCCCATGGCCGTGCTCAAGGCCGTCACCGTGCTGGCTTCGCCGCGTTCGGCGAGCTCTTCGACGACGTCGAGCAGCTCGTGCACCGGGTCGTGTGCGCCCTGGCCGCGGGCTTTGCCAATCCGGCTCAGCGCGCGCCGCTGCTGGCTGCGGCGGATCGCGATCATCGCGCGCTCGACGTCGGCCACCGCGTCCGTCATGGTTGCCCCACCCTCCGAACTACATGTAAATTTACATGAAGTTGTTCATCGACATGTTCGGAGTCTTCATGAAACCCCTCGGCTGGTGGCTTCGCCACGTCCACGAGCTTCTCGAATCTTCCATGGCCAAGGCCCTCGACGCCGAGTCGCTGAGCCGCCGGCACTGGCAGGTACTCAACACGATCGCCCTCGGTGCCCGCACGCCGGAGGAGGTCGACTCGGCACTGGCGCCGTTCGTCGCCGCCGAGGGGTCGATGGTCACCAAGGTGGCCGACCTCCGGGCTCGCGGCTGGGTCACCGAAAGCGGCGAACTCACCGAAGCGGGACGCGAAGCGCACGCCCGCGTCGAGAAGCGTGTCGAAGCGTTCCGCACATCGGTGACCGACGGGATCAGCGACGACGACTACCGCACGACGGTCCGCACCCTGGAGCGATGCGCGGCCAACCTCGAAGGTCACTGAAGGAATATCCCGGAGAGCGCGGGCGTCAGGTATCCTAGTAGTTGAACTTTCAAGCACTGGAGCCGTCGATGACCCGCACCCCGGTCCTCTACCTCAGCCACGGAGCGCCGCCGCTCGCCGACGACACCACGTGGACCCGCCAGCTCGCCGCCTGGTCGGCCGACCTGCCGAAGCCCCGCGCGATCCTGGTCGTGTCGGCGCACTGGGAGGAGGCGCCGCTGACCATCGCGGCCACGACGACCGTGCCGCTCGTGTACGACTTCTGGGGCTTCCCCGAGCGCTACTACCAGGTGAAGTACGCCGCACCGGGAGCGCCGGAGCTGGCGGAGAAGGTGCGGAAGCTGCTCCGCTCGACCGACACACCGGTGCACGACGCGCCGGAACGCGGCCTCGACCACGGCGCATACGTGCCGCTCGTCGAGATGTACCCGGACGCCGACGTCCCGGTGCTGCAGGTCTCGATGCCCTCGCTGGACCCGCAGGAGCTGTTCGACCTCGGCCGCAAGCTCGCGCCGCTGCGCGACGAAGGCGTGCTCATCATCGGCAGCGGCTTCTTCACCCACAACCTGAGCGGCATGGCCCGCGCCACCGACGGGACACCGCCCGCGTGGTCGGCCGAGTTCGACCACTGGGGCGACGAGGTGGTGCGCGGTGGCGACGTCGACGCGTTGCTCGACTTCCGGCACAAGGCGCCGGCGGCGGCACTCGCGCACCCGCGGATCGAGCACTTCGCGCCGCTGTTCGTCTCCCTCGGCGCGACCGCGGAGGAGAAGTCCGGCCGCACGGTCATCGACGGGTTCTGGCACGGCCTGGCGAAGCGGTCGCTGCAGTTCTCCTGACCTTCCCGCGAACGCGAACGAGCCCCAAGGGCCGGATTCGGCTCTTGGGGCTCGTCCTCTCCAGGGAAGGAGAGCTTTCTTCGCTCGTCAGGCACTCCGTGCGAGGAGACCTCGCGGCGCGGTGGAATGCCTGGCGGAGTGGGAGGGCCGGGCGAGTTCTGGCTGAACCCGCCCGGCTTTCACCGAACTACTTGCGCTTGACCAGACCCAGCAGCTTCGCGAGGAAGCCGGTGGAGTCGAGGCCCGACATCGCCGGGACCTGCGCGGCCGGGGCCGCGCTGTCCAGCACCGGCAGCTTCGCGTTCACCGGCAGGGCCGGGGCGGCGGGCAGCGCGGCCGGGGCGGCCGGCAGCGCCGGGGTCACCGGGAGGGCGACCGGCAGCGTCGGGACGCCGCCACCCAGGGCGGGCAGCGCCGGCAGCGCGACGGGCAGGCCACCGGTCGGCAGGTCGGCACGCTCGGTGCCACCCAGCGCCGGGAGGGTCGGCAGCAGGCCGCCGCTCAGGGCCGGGATGTGCACCGGCAGGCCACCGGTCGGCAGGTCGGCACGCTCGCCGCCACCGGCCAGGGAACCGCCCAGGCCCGAAAGCCCGTTCAGGCCCGGCAGGCCACCCGCGGTCGGCAGGTGGGGCAGCCCGGCCATCGGGCTCACCGGCACGTCGGCGCGCTGCGCCGGAACGGCCATCGGCAGCGCGGACAGGCCATCGGTGGGCAGCCCCGCCGTCGGCAGGCCACTGGCCAGCCCGGTCAGCGAGGGCAGCTCGCCGGCACCCAGCTCCGAACCTTCGACCGGGTTCGAGATCGCGTCGGCCGCCACGTCGGTGGCTTCCCCGTTGATGCTCGTCATGTCGGTCGCGTCCGCGGTCGCGACACCCAGCAGCTCGAGGGGCACCCCGAAGATCTGCACCGGCGCCACGATGTCGTGGTAGAAGTTGTACCCCGACAGGCTCGACCCGTCACCCTCGGTGACCGGCTCGCCGCCGTTCTGCGTGGTCAGCGTGTTGTCGCCGACAGCGTGCGCGACGCCGCCCACGGTCACCGCGTCGCCGAACAGCTGCGCGATCGCCGTGGCCGGGATGTCGAGGATGTTGCCGGAGATGGCGCCCTCGACACCCGAGGTGGTGTCGTCGCCCGCGTTCTGCACGGACGTCGTGTTGATCCCGGTGCCGCTGGCGACACCCGCCGCGCTGACGGCGTCGCCGAAGACCTGCGCGACCGGAAGCGCGTCCGCGCCGATGATGTTGCCCGCCACGCTGCCGCGGTCACCGTTGGTGGTGGCGTCGCCACCGGCCTGCGACGTGGTGTCGCTCGTGCCCAGGCCGTGGCCCAGGGCCGCACCCGCGACGCCGTCGCTGAACAGCTGCGCGGCACCCGCGACCGGGGCCTTCACGATGTTGCCGGCCAGCGCACCGTCCTGCCCGTCGGTGAGGGCGTCGCCGCCCGCCGAGGAGTCGGTGATGTTGTCGTTCTCACCGGTGCCGATGCCCGCGAGGGCGGCACCGCTGCCGGCGGCCAGCACCGGCAGGGAGACCGGGGCCTCGATGATGTTGCCGGCGCCGGCGCCCGCGGGGCCGTTCGCCGTGACGTCGCCGCCCGCGTTGGACGTCGTGTCGGTCGAGCCCTTGCCGTGGCCCTGGCCGACGAACGCGCCGCCGATGTTGGCGACCTGCACCGGCAGCGAAGCCGGCACGGTGCCCAGGTTCGAGCTCAGGAAGCCGTTGTCGTCGTGGGTGCTGCCACCGCCGCCGCCGGAGACGACCTTGGTCTCGTCGGCCGAGCCGGAGCCCTGGCCGATGAACGAGCCGCCCACGCCGAAGACCTCGGCGGGGAGACCGACCGGCACCTGGACGACGTTGCCCGAGCCGGACGAGTCGTTGCCCTGCGTGCCGTCGTAGTTCCCGGCGGTGACCGTCTTGTCCTCGGTCGCGGTACCGGAGGCGTTGCCGATGTGGCTGCCGCCGATGCCGAAGACCTCGGGCGCGCCCGCGGTCTGGGTGTTGACGATGTTGCCACCGAGGACGGAGTCGTTGCCCTTGGTGTAGCTGCCGTCGCCCGCGTTGGCGTCGGTGGTGTTGTCGTGCGCGGCGTTGGCCTGGCCGATGTAGGTGCCACCGATGCCGAAGGCCTCGACCGGCAGCGCGACCGACGGGTTCAGGACGTTGCCCGACCCGCTCGCGTTGTCACCGGCGGTCTTGACGAAGCCGCCCGAGTCGACCGTGCTGGAGGAGCTGCCGGTCTCGGGGATGCCCGCCGAGGCGTTGCCGATCCACGAGCCCGCGACACCCGCGACGTTCGCGATCGGGGACAGCGAGGCCGCCCCGCCGTTGCCGGACAGGAACGAGTCGTTGCCGCTCGTCTCGAGGTAGGTCGGGATGCCGAGGCTGCCCTCGCGCGTGTCCCCGGCCGTGGCGTCGGCGGAGGTGTTGCAGCCGTCCGAGTTCGACAGCGAGCCCCACACGGCGCCCGAGTTGCAGTTGAACTTGACCGGCAGGGCGATCGGCGCGCCGACCACGTTGCCCGATCCGGCGCTCTGGTCGCCGGAGCTGAGCAGCGAGCCGCCCGAGGTCGCGACGGTGTCGGCCGAGTAGCCGTGGCTCTGCCCGTTGCCGAGCAGGTACGACGCGGCGTTGCCGGTCACCTGCACCGGGGTGGCGAGCTGGCCCGCGACCACGTTGCCGGAGAGGGACGAGCCGTCGCCGTTGGTGTCGACGTTCCCGGTCTCGGTGGTGCTCTGGCTGGCCGACCCACCGGTCACCCGGCCGGTGCCGCCCGCGACGCCGCCGCCGTTGCCGGCGATCTGCACGGGGAGCGCCCAGTCGAGGGCGACCGCGTTGCCCGCGAGGCTGGAGTCCTGGCCCGTGGTCGCGATGTCCTGGTTGTGGTCCCAGGTCTGCGAGTGGTCGCCGCCCTCGACGTTCGCGTCGCCGATCACGCCGACCGCGTTGTCCACGATCTGGATCGGGACGACGACGTCGCCGGTGACCTTGTTGCCCTTGAGGTTGTTGTGCCCCGGGGTGAAGGCGCCCGCGCCGTCGGCCTTGGTGGCACCGCCGAGGGTGCTCTGGCTGATCGGGCTGGCCTCGTCGAGCTGCTTGGCAGCCTCGTTCGCCGCGTTGGTGACCGGCTTGGTGCTCAGCTCCGTCTGCCCGGCGGGCAGGTCCAGCTGGCCGAAGGGAGTGCCGACCGCGTTGTTGGCTTCCTGGATGGGAGCCGTCACGTTCAGGTCGAGCGGGGACGCCGGGGCGTCCGGGTTGACGTTCTCGTCGGCCGAAGCGATGCCGGTGCCCAGCATCAGCAGTCCACCGGTGACAAGTGCGGTCTGGAGTCCGCGCTTTGCCCACGTCTGCATGGGGTGTTTCTCCTTTATTTCGGGTTCCCTTGCGGGCTTATGGGGGTGCGCTGATACGCACCGAGGGGGGATGGAACTTCTGCGGGCGCGAAAAAGCGCACCGCCGTGTCACGGGAATTCCGCGGACGCAGAGCCGTCAGATGAAGACGGACTTGGGCGCGTCAGCGACCCGTGAAGGGAGGTGTTCAGTCAGGAGTGACACCGGGCTGCGTGCCCGGGGTGCGCGGCGTGTGCCGCAGGCCGCCGCGGTAAGCACTGGCGGCGGCATCGCTGACGGCAGCGGAGACCCACGAGGGGACGCCGAAGTTCAAGCCGTCGAGGTGGCCACCGGGGGCAGAGCTGCCACCCGGGGCGGTGGGAACAGACGGCGCAACCGGAAGCTGCGCCGGAACCAGCGTCGACGGCAGATCGCGGTGCCCGTCGCGGGACTCGCCCGCGGCACCCATGCCGTCAACGTGCTGGACACCCGTCGGCATCGCGAGCATGGCTCGCAGCGCGGCGGGGAGCTCGACGGTCGAGACGGCGACCGTGTCCGTGGTCTGGCCGAGGCCCGTGGTCACCGGCTCCTGCTCGACCGGGGCGAGCCCCGGGAGCGAAACCAGGTCGCCGTGGGCGGCCGGGTCGAGCAGCTGCCACACGTCGTGGGCCGGCTCGGGGGTGATGGTCTGCTCGAGGACCTGGCGGGTGTCCTGCGGCTTGCGGACGATGTGCTCGACCGCGCCGAGGGTGCGGTGCGCCGGGCTCACGACGGCGTCGTCGGCGAGGTCCGAAACCGAGTCGCTGACGCGGTCGGAGACCTCGTGGCCGAGGGTGCGGGCGCACGGCTCGCTCCACGCCGTGACGTCCTGGTGGCAGCTCGACTCGGAGACGTCGCTGGCCGCGCTCGCCGCGCCGCTGTTGACGTCGCCGAGGCTGCCGGCCGCGGCTTCGGTGATCGGGGCGGTGCCGACGTCGACGGTGTCGGCGGAAGCGGTCGCACCGGAGACGAGCCACGCGGCGGCCGTGCCGGCCACCGCGCCACCGAGCACGAGGAGCGCACGCGACACGAGACGGCCGGCGCGCTTGGCACCCTGCCCCTCGTTCGTCGCGGTGTTCGCCACTCGTCGTCTCCTCGTGCTGAGTTCGTGATCGATCGGCAACATTGCGTTGCGGAAGCGACCTAACCAAACCCGGGACGCGCCGCGCACCTTTGACGCGACTTGATGCCCCCATCGTGTGAACGACACACTGTGTAGCCCGGTCTGACGGCGGGTGATCACGCCTGGCAGTGATCGGTGTCGGACGCGACGGCGCGAATGCGGCCGAATCGGACGGTCCAGCCAGTACGGTGTGGCGGTGAGCCACGCGCGACGCGAAGACCCGTTCCTGCCGGAGCACGAGGACATCACGGGACTGATCCCCCGCGGGCTGCGCATCAGCGCGGCGCTCGCGTGGCGGTTCATCGTGGTGATCGCCGCGCTGTACGCCGTGGTGTGGGTGATCGGCTACCTGTCCGTCGTCATCATCCCGCTGTCCATCGCGCTGCTGCTGTCCGCGCTGCTCGCGCCGGCGGTGCAGAAGCTGGTGGCGGTGAAGTTCCCGCGCGGGCTGGCGACGGCGATCGTGCTGATCGCCGGGCTGGCGGTGCTGGGCGGCCTGCTGACGTTCGTCATCACCCAGTTCTCCTCCGGCCTGCCGCAGCTGCAGAAGCAGCTCAACGACAGCCTCAACCAGATCAAGGAGTGGCTGCTCAACGGCCCGCCGCACCTGCGCCAGGAACAGATCCAGGACTTCATCAACCAGGCGATCGGGTTCATCCAGAACAACCAGGCGTCCATCACGACGACCGCGCTGACGACGGCGAGCACCGTCGGCGAGATCCTCACCGGCTTCCTGCTGACGCTGTTCATCACGATCTTCTTCCTCAGCGGCGGCGAAGGCATCTGGACGTTCCTGGTCCGCGCCGTGCCGAACCGGGTCCGCAACCGCGTGGACGTCGCCGGGCGGCGCGGGTTCGCGTCGCTGGTCAGCTACGTGCGGGCGACCGCCGCGGTGGCCGTGGTCGACGCCGTCGGCATCGGCATCGGGCTGTGGATCATGGGCGTGCCGCTGGTGATCCCGCTGGCGACACTGGTGTTCATCGGCGCGTTCATCCCGATCATCGGCGCCGTCATCACCGGCGGCGTCGCCGTCCTGGTCGCCCTCGTGACGAACGGCTTCATCGGCGCGGTGATCGTGCTGGCCATCGTGATCGGCGTGATGCAGCTGGAAAGCCACGTCCTGCAGCCGCTGCTGCTGGGCCGCGCGGTGAAGCTGCACCCGCTCGCCGTGGTCCTGGCCATCACCGCCGGCCTGGTCACGGGCGGGATCCCCGGCGCGCTGCTGGCCGTGCCGCTGCTGGCCGTGCTGAACGCCGGCGTCCGGTCGCTGCTGCACGAGACCAACCCGGACCCGGCCGAGGTGAACGTCCTGAAGGACCAGGCCGCGCAGCCGAACGACGCCAAACCCGGGTCGTCGAAGGCCGAAATCGCGACGGTCGCCGAGGCCAAAGCCGACGCTTCGACGGCCGAGCCGCCGAAGCGCGACGGCAAGTGACCGTCCGGCGGTCACTGGACCCGATCACGCCGATGTGGCGCGGCGTGCTCGCGTTCCGCGTGCTCACCTGGGCGTTCGCCTTCGGCACGGTGATCGTCCAGAGCGGGCACTACCAGCGCGAGTGGCTGGCCTGGACGATCCTCGGCGTGATGGCCGCGTGGTCGGTCGTCAGCAGCTTCCTCTACTTGCGTGAGCGCACGCGGCCGCCGGCGCTCGTCGTCTTCGACCTCGTGCTCACGACCGCGCTGCTGCTGACCTCGCCGTGGGTGCTCAGCGACGCGCAGTTCGCCTTGAACGTCCCGCTCATCACGACGGTGTGGGCGGCCGTGCCCGCGGTCGCCGCCGGTGCGCGGTTCGGCGCGGTCGGCGGGGCGCTGGCCGGGCTGGTCCTCGGCGTGGCGACCGGGCTGGCGCGGGAGAAGTTCGACCTCGACGTCGCCCGCGACGGCGTCCTGCTCGCCGCCGCCGGGCTGCTGGTCGGCATGGCCGCGACGATGGGCAGGCGGTCCGCGGCCCGGCTGGAGCAGGCACTGCGGAAGGAAGCGGCGACGGCCGAGCGGGAGCGGCTGGCCCGGTCGATCCACGACAGCGTGCTGCAGGTGCTGGCCCGGGTCCGCAAGCGCGGCAACGAGGTCGGCGGCGAAGCGGCCGAGCTGGCGAAGCTGGCCGGCGAGCAGGAGATCGCGCTGCGGTCGCTGGTGACGACCGAACCGGCGGCGCCCAACGACAGCGGCACGGCGAGCCTGCGCGCCGCACTGCAGCTGCTCGCGACGTCGTCGGTGCAGGTCTCGACGCCGGCGGACGACGTCGAGCTGCCCGCCCACGTCACCGATGAGCTCGTCGCGATAGCCCGCGAAGCGCTCTCGAACGTGGAGAAGCACGCGGGCCCCCAGGCGCAGGCCTGGGTGTTGCTGGAAGACCTCGGCGGCGAAGTCGTCGTCAGCATCCGCGACGACGGACCGGGCATTCCGGACGGAGTTCTCGAGCGAGCGGCCGCGGACGGGCACCTCGGTGTGGTGGAATCCATCCGGGGGAGGGTGCGCGACCTCGGCGGGAGCGCGACCCTCGACACCGGGCCCGGCCGGGGCACCGAGTGGGAGGTCAAGGTGCCGAGCACGAGGGGTGCGAAGTGAGCGACGAGCGGATCTCGGTGATGGTGGTCGACGACCACCCGATGTGGCGCGACGGGGTGGCCCGCGACCTGACCGAGCACGGCTTCGACGTGCGGGCGACCGCCCCGGACGCCGCCGCGGCGCTGCGGATCGCGAAGACCGTGCTGCCGGACGTCGTGCTGATGGACCTCAACCTCGGCACGACCTCGGGTGTGGACGCCACCCGCGAGATCACCTCGGCGCTGCCGTCGACGAAGGTGCTGGTGCTGTCCGCGAGCGGCGAGCACAAGGACGTCCTGGAGGCGGTGAAGGCCGGCGCGTCCGGCTACCTGGTGAAGTCGGCGTCGGCGGCGGAGCTGGTGGACGCGGTGCACCGGACCGCGGCCGGCGACCCGGTGTTCACCGCGGGACTGGCCGGGCTGGTGCTCGGGGAGTACCGGCGGATGGCCGACGCGCCGGCCGAAGGCGCCGAGCCACCGCGCCTGACCGAACGTGAGACGGACGTCCTGCGCCTGGTCGCGAAGGGGCTCACCGCGCGGCAGATCGCCGAACGCCTGGTGCTCTCGCACCGCACGGTCGAGAACCACGTGCAGTCGACGCTGCGGAAGCTCCAGCTGCACAACCGCGTCGAGCTGGCCCGGTACGCGATCGAACACGGCCTCGACGAGGAGTAGCCGCTACGGCAGCACGGCGAACCCCGACCAGACGCTCGTCGGGAGCGCCGCCTTGCCCAGCCGCCACCGGGGTTCGCCGGGGTGCCACGCGGCGAGGACGCCGTCGGCGAGCACGAGGTCACCGGCCTCGGACCAGTCGAAACCGCCACCGCGCTTCAGGTGCTCGGTGATGAACGGCATCGCGGCGGCGTGTTCCCAGCTCGGCCCGTCCGGGCGCAGCAACCAGAGGTCACGGGTCTGCGTGCTGGTGCCGCGGTAGGCGGGGTTGGCGAAGTCGACGGCCCAGACCCCGCCATCGCGGGAAGGGACGACGGTCGGCGTCCGCGCGATCACCGGCCGGCTGAGCTGCTTGCGGCTGTTGTCCCGCAGGTCGACCAGGGTGAGGTCGGTCAGGCCGTCGAGGAGCATCCAGTCACCGCCGATGCCGAGGATGCGGGGCGCCTGCTGGACCGTGCGGCCGGTCTCCGGGTCGATCAGCGCGTCCGTCGATTCGGCGGCGCCGGAGTCGATGGTGATCAGCAGGCCGTGCGGCGTCCCGGCGCGGACCTCGGTGCGGCAGCTGGCGGGCTGGCCGTGGCCGAGCTCGCCGCCGGAGAGCGAGACGCGCTGCAGCCGGCACGCGTCGGGCGCGTCCGGCCGGATGACCCACACGCTCTCGCCGTCGACGGCCGGCGCCACCGACCAGGCGTGGCCGAGCGACCGCGGCGGGCTCGCGGGACCGGTGTAGACGAAGGCCTCCAGCGGGTCGGTCGTGCCGGTCGGATAGGCGATCAGGACGGCGGACTTCCCGACCCGCAGGACGCTCATCCCGGTGTCGCCCCCGGGGTAGCCGGGCGGCGTGCCGACCGGGCCGCGGTCGGCGTCGAACAGGGTCGGGCCGGTGGTGGGGAGCAGGGCCGTGATGCCGATGCCGCCGGTCGCCGGCACACCGGCGAGCCCCTCGGGCAGCGTCGGCGGGGCGGTCGGCGTCGTGCTCGTGGCCGGTGGCGGCGGTGCGGGCGCTTCGGCGGTGCACGCGGCCAGCAGAACCAAGGCCGCGCAGACGGCGGCGCCGCGAACTACGGGTCCGTTCAGGGTTTTCCCCCGATCTCCCTGGTGAAATCCGGTTCTACCATCATGGACATGGGCGAGGAAGAGACCGCGGCGGCGGAACCGATGACCGAAACCAAGCCGTTGGGCGAACGCGATCTTCGGGTGTCGGACGACGAGCGCGAGCACGTCATCGGGGTGCTGCAGAAGGCCATCGGCCGCGGGATGATCGACCTCGACGAGTTCACCGAGCGCACCGACCGCGCGCTCGCGTCCCGGACCCGCGGCGAGCTGAACGCCGTGCTGGCCGACCTCGCCGGGCTCTACCACCCGGCGGCCGCGGTCGCTGCCGCGCCGGCGTACGCGCCTCCGCCGGTGGGCTACACCGGCAGCTATTCGCCCGGACGGCGCTTCGAGCTGAACGCGAAGTACTCGTCGCTGGTCCGCAGCGGACCGTGGGTGGTGCCGCCCGAGATGGTCGTGCGGAACAAGTACGGCTCGACGAAGCTCGACTTCACCGAGGCCCAGGTCCAGTCGCCGGTGGTGCACATCGAACTGGACGCCAAGTGGGGCTCGGTCGAGGTGATCATCCCGGAGCACGCGGCGGTCGACGTCAACTCGATCACCGACGTCAAGTTCGGCTCGCTGGAGGACAAGACGCGCAGCAACGGGCACGCGGGGAACCCGCGCTTCGTGCTGAGCGGCCGGGTCCACGGCGGTTCGCTGGTCATCCGGCACCCGCGGCGCGGGTTGTTCGGCTAGCCGGGGCCCCTCTGCCCCCGGCGTCAAGAAGGCCTCCCCACCCAGGCATCGGGTGGGGAGGCCTTCGCGCTGTTCAGGCGGCCCGCAGATTCCTCGCGACGAAGCCCACGAGGACGGCGAACGCGACGGCGGCGAGTGCGGCGACGACGTGCAGCCCGCTGGGCAGACCGTGCGCGCGGACGACGGCGTTGCCCAGGGTCCCGACGGTCGCGATGCCGAAGGCGTAGCCGAACTCGTTGACGGTCTGGGCCAGCGACGCGGCGGCGCCCGCCTTGCGCTGCGGAACCGAGCCGATGACGAGATCCGTGCCGAGCGCGACCATCGGCCCGACGCCCAGCGACGTCACGGCGAACCCGAGCGCGGGCCACACCGGCCCGGCGGCGGGGTCGACGAGGGCGAGGATCGCCATGCCGGCCGCGGCGAGGGCGACCCCGCCGGCGATCAGGACGTTCGGCTTCACCCGGCGCGCGAGGTGAGGCGCGGCGAGGAAGCTGACGGTGGAGGCGGCCATCCCGGGCAGCAGTCCCAGCGCGGCCCCGACCGGCGAGAGGTGCTGCGCGACCTGCAGGAACTGCGCGGTGAACAGCATCGTGGTGCCGCCGAGCATGCTGAACAGGAGCATCCCGCCGAGCGTGGTTCGGAAGGCCTTCGCGGCGAAGAGGCTGAAGTCGACCAGGGGGTCTCGCAGGGCGCGTTGCCGCTTGTAGAAGACGTACCCGACGGCCAGGCCGGCGACCAGCGCCGCCAGCGGGACCGGGTGGACGCCGTCGCGAGCCAGTTCCTTGACGCCGTAGACGGCGGGCAGGATCGCGGCGAGCGAGAGGCCGACGCTGGGCAGGTCGAGGCGGCCGGCTTGCTCATCGCGGTATTCGGGCAGCAGCTTCGGGCCGATGACGAGCAGCAGGACCATGGCGGGGACGCCGAGCAGGAAGACCGAGCCCCACCAGAAGTGCTCGAGCAGGACACCGCCGACCATCGGGCCGATGATGGCGCCGACGGTGAAGCAGCCGGCCCAGATCCCGATGGCCTGGGAGCGCTGCTGCGGGTTCTTGAAGAGGGTCCCGATGAGGGAGAGGGTCGACGGACCGAGCGTCGCCCCGGCGATCCCGAGCACGGCCCGCGCGGCGATGAGCATGCCGGGCGTCGTGGCGAAGGCGGCTCCGACGGACGCGATGCCGAAGGCGGCGGCCCCGATGAGCAGCAGCTTCCGGCGCCCGATCCGGTCGCCGAGTGTCCCCATGGTGACCATGAACCCGGCGACCATGAAGCCGTAGGTGTCCATGATCCACAGCTGTTCGGTGCCATCGGCGTGCAGCCCGGCGGCGAGTTTCGGCAGCGCGAGGACGAGGACGAAGACGTCGAGTGAGACGAGCAGGGTGGGCAGGGCCAGCACGGCCAGGCCGATCCACTCCCGGCGCCCGGCCCTCGCCGTCTCGGCCGGGGCTCCGACCGGCGCTTCAGCGGTGGTGGTCATGGCTGGTTCCTCTCGGCTCGGTGGTGCTTCCACCACTGCGTCGAGCGGGCCCCGCCGAAATCGACAGCCGGCCGGGATCTTCCGGCGGAAAGCCGTGAAGGCCGCCTGTGAGAAGGCGGCCTTCACGGCTTCAGGTCAGGTTGTCCACACCCCTCGTGCATCGGGACAACTCCGCGCACCCAGGTTCGCACAGATCAGCACTGTCGGTGACGGCCGATAGACTGAAAGTGGGGGGCCGCGCCCGTCCCCCACGCCGATCAGGGGCGAGCCGCCGCGCGGGCCGCCGCCGGGTCCGACGTCGCCAACGCCGCTTCAGCCAGCGCCTCACAGTCCGCGAGCGTCGCCGACGCCAGGCTCGCGCCCACCGTGCGGACCGCCGGAGCGTTCATCGACAGGCTCGTCAGGCCCAGGCCGGCCAGGACCAGCGCCAGCCTCGGATCCGCCGCCGCTTCGCCGCACACGCCGGCCGGTTTGCCCGTGGCCTTGGCCGCGTCGCCGATCAGCTTCAGCAGCCGCAGGAGGCCGGGCTGCCACGGGTCGTTGAGCTTCGCCACCGCACCCAGCTGGCGGTCCGCCGCGAACGTGTACTGGGCCAGGTCGTTCGTGCCCACGGACACGAAGTCGACGGCTTCGAGAATTTCGCGGGCGCTCAGCGCCGCGGCCGGGATCTCGATCATCACGCCGGCCCTGGCGATACCGGCGGCGCGGACGCGCTCGGCGAACCAGGCGGCTTCCTCGACCGTCGCGACCATCGGGGCCATCACCGAAACCTCGGCGCCGGAGTCCGCCGCCGCGCCGGCGATCGCCTCGAGCTGGCGGTCCAGCACCTCGGGGCGGTCGAACGCCACGCGCAGCCCGCGCACGCCGAGCGCCGGGTTCGGCTCGGCTTCCGGGGAGAGGAAGGCCAGCGGCTTGTCGGCGCCCGCGTCCAGGGTCCGCACGATCACCGGCTTGCCGCGGAACGGCGAGAGCACCGCCGTGTACGCCGCGCGCTGCTCGGCGACCGACGGTTCCGCCGAGGCGTCCAGGTAGCAGAACTCGGTGCGGAACAGGCCGACGCCTTCCGCGCCCGCGTCCGCCGCGGCCTGCGCGTCGGCCGGGGAGCCGACGTTGCCGTAGACCTTCACGCGGTGGCCGTCGGCCGTCGCGCCCGTGCCGTTCCACTCGGCGAGCTGAGCCTTCGTCGCCGTGACAACCGGCGCCGACGGGTCGGCGACCGCGACGGTGCCCGCGTCGCCGTCGACGGCGAGCGCTTCGGCGTCCAGCGCCAGCAGGCCGCGCACGGCGACGACGGCCGGGATGCCCAGCGCCCGCGCGAGGATGGCGGTGTGGCTGGTCGGGCCGCCTTCTTCGGTGACCAGGGCGAGCACCTTCGCCGGGTCGAGGCCCGCGGTGTCGGCCGGGGCCAGGTCGCGCGCGACCAGCACGCTCGGCGACGCCAGCTCGGGCACCCCCGGCGGTGCGATGCCGAGCAGCTCGGCGACCAGCCGGTCGCGCACGTCACGGACGTCGCGGACGCGCTCGGCCATGTACCCGCCCGCGGCGGCCAGCGCTTCGGCGAAGCCTTCGGCGGACTGGTGGACGGCTCGCGCGGCGGGCAGCCCCTGCGTCTTGACGAGCTGCTCGGCCTGGGACGCGAGCGCGGGGTCGGCCGCCATCGCGGCGGTGGTGATGAGGATCGTCGCGGCCTCGCCGGTGGCGGTCTCGGCCTGCTTCTCGAGCCGGCCGGCGACGATCGCGGCGGCGGGCGCGATCCGGGCGGCTTCGGCGGCGGGGTCGGCCGGGGCGGGGGTGGCGGCGGGCTCGCCGAGCGGCTCCGCGACGCGGACGACGGGACCACTCGCACGGCCGGGGCTGACGGCGACCCCGGAAAGGGTCCCCGCCGACGCACTCTTCCCCGCGGAGGCGGCATCGAACTCAGACATGGTCTAGACCATAGCTCAGATACGTCTGGATATCTCGTGGTGGCGGGCGCAAGCCCCGCTCACGTACCTGTTCGAGCACCGGCCGGACCTCCTCGTGCCACCAGGCGTCGGCCAGTTCGCCGCGGCTGCGCACCGGCCGTCCGGCCAGCATACGGCGGAAACCCCAGGCCTCGGCCGAATCGGCGAGCCGGAACCAGTCCTCCGGGTCGTCGAGCCACAGCCCGAGACGGACGTCGTCCGGCAGCGGGACGCGCTCGAGGAACATCCGCTCGGCGGTCTTCGACGGCAGGTCCGCCAGCGTCAGGCAGCGCAGCGCGCAGGCGACCGTGCTGATCCAGCGGACCCGCGCGCGGATCTTCGTGGCGCCGCGGGCACGCGCGATGGCGACGCGGTGGTGACCGTCGTCGACGAAGAACATGTCGGAGAGGCGCACGAGCCGCACCGGCGGAAGGTCGGCGGAGGTCCGCGTCAGGCGGTCCCAGCGGTCGCGCAGCGCGCGGTTGCGCGGCCGGAACTCGCGGTCGAAGTCGCCGGCGCGGGCGACCGTGCCAACGATGCCCTCCAGCGGGACGTCGTAGACGCCTTCGTCGACCTCGGTCTGCTTGCCGAGCGCCTTCAGGGTTTCCGCGAGCGGCATGATCGCGAGGTGGTCGGGCCGGCGCGCTTCCGCGATCGCCCTCAGTTGGGCGGCGTAGCCACGCCACCAGGCCGAACCGAACGAGTCGCCCATGTGAGGTACAACACCGGGCCCGGGATGATCATTCCCCCAGGTCGGCGGCGCTCGGGTAGGACGGCTGCGCGCCGTGCCGCGTCACACTGAAGGCCGCCACGCGCACCGCGCGCTTCGCCGCGGAGACGAGATCGGTGCCGTCGGCGAGCGACGCCGCGAGCGCGCCGGCGAAGGCGTCCCCGGCGCCGGTGGTGTCAACGGCTTCGACCTTCGGCGACCCGACTTCGGTGGTGCTGTCCTTCTCCACGACGACCGCACCGGCCGCGCCGAGCGTGACGACGGCGGCGCGCGGGCCGAGGTCCAGCAGCTTCCGGAAGTCCTCGCCGGGCCCGGTGAGCCACGCGGCTTCGTGCTCGTTGACGAGCAGGATGTCGAGCTTGGCCAGCGTCTTCGAGGCGAGCTTCGCCGCCGGCGACAGGTTCAGCAGCACCTTGACGCCCTTTTCGGCCGCCCGCGCGACAGCGTGTTCGACAGTCGGCAGCGGCACTTCGAGTGAGGCCACCATGATCTCGACCCCGTCGAAAACGGCGTCGACGTCGGCGGGCTCGAGGCTCGAGTTGGCGCCGGGGGAGACGAGGATGGCGTTCTCGCCGTCCGGGGTCACGGTGATGTAGGCGATGCCGGTCGGCCGCTCGCTGGTCCGGACCAATCCGGTGTCGACCCCGGCGGACCGCAGCGAATCGAGCAGCAGCCGGCCATAGGGATCGTCCCCGACGGCCCCGAGCAACGCGACGTCCGCCCCGAGCCGGCCCGCCGCGACGGCGGTGTTGGCGCCCTTGCCGCCCGGCGAAAGCACGGTGTCGCCGCCCAGCACCGTCTCGCCACCTGCCGGCCGCCGGTCCACCGCGACGACGAGGTCGGCATTGGCGGATCCCACAACGAGGACGTCGGAGTTCATCCCCGCACTGTCCCACGAAAGCCGTCCGACCAGGTCGGGAAGGGTGCCGAAGAGGAAAGTGAAGGTTTTTGTAACTTATCCGGCGTTGAGTGCGACAATCATGCGAGCAGCGGATGACCGTCACTCGATCGGGGGATGTCATTCCCCCGGCCGTCACTACGCGGACCGGTCCCGCTCTCCAGGTGCGTCACCACGCGAGCCGCGGTGACGGTGCCCCGCCGGCGCGAGCCGGACAGGGCATCATGTCGCCGGCGCCGATCACGTAGCCCCCCGAGTGATCGGCGTCGGCGGCGCCCCGACGGCCGGGTCATGCGACGACCAGCCGCAGTACGTGTTTGGCGGCACCCGGGGAGACTTTCGCCGCCAGCGGCCGATCCTCACCGTCGCGGAGAACCGCGTGAACGGCGACGTACCGGCGGGTGGCCTGCTTCGCCGAGGGCTCGACAGTCAGCCGGGCGAGGTCGGCGCGCCGCACCGAGACCGGGTCGCCTTCCTTGGGGCGCCAGGTGATCGCGTCGGCAGTCAGGGCGAATTCGCCCAGCTCGCCCCGATAACGCGTCAGGTAGAGCAGCACCCAGATCGCCACGGCGACCGGCAGCGGGATTCCCGGCGGGATGTCGTAGAACGCGGGCGCCACGAAGTCGGCGATGACGGTCAGCCAGGCGGTCCACAGGATGACCAGCCGGACGGTCGACGATTGTTCGGCGCGGACAGGGATTCCCGGCTGGTCGGCGCGCCAGCGTTTGACCAGCCCCTTCACCGGGTTCGGCACGCCGAAGCCGCCGCGCCGGACGTTCTTGGAGGTCCAGCGCCCGAGTCCCGGCCGGTACCGCTCGATCGCCGCCGACGCCTTTTCGGCCTCTTCCCGGGCCATCGCCGACGTCAGGATGAAGCCGTCCTCCGATCTGTGCCGGCAATCGGGGTTCAGGTTCCGGAGCGCATCGTCGTCCACCAGCAAAACGGCCAGTGCGACCCGGTCTTCCGGCTGTCCTTCCCGGAAGACGAACCGGCGGACGTCATCCCACGGCAGGACGAGCGTCGTCTTGTCTTCGAGCGGCTGCCGGAACCCGTCGGGGCCGAACTCGACCCTGGCCGTCACCATCGCGCCGTTGCGGCGGATGTACCGCCCCAGGATCGGCTTGAAGCACAGGCACAGCAACGCCAGCACGCCGAGCACGGGCGCGACCCAGTACACGACCGGGTCTTCGCTGCGGGCCCACACCAGCAGGCCCGCCGCGACGGCGAACACGACGCCGAAGAACGCCATGCACCCGGCCGCCCTCCTCAGTTCGGCGGGCGGGTTGTGGATCGGCAGCCGGACTCGCACCACGGCTGTTTCCGGCTCGCCGGGAGTCGTCGACACCACGGCGCTAGATCGACCCGGAGATGCGCCGGCCGCCCTGCTGCTGGAAGACCGGCTCGGCGGCCGCGGGCTTCTTTTCGTTGTAGTGGTTTTCGCGGTAGTTCTTGTCGGCCTCGTCGTAAGCGCCCGCGGTCTTCTTGCCCGCTTCCTTCCCGGCTTCTTCGCCGAGAGCCTTGGGCAGCTCCTTGAGCCCGTCCTTGAAGATGCCGGGAGCCGCGCGAGCCGCGTCCCGCAAGGCTTCGAGCAGCTTGCCGCCGACCTTCTTGAAGAGCCCGCTGAGGTCGTTGAACTGCTTGATGCCCTTTTCGAAGGCACGCATCAGTTTCCGCAGCCACTCCGTCATCCGCTCGCCGGTCTTGACGATCTCGACCGTGCCTTCGCCGGCCAGGCCCGCGGGCGCGGCGGGCCCCGGGTAGCGCATGAGGATGCTGATCAGCTTGCCGATGCATTCGGTGAGCAGGTCACGCAGCACGCTGCGCACGACGTTCAGGATGCTCTTGCAGACGTCGATCAGGACCGAGATCGCCTTGGCACCACCGGCGACCCCGGAGTACATGTCGCCGAGCTCGGCCGTGAACGCGCGGTAGGCGTCCGCGCCTTGGCCCGTCCACTCCGCGCTGTCCGCCTTGACCGTCTCCAGGAGGTCCTTGGCGACCGCGTCGATCTCGTCACTGATGTTTCCCCAGGTCTCCTGCATGATGTCGAGCTGTTCCTGGTTCCCGGTCACCCAGTCGAGCGGGGCACGCAGGAATTCGACGTGCTCGATCAGCCAGCCGAGCCCCATGCTGGCGAGGCCCGCGATCGGGTCCTGGAGGAACTCCGCGACACCCGCGGCGCCGAAACCGAGGTTGAGCAGGCCTTCCGTCCAGTCGCCGTCGGCCGCCTTCGTCGCCGCGTCCCAGAAGTCCTGCGCCATCCCGGCGCCTTCGAGCGCCGAGGACCCTTCGTCGACCTTCTTCTTCGCGTCGGTCACCAACGAGTTCTCAGTCAAGGCGGATTCCTTCGAAGTTCGCCTTGACGTCCTGCTCGTACCAGTCGACGTGCTGGGACCAGGTGCGGACGCGGTCGATCTGTTCCTGGGCCACGTTCTTCGCGTGGCCGATGGAGTCGCTCCCCAGGGTCTGGGCGACGCCGCACAGCGCACCGAGGCCGCAGGCCTGGCCGATGAGGCCGAACGCCATCGGGTCGACCACCTGGGCGGCCGCGTCCAGCGTCTTCGCGAACCGGTCGACGAACGGTTCGAGCTTCTTCGCGTGGTTCAGCAACTGCTCCGGCTTGACCCGGATGTCCGGCTGTGGGTTGTTCATCGTCATCCCCTCCCTCTTCGCCCCTGGTTAGCGCAGGTAGTCGCCGTCGCTGAAGTAGTCGTCGTCGGCGCCGTTCCCTAGCTCCCGGCGCGGCGGGGCGGGATTCGGCTCGGGCTTCGCCGGCGGTGGCGATTCCTCTTCCACGATGAAGCGCGCCCCGTCGGTGGCAGGGGCCGCGTAGCCGCCGTCCACGAACCCTTGCGGCTCCGGTTCCGGGTACTCGCGGTGGAGCTGGCCGACCAGCTCGTTCATGGTCTCGGTGCCGGCGATCGACGGCATCCCGGTCTGGACGGCGCTCGCCAGTCCGCTCTGCGCACGCCGGACAGTCCGCAGGATCTCGTCGGCGAGGTTCGCCTTCTCCCGCACGCCGTGCCCGATCTCCAGGCCGACGAGGTTGCCGAGGTGGTTGACCTTGACCGCGATCTGGCCGTCCTGGCTGCGCTCGGACACGGAGACCGTGGCCAGCTCGGCCTGCATGCGGTCGCCACGCTGCTTGGCCTCGGCGATCTTGGCCTCGAAACCCGCCAGCAGTTGCTCAGGGTTCGTCACGCGAACCTCCCCTGTTCACGTCAGTAACCGTACGGCGACCGAGTGTGGCACACCGGTCCGACAGTTTTGCGGCACTTCCGGTTTCCCCACCCGGGCTGGTCAAGTCTTCCCACGTTGAGTAATCAGTGAGGTATTGTCCGTGACGCACGAGGGGTGCTCGAACGCGTGGGGAGCGTGGTTCGGTGGGGTTGTTCGGCGACATGCTCGACGCTGCGAAGCACGTCGGGTCGGAGATCGCGCAGGCCGTCCAGTCGGGCGGTGAGGGGCTCGGCAAGGTTCTGAGCGGTGCGGGCATCGGCCTGCTCGCGGGCGGGCCGATCGGCGCGGTCGCGGGTGCGTACGTCGGTTCGCGGACCGGCACCCGTTGCCGGCGACGGTCCTGGCGGGCAGCCCGTGTGATTCGGCCCTGACCGAGGAGCAGCTGACGGGCTACCTCGGGCAGCCCGGCGCCGCGAAACCCAAGGATTCCGAGCTGGGCCCGATGTGCGACTGGCCCAGCACGTCGGGAAGTGGCGCCGGGATCCTGATCGCCTACGAGACGAAGACCGGGCAGGGGCTCAGCCTCACCTACAAGGTCGAAAAGCCGAAGGCCAGCCGCTGGGTCGACGACCTGGCGCCGATCCAGGGCTATCCGGCTGTCGGCTACGTCGACGTGGGCGCCAGTGGCCAACGCAGCTGCGTGATCGTCGTCGGGGTCTCGGACGAACTGGCCTATTCGATCTCTCTCGTTTTGGGCAGCGATTCGGGTAAGGACGCGTGCGAACTCGGGCGCGGCGTGGCTGACACCGTGCTGACCAATCTCAAGGCGCGGGCCTGAGCTGCACCTTTTCGTTACGGCGGAGATCGCGTTAATGCAAGACTTGTCGTAGTAAGCACCTAGACTGTTCGGATGAGCCACCCCACGCGGAGGGGTCGCGCGCGTGCGGCTACCGAACAGGACATCCGGCGGACCGCTCGGAAGCTGCTCGTCGAGCAGGGGCCCGAAGCGGTCACCCTGCGCGCCATCGCGCGGGAGCTGGGGATCACCGCGCCCGCGCTGTACCGGTACTACGAATCGCGGGATGACCTCGTCGAGAACCTGCGGCTGGACGTCTGCGCCGATCTGGCCGACGAGCTCGCGGAGGACATCGCCGAGCTGCCGGACGACGGGATCATGCGGCTGTTCGCCATCTGCAAGGGCTTCCGGCGGTGGGCGCTCACCCACACGAAGGAATTCACGCTGGTCTTCGCGTCGCCGACCGGTGGGGTCGGGTCCGCGGCCGGCTCCGCGCTGAGCCGGGTCGACGAGCCCTTCGGGCGCATCTTCCTGGCCGCCGCCGGGCGGGTGCTCGCGCGGACCGACATCGTGCTGCCGTCCGCCAGCGGGGTGCCCGACGAGCTGCGGGACGACCTCCAGACGTTCCAGGAGTCGCTGGTCAGCGTGCTCGCCGAGTCCGATCGGCAGGTGCCGGTGGAGAAGATCGACCTCGGCGTGACGTACCTGATGATCCAGTTCTGGGCCCGGCTCTACGGGCACGTCACGCTCGAGGTCTTCGGCAACTACCCGATCCCCATGTCGAAGCCGGACGTCCTGTTCGAGGCGATGCTCATCGACCTCGCCCGGGAGATCGGGCTCTACTCCGGCTAGGACGGCTAGGCCGCGTGGCCGCCGTCCACCGACAGCGTCGCCGCCGTGATGTACGCGGACGCCGGCGAAGCCAGGTAGGACACCGCGGCGGCCACCTCGGACGGGGTCCCGTAGCGGTCGAACGCCGTCAGAGCCCGCTGGTCGGCCGCGTACGGGCCGTCGGCCGGGTTCATGTCCGTGTCCGTCGGGCCCGGGTGGACCAGGTTGACCGTGATGCCGCGCGGGCCGAGCTCCCGCGCCAGTGCCTTGGTCAGGCCGACCATCGCCGCCTTGCTCGTCGCGTACAGCGCCATGCCCGGGCCGGGCACGCGGTCCGTGACGCAGCTGCCGATCGTGATCACGCGGCCGCCGTCACCCAGGACGCCGGCCGCGGCCTGCGTCGCCGCGAACACGCCGCGGACGTTCACCGCCAGCACGCGGTCGACGTCCTCGAGCGCGGTCTCGCCGAAAGCGCCGACGAAACCGGCACCCGCGTTGTTGACCAGCACGTCCAGCCGGCCGAACTCGGCGACCGTCGCCGAAACCGCCGCCGACACCGCGGACACGTCCGCCGAGTCCGCCTGGATCGCCAGCGCGCGACGGCCGAGGTTCTTGATCTGCTCGACCACCTCGGCCGCCCGCGCGACGTTGTTCACGTACGTCAGCGCGACGTCGGCGCCGTCCTCGGCGAGCCGCAGTGCCGTGGCCGCGCCGATGCCACGGCTGCCGCCCGTCACCAGCGCCACCTTGCCGTCGAGGGTCATCCCCGGTTCTCCTTCGATCGAACGGTTTTCCTTGACCGTTCAATCAAATCGAGAACACGCAAGCAGTACCGGCGGCTTTCCGACAGAGCGCTACAGGACGATGTTGACCAGCTTGCCCGGCACCACGATCACCTTGCGCGGAGTGCCGCCGCCGACCAGTGCCGCCACCTTCTCGTCCGCCAGCGCCGCCGCCTGGACCGCGTCCGGCGCGGCGTCCGCCGGCACCGTGACGCGGGAGCGGACCTTGCCGTTGACCTGGATCGGGTACTCGACCGAGTCCTCGACCAGGTACTTCTCGTCCACCACCGGGAACGGGCCCTGCACCAGCGAATCCGCGTGGCCCAGCCGGTGCCACAGCTCCTCCGCCAGGTGCGGGGCCAGCGGCGCCAGCATCAGCACCAGCGGCTCGGCCAGCTCGCGCGGCGTCGACGCGCCGGCGCCGTACACCTTGGTGACGTGGTTGTTCAGCTCGATCAGCTTCGCGCCAGCGGTGTTGAACCGCATCTCCGCGTAGTCCTCGCGGACGCCCGCGATGGTCTTGTGCAGCACCTTGCGGTCCGCCTCCGAAGCGTCCTCAGTGGACACTCGCAGCTCGCCGGTCGTCTCGTCGACGACCAGGCGCCACAGCCGCTGCAGGAACCGGTGCGCGCCCACGACGTCCTTGGTCGCCCACGGGCGCGACATGGCCAGCGGCCCCATCGACATCTCGTAGAACCGGAACGTGTCGGCGCCGTAGTTCTCGGCCATCTCGTCCGGCGTGACGACGTTCTTCAGGCTCTTGCCCATCTTGCCGTACTCCTGGGTGACCTCTTCGTCGTTGAAGAAGTACTTCCCGCCGCGCTCCTCGACCTGCTCGGCCGGGACGTAGACGCCGCGCGCGTCCGTGTACGCGTACGCCTCGATGTAGCCCTGGTTGAACAGCTTCCGGTACGGTTCCTTGGACGTCACGTGGCCCAGGTCGAACAGCACCTTGTGCCAGAACCGCGAGTACAGCAGGTGCAGCACCGCGTGCTCGACGCCGCCGACGTACAGGTCGACGCCGCCGGTGTCGTCCGCGCCGTACTCACCCGGCCGCGGGCCCATCCAGTACGCCTCGTTTTCCGGCGCGCAGAACGTCTCCGCGTTCGTCGGGTCCAGGTAGCGCAGCTGGTACCAGCACGAACCCGCCCAGTTCGGCATCGTGTTGATGTCACGGCGGTAGGTCTTCGGGCCGTCACCCAGGTCCAGCTCGACCTCGACCCAGTCGGTCGCGCGGGCCAGCGGGGACGACGGCATCGAGTCGCGGTCCTCGGGGTCGAACGTCACCGGCGAGTAGTCGGCGACCTCGGGCAGCTCGATCGGCAGCATCGACTCGGGGACGGCGTGGACTTCGCCGTCCTCGTCGTAGACCACCGGGAACGGCTCGCCCCAGTAGCGCTGGCGCGAGAACAGCCAGTCGCGCAGCTTGAACTGCACGGTGCCGACGCCAGCGCCCTTTTCGGCCAGCCAGTCGATGATCGTCTTCTTGGCCTCGGCGACGTCCATGCCATCCAGGCTGAGTCCATTTTCTTGCCGAGAGTTGATCGCCGGGCCGTCGCCGGTGAACGCCTTGCCGTCGAAGCCTTCCGAGGGCTGCACGGTCCGGATGATGTCCAGCCCGAACTTCTCGGCGAACTCCCAGTCGCGGACGTCCTGGCCGGGGACGGCCATGATCGCGCCGGTGCCGTAGCCCATCAGCACGTAGTCGGCGACGAAGATCGGGATCTGCTTGTCGTTGACCGGGTTCGTCGCGTACGCACCGGTGAAGACGCCGGTCTTCTCCTTGTTCTCCTGCCGGTCCAGCTCGGACTTGCGGGAGGCGGCGACGCGGTACTCCTTGATGGCCTCGGCGGGCGTCGCGGCGCCACCGGTCCAGCGCTCGTCCACGTCGGACGGCCACTCGGCCGACGTCAGCTTGTCGACCAGCGGATGTTCCGGCGCCAGCACCATGTACGTCGCGCCGAACAGGGTGTCCGGACGGGTCGTGAAGACCTCGATCGCGTCGTCGCCCGCCTTGAAGGTGACGCGGGCACCGTGCGAGCGGCCGATCCAGTTCCGCTGCATGGACTTGACCTTCTCGGGCCAGTCCAGCAGGTCCAGGTCGTCGACCAGGCGGTCGGCGTACGCGGTGATCCGCATCATCCACTGGCGCAGGTTGCGGCGGAAGACGGGGAAGTTGCCGCGCTCGCTGCGGCCGTCGGCGGTGACCTCTTCGTTCGACAGCACCGTGCCCAGGCCCGGACACCAGTTGACCGGCGCCTCGGAGATGTAGACCAGCCGGTGGTCGTCGATGATCGTCTTGCGCTCGGACGCGCTCAGCGACGCCCAGTCACGACCGTCCGGCGTGGGGCGCGAGCCGTCGGCGAACGCGGCTTCCAGCTCGGCGATCGGCCGCGCCTTGCCGGCCTCGGTGTCGTACCAGGAGTTGAAGATCCGCAGGAAGATCCACTGCGTCCAGCGGTAGTACTCGGGGTCGATCGTGGAGATGCGACGGCGTTCGTCGTGGCCCAGGCCCAGGCGCCGGATCTGGCGCAGGTAGGTCCGGATGTTCTCCTCGGTCGTCTTGCGCGGGTGCTGCCCGGTCTGGACCGCGTACTGCTCGGCCGGCAGGCCGAACGCGTCGAAGCCCATCGTGTGCAGCACGTTGCGCCCGATCATCCGGTGGTACCGGGCGAAGACGTCGGTGCTGATGAAGCCCAGCGGGTGCCCGACGTGCAGGCCGGAGCCCGACGGGTACGGGAACATGTCCTGGACGAACAGCTTGTCGCTGGGGACCGGCTGCCCCTCGACCGCGAGCGGCCCGACCGGGTTCGGCGCGTGGAAGGTCCCCTGGTCGGCCCAGTGGTCCTGCCAGCGCTGCTCGATCTGGCCGGCCAGCGCGGCCGTGTAGCGGTGCGCGGGGACGTCGGTCCCGGTCGCCTCAGTCATCGCCGTCATCCTTCGGTTTCGCCACTCCAGAAACAACTCGACCCCTCAGCCACCAGGGCATGAGGGGTCGCCGCGCCGGCCGGGCCGGGCCCGGTCAGCGCGGCAGGCTAAGGAGCAGCCGAGCCGTGTTCATATGTTCATCGTAACTTGCTGGTCAAAGCCGTTCCGAGGGGACCGCCAGTGCGGCGAACTGGGTGACCTGAGTGGCCGAGAAGTTGTTGTCGCTGACGATGATCAAGCTGCGCTCGCCGTTCGGCAGCTTCGGGCCCCACGTCATGCCCTCCAGGTTGTCCACAGTGGACAGCCCGAGGTCGGCGGCGTCGAAGAGGAAGCGCTTCTTGACCGGCTTGACGTGCTTCGCGTCGGCCAGGGACTTCACGTTCAGGACGTTCGTCGCGCCCTTCGTGTCGATCTCGTAGACGCGCACCTTGTTGCCGACGCCGGTGACGAACGAGCGTTCCATCATCAGGAACTTCGTCGGGTCGGCCTGGTCGACGGCCAGCATCGAGGAGACGCCGGTCGTCGCGAACGCGCCAGCGGGGACCGGTGACGCGAAAATCGGCTCCTGCGGGTACGCGTACTGCGCCAGGACCGGGCCGAAGCGCGACTGCAGGGTGATCCGGGAGACGCCGCCGGTCGTGCGGGTCGACTCCGGGCCGTCCTGCAGGAGCGGGCCTTCGACGTCGCTGGCGATCAGCGAGCCGAAACCGGTGAAGGTGAGGCCCTCGAGCACGAGGTTCTGCCGCGGGCCCGCGGTCGGCGTCATCTTCTCGTTCGCCGGGATCGGCAGGTCGCGGACGTATTTTCCGTCGCGGCGCGCCTCGCGGATCGACGGGTCGATCAACGTCGTCGCGGTGCGCTCGCCCTCCTGCGACCAGTAGTAGTCGCCGGTCCACGGGTCGACGCGCAGCTCTTCGGGGTCGATCGTCTGCTCGTTCTGCGGCTTCGACGGGTCGTTCTGCGCGAGCGGCGGGTACGGCGTGCCGTCCGGGCGCAGCAGCGGCTTCGTGCCGGTGAAGGTCACCGGGCCGACGCCGTCGCCCGACACCGGGAAGGTCGCCGTGTAGAAGCGGGCGGGGTTGATCGCGGACCGGTCGTCGCAGATCAGGGCGTATCCGCCGGTCCGGGGGTCGTAGTCGATGCTGGAGAGGCCGCCGACCACCGTGCCCTGGAAGAGCAGGGAGTTGGGGACGATCTGCTCGCCGAGCAGACGGACGGGCCGCTGGTGACTTTCGGTAGCGCTCGCCGGTGTTGCGGCGACGAGTCCCCCGATCAGGGCAGCGGTCAACACAGTGGGCAGTACGCGCGGTGACATGGCCTGTAGCACAGTCGATCAGGGTATCCGCCAGGTTGCCAGGACGTCACGCTTATCCTTGACCTCGTGTTCGCTATCGCGCTGGTTCCGGTCGTGCTGGGTCTGCTCGTCGGCTTTGGTGGGTTCCTCGGGTTCCGTGAGCGCTTGACGCGCGAGGGCGGCACCGGGGTGCGCACGCAAGCCGCGCTGCGCAGCGAAGAAGCGTTCAAGCTGGCCAACCGCATCGCGGGGCTGCCGACCATGGCCGGTGGCGCGATCTCCGTGCTCACCGGGCTGGCCGGGCTCGCGATGCCGACGACCGGTGGCCTGATCTCCGCCGCGCTCGCCGGCGTGCTCGCCATGCTCCTGCTGGTCATGGGCGGCGGGGTGCTCGGCAACCGGGCCGCGCTGACCGTGCCCGTGCCGGCTCCGGCGGCGCCCGCGGGCTGCACCGGCTGCGCGTGCGGCTCCGGCGGCTGCGGGGTCTTCAAGAAGGACGAAGCCTAATTCCGCTGGAGGTCGCCCGGATGGGTGGCCAGCAGCGCGATCGGGACGCCCTGGCGGCGCAGCACCTGGCTCCACAGGTCGCCGCTCGGTGACGCGAGGATGTCGCTCGGCAGCGCGGGCACGATGACCCAGTCGTCGCGCTCGATCTCACCGGCCAGCTGACCGGAGTCCCAGCCCGCGTACCCGGCGAAGACGCGCACGCCGCGGACCTTCGGCACCAGCGCCTCGGGATCGGTGTCCAGGTCGACGAGCGCGACCGGGCCACGGACCGCGATGACGCCCGGCACGCTCGCCGCCGTCTCGCCGGTGCGCAAGGCGGCCAGGCACAGCGCGGTTTTCTTCTCGACCGGCCCGCCGACGAACACCGCCTGCGGCTCGGCGACGTGGCCGCCCCAGTTGGGCAGTACGTCGTGCACCGCGACGTCGCTCGGCCGGTTCAGGACCACGCCGAGCGTGCCTTCGTCGCGGTGATCGATGACGAACACGACGGTCCGCCGGAAGTTGGGGTCGACCATCGTGGGGGCGGCGACCAGGAGCGTTCCCGGCTCAACCTCGGCGTCCGCTGGCACGCGACCCATGATCTCACCTCTGGCCCGGCGAATTACTTCGGCTCGGGAACAATCGCCTCAGCAGCCTCGTTTGAAACAGTGGTCGGCGCACTCCGTGTCCCCCGGGCTCACTGAAGAACCGCCTTTGTGGAATACCGTCCGGCAGGAGCCACACTGCGCATAGCCGCCGAGAGGCGAGGCTGAGTGCGCCGGCCACCCTCTACTCTTGCTCCGTGACGATCAGCACCGGAGCGGCTACCACCCGGCGAGGCCCCCGGGAGCTGCTCAAAGATCCCGACTTCAGACGTCTCCTCTTCACGCGGTTCGCCGCCAGCTGGGGTGACGGCGTCTTCCGCGCGGGTCTCGCCGGAGCCGTGCTGTTCAACCCTGAGCGTGCCGCCGATCCATTGGCCATCGCCGGCGGGTTCGCGGCGTTGCTGCTCCCGTACTCCGTCGTCGGACCGTTCGCCGGAGCCCTGCTCGATCGCTGGGACCGCCGGAAAGTCCTCATCTTCGCGAACCTCCTGCGTGGCTTGGCGATTGTCTTGGCGTCCGCCGCCGTCGGCTTCGGGTTCGGCGGGCTCGGCCTGTTTTCGCTGGCACTGGCCGCGGAAGGGATCTCACGCTTCATCGGCTCCGGGCTTTCGGCGTCGCTGCCGCACGTCGTGGAGAAGGAGAGCGTCGTGACGGCGAACGCCTTCGCCACGACGCTCGGCTCGGTGATCGCCGTCATCGGCGGTGGCTGCGCGATCGGGTTGCGGGCGCTGTTCGGCAGCAACGACGTCGGCTCGGCCGAGACCACGGTGTTCGCCGTCCTCGGCACGCTGGTCTCGGCGTTCATCGCGCGCGGCTTCGCCCGCGGTGTGCTCGGGCCGTCGGTGGTCGACGAGCCGCCGAACCCCGTGCTGGCCGTCGCGCGCGGGCTGGCCGACGGCGCGAGGCACGCCTGGCGCGCGCCGAGCGTCACGGCCGGGTTCATCGCGTTGTTCGCGCACCGGGCGTCGTTCGGGGTGTCGCTGCTGGTCACCGTGCTGATGATGCGGAACTACTTCACCGACCACGGCCTCTTCCGCGCCGGCCTGCCCGGGCTCGGGCAGATGGCCGCGCTCGCCGGCGCCGGCCTGCTGATCGCCGGCCTGCTGACCGCGCGGCTGATCCGCAAGTTCGGCCGGCTGCGCGCGGTGCTCGGCGCGCTGCTGCTCGCCGCGATCGCACAGTCCGCGCTGGGCCTGCCGATGGTGCTGCCGCTGGCGCTGCTCGCGTCGTTCGTCATCACCGGGGCCGGGCAGGTGCTGAAGCTCTGCGTCGACTCGTCGATCCAGCTCGACGTCGCCGACGAAGCCCGCGGCCGGGTGTTCGCGCTCTACGACACGCTCTTCAACATCACGCAGGTGGCGGCGGTTTCCCTGGGTGCGCTGGTCGTGCCGGACGACGGCCGTTCGCCGGGCCTGCTCATCGCGGCGACCGTCTGCTACCTGGTCGGCGGCGCCGGGTACGCCGTGGCGCGGCGCCGGACGGTCCGGTGAGGGAAAACCACGAACCGGTCACGGTGACTGCTCCATTGGCATTAGGGTGACGGCAAGTCATTAGTAGGTTCGAGGGACACCGGGGGCACCTGTGACCACCGCGGGCGACGACCGTGCACGGCTCGAAGCACGCAATGCCGCGATGAAGGACCAGATGGACACCCTCCTGGAGAACTTCGAGCGGCAGACCGCGCAGCTGCGTGACGCCCAGGCCGCGGCCGCGGAAACCACCGCTCAGGTGAGCTCGTCCGACGGACTGGTCCGCGCCACCATCGACGCCGGCGGCAGCCTCGCGAAGCTCGAGTTCGCGCCGAACGCGTTCGAACGCACGACTCCGGCGCAGCTCGCGAACACCGTCCAGACGGTGGTGCGCCAGGGATCGCTGCAGGTCAAGCAGAAGATCGCGGACCTCATGGCGCCGATCACGGAGGGCTTGCCGGACCTCGCGGACCTCGTCGAAGGAGCGCCGTCGCTGGCCGGGCTGGTGCCGCAGATCCCTTCGTTCGACGAGACGCCCGAGGAAGCGCCGCAGAACTCGTACGAAGAAGGCGGCCCGATCCTGCGCAACGAGGCCGTGCCGCCCCCGATGCCCGCACCCAAGCCGACTCCGAAGCGCGTCCGCCCGCCGCGTGACGAGGACGAGGAGCCACCGTCGTCCTGGATGACGAGGGGCGACTGATGCCCGCAGGGGGCTCCGGGTTCACCGCGGAACCCGACGCCGTCCTGAGCGCGTCGAACGGCCTGACCAAGGCGGCGGACGGCCTGGACAGCGCACTTAAGGCGTTGCAGGGTGCCCTCGACGCGCAGGGCGCGTGCTGGGGCGACGACGACTCCGGCAAGGAGTTCGCCAAGGACTACGTGCCCGGTTCGCAGGGCGCCGTCGAAGGTTTCGGCAACCTCGTGCAGGGGTTGCGCGGGATGCAGCAGAACGTCGCCAAGTCGATGAAGGCGCTGTCGGGCGCCGACGAAGACGTGACTTCGCAGCTCGGCAAGGGGCAATGACCCGTGGGTATGGAGATGCCCGACGCGGTCAAGTGGCTGCTGCCGATCGTCGTCGGGGAGAGCTGGCCCGAGGGCGACGAGACCAAGCTGCGCGCGTTGAGGGACGCGTGGCACACGGCATCCGCGGCGATCGCCCCGGCATCGGAGGCCGGTAACCAGGCGGCATCCGGCATCCGCGACAACTGGACGGGCGACGGCGCCGACGCGTTCGTGGAGCAGTGGAAGAAGTTCGTCGAGGGCGACGAGGCGTACTTCAAGCAGCTGACCGACGCGACGAAGGCCCTCGGGGATTCGTGCGACCAGACGGCACTGGACGTCGAGTACACGAAGTACATGATCATCATCTCGCTGATCGTGCTGGCGGCCCAGATCGCGGCGATGATCGCAGCGGCAGCGGTGACGTTCGGCGGTTCGACGGCGGGCATCGCACCGGCCCAGGTCGCGACGCGGATGACCGTGCAGATGCTGTTCCGGCAGCTGCTCGAGAAGCTGGCGCAGCAGGGGTTCAAGCAGGTCGCGAAGGAGCTGCTGGAGAAGCTGCTCAAGCAGGGTCTCAAGAAGATCGGCATGGAGGTCCTCAAGAACGAGGCCATCAACCTGGGGATGGACGCGGGCATCCAGGGCCTGCAGATGGCGAAGGGGGATCGCCAGAGCTGGGACTGGTCGAAGACATCGGATGCGGCGATCTCCGGTGCTGTCGGTGGTGTGGTGGGGGCTGCCTCGGGGTCGATCGGGCGGGGGGCTACTGAGGGGCTTTCGCATTCTGCTGGTGGTCAGGTCGCGGACGCGGCTATGCGGGCTGGGGCTCGGGGGGCTGTTGAGGGGGTTGCGCAGACCGTTGGGCAGGCGGCGGTTACTGGGGATTTGGGGTCTTTGACGCCTGAGCAGTTGCTGACTGGGGCTTCCAGTGGGGCTGTGGGGGGTGCGGTTGGGGGCGCCAAGGAGCAGATGCACTCGGTTCATGAGGCGAACATTCCGCGGGATGCGGGTGGGGCTGGGGATTCGGGGGAGTCTCGGTCGGGGGCTGGTTCGGATGGGGAGCCGGGGTCGGCTTCGGAGCCTGAGTCGCGGGGCGAGTCTGAGTCGCGGGAGCCGTCGGCTGAGCCGGAGTCGCGTGGGGAGGAGCCTTCTCGGGGGCCGGAGTCGCGGGGTGAGGAACCGTCGTCGCGGTCTGAGTCGCGGGGCGAAGAACCGCCGTCGCGGGGTGAAGAACCCTCGTCGGGTCCTGAATCACGCGGTGAAGAACCGTCGCGAGAGCCCGAGTCGCGCGCTGAGGAGGCGCGGCGGGAGCCGTCGTCCGAACCGGAGTCGCGCGCTGAAGAGCCACGGCGTGAGGCGGCGCCTGAGCCGGAGTCCCGTCGCGAACCTGAGCAACGCGCGGACAGCGCGCCGGCTCAGGAGCCGGAACGCCAGACGGTCGAGCCGAGGCAGACGGCGGATGAGCCCCAGCAGCCCGATGGGCCGCGTCCGAGTGCCGACCAGGTCCAGCAGTCAGAACGTCCGCAGCAGCCCGAAGCCAGGGCGGCGTCCGAAAGTCCGGCACCTCAGCAACAGCCCCCAGCCCCGGCCCCATCACCAAGCCAGCCGGCACCTTCGACGGGTGCGATCTCATCACACGGCGCGACGCCAAGCGCACCGTCGAACGGCGGCTACGGCATGGCCCCACCGGCAGCAGGCCCGGAACCAGGCCGTCAGACCGGTGGACGCCCGCAGGACAACGTCGGAGCGGCCGGCTTCACCGGCGGCACGAACCAGCCATTCGCAGCCGATGGGGGGACGACGCCGTTCCAGAACGGACCATCGCCCCAGCAGGGCCCGTCCCAAGGCGGATTCGCACCACCCCCACCAGGCGGAATGCCTGGCGGCGGAGGTGCACCAGGACGCGCGGGCGGCCCGGCCCAGCAGGCCCCGATGCCTCCGCGCGGCGGCCAGCCGACGCACGAGCAGCCCCGTCGAATGCCACCGCAGGACCCGCGCCGGATGCCACCGGGCGGCCAGCCGATGCATGGCCAACCGTCGGCGCCGCCGGGTGGGCGACCGCCCCAAGGCGTCCAGCCACACGGCGGACAACCGCAGAGCAGCCAGCCACCGCACGGCGGGCAGGCCGGCCAGCAATCGCACGGCGGGCAATCACCGAACGGCGGCCAGCCGCAGGCCAACCAGCAACCGCGCGGCGTCCAGTCCCAAGGTGGGCAACCGCAGAGCGGCCCGCTACACGGCGGGCAGTCGCAGGGTGGGCAACCGCAGCCCGGCCAGCAACCGCACGGCGGACAACCGCAGGGTGGGCAGCCACTGCACGGCGCCCAGCCACATGGCGGGCAGCCGCAGAGCGGACAGCCACCGCACAGCGGGCAACCGCTTCACGGTGGCCAACGGCTGCCGGGAGGTCAGGCGCCGTTCGGCGGGCAGCTTCCACACGGTGGGCAGCCGACTCGCGGTGCGCAGCCGTCAGACGGTGGGCAGCCGCCACGCAGTGGACAACCTCCGCACGGCGCGCAGCCTGCGCATGGCGGGCAACCTCCGCACGGGACGCAACCCCCGCACACAGGGCAGCCGCCGCACGGGACGCAACCGCCGCACAATGGGCAACCGCCGCTCGGTGGGCAGGCTCACCGAGGGCAGCCGCCGCAGGGTGGGATGCCTTCGAACGATCCGCGGCGAATGCCGCCGCGGCCTCCGGCTGGGCCGCCGCATGCGGGGGTGCCTGGTGGGCAGCGTCCTGCGGGGTACCCGAACCAGCCGCGGGGGCCGCAGGGGCCGGGACCTGGCGGACGGCCGCCTATGCCGCCACCGCCGAGTGGACGGCCGCCGATGCCGCCACACGATCCGCGGCTGGGTCCGGCGCGTCCGGTGGGGCCGCCGCAGGTTCCGCCGCCGCGGTTCGGGCCGCCGCAGGAGCGTTTGCCCCGGGGGCCGCAGGGGCCTTTCGACCAGCCGTCGCGGCCTGCCGCGAGGCCGGTGGAGCCGAACGTGCCCGCAGCCGAGCACGCCCCGGTTCACGAGCGGCCGCCCGCGGCCGGGCAGGAACCGACCGTCGAGCAAGGCCGCCAGGCGGAGCAGCGAACGCCGACGGACGAACGGGCTGCCGAGCAAGCGGCACCCGCCGCGAAGCAGCCGGTCGAACAGGCAGCGCCGACAGGCGAGCGGCCGACCGAGCAAGCAGCGCTCACCGAGAACCAGCCGACCCAGCAAGCGGCGCCCGCCGGGGAGCGGCCCGTCGAGCAGCCCAGGGATGGACAGCCTGCTGGCCACGAATCGACTGGCGCCGAGCGGGATGCGTCCGGTGCCGAACGGTCGGCAGACCAGGCGCCGGCACGGCGACCTGACGCGGAGCATGCCAGCGAACTGGATCGTCCGGGCCAGGAGCGAGCGGGCACGCCGCACGCCGAAGACGCCGGGCAGCATGCGGCTCAGCAGACGCACTCCCATGAGCCGCCACCAACTGAGCAGCACTCGGCCGAACACGAGCCACCTGTAACCGAGGAGCACGCGGGCGAGCACGAACCCGAAGAGCGGTACGAGCTCCCCGACGAGCCCTACCTCGACGATCCCGGCTTCCGCGCCCACGACTCCGCCGGCACCCGGCGGATCGAGGACACCTTCATGGACTCCGGGCGCCAAAGCCCCGAGACCGGCGAGTGGCGGCACGAACAGGTCCACCGCGAAGCGCTCGCCCGGCGGGACCAGTTCCACCCCGGCATGTCCGACGACGGCGCCTTCGCCGTGCACGCCTATACGCGGCACGAGATGGTCGGGCCGCTCAACCGGGCTCTTCGCCTCGGCGGCCCCGAACTCCTGGGCCTCGCCCCTCAGGCCGGGGCGCTCGTCTCCGGGCTCAACGAGCTGCCGCCGCACGTCGGCACCGTCTCCAGACGCGTTGACTTCCACGGCGATCCCTCGCGGCTTCAGGCCTTCCTCGGGCGCTTCCACGAGGGCGCGCACATCACCGAGCCCTCCTTCCTCAGCTCGTCGAAAGTCGATGCGGAGCATCCGCGCAGCACCTTTGCCGGTGAGGTCGAGATGCGGATCGAGTCGCGGACCGGGCGGGACGTCGAGTCCATGGCCAGCATCGGGCGTGAGCGTGAGGTGCTCTTCAAGGCCGGGTCGCAGTTCGAGATCACCGGGGTCGAGATGGGGCCGGGACACCCTCAGCACCCCGATTTCGAGAACCGCCCCGGTGCCCGGGACCAGCCTCAGTGGATCGTGCACGCCGAAGAGGTCGCGCCGGGGGATCCGCGGTATCGCGGTGATACCCGGGATGCGATCGATGAGCGGCGGGCCGCCGAACGCGCCGATGAAGAACGCTTCGAGCGCGAAGCCGCCGAGAAGGACGCTCAGTTCTACGCCGAGTACCCGCACCTCAAGCCGTCCGGTGATCTGTTCAAGCTGCTCGGGGGCGACGAACCCGCGCCGCCGCCTGCCGAACGGCGGCCGCCTGCCACGCACGCGCCCGAAGGTGGTTGGTCGCGGCTTGCCGAGCCGCTGACGCCGGGTGGGCCGCCCGTGCTCCACGCCGGGTCCGTCGAGACTCCGCAGCAGCACGCGCGGCTCGTCCGTGACGCCGTTCCCGAGCTCGCCGCCGTCAACACCCGCAACCACTACAGCCCGGGCGAACACGGTTTCCGGACCAACGCCGCCGAGTCGATGACCGCCTTCGACCGGCGGATGAACGGTGAGGACGTCGTCGCCGGGCCTGCCCGCGGAGAGAGCCTCGACGGGCCGTGGCGTGACCGTGGCAGCTTCGACGACGTCGCGCGCGATCTCGGGGAACGTCCCGTCGGCGCGCGGACCGCCGTCGCCTTCGAGCACGCCGGTACCGGACAACTCGTCGCCGCCGTGCACACCGAGCACGGGGTGCTGTTCGCCGATCCTGTCACCGGACGGCTCGCCGAGCTGCCGCACGACGCCACGTCGATCCGCGAGCTGCCGCTCGGCCACCACGAGACGCCGACGATCACCGACCGGCTCAACCCCACGACCGAACGGCCGCCGCACGACGAGGGCTACCTCTTCGACGACGACCACCGCGGGACTCCGGCCGACCACGAGAGCATCCGCCGCGCGGTCGGCGACGAGCGCATCTACCAGGACGTCCACGACCGCGCGCTCGCCCGCCGCGACGCCGCCGGCATGCCGCTGACCGACGAAGGCGCCGTCGCGGTCCACGGCTACACCCGTGGCGAGTACGCCTACGACGTCAACGAGGCCCTGCGGCGCGGCCCCGGCCACCCCGGCTTCGACCTCGCGCAGGCGAACGCCCGCGCCATCACCGACGGCCTCAACCAGGTCCCGCGCACGTCCGGCGAGACCATCCGCGCCTTCGACGTCAGCGGTGACCCGCGGCTGGCCGAGCTCGTCGCCGGGCCGTACAACCCCGGTGACGTGGTCGTCGAGCCGTCGTTCTCCAGCGCGTCCATCAAGACCAGCGAGTTCTCGACCAGCAAGTTCGGCGACGACGTCGAGCTGCACGTCCGCTCGGACAACCTCCGCGACATCTCGAAGCTCGCCGAGAACCCGTCCGAGCGCGAGTCGCTGTCGCCGCCCGGGACGCAGCTGCTGGTGCACGAGCGGCGGCTGGAGATCACGCCCGAGGGCCGCCGCAAGTGGGTCATCGAGGCCGAGGAGATCGGTCCCGGCCACCCGCGCTACCTCGACCCCGAGGCCGCGCGGCAGAAGATGGCCGAGCGCCGCGCCGAGAACGACCACAACGCGGCCGAGTTCGAACGGCGCAAGCAGGCCGCGCTGATGGAACGCCTCGGCGGCTTCGGCGAGGCGGAGCCCGAGCACGTCGCGACGCCGCCGGAGCACCCCAAGGTCAGCGACGTCCTCGACACGCACGAACCTCCGCCGACGCCAGAGCCCCAGCCCGACTACGGGCACCTGGCGCGCGCGACGAACCCGCCGTCCGAGCCGGCCATCCACGCCGGCGCCGCGACGCCGTCCGAGCGCGCGGCCTACGTCCAGGACCGGCACCCGCACCTGCGCGAGGTCAACCCGGGCTTCCACCAGCCGGGTGCGCTGGAGAACGGGTACATGTCCAACTGCACCCGCGCGCCCGAGGCGTACATAGACCGGTTGCGCGGCGGGGACATGACGGCCGAGCCGATCCTCTTCCACGAGATGGGCACCCGCGGCACGCTCGAGCACCTCGAGGGCCGCTTCGGCGAGACGTTCTCCGAGCGCGGCAGCTACGACGACGTCATCCGCGAGATGCGGGACCTGCCGGTGGACCACCACGCCGTGGTCGCGGTGAAGTACGAGGGCCCGAACGGCGTCGAGTACGGGCACGTCGCGATGGTCGTGCACACCCGCGACGGCGTCGCGTTCATCGACCCGCAGTCCGGCGACCTCATGCACCTGCCGCAGCCGCCGAAGGGCATCAAGCTGATGCACGTCGGGACGCCGGACGAGGTGCACATCCAGCCCGAGCACGCCGAGACGACGGACCACGGCGGCTACGGCAGCGCCCCGCAGTCCCGCCTCGACGAGCTCCTCGCGCAGCCCCGGGTCGCCGAAGCGCTCGACGGCGCGACCACCGACCTCGTCGTCAAGGACCACGAGGGGAACCCGCAGAACCTCGGACCGGTCGGCGAGTTCGTCCGGACGCGACTGGCCGAGCACCCCGAGCTGGTCGACCTGCTCCACGACCCGGCCAACGAGTTCCTGACGCGTTCGCTGCTGCGCAAGCCGGAGACGATCGCGAGCCTGCTGGTGCACGACGAGGCCATCCCGATCCTGGCCGACGCCGTGCACGAGGCGCACCACCCGGATCCGGACGCGGAGCCGGTGGGCCCGGACGCGGAGCCGACCCCGCTCACCCCGGACCAGGCCGAGACGTCCGACGAGGTGACCGACCAGGCGGAGGGGCACCCCCAGCAGCACCGCCGGCAGGCCGAATTCGACTTGGGCAAGGCCGGGGACGAGGCGTACACGCGGGAGTACCTCGCCGAGCGCTACGCGGAAGCGGCGCGGGCCGACGCGAAGCTGAAGGAGATCCTGCCGCCGCTGGCGGAGGACACCGGTGGGCACGCCGGGTTCCGGCCCGGACCGAAGTCCGAGGGCCGGGCGATGGACAAGATCAACACCAACTACGACGGCGACGCGTCGCGGCTGGTCGACCTCGCGGGCGCGATGATCCAGTTCGAACGCGTGCAGGACGCCTACGCCGCGTTGGCGCGGATCGCGGAGCACCCGGACCTGGAGATCGTCGACTTCGACGACCGCTTCGCGAACCCCGCTCCGGCGGGCTACCGCGACCTGCAGATGAGCGTGCGCATCGACGGGCACGTCGCCGAGCTGCGCCTGCACCTGAAGGCGCTGGACGACGTCTCGGCGTACGAGCACTCGCTGTACGAGGTCCGCCGTGACCTCAAGGCGCTCGCGAAGGCCGAGGGCCGGACCTACACCGCCGACGAACGAGCCCTGATCGACGGGCTGATCAAGCGCGAACGAGAGCTGTTCTGGAACGCGCTGCAGGGGAGTCTCTGATGGTTCAGACGCCGGCCTACTTCGAGCACTACGACCACCCTTACGTGGTCGACAGCACGCCCGACGGCGGGCTCACCGGTCGCATCCTGAACTGGAAGACCGGCCGGTTCGACGAAGACAACGAGCACGTCACCGACGTGCTCTTCGACCACGGACCGGACATCCGGAGCCTCGACCGCGACCGGTTCGTGCGCCGGACCGAGGAGGAGCGGCACCACTACCTCCGCGGTGACGGGCCGATCTTCGCGCTCTACCAGACGATCGACGCGATCTGGGCCGCCGCGGAAGAGGAGCACCGCAAGATCACCAAGGAAGAGCGCGCGCTGATCGACTCGCTGTACCGGCGCACCTTCAAGATGTGGGAGGACGAGTTCGCTCGCCGCGACGCCGGCGAGGCCCCGACCTTCACCTTCACCTCGACATTGGCGCGATGATTCACGTGGAACAACGACTTTCGCCCGAAGAGCAGCGCACCCTCTTGGTGCAGCTGGGAAAGCTCGTGCGCGAGCTCCGGACCGACGCCGCCGGGCCGGCCGCGATCGACTTCCGGCAGGTCGGGGCGCACACGGAACTCCAGGGCCACAACGCGACGACGTCCGACGCCGTCGGCGAGCTGTTCACCGAGCTGCGCGAGGGGATGTACGCCGAGGACCGCGGCACCTGGCTGCAGGCGCGCTTCACGCTCACCCCGGACGGCACCTTCGACTTCGACTTCGCCCTCGACGACGATCCGGTGTGGACGGACGCGCCGCCCTCGGCCGCCTACCCGGAGGAGCTCGTCGCGTTCCCGCGGGCCGACGAGCACATCCCCGACTGGTGGCGGCTGCGCGCGCAGCTGGCGCTCGGCGTGGTGTTCCGGCACGCCGAGATCGGCGACCCGGACGTCGAGCGCCCGCCGCTGACCGACACCGAGGCGCCGCTCGTGCTGCAGTACCTCGAGCGGGAGGCCGTCGTCCACGAAGACGGCGACGAGCGCTTCCACACCGACGGCGCCTGGATCTGGTCGTCCGCGGTGGCCGACCTGCTGGCGGAGAAGGGCGTGCCGCCGGAGCCGGACCTGGTCGCGCACATCCGCCGGCACCACTTCCAGCCGCCGTACGTCGAGCCGCTGGTCCGCCGGACCGCCGAGGCCGACCTGCTGGGCGAGCCGCGGCCGAAGCCGGGCCGCGCCGACGTGAAGACGACGAGCGGTGACGTCGCCGCCGAGCTCGAAACCACGCCGGACCCGAAGCTCGGCGACGAAGAGCTGCTGATCGTCCTGGTCCAGCGGCTGGGTGAGCACGGCGTCTGGCCGGAGGCGTACCGCGTCGGCGACCGGGCCGACGGCACGTGGTGCCTCAACTTCACTCCCGAGGGCTGGGAAGTCGCCGCCTACGCCGGCGGGGAACCCCGCGAGCCGAAGTACTTCGAACGGCTCGAAGACGCCGCCCACCAGCTGCTCGGGGCGTTGCTGCTGCACCCCGCCCGGATGACGGCCGGGCACGAAACGCCCTTGGAAACCGCCAAGGAGCTCGACGACTGGCCGGTCCACCCGGCTCCGGGTGAGCCTCCCCTCACCCTGCTCCGCAACAAGCGCATCACCCGGCTGGTGGCGGGTACGGTCGTTCTGCGCTTCGGCGAGGAACCCGGCAATCTCGTTCACCACGGCGAGGTACGGTTCGCCACGACGTCGCTGCCGCTGGAACGTGAGCGGCAACGGCGGAGCTACCGGCTGAGACGCCCTCTGCACGTGATCACCGGCATCACGGTTCCGTGGGCGAACCTGCCGGGTGGTGCGGTGGCCTTCGTGCTGCCGAAGACGATCGCCGAGCACGAGTCCGACGGAAGCCTGGAGAGGATCGAGTAGGTGGAAGCGGCGGAAGCGATTGCCAAGGTCGGCCAGTGGCTGCGTGCGGTGCACGGCCCGGACGTCTCCGGTCCCGCCGGGCTCCGGGTGGACACCGAGAAGGTGCTGCGCATCCCCGAGGGCTGGTCGGTGCCCTACAACACCATCGCGTTCCTCGACGAGGGACGGCCGGAGAAGGAGATCTTCCCGCCGCCGTCGGTCGTCGTCCGCGAGCCGGACGGCGAGCTGCGGCAGGCGCACCCGCACCCCGGCGGGCTGTCGGTGCCGGTGGCGTTCCCCGGCCAGGAGAACTGGCGCGAGGTCGTCGACCCCGAGTACGTGAAGGCCGGGCTCGGTGAGCTGGGCGTGCCGCTGCAGGCCGTCGCGGGCTGGGTGAAGGTCGACGCCGAGGGCAACCAGACCGGCGAAGAGCGCGAGAACCCCGAGTACAAGGCGGGCCCGATCCGCCGCGGCTACCCGAAGCCCGAGAACACCATGGAGACGCTGCTGTCGTTCGCCAGCGTCGGCTGGCTGACGCGGGAGCTGCTGCTCATCGGCCTGATCCGGTGCGAGGTCTTCATCCCGCTCGACCTGGAGACCGGCAAGACCGACCGGTTCTACTTCGCCGAGGAGCGCAACGAGCTCAAGGTGTTCAGCTCGACCCGGAACCTGCCCTCGCGCGAGCACGGCTGGTGGAAGGTCGACGTCGCGACGCTGGCCGAGTTCGAGCACCCGCCGAACCTGGTGATCAACGGCGGTCCGACGACCATCGAGGACGTCTCCAGCGGCGAGCTCGCCGGGATCGTCCAGCGCTTCCCGCGGCACGAGCCGCGCATCGACGTGCACGGCCGCTGCCCGGAGGCCGAGGAGGACCTGATCCGCGTCGCCGCCGACACGGCGTCGCGGATGGGCCTGCCGGATCCGGTCGGTCCGCCGCTCGCCGCGGCCGAGAAGGCCCGGCGCCGCGGGTACGAGCTGACCGCCGAGGAGTGCGCGAAGACCGTGCTCGGCGAGTCGTGGCTGAAGCGGCTGCAGATGCCGGAGCCGCCGCGCGCCAAGCCCAACGACCTGCGCGCGAACGGCCTGGCGCCGACGTACGACAACGCCGGCCGCGCGACCCCGCGGCTCGACACCTTCGGCAAGTACTTCGAGCGGGACCTCGACGGCTTCCGCTACGGCTGGCAGCGCGTCACAGGCGCGTACGTCGGCTTCGCGCTCGGCGAGGCGCTCGGCGCGGCCGTCGACCGGATGCCGCTGCACGACATCCACGCGAAGTTCGGCATCGAGGGCGTCACCGACCTGATCCCGGCGTTCGACCAGGCGGGCCGGATCGGCTCGCTGACGCAGCGGCTGCTGTTCTACACCGAGGCCGTGATCCGCAGCCCGCACCGCGAGCAGCCGGAGTCGCGCGAGGCCGAGCAGCTCTTCCCGGGCGTCGTCCGCGGTGCGCTGCAGCGCTGGCTGCGCACGCAGGGCGCGCCGCTCGAGGACGCGGACGGCTGGCTCGTGCAGGTCGCGGACCTGCACGCCCGCCGGGACGCCGACGACGCCGAGCTGAACTCGTACCACCAGCTCGCGACCGAAGCCGGGGGCGCGCCGCCGATGACCGGCCCGGCCGCGCTGATCCCGGCGCTGCCCGCCGCGCTGACCATGGCCGGTCCCGGGAGCGGGTTGAGCGGCGGTGCGCGCCAGGCGGTGCGCGACCTGGCCGGCGTAACCCACCCGACCGAGCCCGACCTGGCCGCCGCGACCTACCTGACCTGGCTGTTCGAGCACGCGCTGACCAAGGAGGCGTTCAGCTTCCCGATCTGGAACCTCAGCCGTGAGGTGCTCAACCCGGACAACCAGTACCAGCAGGGTCCGGAGTGGACGGACATCAAGGACATGGTCGCCGAGTCGGTGCCGTTCTTCGGCGAGCACGGGCTGCCCGACCTGCGGATGCCCGAGCTGATCGGCGACGGCAAGTCGACGCTCTCGGTCCTCGGACGCGCCTTCGCCGCGTTGTCCGGCTTCGAGAACTACCCGGAGCAGGCGCTGCTGCGGGCCGTCAACCACTCCGGCCGGAGCGCACTCACCGGCGCGATCGCCGGCGCCCTGCTCGGCGCGCGCACCGGTATCCCCGGGCTGCCGCAGAAGTGGGTCGACCAGCTGGAGCTGCGCTACCTGGTCGAGAACGTCGCTTCGGACGCCTACTGGCACTTCGACCGGCACTCGGCGCTGAGCGCGCTCGGCGACGAGTGGATCGAGCGGTACCCGCGGCGTTAGCTCGAGGATGGGGAGCATGACTGAAAGCGACGAGGGCTTCGTCGAGTGGCGGCCCGACGTCGATCCGGAGTTCGACGAGAAGGCGTTTCCGGGCCTCGGCATCCCGGTGCGTGCCATCCGGAGCTGGGCGCAGTACACGCTGTACGGGGAGCCGACGGGCCCGCGCCGCGCCAACGAGCAGTACCGCCCCGGTCCGGTCTGGCTCGGCTTCCCGCCGCCGGAAACCGACGCCCAGAAGCTGCTGAACTACCTGGGCGCGAACTGGATCAGCCGCGCGGAGTTCGTGTCCGCGTTGCTCGACTGCGAGGTCCTGGTGCCAGTGGCGGACGGTGAGCCGCTGGTCCGCCAGGTCCCCGGCAGCGGGCAGGAAGTCATCGCGTACAGCTCGTCGGCGAAGGTGCCCGGGCGGTACCCGCTACGCCGGCGGGTCGTGGTCCGCGACCTGCTCGCCGGCCGGCCGTCGAGCGGGCTGACCCTCGACCCCGGCACCGGGCTCGTGCGCAGCCTGACCGCCGCCGAGCTGGGTGACATCGGCCCTGGCGAGCGGCGGCCGCAGCTCGACGAGCCCGCGCCGGAAGCCGGACCCGAGGTCGCCGAGGCGCTGCCCGGGCTGGTCGCGGAGTTCGGCGTCGAGCCGCCCGACCTGCTGGAACGGCACCTGCGGTACGCCCTCGACCACGCCCGTGACCACCACTTCGAGCTCTCGCCCGACGACTGCGTCCGGTACCTGCGCGGGTTCGCCTGGCAGTACCGCAACGGTGTCCGGCGGCGGGCCGGCCAGGACCCGGAATGGCCCGCGGACCTGGGTGCGAACGGCCTGATCGCGCACGTGGACGAAGACGCCCGCCCGCGGCCGGTGCCGTGGACGTTCGGGAAGTTCTCCGCCTTCGGCACGCCGGCCGCGCGCTTCGCGTGGCACCGGATCGTCGGCGCGTACGTCGGCTTCGCGATCGGCGACGCGCTGGGAAGCGGGGAGGCCGGCACGCTGGGCGGGCTGACGCGCCACCTGCTGTTCCACACCGACATCGTGCTGCGCGGCCTGCCGCCGGTGCCGACCGGCGAGGTGCCGGCGAACCTGCCGTTTCCGGACCCGGTCGGCTGGCTCGCGGTCGCGACGCGGCGCGCGGGTCCCGCCCCCGACGACCTCTCGACGTTGCTGGCCACGGCGCTGGCCGCGACGCCGGCGGGAGCGGTCGCCATCGACGGCGTCGACGGCGAGCAGTACGCGAAGGACGTCGCCCACGCGCTGACCGGCGGCGACCCCGACGTCGCCGAAGGCGTCGACCTGCTGGTCGACCTCTTCCAGGCCCTGCTCACCCGCGACACGTTCGCGCTGCCGGTCCACCTTCGTCTGCGGGAGATCGGCGGCGAACTCGCCGAGGAGACGCTGGCGTTGCGCGAAGACCGCGACGCCGACGACGTCACGCAGCTGGAGAGCATCGGCGACGGCCGCAGCGTCCGGTCGGTGCTCGGCCGGGCGTTGTTCGCCGCGGCCAAGCGCGGACACGACCCGGAAGCGGCGATCACGCTCGCCGCACGGTCCGGCCCGGTCGCGGGCGCCATCGCCGGGGCGCTGGTCGGCGCCCGGGTCGGCGTGCCCGGACTGTCCTGGGCCACCAAACCGCCCGAACTCGGCCTGCTCGACGACGTCGCCAGCGACGTCTTCTGGTACTTCAACCGCAACGGCCTCCAGACGGAGACCGCGGAACACGCAGGCTGGGAACGCCGTTATCCGAGCGGCCGCTTCACCACGGAACCGAAGGGACCGGACTTGCGCTCACGACTGCGGGGAAGCCTGCTGGCCGGGGCGATCGGCGACGCGCTGGGCGCGAAGACCGAGTTCGACTCGATCGACCGGATCCGCGAGATCGCCGGACCGGACGGCATCACCGACTTCATCCCCGCGTACGGCGGCGTCGGCCGGATCACCGACGACACGCAGATGACGCTCTTCACGCTCGAAGCGCTGATCCGGGCGCACGCCCAGCAGCGGCGGACCGGCTCCGCGGACGTCGTGCACTCGCTGCAGATGGGCTACCAGCGCTGGCTGCACACGCAGGGCGTCGCGTGGGACCGCGCGCGCGGGCCGCAGTCGGCCGTCGAGGCGCCGGATGGCTGGCTGGTCACGCACCAGGAGCTGTTCAGCCGCCGTGCGCCGGGGCTGACCTGCTTCGGCGAGCTGGAGGCGTACGGCCGCTCGGGTGTCCGGGGCACCATGGACCACCCGGTGAACAACTCGAAGGGCTGTGGCGGCGTGATGCGCGCGGCGCCGGTCGCGGTGTGGTCGGACGACCTCGCCGAGGTGTTCCGGCTCGGTGCCGAGAGCGCGGCGCTGACCCACGGTCACCCGAGCGGGTATTTGTCCTCGGGCTGCTTCGCGGTGCTCGTCCACGGCCTGCTGCACGGGAAACCGCTGCTCGACGCCCTCGCGGCCGCGCGGGCCGAGCTCGTGCGGCACCCGGGTCACGAAGAGCAGAGCGCGGCGCTCGACGCGGCTCTGGCGCTGGCGGAGCAAGGACCGCCGACGCCGGAGAAGCTGGAGACGCTCGGGCAGGGCAACGTCGGCGAGACGGCGTTGTCGATGTCCGTGTACGTCGCATTGACCACCGCCGACGCCGACACGGCGTTGCTCGCGGCGGTCAACCACAGCGGGGACAGCGACTCGACCGGCTCGGTCTGCGGCAATCTCGTCGGTGCGATGTACGGCGAAGAGGCCCTGCGGCAGAGCTGGCTGGAGCAGCTGGAGCTCCGCGATGTCATCGTCGGCCTGGCGGACGACGCGGTCACCGAGTTCGGCCCGGATGCGCCGGGTGACGACCGGTGGTTCGCTCGGTACCCGGTCGACTAGGTTTCTGTGGTCACTGGGGACGGGGAGGACAATCGTGCGTTACCGGGTTGAGGTGGCCGAACGCCCGGACGGCCTGTACGCGGCGTGGGGCGAGGGGACGTTCCGCGCGCAACGTTCGACGACGGACGGCACCGTGCTGCTGTCCGTGCTGCCGGACGAAGAGGCGCCGGAGGGCTTCGACAAGGAGTTCGAAGACCGGCCGGCGCGGGTCGTGCCGGCGAGCGAGGTGCCGGCGACGTTCACGCTGCGCACCTTCGGCGAGTACGACGGAGAAGTCTTCGAGGTCGCGCCGGGCGCGCGGCCGGAGCTGACGCTGCGCTGGGTCAAGGACGACGCCACCCGTGCGGCACAGCTGGGCCTGACCGACTTCTCGGTCACGGTGCCGGCGAAGCAGGTCACGGCGCTGTGGCAGACGCGGCTGGACTTCACCGAGACGCCGGAGGCGAGGCCGCAGCCGGGCACCGGCGACCAGAACGCGCTGCTGCGCGCCATCGGGCGGACGCTGCTGCACACGGTGCCCGGCGGCTGGACCCGCGTCGGCGCGCAGTTCCGGCAGGTCGGCGACTACTCCGAGATCGAGGTCCGCGCGGTCGGCGACGAGGACGGCCCGGTGTCGGTCTCGCTGCCCGCGGTACCCCGCCTCGGCGGGCTCTTCGCCCGGCTGCGGGCCGCGATGTTCCAGCCCGAGGTGGGCACCTGGTTCCAGGGCACCTTCACGCTCGACTCGGCGTCGTCGTTCGACTTCGACTTCGACGCCGACCGCGAGCCGGACTGGCGGGTGCCGCCCAACGAGGGCGGCCGCCCGTCGACCGCCGCCTACGAGCTGGAGCTGGCGACCTTCCCGCGGACGCCGAAACACGTGCCGGCGTGGCTGACGGCGAAGGCCGGCCTGCCGCTGGACGTCACGTTCCGGCTCGCCAGGGCCGCCGACTCGCACGCCGAAGGCGAGCGTCCGGTGGTCAACCGGCCGCCGGTGCCGCCGGACCAGGTCCGCGGCGTGCTCGACTACCTGTTCCGGGCGCCGGTCGCGCTGCACCGGCCCGCACCGCTGCCGGACATCTTCGGCGCGCCGGGCGCGAAGCCGGACGTGCCGAACGCGTTCCACACCGACGGCACCTGGATCTGGCCCGCCGCCGTGCCGCACTACCTGCGCAAGTACGGGGTGCCGCCGGAGCCGGAGCTGGTCGAGCAGGCGCGCGCGGCGGGGTTCCGCCCGCCGTTCGTCGGCGACCTCGTCCGCGCGACGGCGGAGGCGGAGATCCTCGGCCAGCCGCGGCCGCCGCAGACGGCCGCCGACCTGCCGGACGAACGCGCGCTCGTGCGTGTCGCGCGCGGTGAAGACGTGCGGGACCTGCGGGGCGCGGAGACGCTGGAGCTGCTCCAGCAGCGGCTCGCCGAACACGGCGTGCCGGCCGCGGCCTACCGGATCGGCGCCAACGAGATCCCGGCCGAGGGCGTCTGGACGCTGCGGCGAGCCGAGAACGGCTGGGAGGTCTCGCGGCCGCCGTCCGACGAGCCGGTGGCGTTCGGCTCGCTCGGTGACGCCGCCCGGTTCCTCCTCGGCGTGCTGCTGATGCTGCCGCCGCGGCAGGCGGAGGAGTCCGACCTGCCCGCCGACTGGCCGATCCTGCCGATGCGCGGCGAACCGCCGTTGAACTTCTACCGCGGCAAGCGCCTGATCGCGCTCCCGCCGGGCACGACGGTCGTCCGGTTCGGCCCCGAGACCGGCAACCTGGTGCACGCGGACGGCTCGCGGTTCGTCGAGACGTCGCTGGCGTTCGAACGCGAACGCGAGCGGCGGCTCTACCGAGTGCAGCGCTCGATGCGGGTGCTGACCGGCGTGACGGCGCCGTGGAGCGGGATGCCGGGCGGCGCGGTCGCCTACCTGCTGCCGCGGGCGCTCGCCCAGCACCTCGAGTCGGGCGCGCTCAGCCGGGTCTGATCAAGACGCCGTGATGAGGACGGCGGGCGACCACCAGTAGTCGGCGAGCGGTTCGACGCCGACCTCGGTGAAGCCCGCCGTCTCGAGCTGCTCGGCCCAGGTCGCGGCCGGGTGCTCCCAGTTCGTCCGCTCGTGCCCGTCGACGATCCCGAGCAGCACCGGCAGCAGGAAGCCCTGCGCGACCAGCGACGCGTCTTCGCCGTACTCGGCAACTCCCTGCTCGTACCGCTCGACGAGGGAGCGAAGGTGCTCCGGCGAGCCTTCGGCGTACTCCGGGACGTCGAACTCGGCGAGCACCAGCGTCCCCGAGCGCAGCTGAAGCGCGCGAAGCACCTCCGCGCGCTGTTCGGGCTCGATCGACTGCAGTGCGAACGTCGACTGGACGAAGTCCCAGCCGAGGTCGTCGCGGGCCAGGAACTCCTGGGCGGTCGACTGCCAGCACTGGGCCGACGGCACCCGTTCGTGGACGCCTTCGAGCAGCGCGGCCGACGGTTCGACCAGGTCGATCCGGCTGGGTACGTGCGTGGCTTGTGCCAGCGCGGGCACGACGGCCAGGCCGTCACCGCACCCCAGGTCGAGCAGGGATTCCGGCTTCGCTTCGTCGTAGCGCGCGGCCAGCGCGGCGCTCAGGGCCCGGTACAGCCCGACGTTGCCGCCGCCGCGGATGAACGCCGTGAAGGCGCTCGGCTGGTCGTACACCGAGGCCGAGCCGTCCCCGGCGAGGTAGGTGTGCAGTTCGCCGGCCAGCGAGGACCCGGCGCGGCCGGCCCGGGCGGCGAGGTCGGCGGCCTGGTCGCGGTCACCGGAGCGGTAGGCGGCGAGGGCGTCGGCGAGCAGCTCGATCGAGGTCATGGTGTGGGGATATCAGAACGGCACCCACAACGTCACCCGAGTGCCGCCCCCGGCGAGTCCCGACTCGACCAGCGACGTCCCGCCGACCTCCGCCAGCCGCGCGGTGATCGACTCGCTGATGCCGAACCCAGCCGGGTGGTCGGCCGCGCTGAAGCCGGCGCCGTGGTCGCGGGTGATGACGGCGATGCCGCCCTCGCGCTCCTCGACCCGCACGACCACCCGATCGGTGCCGGAGTGCTTCATCGTGTTCCGCATGGCCTCGCGCACGGCGTCGCGGATGGCGATCTGCCGGACCTCCGACAGCGTGTCGTCGTCGAGCTCGGCCACCACGAGCTGGGCGCGCAGCCCGTCGCGCGCCATCTCGGCGGCGAGCGCGGCGAGCTTTTCGCCCAGCGGCCGGGCGCCGGCCTCGGCCTGCTCGGACGCGGCCGTCTCGATCGTGTGCCGGATCTGCATCGCCTGCGCCCGGGCGAGCCGCTGGATCTCGACCAGCCGCTCTTCGGCGTTCGACTTCCCGGAGAGCGCCATCGCTTCGAGGGTCTGCAGCACGGTGTCGTGCAGCATCCGGTGCTGCTGGGCGCGCTCGGCGAGCCGGCCGTTGCGGGTGCCGTAGGCCAGCGCCAGCCGGGTGCCGAGCCCGGTCAGGACCAGCGCGGCGGCGGCCAGGAACAGCTCGGCGAGCAGCGCCGAGAACGTCGAGAAGGCGGCACCGACGTGGAACTGGCCGGTGTTGAGCCGGTTCGCGAGCATCCGCAGCGGGAAGCTCACGAGGCCGAACACGAGCCCACTGGGGACGCCGAGCGCGAGCGTCAGCAGCCCGGCCTCGCCGAGGAGGTGGACGCTGCTGACCGCCAGCGCGTCGAAGTACACCGCGGTGGGCACGGTCAGCGCGAGGACCAGCGGCGAAAGCACGGTGAAGACCAGGTCGACCGCCAGCAGCTTCCCCGCGTCCCGGCCGCGGTACGGCGCCGAGCGGAACATCCAGCGGAAGCCGACCAGGTTCACCACGACCGAGAGCAGGGTGAACACCCCGACCGGCAGGAGCCCGGCCGAGCCGTTCCGGATGACGAAGACGCCGAACTGCCCCGGCACGGCGAGCAGCCGGAAGGCCAGCGGGATGAGCACGACGTACCGCGTGGCGCGCAGCAGCAGGCCGTCGCGCCGGCTCGGGTCGATCGGCCCGGCCATCTTCGAGATCCGCTTCAGCGCGTGGATCGGGGTCGGGTCGCCGATCTCGTCGGTGAGCTCGCTGGTGGCCGTCGCGATCGCGGGCGCGCCCTGCCGCAGCAGCGCCACGAAGAAGCTGCCCCCGGTCGCCGGCTTCGGCGAGCCGGGCGCTTCGGTGGACATCGCGCGGACAACCCCCTGGTCACGTCGGTGAACCGAGGTTAGGGAGTATCACCGATCCGCGACGGCCAGGTCCAGCCTTCCACGAAATTCACAGCAAGTTGGTCAGAAGTTTCCGATTTCCTGCTCCGCGGCCCACTTCTTCAGTTCCGCGACGGCGTCGTCGTGCTCCAGCGGCCCGCGGTCCAGGCGCAGCTCCTTGAGGAACTTCCACGCCTTGCCGACGTCCGGCCCCGGCTTGAGCCCGAGCAGCTCCATGATCTGCTCGCCGTTGAGGTCCGGCCGCACGCGGTCGAGGTCCTCCTTGGCCTTGAGCGTGGCGATGCGGGCCTCGAGGTCGTCGTAGGTCGCCTGCAGCGCCGCCGCCTTCCGGCGGTTGCGCGTGGTGCAGTCGGCGCGGACGAGCTTGTGCAGCCGGGTCAGCAGCGGGCCGGCGTCGGTGACGTACCGGCGGACCGCCGAGTCCGTCCACTCGCCCTTGCCGTAGCCGTGGAACCGCAGGTGGAGGAACACGAGCTGGGAGACGTCGTCGATGATCTCCTTGGAGAACTTCAGCGCCCGCAAACGTTTGCGGGCCATCCGCGCCCCGACCACCTCGTGGTGGTGGAAGCTCACACCGCCGCCCGCCTGGAACTCACGCGTCGCCGGCTTCCCGATGTCGTGCAGCAGCGCCGCCAGCCGCAGGATCAGGTCCGGCTCCGACGTCGGTTCGTGCGACTTCTCCAGGTCGATCGCCTGGGCCAGCACGGTCAGCGAGTGCTGGTAGACGTCCTTGTGCTGGTGGTGCTCGTCGATCGCCAGCCGCATCCCGGGCACCTCGGGCAGCACGCGGTCGCCGAGGCCGGTGTCCACCAGCAGCTCCAGCCCCGGCTGCGGGTCGTCGGCCAGCAGCAGCTTCGACAGCTCGGCCTGGACGCGCTCGGCCGTGATCCGGTCGATCTCGCCCGCCATCGACGTCATCGCGTCGACCACGCGCGGCGCGGCGGTGAAGCCGAGCTGCGCGGCGAAGCGGGCGGCCCGCAGCATCCGCAGCGGGTCGTCGGCGAACGACTCCTGCGGCGTCGCCGGCGTGTCGAGGACCTGCTCCCGCAGCGCGCTCAAGCCGTCGTGCGGGTCGATGAAGGTCTTCGTCGCCAGCTCGACGGCCATCGCGTTGACCGTGAAGTCGCGCCGGAGCAGGTCGCCCTCGATGCTGTCGCCGAAGGTGACCTCGGGGTTGCGGCCGACGCGGTCGTAGCTGTCGGCGCGGAACGTCGTGATCTCGAGCTGCATGCCCTTCTTGGTCACGCCGACCGTGCCGAACGCGATGCCGACGTCCCAGACCGCGTCACCCCAGTCGCTGACGATCTTCAGCACCCGATCGGGCCGCGCGTCGGTGGTGAAGTCGAGATCACCGGAGCGCCGGCCGAGCAGTGCGTCGCGCACGCTCCCGCCGACCAGGTACAGGCGGTGCCCGGCCCGGGCGAACCTCTCGGCCAGCTCGTCCGCCAGGGGGGAGAGCCGCATCAGCTCCACCACCGCATTCTCCTTGGCGACCACGTCGTTCACGAAAATCCCACTGGGTTCGGGTGCGATTACTACAGGCACCACCGGACAGGACACGGAGAGCCAGCCTACCGGGGCAACCGTTTGCTCTAGCATCGCAGCATGTCTGGATCAGCCGGCCGCCCCGGCGCCTCGAAGCCGCGGAGGCGGCGGAGGCGTCAGCGCGGCAGGCGCCTGACCACGGTCGACGAGACGTCGGCCGGTGGCCTCGTGGTGGACGCCGAGCGCGAGCAGGCGGTGCTGATCGGCCGGCTCGACCGGCACGGCAGACTGCTGTGGTCGCTGCCCAAGGGCCACATCGAGGACGGTGAGACGGTGGAACAGACGGCCGTGCGCGAGGTCAAGGAGGAAACCGGCATCTCCGCGCGCGTGCTCCGGCCGCTGGGCACCATCGACTACTGGTTCGTGGCCGAGAAGCGGCGGATCCACAAGACCGTCCACCACTTCCTGCTCGAAGCGCTCGGCGGCGAGCTTTCCGACGAAGACGTCGAGGTCACCGAGGTGGCCTGGGTCCCGCTGGCCGAGCTGGAGACCAAACTCGCCTACTCCGACGAGCGCAAGCTCGTCCGGAAGGCCAGCCAGATGCTCAAGGAACTTTTCGCGCGCCCGGACGTCCACGGACGAGACGAGCACGCCCCTGAGGGAGCCCCCGAGTGAAGCGGTTCGCCGCAGCCTTCCTTTCCATCCTCTTCCTGGCCGTCCCCGCCCTCATGGGAGCCACGGTGGCCCAGGCGGAGGAAGGCGCGCGCCTGCGCGTCGACCTGACCCAGCTCAACCCGCGCGTGGTGACGAGCTCGACGACGTCGCTGACCGTCGCCGGCACGGTGACCAACACCGGCGACCGGAAGATCAACCGGCCGCAGGTGCGCCTGCAGGTCGGCGACCGGCAGACGACGACGCGCGGGATCGACGACGTGCTGTCGGGCGCCGTCATCAAGGACTCCCCGCTGACCGAGTTCACCCCGCTCGCGGACGCGCTGGAGCCCGGGCAGAGCGCCCCGCTGAACATCACGGTGAGCCTGACCGGGTCGAAGGCCGCGCAGTTCGGCCGCCCCGGCGTCTACCCGCTGCTGGTGAACGTCAACGGCACGCCGGAGTTCGGCGGGCCCGCCCGCCTGGGCGCGGTCAGCATGCTAATGCCGGTGCTGGCCGGGCCGGGCAAGTCGGCCGGGCACTCGTCCGCCGGCGCGCCGAGCATGACCCTGCTCTGGCCGCTGACCAGCAGCGTCCCGCAGGTCTACACGGCGCCGTACGGCCAGCCGCTGGTGCTGCGCGACGACAAGCTGGCCGACGAGATCGGCCCCGACGGCCGGCTGAACGCGCTGGTCACCGCCGCGTCCACGGCCGTGCAGAGCGACGCGAGCCTCGCGAAGTCGATGTGTTTCGCGCTCGACCCGGACCTGCTGACGACGGTCGAGCTGATGAGCCGCGGCTACCAGGTGCACACCGAGACCGGGAACATCGAGGGCAAGGGCGCCCAGACCGCGAAGACGTGGCTGGCCTCCCTCCGCTCGCTGATGACCAGCCGGTGCGCGGTGGCGCTGCCCTTCGCCGACGCCGACCTCAACACCGTCTCGCGGATCCGTCCCGGCGATCCCGCGCTGGTCGCCCAGGCGGCCACCGCGGCCGCCACGATCCAGCAGCTGGCCGGCGTCACGCCGCAGACCGGCGTGCTCTGGCCGGACGGCACGCTCAACGAGTCGGTGCTCACCGCCCTGACCCAGGCCGGCATCAAGACCGTGCTCACGGACGCGGCGAAGCTGGCGCCCGCCGGCGGGGGCGGCGGCGTCACCGTCCAGGGCGGCACGGTGACGGCCCAGCCGACCGACTCCCTGATCTCGGCGGCCATGAGCGGCGTGCCGAGCGTGCCCGACTCGGTCACCGTCGCGGTGAACACCGAGCGGGCGATCTCCAGCCAGAACGGGCTCGGCGCGCTCGCCTTCCGGGCCGGTCTCGGCCTGCCGGCCGGGCAGGAGCGCCCGGACCACCTGCTGGTCGCCCCGCCGCGGCGGTGGGACGCCCCGGCCGCCGAGCTCACGGCGTACCTGCAGCAGGTCGGCGACTTCCTCAACGCGGGGGTGGTCACGGCGCAGTCGCTCCCGTCGCTGCTGTCGGCGGGCCCGGCGTCCTCCGGCGCGGTCGGCGACGGCGGCCAGGACCCCGCCGCGGCCATCGACCCGGCCCTCGTCGCGACGCTGTCGAAGCTCGACGACCAGGCCACCGGGGTGGCGTCCGCCATGCAGCTGGACCCGACCAAGCGCGTGAAGCCGGAAGACGTCGTCGCGCCGGTCCGGCTGGCCGAGCTGCGCGGTTCCTCCACCGGCTGGCGGGGCCTGCCCGCCGACGCGGCGACCGCGAACGCGCAGGCCGAGATCGGAGCCATCAGCGACCGGGTGAGCGTCCGGCAGCCGCAGCAGACCATCGCGCTGGCGTCCGGCAACTCCCCGCTGCCGGTGTACGTGGTGAACGACCTGCCGGTCGGTATCAACGCGCGGTTCTCGCTCAACAACAACACCGGCCTCCGCACGGACGACCGCAGGGAAGTGTCGTTCCCCGCCGGCGGCGGCCGGCAGTACTTCCTCCCCGTGGAGGCGCTGCGGGCCGGCCGGTTCAGCGTCGATGTGTCGTTGAGCACGCCCACCGGTACCCCGCTCGGGTCATCCGCGCGCTTCGAGCTGACGTCGACGGAGTACGGCGCGATCACCATCATCGCGACCGTCGCCGCAGGTGTGGCCCTACTTCTGCTGGCCTCCCGGCGCATCTACCGGCGGGTGAAGGACGCCCGCGCGGGTCGCGACTTGGTGGACTGATCCCTCGGCCTTCGAGTGTTCCGGACGGTTCCCGATTACCCTTGGTCCGCACGTACGCGGCACCGGGCCGCGGGCACCGGACCGAGCACCGAGGATTGGGCACGCGTTGGAGAGAGAGCCGGGCTTACCACCCGAGCGTGCGAGTCGTCCTCGGCGCGAAGGCGCTCCGCCCCCGCAACGGGGTGACGGGCCCCCGCGCGCGGGTCAGCCGGTCCGCCGCCAGCCGCCACCCCAGCAGCCGCCTCCCCCGGAGCGCGGCCGCCGCCAGCCGCCCCGCAACGGGCACACGCGCCAGATGCCACCCCCCGACGACGCGACGGTCCGTGACCAGCGCCCGCCCCGAGAGGACGGCGGCCCGCGACGCCCGTCCCGCGACGACGCACCGCCGAGGCGGCCCGCGCGCGACGACGCACCACCCCGGCGCCCGGCCCGTGAGGATGGCGGCCCTCGCCGCCCAGCCCGCGACGACGCACCGCCCCGCGACAGCCGGCCGATAGACGGACCCGTCCGCGAAGGACGCCCGGTCCGCGACGACGGTCCGGTGCGCGAGGGACGCCCGATCCGAGACGACGCACCGGTGCGCGACGGCCGACCCGTCCGAGACGACGTACCCATCCGCGAGGGACGCCCGGTCCGCGACGACGCACCGGTGCGCGACGGCCGACCCGTCCGCGACGACGTACCCATCCGCGAGGGACGCCCGGTCCGCGACGACGGCCCTCCGCGTGATGGCCGCCCGGTCCGCGACGACCTACCTCCACGTGACGGCCGCCCCATCCGCGACGACGCACCCGTGCGCGAGGGACGCCCCGTCCGCGACGACCTACCCCCGCGCGACGGCTGGCCCGTCCGCGACGACGGGCTGATCCGCGACCAGCGGGCCCCTCGCGACGGCCAGCCGGTCCGCGACGACGTCCCCCCGCACGACGCCTGGCCCGTCCACGACGAGGCCCCGCCCCGCGAGCCGCAGCGCCCTGCCCGGCGGGTCCCGCCGCCGCAAGGCCCGCCTCGTCCGCAACCTCCGCCGGGCCCTCCGCCGCGTGGCGGGCAGCCGCCCCGTGCCGCCGGTGGCCCCGCGCCCACCCGCGTCCAGCCCGTGCCTCCGGTGCCTCCCGTGCCGCCGCCCCCGGGTCCGCCGGGACAGCCGTCGGCCCAGGGAAGGCTGCCGCAGCCGGCCCCGCCGTCGACCCCGGCCCAGGGCAACCCGGCTCCCGGGACACCGCCGCCCGGCATCCCGGTGCCGCCGCGCGGGCGCGGGTCCCGGCGGCCGACGCCGGTCCGGCCGTGGCAGGAGGAGGCCCAGCGCCCGGCCGACCCGGAGGCCACGCGGTTCATCCCTCGCACCGCCGGCGTCCCGATGAACTCGCGCTGGCCGGTCGCCGACCCGGACGTCATGCGCCCGTACGACGCGCTGGCCACCCAGGTCATGCCGGCGCTCAAGGGGCCGCTGGTCAAGCCCAGGCCGGGCGAAGAGGTCGAAGCGCCGGCCAAGGCGCCGTCGCTGGCGAAGGCGTCCGGCCGGATGGCGATCGCGTCGCTGATCAGCCGGATCACCGGCTTCCTGTGGAAGCTGCTGCTGGTCGCCGCGATCGGCCAGGGCATCGCGAACGACTCGTTCAACGTCGCCAACACGATGCCGAACATCATCTTCGAGCTGCTGATGGGTGGCGTCCTCGCCAGCGTCGTCGTGCCGCTGCTGGTCCGCTCCCAGGACGAGCCCGACGGCGGCGCCGCCTACACCCAGCGGCTGATCACCGTGGCGTTCTCACTGCTGCTGGTCGGCACGGTGGTCGCGGTGCTCGCGGCACCGGCGTTCACCAGCCTCTACGTCGACGGCTCCGGCAAGGCCAGCTCGTCGCTGACCACGGCGTTCGCCTACCTGCTGCTGCCGGAGATCTTCTTCTACGGCGTGTTCGCGCTGCTCTCGGCGGTGCTCAACGCCAAGCAGATCTTCGGGCCGACGGCGTGGGCACCGGTGATCAACAACCTGGTCGTCATCTTCACGATCCTGGTCGTCTGGGTCATGCCGGGGGACATCGACACCGTCAACCCGTCGATCACCGACCCGAAGGTGCTGACGCTCGGCATCGGCGTCACCGGCGGCATCATCGCCCAGGCGTTCCTGCTGGTGCCGCCGCTGCTTCGGTCGGGCTTCCGGTTCAAGTGGCGCTGGGGCATCGACAAGCAGATGAAGGAGTTCGGCGGCCTCGCGCTGTGGATCCTCGGCTACGTCGCGGTGAGCCAGGTCGGGTACACGATCAACACGCGCGTGCTGACCAGCGGTTCACCCGGTGGTGTGACCGCGTACAGCAACGCCTGGCTGCTCTTCCAGCTGCCGTACGGCGTCATCGGCGTGTCGCTGCTGACGGCGATCATGCCGCGGATGAGCCGCGCGGCCGCCGACGGCGACCACAAGAAGCTGATCGGCGACCTGTCGTACGCGTCCCGGATGTCGACGGTGATGCTCGTCCCGATCTCCGCGGTGATGACCGTGGTCGGCGGCTCGATCGGCATCGCGCTGTTCACGTTCGGCAAGGGCACGGTCGAGACCGCCGAGCGGCTCGGCGAGGCGCTCGCGATCTCGGCGTTCGCCCTGCTGCCGTACGCGCTGGTCATGCTGCAGATGCGCGTCTTCTACGCGATGAAGGACGCCCGGACACCGACGCTGATCATGATCGTGATGACGCTGGTCAAGGTGCCGCTGCTGTACCTGTGCCCGGTGCTGCTGACGCCGGACAACGTCGTGCTCGGCGTCATGATGGTCAACGCGCTGACGTTCGTCGTCGGGGCGATCCTCGGCCAGGTGTGGCTTTGGGTGACACTGGGTAACCTGCGGAGCAAGCGGGTGATCGGCGTGATCCTGTTCACGGTCGTCGCCAGCGGGCTCGGCGTGGGTGCGGCCTGGGTGGCCGGGCAGGTCGTGCCGGACTCGTTCGGGCCGACCTTGGGGGCATGGGTCAAGCTGTTCCTGCAGGGCATCGTGGGGATCGTCGTCTCGTTCGGCGTGCTCATGGCGTTGAAGGTCGAGGAGCTGAAACCGGCGACTTCGAGGTTCACCCGGTTGATCAAGCGGGGGTAACGATTCCGGTACGGATGGCGACGACTCCCGCGTCGTATTCTGGGTAACCTTGGTGCGGGGAGCTAACGGGAGAGTGCGGGTGGACACGAGGCGGAGCGAACAGGCGGGGGGTGCGAACCACGTGGGCAAGGCCCAGGTCGGATCGCTGGCCCCCGGGCGCGTGGTCGGCGACGGCCGCTACCGCCTCCTCGCGCAGTTCGGCGTGGACGAGCGGGGTGACGCGCACCTTTGGCGTGCCCGTGACGGGCAGCTGAAGCGGGACGTCGCGCTGACCCTGCTGGTCGGCGACCCGGCCGACCCGGAAGCCGCGCGGCTCGCGCGGCGCACCCTCGAACGCGCGACCCACGCGTCCAAGTTCGGCCACGGCGGCGTCGCGCGCGTGCTCGACGTGCTCGCCCTCGGCAGCGGCATCACCTCCAGCGAAGGCCTGCTCGGCGTCGTCGTCGCGGAGTGGACCAAGGGCAGCGACCTGGTCGACCTCGTCGCGCAGCGGCCGGTGGCGCCCGCCGCGGCCGCGCGGATGGTGCAGGCGCTGGCCGAAGCCGTCGAACAGGCCCACCAGAACGGGCTCGTGCTCGGGCTCGACCACCCCCAGCGGCTGCGGCTGACGCCGAACGGCGCGCTGAAGCTCGCGTTCCCCGGCCCGCTGCCGGAGGCGACGCTGCGCGACGACGTCAAGGCGCTCGGCGCGGTTCTCTACCTGTTGCTGACCGGCCGCTGGGCGCTGCCCGGCGGCCCGCCCGCGATCCAGCCGGCCCCGACCACGCCGCAGGGGCGGATCGTCCCGCCGCGGCAGCTCATCCCCACCGTGCCCGCCGACCTGTCGTCGCTGGCCGTGCGCACGATCGAGGACGGCGGCAACGGCGGCATCCGCACCAGCGCGGCCATCCTCCGGATGCTCGACCAGGTGGCCGAGGAAGAGGAGCGCACCCAGCTGATCAAGGCCGTCGGCGGCGAGGCCGCCGAGGGTGAAGGCACGGTCTGGACGACGAAGAAGCCGGTCAAGGACGTCGCGCGGCGGCGCAAGCTCGCGCTCGGCGTCACCGTGCTGGTGGTCGCGACCGTCGTCATCCTCGCCTGGGGCGGGCTGATGCTGATCAACGTCTTCCAGGGCGACTCCAAGGCGAGCGGGCCGACGATCAACGTCGCCGCGCCGCCGGCGTCGAGCCAGCCCGCCGGGCAGCCGCCCGCGTCGAGCCAGCCGGCCCCGCCGCCGTCGCCCGCCGTGGGTGCCGCGGTGAAGCCGCAGGCCGTCGCGGTCTACAACCCCGAGGGCAAGGGCGACAACACCGCGCGGGCGAAGTACGCGACCGACGGCAAGGCCGAGACGCAGTGGCGCACCGAGCAGTACAAGCAGCAGTTCCCGGCCATCAAGCCGGGTGTCGGGCTGGTCGTCACCTTCAAGGACCCGATCAACCTCAGCCAGGTGCAGGTCGTGGGCGGCACCGCGGGCACCAAGGTCGAGATCCGCTCGGCGACCGAGAAGAACCCGGACTTCGCCGACACGAAGGTCGTCGGCAACGGCGACCTCAAGGACGGCGACACGACGATCCCGCTGGCCCAGCCGACGCAGGGCGAGTACTTCATCGTCTGGATCACCTCATTGGGTGGCGAAGACGGGAAGTTCCAGACCGAAATCGCCGACCTGAGCTTCCTGCCTGCGGGGTGACGCGCCCGACCGGGTCAGTAGGCTCTTGCGGGTGACAGCTGCAGCTCCCACGGATGCGGATCTGATAGCGGCTCACGCCGCGGGGGACCCTCATGCGTTCAGCGAACTCGTCCAGCGACATCGCGACCGCATGTGGGCGGTGGCCCTGCGCACGGTCCGCGACCCGGAAGAGGCCGCCGACGCGTTGCAGGACGCGTTCATCTCAGCCTTCCGCGCCGCCGGCAAGTTCCGCGCGGAGTCGCAGGTCACGACCTGGCTGCACCGGATCGTGGTGAACGCCTGCCTCGACCGGATCCGCCGCCGGCAGGCGCGCCCGACCGTGCCGCTGCCCGAAACCGGCTTCAACGAGCCCGCCACCCCGCGTGACTCGATGGCCGAACGGGAGACGAGCCTGCTCGTCCGCGAGGCGCTGGACCAGCTGCCCGAGGACCAGCGCGCCCCGATCCTGCTCGTCGACGTCGAGGGTTACTCCGTCGCCGAGACGGCGAAGATGCTGGGTATCGCCGAAGGCACCGTGAAGAGCCGGTGTGCCCGGGGCCGCGGAAAACTCGCGAAGGTTCTCGGACACCTGCGGAACCCCGATGCGATTGCGAACGTCCCAACTCACGAAAGCAAACGGGCCGGGCGTCAGCCGGGTAGCGGGGAGGGACGATGACGGACGAAAGCCGGGGGATCGGGGGGACCGTCGGTCCGCCCTGGTCTGTCGACGTGCTCGCCGATCTCCACGCCGGTGTCCTGGACGACGCTCAGGCGGCGGAGCTGTGGCCGCTGGTCGACGCCGACCCCGAAGCCCGCGCGATCCTGGACGCCCTCGACGCGACGCAGTCCGATCTGGCTTCGCTCGCCGACGCACCGGCCCCGCCGATGCCGGCCGAGTTCGCGGCCCGGCTCGACGCGGCGCTGGCCGCCGAAGCAGCCGCCGCCTTTCCTTCCCGCGGAGCCACGCAGGCACCGCGGGCGGCCGGGTCCGGGGACGCCCAGGTGGTGGACCTCGCGGCGGCCCGGCGGCGCCGGAACAAGCGGCTCGGCTGGGCCGCCGGCATCCTGACCGCGGCCGCGGCGGCGGTCGTCGCCGTGACGATCGCGATCCCGGGCACGTCCCAGCCGACCGGCACCCCGAACGTCGCGGCCCCGCCGCCGTCCGGACCGACGGTCGGCAGCGACGGCAGCGGCGCGCAGGCGCTGATCGGCAAGGCCGTCGGCGTCCGCGACTTCGGCCCGTTGCGGACCGAGGACAAGCTGGACGCGTGCATCGCGGCCGCCGGTCTCGACCCGAAGGTCCGGCCGGAGGGCATCCGCCCGGTCAACGTCGGCGGCAAGTCCGGCGTCATGATCATCCTGACCACCGGCAAGCTCGCCCAGTTCCGGCTCGTGGCCTTCGGCGCGGACTGCGGACCGGGGAATCCGGCCGTCCTGTTCGACAAGGTCGTCGGGGAGAAGTAGCGGCTGTCACGGCTGGGAACATGGCCACCTACGATCGTGTTGAGCCTGGTACACGGGTCACTACGAGCGGAGGTCACGGGTGGCTGCCGAGGAAATCAGGAACCTGATCATCGTCGGGTCGGGTCCTGCCGGATACACCGCTGCCGTTTATGCGGCACGGGCCCAGCTGGAACCGCTGGTGTTCGAGGGCACGCAGTTCGGCGGCGCGTTGATGACGACGACCGAGGTCGAGAACTTCCCCGGGTTCCGCGACGGCATCATGGGTCCGGACCTGATGGAGGAAATGCGCAAGCAGGCCGAGCGTTTCGGTGCGGAGCTGCGCGCGGAGGACGTCGAGTCGCTGGAGCTGAGCGGGGACGTCAAGTACGTCACCGCGAACGGCAAGCGCTACGCCGCCCGCGCGGTCATCCTCGCGATGGGTGCCGCGGCGCGGTACTTGAACGTGCCCGGCGAGCAGGAGCTGCTCGGGCGCGGTGTCTCGGCGTGTGCGACCTGTGACGGCTTCTTCTTCCGCGACCACGACATCGTGGTCGCCGGCGGTGGCGACTCGGCGATGGAGGAGGCGACCTTCCTGACGAAGTTCGCGAAGTCCGTCACGGTCGTCCACCGGCGCGACGAGTTCCGCGCGTCCAAGATCATGCTCGAGCGCGCCCGCGCGAACGAGAAGATCAAGTGGAAGCTGAACACGCAGATCACCGGCGTGGTCGGCGACGGCAAGGTCGAGGGTCTGCAGCTGAAGGACACGAAGGACGGTTCGGAGTCGACGCTGGACGTGTCGGGCTTCTTCGTCGCGATCGGGCACGATCCCCGCAGCGAGCTGGTGCGCGGGCAGGTCGAGCTGGACGAGGACGGCTACGTCGTCACCCAGGGCCGGACGTCGTACACGAGCCTCGACGGCGTCTTCGCGGCCGGTGACCTGGTGGACCGCACCTACCGGCAGGCGATCACCGCCTCGGGTTCCGGGTGCAGCGCCGCCATCGACGCGGAACGCTGGCTGGCGGAGCACGGCGACCCGGACGCCCACGAAGCGCCCGAGCTGGTCGGCGGCGGCTACGGCGCGAGCACCAACTGACTTTCCGGCTTTCGACCAACCTGAAGGAGAAACCATGTCCAACACCGTGAAGGTGACCGACGCGACGTTCGTCGACGAGGTCCTGACCAGCGAGAAGCCGGTTCTGGTCGACTTCTGGGCCACCTGGTGCGGGCCGTGCAAGATGGTCGCCCCGGTGCTCGAGGAGATCGCGGCCGAGAACGGCGAGAAGCTGACCATCGCCAAGATCGACATCGACGAGAACCCGAACACGCCGCGTGACTACCAGGTGATGTCCATCCCGACGCTGATTCTGTTCCAGGGCGGCAAGCCGGTGAAGCAGATCGTGGGCGCCAAGCCGAAGGCCGCGCTGCTGTCGGATCTCGCCGACGTCCTCTGAACCGAACAAGCCCGGCGGACCCGGGGCCTGCGAGAACCCTCTCGCGGACCCGGGTCCGTCGTCGTTCGGGGTAATCCCGCCCGTGTGGGTGAATCGAGCGTGACGAGGGCCACCGGGGGTGCGCCACGATCGGGCTCTTGACGCACCTACCGGGCCTGCGCTGTCACCGAGAGTTGGCAAGGCACAATAGAGGACCTGGGCCCGTCCCAGCGAAGGTTTTCTTGCCACGCACCGAGCCCCTGGGTGCCTTAGGAAAGAGCGAGGAGTGCATGCGGGTACTCCGCCGCGGTGACGCCGGTCCGGACGTCGCCGAGATCAGGTCCATCCTGGCCGGGATGGACCTGCTCCCGCCGGTCACCGGTACCGACGACTACGACACGTTCGACGTCGCCGTCGAGCACGCCGTCCGTGCCTTCCAGCAGCGCCGTGGGCTGATGACCGACGGCATCGTGGGTCCGGCGACCTTCCAGGCGCTCAAGGGCGCCAGCTACCACCTGGGCAGCCGCCCGCTGTCCTACATGATCGCGTCGCCGGTGCACGGCGACGACGTCTTCACGCTGCAGGAGCGGCTCACGGAGCTCGGCTTCGACGCCGGCCGCCCGGACGGCTACTTCGGCCCGGCGACCGAGCGCGCGCTCAAGACGTTCCAGCGCGACATGCGCCTGACGCCGGACGGCATGTGCGGTCCCGCGACCATCCGTGAGCTGCACCGCCTGTCCTCGCCGCGGGCCCGGGGCGGCCGCCCCGTGTTCCTGCGCGAGCAGGAGCAGGTGCGCCAGGCCGGTCCGCGACTGCGCGGCAAGCGCATCGTGATCGACCCCGGCCACGGCGGTGACGACCTCGGTGTGGTCGCCGGCGGCCTGCGTGAGGCCGACATCGCGTGGGACCTCGCGCGTCGTCTGGAAGGCCGGATGAAGGCCACGGGCATGGAGGCGCTGATCTCCCGCGGCCCGAATCACAGCCCGACCGAGCTGGAGCGGGCCAAGTTCGCCAACGACGCGGGCGCGGACCTGTTCCTCTCGCTGCACAGCGACAAGAACCCGTCGCCGCGCGCGCAGGGTGTCGCGAGCTTCCACTTCGGCAACGGCAACGGCACGACGTCGACCGTGGGCGAGCTGCTGGCCGGCTTCATCCAGCGTGAGGTCGCGGCCCGCACGGGCCTGCAGGACAACCGCACGCACTACAAGTCGTGGGACATCTTCACCCGCACCCGCTGCCCGGCGGTCCGGGTCGAGATCGGCTACCTGACGAACCCGGACGACGCCCGCAAGCTCGGCGACCCGGCGTTCCGCGACATCGTCGCCGAGGGCATCCTGATCGCCGTCAAGCGCCTGTATCTGCTCGGCGAAGGCGACCAGCCGACGGGAACGTTCACGTTCGCCGACGTCCTGGCGCACGAGCTGGCCAAAGCCGAATAGGGCCGACCACAACCCCTAGCGGCTCACCTTCACCTGCCCCACCACCCCTGGGGACGCAGCCTGTGCGTCCCCAGGTTTCGGGGCAGTTCTCCACAGCTTGTCCACCGCTCCTATCAGCGCTCTGTGGATAACTCGGCACTTCTTCCACAGCCGTCCACACGCGACGGAATCCGTCGTGCGAGCGCGTCAGGACGACGGCGCAAACGTTTGCGGTCTCGTGCGGAGATGCGGCTCAGGCGCGGCCGAGACTCGGCTCGGCGGTGGTGATCGTCACCTGGCCGAGCAGCCGCTCCAGCGCCGCCTCGACGTCTTCCTTCCAGGTGATCGCCGAGCGCAGCTCCAGGCGCAGGCGCGGCCACTTCTGGTGCGGGCGGACGGTCTTGAAGCCGACGCTCTGCAGGAACGCCGACGGCAGCACGCAGCTGTGCCCGCCGTCGGGGTCCGACTCCTCGGGACGCGCGTCACCGAACGCCTCGATCGCGCGGACGCCGCGTTTCGTCAGGTCCTTGGCGACCGCCTGGACGAGCATCCGGCCGAGGCCGCCGCCGCGGAACTCCGGGAGCACCTGGAACGCCGTCAGCAGGACCGCGTCCGCGCTCGGCGGGGACGTCGGGAAGGCCAGCGACCGCGGGACGGCGTTCGGCGGGGCGTACAGCACGAACCCGACCGGCAACGTGTCGCTGTAGACGATGCGGCCGCAGGAACCCCACTCGAGCAGCACGCTCGAGACCCAGGCTTCCTTCTCGACCTCGGTGGCGCCGAACTCCTCGGCCTGGTTCTTCAGGTGCGGGGCCAGCTCCCAGTAAACGCACTGGCGGCAGCTCTTCGGCAGGTGCTCCAGGTTGTCCAGTGTGACGCCCACGACGCGACGTGACACTCGCGACCTCCCCTGACCTGCTGCTCCCGACCGGCTGCCCGGTCGTCGAGCCGCGATTGACCACGGCACGACACGGGAGCCCTCGTCGAGGATAGGCGGATGTGACGAGCACCGAAAGGCCAGGGGTACCGGATGGGTGCCCGGTTACACTCGACTGGATCTGCCGTGCCCCAGAACAAGCAGTCCTGTCCATCGAGCCCCGGGTGAATCGTCGATGACCGAGAACCGCCCCAGCAAGCCGCACAGCGGCCGCCAGAACCTCGACCCGCACCTCGAGCGGTACGCCGCGCGCACCGCCGGGATGACCGCCTCCGAGATCCGGGCACTGTTCGCGGTGGCCAGCCGGCCCGAGGTCGTCTCGTTGGCCGGCGGCATGCCGAACCTGGCCGCGCTCCCGCTCGACACGCTGTCGGCGCAGGTGGCGGAGATCATCGCCGAAGACGGGCTCGTCGCCCTGCAGTACGGCTCGGCGCACGGCGTCCCGGTGCTGCGCGAGCAGATCTGCGAAATCATGGCGCTGGAGGGCATCAAGGCCCACCCGGACGACGTCGTGGTGACCGTCGGCTCCCAGATGGGCCTGGACATGGTCACGCGGCTCTTCTGCGACCCGGGTGACGTCGTCATCGCCGAAGGCCCGTCGTACGTCGGCGCGCTGGGCTCGTTCGCCGCGTACCAGGCGCAGGTCGTGCACGTGGCGATGGACGACAAGGGCCTGGTGCCGGAGCTCCTGCGCGAGGCGCTCACGCAGACGGAGAAGGCCGGCCGCCGGGTCAAGTTCCTGTACACGATCCCGAACTTCCACAACCCCGCCGGCGTCACGCTGGCCGTCGAGCGGCGCGCGGAGATCCTGGAGATCTGCCGCGACCACGGCGTCCTGGTCGTGGAAGACAACCCGTACGGGTTGCTCGGCTTCGACGGCCAGACGTACCCGGCGCTGCGCTCGACCGACGCCGACAACGTCGTGTACCTCGGTTCGTTCTCGAAGACGTTCGCCTCCGGCCTGCGCGTCGGCTGGGTGCTCGCGCCGCACGCCGTGCGCGAGAAGCTCGTGCTGGCCGCGGAGTCGGCGACGCTCTGCCCGCCGACGTTCAACCAGATGATCGTCTCGCGCTACCTGACCACGCACGACTGGAAGGGCCAGATCAAGAAGTTCCGCGAGAACTACCGCGACCGGCGCGACGCGATGCTGTCCGCGATGGAGCAGTACCTGCCCGCGGGGTGCTCGTGGAACAAGCCCGACGGCGGGTTCTACGTCTGGGTGACGGTGCCGGAAGGCGTCGACACGAAGGCGATGCTGCCGCGCGCGGTGACCGCGCGGGTGGCGTACGCGTCCGGAACCGGCTTCTACGCCGACGGGTTCGGCAGCCGCCAGATGCGGCTGTCCTACTGCTACCCGACGCCGGAGCGGATCCGTGAGGGCGTGCGGCGGCTGGCCGCCGTGCTGGAGTCTGAAATGGACCTGGCCCGCACCTTCGGTAACGTGAGCGCGCGCCAGATCCAGGGGCCGCAGAACCCGTCCCCGGACACGGTCTAGTTCTTCTTATTTAAGGAGTTTCCACGGTGGTCGACCGTACCGTTGCCGTGCTCGCCGGCGGGCTTTCGCACGAACGCGACGTCTCGCTGAGGTCCGGGCGACGGCTCTCCGCGGCGCTGAAGTCCGAAGGCCTCGGCATCGAGGAGTGGGACACCGACGCGGGGCTGCTGGAGCGCTTGCGCACCCAGCGGCCGGACGCGGTGGTCGTCGCCCTGCACGGCGGTGAGGGCGAGAACGGCTCGGTGCAGACGGTGCTGGAGATGCTGGAGGTGCCGTTCGTCGGCACGGGCTCCCAGGGCTGCCGCCGCGCGTGGGACAAGCCGACGGCCAAGGCGCTCGTCGAGAACGCCGGGTTCGTGACGCCGGGCTGGGTGGTGCTGCCGCACAGCACGTTCCGCGAGCTCGGCGCCCAGGCGGTGCTCGACGCGATGGTCGAGCAGCTCGGCCTGCCGCTGATCCTCAAGCCCGACCAGGGCGGCTCGGCGCTCGGCACCCAGGTGGTCCGCGAGGCGGCCGAACTGCCGGCGGCGATGGTCGGCTGCTTCGCGTACGGCGACACGGTGCTCGCCGAGCGGTTCGTGGACGGCGTCGAGGTGGCCGTGACGGTCATCGAGGGCGAGGACGGCCCCGAGGCCCTCCCCGCGGTCGAGATCGTCCCGGAGAGCGGCGTGTACGACTACACGGCCCGCTACACCGCCGGCCTCACCGACTTCTTCACCCCGGCCCGGCTCGACGACGCCGCGGCCAAGGCGGTGGCCGAACTCGCCGTCGCCGCGCACCGCGTGCTCGGGCTGCGGGACATCTCCCGCACCGATGCGGTCGTCACGGCGGACGGCACCGTTCACTTCCTCGAAGTGAACCCGTCGCCGGGTCTCACCGAGACGTCGACGGTCCCGATGGCGATCGAAGCGGCGGGCAAGTCGCTCGGCGCGGTGTTCGCCGAACTGATCGGTCGCGCGATTTCTCGCTGACCCCGCTCACGCGAAAGGCCGCCTCGGAACGTCCGTGGCGGCCTTTTTCGTGTCGCGACTGATCATCACTGGATGTGAACGTCGCGACCGCGTGGAGCAATCATCACCGTGACGAAACACCCTGGGGTGATCCCTAATCGGTTTCCGGTGTCTGATTCGCCCCATTCGCGTCGATGATCGCGACGATGCGTTCGAGGTCGTCGACCGAGCCGAACTCGAGCGTGATCCGGCCCTTGCGGCGGCCGAGGTCGACCTTCACGCGGGTGTCGAACCGGTCCGAGAGGCGGTTCGCGAGCTCCTGCAACCCCGGCGCCTGGATCGGCTTGCGCGCCGCGGGCTTCGGCTTGGCCGGCTTCTCGCTCTTCTTGAGCGTGACGGCTTCCTCGGTCGCCCGCACCGACATGCCTTCCGCGATGATGCGCGCGGCGAGCTCTTCCTGACTGTCGGCGTCCTCCAGCGACAGCAACGCGCGGGCGTGGCCGGCGGACAGGACGCCCGCGGCCACCCGGCGCTGCACCGGCAGGGGGAGCTTGAGGAGCCGGATCGTGTTGGTGATGACCGGCCGGCTGCGGCCGATGCGGCTCGCCAGCTCCTCGTGCGTGACGGCGAACTCGTCGAGCAGCTGCTGGTACGCCGCCGCCTCTTCGAGCGGGTTCAGCTGGACGCGGTGGATGTTCTCAAGGAGCGCGTCGCGCAGCATCGACTCGTCGGCGGTCTGCCGGACGATCGCCGGGATCGCTTCGAGCTCCGCCTGCTGCGACGCGCGCAGCCGCCGCTCGCCCATGACGAGCTCGTACTCGTCGTTCCCGAGCTCGCGGACGACGATGGGCTGCATGAGCCCGAACTCGCGGATCGAGTGCTCGAGTTCGGCGAGCGCCTCTTCGTCGAAGGACAGCCGCGGCTGCTTCGGGTTGGGCTTGATCGCACCGACCGGGATCTCGCGGTAGACCGCACCGGCGACTTCACCGCTGTGCTGCTTCGCCTGCCCGTTGGCCGCGAACCAGCCCTTGTCTTCGGCCGCCTTCTTGTCCGCCGCAGCGCCGTCAGCGGGTGCCGGCAGCGGGCCGCTGCCGGTCGCCGGCCCCGTCGGGATGAGGGCGGCGAGGCCGCGCCCCAGCCCTCCTCTGCGCTCCGTCATGTCGAACTACCCTTCTCCATCTGTGCGCCGCGCTCGGCGATCTCCTTCGCCGCGTCGACGTAGCTCATCGCACCGCGCGAACCAGGATCGTAAGCGAGCACGGTCTGGCCGTACCCGGGCGCCTCGGAGACCTTCACGCTGCGGGGGATGACCGTCTTGAGGACCGTGTCGCCGAAGTGGTTCCGCACCTCGTTCGTCACCTGGTCGGCCAGCTTGGTCCGGCCGTCGTACATGGTGAGGAGGATCGTCGAGACGCGGAGCTCGCGGTTGAGGTGCTGCTGCACGAGCTCGATGTTGCTCAGCAGCTGCCCGAGCCCTTCGAGCGCGTAGTACTCGCACTGGATCGGGATGAGCACCTCCTGCGCGGCGACCATCGCGTTGACCGTCAGCAGGCCGAGCGACGGCGGGCAGTCGATGAAGACGTAGTCGACGCCGATCTCGTTGAGGATCTCCGAGGAGATGGCCTCCTTGAGCCGGGACTCGCGGGACGCCATCGAGACGAGCTCGATCTCGGCGCCGGCGAGGTCGATCGTCGCGGGGACGCAGAAGAGGTTGGGGGACTGCTCGGTGGGCTGCGCCGCCTCCGCGAGCGTCACCTCACCGATCAGCACTTCGTAGATGGACGGCGTCCCGGACCGGTGGTCGACGTCGAGCGCGGTGCTCGCGTTGCCCTGTGGGTCGAGGTCGACCACGAGTGTCTTGAGCCCGTGGACGGCGAGCGCGGCGGCGAGGTTGACCGTGCTCGTGGTCTTGCCGACGCCACCCTTCTGGTTGGCGACAGTCAGCACGCGACGGTGGCCGGGCCGGGGGAGTGTCCGCTCCGGGTGCAGCAGACGCGCGGCGCGGGCGGCTTCTTCGGCGATCGGCGTCCAGCCCACGTCGTGGCTGGTCTCCGTGGAGTCGGACGGCGGGGGATTCACCGGTCTCGACACCTCCTCCATATAGACGTCTGGTCGGTGGTCGAGTCGCGTCGTTTCACGTGGAACACCGCGGCCCGTTAACGCTTCTTGCTCCGTGCCTTCGGCTTGGCTGCCGTCGGGAGGCGACGGATCTTCACGACCGTGCTGGGGACCTCTAGTACTGCGGCACCGCATTCGACAATCAGTGGGGCGGCCCCGCCGGCCTTGCGGATGGCGGCGCCGTCCCGTTCGATCTCCTCCGCCGCGCTGGCGCCCTTGAGGGCGACCAGGAAGCCATCGGACCGGACGAGCGGCAGACACCAGTCCGCGAGCCGGGCGAGCGGGGCGACCGCGCGAGCGGTGACGATGTCGGCGCCACCGTGCTGCTCGCGCACAGACCGCTCCTCCGCGCGTCCACGGACGATGGTGATCGGGAGTTCCAGCTTCTCGGCCACCTCGGCCAGCCAGTCCACCCGGCGAGCCATCGGTTCAAGCAAGACGATATCGAGGTCCGGCCGCGCGATCGCGAGCGGTACTCCCGGAAGCCCGGCACCCGACCCGACATCGACGACGCGGGCACCCTCGGGCATCTGCTCACCGATGACGGCCGAGTTGAGGACGTGCCGCTCCCACAGCCGCTCGACCTCCCGCGGCCCGATCAACCCGCGCTCCACACCGTGGCGCTCCAGGAGTTCGACGTACCCAGCGGCTTGGTCCACGCGCTCACCGAACACTCGCTCCGCCGCGGCGCGCACCGCCACCGCGGCCTGCTCCAAGCTCACTCCGTCTACTCCTCGTCCGCGCGTTTCACGTGAAACGCGCTCGTTCGATTGTCCCTGATGTCGAGTCGAAAACGAGCCGACAGACCGCAGATGTGGACAACTCCACTCGGCCGGCCGCCCTTCGGTGGATGGTTCCACGTGAAACGACGACCCCGAGGATCGTCTCAGCGGGCGACCCGTTCCACGTGAAACATCAAGCGTGTAATTCGCTCGGCCGCGGCTGAGCGTTCCGCGGCCGGATCCCGCTAAAGCTCGCCGAACGATCGGAACGACGACGCCGCGAACCGCGGCGCGTACAACCGCACCGACTGCAGAGCCGCGAGCCAGCCGTACTCGATCGCGTACACCCAATCGACGCCGAGACACGACCGGGCCGCCGTGGACGTCGCCGGCATGACCCAAGCCAGCGCGCGAGGGCACTGCCGCGGGAACCAGTAATCCGGCGCCCGCGTGGCGTCGACCGCCCAGACGTACGCCTCCGGTTGCTGGGCCGTCGCCGCGACGTGAGGAGCGAAGCGCGTGATCGTCGGATCCTCCGAGAAGTGGAGGACCTCATCGGGTGCCGGGCGCATGCACACAAAGAAGCGGCCCCACCTGACTTGGTCAAGTGGGGCCGCTTCGGAAAACCGGGACTCAGGACTCCGGGAAGATCACCACGCGGCGCTTCGGGTCCTCGCCCTCGCTCTCGCTCGTGACGCCCGCGACCGTCGCCACCGCGTCGTGGACCACCTTGCGCTCGAACGGGCTCATCGGCTGCAGCCGCACCCGCTCGCCGCTCTGGAGGACCGACTCCGCCGTGGAGCGGCCGAGCTCGCGCAGCTCCTCGCGACGGTCCGCGCGCCAGCCCGCGATGTCCAGCATCAGCCGGCTGCGGGATCCGGTCTCCTGCTGGACCGCGAGGCGGGTCAGCTCCTGCAACGCCTCGAGCACCGTGCCGCGGGGGCCGACGAGCTTCTCGAGGTCCTCGCCGCCGTCGATGCTCACGATCGCCCGGCCGGCTTCGACGTCCAGGTCGATGTCGCCGTCGTAGTCGAGCAGGTCCAGCAGTCGCTCGAGGTAGTCGCCGGCGATGTCGCCCTCCTGGACGAGGACGTCGTCACCGCCCGCCTTCTGCTCGTCCACCGCGTCCGCGGAAGCGGCCGGCTCCGGGGTCACGTCGTCCTGATCGGCTTCGATCGTGTCGATCGTCTCCGACATCATTCGTCTCCTCTCCGAACCGGTCGCGCCTCAGCGGCGCTTCCGGCCCGACTTCCTGGTCGAGTCTTTGAGAAGGCCCGGCACCCCAGTGCCGTTGTCCTTCGAGCCGTTCTGGCCGTTCGTCTCCGCCGGGGTCACGTCCGCCGCCTTCGCCGGCTCGGCCGCGGCCGAGGGCGCCGAGGTCTGGGCGAAGCCGTGGGCCGAGCCCGCCTTCGTGACCTTCTTCTGCGAGCCGCCCTGCGCGGGCTGGTTCTTCCGCTGCTGGACCGGCTTCTGACCGACCTTCGGCGCGGCCGGCTTCTGCCCCGGCTTCGGGCCGAGCGACGCGCGCTTCTCCGCGGCCTCCGCCTTGCGGGCCGCCTCTTCCTTGTCGATCTTCGTGTAGACGAGGCGCTGCTGCATCAGGGTCCAGCCGTTGTTCGCCAGCCAGTAGAAGAGGAGGCCGAGCGGGAACAGCGCACCGAAGACGAGCACACCGAGCGGGAACACGTACATCGTCAGCTTGTTCATGATCGCGGTCTGCGAGGTGGCCGACGCGGCGTTCTGGCGGGCCACCGAGTGCCGCGCGGTGAGGTGCGTGGCGATGGAGGCGACGATCATCAGGGGCAGCGCGACCGGGAGGACGCCCCACTGGAAGCCGACGTTCGCGGCGCCGCCGCTGACGACGCCGACACCGTTGTAGACGGCCTCGCCGAGGTTGACGCCGAAGAGCTTCGCGCTGACGTACGAGTGGACGTCGGCCTGGGAGAAGAAGTAGTTCTCGGTCTTCAGCCCGCCTCCGGGCGGCAGCATGGTGAACGCGCGGAGGACGTGGTTCAGGCCGATGAACACCGGGATCTGCAGCAGCATCGGCAGGCAGCTGCCGAGCGGGTTCACGCCGTGTTCGCGCTGGAGCTTCTGCATCTCCTGCGCCTGGCGCTGCCGGTCGTTCGCGTACTTCTTCTGGACCTTCTTCATCTCCGGCGCGAAGTCCTGCATCTTCTTCATCGACCGGACCTGGTTCACGAACGGCTTGAACATGATGCCGCGGACCGTGAACGTCAGGAAGATGATGCCGAGGATCCAGGAGATCGCCGTCGCTTCACCGAAGACGAACCCGAAGACCTTGTGCCAACACCAGAGGATGAAGGACACGGGGTAGTAGATGAAATCGAGCACTGCTGCTACTCCTCGATCGGTGTTTCAGGTCTGCGGTAGCGCCACGAGAACTTCTCGGGGACCGGGTCGCGGCCGGGTGGCGTCCACGGGCCGCAGCGCAGCAGCCGGCGCAGCGCGAGGTAGGAGCCGCCGGCGGCACCGTGCCGGGTCAGGGCTTCGACTGCGTACGCGCTGCAGCTCGGGTAGAACCGGCATGCCGGCGGGAGGAAGGGCGAGATCGCCTTGCGGTAGAGCTTGATGGGGAGCAACAGGACCCACGCGACGGGACCGGGGCGCGGAGGCGCGGTCTCGACGTCTTCTTCGTGGTCGTGCTCGGGGGTGGCTCGCATGCCGGTCACACCGCTGATCCGTGGTCGGGGGCCGCGTCCGCGGGACGCGTCGGGCGCGGGGCATCCCCGGCCGGACGGCGCGACGACAGGCCTAGTCGATGCAATGCGGCGTCGAGATCGGCTGCGAGTTCAGCGCTGGACGCGCTCGCGGACGGCGGCAATGCCCGTACGACCAACGCACTGCCGGCGGGCAGGGTTCCGAGCCGGGCCGAAACGAGGTGACGCAACCGGCGGGTGACGCGGTGGCGGACCACCGAGTTCCCGACGGCCTTGCTCACCACAAAACCCGCCCTGGCCGCCGACGAGACGTCGGCGGCCCCGGACGGGTCCGTGGTCAGCGCGTGGACGACGAGGCGGCGCCTGCCTGCCCTGGAGCCGCGACGGAGAACCACGCGGAAATCCTCACTCCGCCGCAAACGTGCGGCAGCCGGCAGCACGGCGCGCCCCGACGAGCCGGATCAGGCGGACAGCGCGGCGCGGCCCTTGCGACGGCGGCCCGCGAGGATGGCCCGGCCGGCGCGGGTCCGCATGCGCAGGCGGAACCCGTGGGTCTTCGCGCGGCGGCGGTTGTTCGGCTGGAAGGTGCGCTTACCCTTGCTCACTGCTTCTCCTGTGTGTCGCGTCGGACGGGAGGAAATTCCCTCCGCCTGGCGTGTCGTGCGGGCGCACGGCAGTCTCTGGTGTCTCCTACCAACGTGTGGCCTCGTCACGACGAGCGACGACAACGTGGGCACGCGAATAGCACCCGTCGCATACGGGAGACCTTACGAGGGTACGCACCCCCGTCGGGCGGCCGGTAAGCACCCCCTCGGCCACGGTCCGCGACCAGGCTCCGAAGCCGAGATCGTCGACGCCGGGGCACCGAATGGCAACACGCCGTACACCGTGAAATGCTTGCGACCCAGGATGCCTTGTGGCAGCGGGCGGGGCTTGTTAGCGTGCCTCTCTCGGGTCACCGGTCGAGGTGCACGAGTATCCGGGTGGTGGAGTGCCCACCGGCGTACGACGAGCCCGCAGGTGGCGTCGCCGCGGGTCGCCGTACATTAGTGCACAGCTGTGGACAACTATGTGGATATTCGTTGTGCCGAGGCACACGCCGGTCCGCGAGGGGCGCCGGACCGCGTGACCAGGGGCGTCGGCCGTCCACGCCGACGAGGGGAGGGGAGCCGAACAGGTGTCGGAGCACCAGCACAATCTGGGCGTCATCTGGGAACAGGTGGTACGCGAACTGTCCGACGGGACCCTGTCCCCTCAGCAGCGCGCGTGGATGCGCGTGACCCGCCCGATCGGCCTGCTCGACGGCACCGCTCTCCTGGCGGCTCCCAGCGACTTCGCGAAGGAAGCGATCGAACGCGGTCTCCGCGGCGCGATCACCGAAGCGCTTTCCCGGCGGCTCGGCCGCGCCATTTCGCTCGCGGTGAAGGTCGACAGCACCGAAGCCGTCGCCCCGATCGCCGCTCCTCACTACGTGCCGTCACCCAGCCGGGTGGAAAACGGTGCGGTCCCGGAGCCGGCGCCCGTCCCGCGGCCGGGTCCCGGGCCGATGCTGCCGCCGCCGCGTCCCGAGCCGACGCCGCCGCTGTCCCCGCACCACTCCGTCGGGCCGAAGCTCGACGACGGTGACGACACTGACGAAGAGGTCGACGAAGAGGGCGAAGCGCTCGCCGCCGTCCACGAGATCTGGCCGACGTTCTCCGGCCAGCCGATCGCCGGCCAGCCCTACACCGCGCCGGCGCAGCCGCAGACGTCGAAGACGAAGCTGAACGAGAAGTACACGTTCGACACGTTCGTCATCGGTGCGTCCAACCGCTTCGCGCACGCGGCCGCGGTCGCCGTCGCCGAAGCGCCGGCCCGCGCGTACAACCCGCTCTTCATCTGGGGTGAGTCCGGGCTCGGCAAGACGCACCTGCTGCACGCGGTCGGCCACTACGCACAACGCCTCTTCCCCGGCATGCGCGTCCGGTACGTCTCGACCGAAGAGTTCACGAACGACTTCATCAACTCGCTGCGAGACGACCGCAAGGTCGCGTTCCAGCGGCGCTACCGCGACATCGACATCCTGCTCGTCGACGACATCCAGTTCCTGGAAGGCAAAGAAGGTACGCAGGAAGAGTTCTTCCACACCTTCAACACCCTCCACAACGCGAACAAGCAGATCGTCGTCAGCTCCGACCGCCCGCCCAAGCGCCTCGAGACGCTGGAGGACCGGCTGCGGACGCGGTTCGAGTGGGGCCTGATCACCGACATCCAGCCGCCCGAGCTCGAGACGCGCATCGCGATCCTCCGCAAGAAGGCGGCGCAGGACAGGCTGGCGGTGCCGGGCGACGTCCTGGAGTTCATCGCCTCGCGCGTCGAAGCGAACATCCGCGAGCTCGAAGGCGCGCTCATCCGCGTCACCGCGTTCGCGTCGCTGAACCAGCAACCGGTGGACGCCGGGCTGGCCGAGATCGTGCTGCGGGACCTGATCCCCGATTCCCACGCCCCGGAGATCACGGCGCCGACCATCATGGGCGTCATCTCCGAGTTCTTCGACGTCACGCTCGACGACCTGTGCGGCCCCGGCAAGACGAAAGCGCTCGCCACGGCCCGCCAGATCGCGATGTACCTCTGCCGCGAGCTGACCGACATGTCGCTGCCGAAGATCGGGCAGACGTTCGGCGGCCGCGACCACACGACCGTCATGCACGCGGACAAGAAGATCCGCAAGGAGATGGCCGAGCGCCGGCGGATCTACGACCAGGTGCAGGAGCTGACGTCGCGCATCAAGCAGCGCGCCCGCCAGTAGCACATCCCTTATCCCGCAACGACTTCGGGGCGTCCACGCACTGTGGACGCCCCTTTGTCGTCTTTGGACTGTCTGAAGCACGCCTACGCCCGCGAAGCAGCGAAGCCGCGTACGCGCGCTTCGCAAACTCGCCAAAATTGTTTGTACACAAGGAAGTTTCCCCATGGTGTGGGCAGTTTGCCCACAGTGTCAACAGATCCCTGATCAGCGACGACGCGGAATCCGTCCACACCCCGCCCACAGGTGATCCACAGGGAATCCACACCCTTGTCCACGCTGATTCCACAGGTTGCCCACATTGTGTGCACAGGACGGCCCGCTCACTCGGAAGAGCGAACCGGACCGTGCCCGGCACCCCCAGACCCTGGGTACAGATCCCCACACGCCTGGGGACAACCGTGGGGACAACCGGCCCGATCTGTGGACGGATCGGGGGTCGCCCGAAACCATCCACGGACGGCCCGAGTTGCCCACAGATCCACCACCACGGTTCTCCACATGCCCGCGAGTGCTCCCACCTGCGCGAACGACCTCAATCCACACAATCCACAACGCTTACTACTGCTACTGCCTTTTAAGATCTCTTCTAAGAGAGAAAAGATAAAAACAGGCGATCGACGAAGTTGGGGACAACCGCGAGATCCTGTCGTCAAGTCGACAAAGTCAAGGGGAGGCCGAAGTGACGGCGGCCCCCGCGACGGCCTAACGTGGACGCCTGCACCTGGTCCGTGCTCCGGCCGCTCGAGCGGAGGGCGGACCGGCCGGAGGGGGCAGCCGGTCACTGCCCTGCCAGAGCGAGGCCTGGCCCGAGCCGACAGGGGCTCGGTCGTCGAAAGGATGGGCGCATGAAGATCCGCGTCGAGCGTGACGGGCTCGCCGACGCCGTCGCGTGGGTGGCGAGAAGCCTCCCCTCCCGGCCTCCCGTGCCAGTGCTGGGCGGTGTGCTCCTCGACGCCGGTTCCGACGGCGACACCGACGCCCTGACGGTCTCCGGCTTCGACTACGAGGTTTCCGCGACGGTCGGCGTCCCGGCGACGATCGCCGACGGCGGCCGGCTGCTGGTCTCCGGGCGCCTGCTCGCCGACATCACCAAGGCGCTGCCCGCGCAGCCGGTCGAGATCTCCGTCGACGGCGCGCGCGCCACCATCACGTGCGGCACCGCGCGGTTCTCCCTGCCGACCATGCCGGTCGAGGACTACCCGCAGCTGCCGTCCCAGCCCGCCTTCGCGGGCGAGCTCGCCGGCGACGCGTTCGGCCAGGCCGTCACCCAGGTCGTCGTCGCCTCGGGCAAGGACGACACGCTGCCGATGCTCACCGGCATGCGGCTCGAGATCTCCGGCAGCTCGCTGACCCTCGTCGCGACCGACCGCTTCCGGCTCGCCATGCGCGAGTTCACCTGGCAGCCGGCCGAGGGCCTGGCCGACGCCGCGGTGCTCGTCCCGGCGCGCACCCTCGCCGAAGCCGCCAAGACGCTCGGCGCGAGCGGCGCCACGATCCGCCTCGCGCTCGCCAGCGGCGAAGGCCTCCTCGGCCTGTCCGGTTCCGGGCGCTACACGACGACCCGCCTGCTCGACGCGGAGTTCCCGCCGTACCGCCAGTTGCTGCCCGCGTCGCACACCTCACGCGCGGTCATCGACGTGTCCGCTCTCACCGAGAGCATCAAGCGCGTTTCGCTGGTGGCGGAGCGGGGGACTCAGGTACGACTGGAGTTCGGGGACAACACGCTGCGGTTGTCCGCGGGCGGCGACGACGAGGGAAGCGCCGAAGAAGAGCTCCAGGTCGAGTACGAAGGTGAGCCGGTGACGATCGCGTTCAACCCGGGTTACCTCGTCGACGGCCTCGGCGCGCTCCACAGCGACCGGGCGGAGCTGACGTTCACCACGCCGAACCGTCCCGCGCTGATCAAGCCCGCCGACCCCGAGGGCAACGTCGTCCCCGGCTACCTCTACCTCCTGATGCCGGTCCGCCTTCCCGGCTGACCCGCACTTTTCCTGAGCACGTAAGGGGATCCGATGGTTCAGCTCGGTCTGATCGGCCTGGGCAAGATGGGCTTCAACATGCGTGAGCGGCTGCGTGCGGCCGGTCACGAGGTGGTCGGGTACGACCGCAACCCGGACGTCAGCGACACCACGTCGCTCGAGGACCTGGTGTCCAAACTGGACGCTCCGCGGATCGTCTGGATCATGGTCCCGGCCGGCGACCCGACCCGGCAGACCATCACCGAGCTGGGCAACCTGCTCGCCGAAGGTGACATGGTCATCGACGGCGGCAACTCGAAGTACACCGACGACAAGATCAACGCCGACCTGCTGGCGTCGAAGAAGATCGGCTACGCCGACTGCGGTGTGTCCGGTGGTGTGTGGGGCAAGGAAAACGGCTACGGCCTGATGGTCGGCGGCTCGGCCGCCGACGTCGAGCGGGCGATGCCGATCTTCGACGCGCTGCGCCCGGAAGGTCCGCGTGAGGAAGGCTTCTCGCACGCGGGCGACGTCGGCGCGGGTCACTACGCGAAGATGATCCACAACGGCATCGAGTACGGCATGATGCAGGCTTTCGCGGAAGGCTTCGAGCTGCTCGAAGCGGCGAAGGTCGTCAACGACGTGCCCGCGGTCATCAAGGGCTGGCAGCGCGGCACGGTCGTCCGGTCCTGGCTGCTCGACCTGCTCGTGCGCGCGCTCGACGAGGACCCGGAGCTCGACGACCTCGAGGGCTACGTCGAAGATTCCGGCGAAGGCCGGTGGACGCTGGAAGAAGCGATCAACAACGCGGTGCCGGCGCCGGTCATCTCGGCCGCGCTCTTCGCGCGTTTCGCCTCGCGTCAGGAACACTCGGCCGCGATGCGCGCGGTCGCCGCGTTGCGCAACCAGTTCGGCGGGCACGCCGTGAAGAAGGTCGGCGGGTAAGGAGTTCCTGGTGTATCTGCGTCACCTGCAGGTCACCGACTTCCGCTCCTGGCCGCAAGCCGATCTCGCGCTCGAACCGGGGCCGACCGTGCTGGTCGGCCAGAACGGTCGCGGCAAGACCAACCTGCTCGAAGCGATCGGGTACGTCGCGACGCTGGGCTCGCACCGCGTCGCGACGGACGCGCCGCTGATCCGGCACGGCTGCGAGCGCGCGCTGGTGCGGGTCGCGGTGGTCAACGAGGACCGCGAGCTGACGGTCGAGCTCGAGATCACCGCGGGCCGCGCGAACCGCGCCCGGGTCAACCGCGGCGCGGTCGGCCGGCCGCGCGACGTGCTCGGGATCCTGCGCACGGTGCTGTTCTCGCCGGAGGACCTCTCGCTGGTCCGGGGTGACCCGGGCGAGCGACGCCGGTTCCTCGACGAGCTCTTGGTGCTGCGCGCGCCGCGGTACGCAGGGGTCCGGGCCGACTACGAGAAGGTGCTGAAGCAGCGCAACGCCCTCCTCAAGACAGCCGGAAAACGGCGTACGGGTCGCGAAGACCCGTACGCGCTCTCGACGCTGGAAGTCTGGGACGACCACCTCGCGGTGGCCGGCGCGGAGCTGCTGGCCGCGCGCCTGAACCTCGTCGCGGACCTCGGGCCGCACGCGGCTTCGGCGTACATGGGCGTCGCTCCGGACTCGCGGCCGGCGAAGATTTCGTACAAGTCTTCGCTGGGCGAAGCACTGCCGGAGACGTACGGCGTACCGAATGGTGAGCGGGCGCAACCCGAGGTCCTCAAGGACGTCTTACTCAAGGCGCTCGGTGAGGCCCGGAAGGCCGAGCTCGAGCGCGGGATCAGCCTGGTCGGCCCGCACCGGGACGAGCTGGAGCTGATCCTGGGCCAGGCGCCGGCCAAGGGCTACGCGAGTCACGGCGAGTCGTGGTCGTTCGCGCTCGCCCTCCGGCTCGGCAGCTACGAGCTGCTGCGCGCGGAGGCGGGTGAGCCGGTGCTGCTGCTCGACGACGTGTTCGCCGAGCTGGACCGCAAGCGCCGGGCCCGGCTGGCCGAGGTGGCCGCGAGCGCCGAACAGGTGCTGGTGACCGCGGCGGTCGACGAAGATGTGCCCGGGGAGCTCGCCGGGTCCCGGTTCGTGGTGGCGGATGGTGAGATCACGCGTGGCTGAGCGGCCCGACCGAACACCCGATGTGACGGGCGACACGAATCGCACCCGATCTGGGGACAAACCTGTGGACAGTGTGGATAACACGGTGAATGAGTTATCGCTGCCCGTGACTTTGCGGCCAGATGGGTGGCACAAATCGCCCCGCGGCAGCTCCAAGCCACCTGCTGATACTGAGCGTAACGACACCGCTGGGCCGAACGAGGCTCCCGCGACGGGCCGGGACCTCGCCCACGCCGCGCTCGAAGCGGCGAAGGCGAAGGCCAAGGAACGCGGCACGTCGCCTGGCTACCGACGGCGCACTGTCGGCGGCGGGGGTCAGAACCCGCGGCGTCGCCGCTGGTCGGGGCCGGGCGCGGACCCGCGCGACCCGCAGCCGCTCGGCCGGCTCGTCTCCCGGATGGTCGCCGACCGCGGCTGGAGCGAGAGCGTCACGAGCGCCCGCGTCTTCGCCCAGTGGGAGCGGCTGGTCGGCGAGGACGTCGCCGAACACGCCCAGCCGGTCGTGCTCAAGGACGGCGAGCTCACCGTCCGCGCCAGCTCGACCGCGTGGGCCACCCAGCTCCGGTTGCTGCAGGGAAAGCTGCTGGCCAAGATCGCGGCGGGGGTCGGGAACGGCGTCGTCAAGCGCATGCGGATCCAGGGTCCGACCGCCCCGAGCTGGCGGAAAGGACCCCGTCACGTGCCCGGCCGCGGCCCGCGTGACACGTACGGCTGACCCGGGTTGCGTGTTGCTCGGTTGAATGCCCCGAGAACGCATCCAGACCTCCCGAGCTACGTCAAGACTCGGCTCACATCGATTTCGTCCGTCTGCGACGCGCTCAGGGGTGTCCTTGCCGCATGCCAGCGGACGCGGCCAAGTACACTGGAAGGGAGCGAGTGTCCGCTCGGGCGAGACGAGGAGAAACAACGCCGGTGACCGAGAACAAGAGCGAGTACAACGCGTCGTCGATCACGGTGCTCGAAGGCCTCGAAGCGGTCCGCAAGCGCCCCGGCATGTACATCGGTTCCACCGGTGAACGCGGGCTGCACCACCTCGTCCAGGAGGTCGTCGACAACTCCGTCGACGAAGCCATGGCCGGGCACGCCACCAAGGTCGAGGTTACCCTCCTCGCCGACGGCGGGGTGCGGGTCGTCGACGACGGCCGCGGCATCCCCGTCGACATGCACCCCAAGGAGAACAAGCCGACCATCGAGGTCGTGCTCACCCAGCTGCACGCGGGCGGCAAGTTCGACAGCGACTCCTACGCGGTGTCCGGCGGCCTGCACGGCGTCGGCATCTCCGTGGTGAACGCGCTCTCGACGAGGCTGCTCGCCGAGGTCAAGTACGGCGGCCGCAGCTGGCGCCAGCTGTACACCGACCAGATCCCGGGGCCCCTCGAAGACCTCGGCCCGGCGACCGAGACCGGGACGACGATGACGTTCTGGGCCGACGGCGGCATCTTCGAGACCACGACGTACAACTTCGAGACGATCTCGCGCCGCCTCCAGGAGATGGCGTTCCTCAACAAGGGGCTGACGCTATCCCTGCGCGACGAACGCGTCGCCGACGAGGAGACCGAGGAAGACGCCGAGGGCAAGGTCGCCCGCGTCAAGGAGAAGGTCTACTGCTACCCGGGCGGGCTCGAGGACTTCGTCAAGCACATCAACGGCAGCAAGGACCCGATCCACTCCAGCGTGATCTCCTTCGACGCCAAGGGGCCCGGCCTCGAGGTCGAGGTCGCTATGCAGTGGAACACCGGGTTCACGCCGTCGGTCTACACGTTCGCCAACACGATCAACACGCACGAGGGCGGCACCCACGAAGAGGGCTTCCGCGCCGCGCTGACCCGCGTCGTCAACGCGTACGCGCGCGACAAGAAGCTGCTCAAGGAGAAGGACGCCAACCTGACCGGTGACGACGTGCGCGAGGGTCTCGCCGCGATCGTCTCGATCAAGCTGGGCGAGCCGCAGTTCGAGGGCCAGACCAAGACCAAGCTGGGCAACAGCGAAGCGAAGACGTTCGTGCAGCAGCAGACGAACGAATGGCTGGCCGACTGGTTCGAGCGCAACCCCACCGAGGCGAAGACGATCATCAACAAGTCGATCTCCTCGGCGCAGGCCCGGATGGCCGCGCGCAAGGCGCGTGACCTCGTCCGCCGCAAGGGCGCGCTCGACATCGGCGGCCTGCCCGGCAAGCTGAAGGACTGCCGCTCCACCAAGCCGGAGGAGTGCGAGCTCTACATCGTCGAGGGTGACTCGGCCGGCGGCTCGGCCAAGGAGGGCCGGGACTCGATGTACCAGGCGATCCTGCCGATCCGCGGCAAGATCATCAACGTCGAGAAGGCGCGCATCGACCGCGTCCTGAAGAACACCGAGGTCCAGTCGCTGATCACCGCGCTGGGCACCGGCATCCACGACGAGTTCGACCTCGAGAAGCTGCGGTACCACAAGATCGTGCTGATGGCCGACGCCGACGTCGACGGCCAGCACATCACCACGCTGCTGCTCACCCTGCTGTTCCGGTTCATGAAGCCGCTGATCGAGCACGGCCACGTCTTCCTGTCGCGGCCGCCGCTGTACAAGATCAAGTGGCCGCGGGCGGAGCCGGAGTACGTGTACTCCGACAACGAGCGCGACGCCGTCATCCGCGCGGGCGTCGAGGCCGGCAAGCGGCTGCCGAAGGACGACGCGATCCAGCGCTACAAGGGTCTCGGCGAGATGAACGCCGAAGAGCTGTGGGAGACCACGATGGACCCGGCCAACCGCCTGCTGGGCCGGGTCACGATGGACGACGCCGCCCAGGCCGACGACCTTTTCTCGGTCCTGATGGGCGAGGACGTCGAGGCCCGCCGCTCGTTCATCACGCGCAACGCCAAGGACGTGCGCTTCCTGGACGTGTAGGCGTCCCCCGATCCCGTCCCGCCCAGGACCACCCGCACTCGAGAAGGACTCATGACGGAAACCCTGCCGCCGGCTCCGGAAAGCGACCGGATCGAACCGGTCGACATCCAGCAGGAGATGCAGCGCTCGTACATCGACTACGCGATGAGCGTCATCGTGTCGCGTGCGCTGCCGGACGTGCGTGACGGCCTCAAGCCGGTCGCCCGCCGCATCCTGTACTCGATGTTCGACTCCGGCTTCCGGCCGGACCGCGGGTACAACAAGTGCTCCCGCGTCGTCGGCGACGTCATGGGCAACTACCACCCGCACGGCGACTCGGCGATCTACGACGCGCTCGTGCGGCTCGCCCAGCCGTGGTCGCTGCGCTACCCGCTGATCGACGGACAGGGCAACTTCGGCTCGTCGGGCAACGACCCCGCGGCCGCCATGCGGTACACGGAGTCCCGGCTCGCGCCGCTGGCCATGCAGATGCTGGCCGACATCGAAGAAGACACCGTCGACTTCCGCGACAACTACGACGGCCGCACGCAGGAGCCCGACGTCCTGCCGTCGCGGTTCCCGAACCTGCTGGTCAACGGCGGTTCCGGGATCGCGGTCGGGATGGCGACCAACATCCCGCCGCACAACCTGCGCGAGGTTTCCGAGGGCGTCGTCTGGGCGCTCGAGAACCCCGAAGCGGACGACGACGAACTGCTGGCCGCGCTGCTGGTGCGGATCAAGGGCCCGGACTTCCCGACCAAGGCGATGATCCTCGGCACCTCCGGCATCGAGGACGCCTACCGCACCGGCCGCGGCTCGATCCGGATGCGCGCGGTCGTCGAGGTCGAAGAGGACGCGAAGGGCCGCACGATCCTGGTCGTGTCCGAGCTGCCGTACCAGGTCAACCCGGACAACCTGGTCGAGAACATCGCGAACCTGGTCCGCGACGGCAAGCTCACCGGCATCTCCGACATCGCCGACGAGTCCAACAGCCGCTCCGGCATGCGGATCGTCGTCACGATCAAGCGGGACGCCGTCGCGAAGGTCGTGCTGAACAACCTGTTCAAGCACACCCAGCTGCAGCAGAACTTCGGCGTCAACATGCTGGCCCTGGTCGACGGCGTGCCGCGCACGCTGCGGATCGACCAGATCATCCGGCACTACGTGAAGCACCAGGTCGAGGTCATCGTCCGGCGGACCCGCTTCCGCCTGAAGAAGGCCGAAGAGCGGGCCCACATCCTGCGTGGGTACGTCAAGGCGCTCGACGCGCTCGACGAGGTCATCGCGCTGATCCGGCGGTCGCCGTCCGCCGACGAAGCGCGGCCGGCCCTGATGGAGCTGCTGGACGTCGACGAGATCCAGGCCACCGCGATCCTCGACATGCAGCTGCGGCGCCTCGCCGCCCTGGAGCGTCAGCGGATCATCGACCAGCTGGCCGAGATCGAGCTGGAGATCGCCGACCTCAAGGACATCCTCGAGAAGCCGGAGCGCCAGCGCGCGATCATCCGCGACGAGCTGATGGCGATCGTCGAGAAGTACGGCGACGACCGGCGCACGAAGATCATCGGCTTCAGCGGCGACGTCACCGACGAAGAGCTCATCGCCGTCGAGGACGTCGTCGTCACCATCACCCGCACGGGGTACGCCAAGCGAACGAAAACCGACCTGTACCGCTCGCAGAAGCGCGGCGGCAAGGGCGTGCAGGGCGCGACGCTGAAGCAGGACGACATCGTCCAGCACTTCTTCGTCTGCTCGACGCACGACTGGATGCTGTTCTTCACGAACAAGGGCCGTGTCTACCGGACCAAGGCGTACGAGCTGCCCGAGGCCAACCGCAACGCGCGCGGCCAGCACGTGGCGAACCTCATGGCGTTCCAGCCGGACGAGCAGATCGCCCAGGTCATCCAGATCAAGAACTACGAGGCCGCGCCGTACCTGGTGCTCGCCACCAAGCGCGGCCTGGTCAAGAAGACCAAGCTCACCGACTTCGACTCGAACCGCTCCGGCGGCCTCATCGCCATCAACCTGCGCGAGGGCGACGAGCTGGTCGGCGCGGTGCTGGCCTCGGCCGAGGACGACCTGCTCCTGGTGTCGGCCGAAGGCCAGTCGATCCGCTTCCACGCGACCGACGAGGCGCTGCGGCCGATGGGCCGCCCGACGTCCGGCGTGCTCGGCATGCGGTTCAACGACGGTGACGAGCTGCTCGGCATCAGCGTGGTCAAGGAGGACAAGTTCCTGCTGGTCGCGACGGACGGCGGCTACTCCAAGCGCACCCCGATCGAGGACTACCCGGTCCAAGGCCGCGGCGGCAAGGGCGTGCTCACCATTCAGCACGACCGGAAACGTGGCAGGCTGGTGGGTGCACTCATCGTCGACGCCGAGGACGAGCTCTACGCGATCACCTCGAGCGGCGGCGTGATCCGCACGCCGGCGGTCGACGTGCGCAAGGCAGGGCGGCAGACGAAGGGGGTCCGGCTGATGAATCTCGGCGAAGGCACCACTCTTCTCGCCGTCGCACGCAACGCGGACGAGCCCTCGGACGTCGCCAATGGTGACACCCCCGAGGATGCCCCGGCTCCGGAAGCACCTGACGCGGGTGAGGAAACGACGGCCACGCCGGAGCAGTGATGGTTGCTCTCCGACGACGGCCCCACGGCACGGGTAAGGACTGACTCTTCGTGACACCAACCGAGAATCCCGAGGCAGCGGGTTCGAACGGGACTCCGGCGAGCCCGCCCTGGCAGCGGGTCGGCAAGGACGGCGACTCCGAGGCAACGGTGAAGCTGGCCACGGACGAGGCGCTCTTCAAACCCGAGCCGGCGACCGACGAGACGCAGCCGGTCTCCGCTGAGCAACGCACAGTGGTGACCGGCAGCGCGGCCCCCCGCCTCTTCGGCGACGCCCCACCCAGCGCCGAGCCATCCGCGGCGGCCGTCCCGTCGGCGTCGTCCCAGCGAGCCCGGCCCAGCGCGCTACGGCGCCCGGGCCGCGGCCCGCGCCGGGCATCGCTGCAGGTCAAGCGCTTCGACCCGTGGTCGGTCCTGAAACTGTCCTTGGTACTGGGCGTCGCGATGTTCTTCGTCTGGCTGGTAGCGGTAGGCGTCCTGTACACGGTCCTCGACGGCATGGGCGTCTGGGACAAGCTGAACGGAACGTACTCGTCCCTGGTGGGCGGCGAAGGAGCCAACGCCTCCTCGGAACCCCTGATCAGCGCGGGCCGGGTGTTCGGCATCGCAGCCATCCTCGGCGCGATCAACATCGTCCTGGTCTCAGCCCTGGCCACGGTCAGCGCGTTCATCTACAACGTGTCAGCCGACCTCGCGGGCGGCCTCGAAGTCACCCTGTCGGAACGGGAGTAACCCGGTTGCAGGGCCCCCTCGGGGGTCCTGTAAAGTTCTCCTCGTTCAAGGGCCTATAGCTCAGGCGGTTAGAGCGCTTCGCTGATAACGAAGAGGTCCCAGGTTCAAGTCCTGGTAGGCCCACGCAGAACAAGCCCGATTCACCACTTTGGTGAGTCGGGCTTTCTGCTGTCTGCGTGACTATCCGGTCTTCACCAGGACGAGCCGGCGACGCGTCAAGGTGCGAACGCCCAGGCCACCATCAGCGGGAACTCCGCTTGCCAGAACGCACCGCCGTGAGAGCCGATTCGTTCCTTCATGACGACCTCCGCGCCTGCGTTGCGCAGCGCGTCGGCCCATCGGGTCGCGTTGGCGAGGAACCACGGCTCGCTCCTGCCGCCGACGAGATACGTGCGCGGGAGCCGTTTCGGCAGCACCGCGGGTGGTCGGTATCCGCCGCCCGGTGATGCGCACAAGATGGCGCCGTAGCTCTCGGGATGGCGAAGTCCGATGGCGAGCGCGAGCTCTGCGCCGGCCGAGACGCCGAACACCGCGGTTCGCTCGACGGGTACCGCGATGCCGAACCGCGTTCGTGCCCATCGAGGTACGTCTTCTACGAAGAACTTCTCGTGTGCGGCGAACCGTTCCGGGTCGAAAACGAAGTCGGCCGTGCTTTCGCCCAGTGAGTACTCGTGGATTCGCTTTGTCTCGTCGTCGAGGCGGTGTGCGGCGACGATCATCGTGGGCAGCGAACCGGCTTCCTCGAGAACGCGCCCCCACGAGGCGATCGACGGACCGTCGCCGGTGAACACGACGGCCTGGGGTGGATCCGCCGGAACGTACGCTGTGACCTGCCGGCCACCGTCGTAGTCGAGCGTCTCGGTGACGAGACGTCCCGCCGATGGGGTCATTCCGACGGGGTCAGCAGGACGATCGGGATCTCCCGTTCCGTCTTCTCCGCGTATTCGTCGTACAGCGGGAAGATCTCGGCCATCTTCGTCCACAGCGGACCGCGCTCGGCTGCCGTGGCCACTCGGGCCTGGGCCGTCAAACGGCGGGTTCCCACCTGGACTCCCACGCTCGGGTTCGCCTCGAGGTTCTTGAACCACGCCGGGTCTTCGTCGGCGCCGGCTTTGGACGCCACGACCACGAAGTCTTCGCCGGAGGTTCCGTAGATCAGGCACGTGCGGCGCGGGACTCCGGTCTTGCGGCCGGTTGTGGCCAGGATCAGCGTGTACACGCCGTTCGACTCGTGGCCTTCCGTGCCGCCCGAGTTCAAGTACGTGCGGGTTTGCTCGGCGACCCAGTCCCACTGCGAATCGGTGGCGCGGTCGAGGTCATCGGCGACAGCCATCGTGGCGTCCTCTCCTCAGTAATGGGATTCAGGCGATCTTCTCGGCCAGCGCGATGATGATGCCCTCGGGGCCGCGGACGTAGACCAGCTGGTGGCTGTCGCCGTACGTCACGCGGTCGCCCATGATCTCGGCGCCGTGGGTGCGCAGGCGGGAGAGGACCTCCTCCGTGTCGTCGACCGCGAACATGATGCGGCGGAAGCCGAACGCGTTGACCGGTGCGTTCTGCTCAGCGGGGCTGGGAGACGCCGGGCTGTGGAACTTCATCAGTTCGAGCCTGCAGTGGCCGTCCGGGGTCCGCACTACCGCCAAATCACAGTGGACGCCTTCGAGGGCGACCAGGCGGTCCACGTCCGGTCCCTCGACCGTCGCCTTTCCTTCGAGCTCCAGGCCGAGGTCGAGGAAGAACTCGATGACCGCCGCCATGTCGTCGACGACGAGGCCGATGTTGTCCATCCGCTGGATTGCCACGATTTGCTCCCCTGGTCGCGCGGCCCTCGTGGCCGCTCGTGCTCCAGGGACGGAGCCGGCGCCACGTTCTCGACACGTAACCACAAAACAGGTCAGCCCTGCCGGGAAGAGAATGTACCGGCAGGGCTGAGCGGTCACGGTCGATGCGCGCCACGGTCGCCTCTCGGCGATGAGGCGCTTCGCGGCTCCAGCCGGACGGAACTCCGCGAAGGCAGTGGTTGAGGCCCGGGGGACACGGTGGGCACACCGACCAGTGGGTACAACGAGACACCCCGTCCGCGTATTTCCCTCCACGTGTGACGTGCGTTACCCGCGCGATCAAGGTTCCACGTGGAACCACCGCCCCCGACGGCGGCCGGCGCCGGTGCAGTAACATCGCGGGGTAAGGGAAGCAAGCTGAGAAGGGGGGCTTCGGTGAAGAAGCTGCTGGCACTCGCGGTCATCGCGGGCGGCGTCCTGTTCGTCGTGAAGCGCAACAAGGCGGCCAAGGCGGAAGCCGACCTCTGGCGTGAGGCGACCGCGCCGGTCCCCTCGAACAACGGCACCACTCCGGCCAAGCCGGCGGGTGCGTCCCACAACTGAGTTTCGGCGGGCGTCAGCCCGCACCCGGGGCTGTAGCTCAATTGGTAGAGCACCGCCTTTGCAAGGCGGGGGTCAGGGGTTCGATTCCCCTCAGCTCCACACAGTCTGACCAGCGGTTTTAGGCTCACGCCACGATCGGAATTGATCTCTGTCAGTCATTGTGACGGCGAGTACTCTAAAGATCATGGTGCGGAAGGCTGACCGCAAGGCCCGAGAGCGTGGGCACATCCGGCGACGAGGGAACTCGTTCCAGGTCAGTGTGTACGCCGGCGTCGACCCGCTGACCGGCAACCGGCTCTACCTCACCGACTCCACGACCGACGAGAAGGAAGCGGAGCGGATCCGGATTCGGCTGGTCGCCGAGGTCGACGAGGAACGGCACGCGCGAAGCAAGGGCACCCTGCGCGTCGCGATGGAAGACTGGCTGCGCCTGGCCGAACTCGGCGACGAGACCCGAGAAGGCTACGAGATGTACGCCAGGCGGTTCATCTACCCGGCATTCGCTGACGAGCCCCTTGCAAGGATCAAGGTGCGGACGCTGGAGGAGTTCTACGCCGACCTGCGCCGGTGCCGGGCTCGCTGCGACGGCCGGCCATTCCTAGAGCACCGGATCGACGGACCGCACGAGTGCCGAACGGCGAAGCACCGGCGTCCGCCGGGCCGACCGCCGGCAGCTGGCTATCCACCGCATGATTGCGCCGAAAAGGGCTGCAAGATCACCGAGTGTCAGCCGCACGCCTGCAGCCCACTCGCCAAGGCAAGCGTGCTCAAAATTCACTCCATGATTAGCGGCACCTTCTCCGCCGCCATGCGGTGGGAGTGGGTGAAGAGCAACCCCGCGGAAGTGGCCGTCAAGCCGAAGGCCCCGAAGCCCGACCCCAAGCCGCCGACGCCGGACGAGGCTGCTCAGATCATCAACGCGGCCTGGGAACAGGACGACGTCTGGGGCACGCTCGTGTGGCTGGTCATGGTGACCGGAGTCCGTCGCAGCGAACTGACCCGTCTCCGGTGGCGCGACGTCGAATTCACGAACCAGAAGCTGGCCGTGCACGAGACCAAAAGCGATCAGCCACGGCGAATCGCACTCGACGACGCGACGATCGAGGTACTGCGCGACCTGCGGACGCTGTACGAGGAGCGCGTGCGCGCGCTCGACGTCAAGCCGACTCAGCAGGCGTACCTTTTCTCTTACGCGCCAGCGTTCGACCAGCCATGCAACCGCTCCGCCGTCACGCATCGCTACGGGCGGATGTGCGCATCGATCGGTATCGACAGCCACCTGCATGCGCTACGGCACTACTCGGCTACCGAGCTGATCCTCGCGGGAGTCGACCTTCGCACTGTCGCCGGCCGGCTTGGCCACTCCAACGGAGTCACCACGATGAGGGTGTACGCCGCGTGGGTCGCCGAGGCCGACAAGCGCGCGGCCGACATTCTCGGAGGTCGAATGAAACGGCCCAGTCGTAAGCAGGTTCATCCTGACAAGTCGCCTGGTAGTAAGCAGCTATCGGTGCCGTACGACGTCACGCGTGCCGTCTGTTCCCGCTGGCCAGCCCGCGGCGAGTCGTGGGCTGCTGCTGTGGAAGCCGAGTTGGCCGAACTGTGCCGCAGCTACGATGCTCGCCCAAAGCAGATCTTGGCTGCTCGCTACGGGCTGGTCGTGTCGGTCGAAACCTCGAGCGGACTGCTGATCATGAAGTCGACGCCTGATCCTGCTGGTGCTCTCCAGGCCTGCGCGGCGCAACGGCTCGCAATGCTGGGCGTCGCGCCCGCCGTCCACCAAGTCGTGGAGTCCACGGTCGGCACGTGGACAGTTATGGATCAGGTGCAGCCGGGGACAAAGGACATTCGGTCGGCTTCGGTTGACGAACTCGCCGACGTCCTTCGCCCGCTCGCCGGCGCCCTGCAATCTCAGGAGTTCCCGCCCGTCTCCAGTTGGCTGCGGGAGCGCCTGCTCGGTGGCGACGCGGCAGACCTCCCGCCCGACACCGAGGCGGCGAGCGACGAAGAACGGAAGCGAGCCTTACCGATCCTCGCGCAACTCGTTGAAGGTGAGTCGCGTTCCTTGTGTCATGGGGACCTTTCGTCGGGCAACGTGCTTCGCGGGGAACGCGGGCTGCTGGTGATCGATCCGCGCGCAGTGTCGGGAGATCGTGAGTACGACGCCGCCGTTCTCGCTCTCAAGGCGGGCCGTCCAGTCGGCGAGGTGGCACGTCGAGTGCAGCTCGATGTTTCTCGCGCTGAGGCGTGGGGCGTGGTCGCTGTCGCTGCTCGCGTCTGATGTAGACCCTCTCGGAGGGACTACACAGGCGTGCGAACGTCCAACAAGTCGCTCATTGCTCCAATGATCGCGTCAGCTCCGAGGCGCTCGAAACGTTGGCGCTTGCCGGCCTTGTTTGCGTAGCCAACGGCGACGGCTCCGGCAGCCTGCGCGGCCTCGATGTCCGTAGCGGAATCGCCAATCATGAGGCACTCGGTAACCGCGCAGCTCAAGATCACTGCCGCCCGATGGAGCAAGTGCGGGTGAGGCTTCAGTAAGCTGGGGTCTGGATCGACCCTCGAAGACACGCCGGCCACGAGGGACCTGAGACTGTGCTGCTCCAGATAGGCGCGCACCGCCGCGGCGGAGTTGTTGCTCACGACGACTACCGGTCGTCCAGCCACGTTGAAGTGTCGGAGCACTGCATCAGCGTCGAGAGTTGGCTCGGCGCGAGAGACCGCGACTTTCTCGAGTTCGGCGAGCTCCGCCTCTGCGCTAACGAGTTTCGCCGGTTCATGGCGGGCGACGTAACTGAGTAGCTCGAATGGTTCCTGAGTCTCAGGTGCAGCATCGAGCCCGAGACGAGTTCGTAGCTCGTCAGCCACGGCCGCCGGACTGAAGCTGCTGAAAACGGAGCAGATGGGCCCGTCGAAGTCGAGCAGAACGCTCGACGTCCTCTTTAGTGCCGCTGCGAGCTGCTCGGCGGTCATGGCTGGTAGTCCCGGCCCACAGTGGTCCACAGGGAGTCGAACCACATCCGTGACTGGCGAGTGAACTGCGAAGCGAGGCTGTCCTCATCACTGTCTGCCGAGTAGTGGAACAGGATCGTGTCCTTACCCATCAAGTCCCAGATTGCCGTCCGCTCACCGTCGAGCGTGACTTGGTGCTCCTGAACGGGGTAGTACCCGAAAAACGTCTCGCTGTCGTTGATCACGTACAGCTTGAACAGCGGTACGGCGGGGTTGAAGCGCACCTGCGCTTTCGCCTCCGGGACGAGCCCGAGTTCTGCGAGTTCGGCTACCGCGTCCACGATCGCCAGGGTGTGGCGCTCCATGATTCGCGTGGCCCGCGCTCGGAAGGCGGGACTGTCAGCGAGGTCGTCGACTTGGGCAGGTAGCGTCCACGGCCGCCGCGGATCCGGCACGAGCAGTCGAATCGATAGCGAGTCGGGCCGGAGACGTCCGTCACGGATCTTGTCCAGCGGCTCGGTGATAGCTCCATGCAGTGTCTCACCGGAGAAGCCGGCGAAGTCGACAGATACGTCGGGCTGCTCGAAAGCGCGCTCGAGGTGAGACCGCAGGTCTACCGGTCGCTGCGCGCGCTCGCGGACGTAGACGCCGCTGCCTTGCCGAGACACGACTAGGCCTTCATCTCGGAGCAGTCGAATCGCCGTCTGCACTGTCATGCGTGCGACGCCGAACTGCTGCGACAGTTCCGGACCGGACGGCAGCTTCTCCCCGGCCTTGAACGTCTTCGTCAGGATCGCCGCACGTAGCGCGTTCGCGACCTGCTGGTAGGGCGGTCGAGGGTCGTCCGGGTCGAGTTGCATGCAAATCAGGGTACGACGCCTGTAGCGGTCCAGGCTAGCCAGCCTAGACAGCCTGTTGACATGGCTAGCCATGCTGGCTATCTTCAAACATGCCCAGCCAAGCTAGGCATGTGCGAACCGGCTGGGACACCGGAGACAAAGCGACCCGGACGGGGGTGCCACCCCGTCCGGGTCTCGCATCGGACATTTGGAGACCCAGATGCAGGAACAAGCTACGACACACGAGGTCCAAGCCGCTCGTGGCCAGACTCGTGAACTACTTCGCGACATAGCGCTGCAGGCTGCGATGAGGAAGCGCCTGGCAGGGGTGCCGACCTACACGGTGCCCGAGGCCGCGGCGCTACTCAGCCTCTCGCAGGAGTACGTCTACCGCCTGATTCACGCCGACGCGTTTCCGGCGCTCCGGCTCCGTCGAGGCGCAGGACAAGGCCGCTACGTAGTGCCGGCGAAAGCGGTCGAGCAGCTGCTCGACTTCGCCGCGACGGCTGGCAACTGCGTCGACGTCGCCGAGTGGGTCGACGCCTGGCGCGCGACGTCGGCTGGGGGTGCGGCCTGATGCGCACTTTCGGTGCCGTCCTGGTGGCGGCGACGTTGATCTTTATCGGTGCTCTCTTGAGCGACTGGCATGTGAAGGTCGCGGTGATCTGGCCGTGGTTCGTGGTCGCGGGTGTCGCCGCGGGTGTGTTTCGCCTGGTCGAGCTGGTGCAGGGCAACGCGACCCGGGTAGTGACGCTGGCAGCCGGTCTGGTCGGCCTGTCGGTGTGGTTCGTGGGCTGGGTGCCGGCGGAGACACCGGGCTACGGGGTGTGGCCGTGGGGTTTCGTGCTCGGCGGCCCCGTGCTGCTGTTCGCCCTCGCGCTCAGCCTGCGCGGCCGAGGCGGCTCGCGCGGCGTACTGGGCCGCTGGTCGCGGCGGTCGCGCCGTAACGGCGGGGTGGCGTCGCGGTTCATGATCTGGCGGAAGGCGTCGAAGCGGGCGATGCGGCGCAAGGCGCGGACGTTGAAGCCGTCGCTGAAGAACACCTCCCGGTGGCAGCGTCGCCGGACCGCGGTGACCGAGTACGCCGCGCGGCTGGCCCGGGTGGGCTGGCAGTGGATCTGGTCGCCGGTCGAGGACGTCACGCTGACCCTCGGCGGGCCCCGCTCGGGCAAGACCGGGCACCTGGCTGGCCTGCTGATCGACGCCCCGGGCGCCGTGCTGGCCACCAGCACCCGCACCGACCTGATCGAGCTGACCGCGAAGCTGCGCGAGCGTGACCACGGCCCGGCGTACGTGTTCAACCCGTCCGGGCTGGGCAAGCTCGATTCGACGATCACGTTCGACCCGCTGACCGGGTGCGAGAACCCGGTGACCGCCACCTACCGCGCGACGGACCTGCTGCCGGCCGAAGGCGGCAGTGACGAGCGGGAGCACTGGGTGTCCCAGGCCCGCCGCGCTTTGGCGACGCTGATGCACGCCGCCGCGCTGGGGGAGCTGTCGATGGCCGAGGTCGCCGAGTGGGTCGCGTCCCCGGAGCGGGCGGCGGATGAGGTGCTGCGGTTGCTGCGGCGCTCGCCGGAGCCGATGTTCGTCGCGACTGCGGAGCAGTTCCTGACCACCAACGACCGGACCCGGTCCTCGATCACGACGACGATCATGCCCGCGTTGGCGTGGCTGACCGACCCGACCGCGAAGGCCGCCGCCACCGGCGGCACGTTCGACGTCGCCGAGCTGCTCGAGTCGAAGGCGACCGTCTACCTGCTCGGGGCGGAGGAGGCCCACACCGCGCCGTTGCTGGCTGCGCTGACCGGGCACATCGCCCGGGAGGCTCGCCGGGTCGCGACCGAGTCGCCGTCGGGGCGGTTGGACACCGCGTTCACGCTGATCCTCGACGAGGCGGCCCTGATCGCGCCGGTGCCGCTGGATCGCTGGTCTGCGGACATGGGTGGCCGGAACATCACCATCCACATCGGAGCCCAGTCCCGCGCGCAGCTGCGGCAGCGGTGGGGTGACATGGGCTGCGCGGCGATCATGACGAATTCGGCGAGTGTGCTGATCCTCGCCGGCGCCCGCGACGACGCCGACCTGCAGGCCTATTCGCTGCTCACGTGCGAGCGGCGCGAGATGGTCGAGCACGAGGACGAGTCGGGCCGGGTGACCGGGCGGAGCCCGCAGCGGGTGCCGGTGCTCTCGGCGGGCGAGATCTCCCAGCTGCCCGAGCGGCACGTCGTGGTGGTGCGCCGCGGGATGCCGGTCGCGGTGGGGAAGCTGCGGATGGCGTGGGAGCGCCATGACGTCAAGGCGCTGGCCCGCGCCGAGGCTCGCGAGGCGTTCGTGGCCCGCTGGTCCGCGCGGCACGAGACGGCGACGACGTTCCTGGCCGCAATGGTCGACACTCTCGCCGACCGGGTCGAGCCGTGGATGGCCCGATTCGAGCAGTGGGCCGCGACCCGCAAGAGCACCCGCGAAGCGGAGCCGGTGACGGTGCCGGCGCAGGACCACACCGAGCCGATCCTGCGCGCCGACACGGTCCGGCTGGACCGCCCGGCCGACCCGGCCCCGGCGGCCGAGCCCGCGCCGGGCGCGCCTGCGGCGGCGGATCCGCTGGCAGCGCTGGATGCCGAGCTGGATGCCACCTGGGCCGACGCCGCCCGCGACGACCACGAGGGGCGGTGACCGGTATGAGCGCGAACAACGACTCCGGTGCCTGGCACCAGAAGCTGCAGCGCCAGCAGGAAGCGATCGAACGCGCGCGCCGCGAGGCCGCCCGCAAGGAAGGGAACCGGTGACCGGGATGAGCACCATGCCGACGGGACCCATCAACACCGCCCGGATCACCACCGTGATCACCCAGCTCGCCCGCGACGTCGCGCAGACCGAGACCGGCGAACGGTTCGAGCTGGTGGCCGCGCTGGTGGAAATCATCGTGTGGCGCGCCCTGCACGGACAGACCGCGCAGCAGATCACCGACTACCTGGCCGGGCAGGTCGCAGCCGGGCTGCGGCTGGAGTTCGTGGCGTGGGTGGTCGCCGAGGCCGGCCACCGCCTCGCCGCGTCGACCGGCCCGGAGCGGGGGCGGGTCCGATGAGGATGGACCTTCCCGCCCTGATTGGGCGCGGCACGACGACGATCTCGGCGCGCTACTGCACCAGCGACCCGTATGCGATCACCGTCGAGTTCCCGGCCGAGGTGTGCCCGCAGGAGTGGGTGATCGGGCGGGACTTGCTCGCCGAGGCACTGACCGCCGACTGTCGGGTCGGTGACGGGGATCTGCGGGTGTTCGCCCGCGGCGACCTGGTGGTGCTGGGGTTCGCCACGCCGGACGGGGGCGGCTGGGCGGTGCTGCGCCGCGACGACGTCGCCGCGCTGCTCGGCCTGACCCACCGCATGGTCCGTCCCGGCGAGGAGTCGCGGTTCGTGGACTGGTCGGACACCGCCGAGTTTCCGGGGGTGGCGCTGTGACCGCGAAGGCGAACCGGACCCGGGTGTGGTTGGTGGCCGGGGCGTCGGGCCTGTGTGAGCCGGCGGATCACCCGTCGGTGCGCGATGACCTGATGCGGGTGTGGGTGTCCGGTGTGGACGGCCGCTATCACACCGCCGACGGTCGCCACCACGCCGACTGGATCGAGCTCCATGCCCGCTTCGACCTGGTGGAGGTGGCCTGAACATGAGCGAGACCAACGACAACAGCACCGCCGGCCCCGCCGAGAGCGCAGGCCCTGGGCAGCCGCAGATTCCCGCAGGTTGCGCGACGAGCTCGGCAGTCGCCGGCCTGGCCCGCGAGGTCGAGGGCCTGCGGATGGCGATGGACGCGGTGACGCCGCTGCCGACGCAGGTGCAGAAGCTGCGCGACGAGGTCGCGCCGCTGCCGGAGCAGGTCACGAAGCTGGCCAAGGTCGTGAAGACCCTGGTCGAGCAGGCCAACACCGAGGAAGAAGGCCAGCGCACCGGGCCGCTGTCATGGCTGGACCTGGCCGACCACGCCGACGCCGAGCGTGACCCGGTCGAGCTGGCGCAGGAAGTGCTGTCGGACCTGTCGTTCTGGCTGGTGCGGGTGTTCCTGCGCTACCACGACGCCGCCCTGCCGGAGTGCTGGTGGTGGCACGCGGACGTCGTCGAGGAACTGCTGTGCCTGATGCGGTCGTGGCTGGCAGCCTATGTCGACAAGGACGCCACGGTGGCGCGGGCCGCGGACTGGCACGACCGCTACCGCCCCGGTGCGGTGAAGCGGATCAAGGCCGCGACCGCGAACTGCTCGCTGGAGAACCACCAGCACGACGGCGAGCTGCACCGGCCGGCGCCGACGATCCCGTCCGGTGCGGCGCTGGCATCGATCGCGGCGTGGTGGGGGAGCGCCCGCACCGATACCGCGCCCGAGCCCGACGCTGAGGTCGTCGCCGAGGCCCGCGCCGCCGAGACCGCCCGTCGCCGGGCCGGGGGTGGTCGGCGATGACCGACGACAGCGCGCTGAGCACCGACGAGGCCGCCGAGTCGGCCGACAACGACACCCGAGGGGTGGCAGCAGCAGTGACCAGCAACGAACAGCACGCACAGCAGACGCCGGCCGATGAGGACGTCGAGGTGGTGGTGATCGACCCGGCCGCAGTGATGCCCGCCGAAGAGGCGCTGCGCAACTACAGCACCGCCGAGGACGCCGTCGACCGGTTCGTCGGCACGGCCGACAACGGCTGGACCGACGACGAAGCAGCGGCCTGGGCCGCAGCGGAGGACGAGACCGGGTTGGCGGCCGACGCCATCGCGGAGTACCGCCGCCGGCGAGCCGAGGGGATGGGCGAGGAGGCGGCGCGCAGCGCCGCGGTGGTCGGCACCGCCGACCGGTACACCCCGCGGGTGAGCGCCGAGACCGCTCAGCAGATCGCCGCTGCGTTCGCGGAGCCCGCCGCGGCTGCGCACGACGGCACGGCCGGGCCGTCGGAGGCCGATCTCGCGGAGTCCTTGCCGTACCTGACGGCGGTCGGCAACTACAACCGTGCGCACGACGCGCTGTCGGTGTACGAGCGCGAGCTGGCAACCGGCGCGGAACCGGACACGGCGCGCCGTGCGGCGGTTGCGTCCCGGCCGGAACATCGTGAACTGGTCGAGCTGGCCATCGAGCGCTACGACCGCGGCCATGCCGGTGAGCAGGACATGGAGAGGGCCGCACTGGACACCGCCGAGCAGCTGCGGCAGCGGACCATCGACGCCGAATTCGGCGAGGAGGACGAGTTCGACGACACGGCCACCGGCGGCGGTACCGGCTTCGAGCTGGGCGACATCGTCCGCGATCGCCGCACGGGCGAGGTGTCCACCGTGACCGGCGAGGTGTCCACCGTGACCGGCGACGCGGCCGGCTGGGACCGGTCGGACTTCGAATCGGTCGACAACGCGCCCGGGCGCGAGGCGCCGGAGCGGGAGCCGGCGGCGGGCAGCTGGATCGCCCGCAATCTGCCGGGCCCGGCTCGAAACGCGGCCGAGGCGGACACTTCGACGTTCGATGTGGCGGCGGAACTGGCCCGGGTACAGGCCGCGGTCAACGCGCTACCGGCCGGGGTTGTCACCGACGCCGATCTCGCCGCGGTCGGGATCGACCGGGACGACTTCAACCGGGTCACCCGCGAGCAGGCCGAGCGTGTGCGCGCCGAGGAGTGGGCGCAGCTGAGAGCGGAACGGGAACGGGACGCCCGCGCGGCCGCGGCTTCGCGACCGCCCCGGCCCGGGAGCATGGCGGCCGCCGAGCGGGATCCGGCGTTGCGGGCCGTGGTCGCCGAGCACGTCGCGGAGTGCGGGAACGAGTCGGGCCGATGCGGGATGTGCAACGACTATTTCGGCGCTGACGGCGCGCGCGAGGGCCGCGTCGCGGACGTGCCGGACGAGGCGCTGGGCCGGATCGACGACGTGTTCGCCGAGCAGGACTCGCCGCCGCTGGGGACGCGAGTCGTCGAGTGCGGCCGCGCGGTGAGCGCCGCCGAGGACGCTGTGGCCCGGACCGAGAGCGTCGGTGAGGACGCGGCGCGGGCGGAGCGTTGCGCGCGCTGGAACGCCGAGGACCAGGCCGCCGAGGCCGTACACGACGACAACCTTGTACAGGAGCTGGGATGAACACCGACGGCGTCACGACGCGGCGCGAGGAAGCCCGGGCCGACCGGGCCGCGGTCGCCGAGCAGCGTCGCGAAGACGATGCGGCCCGGCGGGCGGAGGAGCGGGAGGACCGGCGGCTGGCCTTCGAGCTGCAGCAGGCCACGGCACGCGCGAAGGAGGCGGCGGGGGAGAAGAAGGCGGCCGAGCGGAAGGCGGCGCGGGCGCGGTTGGGCAAGACGGTGATCGCCGCGGGCCGGGAGCATGCGCTGGATCTGCTGTTCGTGCCGGTGATCCTGGTGCCGGCGATCCTGGCGTGGTCGGCGATGGCCGCCTACGGGCGGCAGGTGTTCGGTCCGGTCGGGGTGTTGCTGCCGCTGTTCAGCGAGGCGGCGATGTGGGCGTTCGCGTTCGCGGTGACGCTCGGCGCGCGCCGCGGCGAGCCGACCGGCGCGTTGAAGGTCGGGGTGTGGGTGTTCGCCGCGGTCGCGGCGGGCCTGAACTTCCTGCACGGCTACTCGACTGGAAACCACTGGGACACCGGCGTGGTGATGGCGGTGGTGTCCATCGGCGGGGTGGCCGTCCACCAGTTGATCACGGCGCGGCCGTCGGCGGCGCGATCGAAGGGCGCGGCGAAGACTGCCGTGTCCGGTCCGGACGTTCAGCCCGAGCCTGTCCAGCCCGACGCGAGCGACGCCCCGGCCGTTCAGCCCGAGCGCGTTCAGCAGGACCCGGTGAACGCGTCCAACGCGATCGACGGGACCGAACGTACAGCCGGACAGCCGGAATCCGTCCAGCCGCACCGCGCGGCGGAGCGCGGTGCGGCCGAGGCGAAGCCGGAGCGTCCAGCCGTCCCACCGGCGTCGCCGAAGCGGGACCGGGCGCGCGCGGCGGCCCGGCGGCACCAGGCGCAGCACGGTGACCTCCCGACCGTCGATCAGCTCATGGCGTTGGCCGAAGTTTCCCGAGGCACCGCCGGCACCGCCCTGCAAGAACTCCGCGAACAGCCCGCCCCACTGCAGCTCATCACCGAACTCAAGCCCCACCACACCAACTCATGATCGCTACCTCACTCACCACCGCAGAACCACCAAGTAAGCCACCAACTCAGTCCCAGACATCCATCAGCCACTCACCCAGCAACTACTCACCAGATCCAAGAAGAGATGCACACCTATGCATCACGATCTGTCGGGCCGGAGCGCCCTGGCGGGCGCCCGGGAAAACCACCGCCGTTGTCGATCTTGAGAACCGTCGTGTTGATCTTGAAAGGGGGTCGAAATGCTGACGCTGTCGAACGGTTACTCGGTCTCCTACCTGACCGAGGAGGTCGCGAAGGGACGGGAGAACTACTACACCGACGCGGTCGCCGCGGGGGAGCCGCCGGGCCGCTGGTACGGCGGCGGCGCCGAGAAACTCGGTCTAACCGGGCTCGTCGACGAGCAGGACATGCGCGCGGTCTACGAGCAGTTCCTCGACCCGCGCGACGACGCGTTCAGTGACCCGGCCCGCTGGGCCGAGGCGTCCACTCTCGGGCACACCGGGCGGAAGTATCCAACGGCGGACGAGCTGTACGCCGCAGCGTTGGACGCCGAACCGGGCGCGACGGCTGAACGCCGCGAGGAACTCCGGTTGGCGGCGAACAAGTCCGCGCGGCAGAACGTGGCCTTTTTGGACGCCACGTTCAGCGTCCAGAAGTCCGTGACGGTCCTGCACACCGCGTTCGAAGCGCAGCAAGTGAACGCTGAACGGACGGCTGAACGATTGTCGGACGCGCTCACCGCGGCCGCTGCGGCGGGCGCGGGTCCGGCCGAGCTAGCCGAGTTCGCCCGGCAGCGCGACGACGCCCGCGCGACCGCGGGGTCGTGGCGGGCGCACCGCGACGCGGTCGAGGACGCGATCTGGGCCGGAAACCGCGCCGCGTTGGACTACCTGTCCGAGCACGCCGGCTACAGCCGGGTCGGGCACCACGGCGGCGCCGCCGGCCGGTTCATCGACGCCCACGACCTCGTGGTCGCGTCGTTCTTCCAGCACGACTCCCGCAACCACGACCCGCAGCTGCACATCCACAACGCGATCCTCAACCGCGTCGAAGGCACCGACGAGCAGTGGCGCACCATCGACGGCCGCGCCCTCTACGCCCACCGCGGCGCCGCCGCCGCGGTGGGGGAGCGCACCACCGAAGAGCACCTCGCCCGCGCGCTCGGCGTGCGGTTCGCCGCCCGCCCGGACGGCAAGTCCCGCGAGGTCGTCGGCATCGACCAGCCGGTGATGGACCTGTTCAGCTCCCGCCGGCGCGCGATCACGAAGAAGACCACGGCGCTGGTCGCGCAGTTCGAGGCGAAGTTCGGCCGGGAGCCGAACTCGCTGGAGCTGGACCGCCTGCAGCGGCAAGCCACCTTCGCCACCCGCAAGGCCAAGTCCCACGACGGCGAAACCGTCGAGGCGCGGCTCGAGCGCTGGGACCGCGAGCTGCGCGCAGAGGTAGCCGACGGGCTCGCCGGCGTCGCCCGCGGCGTGCTCGACCTCGACCACGGCCCGCGCGAGGCGGCCACGTGGTCGCCGGGCGAGGTGCTGAAGACCGCGCTCGCGGACGTCCAGTCCACGAAAGCCGGCTGGACGGCCCCGGATCTGACCCGCGCGATCTCCGACGCGCTGCCGGATCAGCTCGGCGACCTCGACGGGCCCCAGGTCGCCCGGCTGCTGGACACCCTGACCGCCGAGGGCGTGAAGCTGGCGACCCCGCTGGCCACCGAGCGGCCGGGGGTGGCGGTGCTGCCGGACGCGTTGAAGCTGGCCAACGGCCAGTCCGCCTACGAGGCCCCGGGCCGCAAGCTGTACGCGACCCCGGAGCACGTCCACACCGAGCGGGCGCTGGCCGCGGCGACCGCCCGCGGCGGAGCGCCGGCGCTGGACGTCGCCGCGATCGACGGGTTCGTCACCACCTTGGCCGACACCGGCGTGGTGCTCGGTGCGGACCAGGCCGCCGCGGTGCGCGGCGTCCTGTCCTCGGGCGCGGCGGTCGAGTCGCTGGTCGGCCCGGCGGGCACCGGCAAGTCCTTTGTGGTCGGCGCGCTGGCCAAGGCGTGGCAGGACTCCGCCCTGTGGGACGGGCAGGACCGCCGGGTGGTGGGGCTGGCCTCCAGCCAGGTCGCCACCGACGTGCTCGCCGGCGAGGGGCTCACCGCGCGCAACATCGCCCGGTGGCTGACCGCGCAGGCCAAGCTCGCCGAGGGCTCCACCCACCCGGAGCACGAAGCGTGGCGGCTGAACCCGGGCGACCTGGTGGTGGTGGACGAGTCGGCGATGGCCAACACCGCCGACCTCGCGCAAATCCACCACCACGTCGAGCAGGCCGGGGCGAAGCTGCTGCTGACCGGCGACCACCGCCAGCTCGCCGCGGTCGGCGCGGGCGGCGGCATGGAACTGGTCGCCGACGCCGGCGCCGCCTACGAACTGACCGAGGTCCGCCGCTTCGCCGCCGACTGGGAACGCACCGCGTCGCTGCGGCTGCGCGAGGGCGACGAGTCCGTGCTCGGCGACTACCACAAGCACGGCCGGATCCTCGACGCCGGAACCCGCGAGCAGGCCGAGGCCGCCGCCGGGAAGGCGTGGCTGGCCGACACCCTCGATGGCCGGCACTCGATCCTGATCGTGGACACCAACGAGCAGGCCGCGCACCTGTGCGCCGAGCTGCGCAACGACCTCATCCGGCTCGGCAAGGTCGCCGAGACCGGGGTGCCATTGGGCAAGCAGGGCACCTGGGCCGGGACCGGCGACCTGGTGCAGGCCCGCCGCAACGGCTGGGACCTCGCCGGGTTCGAAGGAAACCGCGAGGTGCCGATCAACCGCAAGCAGTACCGCGTCCTCGACACCCGAGAGGACGGCGGCCTGATCGTCGCGCGCGTGCTGGGCCGCGAGGACGGGATCGGCGAGGTGCTGGGGGAGCGGATCACGCTGCCCGGTTCCTATGTGGACGAGCACGTGGCGCTCGGCTACGCCTCGACCGTGCACTCCGCGCAGGGCTTGACTGTGGACACCAGCCACGCTGTGGTGACCGAGGCGACCGGGCAGGAAGCCCTCTACGTCGGGCTGACCCGCGGCCGGCACGGCAACACCGCCCACGTGACCACCGTCGCGGTCCCGGCCGACGCACCCGAGGGCGCGGCACTTCAGGCGGTGCACCGGAGCCCGGCCGCGGTGCTGGCCGGGACGTTCGAGGGAACGGGCCCGCAGCGCTCGGCGCTGCAGGAGGCGACCGAGTCCGCCGCCGAGACCGACGCGATCCGCACCCCGGCGGAACTGCTGGCCGACGCGGCCGAGCTCGCGACGGCCGGCCGGACGGCGCGGTGGCTGGACGAGCTGGTGGAGGAGGGGAAGCTGACGGAGAACCAGCGGGCCCGGATCGCCGCCGAGGACGGCGGCCCGACCCTGGCGCGGCTGCTGCGCCGGGCGGAGCTGGCCGGGCACGACCCGCGTGAGGTGCTCGACGACGCGGTCACCGCCCGGAGCTTGTCCGGGGCGCGGCAGCTGACCAACGTGATCCACCACCGGATCACCGGTGCGGTGACGCTGGACCCGGTCGGCGACTCCTACACCGACTGGGTTCCGCAGGTCGCCGACCCGCAGTGGTCGACCTACCTGCGGTCGCTGGCCACCACCGCCGACCAGCGCCGCCAGCTGCTCGGCGAAACCCTCGCCGAGCAGCCGCCGCAGTGGGCGCTCGAATCTTTCGGTCCCGTGCCGGCGGCCGCCGACGCACGAGACGCCTGGGCAGCGAAAGCCGGCGCGGTCGCGGCGCACCGCGAGCTGACCGGGCACGAGGACCCGGCGGCCGCGCTCGGCCCGGCACCCAAGTCCGGGCAGGTCGAGGCCTACGCGTCGTGGCGCTCGGCGTGGCGCGCACTCGGGCGCCCCGAGTCCGGCCGCGACGAGCTGGAAATGTCCGACGGGCAACTGCTGGTGCGGATGCGCGCGTGGGAGCGGGAGAAGGCGTGGGGCCCGCAGTTCGTCGCCAACGAACTCGCCGGCACCCACCAGGCCCAGGCGACCCGCCAGCGAGACGCGGCGATGCGCCGCGCCGAGGCCGACGCCGCCACCGACGACGCGGAACGCGCGCGGCTGCTGCAGGAAGCCGCTGACGCCGACGCGCTCGCCAGCGTGCTCGCGCGACGGGCGGCGGAGCTGGAAGCCGCGGACGAGGCGAGGGCGTTGTGGTACGCCCACACCGCCGAGACCCGCGCCGCCGCCGACCGTGCCGGCGCGGAGATCTCGGCCCGCAACCTCGACACCGCACCGGCGCCGCTGGTGACGGCGGATGAGTGGCTGGCCGCCCACCACGAGCACATGGCCGCCGAGGACGACCACCGCGAGGTCACCGCCGAGCACGACCTCGCCGACACCGTCGCCGAACGCGCGGCCGACACCGCCGCGGCGGAATTGGTCGACGCGGCGGAGACCGACGTGGCCGACGTGCGGGACGTCGCCGCGGTCGAAGTCCCGGTCGCCGAGTCCGACGAGGTGCGTGTGCTCTCGGCGGAGCAGTCAGCCGGCGTGATTGAGCAGGCACAGCGGGCGCTGCGGGAAATCGCCGCGCGGCAGGCGGCCGAGGAACGCCACGTCGACGAGGAAGCGCAGGCCACAGAGATGTACCGGCGCAACACCAACGACGCCGCCGCGGCGGACGAGATGGCCGACGACGACGGCGCCGTGTCCGCGCGATGAGCAGGTCAGCCCTGGAGATGGGCGAGGACGTCCAGCGGCGGGTTGCCGCTGCGGCGCCACGCCCACTCCAGGGTGGCCACCACCGCCGGCAGCCAGCCGGGCCGCTTGGTCAGGTGATACGGCACCGGCCGCTGCCACAGCAAGGTTTCCGCGGCGAGGGTCTCGGCGTCGATCGTTTCCTCGTGGGCGAGGCCGAACCGGCGGGTGACTGGCGCGTCGGCGAGCCGGGGCGCTTGGTTGGCGCGGCGCACGGTGGCGCAGGCGAGCCAGCGGCAGGTTTGCGCCACGCCGAAGTACTCCCAGTTCGTCGGCTCGGCGTCGAGTGCCTGCTCGGCGGCGAGCCACACGCGAGCGAACTCGACCACCGGGACACGCACATTCCCGCGGGGAATGCGGTCGAAGTCGCGTCCGGTCAGCTCCATGCCCTCGATGGTGACACGGGGGACCGACAAAAGCTGCAGCCCGAACGGGCCAACCCGCCCAGGTCAGGTCACTGCTACTGAGGACCGCCCTCTGCGGGCGGAAGAAAGTCCGCGCAAGCGCGGACTGCGCCTTTGCCGCTTCGCAGCCCGGCTTAGCACGGCCCCACCTCACGATAAAGGGGTCAGAAACTTTTTGAATCCACAAAAAGCGCGTGGCTCCAAAAACTTTCTGCCTTTTCCCTTGATCGCGAGCCTCCGGGGCCGCGCATGGCGCCTATAAGGGCGACGGGGTGAAGCCGTCGCCCGCCCTACGGGCAGCGAAGAAAACCGGACCAGCAAGCAGCGCAACGCGTTCCGCACCCGGCAACTGGAAAGGCGACCGCCATGGACCTGACCGCCGCGATCAAGCTCACGACCGACTGGGCTCGCGAGGAGTACGAGAACCCGCAGTTCTCCGCGATCGAGAACGTGCTGGAGCTCCGCGAAGAGCTGGCCGACCAGGCCGGCTCCATCTGCCTCGGTACCGACGACGAGAACACCGCGTTCGAGATGGTCCTGGCCGCCCCCCGCGCCGACCTGGCCGCCGCGCTGATCGCGCTCACGGCGGAGCCGAACTCCGGCTACTGAGCCGCTTCCGGGCGGGGCCCATCTGGTCCCGCCTGGACCTTCCGCCGTCCACACCAGACAGGAGGCGCACAGGATGGTCCAGCCGAAGAAGACCCGCGAGGAGATCGCCGCCGAGGCGTGCGGGATGACGATCGAGCAGTTTCAGCGCGCGAAGGCGCAGACCGATGCGGCCCGTGGGCGAGGCCGGCGACCGGCCGGGACCGCGGGGGCCGAGACGAAACTCGCCGGCTGGGGCGTGGTCGAGGGCCAAGAGCAGCTGTTCGCGTGTGAGCCCGACGGGACCGGCGCGTGACCCGCCCGCCGCGAGTCCTCATCACGGGCTCTCGCACGTTCACCGATGCCGCCGCGATCCGGGACGCTCTCGCCGCCGTGTGGCAGCAGTTCCCAGGTGCGGTGCTGGTGTCCGGCGCGTGTGGGCGCGGTGCCGATCTGCTGGCCGAGCAGTGCTGGAGCCACTGGGACGGCGAGGTGGAGCGGTGGGAGGCCGACTGGCGCGGACCGTGCGCCACCAGCTGCCCGCCCGGGCACCGCCGCCACGGCCAGCGTGGCGCCTCGTTCTGCCCGGCCGCGGGGATGACCCGCAACGCCGCGATGGTCGCCGCCGGCGCCGACGTCTGCCTGGCGTTCATCCGGGACCGCTCGCGCGGCGCCACCCACTGCGCGACCGCCGCCCAGCGCGCCGGAATCCCCACCATCGTGCACCGCTACCACGCCGACGACGACGGCCTCACCCTCTGACCACAAAGGACTCACAACGATGACCGAGCGTTTCGATACCCGCAGCTACGAACGGGAACGGCAGCTTGATCGCGCCCGCGTGCTGGCCGAGCTGCTGACGGCGGCGAACGCCGCCGGGCTCCCGCCAATCAACTGGACCGTGTGGGCCGTGGCCGGCTCCGCCCTCTACGGGGAGGTCGAGGCAGGCCGGGGTGAGGACCTGCAGGCCGCGTTCGCGGCATGGGTCCGGTTCCTCGGGCTGCGCGTGTCCACCGACGGCGAGCGTGCCTCGGGGTACGTCCACGGCGTCGCCGTCGGTATCGCCCTGGGGGCCGCCGCCCGCGGCAACGGGAAGGCGGTCGTGTGATGAGCCGCACCGCCACGCACCGCCCGGCGACCCGCCGACGCCGGTTCCGCCACGACGACCTGGTCGCGGTCGACCTGTTCTCCGGCTTCGGTGGCCTGACCCAGGGGATCCAGAAGGCCGGGTTCACCACGATCATGGCCGCCAACCACAACGCCTACAAGGTCGAGGTCCACGAGGCCAACCACCCCGACGCCGAACACTGGATCGCCGACCTGGTCGACCCGGAATCCTCCGACTACCACTCCGCCCGGGACCTGCCCGCCGCCGACCTGCTGGTCGCCGGGGTGTCCTGCGTCAACCACTCCCAGGCCAACACCCAGAAAGCCTACGAGCAGGGCCTGTCGCTGTTCGACCTCAACGACCCCGACTTCGACGCCCGCGTCACCCGCTCCGAGCGCGACCGCGCGACGGCCAACTGCGTGCTGCACTACGCCCAGACCCACCGACCGCGGCTGATCCTCGCCGAATGCACCACCGAACTCTCCTCGTGGGGTCCGGCGCTGCCCGGCCGGCCGAAGGTCGGCGACGGATCGACCTACCGGTGGTGGCTCAAGCAGTTCCGCGACCTGAACTACAAGCACAAGGTCCTCTACCTCAACTCGATGTTTTTCGGCGTGCCGCAGTCACGCGACCGGGGCTACTGGGCGTTCTGGGACGCCACGCTGCCGGACCCGGACCTCGAACACCGGCCCGAAGCGTGGTGCGACCGGTGCTCTCGCGTCGTGGCGGGCGTGTGGACGTGGAAGACCGGGGTGCCGCCGACGGGGTCGGTCCGCTACGGCAAGCAGTACCACTACACCTGCCCGTCCTGCCGCGGCCCGGTGATCCCGCCGATGACCCCGTCGCTGGCCGCGCTCGACCTGACCAACCTGGGCACCCGCATCGGTGACCGGCCGAAGCCGCTCGCGGCGGCGACGATGGCCCGCGCCGAACGCTGCCGCCAGCGCTTCGCGGAGTTCCCCGCGGTGCTGATGCCGGCCAAGGCCGTGCACGGTACGGAGAAGCACCCGTGGCAGCCGATGGCGACCCAGACCAGCCAGCAGGAAACCGCGATCCTCTCCACCGGCGCGCTGATGGCCGCCGCGGGCAACACCTTCGAGCGGCCCGGCTCGACCTGCCGCTCCCGTGGCCTGGACCAGCCGCTGTGGGCGCAGACCGGGACCAACGGCACCGGCCTGGTCACCCCGCCGGCCGCGGTCGCCACGGGCGCGGTCCTCGCGGCGCACCGGCACAACGGCGACGGCCAGCACATCGCACGCCCGATGGACACCGTGACCTCCACCCATGAGAAGGCGGTGATGCTCGCGGTCGCCAACTACCAGGGCGCGCCGCGCAGCGCGGGCGAGCCGCTGCCGACCCAGGGCGGTTCGGAGACCCTCGGCGTGCTGTCGGCTGGGGTGGTGCCGTTCCGGCGCAACACGATCCCGACGGTGCACGCCGAGGCGATGCCGACCGTCACGTCTGACCAGATTCCTGGGTTGCTCACCGCCGCCGCGACGATCAAGAACAACGGCTCGATCGAGGAAGCCGGCTACCGGGCGCACCCGGTCAGCGACCCGCTCGGCACGGTCGTGGCCACGGCGGCGAGCCAGTCGGTGTTGTTCTCCGGCTGGTACAAGCAGAACGGCAGCAGCGCCGGCGAGACCGCGCCGCACCCGCTGACCGACCCGCTCGGCACGCTCACCGCCCGCGACACCACCGCGGTCCTGGCCGCCGAGTGGCGGGCCGCGCTCGCCGAGGTCGCGCTCGAGGACTGCTACTTCCGGATGCTCGCCGCGCACGAGATCGGCCGGGGCTGCGGGTTCGACGTCGACTTCGCCGACCACCAGGGCGAGTTCGTGGTGTGGGGCTCGGCCCGCGACCAGGTCGACGGCTTCGGCAACGCCGTGTCGCCCTCGGTCGGCACGTGGATCGGCACCCGGCTGCGCGCTGTCCTCGACACCCCGGAAGCCATCGCGTGACCCGCTTTCCCGGGGGCGGTCGACCCGGCCCCGCCCGGGACGACCGCCCCCTCTTTCGCTCTGCCAGCGACCACAAGGACACATTCCATGGACCTCAACGACACCGCCCGCGACCAGCTGCGCAGCTTCGGGATCAGCCCCGCCCAGTGGGCGCAGCAGCACTTTGGCACCGATGAGTGGCATGGCGACGCCTGTGGCTGCCCCGACGATCGCTGCACCGGTTTCCACCACGAGGAACGCGACGGCTGCCAGTGCCTGCCGGCGCTGCTGAGCTCACCGAGCGCGGCACCGGACTCAGCCGGGCAGCAGGTGCCGGCGACCGTGGCGGACGAACAGCCCGTCGACCAGCAGCCGCGACGGGCGTTCGTGACGAGCTTCGAGGGCTGGACCCCGGATCCCGATGACCTGGAGCAGTGGCCCAACAGCGTGCGGGTCGAGAGCGTCGAAGGCTACGACTCGACGTTCACCGGCGAGATCGCCGACGGCGACCTCGCGCACGCCGACTTCGGCGAGGTACGGCAGCTGGTCGAGATCGACACCAACTACAAGCCCACCCGCGACGGTGCGCACCCGGTCCGGCTGAGCCGCACCGACGCTGCCCAGGTGGCGGCGGCGCTGCTGGAGGCGATCGCCGACACGTTCACCAGCCGCCACCTGGGCAGCCTGCGCGCCGGCGAAGCCGTCGACCTGATGTTCGCGCTGGAAACCGTCGACACCTACCTGCAGCGGCTGCGCTTCGCCGCGCTCGCGGACCTAGCCGAGGAGCTCGACGGCAAGGACGACAACGCCGCCGGCGAGCCGGAACCGGCGTCGAATGAGGACGCGGCGAGCGGCGCGCGGGCGGCAACGCCGATTCCCGCCCTCGCGCAGCCGGAGGACGCCGTCGGGCCGGCCGCCGACGACGTGGTCGAGGCGGAGGAGCCGCTGACCGAGGACATGGGCGAGGTGTCCGACACGCTGGAGCAGCAGTTCGCCGACGCGCTCGGCGCGATGTTCCCGAACGAGCTGTACGAGATCGCCAGTTCCGAGGCCTACGGCGCGGTCAAGTACAAGGTGCTGCACCGCTGCCAGCGCACCGGCGAGACCCCGCGCGAGGTGCTGGACAGCGTCCGCCCGAGCGACCGGGCGTTCGTGGCCGACGCCAACGACCCGGCCGCGTTCCTGGCCTCCCGGGTCAGGGACGAGCGGTGAGCACGTCGGCCGGGTTGTGCCGGCGGTGCGGCCGGCCGATGGTGCCGCAGAACGGGCAGCCGGTGCCGCCCGGCGCGGTCCGGCACAACTCCCGCGGCCTGTGCGGCGGGTGCCGCAGCCACGTCGACCGCTACGGCGACCTCGCCGACTACCAGCGCACCACCCGCTCCCTCGACGACACCGTCATCGACTACCAGATCCTGCGCGACCGAGGTTTCGATCACGACCAGGTCGCCCGTCGGCTCGGCGTGAAGCCGGCCAGCCTGCAGCGCCAGCTCGAACGCGCCCGGGCCCGCGACCGCCACCACACCACCAGCAACGTCCGAACGACTTGTGAGGAGTACGTCCTGTGAGGATCCGCCTGGAAGGCACCGAAGCCGAGATCGCCACCGTCGCCGCGCAGCTGGCGACCGTGCTCACGGTCGAGGACGCGAGCGACTTCTACCCCAACCGGCGGCGCGGTACGAAGTACCTGCCGCCGGCCGCCGCGAACGCCCCGGCCGAGGGGCGGGTGTACCTGACCGTCACCGCGTCCGCGCCCGGGACGCCGGTGCGGGCCGAGGCCGAGCGGACTGACCAGCCGCGCCGGCTGCCGCCGGCGGGCCGGAAGGAGATCCGGTGATGCTGAGGCTGCCGCCCGCCCTGACTGCCAAACACGTGGTGGAGGAGTCCGGGAACCTGTTCGAGAGCGCGTTCGCGGTGCTGGACACGACCGGTACCTACAGGTACCTGCTGACCCGCGTGTGGTCGCCGGGCCCGTTGGTGATGTTCGTGATGCTGAACCCCTCGACCGCCGACGCGACCGCCGACGACCCGACGATGCGCCGCGTGGTGCGTTTCTCCCGTGGCTGGGGGTTCGGGGGAGTGGCGGTGGTGAATCTGTTCGCGCTGCGCGCCACCGACCCGGCCGTCCTCGAGGCCCACCCGGACCCGGTCGGGCCGGACACCGATGCGTTCCTCACCGCGACCGCCCGGCAGGCCGACCGGTGCGTCGCCGCGTGGGGCGCGCACCCCGCGGCCCGCCGCCGCGCGCCAGCCGCGGCGCAGGTGCTCGCGCGTGCCGCCACCCGGCAGTACGGACCGGGCCTGGCCTGCCTGGGGCTGACCAAGGGCGGGCAGCCGCGGCACCCCCTGTACCTGCCCGCGACGGCCACGCTGACCGGCTACGATCAGGTCGACTCGACGGCGGAGCGACGATGACCGAGACGTACAAGGGCTGCTGACAGGTGCCAGCCCATCTGCTGACGAAACCGCGCTGGCCGAGCTGGAGTTCCCCCGCAGCTGCGGGGGACGGAAGCCCGCCGCCGTTCGTGGAGGGCGACGAACTGGCGGGGCCGCAAGGACACCTTCGAGCAAGGAGTCGTAGCGCGTTTTTTATTTCGCAATACTCTCGCCTTTGAGAAGGTGTTGCGAGAAGCTCAAGTCGTCGCCTCAGGCGACCGCCGCGCCGGACGGGGCTCCGTCTCCCCGTCGCCGAGCTTTGTCGACCAACGAGTGACTGAACGCGGGGTGTTGGCGAGGTTTGTCCGCTCGCCGCGCGAGAGCTGCCGTTCATCGATCACCTGTGCGATTCAGGGAACTTTGAGCGGACAAGAGACGTTCTCCTGCAATTGCGGACGCACGTGCATATGCGTATGAACGCGAGAGATCTGCATCACACTGACCGGTGACGGGTCGCTCCGAAAAACGGAACCTACGCTACGTAGCGTTAGTCTGAATTTGTATTACTGATCGGTCGCTTTGCAGGATTCAACCCGCTGAACGCAAGCATCTATGACCCGTGTCTCACCGTTTTTGCAGGTCAAGGCGTGGCAAATGTGATTGATGCGTCACGCGGGGCGTCGGGGGACTCGTCCAGCGCCCGGGAAATCCCGTCCCGATCGTGGGGGACATGTGGCGCCATGTCGCGTGGCGCTGTGCGCGCTGTGTCGTCACCTGCCTGTAAGCTCCCTGTTCAGCGGATCACCCTAGGGGGCGATTCCGAACCCTTCCTGAGCCAGGGACAGCTTCATTGCCGCGGCGTGAACCTTCCCGAGTCACGCCAGGAAGAGGTTCGTTCCAATGAGTGACCCGCCCAGCTCTCCGGTCGACTCGCCTCAGGGCGAAGTGCCGGAGAGCGAGAGTCGCGATCGGTGCTTGACGATCCTTCGCGTTGCGCAGGGAGCCGCTACGGCTGCGGAACTCTGCGCCGAGGCCTCAAACAATGAGGCCCTGACGTGGATCGCCAGGGCCTCGCGGCTGTTGCTTGGCTTAGCTGTCGGCTGGAGGATTCGGACCCGGCGCCGGCGTCGCTAAGTGGCGACAACAACTGAATAGGGAGTCCGTCGTGGCGCACTGGCCGGTGCGTCCCGGCGGATTTTCTCATGTCTGGACTGACTACTTCGCAGTAATCGTAGCCCAGACCGCCAACCTCCCGACGAAACATCGATCAAGACCGTGTTTGTAGGTGCTGCTGGTTGGTGTCGCAATGATGCGATACTGGTCTAACGCGCGGGCGGTGACGTGCGACACAGTTACACAAGCGTGACGCAAGCGGAGAGTGCGGGTTACAGCACTCAACGTATTAATCGTCATAAGTGGTCTTGTGCTCTACAGAGTTTCTCGCTGGTACATGGACTGACAGTGACCCATTTGAGTTCGGCGGTCCATACGGGTGTCACTCGATAGTGCCTGCGGGTTCCCGAGTTCTAGTCAACGCGATATTGACATACACTGTCAATGGATCGTTGACGTTTTGGATGGGTTGATCATGAGATACACCGAAGCTGACCTGCAAGAGTTCGCTTCGCAGGCTGGCAACCTCGCGCGCCGTGTGGGCGTGCGCCGCTTCGTGATGCGGCCCGGCAAGCTGACTCAGCTCCTACACCAGATCGGCAATGCCCGAGGCCTATCGGCTGCCGAGACAGGCCCGGACGAACTGGCCGATGCCCTGCAGCTGCTCCCACTGGCCCAGTATCACCTCGAGCAGATCGAATTGCGCCTCATCGGCGAGGCTCGGGAACGGAAGATGAGCTGGGCGGAGATCGCGCAGCACCTGTCGTTGCGCAGCCGGCAGGCCGCCGAGCAACGCTTCCTGCGCTTGAGGACGGCCCATGGCACCTCGGCTCCTGGGCGGGATGTCGGCCCTGCTCGCATTCAGCGGCGTCGGCAAAACGAGTTCCTCGAACTCGTGGAAGCCAGGTATCCCATTGCCCGGCAACTGGCCAAGCTGCTGCCGAGCGCGATCGAAGAGGAGCTGTACGCCAGCGCGACCGGCCCCGTGCCGAAGAACGCCGGCGCCACATGGGACCGGCTGCCCGTGGACGAACGAGCCAACCAGCGCGACAAGCTCATGGGACGACTGGCCCCGCATCTGCGAGCGTTGCGCACCTTCGCGGCCGAGGACGAGAACGAGCCCATCAAGCTGTTCCTGGCGCTGGGGCAGTTGATCGCCAGGCTGGACCGGAACGGCTACCCCTTCGACACGCTTCCGGCCGCACTCGGTGAGGGAATCGACGCGATGCGAGAACTGATGGCCCACGTCAACGCCCGTGCCTTCACGGCGGCGCGAACGCTGCCGGGCTGAGCTTGCTTCATGCTCAAGTGGACCGTGAGCAGCGACAACTTGCGATCATCGAACATGTGTTCTACCTTCGGCTAAGCGTCGGGCAGGTAGGGGAAGTACCTGCCCGACGCCCCCGTACAAGGAGCAGGCCATGGTCACGAAGTACGAGCGCGAGCTGCAACGCGGCGACGAAGCCAAGCGGATGAGGACGCACGCCGACGAGGTGCACGCCGTCGGCTCCAGGGTGCCGTTCTGGCGGCTCGACGACACCGGCGACGAGATCGTGATCCGCGACCTCGACGGGCCGCCGCTGGTCACCTTCCACGGAATCCACGCGGCCGACATGGCCCGCTGGTTCGAGCTGGTCGGCCACCGAACCGCCGGCAGGGCACTCGCCGGGCTCATCCGCGCCTTCACCGGCAGTGCCGAGCACGTCCCTGGCCGAAAAGAGGCGCTACGGCTGCTGCAGGAGATGAAGCTCGAGCCCAAGTCGACCCGATAGCGCCGACCGTGAACACCCCCATGGACAAACCCGACCTCACCGGGGCGACCACCTACGTCGTCGCCGACCAGCCCCACGCCGCCGACCGCTGGCACGTCCTGCCCGACATGACCGTGATCTACGAACGCCGACCTGGCGAGTTCGAGGAAGCCCGCGTGCTCACCGCGAGCACGCTTCGCGACCGCCCTTCTGTGGGTGAACGTGCAGCGGCCGTCGGCCTGAATTTTGTCAAGGTACAGATGCAGGAGCAGTTGCATTCCCTAGACTGAGTTCACCGGACAGACGGGGACGCGCTGAAGCGCGACGAGGGCCGGATGGAGGGCTGCGTGGCACGTGCACCGATCGACGGCGGCACGCTGCAGTGGGCCAGAGAGCTCGGCAGGGTGACGCTTGAGGACCTTGCCAAGGCCGTCGGTGTCAAGCCGGAGCGCGTCGCGGAGTTCGAGTCGGGCGCGACCAGCCCGACCTTCCGTCAGCTCACCCTCATCGCGACCAAGCTCGACCGTCCACTGGGCTTCTTCTTCGCGCCTGCGCCCGCGAGTCCGGACGTGCCGGAGACTGCCGACTTCCGCGGTCGCGCCCACGACGAGCTCCCCGCGGATCTCGCTCGCGAGATGCGCCGCGCTGAGCAGCATAGGGACGCGATGCTGGACCTTGAGAACGGCGGCGTCGAGCGGCTCGTTCTCCGTCCTCTCACCTGGAAGGACTTGAAGGAGCGTGCCACCGACCTGCGCCGTCAGTTCGGACTCTTGGACCGCTTCGTACCGACCGAGTCTCAGCCCAACCAGGTGTTCAACTTCTGGCGCGGTCTGGTCGAGGCCCGCGGTGTCCTCGTGTTCCAGACGACGAAGATCGCGCTTGAAACGTTCCGAGGCTTGTCCATCCACCACGACGCACTTCCAATCGTGCTGATCAATGGCAGCGACAGCGCCTCCGGGCGCACATTCACCCTGTTCCACGAGCTCGCGCACCTCGCGAACCGCACCAGCGGGCTGTGCGTCCTCAGGGAGAGCGTCAACGAGGAGGCGCTGGCAAACGGGTTCGCAGCGAACTTTCTCATGCCCGAGTCCTCCGTGCGGAGCAGCCTGCCACCGATCAATGACCCGTACGAGCGTTCCAGCTACCTGGCCTCCATCTTCAAGGTCAGTCCCCTAGCCGCGGCAGTGCGCCTGCGGACCCTGGATGTCATCGACGACGAGGACCTCGCCGAGGTACGGGAGCGCAGCGACGCGGAGTGGGACCGGGTCCGTGAGGCGCGGAAAGCGTCCGACGGCTTCGTCCCTCCTTGGAGGCTCCGCTACCGCGATCTCGGCAGCTCCTACATCGGGGCCGTTGCCCGGGCGCTCGAGGATCGCCGCGTGGACATGATGGACGCCACCTATCTCCTGAACGCGCGCCTGCCGATGGTCGAGCAGCTCCTGAACGAGTACTACCGGACGGGTGGTGCGGAGTGACCTACACCCTCGACAGCAACATCCTCATCGGACTGGTGCAGAAGTATCCGCGGGATATCTTCCCAGGCATCTGGGAGAGCATCGAGGACTCTGTAAAACGGGGCGAGAGCTGCATCTGCGAGGCCGTCCACCGAGAAGTGCACCGGATCGGCGACGAGTTGTTTAAGTGGGCCAAGGAGCTTCCTGGCTTCGTCTGCTCGACGACCGACGGGGAGCTGGGGACCGTGGCAGAAATCGCGACCGTCCATCCCGGCTGGGTTCAGGGCCAGATCAACGAGGCGGACCCGTTCGTGATCGCCCACGCGAAGGCCGAGAGCTCGACAGTGGTGACCGAGGAGAACCGCAAAGGGTCCGGCACCCTCGACAAGAACCTCAAGATCCCGAACGTGGCCGACGAGCACCGCGTCGAGGTCCTCAAGTTCTTTGACTACGTCCGCCGCCAGGGCTGGTCCTTCTAGGTCGACGATCACCCGCTGACCTCCACCCGCTTGCTCCTACCGCGCGGTGAGCGGCTCAGCAACTAACTAGCCGAGACGCTGGCAGACGACCGCAGCGAAGGCGATCTTGGTCCACAATCCGGTCCACGAACTGCTGCTCGTTGGTGCCGATCATGCCCAACTCGTTGCCACTCGTGCCCAGTGGTGCCCAGGTCGCCGTCTATCCGCAGGTCAGCGCTAGAACTACGGATCAGATGTTTCGACGTTCGGGTTGAGCCTTGCGGCCTCCTATTCGCGTTCGTTCGCCTCCAATGTGTTGCATTTCAGTACTGACGGGCGACTGTTCTGGTGGTAGCGCAGCAGAGTTTTGTGAGGGGAGCTTGTGGTGGTGGGTGTCGAGGTCGTGATCGGGGCTTTGATCGCTTGGGCCGCGGGTAAGGCGCGCCGGGCTGGCAAGACACTGGACGGCGTGGCTGACGAGGTTGTCGACGTCGGCGCAGCGACGATACGGGCGAAGATCCTGAGCTTGGTGCTGGGCAAGCTGGGTGATGATTCGGCGGTGCGGAAGCTGGAGGCCGAGGTCGCCGAGACCGGTGAGATATCGGACCTGACAAGGAGTCGCGTCGATCTGGCGGTCAGGGCCGCGGAGCAGGACGATGACCGGTTCGGTGCGGCGCTGAAAGCAGCGCTGGCTGAGGCTCAGCTGCATGGCACGGCGATGGCGACGCAGGGCGGCACGGTCATTACGGGCACGGCAACGTCGACCGGTTCGGGCGATGCGTTCGGTGCTGTGGGGAACGTGACAAAGGTGCAGGCCCCGGACCCTCATCAGCCGGGCCGGGCCTAGAGCGACCCGTCCCGGCGGATCTACCGTCCGCTCCCAGTCCTGGGACCATGCTCAATTCCGTTATCGCACGTGGGTATGGCGGGCCAGCCGGGACCGGGATCGGCGCGGTCGAACACCTCACCATCATCAACAAAATCGTTGAGTCTGCCCCGGCCGCTGTGGTTGAGGTCCTCCGCCGAGGCCGCGCGCCCGGGTTGTTCGTGGGTCGTGTCGGCGAGGTGGAGCAGCTGCTGAAGCTACTCGCTCCCGGCGACCACGATGGCGTCGGCGCGGTCGTGGTCTCGGCGGTGCAGGGGATGGGCGGGATCGGCAAGACTGCGCTGGCCACGCACGCAGCGCTGCTAGCCGTCGAACGAGGCTGGTTTGCCGGCGGCGTGGTGTCGGTGAATCTACGGGGGTACGACCCCGATTCCGCGCCCGTGCAACCCGGCCAGGTGTACACCTCGATGCTGCGGACCTTGGGGCTGCCAGCAGAGCAAATCCCGGGCACCGTCGACGAGCAAGCCAGCGTTTACCACCTGCTCCTCGGCCACCTAGCGGAACAAGGCCGGCGTGTACTGGTGATACTGGACAACGCCGTCGAGGCCACGCAGGTACAAGACCTGCTGCCCCGTCACCACGCCCACCGAGCGTTGATCACCACCCGTGACGTCCTCGATCTGCCAGGAGTCCGGCGGATGTCCCTCGACGTTCTCACCGAGGACGACGGAGCGGACTTGCTGACCCGGACCCTGCAGGCAACCAATCCGCAGGATCCGCGCCCTGCCGGTAAACCGAACGCGGTGCGGCAGCTGGTGGGGTCGTGCGGGTTGCTGCCTTTGGCGGTCGAGATCGCCGCCGCGATCCTCACCGACGAGCCAGCGCTCACGATCGTGGGCCTGGCAGAGCAGTTCGCCGGCACCGACACCAGACTGCCGGGCCTCGCCTACGGCGGACCTGGCGTTGCCGCCGTCATTGACTTCTCCTACCAGCGGCTTGTTGCCCGGGCGCCGGACGCAGCCCGACTGCTGCCTCTGCTCACGGTCAACCCGGGGCCGGACCTGGCCACCGACACCGCCGCCGCACTCGCCGACAGCACTCCGGCTGTGGCTGTCGTTCTGCTTAGAGCCCTGCGGGCCGCGTCGCTCATCCAGCACACGTCCGCTGGCCGATGGCAGCTGCACGACCTGATCGCCGACTATGCCCGCCAGCATCTCACACCCGACGCCGCCGGTGTCGCGACCGTTCGACTGCAGTCCCATTACGCCGCAATGGCCGACGCTGCAGACGATCATCTACGGGCGCTGCCCGGCCAACCGGTGCCGGAGCGGTTCGCCGACCGAGATGCGGCGCTGGCCTGGCTCGATGCGGAACGAGTCAATCTCATCGCCGCGGTCGCTCACTCTCGTCACACCAGTCGGCACCAACATGCATGCGACCTCGCTGCCTTCATGGGCACCTACTTAAGTTGGCGGCGACACCTCAGCGATTGGATCACCGTTGCCGAACACTCTGTCGCCTCGGCAGCCGTCCTCGACCAACCCTCCACTACGGCCCACGCACTGACTTCCCTCGGGCTCGCGTTGCGGGAGGTGCGGCGGTTCGAGGAGGCCGTCATTGCGCTTGAGCAGGCCCGGGACATCTTCCAGGAGACCGGTGACCGCCGCGGCGAGGGCTCGGCGTGGAACAACCTCGGGGTTGTGTTGGGGGAGATGCGGCGGTTTGAGGAGGCCGTCGCCGCTGATGAACAGGCCCGGGACATCTGCCAGGAAATCGGTAATCGCCACGGCGAGGGGTCGGCGTGGGACAACCTCGGGATTGCGTTGCAGGGGCTGCGGCGGTTCGAGGAGGCCGTCGCCGCGCATGAACAGGGCCTGGCGATCTGCCAGGAGACCGGTAACCGCCGCAGCGAAGGCATGGCGTGGAACAACCTCGGGATTGTGTTGCAGGGGCTGCGGCGGTTCGAGGAGGCCGTCGCCGCGCACGAGCATGACCTGGCGATCTGCCAGGAAATCGGTGATCGCCACGGCGAAGGCATGGCGTGGAGCAACCTCGGCCCTGTGTTGGGGGAGGTGCGGCGGTTCGAGGAGGCCGTCGCTGCGCTTGAGCAGGCCCGGGACATCTTCCAGGAGACCGGTGATCGCCACGGCGAAGGCGAGGCGTGGAACAAGCTCGGGGCTGTGTTGGGGGAGGTGCGGCGGTTCGAGGAGGCCGTCGCCGCGCACGAGCAGGCCCGGGACATCTTCCAGGAGACCGGTGACCGCCGCAGCGAAGGCGTGGCGTGGAACAACCTCGGGATTGTGTTGGGGGAGGTGCGGCGGTTCGAGGAGGCCGTCGCCGCGCACGAGCATGACCTGGCGATCTGCCAGGAAATCGGTGACCGCCGCGGCGAAGGCGTGGCGTGGAGCAACCTCGGCCCTGTGTTGGGGGAGGTGAGGCGGTTCGACGAGGCGAAGCTGGCCTGGAACTTGGCCATCGCGGCATTCGACGACACAGGCGACGATGGATCAGCTGATCAGATCCGACGATTACTCCAAGACGTCGAGGCGGAAGTTGATCAATGACTATCACGATGACTGCGAACACCCGTCGCGAGGATGCAGTCAAGCCAGCCATGACACAGCTTGAGCCAGACCGACCAGCGTTAGCCTTTCCTGTTGGCGCAAACGTGCGCTTTTGCAAGGCGGGGGTCAGGGGTTCGATTCCCCTCAGCTCCACCCCGAAATCCCGGCGTAGCCTGGCCTGGTGGCATGGCCGATGAAACGCGTCGACCTCGGTGAGGTCGACTACCACCAAGCCCTCGCCGACATGCGGACCTGGGTCGAAGAACGGCAGCAGGGCCTCGCCGAGGATCGGCTCTTCCTCCTCAGTCACCCGCCGATCGTCACCTACGGGGCGCGCACCAAGCCCGAAGACCTGCCGGTCGACCTTCCCGCCGTCCAAGTCGATCGCGGTGGGTTCGCCACCTATCACGGGCCTGGGCAGCTCGTCGGCTACCTGGTCGTCGACGTCAAGGCGCGCGGGCCCGTCGACATCGTGCGGTGGCTCGAAACCGGGCTCGTCGACGCGCTGACGAGGCTCGGCTTTCCCGCCGTCAGAAGGGAAACGCCGACGGGGCACTCGAGCCTCGCCGGCGTCTGGGCGCCCGACCACCGCAAGGTCGCCTCGATCGGGATGCGGATCCGCGGCGGCGTCACGAGCCACGGCTTCGCGCTCAACGTCGACCCGGACATGGCCGCCTTCCGCCACTTCACCGTCTGCGGCCTCGCCGACGTCACCATGGTGTCCCTCGCCGAGCTCGCCGCCGAGCAGGGACGAGGGACACCGACCGACGCCGAAGTGCGCGACGCCGTCTTCGAAAGCCTTACTTCAGGAAGCTGATCACCGCGTCGCGGCCCGCGTGCCCGCGCTCGCGGTTCTGGATCGAGTGCGACTCGCCCGGCACGATCACCAGCTTGCCCCTCGGCGCCTGTGCCGCTTCCTCCTTCGCCCACTCCAACGGCGTCGACAGGTCGCGGTCGCCGTTCAGCAGCAGCACCGGGACGTTCGGCAGCCGCGACGCCGGGTTCGAGCCGACGCGCTCCACCGGCCACGGCAGGCAGCCCTGGATGAAGCCTTGCTGCGTAGCCACTTCCGTCGTGTACGGCCAAGTCGCGGAAGCCGGCAGTGCGCGCGCGGTCAACGACAGCAACGGCTGCCGCAAACCGACCGGCGTCGACGACGTTCCCCACGGGAAGCGCTGGTCCGCGCACAGCGTCGCCGCGTGCAGGCCCGAGCTGAACGACGCTGGGGCGTCGCCGCCCGACTTGTACGCCTCCAGCAGCTGGTCGAGCTGCGCCGGCGACCCCGCGCGAGCCGCGTGCAGTGCCCCGATGACGTCGCCCGCGGATGTGTTGCGGTACGTCGGGTCGACGAACTCGTACGTGACGATCAGGTCGAAGATCTTCACGCCGTCGGCCGTGCCGCGCTGGCGCACCACCGCCGCGAGGTCGTCCGCCGGGTCGTAGCCGCAGGCCGGGGCCACCGCGCACGCCGCGCGCAGCACGCGGGCCTCGGCGGTCAGTCCGGTCAGGTAGAGGGATGCCGACGCCGTCGCGTGGTGCGGCAGCACCGAGTCCAGCACGACCTTGCCGACGTTGCCCGGGTGCGCGATCGCGTACCGCGCCGCCGTGAACGAGCCGTACGAAACGCCGTCGACCACCATCTTCGGCACGCCCAGCGCCTGCCGGAGCTGGTCGAAGTCCTCGACGGTCTGGTCGGTCGAGTACAGCGGGGCCGTGTCGCCGAGGATGCGCGCGCACTCGGTGACCGCGTCGCGGGTCGGCGTCGCGATGTCCGAGCTGCCCATCTGCGCCTGCAGTCCCGGGCAGTTCAGCGCGCCGGCGCCGGTTCCGCGCTGGTCGAGCATGACGAACCGGTAGTCCTTGGCCACCTCCGGCAGCCGTTGCGTGGCGATCCGCGTGATGGTGCCGACGCCGCCCTGCCCGGGCCCGCCGGTCAGGAACAGCAGCACGCCCTTCGGCGCGGTCACGTTGTCCGCGGTCGCGACTGGCAGGGCGAGCGTGCCCGGATGGCGGCCGGTGTGGTCGAACGGCACGGTCAGCGTCGAGCAGGTGAAGCCCGGCTGTCCCGGGCACGGATGCGGGTCCGTCAGCTTCGGTCGTCCCCCAGGACGCGCGTCGGCCGCGGCCACACCCCCGAGTGCGGCAGTCAGCGCCAGGACCAGCCCGGCGGTCAGCAGTTTCGAACGCATGATCCATCATCGCCACACTCACCCGGGCGCCGCATACCCCCGAACGGCCATACTTGCCCGCATGACGACAGCGCGGCTGCGAGCCTGGTGGGCCCACCGGCAGGGCCTCGACGGCACCCTCCGCGGCGCGTCGGCGGCCGAAGTCCTCGAACGGACCGGCTGGGCCCGCTCGGTCGGCGGTTCTGCACCCTACCTCGGCCTCTTCGCCCGCGCCGGCCTGCGCCGCGAGGCGGTGGACGCCGACGTCGCCCGGCTCGCCGTCCACGAACTCCCGTCGGCGCGGGGCTGCACGTACGTCCTGCCCGAGGCCGATTTCGCGCTCGGGCTGGCCGCCGGTGCGGGTGCGCCCGAAGGGGAGCTCGCGGCCGCGGAGAAGCACCTCGGCGTGACGCGCATCGAGATCGACAAGCTCTGCGAAGTCGTCCTCGGCGTCCTCGGAACCGAGCCGCTCGACCCGGCGAAGCTCCGGGCCGCGGCGGGCGACGCCGTCCGCAACCTCGGCGACGCCGGCAAGAAGCGTGGCGTCAGCACGACCTTGCCGCTCGCGCTCGGCCTGCTCCAGGCGCGCGGCGACATCCGGCGGGTGCCGGTCAACGGACGGCTCGACCAGCAGCGCTACGGCTACGTCCGGTGGGAGCCCCGCCCCGCACCGTCCGATGTGGACGCCGAGCTGGCCCGGCGGTACTTCGCCTGGGCCGCGCCGGCGTCGCTCAAGCACTTCCGCTGGTTTTCCGGACGGACCGTGGTGGCGACGGCCAACCGTCTTACGCGCTCGTCGCCGGGATCGACGGCATCCACCTGCTGCGCCGCGACCTGCCGCGCCTGCTCGATCCGGCCGACGCGCGACGGCCCGCACCCGGCGGGAAAGCCACGCTCGGCGCCGAAGCGGATCCGCCGTGCCACCTGATCGTCGACCGCGGCCGGATCGCCGGGCTGTGGGAGTTCGACGTCGACGCCGGGAAGATCGTCTACCGCTTCTTCGGCGAAGAGGACGACGCACTGCGCGACGCGGTCGCCGCGACCGAGGAGTTCGTCCGCGACGACCTCGGCGACGCCCGCAGCTTCAGCCTCGACTCGCCGAAGTCCCGGGCGCCGCGCCTGGCCGCGCTCAGGGCTTGACGCAGGAGATCTTCCCCCGCACCGGACCCGTGGGGTTCGCTTCGCCTGCCGTGTTCGGCGCGTTGTCACGGCGGTTGCCGTCGGAGTTCGTGACGCACAGGCGGCCGTCCGGGAGCAGCACCGGGCTGGTCGGGAACTCCAGCGGCCCGGCGTTGCGCAGCTTCGACGTCGCGTCGGCCGGGTTGCGGAAGTACTCGACGACGCGGCCGTCGCGGCGGGCCAGCACGATCGCGTTGCGCTCGTTCGCCGCCGTCCAGACGTTGCCCGCGCGGTCGAGGACGATCCCGTCGGCACCTTCGAGGTACGGGTGCTGCACCTCGAGGTCGTCCAGGCAGAGCGTGTTCGCCGGGAACGCGACGTCGCAGCCGGTCGACGCGCGCGGGCGGCCGGTGCGGTCCATCGGCACGCGCCAGAGCGCGCCGCGTGCCGTGTCCGCCACCAGCAGTGTGCCGTCCGCGGTGAACGCCAGGCCGTTGGCGACGATGTGCTGCGAGCCCGCGGTATCCGCCGCGGTCCGGCCGTTCGGCGTGATGGTGACCGTGCCGGGCGGCAGGCCGCGCACGTCCCGGCCGATCCCGCCGGCGATGACGTCGCTGACCAGCGGCTGCACGCGGAACTGTTCGAGCGCGACGCCGTCCGTGCCCGCTCGCCAGACCCGGCCCTGGCCGGTCCCGCCGTCGGAGATCCAGAGCGCGCCCGACCGGTCGAACGCGAGGCCGTTCGCGCCCGGGACGCCGCTCGTGAACACCGTCGCCGCCGGTGGGTTCGCCGCGTCCGGCACGAACGACACCACGGTCTCGCCGTTCGCGACGTACAGCCGGCCGCGGCGGTCGAACGTGAGCCCGGCGGGGTTGCACGGCGCCGGGATCGTGCCGACGACCGCGGCCGGGCCCCCGGTGGCCGCGACGCGGTAAACCGGGCACGGGTCGGCGCCGCGGGCCGGCGCGTAGAGGTTGCCGCGGCCGTCGGTGGTCAGACCTTCGATCCCTAGTGGGGACGCGAACACCGTCTCGAAGACAGCGGGGTGCCGCGACGGCGAGGTTTCACCGGCCGAAGCGCCGGCCAACAACCCCGCGGACAGCACGGCGGTGACGGCGAGGACGACGGTTCGGCGCATGCGGGCCTCCGTTTTGTCGGATTCCTGCCTACTGCGCCGCGCCGGGTCCGTCAAGGCCAGAGGCGCTCGCGGACCCAGCCGCCGTCGGACTTCCGGTACCGCAGCCGCACGTGCCTGCGGTCGTGGCTCGCCTGCCAGAACTCGACCTCGTCCGGGTCGACGAGGTACCGCGTCCACGTTTCCGGGGCCGTGTCCGGGTTTTCCGAGACCCAGCGCTCCGCTTCCGCGGCCGCCGCGTCGAGGTCTGCCGGGTCGTGCAGCACCTGGGACTGGTGCCCGATGAACGCCTCGACGCGCGAGGCGGGCGGCCGGGCCAGGAAGTCCGCCGCGGACACCTCGGGCGCCGCGGGGGACACCGGGCCGCGCAGCCGGACCTGACGGCCTCGCCCGGGCCAGAAAAACGTCAGCGCCGCACGGGGATCCTTTCGCAGCTGCAGCCCCTTCGGGCTTTCCGAGCTGGTGGCGACCGCCCAGCCGGCCGGGCCGACGTCCTTGAGGATCACCACCCGCGCGTCCGGCGCGCCGTCGGAATCCACTGTGGACAGTGTGACGGCGTGCGGTGCCAGCACGTGCTCACCGGCTTCGGTCAGCCACTCGACGAAGAGCGTCTGCGGGTCGGCAGCCGCTGTTTCCGGCGTGAACACGGGAAGTTCTTCGGGGAACGAGGGCCAGCCGCGCAACCGCACCATGTCAGTAACCGTACGGCGGCTGTCCCGGCGGCGGGTAGACGGGCGGCTGCGGGCCGGCCTGCCCGGCGTACGGCGGGGGCGGCACCGGCGGCGCGGCCATGGGCGGCTGCTGCTGCCAGCCGGGCGGCGGCGGAACCTGCGGCTGCGGCGGCTGTTGCTGTGCCTGCTGCCACTGCACCTGCTGGTAAGCCTCGGCGGGCGGCGGGAAGCAGAACGTCAGCTTGGCCCGGATCGCGCCGTGCATCGCGGCACCCCACATCTTCCCGCCGGTGAACGCGTACGTCTGCCCGGCCGTGAGGTCCACGGCGACCATCCGCGTCTCGCCGCCGAACTGGTTGCTCGTCTTCGCCGACGCGGCCTGCGCGGCGTCCGGGTACACCTGCCGGCCGACGAGCCCGGCGATGACGACCGACGCCGCGGTCCAGCCCATGGTGCCGACCAGGTTCGCGCGCGCGTACTGCGTGGCGCGGCCGGTGAAGTCGTACAGCGCGGCCGCGCTGACCTCGGGCACGGGCGCGGCGATGACGCAGTAGTTCATCATCGAGAGCATCACCGACTCGGCGAACAGGCCGGCCACCGCCGTCGCCGGGCCGATCGGCACGGAGCCGAGGTTGCCGCCGGAGCGCTGGATGCGCTCGGCCACCACGCCGAGGTACTGCTCGGGGGTAAGCAAGCCGGGACCTCCCTCACTGAGAACGCCATCGTCGCACGACCGGCGGTCACGTCGAGTTCAGCCAGCGGTTTTCACACACGCTTCATGGTTGACTGTGCGCGCTATGCGACGACTCGTACTTCTCGCGCCCGCCGTGGTGCTGCTGGCCGGCTGCGGCCCCTCCCTCGTGTCCGGTACCGCGACCCCCAGCCCGCCGTCGGTGTCCACCGGCGCGGCCGCGGGTTCGGAGCTGCCGCCGGATCCCCAGCCGGCCGCGACCGAGGACTGCCCGTACCTCGCCAGTGAGTTCGTGGCCGACTCGAACGGGCAGCACGTCTCGAAGGTGCGGGTGTCGGCGGACAAGCCGCACCCGGCGTGCTTCTTCTACCGCCCGGACGGGAAGATCCAGCTCACCGTCCGGGTGTACGTCGGGGACGCGAAGACGGCGACGGCGCTGGTCAACAAGGTGGCGCCGGTCGATTCGTCCAACCCGGCGAGCGACCCGACCGGCTGGAAGGGCGGGTACGAGTCGACCGACGACGGGGCCGTTTACGCGGTCGCGAAGGGGTCCGCGGCGGTCATCGCGACCACTAACCAAAAGCAGAGCGTTAAAGCACGCACAGTGGTCAAGAAGGCTATCGCTGCCCTGAAGCTCTAGGTAGCGGGCTCCACACGGGTGAGTGATGTTGATCTTGTATTACCCTGTGCGTCACGCGCAGGCTTCGTGGACTCGCGCACCGCAGCCATCGGGGGATCCCCACCCCCGGGGGACGGGCACAAAATCTGCAACGACAAAGGACTAGATCGTGGCTGACACCCTCAAGGAAATCCTGCTCGACTCCGGCCGTCGCCCGGCCGTCGTGACCGACTTCGAGACCCTCGTCGACGCCGAGGTCTCCGACAAGGGCGGCGTCTCGGGTGCCGTCGTCAAGACCGGCTTCGCCGCGGTCAAGAAGATCAAGCCGGGCATCATCCCCTCGGCCGTCGACACGCTGCTGCCGGACTTCGTGGGCGCGCTCGAGCCGTTCTACGGCGACTACCGGGCCCAGGGCGGCAACGACTTCGGTGCCTACCTGACCAGCCGCTCGGACGAGGCTTCCGACGCGCTGCTGAGCGTCACCGACTCGCGCGCGGAGCGCAGCAGCCGTGACAGCATCAAGAAGGTCTACGGCAAGCTGCGCCCGAACGGCAAGAAGAACGTCGAAGAGGCGCTGCCCCGCCTCGGCGCGCTGGTCGACAAGCACGCCGCCAACGCCTGATCCGGCTCAAGGCACGACTGAAGAGGCCCCCGGTGCACGCCGGGGGCCTCTTCGCGTCGCGCTCAGTTCTTCTTCTCGGCGGGCGCCGGGGACGGCGCCTTGCCGTTCGCCTGCGGGCTCGGCTTCGCCGCTTCGGCGGGCTTCGGCGCGGGCGGGGTGGCCTTCGGCGGCGCGGGCGCGACCGGGGGCTCCTGCTTCGAGCGGAGGACGTAGGCGGCACCGGCACCGACCACGACCAGGCCGAGCAGCCACGGCCAGCGGCGACGGCTGCGCGTCCCCTTGGCTGCGGCCTTCGCCTCGACCAAGGCAGCGGCGAAGTCCTTCTTCGCGGACTTGAAGTCCTTCTTGCCGCGGCGCTTCGACTCACCGGCCGCCTTCGCGGCCTTGATGGCGGCCTTCTTCGCCTTGCGACCCGGCTTGCGCAGCTCGGAAAGCCGGGCGAGGGCCTCCTGGCGAGCGGCCTTCGAGCTCTTCTTGAGCTCCTTGCGGGTGAGCTCGGTCTTCTTCGCGAGCTGCTTCTGCGCGCGCCGGCCGTGCTTGACGCCCTCGGAGACGAGTTTGTCGGCGGTCTCGGCGGCCTGGGCTGTCGCCCGGGACATGGACTTCACCTCATCATTCGTTTTGACACTGCTCTGTTACCCGTAACCTATCGTGCCCCTTTTCGCCGCCGCCCGCTGCTGATGGCACGATGAGACTCGTGAAAGCTACGCTGCACACCAACCAGGGTGACATCAACCTGAACCTGCTCCCCGACCACGCGCCGAAGACGGTCGCGAACTTCGTCGGGCTGGCGGAAGGCACCAAGGAGTACACCCAGCCGAACGCGGCGGGCACGAACTCCGGCCCCTTCTACGACGGTTCGATCTTCCACCGGGTCATCGACGGCTTCATGCTGCAGGGCGGCGACCCGACCGGCACCGGCCGCGGCGGCCCCGGCTACAAGTTCGGCGACGAGTTCCACCCGGAGCTGCAGTTCAGCAAGCCGTACCTGCTGGCCATGGCGAACGCCGGGCCCGGCACGAACGGCTCGCAGTTCTTCATCACCGTCGCGCCGACCACCCACCTGAACTTCCGGCACACGATCTTCGGTGAGGTGGCCGACCAGGAGTCGCGCAACGTCGTCGACGCGATCGGCCGCACCTCGACCGGGCCGGCGGACCGTCCGCTGTCCGACGTCGTCATCGAGAAGGTCACGATCGACCACGAGGGCTGAGCCGGTCAGGTTTCGGTAGGTTGGTTCTCATCGTGAGCCAACCGCCGAACCCCGCCGCCGAACCACAAGCCGCCCTCCCCGGGTGCTGGTGGCACCCGAACCGCCCGACCGGGCTGAGCTGCTCCCGGTGCGGGCGTCCGGCCTGCCCGGATTGCCTGCGCGAAGCCCCCGTCGGCTTCCAGTGCACCGACTGCGTGCACAGCGGCAGCCAGCAGCAACGCCGTCAGCACCGCGGCTACCAGGAAGCCGGGTTCGGCCAGCGCACCGTCTTCGGTGCGCGGCTGTCCCAGTCGGTGCTCGTCACCCAGGCCATCCTCGCGGTGAACGTCCTGGTCTTCCTGATCACGGTCGTCCAGTCCGGCAGCCTGAACGACAACGAACTGGCATCGGTCTTCCAGCACGCCAGCCTCTACGGCGACGCGACCCTCGGCCACAGCGAGTGGTGGCGCGTCCTGACCAACGGGTTCCTGCACTACGGACCCATCCACATCGCGGTCAACATGTTCTCGCTGTGGATGATGGGCCGGTCACTGGAGCAGGTCTGCGGCCGCAGCCGCTACCTGGCGCTCTACTTCGTCTCGATGCTCGGCGCCTCGGCGGCCGTGCTGCTGTTCGGCAACCCCGGCGAGTTCCCCGGCACGGCCGGCGCATCCGGGGCGCTGTTCGGCCTGATGGGCGCCTACGCGGTCACCGTGCTGAAGCTGCGCCTGAACCCCACCGGCCTGATCATCACGCTCGCGCTGAACGCGTTCATCACGTTCGGCATCCCGGGCATCTCGATCTACGGGCACATCGGCGGGCTGGTGACCGGGGCCCTGCTCACCGTCGCGCTGCTCTACGCGCCGCAGGTCAACCAGGCGCGCTACCAGGCGATCGGCATCGGGATCATCGCCGTCGCGCTCATCGGCCTGATGATCTACAAGGGCTCGCAGTTCCCGCCGGAGACCTGCCAGTTCGTCCAGTACCGCCAGGGCCTGTACTACACCTGCGGCGGCTAGCTCCGCGCCCGGAGCGTGCTGAGCACGTCCATGACGTCGCGAGGGTCTTCGCCGAGGTCGAGCCACCCGAAGACGTAGAGCTGGTCGTCGTGCTCGATCTCGAGCGTGACGCCGTCGCGGCCCAGCCGGCGGGTGGTGCGCAGCCGCGTGCGGGTCTGGGCCCACGGCAGCCGGTGCGTGCCGCCGAGGGTCCGGGCGACCAGTCCCTCGGTGTCGGCGGCCAGCCGGGGCCGGACGAGCGTCGAATGGGCGGCGAACGCGCCGGCGGCCACCGTGGCGACGGCGAACAGCACCAGGCCGCCGCGGTCGCCGGTCAGCGCGTCGGCCACCACGCCGACGAGCAGCAGCGCGGTGACCGCCCATGCCGATACCACAAGGGCCTGCCGCGGCGCCCACGAGGTGGGGTAGTTATCCACAGGGGTTATCCACACTGGGGATGAGTCACACCGGTGTAATTCGGCGTCAAGCCGCCATTCGGAGTAATAATCAGCGCCAGCGCATAGTCATGAGGAGACCCGCGATCATCAGCGCGAACCCGCCGGCGAAGTTCCAGTTGCCCAGGTCGGCCATCCAGGAGATCTTGTCCCCGGCGATGTAGTTCACCAGCAGCCAGATCAGGCCCACGAGCATCAGCCCGAACATCGGGATCTTCCAGGCGAGACCGGTGGGACCGGCTGCCCGCACCTTCACCGGCGTGCGCCGGTCGGCAGGCGGGGTGTAAGCCGTCTTCTTGCGGACCTTGGACTTGGGCATCTGTTCCTCGCGGTGCTGTTCGGGCTGGTCGGTGGCGATGACCCGCTCGGGGTGCGCAACCAGCGCCACGTGCACACGTTAACGTAAACGACCGCAGGAAAGCAGCGGCCGGGAGTGGTCGGATTTCCCGTACCGTGACGTCGGGGTCACCAAGTGTCGGACGCGGCTTGAGAGGAGCTTGCGTGACTACGCGCGAAGAACCGGATGACGACCGGCGCAGACACCCCGGGCAACGTCCGGTACCCCAGCGCCGTCCCGCCACGCCCCCGCGCGGCCAGGTGCCGCCCCGCCAGCCCCAGGGACAGCCGCCCCGGCGCCCTCAGCAGGGACCGCCGCCGGCCCGCCGCCGCTACACCAGCCCCACTCCGCCGCCGGGTTCGGCCGAGGAGACGGTCGTGTTCGCGCCGGTCGGCAAGGGGGGCACCGCGACCGCGGAAAAGCCGCCGCCCGCGCCGCTGGGCAAGGGTGGCGTCGCCATCCGGACGGCCGGCGAAATCCTCATCACGCTGGGCCTGGTCGTGCTGTTGTTCATGGTCTACGAGCTGTACGTGACCGACCTGTTCTCGGCGGGCAAGCAGTCCGAGGCGAGCGACCAGCTCGACGGCGACTGGGCGCACGACCGCACGCTGCACCCCGAGCTGATCGACGGCAAGGCGTTCGCCCGGATCCACATCCCGGAGTTCGGCGTCGACTACAACTTCACGATCCAGGAGGGCACCGACGACGCCTCCCTGGAGGTCGGGCCCGGCCACTACAAGGGCACGTCGCTGCCCGGCGAGCCCGGCAACTTCGCCGTCGCCGGCCACCGCGTCGGCAAGGGCGCCCCGTTCAACGACCTGGACAACCTCTCCTCTTGTGACCAGATCGTGATCGAGACTTCGACCGACTTCTACATCTACAAGGTCCTGCCCTACGACGACGAGATCGAGAACTGGGCCGGCGGCAAGGGAGCCGACCCGAAGTGCAAGGGCGTCTCGACCCTCCGCGACCCGAACGCCGAAGACGGCGGTGCCTACGACGAGACGTTCGGCCGCAAGGTCGTGCTGCCCAGCCAAGGCACCGCGGTGAACCCGGTCCCGTACAAGGGCGCCGACACGCTGCCGAAGGCCCAGCAGGCCGCGCTGCTCACGCTCACCACGTGCCACCCGCAGTTCTCCGCCCAGCAGCGGCTCATCATCACGTCGGTGCTGACCCAGCAGGTGCCGAAGAACCAGGTCAAGGACTACGGCGACCTGCTCTCGAAGATCGGGGAGGCCTGATGTACGGGTGGCTCTGGCGGAAGTTCCCTGGCCCGTTCGCGGTCAAGCTGACGATCGCGGTGGTCCTGGCCCTCGGCGTCGTGGCGCTGCTGATGTTCGTGGTGTTCCCGTGGCTGGAGCCGCGCCTGTGGTTCAACGAGGTCGCGGTCAACTGAGCCGGAACCCGCCGGGCGCGCGGTCCGTTTCCCCTCTCGGGAGAGGGGCCGCCGTGAAGACACGTCAGAAGGACCGCGACAACTCGCCGCCGGAAGACTCGTGGAACGAGATCCGGCCGCACCTGTGGATGGGCGGGCACGTCCGGGCGGGCGAGGAGCCGGTCGTCGTCGGGCGCGAATTCGACCTCGTGCTCAGCCTCTACCAGCGTGACGGGCACGGCCCGCCGCCCGGCGTCGAGCACCACTTCGCCGAGATGCCGGACGGGCCGTTGAGCGAGGCGCAGATCGCCGATGTCGAGCGGTTCGCGGTGCTCGCCACCGAAGCGGTCCGCGCGGGGCGGTCGACGCTCGTGCGCTGCCACGCGGGGCTCAACCGGTCGGGCCTGGTCGTCGCGCAGGCGCTCGTCGGGCTGGGGCTCGGCCTGCCGGAGGCGATCGCGCTGATCCGGCGGCGGCGGTCGCCGTGGGCGCTCCACAACGAGCTGTTCGTGCAGTACCTCGAGAGCGGGCTGCCGACCGCGCGCCTGCTGGTCGGGCTCGGGTACTGAGGGCCTCCGGCGCACCGGGGGTGCGCCGGAGGGCCGGCTAGCAGTCCCGCAGCTCCGGGCTCTGGTTGAGCAGCTGGCCGCGCGGCGAGACGAACGCGCGGTACCGGTCGCCGTCGAGCTCGGAGTTCTTGAACACGGCGACCCGGTGGCAGTTCTGGAAGGCCAGCTTGACGCCGAAGTGGCGCTCGAGGCCGCCGCGGATCGCGTCCGAGGCCAGTGCCCGCAGCAGCTGGCCGCGGGCGGCTTCGCTCGGTGGCGGCGTCTCGTTGTCGGCGAAACCGTCGGCCGCGCCGTCGGCGTCGGCGATGACGCCCGTGATGACCTCCCAGGCGTAGGGCAGGGATTCCTTGACGCAGGTGACGAACTCGGCGTCGGTGACCTCCCCGCGCTCGGCCTTCTCCAGTAGCGCGGGTGACACGTCCAGGGACATCGAACCTCCAGTTTGAGCAGGGCCACTCTCCTGGCTACCGGCCGCGTCGCTCCGCCACAAGAGAAAACGATGATCATCACCATTATGGCGGAAGGGCCGGTCACTCCCAGCGGAACAGGCGAGCGGCCAGCGCCGTGCCGACCACCGCGAAAGCACCCAGCACGACCAGCTGCAGCGGCTGCACGCCGGTGCCGACCCAGGTGTCCTGCAGCGGCTGCGTCCCCGGCGGGACGTAGTCGCCGATCCGTCGCAGGACCGCCGGCAGCAGCGGCCGCGGCAGGTACACGCCACCGAAGAACATCGTCGGCAGGAACGCGACCATCGCGAACGCGCCGGCGGACTTGGCCGTCCGGGCGACCGCCGCCGCCAGCAGGCCGAACGAGAACATCGAGACCGTGCCGAGCAACAGCGTCAGCAGGAACAGCAGCGGGTGCTTCGGCATCGGGACGTCGTAGGCCGCGTTGGCCACGCCCAGCGTCAGGCCGATGCCCGCCAGCGCGACCACGACGTGGATCAGCAGCTGCGCGCCCAGCAGGTTCGCCGGGTGCACCGGCGTCGTGGACAGCCGCCGCAGCACGCCTTGCTCGCGGTAGGTCGCGACGGCGCCCGGGATCGACTGCAGCGCCAGCATCGCGAGGCTGATGACGATCACCGACGGCACCCAGGCGTCGATGAACCGGGCGCCGCCGGCGGCCGGGCTGGGTTCCGTCATGCCCGGGATGGCGCCGACCGCGAGCAGTACCGCGGCCGGCAGCAGGATGCCCGCGATGGCCATGAACGGCGTGCGGAGGAAGAGTTTCGCCTCGGTGGCGGTGATCTTGGCGAAGGTGTTCACAGGGTGCTCCTCGTGAGCGAGACGAACGCGTCGTCCAAAGTGGAGGCTCCGGCCGCGGCGCGGAGCTCGGTCGGGGTGCCAGTGGCGACCACGCGTCCGGCGTCGAAGATCGCGACGCGGTCGCAGAGCCGCTCGGCCTCGTCCATGAAGTGGGTGACCAGCAGGACGGTGACGCCGGTGGCACGCACGCCTTCGACCAGCCGCCACGTCTCGCGGCGGGCGTGCGGGTCGAGCCCGGTGGTCAGCTCGTCGAGGATGGCCAGTTCGGGGTTGCCCACCAGTGCCAAGGCGATCGACACGCGTTGCTTCTGGCCGCCGGACAGCTTCCCGAAGTAGCTGCGCGAGTGGTCGCGCAGGTCGAGCCGGTCGAGCAGGACGTCGACGTCGGCCGGGTCCGGGTAGAAGGACGCGAACAGCTCCAGCGCCTCCCGCACCCGCAGCTTCGCCGGCAGCCGGCTCTCCTGCAGCTGGACGCCGACGCGGCGGGTCAGCGCGGCGCGGTCGGTCGCCGGGTCGAGGCCGAGGACGGAGATCCGGCCGCCGTCGGCCTGGCGGAGACCCTGCAGGCATTCGACCGTGGTGGTCTTCCCGGCGCCGTTCGTGCCGAGGATGCCGAAGATTTCGCCGCGCTCGACGGTGAAGGAAACGCCGTCGACCGCGACCCGGGAGCCGTAGCTCTTGCGGAGGTCGGTGACTTCGATGAGTGGCATGGGGACCAAGTTACGAAGGTTCGGCGCCGCGCAGAATGACGCTGAATCCCCAGCTCAAGTAGGGTTTTGCTGAAGCGGGGGTGGGGCTGGGCCCACCCTGGTCGTGGGGCTTCGGGCAGTGCGCGCGCACGGGTCGTCCGGCGAAGATCCCGGGGGAAGGAGGTGCCGGATGACGTACCTGCGTGCCCTCGGGCGGGCCTGCGCGCTGGCCGGGCTGGCGCTGGTCAGCTGGTTCGACGTGCTGGTCGAAGCGATCGCCTTCGCGTTGCTGTGCGTCGGGCTGGTCTTCTTCCTCGGTCCCGCGGTCGAATGGACGCGTGGCCGATCGAGGGTGGCGCGGACCCTGGCCGAGCGCTGGTGCGGCATCGCGATCGCGGCGCCGTACCAGCCCGAGCCGCCGGAACCGGTCCGCGAACGCGACGGCTGGTACCGCGACGGCAACCAGCTCTACAAGCGCGCGTTCTGGGTCCGCTGGCAGCACCGGCTGACGTGGGCACTGGAGGACCCGGCGGCGGGGCGCGAGTTCACCTGGCAGCTGGTGAACCCGCTGGTCACGCTGCTGCTGCCGGTGGCCGTCCTGCTCGGCGGCCCGGTGGTGCTGCGCGGCTACGGCCGATGGACCCGCTGGTGGCTCGGCCCCCGGCCGCCCGTCGAGCCGCGCAAGAGTTGGCTGCACCGGCACGTCGAATCGCTCGGTCTCCAGGTCGGGTTGTTTGCGGTTTCGCTGGTGCAGCTGGTCTTCGCGATCGTCCAGCTGTTCGTCATGGTCTTCCTCATGCCGGTGGCCACGCCGGTCGTGCTGGCGAACCGGACGATCACGGACACGCTGCGCAGGGAGGCCGGCAAATGGACGGGCGTGTCGATCGCGCGCCCGTACCTGCCGCCGCCGGGGTTGCCAGTACCCCGCCCCGACGGGCTTTACCAGGCCGGCAACCAGCTGTACGAGGAGCCGTTCTGGCCGCTCCAGCACGCCCGCACACGATGGGTCTACCGGGACCGTGCCACATGGCGAGACCTCGCCGGCAGCCTGCTCTTCCCGCTGGTTTCGCTGGTCCTCATCCTGCCGACGGTCACGCTGGTCAGCCGGGGGGTCGTCGGCCTCGCCGCACTCTGGGTGTGGCGGCCGTTCGTCTCGTCGCCGGTCGAGTGGTTCCCGCTGCCCGAAGTGTCGACGCACCTGGGCGCACTCGCGGAGACCCCGGCCATGCTGGCGATGGTCGTCGTCGGCCTGATGCCGACGACCTGGCTGGCCCGGCAGCAGGCCCGCTTCGCGCGGATCTGGCTGGGGCCGACGGACGCGACGCGGCTCGCCCAGCGCGTGGAACGGCTGAAGCAGACGCGCACGGACGTCACGGTCACGCAGGCGGCGGAGCTGCGGCGGATCGAACGCGACCTGCACGACGGCATCCAGTCGCGGCTGGTCGCCATGGGGATGAAGCTTGGCGCGGTCGAGGCGCTGGTGGACACCGACCCGGCGGCGGCGAAGCGGCTCGCCGCCGAGCTGCGCGCGGCGTCGTCGGAGGCGCTCACCGAGCTGCGGGTGCTGATCCGCGGCATCCACCCGCCGGTGCTGTCCGAGCGCGGGCTGCTGGACGCCGTCCGCGCGCTGGCTTTGGACAGCCCGCTGAAGGCGCAGGTCACGGGCTCGCTGCCGGGGCGCATCGAGGAGCCGGTGGAGGCGTGCACGTACTTCGCGGTGTCGGAGCTGCTGGGCAACGCGGCGAAGCACGGCGCGGGACGGGTGACGATCGACGTCGGGTTCGCCGACGACCAGCTGACGATCGTGGTCACCGACGACGGCAAGGGGGGAGCGAACCCGGCGCTCGGTTCGGGACTGCGCGGGATCGAGCGCAGGCTGGGCGGCTTCGACGGTAGGTTGACCCTGACCAGCCCGATCGGCGGGCCGACGAGGGCGACCGTGGAGATCCCGTGCCAGATCGACCCAGAACCGTCGTCGCCGAAGACCAGTACCTCCTCCGAGACGGCCTGACGCATCTGCTTGCGGCACACGGCTTCGACGTCGTCGCGGCGGTCGGCAGCGGCCCGGAACTGGCGGCGGCCTTGCGCGAGCACCGCCCCGAAGTGTCCATTGTGGACGTCCGGATGCCGCCGACGAACACGGACGAGGGCCTGCAGGTATCGCTGGCCGCCCGCCGGGAGATCCCCGGGCTGCCGATCTTGGTGCTGTCCCAGCACGTCGAGCAGCTGTACGCGCGCGAGCTGCTGGCCGACGGCACGGGCGCGATCGGCTACCTGCTGAAGGACCGGGTGTTCAACGCCGACCAGTTCATCGACGCGGTCCGCCGGGTCGCGGCCGGCGGCACGGTGATGGACCCCGAGGTGATCGCGAAACTGGTGGCGGGCAACGCATCCGACCCGCTGGCGGCGTTGACGCCCCGCGAGCGTGAGGTACTCGGCCTGATGGCGGAGGGCTGCTCGAACGCGGCGATCGCCGCCCGGCTGCACTTCAGCGAAGGCGCGGTCGGCAAGCACACGGCGAACATCTTCCAGAAGCTCGGCATCTCGGCTTCGGATGACAGCAACCGCCGTGTGCTCGCCGTTCTGGCGTACCTCGGTGCCGGTTAGCCGCGCGAAACCCGCGTCATCTCTTCGCGCTCCACGACCTTGATGCGCTCGCGGCCCGCGGCCAGGCCCAGCGACTTCTCGTGCGCGTCGAGCTTGCCCCAGCCTTCCCAGGTCGTGAACGGGATTCCGCGCGCCGCCAGGAAGTCGAGGATCGCGTCCGGGGACGCGAACTTCGGGGCGGAGAGGGTGTCCGCGTCCGACAGCAGGCTCGCGATCGTCTCCGCCGCGTCGCCCTTCGTGTGGCCGATGAGGCCCACCGGGCCGCGCTTGATCCAGCCGGTCACGTACACGCCGGGGAGCTGGTTCTCGTCCAGGTCCAGCACGCGGCCGGCCTGGTTCGGCACCACGCCGGCGACGTGGTCGAACGGGAGCTCCGGCAGGTGTGACGACAGGTACCCGACCGCGCGGTACACCGCCTGGACGTCCCACTCGTGGAACTCGCCCGTGCCGCGCACGTTCCCGTCGCCGGTCAGCTCGGTGCGCTCGGTCCGCAGGCCGACGACCCGGCCGTCTTCGCCGAGAACTTCCGAGGGGGAGTGGAAGAAGTGCAGGTGCAGCCGTCGCTGCCGGGTGCCCGGCTCGCGGATCGCCCACTCCTGCAGCGTCTTCACGACCATGTCGATCTGCTTCGACGCGCGCAGCGCCGCGATGCTGCCGTCGTCGAACTCGATGTCCTCCGGGGCCACGATGACCTCGACGTTCGGCGAGTGGTCCAGCTCGCGCAGCTCCAGCGGCGTGAACTTCGCCTGGGCCGGGCCGCGGCGGCCGAACACGTGCACGTCGGTGATCGGGCTGCTCTTGAGGCCCTGGTGGACGTTCTCCGGGATGTCCGTGGTCAGCAGCTCGTCGGCCGTCTTGGCCAGGATCCGCGCGACGTCCAACGCCACGTTGCCGACCCCGAGGACCGCGACCGAAGACGCGGTCAGCGGCCAGGTGCGCGGCACGTCCGGGTGGCCGTCGTACCAGGAGACGAAGTCCGCGGCGCCGTGGCTGCCGTCCAGGTCGATGCCCGGGATGTCGAGCTCGCGGTCGGCGGACGCGCCGGTCGAGAAGACCACCGCGTCGTAGAACTCGCGCAGCTCGTCGAGCTTGATGTCGGTGCCGTAGTCGATGTTGCCCAGCAGGCGGATGTTCGGCTTGTCGAGCACCTTGTGCAGCGCCGTGACGATGCCCTTGATGCGCGGGTGGTCGGGTGCCACGCCGTAGCGGATCAACCCGAAGGGCGCCGGCATGCGCTCGAAGAGGTCGATCGTCACGTCGGCGTCGGACTTGTCCAGGATGTCGGCGGCGTAAATGCCCGCGGGTCCAGCGCCCACGATGGCTACGCGAAGAGATCGGCTCACGCTCTCCACGGTAGGTTAGGGTCACCTAACTAGAAATGTGATTTACCGTACGGTCCACTGGTTGGGAGCCGGTAAGCTCGCCGGCATGCGCGTTCTCGTCGTCGACAACTACGACAGCTTCGTCTACAACCTGGTCCAGTACCTGGCCCAGCTCGGCGCCGACTGCACGGTCTGGCGCAACGACGTCGTGGACCTCGACCGCGTCCCCGAGTTCGACGCCGTGCTCGTCTCGCCCGGCCCGGGAACGCCCGAACGTGCTGGTCAGAGCATGGACGTCGTCCGCAAGTGCGCCGAGACGCGCACGCCGATGCTCGGCGTCTGCCTCGGCCACCAGGCGCTCGGTGTCGTCTACGGCGCGACCGTCGACCGCGCGCCCGAGCTGCTCCACGGCAAGACGAGCCAGGTCCGCCACACCGGCACCGGCGTCCTCGCGGGCCTGCCGGACGAGTTCACGGCGACCCGGTACCACTCCTTGACCGTGGTGCCCGACACCATCCCGGCCGACGTCTTCGAGATCACCGGCCGCACTGAGTCCGGCATCGTGATGGGCATGCGCCACCGCGAGCTGCCGCTGGAAGGCGTCCAGTTCCACCCCGAGTCGGTGCTGACCGAAGGCGGCCACCGGATGCTGGCCACCTGGATGGCCGCGGCCGGTCACCCCGTCGACCCGGCCCGCGTGAACGAGCTCGAGCGGGCGACCAAGGCGCTCCAGAAGGCCGCTGTTGCGTGATCCGGCTCGAGGGGGTCGGCAAGCGGTACGGGCGCGGTGACTTCGTCCTCCACGACGTCGACCTGAGCGTCGAGCCCGGGCACGTCGTCGGCGTCCTCGGCAGCAACGGCTCCGGCAAGTCGACGCTGCTGCGGATCATGGCCGGCGTCTCGCACCCGACCACCGGCGTGGTGTCGGGGAGCCCGCGGATCGGCTACCTGCCGGACCGCTTCCCGGCCGGCCAGCGCATGGGCGCGCGGGCGTACCTGCGGCACATGGCGCGCATCCACGGGCTCGCCGACCTCTCGGTGATCGACCCGCTGCTCGAGCGGCTCGCGCTGGTCGGCGGCCCGACGGCGCCGCTGCGCACGCTGTCGAAAGGCAACGCGCAGAAGGTCGGGCTCGCGCAGGCGGTGATGGTCCGGCCGGACCTGCTGATCCTCGACGAGCCGTGGTCCGGGCTCGACGTCGGGACGCACGCCATCCTCGGCGAGGTCGTCGCCGAGACGCGGGCGCGCGGCGCGAGCGTCGTGTTCACCGACCACCGGCCGCAGGTGGTGCACGACCACGCCGACGTCGTCCACCTCATGAACGAAGGCAGTCTCACGGCGGAAAGCGCCGAGCCGACGACGCGGATCGTGTTGTGCGGCAACGGGACCGAGTGGGCCGGCGAACCCGGCGTGCACCACGCGGTCGTCGAGGGCGCTCAGATCGTGCTCACGGTCGAGGTCGCGTCGGTGGACGCCGTGTTGCTGCGGGCGTTGAAGGACGGCTGGTCGGTGCGGGAGGTGGCGCCGTGCTCGCCATGACCCGCTACTACCTGGCCCTGCTCGCCCATTCGCAGCGGTACCTGCCGGCGCTGCTGGCCTACCTCGCGCTGTGCGTGATCCTTTACGCCGACCCGCACTCGCCGCCGTTGCCGCTGTTCGGTGTGAGCGCCGGCGGGCTGCTCGTCGTCTCGTGCTGGCTGACGATCGCGCTGCTCGACATCGAGGACCCGGTGCAGCGGCTGGTCACCTTGAGCCACGCGCGGCAGTGGCGGCGGATGATCACCGGCGCGGTCTTCACCGTGCTGGCCTGCTCGGTGGTCCTCACCGTGATCACCGAAGCGTGGTCGGCGCTCAAGTCGTTCAAGGTCCAGCCGGCGGCGCTGGGTATCGGGCTGCTCGCGCACCTCGCGTGCGCGCTGCTGGGCATCGCGATCGCGCTGCCGTGCTCGCGGCTGCTCGTGCAGCGGGTCGGCTGGACCGTGCTCGCCGCCGTGATCACGCTGATCGTCGTGCTGCTGGCGAAGATTCCGCTGGTCCACCCGCTGCTGCACGCCCTGACCGACGAGGAACCGATCGGCGGCCCGCTCGTGCTGGCGGGGGTGACCTCGGTGGTGGTGCTGGCCGCGAGCTTCGTCGTCGTGGCGCGGCTCGTGCAACGCCGTTCCTGAGTGCAATTTGCAATATTCAATTTCCGTGCCGGGGTTCCGGCGGGTGCTCGGGGCCGACTAAGGTTCGGGTCCTCTCCGGTTCTGGGCGAAGGGAGAACGGGTGACGGCTGGGATCGTCGCGATCACCGGGCCGAACTCCGACGGCGAGCTCCGGGACCTCGCCGCCTGGTTGCGCGGCGAGGACGAGCTCCGTGGCCGCGTCCAGCTCTTCGACGCCGTCGTGGTCGGCGTGACGAGCAACTCCGCCGGCGTCTTCTGCCGGTCACTTTTCGCCTGGCTGCGGCGCTACCGCGAGGGCCGCGTCTCGCTGAAGGTCAAACGCTCCGGCGCGGCCGAGGAACTCGAGCTCGACTGCGGTCCGTCGAGTGACGCCGAACAGGTTCTCGGTGCCGTCCAAGGATTTCTCGACAAAGCCTGAACGAAAAAGAAGGCCCGCACGGCGAACCGTGCGGGCCTTCTTCGTGGAGTCCGTTACTGACCGGGAGTCGATGTCGGGAACAACGACTCCGACACCCCGACCGTCACGTCCTTGTCCTTGTCGATCTGCGTACCCGGCGAGACGCTCTGCTTGGTGATCGTGCCCTCGGGCTTGTTGCTGGTCCGGTCAGCCTGCTGCCGGAGCTGCTGGGTCCAGCCCATGCTCTCCAGCTTCTGCTGAGCGTCGTCGACCGTCATGCCGATCAGGCTCGGCATCTCGATCTTGTTGTCCGGCTGACCCGTGGAAACGGTCAGCGTGATCTGCGTGCCGACGGGCACCGAGCCACCGTTCGGCGTCTGCTGGATGACCTGGTCCTTCGGCTGGTCGGACTGCTGGTCCACCCGCTTCACGGTGAAGCCCATGCCGGTGAGGGCCGAGTTGGCCTCGCTGAAGGACTTGCCGGTGAAGTTCGGGACCTGCTTCTGCTGCTTGCCCTTGCCGATGGAGATGGAGACGCTCGAGCCCTGCTGGGCATCGCTGTCCGCCTGGGGGGTCTGGTTGACGACCTTCCCCACGTCGTTCGGGTCGTCGACGTTGACTTCCTGCACCGACGGGTTCAGGGTCAGGCCGACTTCCTTGAGCTTCGCTTCGGCGGCGTCACGGGAAAGTCCCTTGAGGTCGGGCACCTTCGTCGTGCCCGGCTTCTGGCCGATCGTCAGCGTGATCTGCGCCGCCGTGGCGACCGGCGTGCCCACGCCGGGCGCGATGTCGATGACCTGGTTGATCTGGTCGGTGGTGCAGGGCACGTTGCCGTTCGCGTCCGGAATCCCGCACGGCACCATCTTGTTCGGCGCGAAGTTGTTCAGGCCCTTCTCACGCAAGGTGTTCTTGGCCGCCACCTCCGACTGTCCCTTGACGTCCGGGATCGCCACCGTGGTCGGCTCGTCGCCACCGCCCTTGAAGGATCCCGCCAGCCACATGATCAGCAGCACCGCGCCCAGGACGAACACCGCGGCCAGCGCGGCGAGGATCGTGCGGCGACGGCGCTTGGCCTTCGGGTCGTCATCGTCGGGGGCGTCGTACTCCTCGTAGCGCTGCGGCTGGCGCCGGTCGGAGTTCATCACCTGGGTGCGCTCGTCCTCGGACATCACCATCGGCGCCGCCGGGCGCTGGCCCGAGAGGGTGCGCACCAGGTCCGAGCGCATCTCCGCCGCCGACTGGTAGCGGTTCGCCGGGCCCTTGGCCAGCGCCTTCAGCACGACCGCGTCCAGCTCGGGCGCCACCGCCGGGTTGACCGACGACGGCGGGCTCGGGTCTTCACGGACGTGCTGGTAGGCGACCGCGACCGGGGAGTCCCCGGTGAACGGCGGCTCGCCGGTGATCAGCTCGTACAGCACGCAGCCGGCGGCGTAGACGTCGGAACGGGCGTCGACGGACTCACCGCGAGCCTGCTCCGGCGACAGGTACTGCGCCGTGCCGATCACCGCGGCGGTCTGGGTCATCGCGGACTGGCCGTCGTGCATCGCGCGCGCGATGCCGAAGTCCATGACCTTGACCGCGCCGTTCTTCGTGATCATCACGTTGGCCGGCTTGACGTCGCGGTGCACGATGCCGTGGCGGTGGGAGAAGTCCAGCGCCGCGCAGACGTCGGCCATGACCTCCATGGCCCGCTTCTGCGACATCGGGCCTTCGGTCTTGACGATGTCCCGCAGTGTCCGGCCTTCGACGTACTCCATGACGATGTACGGCAGCGGGCCGAACTCGGCGTTCGCCTCGCCGGTGTCGTAGACCGCGACGATCGCCGGGTGGTTCAGCGCGGCGGCGTTCTGCGCTTCACGGCGGAAGCGCTCCAGGAACTGCGGGTCCCTGGCGAGATCGGCACGGAGGATCTTGATAGCGACTTCCCGGCCCAGGCGCACGTCGTGGCCGTGATGGACCTCGGACATGCCTCCGTAGCCGAGCGTTTCGCCCAGCTCGTACCGGTTGGAGAGCAGTCTGGGTGTGCTCATCTCTGGGTGCCGTTCCATTCCGTCCAGGGTGCGGTCATGATGCCTTGCCGGCCATCGTCGGTCGTTGCGGGAGCGTCCGCCGGGTAGGCGCTCGAAGCGGGCGCCTCCTCCGCGGGCGGCTGTCTGCCTGGGACCACCTGGCTCGTCTGGCCGTTGTGCGGTGGCGAGCCCGAGCTGCCGATCATCTTCGCCACCAGGACGATGCCCGCCACCAGGACAACGAGCAGGATGGCCGCGAGGAGCGCCCACCAGCCCCACTGGGGCTTCTTCCGCGGCGCCGGCATCATGGCCGGACGCATGACGGGCCGGGACGGCGGGCCGATGGCGACCATCGGGTTCACCGCCGGCGACGGCGGGCCGACCGGCATGTGCTGCTGCTGCGGAGGAATCTGCTGCGGGACCGGCGGCTGCTGCTGGATCGGGTGCTGGCCGGTCTGGACCGGGTGCTGACCCGTCGACGCCGGGTGCTGCCCGGTCGAGTAGGTCGCGTTGACCAGCCCGGACGGCGTCGGCAGCGGCAACCCGGCGCGGACCGCGGCGACGGCGGCCGCGAACTCGCCGCCGTTGTTGTAGCGCTGCCTCGGGTCCTTGACCAGCGTCGCCTCGATCACCGCGCGCGCGGCGGGCGGGACGTCCGGCGGCAGCGGCGGCGCGATGTCGCGGATGTGCATCATCGCGACCGTCACGGCGTTTTCCGACAGGAACGGCCGGTGCCCGGCGAGGCATTCGTAGCCGCACACCGCCAGCGAGTAGACGTCGGACGCCGGCTCGGCCGGGTGCCCGAGCGCCTGCTCCGGCGCGATGTAGTGCGCCGTGCCCATGACCATGCCGGACCGGGTGACCGGCGCCGCGTCGGCCGCCTTCGCCACGCCGAAGTCGGTGATCTTCACCTGGCCGGCGGGCGTCACCAGGATGTTGCCCGGCTTGACGTCGCGGTGGACCAGACCCTGCTCGTGCGCGGCCTGCAACGCGTTGCCCGCCTGCTCGAGCATGTCGAGCGTGAACTCCGCCGACAGCCGCCCGTGCTTGGCCAGCAACCCGGCCAGCGGGTCGCCGTCGACGAGTTCCATGACGAGGTACGCGATCGACAGGTCGCCGTCGAAGATGGTCTCGCCGTAGTCGTGCACCGCGGCGATGCCGGGGTGGTTCAGGGACGCCGTCATCCGCGCTTCGGTGCGGAAGCGGTGGAGGAACTCGGCGTCACCGGAGAGCTCGGCCTTCAGGATCTTGACCGCGACGGTCCGGTCGAGCCGGGTGTCGCTGGCCTGCCAGACCTCGCCCATCCCGCCGACGGCGATCCGGCTCGTCAGCTTGTACCGCTCGGCCAGCAGGTGACCGGAGGACAGCATGCGCTATCCACCCCCGAGTTTCGCGTTGATCGCCGCGCGGCCGATCTCCGACGCGACCTTGCCGCCGGTGGCCGCGAGACCGCGGTTGCCGCCGTCTTCGACGATCACGGCGACGGCGATCTGCGGGTCGTTGGCCGGGGCGAAGGCGGTGTACCAGGCGTGCGGCGCGGTGTTCTTGGAGTCCGTGCCGTGCTCGGCGGTGCCGGTCTTCGACGCGATCTGGATGTCCGGGCGCTTGCCGGCGCCCGCGGTGAAGCCCTCGGAAGCGATCATCATGTCCTTGAGGATCGCGGCGTTCGACGACGAGAGTGCCGCCGTGCCGGTGAGCTCGGTGGGACTGTAGTCCTCGATGGTCGAGAGGTCCGGCGCGAGTACCGACTGGACCAGCTGCGGCTTCATCGCCATCCCGCCGTTGGCCACGGTGGCCGCGAGCAGGCAGTCCTGCAGCGGGGTGATCCGGACGTCGCGCTGGCCGATGCCGCTCTGGTAGAGCGCGCCCTGGGAGTCGAGCGGGCCGACCGTGGACGGCGCGACCTTCATCGGCACGGTCAGGTCGGTCTGCCCGATGCCGAAATTCGCCGCGGTCTTCTTCATCTTGTCCGCGCCGAGCTGGCCCGCGAACTCCGCGAACGGCACGTTGCAGGAGTGCGCCAGCGCGTCCTTGAACGTGGTCCCCGGGCAGCCTTCACCGGCGTAGTTCTCCAGCGTGACGCTCGTGCCGGGCAGCTTCGTGTTCGGCGCCGGGTTGACCGGGGTGTCCGGCCCCTTGCCGTCCTCGAGCGCCGCCGCCGCGGTGACCAGCTTGAACGTCGACCCCGGCGGGTAGGTCTCCGAGATCGCCCGGTTCAGCATCGGGTTCTTGTCGTCCTTGACGTACGAGTTCCAGGCGTCGGTCTGCGCCTTCGACGTGTGCGACGCCAGCTTGTTCGGGTCGTACGACGGCGTCGACACCATCGCCAGGATCCGGCCGGTCTTGGGCTCCATCGCCACGACGGCACCGGTGTAGCCCCGCTGCGTCATCAGGTCGTACGCGGCCTTCTGCACGGCGGGGTCGATGGTCAGCCGGACGTTGCCGCCGCTCGGGTCGCGGCCGGTGACCATGTCCGACAGCCGGCGCACGAACAGCCGCGGGTCCGAGCCGTTGAGGACGTCGTCCTCGGAGCGCTCGAGCCCGCCGGAGCCGTAGTTGATCGAGTAGTAGCCGGTGACCGGGGCGTACATCGGGCCGTCGACGTAGGACCGGGTGTACTTGTACTTGTCGTTCGACGGGTCGACCTTCGCCAGCACTTCGCCGTTCGCCTGCGAGACGATCTGGCCGCGGCGGCGCGCGAACTCGTCGTAGAGGACCCGGGCGTTGCGCGAGTCGGTGCGGTAGTCGTCGGCCTTGACCACCTGGATGTAGGTGGCGTTGGCCAGCAGCAGGACGACCATGACGAGCATCGTCATGCCCACCTTGCGCAGCGGGGTGTTCATGCCTGGGCACCCCCGTCCGCCGGCGGGCGCTGCACGAGCACCGTGTGGGCCTCGGCGATCGGCGCCTGCGGCTGCTGCTGCGGCTTCGGGCGGGCCGCGGGCCGCCGGGCCGCGTCGGAAACGCGGAGCAGCAGCGCGACGAGGATGTAGTTCGCCAGCAGCGACGAACCACCCTTCGACAGGAAGGGAGCGGTGATACCGGTCTCCGGGATGAGTTTCGTGACCCCGCCGACGACGACGAAGATCTGCATGACCATGGTGAACGCCAGCCCGCCGCCGAGCAGCTTGCCGAACGTGTCCCGCACCGCGAGCGCGCTCCGCATGCCGCGCATGGCGAGCATCAAGTACAGCATCAGGACGGCGGCCAGGCCGATGAAGCCGAGCTCCTCGCCGATCGCCGCCGTGATGAAGTCGGTGTTCGCCTCCGGGACCATGTCCGGCCGGCCGGCACCGAGCCCGGTGCCGCCGATCCCGCCGGTGCCGAGCCCGAACAGGCCCTGCGCGATCTGGTAGCCGCCGCCGAGCTTGTCGTAGGTGGCCAGCGGGTCCAGCCAGTTGGCGACGCGCTGCTGGACGTGGGTGAAGAGGTTGTAGGCGATCAGGCAGCCGCCGACGAAGAAGCTGAGCCCGAGGACGACCCAGATGACCCGCTCGGTCGCGACGTACAGCATCATCAGGATGACGCTGAAGAACAGCAGCGACGTGCCGAGGTCCTTCTCGAACACCAGGATGCCGATGCAGGCGACCGCGGCGATGAGGATCGGGCCCAGGTCACGGGCGCGCGGCAGCTCGACGCCGAGGAACTTCTTGCCCGCCACCATGAACAGGTCGCGCTTCGACACCAGGAACGAGGCGAAGAAGATCATCAGCAGGATCTTCGCGAACTCGCCCGGCTGGATCGAGAACCCCGGCAGCTTCAGCCACACCTTGGCGCCGTTGACCTCGGACAGGCTCGACGGCAGCAGCGCCGGCAGCGCCAGCGCGACGATCCCGACCAGGCCCGCGGTGTAGCCGTAGCGGGTCAGCGTGCGGTGGTCGCTCACGAAGACCAGCACCGCGACGAAGAACGCCAGCGAGATGACCGTGAACAGCACCTGCGAGGTGACGGCGGGGGAGTAGTCCTTGCTGTTCTGCGCGGCCCGCTCCGCCAGCGCCAGGTCGATCCGGTGGATCATCACCAGGCCGATGCCGTTCAGCAGCGCGACGCAGGGGAGGATCACCGGATCCGCGTACGGCGCCCACTTGCGGACGGCGAGGTGCGCCGCGGCGAAGATGGCGAGGTAGGCGAGGCCGAGCCAGACGATCGACCAGGTGAGCTGCTGCTCCTGGTTCGCCTCCACCAGCACCAGTGCGACGGTGACGATGAACGCGGCGAACCCCAGCAGCACCAGCTCGGTGTTGCGGCGGGTCGGGACGTCGCGCGGCGGGTTCGTCTGGAACTGCGCGGCGAGCGGCTCGGCGGTGCGCGCGGCGGGCTGGCTCATCAGTTACCGCCTCCCGTCGTCGGTGCCGTCGAACTCGGCGTCGAGCAGTCCCTCCCCGCTGGCTGGTTCGCCGACGACGGAGCAGTGGAGCCGGCCGGAGCCGACGGGGTGGACGTCGGCGTGACCGTGGGGGTCGGCGTCGGGGACGGCTGGCCGCCCGCCGGCGCGCAGTTGTTCAGGCGCTTGTGCAGCTGCAGGAAGTCGTCGATGTACTTCCGCGCGTCGTCCAGGCTGTCCTTCTTGACGCCGTTCTGCACCGCCAGCCGCGCGTCTTCCTGGAGCTGGTTGACGCGCAGCTTGTCCGTGCACACCTGGTTGGGCGGGCACGAGCCCTGCTCGTAGGTGTGCAGGTCGATGCCGAGGATGCTGCCGGGGACGCCGCGGTAGATCACGACCTCCTGGTCCGCACCTTCGCCGACATAGTACTGACTCAGCACGAAGTACCGGGTGGCGATGGCGGCCGCGGCGAGGACGATCAGCACGACCAGCGCGCCGGCGAGCCAGCGGAACCGCTTCCGGCGCCTGGCCTTCGGGTCCACGCTCGGCTGCGGCAGCTCCGGCCGCGGCTGCGGCGCGGGCTGGGTCAGCGCCCTGGCCCTGGCCGCGGGCGAGTCGCCCTGGTGCAGCTCGTCGCTGCCGTCCCCGGCGGCGCCGCCCACGATGGGCGCGTCCTCGCCGAAGTCGACGTCGACGACGTCGGCGATGATCACCGTGACGTTGTCGGTGCCGCCGCCCTTGAGCGCCAGCTCGATCATCCGGTCCGCGCACTGCTGCGGGTCCGGGATCTGCACGGCCTCGGTCAGCGTCTCGTCGCTGACCATGCCGGACAGGCCGTCCGAGCAGATCAGGTACCGGTCGCCGGACCGGGCCTCGCGGACGGTCAGGCTCGGCTCGACCTCGTGCCCGGTGAGTGCCTTCAGCAGCAGTGACCGCTGGGGGTGCACCGCCGCCTCTTCGGGCGTGATCCGGCCTTGTTCGAGCAGTTCGTTGACGAAGCTGTCGTCGCGCGTGATCTGCGCGAACTGGCCGCCTCGGAGGAGGTACGCGCGCGAGTCGCCGACGTGCACGAGCCCCAGCCGGGTGCCGGCGAACAGCACGGCTGTGAGCGTGGTGCCCATGCCGTCCAGGTCCGGGTCCTGCGAGACGAGCTCGGCGATGGCGGCGTTGCCGTTCGCCACCGCCTCTCGGAGCTGGGCGAGCAGGTCGTCGCGGGGTTCGTCGTCGTCGAGCGGCGCGAGCGAGGCGATGACGACCTTGCTGGCCACCTCACCTGCCGCGTGGCCACCCATACCGTCGGCGAGCGCGAGCAGGCGAGGGCCGGCGTACACGGAGTCCTGGTTGCTCGAACGCACCAGGCCCCGGTCGCTGCGGGCTGCATAGCGGAGGACGAGAGTCATGGGCGAAGCTCGATCACCGTCTTGCCGATCCGGATGGGGACTCCGAGCGGGACCCGGAGGGGTGCAGTGACCTTAGCCCGGTCCAGATAAGTCCCGTTGGTCGAGCCCAGATCTTCCACGTACCAGTCCTCACCGCGCTGGGCGATCCGTGCGTGCCGGGTCGACGCGTAGTCGTCGTCGAGCACCAATGTGGAGTCGTCGGCACGGCCGATGAGGATCGGCCGCCCGTCGAGCGCGATGCGGGTGCCGGCCAGCGCGCCATGGGTCACCAGCAGCTGCTGGGGCGACTTGCTGTTGCGCGGCTTCTTCTCTTTTTTGCGTCCGAAGGTCGGTACCTGGACGCGCATTCCCGACGCCGCGTAGAGGTCCGAGCGGACGACTCTGAGCGCGGCGAACACGAAGAGCCAGAGCAGCACGAGGAAGCCCACCCTGGTGAGTTGTACGACCAGCTCTGGCACTTGGTGTGTCCGCTCCCGACTCGTCCGTGCAGCCGCGGCGCGGGTACGCCGCGGTCCCCCCGCACGTCAATTCTGCGGGAACAGTATTCCGTGCCCCCAGTCAGCCCTGCGTACGGAACACGAGCGAGGAGTGCCCCACCCGGATGACGTCGCCGTCCGCGAGCTGCCAGGTCTGGACCGGAGTGCCGTTCACGGTCGTTCCGTTGGTCGAGCCGATGTCGGCGAGCGTCGCGCTCTGGCCGTCCCAGGTGATCTCCAGGTGCCGGCGCGAGACGCCGGTGTCCGGGAGGCGGAAGTCGGCGTCCTGGCCGCGGCCGACGACGTTCCCGCCCTGCTTCAGCGAGTACGTCCGGTTCGAGCCGTCGTCCAGCTGGAGGCTCGCCGCGAGCTGCCGGCCGGCCGCGGGCGGGGCGTAGCCACCCTGCTGCTGGCCGTACGGGTCGGCGGCGGGCTGGCCGTACGCCTGCTGCTGGCCGTACTGGTCGTAGCCGCCCTGCTGCTGGCCGCCGTACTGGTCGTACCCGGGCTGCTGCTGACCGGCGTACTGGTCGTAGCCACCCTGCTGGTAGCCGCCCTGGTCGTAGCCACCCTGCTGGGGCTGGGCGTAGCCGCCCTGGTCGTAGCCACCGCCCTGGGGCTGGGCGTAGCCGCCTTGTTCGTAGCCACCCTGCTGCGGCTGGGCGTAACCACCCTGGTCGTAACCGCCCTGCTGCTGGGCGTAACCCTGGTCGTAAGCGCCACCCTGCTGCGGCTGGCCGTACTGGTCGTAGCCGCCCTGCTGCTGCTGGCCATAACCCTGGTCGTACCCGGGCTGCTGGCCACCCTGCTGTCCGTAGCCGTATTGGCCCTGCTGGCCGTACGGGTCACCCTGGTCGTATTGGCCGTAGCCGGGGGGCTGGCTCATTGCTGGGTCTCCTGCGTTGCTGGGTCGTGCCGACCGCGGTGAACCGGCGCCTGAGGGGCGGGCGTCGGGATCGACGGACGAACGGGTCTTGAACTGTCCAGTATGCAGCGCCTCGTTGCGCTCGAGTGATACGACGACGTCACCATAGGTGTCCAGGCCTTCGGCGGCGAGGTGTTCCGCCACCGCCTTGGCGAGGACCTGGGTGACCCGTTGCTCGTCACCGGCCATGCGCTCGTGGTCAGCTGCCCCCAGGGACACGATGTAGTGATTGGGGGCGAGCTGCCGACCGCCTGCCAGCTCACGAACGTTCTCCTCACTCTCCCGTTCCAGGGCGATCGCCACTTCCTGCGTGACGACGTTGCCACCGAACATGCGCGCGAAAGTGTTCCCCACCAGGTTCTCGAGGCGTCTGTCAAAACGCTCGACGCGGCTCACCGGGGAAAACCTCCTCACACGTGTGCTTCCGCTATCGATCCTATCCGGGTGAGCCCGCCTCGACACGGCCCCCGGTGAAACCCGTTCAAACGACCTGCTAGTCTTCTCCTCGCTGTCGAAGAGAAGCACTCGGGCGAGTGGCGGAATGGCAGACGCGCACGGTTCAGGTCCGTGTGTCCGAAAGGACGTGAGGGTTCAACTCCCTCCTCGCCCACAGCGAAAGGGCCCCGGCTGGTTGCCGGGGCCCTTTTTCGTGCGTGCGGGGCGGACGAAGTTCTTCCGCTCAGGTGGGGAATATCACCCGTTTGGCTCTGCGTGGTGTTCGCTCACGGCGCACTTCGAGGTGTATCAAGCCGTCGTTTTGGTGATCCACGCCGCCAGGATGTCCGCCCGGCTCGTCGTCTCGATGCCCGCGTGGGGGCAGCCGGGGCCGGTCGCCTCCACCGCCACGAGTTCGGTTCCGGTGAAGTAGGGGGCGCCCGAGTCGTACGTGCAGGCGCTCGTCGTGATCTCCGGGGCCGCGCCGTGGACGCCCAGGGTGGTCGGCTCCACCTTCGCCACCGCGACCGTGCCCTGCTGCATGCGGGTCGCCGGCTTGGGGTCCGTGCCCGTCAGGCTGCCCCAGCCCGCCAGGGTCAGCTGCTGGCCGACCTTCGGCACCGTGCGGTTCACCTTCAGGGGCTGGACCGTGGTCACCGGGGTGTCGAGCTCGATCAGGGCCACGTCGCTCTCTTTGGCCTGGACCACCGCGGTCACCTTGCGGGCGACCCCGGATTCGGTGGCTTCGTCGACCAGCCCCAGCGTCGCCGTCGTGGGGTACGGGGTCTTGCCGGAGACGCGGTTGCGGTTCGCGTCGTGGAAGCAGTGGCCGGTCGTCAGGATCCAGGCCGGGGCGATCAGGGCGCCCGTGCAGTAGCTGCTGTAGGTCGAGCCGTCCGGGCGCGGGATCTTCGTCATCGCGAGCTTCGCGACGAACCCGGACTGCCCGGCCGGTACGTCGGAGCCGTGGGCGACCCCCGGGGCGGCCGAAGCGGCCGGGGCGGTGGCGATGGTGGTGGTCAAGGCAGCAGCGGCGAGCAGGGCGCGCAGGCGCATTCTTCCCCTTCGTCGAGTCGGTGGTCGACGTTCGACGTTAGGGCCGCGGCCGGGCCCGGGGAATTCCCTGGCCGGGCGTCACCCGACAGCGCAGCCGGGTGACGCCCGAACGGAGGTCAGCCGATGTGCGAAGCGATCCAATCCGCGACGACGTCGACGCGAGCCGTCGTCTCCGCCTGGTCGTGGGGGCAGTCCGGGCCGTCGCTCTCGATGGACACCAGGCGGCCGCCGTTCTTGCCCGACGGGACGAAGTACGGCGCGCCCGAGTCGTATGTGCACGCGCTCGTCGTCGACGTCGGGGCGAAGCCCTTCACGCCGACGTACTGCGGGTCGACCGTCGCGACCTTCACGACGCCCTGCTGGAGCTTCGTGCCCGGCGTCGGGTCGACCGACGTGAGGCTGCCCCAGCCGGCGAGCGTGACCTTCTGGTCGATCAACGGCGCGCGGTGGTTGATCGACAGCGGCTCGATGCCGTAGACCGCTTTGTCGAGCTCCGCGATCGCGATGTCGTTGCTCGGCGACTGGTACACCGTCACGACGTCGCGGGTGACACCCGGCTTGTCCACAGTGGTCGTACCCAGCAGCACGGACGTCGGGTACGGCACCGGGCCGGACACCGGGTTGCGGGCCGCGTCGTGGAAGCAGTGGCCCGCCGTGATGATCCACTTGCCGGCGATCAGGGAACCCGAGCAGGCGCTGTTGTACTTGGTGCCGTCGGGCTTCGGGATGTCGGTCATGGTCAGCTTCGCGGCGAACTTGAACGTCCCCTGCGGGACGTCGGAGCCGTTGGCCACGGCCGATGCCGGTGCCGCGGTGACCACGGCCGCGGCGAGCGCGAACAGTGTCGCGGAAAGCAGTGCGCGAGTGCGCATTTCACTGACCCCCTGTGCGGGCCGGCTGCGGGCCGGCGATGGGGGCGAGGGTAGCGAAACCCGGGCGGCGGTGGCGGGAATCCCCGCCACCGCCGGAAAGTCAGTTCACGCCGACCAGGTCGACGACGAAGATCAGGGTCTCGCCGGGCTTGATGACGCCGCCCGCGCCGCGGTCGCCGTAGCCCAGGTGCGGCGGGATGACGAGCTTGCGGCGCCCGCCGATCTTCATGCCCGCGACGCCCTGGTCCCAGCCGGAGATGACCTGGCCGGCGCCGAGGCCGAAGCGCAGCGGCTCGCCGCGGTTCCAGGAAGCGTCGAACTCCTCGCCGGTCGAGTGCGAGACACCGACGTAGTGCACTGTGACGGCCTTGCCGGGCGTGGCCTCCGCGCCGTCACCGACCGTGATGTCGGTGATCTCGAGGTCGGCCGGAGGGTTGCCCTCGGGGCGGTCGATCTGGGGCTTTTCCAAGGTCATGGCACTCACCGTACCCACGCGCGCGAGGCTGTGCCGAATGGACTACACCCAACGACTGAAGAACGCGAAAAGTCTTCACAATTGTCCTACTGATGGGTAGCGTGCGCTTCGTCACTCTCCTTGAGCGAGGGAGCCCCGATGCGACGTGGCATCCGCACCTTGACCTTGACAGCACTGGCGGGCTTGGTCGCCGGGCTGACCCAGGTCGCTGTCTCCGCACCGGCCGCCGAGGCGGCCGCGGCGCCCAACGACTACTGCGGCGGGCAGTGCAGCGACATCCTGCCGCCCGGTGAAAACGGCAACGGCACCCTCGCGGACATCCTGGCGCACAAGGTGCTCGGCACCCGGCCGGCGCACGCGGCCGACCAGATCGGCAAGTACTCCTCGCTCGCCGGCGGTTACCAGGCGCTGACCACCTCGACGATCAACCAGTACTTCAACGACTCGTCGTTCGGCGTCGCGGCCGACCAGGTCGCCAGCACGACCCAGCCGCGCTCGGACGTGACGATCGTGCGCGACAAGGCACTCGGCGTCCCGCACATCACCGGCACCACGCGCGCCGGTACCGAGTTCGGCGCCGGGTACGCGGCCGGGCAGGACCGGCTGTGGCTGATGGACGTCCTGCGCCACGCCGCCCGCGGCCAGGTGACGTCGTTCGCCGGCGGCGCGGAGGCCAACCGGGAGCTGGAACAGAGCTTCTTCGCGAACGCGCCGTACACCGAAGCCGAGCTGCAGCAGCAGATCGACAACGTCGCCGCGAGCGGCCCGCGTGGCGCGCAGGGTCTCGCCGACGCGCAGGCCTACGTCGACGGGATCAACAAGTACATCACCGACTCCCACAGCGGCCGCTACTTCCCGGGCGAGTACGTGCTCACCGGGCACGTCGACGCGATCACCAACAACGGCACCATCGACCCGTTCAAGCTGACCGACCTGGTCGCGCTCGCCTCGCTCGTCGGCGCGGAGTTCGGCGCCGGCGGTGGCGGCGAGGTGCAGAACGCCGTCGCGAAGCTGGCGCTGCAGGAGCAGTACGGTGCCGTGCAGGGCGAGAAGGTCTGGCAGAGCCTGCGGTCCGAGGACGACCCCGAGGCCGTCAAGACGCTGCACGACGGCCAGAACTTCCCGTACGGCAAGACGCCGGCCAACGCGGTCGGGCAGGCGCTGCCGGACAAGAACTCCGTGACCCCGCAGCAGCTGGTGTTCGACAAGACCGGCTCGGCGGCCTCCGCGACGCCGTCCACTGTGGACGTCCCGGCCCCCGCCGCGCAGGAGCCCGCCCGCGGGATGTTCGACAACGGCGTGCTGCCGGGCGACATGCTGACCGACAAGCACGGCATGTCGAACGCGCTGGTTGTGTCCGGCTCGAAGACCGCCAGCGGCCACCCGGTCGCCGTCTTCGGCCCGCAGACCGGGTACTTCGCGCCGCAGCTGCTCATGCTGCAGGAGCTGCAGGGCCCGGGCATCAGCGCCCGCGGCGCGGCCTTCGCCGGGCTGAGCATGTACGTGCTCCTCGGCCGCGGCCAGGACTACTCGTGGAGCGCGACGACGTCGGCGCAGGACATCATCGACACCTACGCGCTGAACCTGTGCGACCCGAGCGGCAAGGCGCCGACGAAGGACTCGAACTACTACACGTACAAGGGCCAGTGCCTGCCGATGGACACCGTGGAGGTCAAGAACTCCTGGAGCCCGACGGTGGCCGACGGCACCGCGGCCGGCTCGTACACGCTGCGCAGCTACCGCACGAAGTACGGTCCGGTGCTCAGCCGGGCGACGGTCGGCGGCAAGCCGGTGGCGTACGCGCAGCTGCGGTCCTCGCTCTTCCACGAGGCCGACTCGCTGATCGGCTTCCAGGAGCTGAACGACCCGGGCTTCGTCAAGTCCGCGGCCGACTTCCAGAAGGCCGCGGCCGACATCAACTTCACGTTCAACTGGTTCTACGCCGACTCGAAGGACATCGCGTACTTCAACTCCGGCGCCAACCCGGCCCGTCAGTCCAATGTGGACCCGAACATGCCGGTGTGGGGCGACCAGGGGCACGACTGGACCGGCTGGAACCCGGCGGGCAACGTCGCGACCTACACCCCGGCGTCGCAGCACCCGCAGTCGGTCAACCAGGACTACTACGTCAGTTGGAACAACGCGCAGTCCAACGGCTACGCGGCGGCGGGCGCGGACAAGTCCGCCGTGCACCGCGTCGACCTGCTCGACACGCGCGTCAAGACGATGATCCTCACCGGCACCAAGATCACCCGGGTCAACCTGACCCAGGCGATGGAGGACGCGGCGCTGGCCGACCTGCGCGCCGAGCGCGTCCTGCCGCTGCTGCTGCAGGTGCTCGACAAGACGCCGACCACCGGTGCGGCGGCCGACGCCGAGGCGAAGCTGAAGACGTGGATGGCCAACGGCCACAAGCGCACGGAGACGTCGGCGGGCAGCAAGGCGTACGCCGACGCCGACGCGATCCGGATCTTCGACGCGTGGTGGCCGCTCCTGGTCTCGGCGGAGTTCAAGCCGGGCCTGGGCGACAACGCCTACAACGCGATGACGGGCGTGCTGGGCATCAACGAAAGCCCGTCCGGCTTCCAGAACGGCAACGGCCAGCACACCGGCCAGCCGCACAAGGGCTCGTCGTTCCAGTTCGGCTGGTGGGGTTACGTCAGCAAGGACATCCGGCAGGTGCTCGGCCGGCCGGTGGCCGGCCCGCTCGGCCAGACGTTCTGCGGCGGCGGCAACGTCACCACGTGCCGCCAGGCGCTCGTCGACTCGCTGACCACCGCCGCCGGCCAGGCCGCGAACACCGTCTACCCCGGTGACGCGAGCTGCTCCGCCGGTGACCAGTGGTGCGCCGACACGATCGTGCACAACCCGCTCGGCGGCATCACGCAGGACAAGATCAGCTGGCAGAACCGCCCGACGTTCCAGCAGGTCGTCGAGTACACCGCCCACCGCGGGGACAACATCGCGAACCTCGCACCGGGGAAGACGGTCAGCGCCACGAGCGCCGAGACCGGCTTCTACAACTCGCCGGCGTCGAACGCGATCGACGGGAACGCCTCGACCCGCTGGGCCAGCGACTGGAGCGACGACCAGGCGATCACCGTCGACCTCGGTTCGGTGCAGCCGGTCTCGCGGGTGCTGCTCAGCTGGGAGTCCGCGTACGGCAAGAGCTACAAGATCCAGACCTCGTCGGACGCGGTGACCTGGACGGACGCGGCGGTCGTCACCAACGGCGACGGCGGGCAGGACAACCTGACCTTCACCCCGACGCAGGCGAGGTTCGTGAAGCTGCAGGGCGTCCAGCGCGCCACGAAGTACGGGTACTCGCTCTACGAGTTCGAGGTCTACGCCCACTAGGAAGAGCCAGGCCGGCTCGCCTCCGGACGCGGGGGCGAGCCGGCCGTCTTCGTCACAGTGACCGGGGATTGACCTGCGGTTACCGTGATCGCATGGACGACTGGACGCCCCGCACCAAGGCCATCGCCGCCGGCCGGCCGCACGGCCCCGGCGAACCGCTGAACACCCCGCTCGTCGCCACCAGCACCTACCGGGCCGGTGGCGATGCCGTGTACGCGCGCGGCGACGGGACGCCGACCTGGCACGCACTCGAGGAGACCATCGGGGCGCTCGAAGGCGGCCACGCGACGGCGTTCGCGTCCGGCGTCGCGACCCTGTCGGCGGTGCTGGACCTGCTTCCGGTCGGGTCGCGGGTGGCCGTGCCGACGTTCAGCTACGCCGTGACGCGCGGGGTGCTCGCCCACGCGCAGAAGCTCGGGAAGCTCGCCGTCACCGAGCTCGAGCCGACCGACACCGCGGCGTGGGTCGCCGAAGCCGCGACGTCCGACCTGGTCTGGCTCGAGTCGCCGACCAACCCGACCCTCGACGTCATGGACATCGAGACGATCGCCGCCGCCGCGCGCGGCCGGGTCGTCGTCGACAACACCTTCGCGACGCCGTTGCAGCAACGGCCGCTGGAGCTGGGCGCCGACGTCGTCGTGCACAGCGCGACCAAGCTGATCGGCGGGCACAGCGACCTGCTGCTGGGCATCACGGTGGCCAAGGACCCGGCCGTCGCCGCCGAGCTGAAGGGCGCGCGGACCCGCGTCGGCTCCACGCCGGGCGCGCTCGAAGCGTGGCTCGCCCTGCGCGGCCTGCGGACCATGCCGGTCCGGCTGGCCGAACAGTCCCGCACCGCCGCGCTGCTGGCCGGGCGGCTCGGCGAGCACCCCGCGGTGACGCGGGTGCGGTACCCGGGCTTCGGGATGATGGTCGCCTTCGAGCTGGCGGACGCGGAGGCGGCCGACCGGTTCTGCGCGTCGACTCGGCTGATCGTCCCGGCGACGAGCCTCGGCGGCGTCGAAAGCCTGGTCGAGCGGCGGGCGTGGCTCCCGGGCGAGGAGCGGGTGCCGCCGGGGTTGATCCGGTTCAGCGTCGGCCTCGAAGACCCTGACGACCTGTGGCGGGACCTGGACACCGCGTTAGCGGAGTAACACCGGTCGACAAATCGTCGATAGTCGCGGCATCGCAGGTCAACCGCCGTTGGGAGTCATCGTGGGTAGAACGCTGAACCGGGTCGCGGGTGTCGTTTCGGCGGCGGCGCTGGCCACTCTCGCCGCCACGCCCGCCGCGCTGGCGCAGGAGACGGACACCACCGCGCCCGACACGACGACCACGACCGCCACGTCGGAGACGACAACCTCGAGCAGCAGCCCGGCGAGCAGCAGTTCGGAGGCCCCCTCCTCGGAGCCTTCGTCCACTTCGAGCACCGCGCCGAGCGAGGCGACCCAGCCCGAGGTCAAGACCACCGAGAAGCGGCGGGCCGCGAGCGAGGCCGAGCCCGAGATCAAGGGCGACACCCAGGAATCCTCGGCGGACGACGAGCCCCAGCAGGACAACACCGGGCACGGCTTCGTCGGTCTCGGTGGCGAGGGGATCCTGGTCATCGCCTGTGCGGCAGGCGCGCCCGGCAGCGTGGCGACCCAGTACCTCGATGTCACCAGCGGCCCCGACCAGGATGGCGCGGACGGCCTGCTGTGGAACTACACCGTGCGCGTTGTCGACCTGCCCGCCGGCACGACCACGGGCAAGTTCAGCTGGACCTGCGGCAAGCAGGAAGGCTCGGGCATCGTGGAGTTCGAGCAAGAGCAGCCGCCGACCAGCAGCAGCTCGGCCTCCCCGACCAGCTCATCGCCGTCGAGCACCGCGCCGATCACTACGGCGACCTCGGCGCCGGCCACGACCACCACCGCTTCCGGCAACGCCGCTCCGAAGGCCCAGGTCAAGGTCACGCCCAAGGGCAAGATCGAGACCGGCTTCGGCGGCACGGCCAGGTGACCGCCCGCCGGGCGAGCGCGGCTGTCGCCGCACTCGCCCTCGCGTTCACGCTGGTCGGCTGTGGCTCGGCCGAGGAGCCGAAGCCCGTCGCCGCGGCCGCGCCGGTCACCTCGTCGATTCCGGTCACCAAGCCGTTCAAGGGGCTCCGGCCGACGTCGGTCAAGATCCCCAAGATCGGCGCGGAGTCCAGCCTGCTCGCCGTCGCCGTCAAGACCGACGGCTCGATCTCCGTCCCGTCGGTGCACCAGCCGATGCAGGCGGCCTGGTACAAGCTCTCGCCGGTGCCCGGGGACGTCGGCCCGGCGATCGTGCTCGGGCACGTCGACGGCGACAAGAAGCCCGGCATCTTCTACAAGCTCAAGGACCTCGCGCCCGGTGACGAGGTCGACATCGACCGCAGTGACGGGAAGAAGCTGAAGTTCGTCGTCGACCGCGTCACGCAGGTTCCGAAGGACACGTTCCCCAAGGACGCCGTGTACGGCAACAGCGACAAGCCCGAGCTGCGCCTGATCACCTGTGGTGGCGCTTTCGACCACGCCGAGCACAGCTACCAGGACAACATCGTCGTCTACGCGAACCTAGCCGACGCCTGAACCCGGGTACGGGAACTCCGGCTTCGACGTCGAGCCCGGGCACACCCACCGCCGCATGCCGGCGTCGCAGACGGCGTAGCCCCAGTTGATCAGGTTGTCCTGCGTCTTCTCGGACATCCTGGTCAGCCGGGTCTTCGTCTCGGCCAGCGCACGCGTCCGCTCGATCGGCGCGGGCAGGGCGTCGGGCAGCTCGAAGTGCTCGATGTCGCTGTAAGTCGCCCAATAGGTTCCGGCGTAGACCTTGTCCTCGTAGGACTTCAGCAGCGAGCCGGTGCGCAGCTCGCGGACCTGGTTGTCCATCACGGTCAGCACGCGGAACAGCTGCATCGGCCAGTTGTGCTTCGGCCGCTCCTCGTGCTTCATCTTCTTCCCGGCGTCGCTGACCAGGACGGTCGCGCGCTGGTTCTCGATCGGGTCGAGGCCGAGGTTGTCGTACACACCCGCGTCGCTGAGCACGATCTTGCGGTCCGGCTGGTGCGGATCCGGGATCACGACCGGGGAAAGCAGCGGCGGGAAGGCCGAAGACGCGGCCACGGCGGTCGCGAGCGGCACCTGCCCGTGCGGGCCGGGCTGCCGGAAGAACCACCACAGCGAGCCGTCCTGCAGGCTGGTCGCGGTGAACACGAAGTTCGGCCCAGCCGGGTCGAGGTCCGCGAGGCGGCAGTCGCCGAAGAGGTGCTTCGCGTAGCGGCGGGCCAGTTCCTCGCCGGCACTGCGCCACGGCATCACCATGGCCTTCAGCGTCACCGGGACGTCGAGGTTGGTGCGCGCCAGTTTCCGCAGTGGCTGCACGACTTCCTTGCCGAAGTTCTCCGCGATGCCGTCGTCGCCGAAGTACAGCTTGTGCCACGCGTGCGCCAGGACGCCGGCCGCGATCGAACCGCCGGAGACGCTGGAGACGGTGGTCAGCTTCGGCAGCCAGCCGAGCTCGTTGAGCCGCCAGAGCGCGCCGGCGTGGAAGAGCATCGCGCGATAACCGCCGCCGGACAGCGCGAGCCCGACCCCGTCTCGTTTCGTACCGGCCATTCAGCCGAGTCTAGGACCGCAGCAACGGCGCGAGCAGCGGCCGTTGCCCGGCGGGCACGTATTCGGCGTAGTTGTCGTACAACGCCTGCTTGGCCAGGTGGGCCGCGCCGGCACCGTCGGCCGAGCGGATCGCGTCCAGCACTTCGGCGTGGTGGGAAAGCCACGCGCGCATCAGCGACGTCCGGTTGCTGGCGTGCTCCAGCTTGTCCTCGATCAGCTCCAGCACGACCCCGCGCACGACTTCTTCGCTGACCACCAGCAGGGGATTGCGCGAGATGCGCGCGATGACCTCGTGGAACGCGACATCCGCGCGGCTGAACTCCGCATAGCCGAGCGAGACGCCTTCGCGCATCGCTTCCAGCGCCGTGTCGAGGCCGGTCAGGTCGTCGTCGGTGCGCAGCTCGGCGGCGAGCAGGTGGGCCGAGCCGTCGAGGATCATCCGGAACTGCAGCAGCTCGGCGAGCCCGACGTGGTCGGCGCGCGCGAGCCGGTGCATGGACCGGTGCAACGCGGCGGGCGACGCGGCCAGCACCTCCGGCCCCCGCGGGTCGCCGGGCCGGGACCGGATCATTTCCGCGGCCTGGAGAACCCGCAGGGCTTCCCGGACCGTCGAGCGGCCGACCCCGAACTGCGTCATCAGCTCGCGTTCGCTCGGCAGGCGTTCCCCCGGCTTGAGCGCACCGCTCACCACGGCCTGCTCGATCTGCTCGACGACCCGCTCGTACGCGCGGACCGGAGCCACCGGTTCGAACCGCATCCTTGACCTCGACGTCCGTCGCGTGCAGGCTACTGGTCAGACCAGTGTACTGACCTGGAGGCCGAATGAAAGCTCGACTTCACGTGCTGGCAGCGGCGCTGCTGCTCGTGGTGTCCGGCTGCTCGGCCGGCTCGTCGGCCAGCGTTTCCGCTGGTCCGGACACCCTTTCCGTCGGCTTCACGGCCGAGCCGGCGAACTTCGACTTCACCAAGACCGACGGCGCCGCGATCCCGCAGGCGTTGCTCTACAACGTCTACGAAGGCCTGGTGAAGCTCGACTCGCAGGGCAAGGTCGTGCCGCTGCTCGCGAAGTCGTGGACGATCAGCCCGGACCGGAAGACCTACGACTTCCAGCTGCAGCAAGGCGTCAAGTTCAGCAACGGCGCGCCGTTCACCGCCGAGGACGTCAAGTTCTCACTGCTGCGCGTGAAGACCGCCTGGACGATCTCGATCAAGTCCACGATGGACGTCGTCGACCACGTCGACGTCGTCGCGCCGGACCACGCCCGGGTCGTGCTGTCGAAGCCGTCGAACGGCTGGCTGTTCAGCCTCACCAGCCGGCTCGGCGCGATGTTCAGCCCGACCGGCGTCGCCGACCTGGCGAACAAGCCGATCGGCACCGGGCCATACGTCGTGGCAGCTCGCAAGCGCGGCGACTCCGTCGTGCTGAAGGCGAACCCGGGGTACTGGGGCCGGGAACCGGCGTACAAGACGGTCGTCCTCAAGTACATCAAGGACCCGACCGCGCTGAACAACGCGCTCTACAGCAACGGCATCGACGTCATTTCCGCGATCACCGCGCCGGACTCGATCCCGCAGTTCCAGGCCGACGACCGGTTCCAGGTCGTCCAGGGCACGTCGAACAGCGAGGTCACGCTGGCCATGAACAACGCGCGGGCGCCGTTGAACGACGTCCGCGTGCGCCAGGCGCTGACGTACGCGATCGACCGGAAGGCGTTGCTGGACACCGCGTGGGCGGGCCGCGGGACGTTGATCGGCAGCATGGTCCCGCCGACCGATCCCTGGTACGAGGACCTGGCGAACGTCTACCCGTTCGATCCCGCGAAGGCGGAGGCGCTGCTGACCGAGGCGGGGGCGACGAACCTGAACCTGCGGCTGCGGATCCCGAACCTGCCGTACGCGGTGTCGGCCGCGCAGGTCGTGCAGTCGCAGCTGGCCGACGTCGGCGTGCGGACGACGATCGAGCCGCTCGACTTCCCCGCGGTGTGGCTGAAGCAGGTGTTCACCGACCACGACTACGACCTGTCGATCATCCAGCACGTCGAGGCCCGGGACATCACGACGTTCGGGAAGCCGAAGTACTACTGGGGTTACGACAGCAAGCGCGTCCAGCAGCTGCTCGCGGAAGCCGACAGCGGGACGCCGGAGCAGCAGGTCGCGGACATGAAGCAGGTCGCGCGGCAGCTGAACACCGATGCCGCCGCCGACTGGCTGTTCCTCTTCCCCAACGTCATCGTCGCGAAGGCCAAGGTCGGCGGGTTCGTCCAGAACCAGGTCAGCGAGTCGTTCGACCTCACCGGATTGGCGCCGCGATGACGGCCAGGGTGCTGCGCCGGGTGGCGATCTTCGTGGTCAGCGTGCTGGTCGCGTCGATCGTGGTGTTCCTGTTCATGGCCGTGCTGCCGGGCGATCCCGCGCAGGTCGCGCTCGGCGTCAACGCGACGCCGGAGCTGCTGGCCAAGACGCGCGCGGAGTTCGGCATCGACCGGCCGCTGGTGACGCAGTACTTCGACTGGATCGGCGGCGTGCTGCACGGCGACTTCGGCCGCTCGTACGTCACCCGCGACGCGATCGGCCCGCAGCTGCTCGACCGCCTCGGCGTCACGCTCTGGCTGGTCGGCGCCGGGATGCTGGTGGCGCTGGTGATCGCGATCCCCGCGGGCACGTTCGCCGCGGTGAAGCACCGGAAGGCTTCCGGCGCGGGCGTTTCCGGGCTGTCGCAGATCGGGGTCGCGATCCCCGCGTTCCTCGCCGGGATCATCCTGGTGCAGATCTTCGCGGTCCAGCTGCGCTGGCTGCCGTCGGGCGGGTGGACTCCGCCCAACCAAAACGCTGGCGAGTTCCTCCGCGGGCTGATCCTCCCAGCGCTCTCGCTGGGTTTGGTGCAGGGCGCGGTGCTCACGCGGTACGTGCGGTCGGCGGTGCTCGACACGCTGGGCCAGGACTACCTGCGCACCGCGCGGTCGAAAGGCCTGCGTCCCGGACAGGCGTTGGTGCGCCACGGCTTGCGCAACGCGTCCGTTCCCGTCGTCACCGTGCTGGGGTTGCAGCTCGCGACACTGCTGATCGGCGCCGTTGTCGTCGAGCGCGTGTTCGTGCTGCCGGGCCTGGGCTCGATGCTGCTGGACGCGGTGTCGTCACGCGATCTGCTGACCGTGCAGGGGATCGTGCTCGTGCTGGTGGCCGGCGTGCTGCTGGTCAACTTCGTCGTCGACGTCCTCTACACCGTGCTCGACCCGCGATTGCGAGGTTCGTGATGCGCAATCTCGTGATCGGCGGGGTGCTGGTCGGGCTGGTCGTGCTCGCCGCGGTCCTGTCGTTCTTCTGGACGCCGTTCGACCCGGTGAAGGTCGACGCGGCCCACCGGCTGCTGGGTTTCGGGGGAGCGAACTTCTTCGGCACGGACAAGTTCGGCCGTGACCTGCTCAGCCAGATCATGGTCGGCGCGCGGACCACGCTGTACGTCGGTGTGGTCGCGGTCGGCATCGCCGCGGTGATCGGCACGCCGCTGGGCATCCTGGCCGGGATGTCGCCGCGGTGGCTCGGCGAGTTCGTCATGCGCGTCAACGATCTCGTGCTCGCGTTCCCCGCGCTGCTGCTCGCGATCATGTTCGGCGCGGTGTTCGGGGCGGACACGCTGACCGCGATGGTCGCGATCGGCATCGCGACCATCCCCTCGTTCGCGCGGATCGCGAGGTCCGGGACGCTGCAGGTGATGAGCACGGAGTTCGTGCTCGCCGCCCGCGCCGGCGGCCGGTCGCGGCTGACCATCGCCGTGCGGCACGTGCTGCCGAACATCTCCGGCCTGCTGATCGTGCAAGCATCGGTGTCGTTCGCGATCGCCGTGCTGGCCGAAGCGGCGCTGTCGTTCCTCGGCTTCGGCACGCGGCCGCCGACGCCGTCGTGGGGCCGGATGCTGCAGGAGTCCCAAGAGCTGCTGACCGTGCAGCCGCGGCTGGCGCTGGTGCCGGGCATCGCGATCGCCGTGGCCGTGCTCGGGTTCAACCTCCTCGGCGACGGTCTGCGCGACCGCCTGGACCCCCGATTGGCGGCGAAGGTATGACGCTCTCGGTGTCGGGGCTGCGGGTTCGTGAGCTGGTCAAGGACGTCTCCTTCGAGATCGGCGCCGGTGAGCGCGTCGGCCTGATCGGCGAGTCCGGGTCCGGGAAGTCGCTGACGGCGTTGTCGATCATGGGCCTGCTGCCCGAGGAGCTGCGTGCGTCCGGCTCGATCCGCCTCGGCGACCGGGAGCTGCTCGGAATGTCCGAAAAGGACCTCTCCCGCCTGCGTGGCGACGAGCTGGCGATGGTGTTCCAGGAACCGATGACGGCGTTGAACCCGGCCATGCGCGTCGGCCGCCAGGTCACCGAGCCCGGCCGGATCCACGGCCGGCGCCGATCCGCGGAGGAACTCCTCGACGCGGTCGGGTTGCCGGACACGGCCCGCGCGTACCCGCACCAGCTGTCCGGCGGGCAGCGGCAGCGCGTCGTCCTGGCGATGGCGCTGGCCAACGAGCCGTCCCTGCTGATCTGCGACGAGCCGACGACCGCCCTCGACGTCACCGTGCAGGCGCAGATCCTTTCGCTCATCAAGACGTCGTTGCCGGCCGAGAGCGCGTTGCTGTTCATCACGCACGACCTCGCGGTGGTGGCGTCGGTGTGCGAGCGCGTGCTGGTGATGCTCGACGGCGAGATCGTCGAAGCGGGCTCGACGCGCGAAGTGCTGACGTCGCCGAAGCACGAGTACACGCGCAAGCTCCTGGACGCCTCGGACCTGGAGGCCCGGCGATGACGATCATCGAAGTCCGCGACCTCGAACGCCGGTACGCCCGGCGGGACGTGCACGCGCTGCGCGGCGTCAGCTTCGACGTCGAAGCGGGACAGCGGTTCGGCATCGTCGGCGAGTCCGGCTCCGGGAAGTCGACGCTGGTCCGGCTGCTGGCCGCGCTCGACAAGCCCACGTCGGGCACGGTCTCGTTCCAGGGCAAGCGCATCGACGACCTGCCCGAACGCAAACTCGGTTTCCTGCGGTCCGAGCTGCAGATCGTCTTCCAGGACCCGATGGGCTCGCTCGACCCGCGGATGCGCGTCGCCGACATCATCTCCGAGCCGCTGGGCCGCCGGAACCCGAAGCTCGTCGACGAGCTGCTGGCCGCGGTCGGGCTCCCCGCGGACGCGGCGGGCCGCTACCCGCACCAGTTCTCCGGCGGGCAGCGGCAGCGGATCTCGATCGCCCGCGCGCTCGCGCCGAACCCGAGTGTGCTGATCGCCGACGAGCCGGTCAGCGCGCTCGACGTGTCCGTGCGCGGCCAGATCCTCGACCTGCTCGCGTCGCTGGTCGAGCAGTTCGCGCTGACGCTGATCTTCGTGTCGCACGACCTCGGCGTCGTCCGGCACGTCTGCGACCGGGTCGCGGTGATGCGCCGCGGCGAGATCGTCGAGCTCGGCGACGTCGGGCAGGTCTATGACGCGCCCGAGCACGAGTACACCCGGGAACTGCTGGCCGCCGCGCCGAACCTGCGTGCGGAACTGGCCCGGCTGAGCGGAGGTGACGATGACTGAGTACCCGGACGGCCTGCCGGTCGGCGCGACCTGGGTGTCCACTGTGGACGCTGAAGAAATCGTTTTCCCGTACGACGGGAGTGTCGTCGGCACGGCGCCGGTCGGGACGCCGGAGCTGGCTCGACGCGCTGTCGACGAGGCTGTCGCTGTCGCGCGCGAAGTGGCTTCGCTGCCTTCGCGGACTCGCCGCAAGCTGCTCAACGACGTCGCTCTGGCGATACAGGAGCGGCGCGAGGAGTTCGAAAACCTGCTCGTGCTGGAGACCGGCAAGCCGCTGGTCGACTGCCGCGTCGAGGTCGCGCGCACGATCGTGACGTGGGAAGCCGCGGCCGAAGAGGTCTCCCGCCTGCACGGCGAGACCGTGCCGCTGGACCTCCTGCCTTCCGGGGACGGCCTGGTCGGGTTCTGGAAGCGCAAGCCGATCGGCGTCGTCGTCGGCATCGCGGGCTTCAACTACCCGCTGCTGCTGGCGTCGCACAAGATCGCGCCCGCCATCGCCGCGGGCTGCCCGGTGATCGTCAAGCCGGCGCCGCAGACCCCGCTGGCCACGCTGTGGCTGGTCCACCTCGTCCGGTCGGCGGCGCCGATCCCCGCCATGGTCCAGCTGGTCACCGGCGACGCGTCCGTGGGCGCCGCGCTGACGACCGACCGCCGGATCGGCGCGGTGTCCTTCACCGGTTCGGCCGCGGTCGGGCACCGCATCGCGCGGGACGCGGCCCCGACGAAAACGCTGCTGGAGCTGGGATCGAACGCGGCTCTCGTGGTCGCCGGCGACGCCGACCTCGAGGCCGCGGTGGACGCCGTGGTGCGCGGCGGCTTCTACGCATCCGGGCAGGCGTGCATCTCGGTGCAGCGGGTCCTGGCCGTCTCGTCGGTCGCCGAGGAGTTCACCGAACGGCTGCTGGCCAGGCTCGACGAGATCGTCTTCGGCGATCCGCGTGACGAAAAGACGCGGGTGTCCGCGCTGATCGACCCCGCGTCCACCGCCCGCGTCGCCGCGTGGATCGAGCGGTCCGGCGCCCGCCAGGTCGGCGGCGGCATCGACGGCACCGTGCTGCGGCCGACCGTCCTGCTCGACGTCCCGGACGGCGTCGAGGCCTGGGACGAAGAGATCTTCGGCCCGGTCGTCTGCCTCCGGACGGTGTCCGATGTGGACGAAGCCTTCGCCGCGGTCAACGCCTCCCGCTACGGCCTCCACGCGAGCGTCTACAGCAAGTCCCTGAACACGGCGTTCCGCGCGCTGGACGAACTGGAGGTCGGCGGCGTCGTCGTCAACGAGGTGCCCGGCTTCCGCTCGGACACCATGCCCTACGGCGGCGTGAAGGACTCCGGCATCGGCCGCGAAGGGCCGCGCTTCGCCGTCGAAGAGCTGACCGTGACGAGGATGGCGGTGCTGCGCCCGTGAACTACGAAAACCTGTTCCGCCTGGACGGACGGCGGGCCGTGGTGCTCGGCGCGGGCGGCATCGGCCGCGAGGTGGCGCGGGCGCTGGCCGCCCACGGCGCTTCGGTGGTCTGCGCCGACCGAGACGTCGAAGCCGCGCGCGAGTCCGGCGTCGGCGAGGCGTACGAGGTCGACCTGCTCGAACCCGGCGCCGTCGATCGCGCGGCGACGGACCTCGGCCCGCAGGACGTCGTCGTGCTGACCGCCGCGATGAACGTCCGCAAACGTTTGCTGGACTACACGCGGGAGGAGTTCGACCGCGTCATCGCGCTGAACCTCGGCGTGGCGTTCGAGGTCGTCCGCGTCTTCGGCGCCGACATGGTCGCGCGGGGGCGGGGGAGCATCATCGGCTTCTCGTCGATCCGCGGGACGACCGTCGAGCCCGGTCAGGGCCCGTACGCGGCGACGAAAGCCGGGCTCGTCCAGCTGTTCCGGACGGCCGCGGCGGAGTTCGGCCCGGCCGGGGTGCGGGTCAACGCCATCGCGCCCGGCGTCGTCGAGACCCCGTTGACCGCGCAGATCAAGGCGAACCCCGAGTGGTACGACGCGTACGCGACGAAGGGCGCCCTCGGGCGCTGGGCGCGTCCGGACGAGCTGGCCGGCGCCGTCGTGTACCTCGCTTCGGACGCTTCGTCGTTCGTGACCGGCTCCGTGCTGGCGGTCGACGGTGGCTGGACCGCCGTCGACGGCCGCTTCGAACCGCCCGCCTCCTGAGGAGCGTTCATGCCCGAGTTGCCCGACCTGACCGCTGTCGAACTCGTCGCGCAGTACCGCGCGAAGACGCTCTCGCCGGTCGAGGTCACTGAAGCCGTCGTCGCGCGCATCGAGGCGCGAGAGCCTGAGTTGCACGCGTTGTACGCGTACGACCCTTCGGCTGCTCTCGACGACGCGAAGGCGTCCGAAGCTCGCTGGGCGTCGGACGAACCGCTGGGCCCGATCGATGGCGTCCCGCTGACGCTCAAGGAGAACATCGCGACCCGCGGCACCCCGGTACCGCTGGGCACGGCGGCCACCGCGCTGGTCCCGGCGGCCGAGGACGCGCCGGCGGCCGCGCGCGTCCGCGAGTCCGGCGGCGTCCTGCTGGCCAAGACCACCATGCCGGACTACGGGATGCTGACGTCCGGCCTCTCGAGCTTCCACGAGACGGCGCGGAACCCGTGGCAGCCGTCGGCTTCGCCGGGTGGGTCGAGCGCGGGTGCGGGCGCGGCGGGCGCCGCCGGGTACGGCCCGCTGCACGTCGGCACCGACATCGGCGGCTCGATCCGGCTGCCCGCGGGCTGGTGCGGCCTGGTCGGGCTGAAGCCGAGCTTCGGCCGCGTGCCGGTCGACCCGCCGTTCCTCGGCCGCGTCGCCGGCCCGATGACCCGCACGGTCGCCGACACCGCGTTGCTGATGAGCGTGCTGTCCGCGCCCGACGCGCGCGACCACCTGAGCCTGCCGCCCCACGACCTGGACTGGTCGTCGCTCGACGGTTCGCTCCAGGGACTGCGCGTCGGCCTGCACCTCGACCCCGGCGTGGGCCTCCCGGTGGACCCGGCGACGCTCGACGCGGTCACGGCCGCGGCCCGGGCCTTCGAGGCCGCGGGCGCGGTCGTCGAGCCGGTCGGGCCGTTCTTGACGCGCGAGATGCTCAGCGGCCTGGACGTCTTCTGGCGCACGCGCGCCTGGTCGGACATGGCGGGGTTGCCGGCCGAGCGGCGCGCGAAGGTCCTGCCGTACATCGCGGACTGGGCCGCCGGTGGCGCCGAAGTGTCCGGGCTGGACGTCTACCGCGGCTTCGCCCAGATCGACGTCATCAGCGTGGCGGCCCTGCGCGCGACGTCGGCGTTCGACATCGTGCTGTCCCCGACGTGCCCGGTCGCGGCGCCGCCGGCGGAGTGGGCGTCGCCGACGAACGACCCGGCGAGGCCGTTCGAGCACATCGCGTTCACGGTGCCGTACAACATGTCCGGCCAGCCGTCGGTTTCGCTGAACTGCGGCTACACGGACGACGGCCGCCCGATCGGCCTCCAGCTCACGGGCCGCCGCTTCGACGACGTCGGCGTCCTGCGCGCGGCCGCGGCGTACGAAGGCCTTCGCGAGCCGCAGCGACCCTGGCCGATCGGATAGGGAAGAAAGTCCGGCCCCGCGGCGAAGTGGTGGTGAAGCTGTCGCCGAAGGGAAGGATTTCCATGACAGAGGCAGCCCCGGCGACCGGCGTCGAGCAGTTCACCGAGGTGCACGACCGCCACTTCGCCGAGGTCTACCGCTACATCGCCGGCCGGCTCGGCAGGCAGGCCGCGGAGGACGTCGCCGCCGAGACGTTCCTGGTGGCGTTCGACCGCCGCAAGACGTTCGACCCCGCCCGGGGCGAACTGCGCGCCTGGCTGTTCGGCATCGCGACGAACCTGGTGTCGAGACACCGCCGCAAGGAAGCCCGCCACTACCGCGCGCTCGCGCGGATCGAAGTGCGCGGACCGGCCGAGGGGCACGAAAACCGCGTCGTCATGAGCGGACAGCTGGGAAAAGCGTTGTCCCGGCTGACCGCGGGCGAACGCGACGTCCTGCTGCTGGTGGCGCTGGCCGACCTCGGGTACACGCAAGTCGCCGAGGCACTCGGCATCTCCCCGGGCACGGTCGGCTCCCGGCTGACGCGCGCCCGCAAGAAGCTCGCCCCCGTTCTCGCCCCGGAGGCCACCGATGAATGACTTCGAGACCCTGCGCACGATCCTTCTGCCCGACGAGCCGCCCCAGGACGTCGTCGACCGCAGCCGGCACCGGCTGCAGAACCGGATGCTCGGACGCCGCGAGCGGGTCCGTCCGCTGGTGATCGGCACCGGGCTCGTCGCCGCCGCGGCGGCGGTCGCGGTCGTCGTGGCGACCCTGCCCAGCACCCCGACGCCCCCGGCGCCGCCTCCCCAGGCGGTGGCACCGGTCTACCTGGGGCCGCCGGTCCTGCTGGCGGCGGCCACGGTCGCCGAGCGCACCCAGGTCGGCACCGGCAAGTACTGGCACACGACCACGAAGGTGGGCAAGGAGACGTGGGAGTACTGGACCACCACCGACGGGCAGGAGTGGTACCGCGATGAGAACCACAACGGCGAACTCAGGCTCCTGCCCCGCGCCCGGCCCATCCGGATCAACGGCGACGACGACGTCACCCTCAGCACCATCTTGACGCTGCCCCCGGACCCGGCGGCCCTGCGAGCCTGGCTCACGAGCGGGCTGACGAGCCACGGCTTGCCCGCGAACCAGCTCGGCTTCGCGGTGCTCGAGGGGTTGGTCGACCTGGTTTCCACGGTGCCGTCGCCCCCGGCGGTCCGGGCCGCGGCGTTCCGCGCGATAGCCGGGTACCCGGGTGTGACCGAGCTGCCCGACGGCAAGAGCGTGCGGCTACCGGGCGGCGGTCGCCTCGTCGTCGACCCGGCGACCGGCCAGGTGGACAGCTCGTCAGTGTTCATCGGCCTGGACGGCAAACCGGTCAAGAACGGGAACGGCGACACTTACGCGGTCAGTGGCGAGTGGACGGACGACCTGCCGAAGTGACCCGTGGGCCGGGGCCGTCAGCTCTTGACGGCCTCGGCCAGCGCCAGCACCCGCCGCGCGTTGTCGACGTGCAGGTTTTCGATCATCCGACCGTCCACGGTGACGACACCGCTGCCGGCTTTCTCGAAGGCCTCGATGATCCGCCGCGACCGGTCGATCTCCTCCTCGGACGGCGCGAAGATCCGGTTGCACGGCTCGACCTGGCCGGGGTGGATGAGCGTCTTGCCGTCGAAGCCGTACTGACGGCCCTGCTTGCACTCCTCTTCGAACCCGGAAAGGTCCTTCACGTCGTTGTAGACGCCGTCGAGGATCGCCTTGCCGGTCGCGCGCGCGGCCAGCAGGCACAGCGACAGCCCGCCCAGCAGCGGCCCGCGACCCGGGACGAACTCCGCGTGCAGCTCCTTGGCCAGGTCGTTCGTGCCCATCACCAGCACGGTCAGCCGCTCGGACGCCGCCGCGATCTCCTCCGCGTGCAGCATCGCGACCGGCGTCTCGACCATCGCCCAGATCTTCGTGTGCTCCGGCGCGCCGCCGAGCTCCAGCGCGCGCTCGATGTTGTGCACTTCGGACGCCGAGTTCACCTTCGGCACGACCACCGCGGCGGGCCCGGCGGACGCGGCCGCGCGCAGGTCGGCGTCGTGCCACTCGGTGTCGAGACCGTTGACGCGGATCGTGACTTCCCGTGAGCCGTAGTTGCCCACCGCCGCGCAGACCCGCTCGCGCGCGGCTTCCTTCGCGTCCGGCGCGACGGCGTCCTCGAGGTCGAGGATCAGCGCGTCGGCCGGAATGGTCTTGGCCTTCTCCAGCGCGCGTTCGTTGGCGCCGGGCATGTAGAGAACGGAACGTCTCGGCTTCAGCTCGGTCATCCGAGGGCCTCCTTGGTGGCGGCGTCGTAGGCGGCCGCGAGTTCGGGGTCGTCCGCCGCGAGGGCGTCGGCCAGTTCGGCGACCACGCGGCACTGCTTCACCGACGCGTCGTCCTGCATCTTCCCGTCGATCATCACGGCGCCGGTGCCGTCGCCCATTTCCGCGATGACGCGCCGCGCCCAGGCCACATCGGACGGCGAAGGCGAGAACACCTTCTTCGCGATGTCGATCTGCACCGGGTGCAGGCTCCACGCGCCGACGCAGCCGAGCAGGAACGCGTTGCGGAACTGGTCCTCGCACGCGACGACGTCGCGGATGTCCCCGAACGGCCCGTAGTACGGCAGGATCCCGTGCATCGCGCAGGCGTCGACCATCCGCGCGACCGTGTAGTGCCAGAGGTCCTGCTGGTAGGTCGTCCGGCCCTCGGTCAGGTCGTCACCGGTGGGGTCGGTGCGCACGAGGTAGCCGGGGTGCCCGCCGCCGACGCGGGTCGTCTTCATGCGCCGGCTCGCGGCCAGGTCGGCCGGACCCAGCGAGATGCCCTGCATGCGCGGGCTGGCGCCGGCGATCTCCTCCACGTTGGCCACGCCGCTGGCCGTCTCGAGGATCGCGTGCACCAGCAACGGCTTCGTCAGGCCGGCGCGCGCTTCGAGCTGGGCCAGCAGCCGGTCGACGTAGTGGATGTCCTGCGCGCCCTCGACCTTCGGCACCATGATCACGTCGAGCTTGTCGCCGATCTCGGTGACGAGCGTCACCAGGTCGTCGAGCACCCACGGCGAATCCAGGCTGTTGACCCGCGTCCACAGCTGAGTCTTCCCGAAGTCGTTCGCCTTGGCGATCGCGACGAGCCCGGCGCGCGCGGCCTCCTTGCGGTCGGCGCGCACGGCGTCCTCGAGGTTGCCGAGCAGGACGTCCACCTTCTGCGCGATGGCCGGCACCTTCGCCGCCATCTTCTCGTTGCCGGGGTCGAAGAAGTGGATCATCCGGGACGGCGTCACCGGGATCTCCCGCACGGGGGCGGGCGCTCCCAGGGCGAGCGGGGCGAAGAAGTCCTTCGGCGAGCGCATCGGTCCTCCACGGCGGCGACTAAGTAACTGGCGGGTAACTTTAGTCCCCGGGCGCGCGACGCCGCTGCGGCGTAAGTCACCGCCGTGTGGGTGACGGCGGACATCCGCAGCTCAGCGCCCTGGGTCCACTGTGGATTTTCCCCGGGTTGCGCCGAACGGGCTAGTCGGGCGCCGGGGCCGAACCCTGCCCCCGGTAGTCGGTCGCGGGCGGACGGTAGTGCCACTCACCCCGCGATCACTCGGTTGGCCGCACCGTTCGACCGAAGTCGGATGACCGCCTACCGACCGGTCATCGACCGCTGGCCGCCGCCGATCGCAGCCACTCGCACTACCCGGCGACGCCGCGCCGCCGCGCTGTTAGACAGATTGGGTGCCGGTTTTCACCGGCACACAGCGGTGCAGGTTAGAAGGAGGCGGACTCGTGGCGGCTACACCTCAGAACACCGATCGCTCGACGGTCGCCGGTGGCGCGAAGCGCAGCCGGTCGATGCCGAGCCGGGTGGTGCCGCCGATCGAGCTCCCCGCGAGCGTCGACGAACTCGCCCGCACCGCCGCGGCCCAGCTGGGCTGGAACGGCATCGTCCTCCCCGAGACCACGATCCTCGGCCGCAAGGTCTGCGTGGTCGCCAAGCTTCGCACCGACGTGCACGCCGAACGCATCGCGATGGGTGCCGGCCCGGTGGCCGACCGCGCCACCGTCGACACCTGGACCTGGCCGGAGCTGGCCGGAACCGCCCCCGCCCCGGCCGCCGAGATCGTCGGCGTCCTGGCCGTCGCGCGCCACTGGCGCACCGCGATGGCCTCCGCGGTTCCGTTCGCCCGCTACGGCGAGGCCGCGTTGGTGCTGCCGTCGCCGGTCACGCTGACCGAGGACTACGTCGGCAACTGCTTGCCGCGGGCCCGCGCGTACGGCCTCGCCGTCGTGACGGCCGACCCGAACGCGGTCGTCGACCTCGACCTCGAGGGACGCACCGAACGCGTCGTGCTGGCCGAGGACCCGGTCTCCCGCCTGGTCAACGAACTGGTCTACGACCACCTCCTGCGCACAGCCGAGGCGCCCGCTTCGCACTAGGGTCGGCTCCATGCGAGTCGTCATTGCTGGTGGACACGGTCAGATCGCGTTGCGGCTGGAGCGGCTGCTCGCCGCGCGCGGTGACGAAGGGGTCGGGATCATCCGGAATCCCGCCCACGAGGCGGATCTCGAGGCCGCCGGCGCCCAGGGCGTCGTGCTCGACCTGGAGAAATCCGATGTGGACGCGGTCGCCGAGGTCCTGAGGGGTGCCGACGCCGCGATCTTCGCGGCCGGCGCCGGTCCGGGCAGCGGCACCGCCCGCAAGGACACTGTGGACCGAGGTGCCGCGGCGCTGTTCGCCGAGGCGGCCGAGCGAGCCGGGGTCCGGCGGCACATCCAGGTCGGCTCGATCGGGGCCGACAACCCGGAGAACCCCGACGTCACCGAGGAGTTCCGGCACTACCTGCGCGCCAAGCGCGCGGCGGAGGACGACCTCAAGGCACGCGACCTCGACTGGACGATCCTCCGGCCGGGTTCGCTGACCAACGATCCCGGCACCGGCCTGGTCCTGCTGGCCGAGGAGACCGGCTATGGCTCCATCCCGCGCGACGACGTCGCCGCGGTGCTCGCCGGCCTGCTCGAGGCGCCCGCTTCGGTGCACCGCACCCTTACGCTGATCTCGGGCGAGGACACCATCGGAGAGGCGATCGCAGCACTGTGATCAACCAGGCGTCGAGAGAAATCGCCGTCTTCAGCGGCAGTGCGCACCCCGAACTGGCCGAAGAGATCTGCAAGCACCTGGGCGTGCCGCTGCAGCCGGCCGAGATCCGGCGGTTCGCGAACGACTGCCTCGAGGTGCAGCTGCAGGCGAACTGCCGCGAGCGGGACGTCTTCATCATCCAGCCGCTCGTGAAGCCGGTGCAGGAGCACCTCGTCGAGCTGCTGCTGATGCTCGACGCGGCGCGCGGTGCGTCGGCGTCGCGGATCACCGCCGTGATGCCGCACTACTCGTACGCGCGCTCGGACAAGAAGGACGCGCCGCGCATCTCCCTCGGCGGCCGCCTGGTCGCCGACCTGCTGACCACGGCCGGCGCGAACCGCGTGCTCGCGATGACCCTGCACTCGCCGCAGGTCCACGGCTTCTTCAGCGTCCCGGTCGACCACCTGCACGCGTTGCAGGAGCTGGCCAAGCACTTCCGCCAGTACGACCTCTCGCGCACCACCGTCGTCTCGCCCGACCTGGGCAACGCGAAGGAGGCGTCGCACTTCGCGCGGCTCCTCGGCGTCCAGGTCGCCGCCGGCGCGAAGGAGCGCTTCCCGGACGACCGCGTCCAGATCTCGTCGGTGATCGGTGAGGTCACCGGCCGCGACGTCATCGTCCTCGACGACGAGATCGCCAAGGGCAGCACGGTGCTCGAGCTGCTCGACAAGCTTGCCGAGCTGGAGCCCCGGTCGATCCGGGTCGCCTGCACGCACGGTCTGTTCGCGGCGAAGGCCATCGAGCGCATCGGCAGCCGGCCGGAAGTACTGGAGATCGTCTGCACCAACACGGTCCCGGTGCCCGAAGAGGAGCGCACGGAGAAGCTGAAGATCCTGTCGATCGCACCGGCGCTGGCCGAGGCGATCCGCCGGATCCACAACGGCGAATCGGTGTCCGCGCTCTTCTAGGCCGGTCCGAGCACCCGGTCCAGGTAGGTGTTCGTGAAGACGCCGTTCGGATCGGTTTCCTTGCGCACGCGCAGGAAGTCGTCGAAGTGCGGGTAGCGGGAGCGGAGGACGCCGGCGTCGAGGTCGTGCATCTTGCCCCAGTGCGGGCGGCCGCCGACCGCGCCGGCGATCTTCTCGAACGCGCTGAAGTACTCGCGGTAGGGCATGCCGGTGAACTGGTGGATGGCGATGTAGGCGGAGTCGCGGCCCTGCGCCGTCGACAGCCAGATGTCGTCGGCCGCGGCGACGCGCACCTCGACCGGGAACATCACCGGATCCTTCAGCGTCGGCACTACTGCCCGTAGTTCGGCGAGTACGTCCAGCACTGATTCACGTGGAACAGCGTATTCCGTTTCGGTGAACCGGACGTTGCGCGCGGTGACAAAGACGCGGTGGGAGAGATCGCTGTACTCGCGCGCCGAGAGCATGTTCGACGCGAAGCTGTTCAGCGGGCGCACGAGCCGCGGCATCAGCCGGCCCGTCCGGCAGAGTCCGCCGAACGCGACGTTCTCCATGATCTGGTAGTCGACGAACTCGCGGACCTTGCTCAGCGGTTCGGCGGTCTCGCACCGGTTGTTGCGCTTGACCAGCGCGTTCTTGCCGTACGGGAACCAGTAGAACTCGAAGTGCTCGTTCTGGTCGGCGAAGTCGTGGAAGCCTTCGAGGACCTGCTCCAGCGGCTCCGGCCGTTCCTGCGCGCGCAGCACGAACGACGGCTCGCACTTGAGTGTCACGGTGGTGATGACGCCGATCGCGCCGAGGCCGACGCGGGCCGCGGCGAAGAGATCGGGTTTTTCGTCCGCCGAACAGGTGACGACCGAGCCGTCCGCCTGGACCAGCTCGAGCGCGGCGATCTGGGTGGCGATGCCACCGAGGCGCGCGCCAGTGCCGTGAGTGCCGGTCGAAATCGCGCCGGCGATGGTCTGTGCGTCGATGTCGCCGAGGTTGGTCATGGCCAGCCCGAGCGCGTCGAGGTCGGCGTTGAGCTGCTTGATCGTGGTGCCCGAGCGGACGGTGACCTGGCCGGTTTCGAGGTCGACGCGCTCGATGCCGGTCCAGTGGCGCAGGTCGAGGGCGTCGGAGTCGGCGACGGCGATCGCGGTGAACGAATGCCCGCTGCCCCAGGGGCGCACGGTCCGGCCGGCCGCGGCGACGCCTTCGACGGCCGCCGCGATCTCGGCCGCGCTGCGCGGCTGGTGAACGTGTTGTGGCGAGGCGGAGGCCGTGCCCGCCCAGTTGGTCCACCGGGTCATGCGCGCGCACCCTTCATCCGTCGAGTGCTCGAAACAGTATGTGAACAGTATTCGCGTTTCAAGCCTTCGTGTCGTACTTTAGACCTCGTGACCAGTGCGACGGTGTACGACTTGGCGACCAAGGACCTCGATCCACCCTTGGCCGTGGTCGACTTGGCGGCCTTCGACGCGAACGCCGGCGACCTCCACCGCCGCGCGGCGGGCAAGCCGATCCGCGTGGTCAGCAAGTCGGTCCGCTGCCGCGCGTTGCTGGAGCGCGTGCTCGCGATGCCGGGCTTCGAGGGCCTGATGTGCTACTCGCTGTCGGAAGCGATCTGGCACGTCGAGCAGGGCACGACGGACGACGTCGTTGTCGCCTACCCGACGGCCGACCACGAAGCCCTCCGCCGCCTGGCGGCGTCCGACCAGGCCCGCGCGGCGGTCACGATCATGGTGGACTCGCCTTCGCATCTGGATTTGGTGGACGCGGCTCTCGGTCACGGCCACCCGGAGATCCGGGTGTGCCTGGAGCTGGACGCGTCGTGGCGCCCGCTGCCGGGAGTCCACGTAGGCACCCGCCGTTCCCCGATTTTCACGCCGAAGCAGGCATTGACGTTCGCCCGCCAGGTCGTCGCGCGGCCGGGCTTCCGCCTGGTGGGCGTGATGGCGTACGAGGGCCAGATCGCCGGCCTCGGCGACGCGGCCGGCCGCAGGCTGAACCAGGCGGTGATCGGCTGGATGCAACGCCGTTCGGCGGCGGAGCTGAACCGCCGCCGCGGCGAAGCGGTCCGCGCGGTGAGCGAAGTGGCGGACCTGGAGTTCGTGAACGGCGGCGGCACGGGAAGCATCGAGTCCACGGGCGCGGACGCGGTGGTCACGGAGATCGCGGCAGGCTCGGGCTTGATCGGCCCGACACTGTTCGACGGGTACACCCGCTTCAAGCCCCGCCCGGCGGCGCTGTTCGCGCTGCCGGTGGTCCGCCGCCCAACCCGCAAGATCGCCACGCTGTACTCGGGCGGCTACATCGCATCAGGGCCCACGGGCCCATCCCGCCAGCCGACGCCGTACCTCCCGACGGGCCTGAAGTTCCTCGGCTTCGAGGGAGCGGGCGAGGTCCAGACCCCGGTAACAGGCCGAGCAGTCCGAACCCTGAACCTGGGCGACCGGGTGTGGCTTCGGCACGCGAAGGCGGGCGAGCTGGCGGAGCGTTTCACGCACTACCACCTGGTGATGGGCGACCGGGTCGAGCGAACGGTCCCGACGTACCGAGGCGAGCACCAGAACTTCGGCTGAGCCGCCGCGGTACTACGTCCGTGCGGCAGAACGCCGATATCGCCGCGCGGACGGGGCAGCGACCTTCGTCTTGTGCCCAGTCCCGGACGGGCGAATCAACCGGCCCAAGCCGCCGGGTTGTCCACAGCTGTGGATGCCTGTGGACAACTTCTGTGGACAGCTAGGACCGCTCCCCGAACCGAGCCGCCAGATACCCCTTCACCACGTACTTCGCCTCGGCGACGATCTTCTCGTCTCCGCTCGGCTCCTTGCGGAACGCCAGCTTCAGCAGCGCGTCCGCCACCTCGTTGGCGATGCCGATCGCGAACCGCAGGTCCTCCACCGGCCGGTCCACCTGCGTGGACACCAGGTCCGTCAGGGAGTCCACGATCACCGCGTTGTTGTCGCGGGTCTCGTCCAGCAGCTGGCGGTCGATGATGTCGCCGAAGTGGACCTTCGAGAAGCCCGGGACCGATCTGTGCATCTCGAGGTAGATGTCGAGGATCGAATCGACGACGTCCCACCAGTGCTCGGGGCCGAGCTGCTTCAGCCGCTCGTTCACCGCGCCGACGAACCTCTCCAGGTTGCGGGCGGTAAGCGCTTGCACGACCGCGCGCTTGTCCGGGAAGAACTGGTACAGCGAACCCACCGCCACACCCGCTCGTTTGGCGATCAGGGTCGTCGTGAGTGCGTCGTAGCCAAGCTCGTCGATCAGCGCCGCGCTCGCGTCGAGCATCTGCTCGACTCGCTTCGCGCTTCGCTGCTGGACCGGCTGACGGCGCAAGGGGGTGGCTTCTGCCGGCACCTTCGCGGCCTGGATGTCGGACACGGCGCTCCTCCTCGTCTGATCTGGGACTTTATCGTGCCGACGGGCTTCCCCACGGACGAGTGAAGACCTAGTATATGAGAACTTTTCATGTTCACCCGTACGGGTGGCCTGACGAAGGGGTCAGCACCGGTGCAGAACCCGATCTTCCCGCCCGGCTTCCTCTGGGGTGTCTCGACTTCGGCGTTCCAGATCGAGGGCGCCACCAGCGAAGGTGGGCGCGGACCGTCCATCTGGGACACGTTCACCGCGACCGAGGGCAAGATCGCCCGCGGTGAACAAGCAAACGTAGCGGCCGACCACTACCACCGCTACCCCGAAGACATCGCCCTGATGGCGGAGCTCGGTGTCGGTGCCTACCGCATGTCCATCGCCTGGCCCCGCATCCAGCCCGACGGCAAGGGCGCGCCCAACTCCGAGGGACTCGGCTTCTACGACAAGCTCATCGACGCCGTCTGCGAAGCCGGGATCGCTCCCGCCGTCACGCTCTACCACTGGGACACCCCGCAGGCGATCGAAGACGACGGCGGCTGGCTCTCCCGCACGACCGCTGAGCGCTTCGCCGAATACGCTCACATCCTCGGAGAGCGCTTCGCCGATCGGGTGAAACTGTGGATTCCGCTCAACGAGCCCATGGTGATGTCGATCTTCGGCTACGCCATCGGCGAGTACGCGCCCGGCCAGACGCTCCTGCTCGACGCCATCCCGACCGCGCACCACCAGAACCTCGCGCACGGACTCGCCGTCCAGGCCCTCCGCGCGGCCGGTGCGACGAACATCGGCACCGCCAACAACCACTCGCCGATCTGGCCCACCGACGACTCCGCGGAAGACGAAGGAGCCGCGGAGTGGCTCGACGCGCTGCTCAACCGGCTCTACGCCGACCCCGTGCTGCTCGGCAGCTATCCCGAACAGCTCCACGAGCACCTCCCCGCCGGGTTCGCCGACGACCTGCCCACCATCGCGCAGCCGCTCGACTTCTACGGCGTCAACTACTACGAACCGCAGGGGGTCGCGAAGCCCAGTCCGGGCAACCCGCTGCCCTTCGACCTTCGCCCGATCGAGGGCTATCCGATGACGACCAACGACTCGCCGATCGTCCCGCACGCCCTGCGCGAGCTGCTGCTCGACTTCCACCGCCGCTACCGCGACAAGCTGCCGCCCATCCAGATCACCGAGAACGGCTGCAGCTTCGCCGACGTCGTCGCCGAGGACGGTGGCGTGCACGATCCCGAGCGCATCGACTTCCTGCACAGCCACCTCGTCGCCTTGCGCGAGGCGATGGACGCCGGCGTCGACGTCCGGGGTTACTTCTGCTGGTCCCTGATGGACAATTTCGAGTGGTCCAAGGGTTACGCGCCACGCTTCGGCCTGGTGCACGTCGACTACGAAACCCTGCGGCGCACGCCGAAGGACTCGTTCCACTGGTACCGGAAGCTGGTGCGGGATGAGCAGTGAGACCACCGAGACGACCGGTCTGCCGGAAGCCCTCGCCGAACCCGTCGTGCGGGTGCGGCCTGGCTGGATGAGCCTGCTGTTCTTCGCGAACATCGCGCTCTGGCTGGGGATCTACGCGCCGATCCAGGTGCTGCTGCCGCAGCAGGCCGAACTGCTCGACCAGGTGAACAAGGAGTTCGTGCTCGGGCTGGTGATGGGTGTCGGCGCGATCGTGGCGCTGATCGTCAACCCGGCCGTCGGGCTGCTGTCCGACCGGACGACCTCGCGCTTCGGCCGCCGCCACCCGTGGACGGTCGTCGGCGCGGTCGTCGCGGCCGTCGGGCTGCTGGTGCTGGCGTTCGCGCCGGACGTCGCGCTGCTGATCGTCGGCTGGTGCCTCGTCCAAGCGGGCCTCAACGGCATGCTCGCCACGCTCATGTCCGCCATCGCCGACCGCGTCCCGGTCGGGCAGCGCGCGCAGGTCGGCGGGCTCGTCGGCATCGCGCAGATGCTCGGCACGGTGCTGGGCGCGGTCGTGGTCGTCGTGATGCTCGGCATCGCCGGGATCCCCCTGGCGTACGCGGTCTGCGCGGTGATCGTCGTCGTGGGCGCCGCGTTCTTCGTGCTGCGGACGCCGGACGCGCGCCTGCCGGTCGAGTACCGCCCGTCGTCGCAGGCCGGCGAGGTCCTCCGCAACCTGTGGGTCTCGCCGCGGCGGCACCCGGACTTCGCGTGGGCCTGGTCGTGCCACTTCATGATCAACCTCGGCAACGCGTTCGGGACGCTCTACCTGCTGTTCTTCCTCAAGGACGCGGTGCACTACGAAGACCCCGACACGGGCCTGCTCATCATGATGGGGCTGTACGGCGTAGCGCTCGTCATCGGTGCCGTGCTCGCCGGCCACTTCTCCGACAAGTCCGGACGGCGTAAGCCATACGTCCTTGCGGCGTCCGGTGTGATGGCGTTGGCCGCTTTGCTGCTGGTCGTTTGGCAGAGCTGGCCGGTCGCGCTCGCGGCGTCCCCGCTGCTGGGCGTCGGTTTCGGTGCGTACATGGCGGTCGCCTTGGCGATGCTGACGCAGGTGCTCCCGACCGCGCAGGACCGGGCGAAGGACCTGGGTGTCATCAACATCGCGAACTCGCTGCCGCAGGTGGTCGCTCCGCTGCTGACGCCGCTGGTGCTGGCCTACCTGGGTGGGTACTCGGGGCTCTTCGCCGCTTCGGCCGTCGCGACGCTCTTGGCCGCGGTGCTCGTGTTGCGGGTGAAGGCGGTTCGCTGAGGTTGGAACCGCGGGCCGGTGCCGGTCGGGGGAGGGGAGTGCAACGGCACCGGCCCGCGGAATTCAGGGGCCGCTCACAGGCGGGTCACGTCGAGGCGAACCAGTGGTCCAGGCCTCTTCGATGATCAATCTAGCGGGGGATTACCGCCTGGGCTAGGCCTAACGCGTATTTTTTTCGATTAATCGCGGTGGGGACCGGGTGGGGCGGCCGAGGACTGGTTCGCGCTGCTCGGGGGTGCGGGCGAAACAGTCCCCGGCCGGGGCGAGAGCTGACGCGGGTCCGATGGGGCGATCGGTCGGCCGCGCTCGCCTGTCAGGGGTTTCCGGGTCGCCACCGCGGGAGGTGGCGACGGCCCGGGGGTCCGTCAGGCCGTGACCGCTCGGCGCGGGTTCACCAGCGCGTGGCGCCCGGTGGTCTCGGCCGCGGTGGGTGCGGGGGCCGGTCGGCCCTGCGCCGGGACGGGGCTCTGGCGGCGGCCCTGCAGCCGGCTGTCCGACGAGGACTGCTGCGGCGCCAATCCGCCTGCCACCAGGTGTTCGTGCGCGACCTGCCAGACCGAGCACGGCGCCTTGCAGCGGTGCCACCGGGTCGAGCAGGTGGGGCAGTCGCCGCGCTCGTCGGGCTCGTGCATCTTCAGCATCGCGCGCCACGCCTCCGTCAAGCGGGGGAGTTCGGAGCGTGCGACCGAGACGAGCGACTGTGCGTCGGCGCGGTTCGCCAGGTCGGTCAGCATGTCGAGGCGCTCCCAGACCGCATTGCGGAGGACCTGCCCGAGTACCTGATCCATGATCAGCTCACCGTTACCTTTCCGCCATCTTGGCGGCTTCGTTGAGCGCGGCGCGCAGCTGTCCGAGCTGGCCGGACGTCAACCGCGCGGTCTCGCCGGGGGGCGAGACCAGTACCACCTGGTTGTCCTCGACGAACACCGTCACCGCGCGCTCGCGGCTGATGAGGTCGCCGCACTGCACGCGCCACACCAGCTGCCCGCCTTCGTAGTGCCGGACGTTCGCGGTACGGGGGTCCACCGCGGCGGCGGGGGTGACCGGGCGGACGGCGGAGATGGGAGAGACCACCGGCCGCACGGCGCGGGTCGCCGTGCCGGCATGTCCCACTGCGAACGAGTCCACGAACTCCACGCCCTTCTCCGCTCTGTCGTTGCCGTCTCCGGGTCCGTTGGGCTCCGAAGATGCCTTCTGCAACATCGCTTTGTCATGACCACTGCGGTTTTCGTAGCTCTCCGTGATCGCTGCCGGTGTCCGGGCGGTGACGGAGATCTGACAACTACAGTGAGGTGAAACCGGGTGCGATAGAAGGTCGAAATGGCGTCATAGCGGTGACCGGACTCGGTTCCACGGTAAGCGGTCAACGGACTTCGCCCGGACCGATCAGGGCGCCAGTCCGCCAGTTCACACAGTTCCTCAGGTTTGCTTACGCTGTTTCACAGACGCCCGACCGGACAGTGGAGGGGGCGCGATGGACGCCAGTAACGGTGGCAGTGCCGACGCCCGGCAGAGCCACGCAGTTCCCGCTGACGCGTGGGAGCAGCCCGAGATGAGAGCTGCTCTCGCCAGCCGCGAGATCAGCGCCGTCTACCGGCTCCTTCGCAAGCACGGTGTCTCGCAGCGCCAGATCGCCGCGATGACCGGCCAGTCCCAGTCCGAGGTGTCGGAGATCCTCAAGGGTCGCCAGGTCATGGCCTACGACGTCCTCACGCGGATCGCCGACGGCCTGGGTGTCCCCCGTGGATACATGGGCCTCGCCTACGACGAGGCCACGGCGATACGCGTCGTCGGCTCCGCCGACGGCCAGCAGGCTGAGGAGGACGAGTCCGTGAAGCGACGGAGGTTCCTCGCGCACGCCGCCCAGGTCACGATGGGTGCGGCGGTGTTCGGTCCGGAATCGGGCACGTGGTCGGCGGGACCGGCGCGGACGCCGGCGCCCGGGCGCATCGGCATGACCGACGTGCGCCAGGTGGAGGCCGCGACGCGCGCCCTGCGGGCCCTCGACTACCAGTACGGCGGCGGGTTCTGCCGCGACGCCGTCGTCGCGCAGCTGTCCTGGGGACAGCAGATGCTCGAGGCGCACGGCGCCGACGTGGTCAAGAACCGGCTGTACGTGGCGCTCGCCGACCTCCACTCGCTGGCCGGCTGGACGTCGTTCGACACCGGGCTGATGGACTCCGCCCGCGGCCACTTCGCGAACGCGCTGGACCTGGCCAAGCAGGGCGAAAACCACCCGCTGGTCGCCAACGTCCTCTACCGCATGGGCCGCGTCTACCTGCACCAGGACGCCCCGAACGATGCGTTGAAGCTGTTCCAGCTGGGCCAGATCGCCGCTCAGGAATCCGGTTCCGAGCTGGCGGTCTCCGTGCTCTGCGCGAACGAGGCCTGGGCCTACGCGATGATGGGCAACGAAGAGCAGGCGGTGAAGCTGCTCGGCCGGAGCAAGGACGAGTTCGAGCGCGCCAACCTGGCCGAGGCCGAGTCGTGGGTGAAGTTCTTCACCGAGACCGACGTCTACGCGATGGTCGGCACCGTCCACACGGTCCTCGCGCAGAAGAACACCGAGCACACGAAGTACGCGATCCCGGCGCTGACCAGGGCCGTCGAGTCCTACGACGACGAGATGGCCCGCTCCAAGACGTTCATGCTGAGCGCGCTGGCCACGAACCACCTGCTGGACGGCGACCTCGACCACGGCGCCAAGGTCGGCGGCAAGGCCATCGACTGCGCCGAGGGCATCAAGTCCGAGCGGGTCAAGGACCGCATGCGGCCCCTGCAAGACGAGGCCGAACGCCGCCGCAACAACGCCGACGCCCGTGACCTCGCCGACCGCCTCAACGCTTTCTACGCCGCATAACGCCGAAGGCGCCGGCGTCTTGGACGGCCGGTTCACCTCCGGCAAGCTGCGTGGCGTACTGGCCGAGACGTGCGCCCTGCTGGGTTTCGACCCGGCGGGCGCACGGCTCCTGCGGTTCACCAACAACGCGGTGTACGCGCTGGTCACCGCGCCTTTCGTGATCCGGATCGTCGGGTCCACCCGGCTCCGGCACCGCGTCGAAACCGTGGTCCGCGTGGCCCGGCACTTCGAACGCCACGACGTCCCCGCGATCCGGCTGCTCGACACCGTGGAGCAGCCGCTGCCGGTCGGCGGGCACCTGGTGACCGTGTGGCACCAGGTGCCGAGCATCGGCCGGGCGGCGACGTCCACCGACCTGGCCCGGCTGCTGCGCCAGGTGCACGCGCTGCCCGCGCCCGACGGTCTCGCCGAGTGGGCGCCGTTCGCCGCGGTGCGGGCCCGGGTGTCCGACGCCGAAGAGCTCACCGACGGCGACCGCGCGTTCCTGCTCGACCGCTGCGCCGAGCTCGAGGCCGCGCTGGCGGAGCTGGAGTTTCCGCTGCCCAGGAGCCTGGTCCACGGCGACGCGTACCCGGGCAACGTCATCCCCGGTCCGGACGGCCCGGTGCTCTGCGACTTCGACTCGTCGTGCGTCGGCCCGCCGGAATGGGACCTGACGCCGCTGGCCGTCGGCCGCGAGCGGTTCGGTGACCCGCCGGTGCGCTACCGGACGTTCGCCGCGGCGTACGGCTTCGACGTGACGTCGTGGCCCGGGTTCGCCGTGCTCAGGGCGATCCGCGAGCTGAAGCTGACGACGAGCGTGCTGCCGATCCTGCGCAGCCGGCCCCAGGTGCGCCCCGAGCTCTACCGCCGTTTGGACGATCTCCGGAACGCCCGGACGGACTCCCGGTGGACGCGTTACCGTTGATCGATATCTGTCACTTCGTGTGATCGGCGCCACAATCTGCACGTGCATTCGACGACGGCAGATGACCGTTCGTCGCTTGTGAAATGCGCTCTTCTCTGGGTAGAAAGTTCGGCCCGACAGGTCGCCCCCAATGGTCTACCTCTCATCCCAATGCGCAAGTTGCAGCTACTCGGCGTGACTTCAGACCGGCTCTACCTGCGGGGAAAGGCTTTCAAGACGCGACGACCGGCGCCCGCGTCAGCACGACCGCGAAGCCGAACGCCAGTCCCATGACGGTCAGCTCGAGCGTCGCCCACCCGGCGAGGGCCGTGCGGTTGTGCCGGACGATCTGCGGCATCAGCCGCCAGCGGGTGTACGCCCCGAGCAGCGCGATGACGCCGGTGCACAGGAACTTCAGGACGAAGAGCTGCCCGTACGGCGTCGTGAAGATCGCCGCCCAGAAGCCGATGGTCGGGTTGAGCGAGATCTCGACCAGGCCGTTGAACAGCCCGGTCGCCGCGGAGAGGATCAGGCAGAGCGTCGCGAGCTTCGAGAACCGGGGCATCGCGTGCGCGAGCAGCGTCCGGTTCGCGACGAGGAGCACGGTCATCGCGCCGAGGCCGCCGGTCCAGGCGACGGCGCTCATGACGTGCAGCTCCATCGAGATCATCGTGTAGTCGTGGTAGTTCCAGTTCGACGCGTGCCCGGTGACCGGCAGCGGCAGCAGCGCGAACAGGCCGAGCCCGACGCGGACCTCGGCGGGCACCTTCTCGCCGAAGCGCAGGGCCAGCGCGCCGATCCCGGCGTGGCCGAGCGCGAGCACGGCGACGATGACGAGCGCCTTCCCCGCGCCGACGTTGGCGATGTAGCCGCCGATGTCCCCCGCGGAGAGCGTCGAGGAGCCGGGCTTGTACTCCGCGGTCTGCAGGATCAGCGCGACGACGGCGGTCGTGGCCCAGACGAGCGCAGCCGCGACCCCGGCCGGGCGGGCCAGCCGCATGATCGGCTCGGTCAGCTTCGGCCGGTCGTAGCCGACGAGCACCGACAGCAGCGCCAGGCCGATGGTCGTGACCGCGGCGAGGTCGAGCAGGACCCGCACGACCGGGATGCCGGCCGAGACCACCGCGCTGGGCTGCACCACGCCGGGGACCGGGGTGGTGGCCATCAGCGCGACGCCGATCAGGGCGCCGAGCAGACCCGCCGTCACGACGCACAGCAGCGTCGAATAGCGGGGTTTCTTGGTGGTCTCGGCCTGGGTCATCGCTGCTACTTCTTCTCTTCCACGGGCCGGCCCGATCGCAGGGCCACGGTCAGCCCGATCGCCAGCAGCACGACCGCGCCGGCGATCCAGACCCAGATCGGCACCCCGGTCGAGCCGGACTGCGGAGCCGCGGACGACGAGCTGCCCGGCGACTTCGCCGCGTCGACGGTCGCCGGCGTGCCGGTGCCCGCCGCGGTCAGGGTGAAGCTGAGCTCACCGGTCACCGGGTGGCCGTCGGCGGACAGCACGCGGTAGCCGACGGTGTACTTCCCGGCCGGGCCGAGCGGCCGCAGGGGCGCGCTGATGACGTTGTTCACCACGCTGATCGGTCCTTCGGCCCACTGGCCGCCGCCGGGTCCGGTCACCGCGATCTGGTTGACGTCCGCGCCCTGCACGTACTGGTCGAACGTCAGGCTGACCTTCTGCGGGCCGGCGGCGACGGACGAGCCGTTCGCCGGGTCCGAAGAGATCAGCACGTTGTGCGCCAGCGCCGGGGTGGGGGTGTCGAGCGCGGGCACCCCCGTCAACGCCAGCGCGACGAGCGCCTTCCGCATTTAGCTGTTGCCTCCCGGCTTCGCCGTGGCCTTGCGGGCCCGGATGGTGGCGCCGGCTCCGACGCCGAGGCCGACGGCGCCGAGGAGCAGGCCCGCTCCGCCGAGCCAGCGGGCCGTGCTGTCGGAAGCCGCCGCGGCTTCGGTGTGCTCGCCGGTGGTCGACGCCGTGTTGGCGTCCATCCCGGCGTGCTCGTCGCCTTCCGCGGCCTTCGCGGCCAGCTTGACGACCGGCGCCGGGTGCTCCGGCTCCTCTCCGCCCGCCGGCGTCGGCTGGTTCCAGTCGACGACCTTGCCGTCGCTGTAGGTCTGGTGCGCCGGGAACTCCACCTGGTCGACGTTCGTCGGCAGCGGGCCGAAGCTGACCGAGAACTCCTGGTAGTCGGTGGCCTTCAGCTCGTTGCCCGGCTGCGCGGTCCACGTCACTGCGGTGACGGCTTCGGTGATCTGCGTGCCGTTGTCCTTGGTGATGGGGGTCGGCAGCTTCGACTTCGTCACCTCGGCGGTCCAGCCGGGCAGCGGCTTGGTCCGCACCGAGCCGATGCCGTAGTCGGCCTTGAAGTCGACGGCGACCTTGGTGGTCGTGGTCGTCGGCTCCTCGCTCGGCACGCGGAACACGATCGCGGCGTAGCCACCCTTCGTCGGCTGCGGGCCGTAGACATTGGCGGTGACGTGCGCGGAGGCGATGCCCGCACCGAGGAGACCGGCGGCACCGACGGTGGCGGCGAGGAAACCGGCGCGCTTGAAGACGTGCTGGGACATGGGTTCACTCCTGATGAACTCAAGAAAGGGACGGCTCGGTTCGGGGACCGGGCCGGTGTGGGGGATGAGCTGGGCTTCAGGAGTGGACGGGCGGGCCGCGCCGCCCGCGGATCCGGCGCAGGTCGACGCCGACCAGGTGACCCGGCGCGGCCACGCGCACCGGGACGAGCGCGGGAGCCGCCGGCACCGGCAGTGCGGCGAGCAACCGCGGCAGGATCGCGCGCAGCACGGCGAGCACCGCGAGGAGCATCGCGTCCGCGCGGGCGAGCAGGAGCGCGGCCAGCAAGGTCGCGACGGCGTGCGCGGTCACCATGCCGAGGCCGGTGCCGAGCCCGCCGCCGCCGGACATGGCGTCCATGTCGTGGTGGTCGGCGAGCGTGTTGAGCAGCAGGTGCATCACGAGCTGGGCGGCACCGAGCAGGGAGATCGTGGCGACCGTCCCGCGCGCCTTGCGGGCCAGCGCGGTCGCGGTCCAGCCGAAGAGACCGGCGAGCAGCACGGTCATCGCCGGGTCGGGCAGGCCGCCGTCGGCCATCCGGTGCGCGGTCACGGAAAGCGCCGAGGCGCACACGGCGAGCGACACACCCCGGGTAGCACCCAGCACGGCAGGACGCCGTGCCGGAACGCTCATGAGGAGCAGCCTAAGGGACCCGCTCCGGCGTGAGCGTGTGATCCCGGGAAGTGAGCACACACCGAGTTCACGGACCGCGCCACGCCGTGGTTCAGGTCATTTCTTGCCGATCACGCCCGGAAAGGCCAAGGTTGGCGGAACCGGTAGGCCGAAACGGGGGTTTGGTCCGGCGTCGCGCTGGGTACTGAGCCGTCGGTCAGGAACTAGCCCGATCGGGTGAAGGCCTGCGCAAAGGCGGGAGAGCGGACACGGATGAACCTCTTCGACTACATCTCCGACCGGGCGAGCAAGCTCTGGCTGGAGGCTTACCTGCACACCAGCATGGTGGTGCAGTGCACGATCCTCGCGGCGGTCCTCGGCGTGCTGATCGGGGTGGCGGTCTACCGCAGCCCGATCGGTTCGGCGGTGGCCACGGCGCTGGCGAGCACGATCCTGACGGTCCCGTCGTTCGCCCTCCTGGGCCTGCTGATCCCGATCTCGGGGCTCGGTCCGACGACGGCCGTGATCGCGCTGGTGCTCTACGGCCTCCTCCCGATCGTCCGGAACACCATCGTCGGGCTCGACGGCGTCGACCCGGCGATCACCGACGCCGCGCGCGGCATCGGGATGAGCCGCTTCGGCGTGCTCACCCGGGTCGAGCTGCGGCTGGCCTGGCCGGCGATCCTCACCGGCATGCGGGTGGCCACCCAGATGCTGATGGGCATCGCCGTGATCGCCGCCTACGCGAAGGGTCCCGGCTTCGGTGCCGAGGTCTTCTCCGGGCTGACGAACGCGGGGAGCACGAACTCCCTGAACCAAGCCGTCACCGGGACGGTCGGGGTCGTCATCCTCGCCCTGCTCCTCGACGGCATCTACGTCCTGATCAAGCGCTTCACCATTTCTAGGGGTGTCCGTGGCTGAGAACGAGGAAGTCTCCGGCGTCGAGATCGAGCTGGAGCACGTGACCAAGCGGTACCCCGGCACCCGCGAAGCGGCGGTGGACGACTTCTCCATGGTCGTGCCCGCCGGCAAGATCGTGGTCTTCGTCGGCCCGTCCGGCTGTGGCAAGACCACGACGATGCGGATGATCAACCGGCTGGTTCAGCCGACCTCCGGCAAGATCACCATCGGTGGCGAGGACGCGCTCGGCCTCGACGTCGACACCCTGCGCCGCCGGATCGGCTACGCGATCCAGCAGGCCGGCCTGTTCCCGCACTTCACCGTCGCGCAGAACATCGGCGTCGTGCCGGGCCTGCTCGGCTGGGACAAGAAGAAGGTCAACGACCGGGTCGAGGAGATGATGGACCTGGTCGGGCTGGACGCGGGCGACTTCCGCGACCGCTTCCCGCGCCAGCTCTCCGGCGGCCAGCAGCAGCGCGTCGGCGTCGCCAGGGCGCTCGCGGCGGACCCGCCGGTGCTGCTGATGGACGAGCCGTTCGGCGCGGTCGACCCGATCACCCGCGGCAACCTGCAGGACGAGCTCCTGCGGCTGCAGAGCGAGCTGAAGAAGACGATCGTGTTCGTCACGCACGACTTCGACGAGGCCGTGAAGCTCGGCGACAAGATCGCCGTGCTCGGCAACCAGTCGTCGATCATGCAGTACGACACGCCCGAGGCGATCCTGGCCAACCCGGCCAACGACACGGTCGCCGGCTTCGTCGGCGCGGGTGCCTCGCTGAAGCAGCTGACGCTGCTGCGGGTCCGCGACGTCGAGCTGGCGCAGGACGCGCTGACCGCGTCGGTCGACGACGACCCGGCCGAGGTCCGCAAGAAGCTCGAAGACCAGCGCAAGCACTTCGCGCTGGTCCTGGACGCGCGCCGCCGCCCGACGCGCTGGGTGCACCTGCGCGACCTGAGCGCGGGGGCGTCGCTGGCCACCGCGGGCAAACCGCTGCGGGACGTCGTCAGCCTGCAGTCGACGCTGCAGGACGCGCTCGAGGCGATGCTCGCCGAGGGTGGCTCGGTGCCGGTGACCGGCGCGCGCGGCGAGTACGCGGGCACCATCCAGCTGGACACCGTGATCGCGACCATCCAGCAGCTGCGCGAGGACCACACGAACGGTGAGGAGGTGTCCGCATGACGGCTGCCGTCGATACCGGTTTCAGTACCGAGTCCGGCTCCAAGCGCGCGGAACGCCTCCGGCTGTTCGCGCAGCCCGTCGTGGTGCTGGTGATCGTCGCCGTCACGCTGATCTGGGTCTTCTCCAGCGGGTTGAACGCGACCGAGAAGGAGACGCTCAACGCGTCTTCGCTGTTCACGGCGCTGTGGGACCACGTGCTGATGACGCTCGTGGTGACCGCGATCGTCGTGCTGGTCGCCGTCCCGCTCGGGGTGATCGTGACACGGCCGTGGGCGCGCTTCCTGGCGCCGATCTTCTTGGCGATCGCGAACATCGGCCAGGCCGCGCCGGCGCTCGGCGTCCTGGTCCTCTGGTTCATCGTCACCGGCTCGGTCGGCGGGCTGTGGGTGGCGGCGCTGCCGCTGGCCTTCTACTCGCTGCTGCCGGTGCTGCGGAACACGATGGTCGGCATCCAGCAGGTCGACGAGTCGCTGATCGACGCCGGCCGCGGCATCGGGATGTCGGCGACCGCGGTGCTGTGGCGGGTCGAGCTGCCGCTGGCCGTCCCGCTGATCCTGGCCGGTCTGCGCACCTCGCTCGTCCTGGCGGTGGGCACGGCGACGTTCGGCATGTTCGTCAACGCCGGCGGGTTCGGGCTGCTGATCGACACGGGCTACAAGCTGAACCTGACCTCGGTGCTGGTGACCGGCTCGGTGCTGGCCGTCGCGCTGGCGCTGCTGGTGGACTGGCTGGGCGCGGTCGCCGAACAGTTCTTCGGACCGAAGGGGCTGCGATGAAACTCCGGCGCATTACGGCAGTCCTCGGCGCGGCCGTGCTGGGCGCGACGCTCTCCGCGTGCGGGCTGACGGTCAACCAGGCGGTGCCGTACGACATCCAGCCGGGCTCGATCCAGCCGATCCCGTCGCTGCAGGGCCTGAAGGTGACGGTGGGGTCCAAGGACTTCACCGAGAACATCATCCTGGCGTACCTGTCCGAGATGGCGCTGTCCGCGGCGGGCGCGGACGTCGTCGACCTGTCGGACATCAAGGGGTCCAACTCGTCGCGGCAGGCGCTGCTGTCCGGGCAGACCGACGTCACCTGGGAGTACACCGGCACCGGCTGGATCAACTACCAGGGCAACGAGCTCCCGGTGCCCGGTGGCGAGAAGGCCCAGTACGAGGCGACGGCCAAGGCCGACGAAGAGAAGTTCGGCGTCAGCTGGCTGAACTACTCGCCGCTCAACGACCAGTACGCGTTCGCCGTCACCGAGGAGTACGGCGCGAAGAACAACCTGAAGACGACGTCCGACCTCGCGGCGTTCCTCAAGCAGAAGCCGGACCAGAACGTGTTCTGCCTGGAGACGGAGTTCACCAGCCGCCAGGACGGGTTCCCGGCGGCGGTGAAGGCCTACGGCTTCCAGAGCCCGAAGATCGAGAACTTCGGTATCGGCACGATCTACTCGGCGGTCGCGAGCGGCACGTGCCCGGTCGGCGAGGTGTTCACCACCGACGGCCGGATCTCCGGGCTCAACCTGCGGGTGCTCGAGGACGACAAGAAGGCGTTCCCGCAGTACAACGCGGTCCCGACGCTGCGCACGGAGTTCCTCAAGGCACACCCGGACATCCGCGGCCCGCTGGAGAAGATCGGCGCGGCGCTCGACAACGAGCAGATGGTCCAGCTGTGCAAGCAGGTCGACGTCGACGGCCAGGACCCGGGCAAGGTGGCCCACGCCTGGATGGTCTCGAAGGGCTTCGTGAAGTAGCCCGGTCCGCCTTACGAGCGCGCGTTCACTTCACCTTGCTTCGCAGCAACGTGAACGCGCGCTCGTCGCGGTCCGGGGAAGCCGGGTCGGAATCGGTGGTGCAGCCGACCGTGACGAAGTCCAGCACCTCCCAGCCCGCGCGTTCCAGCAGCCGGCGCAGGCCGGCCTCGGAGAAGATCCAGAAGTTCGTGGCGTCGTTGTTGGTCTCTTCCGGGCTGACCAGGTAGGCGACCGGCGCGTCCGCGATCCGGGTGCCGGTGGTCGTGACCTGCGCGATCCGCGTCGAGAGGAAGCAGAGCTCGGCGCGCCGGGCCAGCTGTTCCAGCACGTAGAACGGGTTCTTCAGGTGGTAGAGCAGCCCGAGGAAGAACACGGCGCCGTAGTGCTCGCGCGGCAGGGTGAACTGGCTGTCCAGGTCGATCTCGTGGACGGCCGCGGTCGACCCCAGGTGCTCGGTCAGCAGCCGCGCGCCGCGCAGCCTGTTGAAGTTGGTGGGCGCGTTGTCGATGATGTCGACCGCGCAGCCGAGCCGCTGGTCCAGGTAGAACCCGAAGTCCCCGTCCGCCGCGCCGATGTCGGCCACCGGCGTGCCCGCGATCTCGGCGAAGATCTCCCGCCGCGGCCCCGACAGCAACGCGTCCAGGTGGAAGACGTTCGCCATGGTGTCGTAGGGGTACCAGGCGAAGTCCGGCGCCAGCTTCTCCTTCCGGAGCAGCAGCTCCTCGCGGAAGCGCAGGGCGTCGTCCTTGACCGCGCCGAAGTCGTGCGCGAGTTCCATGGTCCTGCTCCTGCACTGTGGTGATCCGCCGGATGAAGTGTGCCGCCAAGGCCCCCTGGCCCGGACGGCAGACTACTCCCGGCCCACCCGATCGGGTCAGATGCCCAGCCGGTGCAGCAGGTTGCCTTCCAGCCGCTCCAGCTCGCCGGCCACCGCGCGGTGCACGGCCTTGCGCCGCGCCGCCGGCATCCGCTCCGCCGCCCGCACCGACGCCGACAGCTGCTCCAGCGTGCCGAGCGAGTCGGTCGCGAACGTCTTGTCCGCCGCCGACGCCTTGTCCGACTTCTCCAGGTCCCGGCAGCCGTCGGCCACCCCCGCGATCCGGGCGTGCAGCGCCGCGCCGCGACCGGTGTACGAACCCAGCTGGTCGACCGCGACGCCGAGCTTGCGCGCCTGGTAGCGGTCGTACAGCTCCCGGGCACTGCCCGCCGCGCGCACCGCGAACGGCGCGACGACCGGGATCACGACGGGGCCGAGCACCTTCGCCACCGCGACCGCGTTCTTCGCCTTCTTGGGGGTGAACCTGGCATCACCCTCGACCTTGGCCTTGCGCGCCATGGCACCTCCAACGACGTGTCGAGGTCGAACTTACTGGTCGCCCGGGTGGCGGGCATGTCGGCTCGGCGGTGGGAATCTAGAGTGATCTCCATGAAGGGCGAGGTGGTACTCGACGCGGGAGCGGTCAGCCGCTGCCGCCGGCGTGTGCACCTCGAGCACGACCCCGCGATGCGCGAGGTACCGCTTTCCCCGCCGGACCCGACGGCGCAGCAGCGGATCGACGACGCGACCGCCCACCGCGAGGACATCGTCAGCAGGTTGATGGCCGCCAACCCCGGCCACTGGGTGAAGATCGCCCGCGACCTCCCGGCGCACGAGCGCGTCGAGCGGACTGAGCAGGCGTTCGCCGAGAAAGCGCCCTACATCTGGGGCGCGCTGCTGCCGGTCGACCCGGCCGGGCACCGGCGCGGCGGCATCGACCTGCTCGTGCGCACCGGCCGCGGCTACGTGCCGGTGCTCGTCGTGCGCCACCGCATCACCGACCGCGGCACCGGCGCCGTCGTCACCGCGCCGACCGACCTCGACCCGGCCCACCGCGCCGCCGACGAGACCCGCAAGGTCCGCTCGCAGCCGCGCGACCAGCTCCGGCTCGTGCACATCCGCCGCATGCTGCAGACGCTCGGGCAGGCCGACGAGAGCCTCGTCCTCGGCGGCGTCATCGGCCTCGACGCCGACGTCGTCGTCTGGCACGACCTCACCGCGGGCACCTGGCCGGGCGGGCGCAGCGCGCTCACCGAGTACCAGGCCCGCTTCGCCGACCGGCTCGCGATCGCCAGCGCGGCCGCGAACGGCGAGGAGGCGCTGGCCGAGCCGTCGCGCGTGCTGGAGTGCCGCCGCTGCCCGTGGTGGCCGACGTGCGAGGTGGTGCTCACCGAGACCCGCGACGTCAGCCTGGTGGTCCGCGGCGAGGACGCGGTGGAGCTGCGCCGCGCCGGCGTGTCCACTGTGGACAAGCTGGCCGCGCTCGACCCGGCGGGCGAGGCACCCGACGTCAACTGGACCGGCGTGACGTTCCCGGACGCCGTCGTGCTCGCCCGCGCCTGGCTGGCCGACCTGACGCTGGTGCGCCGCGTCGACCGCGTCGAGGTGCCGCGCGCCGACGTCGAGGTCGACGTCGACATGGAGAGCTTCGGCGACGCCGGCGCGTACCTGTGGGGCTGCCTGCTGACCGGCGCCGACATCGGGCTGGAGCCCGGCTACCGCGCCTTCGCGACGTGGGACCCGCTGCCGACCGACGACGAAGCCCGCTCCTTCGCCGAGTTCTGGGCCTGGTTCACCGACGTCCGCGAGCGCACCGAAGCGGCCGGCCTGACGTTCCGCGCCTACTGCTACAACGCGCTCGCCGAGAACCGCTGGCTCTTCGGCTCGGTCGAGCGCTTCGGCGACCACCTCGGCATCCCCACGAAGAAGGAAATCCAGTCCTTTGTGGATTCCGACGAGTGGGTCGACCTCTTCCGCAGCGTCACCGACCAGTTCCTGTGCTCCCAGGGCAAGGGCCTGAAGGTGATCGCCCCGGTGGCCGGGTTCTCCTGGCGCGACCCGGAGGCGGGCGGCGAGGCATCGATGCGCTGGTACCGCGACGCGGTCGGCATGGACGGCGAGAACCCCGACGCCGGCCAGCGCGAGCGCCTGCTGCGCTACAACGAGGACGACGTCCTGGCGACGCACGCGCTGCGGGAGTGGATCAGCGAGCGGGCGCAGGCCGAAGTCCCGTACATGTTCGATCTCTGAGTAGCTCGCCGACTAAGACACTTGCCGACCGAGAAGCTTGTCGGTACTGTCTGTCTTGCCGAACTCGAGCGGCGCGGCCAGGACGCCGGCATGCCGATCAAGCGCGGTTCGCTACAGGTCGTCGCAAACCTCGAAATCCGCCGCTTCGGGGGGCTGCGGCGGGCGGCCCGAGCGGACCGTCTACCGGATCACCCCGGCCGGGCGGGCGGAGTTCGAGGACCACGTCGAGGCGCGGCGGGCGGCCCTGGAACAGCTACGGCCCTTGATGCCGCGGCTGTTCCTGGTGGAGGTCGAGTACGACATCGCGATGACGGAAGCCGAGGGGCGCTGGGTGCGCGGCTTCCTCGAAGAACTGACCACGGGCGCGCTACCGGGCATCGATGCCTGGCGCCACTTTCACGAAACCGGCGAATTCCCGGACGACCTGGGGGAGTTCGTGGAGAGGTAGGAACCGATGGAAACCACCCGCAAGCACAGAGTTCCCGAGATGGAGGGCTTCCAGGCCCGCTGGTACGCCAAGAACCGCGGCACCGAGCCGCAGCTCGCGCAGTACCGGAAGCAGGCCGCCGAGGTCACGTCCGGGCTGAAGGACGGTGCCGACGTTCTGGAGGTCGCGCCCGGGCCGGGCTTCTTCGCCATCGAGCTGGCGAAGCGCGGCTTCCGCGTCACCGGGCTCGACATCAGCCACACGATGGTCGAAATCGCCCGGGAGAACAGCGCCGGTCTGGACGTCGACTTCCGGCAAGGCGACATCACGCACGCGCCGTTCGCCGATGAGTCGTTCGACTTCCTGGTCTGCCAGGCCGCGTTCAAGAACTTCCGGCAGCCGGTGGCTGCGCTGAACGAAATGCACCGGGTGCTGCGCCCGGGTGGGTTCGCGGTGATCCACGACCTGAACCACGAGGCCACCGGTGCGGACATCGGCCGCGAGGTGGCCGGGATGAACGTCGGCGCCGTCGCCGGGTTCACCGTGCGGCAGACGCTGGGGTGGCTGCGGCGCCGCGCGTTCACGCGGGAACAGTTCGAGGCGCTGGCCGCGGAGAGCGCTTTCGGTGGCTGCTCGGTCACCACCGATGGCATCGGCCTGGAGGTCCGCCTCTCCCGCTGACGGCCGGGGCGGCACTTCCGGGGAGAAGCGCCGCCCTCGGCGTCAGCGCGGGGCCATCCGGAGCGAGCCGTCCATGCGGACGACCTCGCCGTTCAGGTAGTCGTGGTCGATGAGCGACAGCGCGAGCTGCGCGTACTCGTCCGGGCGCGCGAGGCGCTTCGGGAACGGGATGCCGGCGGCGAGCGTCGCGCGGAACTCGTCGCTGACCGTGGCGAGCATCGGGGTGTCGACGATGCCCGGCGCGATGGTCAGCACGCGGATGCCGTGCGAGGCCAGGTCACGCGCCGCGGGCAGCGTCATGCCGACGACCCCGCCCTTGGACGACGAGTAGGCGACCTGCCCGATCTGGCCGTCGAAAGCGGCGATCGACGCCGTGTTGATGATGACGCCGCGGGCGTTGTCCTCGAGCGGCTCGGTCTTCGCGATCGCCTCGGACGCGACCGTCAGCACGTTGAACGTGCCGATCAGGTTGATCTGGATGACCTTCGCGTACAGCGCGAGGTCGTGGCGGCCCTTCTTGGACAGGATCCGCGCGGACGGCCCGATGCCGGCGCAGTTCACCACCGTCCGCAGCGGCACACCCGAGCCCGCCGCGGTCGCGACGGCGGCCTCGACCTGCTCGACGTCGGTCACGTCGGCCTCGACGTAGGTGATCCCGTCGATCTGCTCGGCCTTCTCGATGGACGGCGCCAGGTCGAGCGCGAACACCCGCGCGCCTTTGGCCGCGAGGGCCTTCGCCGTCGCTCCGCCGAGGCCGGACGCGCCCCCGGTGACGAGCGCCGCGGTGTCGGTGATCTGCATCTGCCGTTCCCTTCGCTGTGGTTCGCCGCCCCAGGTTAACGCTCGTTCGCACGGGCGATTCGTGTCTTCGCTCACCGCTATCGGGTACGACCGGTTCCGTTAGCGTCGTGGTCAACTCCGGCTGTCACCTTCAGCACCATGACGCCAGCTCGGATCGTGGTGGTAGGTACCGGTTACGTCGGCTTGACCACGGGGGCTTGCCTGGCCAGCCTCGGGCATTCCGTCACCTGCGTGGACGTCGACCGCGCGAAGGTCTCCCGGCTGAGCGCCGGCCGGGTGGACATCCTCGAACCGGGGCTGACCGACCTGGTCGCCCGCGGGCTCTCGACCGGCCGCCTCCAGTTCGTCGTCGGCGCGCGTGACGCGGTCCGCGACGCGGAAGCGGTGTTCCTCTGCGTGCCGACGCCGATGGGCGCGGGCGGCTCCGCGGACCTGCGCGCGGTCGAGGCGGTGGCCGCCGAGATCGGCGACGTCCTGCCCGCCGGCTGCGCGCTGGTCACCAAGTCGACCGTGCCGGTCGGCACGTCGAAGCGGATCGAGGAGATGCTCGGCCGCGCGGACGTGCCCGTGGTGTCGAACCCCGAGTTCCTCCGCGAGGGCACCGCGGTCGCGGACTTCCTGGGCCCGGACCGGATCGTCGTCGGCTCGGACGACTTCGCCGCCGCGCAGTGGGTCGGCGACCTCTACGCCGAGCTGGACGCGCCGGTCGTCGTCGCCGACGCGGCGAGCGCGGAGCTCGTGAAGTACGCCGCGAACTGCTACCTCGCGCTCAAGCTCTCGTACGTCAACTCCATCGCCGAGCTCTGCGAACGACTCGGCGCGGACATCGACCTGGTCACCGCGGGCATGGGCTACGACCGGCGGATCGGGCGGACGTTCCTCAAGCCCGGCCCCGGCTGGGGCGGCTCGTGCCTGCCGAAGGACACGAGTGCGCTGGTCAAGGTGGCCGAGTCGGTCAACTACGACTTCAAGATGCTGACCTCGGCCATCGACGAGAACATCGCCCAGCGCGACCGGATCGTCGCGAAGATCGCAGGCGCGGTCGGCGGCACCCTGGCCGGGGCGCGGATCGGCGTGCTGGGCCTGGCGTTCAAGGCGGGCACCAACGACCTGCGGGACTCGCCCGCGCTCGCCGTGTCGTCGGTGCTGTGCGCGCTGGGCGCGGAGCTGACCGCCTACGACCCGGCCGTCGACGGCGGGATCGACGGGATGACCGTGGTCGACGACGCCTACCAGGTCGCGAAGGACGCGGACGCCGTCGTCGTGCTGACCGAGTGGGCCGAGTTCAAGCACCTCGACTGGGCGGCGATGGCCGAGCTCATGGACGGCATCGACGTCGTCGACACGCGCAACCTGCTCGACCCGCGGGTGATCGTCGACGCGGGGCTGTCCTGGCAGGGCGTCGGGCGGCCGCGGGCGGCGGCGCGAATCAAGGTTTCTTGACGCGTCGATCTTGGCTAGGCTGGCCGCACGGCATCGCGTGTCGGTCACCGGCTGGGTGAGGCATGGAGGTGGCGGGAGTGCCCCGGAGGCATTTCACTCGTGTCAGTATCCGTTTCCGTTGAATTGAACCACCTGATCGTCCCGTCCCGGAACAACCGGGAATCCGCCGAATTCCTGGCGAACCTGCTCGGCCTCGAAGTCGGGGAGGAATGGGGTCCATTCATTCCCGTCGAGGTCCGCAACGGCGTCCGGCTGGACTTCGCGACCATCCCCGAAGACGACCTTCGCCTGCAGCACTACTGCTTCCTGGTCCCGGAGGACGACTTCGACGCCGTCTTCGCGAGGCTCGTCGAAACGGGCGTGACGTACCACGCCGATCCGATGGGGAAGCAAATCGGCGAAATCAACCACAACCACGGCGGCCGCGGGGTCTATTTCCTCGATCCCGGCGGCAACGGGATGGAAATCATCACGCAGCCGTACGAGCCGGAGCGGCGCCGCGCGACGTCCTGGTAAAAGTTCCTTAGCAATGCGTACTATCGGGGCATGTTCACGACGAGGCCCGAGCTGGCCGGCACCTTCGGGATGGTGGCATCGACGCACTGGCTGGCTTCGGCCACCGGGATGGCGGTGCTGGAAGACGGCGGCAACGCGTTCGACGCGGCGGTCGCCGCCGGGTTCGTCCTGCAGGTCGCCGAACCGCACCTCTGCGGACCGGCGGGCCAGGTACCCGGCCTCTTCGTGACGGCGGACGACCCGACCCCGCGGGCACTGGCCGGTCAAGGCCCGTCGCCCGCGGGGGCCACGCCGGAGCACTTCGCGTCGCTGGGGCTCGATTTGATTCCGGGCAGCGGCCTGCTCCCGGCGACCGTCCCCGGCGCGTGGGACGGCTGGCTCCTGCTGCTTCGCGACTACGGCACGAAGTCGCTTCGCCAGGTGCTGACGTACGCGATCGGCTACGCGCGCAACGGCGTCCCGCTGGTGCCGCGGGTCGGCGACACGATCCGCGCCGTCTCGCAGCTGTTCACCGAGCACTGGCCGACGTCGGCGGCGCTGTGGATGCCGGACGGCAAGCCGGCTTCCGGCCTGCACCGGAACCCGGTCTTGGCGGACACCTGGGAGCGTCTCCTGCGCGAGGCGGAGTCCGTCCCGGGGCGTGAAGCACAGATCGACGCGGGACGTCGTGCCTGGTCACAGGGTTTCGTCGCCGAAGCGATCGACGCGTTCAGCCGGCAGGCGTTCCGCGACGACTCCGGTCGCGACCACGCGGGCCTGCTGACCGGCGACGACCTGGCGTCGTGGTCGGCGTCGTACGAAGAACCGGCCTCAGTGGATGTCGGCGACTGGCGCCTGGTCAAGATGGGCGGCTGGACGCAGGGTCCGGCGTTGCTGCAGCAGGCGCTGCTGATGCACGGCTTCCGCGACGAGCTGTCCTTTGTGGACGGCGTGCCGTCGGAGCGCACGGTGCACCTGGCGACCGAGGCGGCGAAGCTCGCCTTCGCCGACCGCGAAGCCTGGTACGGCGACACCGACGTGCCCCTGGACGTGCTGCTTTCCGCGTCCTACACGGATTCCCGGCGGGCCCTGATCACCGACACGGCGTCCGCGGAGCTTCGTCCCGGCGACGCCCGCGGGCCGGCCCGGCTCCCGGCGATCCTGGATTCGCTGCAGGGCGTGAAGGCCGAAGGCGGCGCGACGGGCGAGCCGACGGTCGGCCCCCAGGGAGAGACCCGCGGCGACACGGTCCACCTCGACGTCGTCGACGCGGCGGGCAACCTCGTGTCGCTGACGCCGTCGGGCGGCTGGCTGCAGTCGAGCCCGACGATCCCGTCGCTGGGCTTCTGCCTCGATTCGCGCGGGCAGATGTTCTGGCTGGAGCAGGGCCTGCCGAACTCGCTGGCGCCCCGCAAGCGTCCCCGGATCACGCTGTCGCCGTCCCTGGCCCTGCGCGACGGCGTGCCGACGCTGGCTTTCGGCACCCCGGGCGGCGACCAGCAGGACCAGTGGCAGCTGTGCTTCTGGCTGGCCCACGTGTACGGCGGCCTGAACCTCCAGGAGTCGATCGACGCCCCGGCCTGGCACACGACGGCGTTCCCCAGCTCGTTCTACCCCCGCTCGTGGAACCCGCGCGAGCTGGTGGTCGAGTCCCGGCTGGGTGCGTCCACTCTGGACGCGCTGCGCGCCCGCGGCCACGAGATCGTGGACGCGGGCGACTGGGCGCTGGGACGCTTGGCCGCGGTGTCGCGAGACGGCGAGTTGCTGCGCGCGGCGGCCAACGCCCGGGGAATGCAGGGCTACGCCGCGGGCCGTTAGCTCGGCTGCTGCCAGAGCCAGAACTCGATGCCCTGGTTGTCGGTGCAGTCGGCGGTGAGTCCGTACGGGTGGTTCTCGATCTCGCCCGCCTGGCCGCCTTGTTCGCCGACCCGGGTCAGGGCCGCGTCGAGATCGTCCACCGCGAACATCAGCTTCCAGCCGACCTGGCGGCCCGGGCCGCCCCACAGGCCGCCTGGCCGTCCGTCGCCCTCAATGCCCCAGGCGCCTTCGGTCGAGCCGGGGGAGAACTGCCAGCCGAGGACCGCGCCGTAGAACGTCTTCGCGGGCTCGGCGTCCGGGACCTGGAACGTGAAGTACATCGACTCGCCCTGCTTCGGCTGCGGCTCGGGCTTCGGCGACGCCTGCGAGACCAGCCAGCGCTGGCCGAACGGGTCGCGGAACGAGCCGCCGCGGCCGTACGGCGAGTCGCTGACCGCGCGGATCAGCGTCGCACCCAGCTCCAGTGCCCGGTTCACGCTGACGTCCGCGTCCGGCACCTCCACCCGCACCGACGCGCCGCCCGTCTGCGGCGCGACGTGCCCGATCTCCGGGTACTCCTCGGCGAGCATCAGCACCGCGTCGCCGATGGCCAGCTCGGCGTGCCCGATGCGGCCGTCGTCCATGAGGATCGGCTCGCCGCGGCGGGACGCGCCGAAGACGTCGACGTAGAAGTCGAGCGCGGCCCGCGCGTCGGACACCGCGAGGTAGGGCGTCAGCGAGCGCAGTTCGGCGTCGGTGGCCGGCGCCTCTGAAGTGGTCGTCATATCGGCTCCGTTCAAGATGACGCGACGCAGGTTGTCGCGCAGTTCGGCGGCGAAGTCCGGGTCGGGGCCGACCCGCTCGGAAGGCCGGCGAAGCGCGTCGAAAGGCTCAAGCATCGCGACCCTCCTTCTCCTCGTAGACGCGCCGGAACGCGGCACGGGCCCGCACGAGCAACGCCTCGGTGGCGTGCACGCTGCGTCCCAGGTGGCCGGCGACCTCGGGCACGCCGAGGCCGTCGACGTACCGCAGGGTCAGGGCCGCGCGGTGGTGCGACCCGAGGGATTCGAGCACCTGTCTCGCGCGCAGGGCGTCGAGCTGCTCGTCCCACGGGTCCTCGACGTCCGGTTCACTGTCGTGCACCAGCCGCAGCCCGCGTTCCTCACGTTCTTTGCGCCGCCAGTGGTCGGCGAGCTTGTGCCGGGCGACGCCGATCAGCCACCCGGTGCTCACTGGAGGTGCGTACTCCTTGCGACAGGCGGCGACCGCCCCGAGGAACGTCTCGGACGTCAGCTCCTCGGCGAGCGTGCGGTCGCCGCAGCGGGACAGCAGGTACCCGTAAACCTCCGGCAGCGCGGTCTCGTAGAGCCCGAGCAGCGCGAAGGCCGGGTCCGGTCGTACCCGAGGTTCCGTCACACCCTCATAGTCGTCCGGCGCACGACTTTTCCGACGGGTGAATCCGGACTTTTTCAGACCCGGGGGTCGGGCAGCCGCCGTCCGGTGACCGCGACGATCGCCGCCAGCACCGCCACCACCCCGATCACCAGCGCGAACGCGTCCCGGCTCCCCAGCGAACCCGAAAGCGCGGCGTACAAACTCCCCAACGTCGCCACACCCAGGGCCAGCGACGTCTGCTGGTTGGTCGTCATCACGCCCGAGCCGACGCCGGCCAGGTCGGTCGGCACGTGGGACAGCACGATCCGGAACAACGTCGTCATCGCGAGCGCGTTCCCGACGCCGATCGCCACCATCGCCGGCGCCAGATCGAGGATGGTCACGTGCGGCCACGCCGCCAGCGTCGTGCACAGCAGCGCCACCATGCCCACCGCCGTGATCGCACCGCCGATCGGCACCACCTTCTGGCCGTAGCGGGCCACCAGCCGGCTGCTGAGCATCGACACCGTGAAGTACGCGACCGCCAATGGGGTCAGTGCGGCGCCGGCGCCCAGCGGGCCGAAGTGCAGACCCTCCTGCAGCGTCATCGCGAACACGAACATGAACGAGCCGAACGCGCCGAAGAACGGCACCGCCACCATCAGCCCGCGGCGGACGCTCGGCAGGCGCAGCACCGACGGCGGCAGCAGCGGAGTGCCGCCCAGCCGCTCCAAGCGCCGTTCGACGTGCACCAGAGCCGCGGCCGAGAACGGCGACAGCGCCAGCAGCACGATCGACCACACCGGCCAGCCCAGTGCGCGGCCCTCCATCAGCGGGACCAGCAGCGACAGCAGGGTCGTCGCCAGGAGGAGCGTGCCGAGGCGGTCGACGCCCAGCGGGTTGTGCGCGCGGCTTTCCGGCAAGCGGCGCGCCATCACCAGCACCACCAGGCCGATCGGCACGTTCACCAGGAAGATCGGCCGCCAGCCGGTGCCGAACAGGTCCGCCGCCACCAGGCCGCCGCCGAGCAGCTGGCCGACCACAGTGGACAGACCGCCGGTCGCGCCGAAGAGCCCCAGCGCCCGCGAACGCTCTTCGCCGGACGTCGTCGCCTGGATGATCGAGAGGACCTGCGGCAGCAGCATCGCCGACGCCGCCCCCTGCGCGGCGCGGGCGATCACCAGCGTGGTCGCCGTCGGGGCGATCCCGCAGGCCAGGGACGTCAGCGTGAACAGCCACAGCCCCGTGAAGAACAGCCGCCGCCGGCCGAACGAGTCGCCGAGGCGGCCGCCGACCACCAGCAGCACCGCGTACGCGATGCCGTAAGCGGCCACCACCAGCTCCAGCGTCGCCGTGGACGCGTGGAGGTCGGCATCGATCGTCGGCAGCGCGACGTTGACGATGAAGAAGTCGATGATGGGCAGCGCCGCCCCCAGCAGCACCGTGACCAGGCCGGCGGGGGTCAGTCCCGGCCTGGCCGGGGCGCCGGAGGTGATCGGCGCGAGTTGAGTCGTGGTCATGACTACTACGATCGACTCGAACTCAACCTAGTACCAGTTGCTGTTTATCCAGGTACCACCACTACCTGGTACCAGGTTCGGGCGCGTGCGATCCTGGCACCATGACCACCGCAGTCGAATCCGAGCTCCGCCGCCAAGAGCTGGCGAGGTTCCTGCGCAGCCGGCGTGAGCGGATCACGCCCGAGCAGGTCGGCCTCCCGCTGCTGGGCCGCCGCCGGACGCCGGGGCTGCGCCGCGAAGAGGTCGCGCAGCTCGCCGGCGTCGGGGTCACCTGGTACACGTGGCTCGAGCAGGGCCGCGACATCAACGCGTCCGAGCAGGTGCTGCAGGCGATCGCCCGCACGCTGCGGCTCGACCCGCACGAGCACACCCACCTGTTCCGCCTGGCCGGCGCGCCCGAGCCGGAGAGCGAGAAGGACTGCCAGGTCCTCTCGCCCCAGCTGGAGATGATGCTGAAGAAGCTGGAGCCGTACCCGGTCGCCGTGCGCAACGCCCGCTGCGACCTGCTCGGGTACAACCGTGGCTACACCTGGCTGATGGGCGACGTCGACGCGATCCCGTTCGAGGACCGCAACACCCTGGTCCAGTGCCTGCTCAACCCGCGGTGGCGCGAGCGGATGCTCGACTGGGACACGAACATCCCGCGCGTGATCGCGTCCTTCCGCGCGGCGATGGCCGAGCACGTCGCCGAGCCGGCGTGGAAGAACCTGGTCAAGCGCCTCAAGGCGGAGTCGCCGCTGTTCGCCGAGCTCTGGCCGCACCACGACGTCAACTCCGAGCCCATCCGCACCAAGCGCTACCTGCACCCGGACGTCGGGCTGCTGCGGTTCAACTTCACGTACCTCTACTCGGGCCGCCGCTCGGAGATCACGGTGTCGACGTACACCCCGGCTGACGAGGAGACGGCGGCGAAGCTGCCCCTCATGTTCGAGTGACTACGGCGCCGGACGTACGCGGGGAGTCGCTTCAGGACGGACGCGCCACGGCCCGGCGACCGGTAGCTTTCGCAGCATGAGATGGTCGCCGTGGGTGGGACGCGTGGTGCGCACCCTCGTCGTCCTCGTGTTCGTGCTGGGGGCGACCAGCGCGTCGTCGCGGTGGCAGCCGGGGGCGACGCCGCTGACCCCGCCCGGCGCCGCGTGGCTGGCCGCGACCGTCCTGACGCTGCTGCTCGTCCACCGCTTTCCGCTGACGCTCTTCCTGGTCACGGCCGCCTCGGCGTTCGGCTACTACGCCTCCGGCCTGCCCGGCGGGCCGATCATCCTGGTGCCGACCATCGCGTTGTTCGTGCTGACCCGGCAGCGGGGTCCGCTCACGTCGGGGATCGCCGGAGCTTCCGCGCTCGCCGCGGCCTACGCCGTGCACGTCGTCACGATCAGGTCGTTCACGCTGGAGGCCGGCGCCGGGTTCGTCGTCGTGTGGCTGGTCGCCGTCATCGGGGTCGGGACCGCCGTCCGTTACCAGCTCGACGCGCTCGCCGCCCGGCGCGAGCAGGCCGACGAGCACCGCCACCGGCTCGCCGAGCGGGAGCGGCTGCGGATCGCCCGTGAGGTGCACGACGTCGTCGCGCACAGCCTCGCCATGATCAACGTCCAGGCGGGCGTCGCCGCGCACGTCGCCGACCGGCGGCCCGAGCAGGCGAAGGAGGCGCTGCTCAACATCAAGGCGGCCAGCGCGTCCGCGCTCAAGGACCTGCGCGCGACCCTGGCCGTGCTGCGCTCGGGCGAGGACAAGGCACCCGCGCCGAGCCTCGCCCAGGCCGCCGAGCTGCTGGAACACGCGCGCGACGCCGGGCTCACGGTCGACGTCCACGGCGAGGCCGGCGACCTCCCGGCCCCGGTCGACGCGGCCGCCTACCGGATCCTGCAGGAGTCGCTGACGAACGTCGTCCGGCACGCCGACCAGCCGAACCGCGTCGATGTCCGGTTCGAACGGCAGCCGGGGACGTTCACGCTGAGGGTGCGCGACGACGGCCGCGGCACCGCCCAGCCGACTCCGGGCCACGGCCTGCGGGGCATGTGCGAACGCGCCGCCGCGCTCGGCGGGCGGTGCACCGCCGGGCCGGTCGACGGCGGTTTCGAAGTGTGCGTCGAGCTACCGATCGAGGGGGAAGCATGATCCGCGTCCTGCTGGCTGACGACCAGGTCCTGGTCCGCGCCGGGTTCCGCGTGCTGCTGGAGACCGAGGACGGCTTCGAAGTCTGCGGCGAGGCCGGCGACGGCGAGCAGGCGGTCGCCGGAGCGATCGAACACAAGCCGGACATCGTGGTGATGGACATCCGGATGCCCGGCGTCGACGGCCTCGAAGCCACCCGCCGGATCACCGCGAACCCCGACCTCGCCGGGACGAAGGTGCTGGTCCTGACCACTTTCGACGTCGACGAGTACGTCTACGAAGCCTTGCGCTCGGGCGCCAGCGGGTTCCTCCTGAAGGACACCGAACCGGTCGAGCTGCTGCGCGCGTTGCGGGTGGTCGCCGCCGGCGAGGCGCTGCTGGCACCGACGGTCACGCGCCGGCTGATCCAGGAGTTCGTCGGCCGCCCGGAGAACCGCCGCATCGACACGAGCGCGGTCCGCGAGATCACCGACCGCGAGCGCGAGGTGCTGGGCCTGGTGGCGGGCGGCATGTCGAACGACGAAATCGCCGCCCACCTGGTGATCTCCACGGCGACGGCCCGCACCCACGTCAGCCGCATCATGACGAAGATCGGCGCCCGCGACCGGGCGCAGCTGGTGGTGCTGGCCTACGAGTCGGGGCTGGTCACCCCACGTCACTCCGCCTGACCCGGCGCACCACCAGGAACGCCCGGACCAGGAACACCACCGCGAGGACGGCGACCAGGCAGATCCAGATCATGTCGCCTCCTTCCCACCACCGATGCTCTGCTTACAGGGCGTCCGGGAGTGGGACGGCGTTCATCGACACGGCGGAAGTCACACCTTCGGGTCAGCCGGCGACCGGTCAGCTGTTCGTGCGCTCGGTCGGCGGCGACTTCTGGACCTGCGCGTTCAGCAACGTCTTGAACGAGTCGAGGGCCGTGGCCTTGTCCGAGCCGAAGGCTTCGACGATGATCACGCGGTTGTACAGGACGTAGACCGCGCGATACACGGACTGCTGACCGCCGTCCGGCGTGGCGAACACCGGCACCCCATGGAGCGACAGGTCGCGCGCCGCGGTCACGCCGCCTTCCTGCTGGGCGTTCGCGTACTCCTGGGCGACCGGCTTGGTGGCCTGCGCGTTCGGCATCTCGAGGGCGTACACGGCGAGCGTGACGTCGCCGTCGGTCGAGGTCCTGAGCAGGCCTTCGGTCATGCCTTCGGACTTGAGCCGCTCGATGACCGTGGCCGGCAGGAACTTCGACGCCTCCAGCTTGGCCATGTCGAACGTGCCCCCGCCGACGCGGGTCTTGCCGGCCGGAGTCACCAGTGCCGCCGCGTTGTCAGCCGGTTCGGGCTTGGCCGCGGGCGGTTCCGGCAGCGGCTTGGTCGAGGGCAGCGGCGGCGGCTGCTGCTGGCTGGTGGTCGGCTGCGCGACCGGGGTTTCGCCGCTGTCCTTGATGAACAGCGCCCAGACGCCGAAACCGAGACCCACCAGCACGACGAGCCCGAGCGCGGCGAACGCGATCTTCTTGCCCTTGCCGGACGGCTGCGTCTGGAAGCCCTCCGGGCCCTGGCTGATCCATTCGGCGTTGTTCGACTGCGCCAGCGACGGGAACTCCGAGGCGCCCCAAGGCGGGCTGACGTTCTGCGGGGCCGCGTCCCACGGGTTCTGCTGCGGCGCGGGGAACCCGCCCGCCGGGGACTGCTGGCCGTACTGGCCCGGCTGCTGCTGCATCGGCTGGGCGAACCCGTGCGACGGGGAGTTCGGGTGCTGCTGCTGCCACGGCTGGACGACCTGCGTGCGCTCGCCGCCCATGTCGGCCGAGGAGACGACCTGCGTGGCCTCCGCCGAGGCCGCCTGCTGGTTGGGATCGGACTGCTGTGGCGGGGACACCGGCGGGATGATCTGCGTCTCCGCGGCGGACGACGGCTGCCCGGGTGCCTGCTGCGACGGCTGTTGCTGCTGCGGGCCGTCGGCGTTGGTGACGGCCATGCTCAGCACCCGATCGCGCCGGGTCCGGTACTCGTCGGCCGACAGGCTTCCGGCCGCGAGCTCCTCGTCCAGCCTGCGCAGCTCTTCCTGCCAGGTCACCCCGGTACCCCCTTCGGGTAGGTAGTCCCCGAACCATGCGGACGCACGGCCCGATCTCCCTGCCGCACGCAGCCATTGTGCACGGGTCCGCTCACCCGTCGGCGACCACCACCCCGTCGTTATCGATGTGAGCCGCGGTGCGGTCGGCGAGGTCAGCGCGGGTGCCGGGCCAGTGCCTTCGCCAGCTCGTCGATCGCTTGGTCGCGCAGCAGCGGCGACGAGCCGCCGGTGACGCTCCGTTCGACGAATTCGAAGGTGACGACATCCCGGTCGGCGAACATGTCGGCCAGCTGGTCGCCGGTGCTCCGCGCCACGGTGTCGGCGTGCACGATCGTGACGTCCTGGCAGGTCGCGGCCAGGAACGGCGTCGCGAACTGCGTGAAGGAGTCGGCGACCAGGCCGACGGACTGGCTGATCGAACCGGCCGGCCGCGCGCCGTCCGGCTGCGTCAGGTAGAGCGGCAACCGGAAGTCGCTGGCGATGTAGCGGGCGCGATCGACGCCACCGTCGGTGGAGAGGCTGTAGGCCGTCATCTGCTTCTGCTCGGTGTGGCCGAGCAGAATGGACAGGTCCGCGGGCCACGGCCGGACGCCGATCGGCGCCGCGTGCCAGTTCGCCGTGGAGCCGGGCGCGATCGCTTGGCCCAGCGCGTAGGTCATGACCAGGCCGCCGTCGTACGACCAGTGCGTGTCGTTCGGGTCGTAGACCGACCGGCCGATCCGCCGTTCGGCGTCGGCGAGCGAGGGCCGCAGGTCGATCGCGCCCGTCTCGCGCGGCACCCGGTTCCAGAAGTCGGTGGTCCGGGCCTGGGCGCAGGCCTTGCCGACGTAGTCGTCCGGCAGGTGCGACGGCTCCTCCGTGTACTTGTCCGGTGCGAAGACCAGCACGAACTTGCGGCCGGAGCTCTCGACCGCCGCGCGCAGCCGGTGGAGCGCCGAGACGACGTGGTCGAGGTCCATCACCGGCCGGCACTTCGCGGTGACGTCCTCACCCAGGTAGAGCCAGCCGTCCTTGCCCGGGATGATCCCCGGGTAGACGTAGCCGGGGACGTCGCCGGTGCCGGCGGGCTGCTGGCCCTGGTCGATGCCGACGGTGTCGTGGTTGGTGCCCTGCCCGGAGCCCGGCGGATCGCCGAAGAGGCCGGTGCCGATGCCGTCCGCGGCCTGCACACCGGCCTGCCGCAGCGGCAGGTGGTCGGTGGCCCAGCCGGTCAGCCCGGTGAAGAAGCCCCAGCCGTCGCCGAGGCTCGGGAACGGCCGCAGCGGCCGGTTCTCGAACGCCGTCGGCTGCACGCCGAAGACCCACAGCAGCACCGGCGTGAGGAAGAAGGCGATCGCGCACGTCAGTGCCGTGCGCTGGCGGTTGCTGTGCCGGGGCCGGTAGAGGTTGTGCTCCTTCGGGAGCCAGGACTCCGGCGTCTGCAGCTGCCGCCGGCCGGCAGGCGACTGCGGACGGAGGCTGGGGGGCACGGCCGTATCGTAGCGCCGGGCCCGGGCCGGGCGTGCCGGAACCGGGGAAGCCGGCCGCGGTGCCGCCCGAAAGGCGAGGTCGGCCCCGGCGGACCTGGTCGGGCGGCTAATCTGCCCGCCATGGGCAAGGGGACGAGCGGCGAGCGCCTGATCGAATGGACCGGCGAGCGGTGCGTGCCGTGGACCGAAGACATCCAGGTGATCTACGAGCACTACCACCGCTACGCGTTCGCGACCCGCTTCGCCACCGGCAAGCGGGTCCTCGACCTGGCCAGCGGCGAGGGCTACGGCAGCGCGCTCATGGCAGGCGCAGCCACCGAAGTGGTCGGCCTCGAACTCGACCCGGCGGCCGTCGAGCACGCCCGGCGGAACTACCCGGGCGTCCGCTTCGAGGTCGGTTCGATCACGGACCCGGCGGCCCTCGACGGCGAGCGGTTCGACGTCATCACCTGCTTCGAGGCGATCGAGCACGTCGAGGCGCAGGACCGGCTGATGGAGCTGGTCCGCAACCGGCTCGCGCCGGGCGGGATCTTCCTGTGCAGCACGCCGGACATCGAGGTCTACACCCACGATCACGGCAACGAGAACCCCTACCACGTCCACGAGCTGACCGGGCCGGCCTTCCGGTCGCTGCTCGCCGGCAGCTTCGAGCACGTCGTCGTGCTGCGCCAGAACGTCGCCGTCGGCTCGCTGATCCACGGTGGCCCGGGTACGGAGGCCGAGGTGCTCACCGTGCGGCCGGACGACGACGGCGGCTGGGCCGTCGAGCCGGGCGCGCCGCACACCTACTTCGTCTCCGTTGCGTCGGCCGAGCCCGTCGAGGTGCCTTCGACGTCGGCGATGGTCGACGCGAAGCTGACGCTGATCGCCGGCGCGGCGGCCGAAACGGCGCGGCTGCGCGGCGAGCTGGCCCGCACCGAAGCCGAACGCGAGCAGGCGGCGGCTTCGGTGAGCCGGCTGACCGCCGAGCTGGCCGACGTCACGGCCGCCGAGCGGCGGGCGGCGGCCGAGCGTGACGACGCGGCCGGGCAGGCCGAACGCGCCCGCGACGACCGGCGGCGCGCGTCCGACGAGCTGAACCTCCTCAAGCGCAAGAACGGCTACGACAGCGAGCGGCTGGAGTGGCTGGCGGGCAACAACGCGGGGCTTTCCGAGACGGTCGGCAGGCTCGCCGCCGAGAACGAGAAGCTGCGCGCCGAGACGTCCGCGCTCGCGCAGCGGCTGCTCGGCCGGTACCGCGGCGCGATCGAGAAGTACGCCCCGCGCGGCACGCAGCGCCGCGATCTCTACGAGACGGCCCTCGGGCGGCAGAAGGGCGCGGTGCCCGCCACCCCGCCGGTGCCCGGACCGGTCGCGGTCACCACCAGCGACCGGCCGATCGTCAGCGTCGTCATCCCGGTCTACGGCAACTGGCCGTTCACCCGCGGCTGCCTCGACTCGATCCAGCGGCACCTGCCCTCGACGCCGTTCGAGGTCATCGTGGTCGACGACGCGTCGCGCGACGACTCCGCCGACCGGGTCGCGGGCTGCGCCGGGGTCCGGCTGGTGCGCGCGCCGAAGAACCTCGGGTTCGTCGGGGCCTGCAACCTGGGCGCCGAGAACGCGCGCGGCGACTTCATCTTCTTCCTCAACAACGACACCGAGGTCCGGCCGGGCTGGCTCGACGAGCTGGTCGCCGTGGTCGAGTCCCGCCCCGACGTCGGGCTCGTCGGCTCGAAGCTGGTGTACCCGGACGGCAGGCTCCAGGAGTGCGGCGGCATCATCTGGGCCGACGGCACCGGCTGGAACTACGGCAGGCTGCAGTCGCCGGACGCGCCGTGGTTCCAGGCCCTGCGCGACGTCGACTACTGCTCGGGCGCGGCCGTCCTGGTCCGCCGCGAGCTGTTCGAGCGCATCGGCGGCTTCGACAAGCGCTTCGCGCCCGCGTACTACGAGGACACCGACCTCGCCTTCGCCGTCCGCGCGAACGGGTACCGCACGATGGTCCAGCCCGCGTCGGTCGTCGTGCACCACGAAGGCATCACCAACGGCACGGACGTCTCCTCCGGCGTGAAGCGCCACCAGGAGCTCAACCGCGGCGTCTTCGTCGACAAGTGGAGCGTCCAGCTTCGCGACCACTTCCCCGAGGCGAGCCCGCGCGCGGTCTGGGCCGGGCGGCAGCGCACGAAGGACGGCCACCGCGGCGGCACCGTGCTGGTCGCCGACCACCAGGTGCCGATGCCGGACAAGGACTCCGGCTCGGTGCGGATGTTCCGCATCCTCGAGCTGCTCGTCGGCCTCGGCCACCGGGTGGTGTTCATGCCGCTCAACAACGCGCTCCCCGAGCCGTACGCCGGGGCGCTGTACCGGGCGGGGATCACCGTGGTGACCGGGCTCGGCGAACAGCTGGAGTTCCTGCGCGACGCCGGCGCCGACCTGCGCCTGGCCGTGCTTTCCCGGCCGCACGTCGCGTGGCAGCTGCTGGAGCAGGTCCGCGAGCACGCGCCGGACTGCGTCATCGCCTACGACACGGTCGACCTGCACTTCGTCCGGCTCAACCGGCAGGCCGACCTGGCCGCGCGGCTGGGGGACACCCGCGAGGAGCTGACGCTGCGGCGGCGCGCCGAGGTGCTGCGCGAGTCCGAACTCGGCCTCACCCGCGCCACCGACGTCACGTTCACGGTGTCCGATGTGGAGCGTGAGCTGCTGCGGGAGCTCGTGCCCGCGGCGCGGGTCGAGGTGCTGTCCAACGTGCACCGGGTCGACGGCACGTCGGCTGCCCCGGACGGCCGCTCGGGGGTGCTCTTCGTCGGCAGCTTCGACCACGTGCCCAACCGGGACGCCGCGCGCTGGCTGGCCACCGAGATCATGCCGCTCGTGCGGCGCCGCCGTCCGGACGCCGTCGTGCAGATCGTCGGCAGCAACCCGCCGCAGGAGATGTTCGACCTCGCCCGCGAAGGCGTCGTCGTCCGCGGCTGGGTGCAGAACCTCGACAGCGCCTACGCCGAGGCCCGGGTCGTCGTCGCGCCGCTGCGCTTCGGCGCCGGCGTCAAGGGAAAGCTGGGCGAAAGCCTCGCGTGCGGGGTCCCCGTCGTCGCCACCCCGCTGGCCACCGAGGGCATGCACCTGACGCACGGCCGCGACATCCTCGTCGGGGCGTCGGCCGAAGAGCTCGCCGAAGGGATCGTCACCCTGCTCGAGGACGACAAGCTCTGGCGGCGGCTGTCGGAGGAGGGCAAGACCGTGGTGGACCGCCGGTTCGGCGCCGACGTCGCCCGCGGCACGCTGGCCGCGCTGCTCGACCCGGCCTGATCAGCTCGGCGGCAGCGCTTTCTGGAACACCGTGAGCGCGTTGTCCAGGCTGCTCTTCAGCCCGGCGGGCTCCTTGCTCGCCCGTCGTGACACCCAGATCACGACGGCGACCTTGCCCGACGTGTACCAGGTGCCGTTCATCCACCGGTCGCCGCTGGGCCCGGTGACGACCTTGTCGTCGGCGGCGAGCGGGGTGAACTCGCCGGCGAGCGCGGCCGTGCGCAGGTAGTCGATGACGGCCTTCGCGTCGCCGGGGGAGGTCGTCGGCACCGCGTACGCGAGGTAGCCGGTGTCGCCCGCGGCCGAAGCGCGGTAGACGAACTGGGTGACGCCGTGTTGCGAGAAGGTCTGGGCGACCGCCTTGGGGAAGAGCTTGAGGTCCAGTCCCTTCGCCAGCGACATCGTCGAGCTCTCGGGGTACTGCATCCCCGGCAGCGGCGGCACCTGGTCCTCCAGCTGCGGCTGGGTGGCGGCGGCGGGCGGCGCCTGCGACAGCGTGGGCGCCAGCGAGGCCAGGTTGTCGGACGCGGGTTCGTCCCGGCCGAGCCACACCGTCGCGCCGACGATCATGGCCAGCACCACGAGCACGCCGAGCGAGATGAACGGCCAGGTCGTCCAGGCCCGCCCGGAGCCGTCACCGCCGAAGCGGTGCTTCCCCGGTGGCTCCTCGGAGCCGGTGTCGCGCGGCGGCGGCACGGAGGCTTCGCCGCGGGGCGGGGTGATCGGCGGGAACCGGCTGCCCGGTTCGTGGCGGGCCGGGCCGTCGATGCGCAGGTAGCGCGTCGGGACGATGTCGGCCGGGCTCGGCGCCGTCGTCATGTGGTCCGGGATGGTCGGCACCGGGCTCGCGTTCATCGTCACCGGCAGCCCGGTGCGCTGCCAGGGCGGGTGGGGCTTCTGGTGCGGCACCGCGGATCGCGGCGATTCGATGCGCTGCGGCGGCGGCACCGGGTGGCTCGCGGGGTTGGCGCTCCGCCAGGTGTCACCCGGACGGCGCAACGGCGAGGGGACGGGTGAGGGCACGGTCGAACCGGAGGCCTGCGCGAGCAGCTCGTCGCGTTGTTTGCGGTGTTCAGCAGGCTCGATGCGGCCTTCGGCAAGCTCCGTGTCGAGACGGCGAAGCTCTTCCTGCCAGCTCATCCATGGACCCCCATCCACCATTCGGGGCATCAGTTTGGCACGTGGGGCCGACCTGCGAGGTTGCGGTTCGAGGTTGATCGGCAACCTAGCGCAAGTCCGCCCTTTCCGGGAGTCCCCGCCGACCGTCACCTCATCAGCCCCCGAAACTGTCGTACATATGTTCTAAAATAGGCGTTGTCCAGGGGAGATGCCACCCGCACCCGCGGGTGGCGTGATGGAGGAAGGCAGGGCCATGGCCTACATCACCCTGTCCACGTTCGTGGGCTACAGCGCGAGTAACGGTCCGTCGCGGTCGTCGTTCGTCCGGCGGCAGCGCCGGCAGTACGAGGACCCGGCGCGGGCGGCGTTCAACTACTACCGGCGGGCGGCGAACGCCGTCCGGTCCGGGCGGGCGGCGGGGCAGGACGCGACGGCGTTGCGCGCCCTCGTCAACGCCGCCGACGACCGGACGAAGCCGCACTACGCGGCGATCGCCGAGGGCTGGCTGCGGTACCTCGGCCGGAAGTCGCCGCGGCTGGTCGAGGTCGGCCGCGGCCGCTGCCGGATCGGCGACCTCGAAATCGGCGTCAGCCCGCAGCTCGGGCTCCGCAAGAGCGACGGCCGTCGCTACGCGACCTGGCTCTACTTCAAGGAGGAACCGCTGGCGAAGTCCTCGGCGCAGCTGGCGCTGTGGGTGCTGGAGCAGGCGATGCCGGACGTCCTGCCGGGCGGGCACGCGCTGGTGATCGACGTCCGGCGTGGCAAGGAGTACCAGCTCTCCACGCGTGACCGCGAACGGTTGCGGCCCTGGGCCCGCAGCGAGGCTTCGGCGTTCCTCACCCTCTGGGACGCCGCCTGAGCCGGGGAGGCGCCGGGCCCGCCCGGCGCCTCCCTTAGCATCGCCCCCGAGCGTCAGGGGGCGACGATGAGACTGGTCGCGGGGCGGTACGCGATCTCGGCCGAGCTGGGCCGCGGCGGCATGGGCGTCGTCTGGCGCGCCGAAGACAGGGTGCTCGGGCGGCAGGTCGCGCTGAAGGAACTGGCCACGCCGCCGGGCGCGTCGCCGGCGCACCTCGAGCGGGTCATGCGCGAGGCGCGCACCGCGGGGCGGCTCAACGATCCCGGCGTCGTCACGGTTTACGACGTCGTCAGCGAGCAGGGCGCGACCTTCATCGTCATGGAGCTGGTGATCGCGCCGACGCTCGCCGACGTCGTCGGGCGCGAAGGACCGCTGGCGAACGACCGCGTCGCCGCGCTCGGCCTGCAGGTGCTGGGCGCGCTGGAGAGCGCGCACGCGGCCGGCGTCGTGCACCGGGACGTCAAGCCCAGCAACATCATGGTGCTGCCCGGCGACCGCGTGAAGCTCGCCGACTTCGGCATCGCACGGGCGATGGACGACCCGTCGCTGACGCAGACCGGCGGCGTCATGGGCTCGCCCGGGTACATGGCGCCCGAGCTGTTCGCCGGGGCCGCGCCGTCGCCCGCGTCGGACCTCTGGTCGCTGGGCGCGACGCTCTTCCACGCCGCCGAAGGCCGGGCGCCCTTCCAGCGCACCACCACTGCCGCGACCCTGCACGCGATCATGTACGAGCAGCCGGTGCTGGAGCGCACCCGCGGCCCGCTCGCCGACGCCGTCCGCGGGCTGCTCACGCAGTCCGCTTCGGACCGGCTGGGCGCGTCCGGCCTGCGACGGCTGCTGGAAACCGCGCGCACGGCCGGCGTCCCGGCGTCGCCGTCGCCGACCGCGTGGCTCGCCACACCGCCAACGGCCACAGTGGACGGTCCGCCGCGGAAGAAGCGCCGCCTGCCGCTGGTGCTGACCGGGGTGGCGGTCGCCGTCGTCGCGGCGCTCGGGGCGATCTTCCTGCTGAAACCGGACCGCACCACGCCGGTCGCCGCCGGAGCCACGCCGACGCCGACGTCGACCTCGGCGAAGCCGACCACCAAAAAACCGAGTACCAAGAAGCCGACGCCGTCCTCGAGTTCCACTCCGACGTCGACGACGGCGGACAAGCCGCACCCGGCCGAAGTGCCGCTGATCCGGTACCACCACCCGGAAGGCGGGCACTTCAGCGGCACGAAGAAGGTCGGCCCGCCGGCGGGGTTCACCAAGGAAGGCGTGTTCGGCTCCCTCGTCGCGACGGCCGAGCCGGGCACGCGGAAGCTGTTCGCCTGCAAGGTGAAGGACCAGAAGGACTGGTTCACCTCGCCGGACCAGAGCGGCAAGTGCGAGAGTCAGCAGTCGCTCGGCCTGCTCGGCTATGTCTACGCGAACCCGCCGTCCGGGGTGAGCACGCGGGCGCTCTACCGCTGCAATGCGGGCGCGAGCCACTTCGACTCGCTCGACGCCGGCTGCGAAGGCAAGACGAAGGAGTTCCTGATGGGTTACCTCATCGTCTGAAGCACCTCGGCCACCAGATCCGGCCGCGTGACGAACGGGTGGTGCGGCACGGGCAGTTCGACTACCTCGGTGGCGCGCTTGGCCTGGCTCCGTTGCATCTCCGGCAACGTCGCCCGATCGTCGGCGCAGACGAGGTAGGTGGACCGGATCGCCCGCCACGCCGCTGTCGTCGTCCGCTGGCCGAACACCGCTTCGTTCTGGGGCGTGAGCCGGGCCGCGGCGCCGGCGTACGTCGTGTCGTCGAAGTCCTGGGCGAACAGCGGCCGCACCAGCTCCTCCCGGACGCTCGCGGTGCCGTCGCCGTGGCTGACGTGCCGCGGCGGCTCGGCGCCGCCGAAGTCCGCGAGCGCCTCGCCGACGTCCGGCAGGAACGACGTCACGTAGACGAGCCGTCGCACCGCGGGGTGGTCTCCGGCCTCGGTGATCACCATCCCGCCGTACGAGTGTCCGACGAGCAGAACGGGCTCGTCGGAGGCGTCGAGCAGCGCGCGGACGGCCGCGGCGTCGTCGTGGAGGTCGCCGCGCGGCTCGCCCTCGCAGCTCGGCAGCACCACGGCTGAGCTGCGCAGACCGTGCCGGGCAAGCACGTCCGCCGTCGGCTGCCACCACCAGGCGCCGTCGCGGACGAAGGCACCGTGGACGAAGAGGACTCGCATGGTGACAATCTGACAGAACACACCCGGTCGAGTGACACAGTTCGCGCGGAGCGAATGAGGACTGGACAAACCGGAGGCCGAACACGAAGCTTTCGCGTGTTCTTTCGTGCCTGGTCAAGTCAGAGGTCGTAACAGTGAATGCTGCCTGGGAAGCCGTCTCCCGCGTCGCCGACGAACCCGCCTGGTACTGGGTGTACGACAAGCTGGGGTTCTGGCCGAGCACCTACGCCCACGCGTGGCCGGGCTTCCGCGAGCCGTCGCCGTCCCGGACCTGGGACCTTTCGCCCGGCGACCTGGACCGCGCCTCGGCCGAGTTCCGCCTTGGCCCGTACGCCGTCGAGGAGCACCAGGTCTCGGCGATCGCGATGGCCGCGTTCCGCGAGGTCTGCGGCCCCGACGACTGGATGTGGGCGCTGCACTGGCAGCACCAGTCCTACCGCGTCCGCCCGCACCTGATGACCCCGGGCGCGCGCTGGCCGGTGCCGGTGTTCCCGCGCGCGGACTACCACCTGTTCCTGTCCGCCGACTTCTCGTTCGGCACGCTCGGCCACCCCTGGGAGCGCACGCTCTGCGTGTTCGGCGAGAAGCTGGTGCCGGCGTTCGAGCGGCACGGCGAAGGAGTGCTGTCGAACGTCCTGCGCCGCGACGGGAAGCCGCCCGCCCTGGCCCGCGGTTGATCTCTTGTTACTGTTCTGCGGGTGTTCGAATATCACGGCTGGGTGACCATCCAGGCGACCGCGAGCGGCGACGACGACGCGGCGCTCCTGGAGCGCCTGGTCGACCGCGTAAACCGCGCTATCCGCGACGCGGGTGACTTCGACCTGGTCGACCTCCGCTGGAGCGCGGGCATGCCGATGCTCCACTTGGCCGGCTTCGACAAGCACGGTGGCCCCGGCCTCGAGCTCCTCGACCTCTTCACCAGGGTCGGCGAACTGGCCGCGGGCTCGTACGGCCTGCTCCACGTCTGGGACGACCAGGACACCGAGCACGACAACGAATTCCGCGTCTACCGCATGGCCCGCGGCCAGGTGACGGAACGCGAAGACCCGCACCTGACCCCGGTCGCCCCGACGGTCCTGGACGTCTACGAGCTGTAGCCACATCGCAACCGCGCCTGAGTAGTACTGCTCAAGACACCCGCGGGGCCCGGCGAGACCGTGGTCACATGACCAAATCCGGAACGACGTCCCCCACCACGACGGCCTTCTACGTCCAGGCCGCTATCTCGTTCGGCCTAGCGATGGCCGCGGTCATCGGCGGGATCGCGTACCTGCCGGTCGACGGCTGGATCCGCGGTTTCCTCGCCCTCGGCGCGCTCTACCTGGTCACCTCCACCTTCACGCTCGCCAAGTGCGTGCGCGACAGACAGGAGGAGACCTCCGTGGTCTCCCGCGTCGACCAGGCCCGGCTCGACAAGCTCCTCGCCGAGCACGATCCCTTCCAAACCCCCGTGGTGTAGGCGAAAGCGGCCACCCGGGGTGGCCACTCTCGAAACCGTCAGTGGCGCGGCACCCGCGGCCGTCCGCCCGGCTCCTGCTTCGGCGGCTTCTGGTCGGTGCCAGGCCGTTGCCCGGGGTGCCGCGCGGGGACGTCTTCGTGACGAACTCGCCCGGCGTCCCGGCCGGCGGCGTCGGCGGGACGACGTGGTCGAACAGGCCGTCGTTATACCGAGCAGTGGCAGCTGTCGCAGATGGTGAACGCCTCGGCCGGCGCGAACTGGAACGGCAGGTCGGCCCGCCGGTGGTAGCCCATGACGTACGGGCCTTCTCCGCGTCGGGCGCGAGCGCGCGCTGGACGTTCGGCGGCATGAGCCATGTCCAGCACGATCACGCGCGAGCATCACCCGAAGAGGTGGCATCGCGGGAACGCGGCCGGAACACCAGAGGAAAACAGTTGCCGAACCGGCACGAATCCGGTCAGAAGGTAACGAGGCTGTCGAGACGGCGGCCGCGAGCACCCCGGGAGTCCGGGGCCGAACGCCAAAAAACCGCTGCCCGGGTGTCCCGAACAGCGGTTCTTTGATCTTGAGCGGATGACGGGATTCGAACCCGCGACCCTCACCTTGGCAAGGTGATGCGCTACCAGCTGCGCTACATCCGCACTGCCTTGCTGTTGAAAGCACTCTATACCAAGCTGAAACTGCTCCGATGAGCGGGTCCCCCGGCCTCCTGACCCGGTGCTTCGGTGTCACAGCTGGCGTACAAGGGGTGACGACGGCTGATTCCCTCCGTATGGTGTCCCCATTCGACCGAACGGGGAGACCTTCGGGGAGGAGGTGCCGGGCCGGATGACCGAGCTGGGCACGGCGCCGCCACCGGCGGCCTCGGAATCCGACGAGCAGGCACTGCTGCAACGACTTCGAAACGGCGAGGACGCCGCGTTCGGGGAGCTGTTCGAGCTGCACGCCGCCGCCGTCCGGAGACTGGCGCAGAGCCTGGCTTCCGACCGGTCCGAGGCCGAGGACATCACCGCGGAGACGTTCTTCCGCGTGCTGCAGGCCCTTCGGCGTGGCTCCGGTCCCAGAGACTACGTCCGCGCCTACCTGCTGACCGTCGCCCGCCGGGTCTCCTGGGAGTGGCACGGTGCCCGGCGCGACGTCCCCGTGTCGGACGACGAGCTGACCTTCCGCGCCGGCGCGGGTGCCGACACGCACGCCCGCACGGCCGAGCACACCCTGATCACGACGGCGTTCACCAGCTTGCCCGAGCGCTGGCGGACCGTCCTGTGGCAGACCGAGGTCGAGGGCGAGCAGCCCGCCATGGTCGCCACCCACTTCGGGTTGAGCGCGAACGCCACCGCGGCGCTGGCCCGGCGTGCCCGTCAGGGCCTGCGCGCGGCGTACTTGCAGGCACACCTTTCGGTGAACCGCGGGCCGGACTCGTGCCGCGCGGTCGTCGAGAAGCTCGGCGGGTTCACTGCGGGCAGCGTCACCGGCGCCGAAGCCGAGCGGATCAAGGCGCACCTGCACGGCTGCCCGTCGTGCCGCGCGACCCAGGACGAGCTGCGCGACGTCTGCTCGTCGCTGCGCGCGCACGCCGGGGTGCTGGTGCTGCTGGTGCCGGCGGCGGGTGCCGCGGCGAGCGGCAGCGGCGTGCTGACCGGGCTCGGCGCGACGCTCAAGGGCGTGCTCGTCGGGTCGAAGGTCAAGGTCGGGCTCGCGCTGGCGTCGACCGCGGCCGTGGGTGCCGTCGGCGTCGCGGCCGGTCCCGTCCTGTTCGGGACGACGCCGGTGCAGGACGTCGGGCTGACCGGCGGTGCGCCGGAGCTCGTGGTGGTGCCGCCGTCCGAGGCGCACCAGCAGCCGCCCCCGCAGCCGCAGCAGGACCCGCAGATCGGGATCGGCGTGCTCAACGGCCGCGGCACCGGGATCACCGTCCCGGTGCGGCAGCGCACGGGCGGCCGGCAGCCGGCGGCGAACGAGGTGCCGACCTTGCCGGGCGGCGACGTCCCGGCCGGCGACGTCGGCACCGGAACCGGCCCGGGCACGAGCGGGGACATCCCGCGCGACGACCTGACGTCCTCGACGTTCAGCACGCCCGACCATTCGTCGACGTCGCCGCGGCTGGACGCGACCAGCACGGAGATGACGAAGTCCAGCGACGAGACCGTGCCGGAGGACGCCCCGGAGCTGTCGCCGGAGACCACCACGACGACGACCACGACGACGGTGCCGACCAAGCCGGAACCGACCGGCGACGACTCCGGGTCCACCGAACCTTCGACGACGGTGACGCCGACGTACGGGAAGCCGTGGCCGAGCCGCGCGACCGGCGTCACTGGTTCGGGGGAACCGGCGGATCCGACGTCGACCGACTCATCGGCTCCCTGAACTGCGGTGATCAACTTCGCCGGGTGGGATGTCCGATTCCTCCCTCGCGCGGGCGAGCCCGGGCACGGTACCGTTGTGCTGCTCACCCTGCGGGCGCCTCGGGAGGCAACTGAATGAACCGGCTGGTACGCGGCGAGGACGGCCGCGACTGGGTGGTCCGTGCCCAGATGGAATGGCGTGCACCGGCGACGGCCGACGACTTCGAACACGACGTCGCCGGCAGCTACGGCCCCGGCATCGCGATGATCGTGGTGACAGCGTTGCTGGCCGTGATCCTCGTCGTGTGGACGCCGAACGAGGTCAACATCCCCGCGTGGGTGCTGCTGGCGCTGCTGCTCATAGTGCTGTTCTTCCCGCTGCGCTGGATCCTGCGCCGGCCGTGGACCGTGGTCGCGGAGACCGAGGGCGACCTGACCGGCGACCGGCCGTCCGAGCGCTGGGTCGGCACCATCCGCGGCATGTTCACCGTGCAGGGCGAGGTCAAGAAGATCTCCAAGACGATCCAGCGCCACTCGCTGCCGGACTTCGACGGGCCGCTGCACCCGGTCGAGTAGATAGCCGGTACCGGAAACCGGCGCGAAGGGGTGAAACTGGGGGCATGCCCGAACTGCCCGAGGTCGAAGCCCTGGCGCACCACCTGCGCGAGAACGCCGTCGGCCGGACGATCTTCCGCATCGATGTCGCATCGCTGAGCGTCCTGAAGACGGCGACCCCGCCGTGGACCGAGATGCACGGCCGCGAGATCACCGGCGCGACCCGGCACGGCAAGCACCTCGACGTCGTCGCTGGCGACCTGCACCTGGTCGTCCACCTCGCGCGCGCGGGCTGGCTGCGCTGGTCCGACGGCCTGGCCGCGGCGCCGCTCAAGCCGGGCAAGGGCCCGATCTCGCTGCGCGTGCACCTCGAGTCCGCCACCGGGCCCGGCTTCGACCTCACCGAAGCGGGCACGAAGAAGGGCCTCGCGGTGTGGATCGTGAAGGACCCGCAGGAGATCGCGAGCGTGGCGCGTCTCGGCCCGGACGCCCTGTCGCTGGACGCCGTCCAGCTGCGCGAGATCTTCGCCGGGAAGAACACCCGGCTGAAGTGGGCGCTGACCGACCAGTCGCTGATCGCGGGCATCGGCAACGCCTACTCCGACGAGATCATGCACCGCGCGAAGCTCTCGCCGTACGCGACGGTCGGCAAGCTCGGTGACGGCGCGCTGGAGGTCCTGGCCGAGGCGATCGTCGAGATCGAGTCCGACGCGGTCCAACGCTCGGTGGGCCAGAAGGCGGCGCGCCTGAAGGGGGAGAAGCGCTCGGGCCTGCGGGTCCACGCGCGCACCGGCCTCCCGTGCCCGGTCTGCGGCGACACCATTCGCGAGATTTCGTTCGCCGACAAGTCGTTCCAGTACTGCCCGACCTGCCAGACGGGAGGCAAGCCGCTCGCCGATCGCCGGATGTCGCGGCTACTCAAGTAGCCGGGTGACATCCGTGGTCACGGCGTCACGCACCGGGATTCCCCCGTTCGGCCGCAGGTGCTGTGCCACGGCTCGCCCGAGCCTCGGCGGGGCCGCGATCGCTGACAGCGAAACCGCCCTCTGCCTGGCACTTTCCCCGGATCCGGTGGAACAGGACGCCCCTCCCGCGTGTTGCGGATAGTGATCGGCAGGCCGGTCAACCGACTCTTAGTAGGGTCACCTCAACCCTCGGTCATCACAGTTGGACAGAAAGTGGGATCAGGCCTTGCACCCGGTTGGTCGAGCGCAGAGCATGGACGCCGTGTCCGGGTTTCCGCTTGCGCAGGTCGTCCCCTGGGGGGTCGCGGCGCTGCTCGGCGTCGTGGTGGTCATTCTGCTCGTCAAGCAGCGCAAGCCGGCGAGCGTGGTGGAAGACGCCATGCTGCAGGCCGTCCACCGGATGTCGAAGGCCGCGCCGAACCTGCGCTCGGGCCTGGACGAGGACGCCGCCGACAAGATCACCACCCAGCTGCTGCAGATGCTCGACTGCGTCGCCGTCGGCATCACCGACAGCGAGGGCACGCTGCTGTCCTGGGACGGCGAGGCGAACGAGCACTACGTCGACCTCGTCGAAGCGATCGGCGCGGCCATCCGCAAGCACCGCCGCGAGGTCGTCGCGCACGACCGGATGCCGTGCAACCACCGCGGCACCTGCCGGATGAAGACCGCCGTCATCGTGCCGCTGCTGGTCGAGGGCGAGACCGAGGCGGCGCTGATCGTCGTCGGCCGCACCCGCGGGCGGCTGGTGCAGATGGCCGACGCCGTCGCCCAGTTCGTCTGCACGCAGTTCGAGCTGTCCCGGCTCGACGAGTCGAAGCAGCAGCTCCAGCAGGCCGAGATCAAGGCGCTGCGCGCGCAGATCTCGCCGCACTTCGTCTACAACGCGCTCAACACGATCTCCGCGCTGATCCGCACGGACCCCGAAGAGGCGCGAGAGCTGCTTCAGGACTTCGCCGACTTCACGCGCTACTCGTTCCGCTCGTCGGGCATGTTCACCTCGCTCGCCGAGGAGCTGCGCAACATCGACCGCTACCTGACCATCGAGAACGCCCGCTTCGGCGGCCGGCTCGAGGTGCGGATGAAGATCGCGCCCGAGGTGCTCAGCGTCGTCGTGCCGTTCCTGATCATCCAGCCGCTCGTCGAGAACGCGGTCAAGCACGGCCTGGCCAGCAAGCCCAGCGGCGGCTGCGTCACGGTGATCGCGCAGGACCACGGCACCGAGGCGCTGATCAGCGTCGAGGACGACGGGATCGGCATGGACCCGCGCCGGCTGAAGGACGTCAAGAACGCGCACAGCACCGGCGCGCACGTCGGGCTCGGCAACATCAGCCAGCGCATGCAGCAGGTCTTCGGCAACGACTACGCGGTCATGGTCGAGACCGCGCCCGGCGCCGGCATGAAGGTGACGCTGCGGGTGCCGAAGTTCGTCCCCGGCGTCCGGCCGAACATGCCGGACTACAGCTCCGAAGACGCCGAGGTCCCGTCGCAGGGCGGTCCGGCCCAGCTCAACGGCGCCGAGGTGAACGGCGTCAACGGCACGCGCTCCGGCATCCTCCCCATGGGCTGAATCCGGCTAGCCTGGCGTTATGAGCGTTACGGACAAGCTGGCTTCGCGGATCCCGGTGCTCGCCGACCGCGTGGAGCGCAAGGACGTCGTGGCCGTGGTGAAGCTGCACGGCGTGATCACGCCGTCGCCGTCCCCACTGGCCAGGGGCGCGATCAACCTCGCCACCGTCGAGACGGCGCTGACCAGGGCGTTCGGCCACGAGCGGCTGAAGGCGGTCGCGCTGCTGATCAACTCGCCGGGTGGTGCGCCGACGCAGTCCGGGCTGGTCGCGGAGCGGATCCGGCAGCTGGCCGACGAGAAGGGCGTGCCGGTACTGGCGTTCTGCGAGGACGTCGCCGCCTCGGGCGGGTACTGGCTGGCCTGCGCGGCCGACGAGATCTACGCGCACCGGACGTCGATGGTCGGCTCGATCGGCGTGATCAGCGGCGGCTTCGGCTTCACCGGGCTGCTGGAACGCTTCGGCATCGAGCGGCGCCTGCACACGGCGGGCGCGAACAAGTCGCGCCTCGACCCGTTCTCGCCGGAGAAGCCCGAAGACGTCGAGTGGCTGAAGAAGATGCACTCGCAGCTCCACGACTTGTTCGTGAGCTGGGTCAAGGAGCGCCGCGGCGACCGGCTGACCGACACCGAGGACCTCTTCACCGGCGACGTCTGGCTCGGCGCGAAGGCGCAGGAGCTCGGCCTGATCGACGGCGTGGGCAGCCTCCGCCAGATCATCACCGAGCGTTACCCGGACGCCGACATCTCGGTCGCGGAGCCGAAGAAGGCCCTGCTCGCCCGCCTCGGCATCGGAGCACCGGCCGCGGCGTCGGCGGTCCTGGACGCGGTGACGCAGAAGGCGGCGTGGTCCCGCTTCGGGCTCTGAGACCACCATCTTTGGTTTCACTGTCCGGTTTGAGTACTTCCGGGCAGACTTTGTGACCTGTATCACTCTTCCCGCGTAACGCCTCTGGAGTTGACGTGGGGCGTCGGGTGTCCTTGTGAACGGGCTTTGTTGCGATCGGCAACAAATCCGGACGACGAGGAGGTCGTACCCGATGCCCCACTCCCGAAGATTCGCCATCGGTGCCGTGCTCGGCGCCGCGCTCATCGCGGTCCCCCTGACCATGCCCGCCGCCGCGTCCATCCCGCCGCCCGATTCGGGCTGGACGACGGTCTTCGCTGACGACTTCACCGGCGGCGCGAACACCTTGCCGTCGGGGTCGAACTGGATCATCGACACCGGTCACGCCTACCCCGGCGGCCCCGGAAACTGGGGCACCGGCGAGATCCAGAACTACACGTCGAGCACGGCCAACCTCGCCCAGGACGGCGCCGGCAACCTCCGCATCACGCCGTTGCGCGACGGCTCCGGCAACTGGACGTCGGCGCGGATCGAAACCCAGCGCACCGACTTCAAGCCCCCGGCCGGCGGCGTGATGCGGATCGAAAGCCGGATCCAGATGCCGAACGTCACCGGCGCGGCCGCGCTCGGCTACTGGCCGGCGTTCTGGGCCCTCGGCGGCCCCTACCGCGGCAACTGGTGGAACTGGCCCGCCGTCGGCGAGTTCGACATCATGGAGAACGTCAACGGGATCAACTCCGTCTGGGGCGTCCTGCACTGCGGCGTCAACCCCGGCGGCCCGTGCAACGAGACCACCGGCATCGTCGCCAACCGCGCCTGCCCCGGCAGCAGCTGCCAGTCGGCCTTCCACACCTACCGCTTCGAATGGGACGCGAGCGTCAGCCCGCAGGTGTTCCGCTGGTTCGTCGACGGGCAGCAGTTCCACTCCGTGAGCCAGAACCAGGTCGACGCGACCACGTGGGCGAACATGACCACCCACCAGGGCTACTTCGTGCTGCTGAACGTGGCGATCGGCGGCGCCTTCCCCAACAACAACTCCGGCACCACCACGCCGGGAGCGGGGATCGTGCCGGGCCGCCCGATGGTCGTCGACTACGTGACGGTCACCACTCGCGGCGGTGGCGGAGGCGGGACCACGACGCCGCCGACCACCACCACGACCCCGCCCGGGAACGGCGGCGGCAGCGCGTACAGCACCATCCAGGCCGAGTCCTACAGCCAGCAGAACGGCCTGGCCAAGCAGACGACCACGGACACCGGCGGCGGCCAGAACATCGGCCCGGCCGGCAACGGCGACTGGGCGCTCTACCCCGGCGTCGACTTCGGAAGCAGTGCGGCGACGAACTTCCAGGCGCGCGTGGCGTCCGGTGCCGCCGGCGGGGTCAGCGGCCTGGTCGAGGTCCGGCTGGACAGCCTGTCCAACGCCCCGATCGGCAGCTTCGCCGTCGCGAACACGGGCGGCTGGCAGAGCTGGCGGACCGTCCCGGCGAACGTCAGCGGGGTGACCGGCGTGCACAACGTGTACGTGACCTTCACCAGCGGCCAGCCCGCCGACTTCGTGAACCTCAACTGGTTCACGTTCGTGCATTGAGACGAGGGACCCCGCTGGTGGCGGCGTCACCAGCGGGGTCCCGCCACTTCAGGCAGACGGGGGCTGGACATTGCACTCGGCAATGGGCAGGATGCGTTTCACTGTGAGTGCTCACGATGACACCCGGAAGCTCGTGGTCCTGGCTGTGGACGACGAGCCTCGAGGTCTGGACGAACTAGTCCACTGCCTGCGCAACAGCCCCCACGTGGCGAAGGTGTTCCCGGCGATCGACGCGTCGGAGGCGCTGCGGCTGCTGTCCACCGACGACCCGAGGCTACGCGACCGCAAGGAGCGTGGCCTGCCGATCGTCGACGCGGTCTTCGCCGACATCGACATGCCCGGGTTGTCCGGCATGGAGATGTCGCGCGTGTTCGCGGCGCTACGTCCCTCGCCCGCGCTGGTGTTCGTCACCGGGCACGCCGAGGAGGCGGTCAACGCGTTCGACCTCGGCGCGCTCGACTACGTGCTGAAGCCGTACCAGCAGGACCGCCTCGACCGCGCGATCTCGCGCGTGATCGAGAAGCTGGCCTCCGCCGCGGCGCCCGCGCCCGGTGCGCTGGGCGGCGAGCCGGGCGTGAAGAACGACGACGAGGTCATCCCGGTCGAGCTGGCCGGCACCACCAAGCTCATCCCGCGCTCCTCGGTCCGCTGGGTCGAGGCGCAGGGCGACTACGCGCGGTTGTTCACCACCGAAGGCAGCCACCTGGTCCGCATCCCGCTGGCCCAGCTCGAAGAACGCTGGGAAAAAGCCGGCTTCGTCCGGATCCACCGGTCGTTCCTGGTCGCGCTGCCGCTCATCACCGAGCTGCGCATGGGCCAGGGCGGCTACCAGGTCGTGATCGGCAACGAGGAGAAGGTGCTGCCGGTCAGCCGGCGGCACACGCGCGCGCTGAAGGACCGGCTGGTCGGCTCGGGCCGGAACGGTTGACCAGGGCCCGGTCATGACCGACGACTTCTACGATCGCCGCGCGAACGGCGTGCGAGAGCCCGATCCGACGCTCGGCCGGCGCGTCCGCCAGCAGCCGTTGCCGCAGCCGACGGACCAGGCCGTCGTCGAGCCGCTCCCGCCGCCGCCGGAGGACGAGCCGGCGCCGAAACCGGATCACCACGCCAGGCCCAAGCGGGAACGGGTGATCCTCAACGACCAGCGTCGCGGCAGCAGCAGCCTGCGCGCCCGCGTCGAGCTGGAGGAGCAGACCAGCTGGGGAAAGCTGCTCGTGAAGGACCACCTGGTGAAGGTCCAGCTGCGGACGGCGCTGCTGCTGGCCGGCCTCGTCGTGGTGGTGTTCGGCTCGCTGCCTGTGCTGTTCTACCTGGTTCCGGGGTTCTCCCGGCTGAGCCTGGCCGGCATCCCGGTGGCCTGGCTGATCCTCGGTGTCCTCCCGTTCCCGTTCCTGTTCGGCGTCGGCATCTGGTACAACCGCTTGGCCGAACGCAATGAACGCGCGTTCGTGGACATGATCGAAAATTAGTTTCGCACTGACTCGTGCGAGGATTCCCCCGTGCAGCTGAACCCGTGGGCCTTGACCGGCATCGTGCTGGTCGCCGTGGTGACGTTCTTCCTCGGTCACCGCTCTTCGCGTTCGGCCACGAGCACGCACGACTTCCTGGTCGCCCGGCGGACCGTGCGGTCCCGCCGCAACGCCGCCGCGATCTCCGGTGAGTACCTGTCCGCGGCGTCGTTCCTCGGCATCGCGGGGATCGTGCTCAAGGACGGCGCCGACGCGCTGTGGTTCCCGATCGGCTTCACCGCGGGCTACCTCGCGCTGATGCTCTTCGTCGCGGCACCGCTGCGGCGCTCCGGCGCGTACACGCTGCCCGACTTCGTCGAAATGCGGCTCGGCTCGAAGGGCCTCCGCCGGTTCTCGACGGCGTTCGTCGTGTTCATCGGGATCCTCTACATGGTCCCGCAGCTGCAGGGCGCCGGCCTGACGCTGGCGACGATCCTGCCGGTGCCCGTCTGGACCGGCGCGATCGCGGTGATGATCGTGGTGGCGTTCAACGTGATCGCCGGCGGCATGCGCGCGATCACCGTGGTCCAGGCCTTCCAGTACTGGCTCAAGCTGTTCGCGATCTCGGTGCCCGCGTTCGTGCTGTGCATGGTCTTCTTCGCCGGTGGCGGCCCGGACGGCTTCCGCCCGCTCGGTGCGGCCGCGCCGCCGGTGTTCACCGGCGACACCACAGTGGACGTCCAGACCGACGTCACCCTGCACGTCCGCAGCGACACCTACCTCTGGGCCTACGGTCGCACCGACAACGGCCCGGCCGCCGGGCCGACGCACTGGACCCCGCTGGCCCCGCACACGGTGTCCGAAGGCACCACGCTGAAGTTCCTGGCCGGCACGCCGGTCCCGGTGGTCACCGACTCCGTCGCGGACAACACGAACTGGCTGCACCCGGGGTCGGGCAGCCTCACCGACCTGCTCCAGACGTACTCGCTGATGTTCGCGACGTTCCTCGGCACGATGGGCCTGCCGCACGTGCTGGTCCGCTTCTACACCAACCCCGACGGCAAGGCCGCGCGCCGCACCACCGTGCACGTCCTGCTGCTGCTCGGCCTGTTCTACCTGTTCCCGACGCTGCTGGGCGCGCTGTCCCGGATGTACGTCCCGGAGCTGCTGGTCACCGGCAAGACGGACGCGGCGATCCTGCGGTTGCCCTCGGCGATGCTGCCGGGGGTCGGCGGTCAGATCCTCGGCGCGGTGACCGCCGCGGGCGCGTTCGCCGCGTTCCTGTCCAGCACGTCCGGGCTGCTGGTCAGCGTCGCCGGGGTGGTCTCGACCGACCTGCTGCCCGGCCGGGTCCGCGACTTCCGCGTCGCGACCGGGCTGGTCGCGCTGTTCCCGATCGGGCTGGCGGTCGCGCTGCGGCCGGAGGACATCTCGCTGTCGATCGGGCTGACGTTCGCGCTCGCCGCGTCGACGTTCAGCCCGTTGCTGGTGCTGGGGATCTGGTGGCGCAAGCTGTCCTGGCCGGGTGCGCTGGCCGGGATGTTCGTCGGCGGCGGTCTCGTGCTGGCCGCACTGATCGTCAACGTCGTGAGCGGCTACACCGGCGGCTGGGCGCCGTGGTTCGTCAACCAGCCGGCGCTGATCACCGTGCCCGTCGCCTTCGTGACGACGTACTTCGTCAGCCGCGCGACCGGGTACGGGCGCCCGGACCACGTGCACGACATCATGCTGCGGCTGCACGCGCCCGATCCGCTCGGTTTCATGCGGGACAGGGCGGTCGCGCGATTCGGACAAGCCGAAGAAAAGACGCGAATCGCCGGCCGGGGTAGGCACCGCAAGTAATGCGCTGACAGCCAGTAATAAAGTATTACCCGATAGAGGGATTACGAACTACACAGTTGACCCATACGTTCCGTTGGTTTCTACCAGTACGGCCAGTACGAAAAAACGGAAGGTGGAGATCCGCTGTGAGCAGCACCGAACACGACGTCGGTGGCGCGGAGCCGCAGACCGACTGGGAGAGCATCCAGGGGAGTCCCGAATTCACGGACCTGCGCCGCCGGTTGCGGGTGTTCGTGTTCCCGATGACCGCGCTGTTCCTGCTTTGGTACCTGCTGTACGTGCTCCTCGCCGACTACGCGCACGCGTTCATGAGCACCAAGCTGGTCGGCAACATCAACGTCGGGCTGGTGTTCGGCCTGCTGCAGTTCGTCTCGACGTTCGTCATCACCGGCCTGTACGTGCGCTACGCCGGCCGGAAGCTCGACCCGGTCGCCGACGGGATCCGCGCCGAGATCGAAGGGGAGCCGCGCAAGTGAACGTCGCCGCGGGAGTCGAGGGCAGCAATTCCACCCTCAACATCATCATCTTCCTGGTCTTCGTCGCGATCACGCTGGTGATCGTGTTCCGGGCCAGCCGGAACACGAAGACGGCATCGGACTACTACGCCGCCGGCCGGGCCTTCACCGGACCGCAGAACGGCATCGCGATTTCCGGCGACTACCTTTCGGCGGCGTCGTTCCTCGGCATCGCGGGCGCGATCGCTGTCAACGGGTACGACGGTTTCCTCTATTCGGTCGGTTTCCTGGTCGCGTGGCTCGTCGCGCTGCTGCTGGTCGCGGAACTGCTGCGCAACACCGGCAAGTTCACGATGGGCGACGTCCTCGCGTTCCGCATGAAGCAGACGCCGGTGCGCGCGGCCGCGGCGGTTTCGACGCTGATCGTGTCGTTCTTCTACCTGCTCGCGCAGATGGCGGGCGCCGGTGGCCTGGTCAACCTGCTGCTCGGCATCTCGGGCGAGGCGGGGCAGGACATCGTGATCGCCGTCGTCGGCGTGATCATGATCCTGTACGTCTTGATCGGCGGCATGAAGGGCACCACCTGGGTGCAGATCATCAAGGCGGCGCTGCTGATCGTCGGCGCGTTCGCGATGACGCTGTGGGTGCTCGGCAAGTACGGCTTCAACCTGTCCGACCTGTTCCAGGCCGCCGTCGACAAGGGCGGCAAGGGCGGCGCGGCGCTGCTCGACCCGGGTAAGCAGTACGGCAAGACGGGCACGACGAAGCTCGACTTCCTGTCGCTCGGCATCGCGCTGGTGCTCGGCACGGCGGGTCTGCCGCACGTCCTGATGCGCTTCTACACGGTCCCGACCGCTCGCGACGCGCGTCGCTCGGTCGTCTGGGCGATCGTGCTGATCGGCGTGTTCTACCTGTTCACGCTGGTGCTCGGCTACGGCGCGGGCGCGCTCGTCGGGCCGGACAAGATCTCGAAGGCCCCGGGCACGACGAACTCGGCGGCCCCGCTGCTCGCTTTGGAACTGGGCGGCCCGGTGCTGCTCGGGTTCATCTCCGCGGTCGCGTTCGCGACGATCCTCGCGGTAGTCGCCGGCCTGACGATCACGGCGTCCGCGTCCTTCGCGCACGACGTCTACGCGAGCGTGATCAAGAAGGGCCAGGTCTCGACCGGCGGCGAGGTCCGCGTCGCCCGGATCACGGCGCTGGTGATCGGGGCGCTGGCCATCGCCGGCGGCATCCTGGCGAAGAGCCAGAACGTCGCGTTCCTGGTGGCGCTGGCGTTCGCGGTGGCGGCGTCGGCGAACCTGCCGACGATCCTGTATTCGCTGTTCTGGAAGCGGTTCAACACCCAGGGCGCGCTGTGGTCGATCTACGGCGGCCTGGTCGTCACGATCGTCCTGATCGTCTTCTCTCCGGCGGTCTCGGGCAAGCCGGTGGACGCGAAGACGGGCAAGAGCGCGTCGATGATCCAGGGCGTCGACTTCCACTGGTTCCCGCTGGACAACCCGGGCCTGGTCTCGATCCCGGCGGCGTTCCTGCTCGGCTGGCTCGGCACGGTCCTGTCGAAGGAGCGCAACCCGAAGAAGTACGCGGAGATGGAGGTGCGCGCGCTGACCGGCGCGGGCGCCGAAAAGGCCGTCACGCACTAGCTCGGCCGAAGGGCCCTCTCGCGTTCGCGGGAGGGCCCTTCGCCGTGTCGACCCCTCAATCACGCGTGATGCCCCTCCAATCACGCGTGATGCCTCCCCAGTCACGCGTGATGCCCCGTTCCGCACGGCCGTCCGTCCACCTCACGCGCGGGCAACGCCCCGGCATGGCAGCATGGAGATCGTGGTGAGCCCTGCTGAACTGCCGACCGCCGAGGTCCGCGACCTGCCCAAGGACGGCCTCGTGCTGCTCGACGTCCGCGAAGACGACGAGTGGGCCGCCGGGCACGCGCCCGGCGCGGTGCACATCCCGATGGGGGAGCTGCCCGTCCGCGTCGGCGAGCTGTCCGACCTGCCCGACGACCAGCCGATCCACGTGATCTGCCGCAGCGGCGGCCGGTCCGCCCGGGCGGCCGCGTGGCTCAACCAGAGCGGCTGGGACGCGGTGAACGTCGCCGGCGGCATGGGCGCGTGGCAGCGCGAAGGCCGGCCGATGGTCAGTGAGCACCCCGGCATCGAACCCGAAGTGATCTAGCCTTGCAGCCGGGTCCGCCTCCGCCTCCCGGGTACTGGCCGCGCCAGACCCCGCCGCCGAACGCCCAGCAGCTGCAGGGCCGGACGCTGGCGGCCCAGCCGGAGCCGTACCCGTACCACCGCCGTCCCTCGCACCGGCCGAAGCTGCGCTGGGTGGCGTCCCCGCCTCCGGGCGCCTGGCCGCGTCGCCGCGTCACGCCGCCCGAGCGGTACTACGGGCCGCCGTCGTACCCGGTGCCCCCGCGCTGGGGCTTCCCCAACCTGGTCTGGCGCCGCCCGACGTCGGTGCCCGGCACGGCGTCGGACGAGGTCCGCCCGATCGACCGGATGCCGGTGCTCGGCCGGAGCCTGATCGGCGTCCTCTTCGCGTTCGCCGTCCTCTCCGTCGTTGCCGCCGGCGCGGAGATCTGGCGGTATGTGCTGCTGGTCCAGGGGCGTGAGTCGGCGCTGAACCGCTCGGTGGTGGCGTTCTCGGACGGCTTCGTGCTGACGGCGGGCCTGCTGGCCGCGATCCTCGCGCTGCTGCCCGCCGGCCTGTCGCTCTGGTGGCTGCTGGTCGCCCGCAGCGCGGCGGCGGACGTCTCGGGCGACGACCCACCGCGCCCGGTGTGGCAGGTGCTGGTCGGCATCCTCGTGCCGCTGGCGAACCTGCCGATGGCGCTGTCCATCGTCGGCGAGCTGGAGCACGCGGTGCTGGGCCGCCCGCGTGACGTCCGCCCGAAGCCGTCGCGGCAGGTGCTCGTGTGGTGGGGCGCCTGGCTGCTGAACTGGGTGCTGCTGGGCCTGACGATCGTCTGGCGCTTCCGCGACGACGTCCAGTCGATGGCCGACAGCGTCGTCCTGGTCGCGGTGACCGACTTGGCGGCGGCCTTCCTGGCCGTGGCGACGGCCCTGGTCGTGCGCCGGTTCTCGGCGCTGCTGGCACCGTCGGACGCGCGCGCCGTGCGCTCGATGCGTGTGCTGAAGGTGGCCGGCGCTCCGGAGCCCGAACTGCGCACCGCCCGGCCTTCCGGCGCGGCTCGCTAGTACCGGCCGAGCACCGGTTCCAGCTGGTCGAAGGCCAGTTCGGCGGCGGGCCACACCGCGTCGGCGATCGCCTTCTCATCCTCGAGAGTCCGGTCGAAGACCTCCTGGAAGAGCACACGCAGCACGGTCGCGAGGTGGGCGGCCGCCAGCACCGGCTCGAGACCCTGCTCGGGGTGGCGCTTGATCAGCAGGTGCGTGAGGGCGGCCTCGCGCTCACGGTGCATCTCGTGCAGGGCGTTCGTCAGGATCTGGCTGTCCTTGATCATCCGCACGAAGCCCGGGTCCGAGAAGCCGACCAGCGCGTGCTCGGCGCCCAGCGCCTCGAAGTAGAGCTCGCGGGTGTCGTGGAAGACGCTGTCGCGGACCAGGGTGGCCGGCCAGGACGTGAAGTCCGCGCGGATGTCGAAGACCAGGTCTTCCTTCCGCGGGAAGTGGTTCGTCACGGTCATCTTGGCGACCCGCGCCTCGGTGGCGATCTCCGCGATCGTCACGTCCTCGAAGCCTTCGCGGATGAACAGCTTCGTCGCCACGTCCGAGATGGTCTTCCTGGTCTCGTGCTTCTTCTGGGCACGGAGTCCCTCGCTCATGCCGTCACCCTACTGGGTCGGACCCAAGTTTGTGCTTGACCCAATGAGTGGGTCGGACCTAATCTGAGGTTCGACCTAATCTCCTGGGGGGTGGATGGTGACGACGGCGGTAGCCCGTCCCGACGCGGCGTTGTGGAAGCTCGGCGGCGTCCTGATCATGGGCGCGGTGCTGTCGATCCTCGACGCGACGATCGTGACCGTCGGGATCGACTCGATCGCCCGTGATCTGGGCAGCCCGGTCACGACGGTGCAGTGGGTGGCGAGCGCGTACCTGCTCGCGGCGTCGGCGGCGATCCCGCTGTCGGGCTGGCTGACCGACCGCTTCGGCGGCCGCGCGGTGTGGCTGGGGGCGGTGGCGATCTTCATGGCGGGCACGCTGCTGTGCGGCTTCGCCTGGTCGGCGCCGGCGCTGATCGCGTTCCGGGTGCTCCACGGCCTGGGCGGCGGACTGATGCAGCCGGTCGGGCAGGCGGTGTTCGCGCACGCGGCCGGCCCGGCGCTGGGGCGCATGATCGGGGTGATCACGCTGCCGGCCACGGTGGCCCCGGTACTGGGCCCGCTGCTCGGCGGCGCACTGGGCGCGGACTTCGGCTGGCGTTGGATGTTCTTCGGCGTCGTCCCGCTGGGCCTGGCGACGTTCGTGGTCGCCCGCCGGTTGCTCCCGGCTCGGCCGCCTTCCGGCGCTTGCTCGCCACTGGACGTCCGCGGGATTCTGCTGCTTTCCCCGGGCCTGGCTGCGTTCGTCTACGGCCTGGCCGAGGGGGTGGCCGGCGCCGGGGTGGCCGGAGCGGTGCTGCTGGTGGCGTACGGCGTCCACGCGTCCCGGACGCCGTCACCGGTGCTCGACCTGAAGCTGTTCCGGGACAAGGGTTTCTCAGTGGCTTCGATCAGCACTTTCCTGCTGGGCGCGTCGCTGTACAGCTCGATGTTGCTGCTGCCGCTGTACTGCGAGCAGGTGGAGCATGCGAGCCCGTGGGAGGCGGGCGCAGCGACGGCCCCAGGAATGACAACGCTGTACGGCTCCCTGGCGCGTTCCCGGATCCCGCGAGCGGCCAGCGCGTTCAACGTGATCAACCGAGTCGGCGGTTCCCTGGGCACAGCCCTCCTGGCAGCGATCCTCCACAACTCACTCACGTCTGCGGCGCCTCCCGCGGCTTTCTTTCCCCGAAGGAGCATCCGATGACCTTCCGCCTCCTAAGCGTCCACGCCCACCCGGACGACGAGTCCAGCAAGGGCGCGGCCACTCTCGCCCGCTACGCGTTCGAAGGCGTCGACGTCCTGGTCGCCACTTGCACCGGCGGCGAACGCGGCGACATCCTCAACCCGGCCGCGGACACCCCCGAGAACCGCGCCGACCTCCCGGCAGTCCGCCGCCGCGAGATGGCCGCCGCGGCGGGAATCCTGGGCGTCCGTCAGCGTTTCCTCGGCCTGGTCGACTCCGGCCTGCCCAGCGAAGGCGAATCCCTACCCGACGGCTGCTTCGCCGCCCTCCCGCTCTCGCAAGCGGCCGCCCCTTTGGTGGCGCTGATCCGAGAGTTCCGCCCACACGTGGTGATCACGTACGACGAAACCGGCGGCTACCCCCACCCGGACCACATCCGCACCCACGAGGTCACGCTCGAAGCGTTCACCGCGGCCGCCGACCCCACCCGCTATCCCGGCACCGGCGAGCCGTGGCGTCCACAAAAGCTGTACTACCAAGCAACCCTGAGCCGAGCATGGTTCCAAGCGATCCACGACGCGACCCTCGCCGCCGGCGAGAAGTCCGCGATGACGGACGTCCTGGCGGAACTCCCGCTCGAGCCGGCCGCGCCCGTCACAACCCGAATCCGCTGCGAGCAGTACTTCGCCACCCGCGACCAGGCCCTTCTGTCCCACCAAACCCAGGTCGACCCAGCCCACCCGTTTTTCGCCCACTCACGCGAAATCGAACGCCAAGCCTGGCCCCACGAGGACTACCACCTGGCCCATCCCACGCCACCCGCCGACCAAGAAGACGACCTCTTCACCGGAGTAACCGCATGAACCCCCGTGTCGCCCCTCCAATCACGCGTGATGCCTCCCCAATCACACGTGATGCCCCTTCAAGCACGCGAGATCCGCCCCAGACCCGGGTCACACCGTGACGCGAAGCTCCCGCAGCCCCCGGATCACGAACTCGGGCCGCCGCCGCGGAGCCTCGGCGAGACGCAACCCCGGCAACTTCGCGGCCAACGCACTCAACGCCGCGGCGATCTCCACCCGAGCGAGAGGAGCCCCCACGCAGTAGTGGATCCCGAGGCCGAAGCCGAGGTGTGCGTTCGGCGTCCGTCCGATGTCGAGGGTGTCCGGCGCGTCGAACACCTTCGGGTCGCGGGCCGCGGCGCCCAGCAACGCCCCGATCTTCCCGCCCTGCGGGACGACGTGTCCGCAGATCGACACGTCCTCGGTCGCCGTCCGCTCGAACAGCTGCAATGGCGCGTCGAACCGGATCAGTTCCTCGACGCACGAATCCAACAAGGAAGGAGCCGCCAGTAGCCGCTCCCACTGGTCCCGGTGGGTGAGCAGCGCCGTGATGCCGTTGCCGAGGACGTTGACCGTCGCCTCGTGGCCGGCCATCAGCAGCAGCACCGCGGTCGCGACCAGCTCGTCCGGGGTCAGCTCGCTGCGCAGGAGGTCGCTGATGATGTCGTCGCCCAGGGCTTCGGCGCGGGCCGAAGCCACCGATCGGACGTACTCGACGAACTCGGCGGCTGCCCGCTCGGCGGCGTCGCGTCCTTCGTCGGGCAGGCCGAACTCGTACATCTTGACGATCGCGTTGGACAGCTCGACCATCCGCGGACCGTCGGCGCCCGGGACGCCCAGCAGCTCGGCGATCACCGCGACCGGCAGGGGCTGGGCCAGGTGTTCCAGCAGGTCGGCGCTGCCGTCGGTGGCGATCGCGGCCGCGAGGTCGTCGACCATCCGGTCGGCGAGCTTGGCGACCATCGGACGCAGCCGCTGGACGTGGCCGCGGCCGAACGCGCCCGCGATCAGGCGGCGCAGGCGGGTGTGGGCCGGCGGCTCGTTCTCCAGCAGCGAGTTGCGGTGCAGCAGGTTGAACGACGCGAACCGTTCGAGCGGCTGGGCGTTCTGCCAGATCCGGCCCAGGCCGCGATGCCGCAGCACCGCCGACGACGCGGCGTGCGACACCGCTATGGCGAGGCCGAGGCCGTCGTGGAAATGGACGTCGCCCTGCTCGCGCAGTGCGGCGAACGCCGGGTACGGGTCTTCCAGGAACGCGGGATCGCGGGGGTCGAACACGTCGCGAGACTAACCCTTCGATAGCGTTCAAAGCCGAGCCAGAGGAGGCAGCAGTGGGCAAGGGCGCGCGCAAGAAGGGTCCCAAGCAGGCGACGGACCGCAAGCCGAAGGTGCGCGACGTCTTCGTCGGCCAGCCGTTCGAGGGACTGGCGGCGGAGCCCGAGCTGATCGCGCTGCGCGAGTTCGTGCCGTCCGCGACGGCCAAGCTGACCCTCGCCGACGGCGGCGACGTCACCCTCGGCACCGTGCTGCCGATGGCCGCGGCCGCGTTCGTCCGCTCGGACGGCGAGCGGTACCTCGGCCTGCAGGTGCAGACCCGCTCCTCCGACATCAGCCGCGACCTCGGCCGCTCGCTGAAGTGGCTGCTCGACGCCAAGGAGGGCGACGTCCTCGGCGTGCCGGACACGACGACCCCGCCGTCCGCCGACGAGCACGCCCGCCTCCAGGACCTGCTGACGCCGGGCGCCGAGCTCGACGTCACGCTCCACAAGGACTTCGCTTGGTGGCTGCCGGAGGACGCGGACGCGACGGGCGACGTCGCGGTGTCCCTCGAGCGCGCGAACGCCGCGATCATGCCGACCGAGCGTCTCGGCCACGGCGCGTACTGGGTTCTCGCCGGCGAGAAGGCGCACCTGCGCTGGGTGCGTCCCGAGCCGGAGAACCTGCTGCTCCAGGCGCTGGCCCGGCTGTCCGCGGCCGGCGAGCTCGGCCTCGGCGAGGGTTCCCGCTACGCCGGTTCGTTCCGCGCGCACGGTCTGCTGGTCCCGGTCTGGGACCTCGACGCGGAGGCCCACGCCCGCGAGTGGGCGGAGGCTAAGGACGCCCTCGGCGCCCGCCTCGAGACGGCCCTGAAGTCCCTCGACGCCGAACCGCTCAACGCGGCCGAGCGTCGTGCCCGCGACGGCCTCATCGGCCGGCAGCTCACCCTGCGCTGACCACGCGCTCGTAACGACAGAACCGCCGCCGAGCCGAGCGCTCGGCGGCGGTCTTGTCGGATCGCCCGGCCGCCGTCGGAAAGCACCGGACCGCCGGTGCGTCCCGGTGACCGGAAACTGCTCGGTGAGCGTTCAACCAGGCCTTATGTGGCGCACGAGACACCGCCGCCGGAACGTCGTGGTGGGACGATTCACCGCGTGATACTCCACATCTGCGGGGCGGCCGACTGGGCCGAAGTGGGCGAAGGCGGCGAGTACCGGCCGTCTTCACTGGGGGAAGTCGGGTTCGTCCACTGTTCCGACTTCGGCACGGCGCACCTGCCGGCCAACGCGCTCTACCGGGGCCGCACCGATCTGGTGCTGCTCGAGATCGATCCGGCCAAGCTCGGCGTCGACGTCCGGTGGGAGGACGGCGAACCGCCGCACCCGGCCGGCGTGTGGTTTCCGCACGTCTACGGCCCGATTCCGCGCTCGGCAGTCGTCGGCGTGCACGAATTCGGCGAAGCGAACGGTGGCGGCTTCCGCCTGCCGGACTCGCTCGCGCACCGCTGACGTGCACAATTCATCACCCGCCCGGACGGCCAAGAACCGGAGCGGGAACGCGGGCAACCTGAGGGGGCTGTGATGCGTGTTCAGGGGGAAAGCGACTCGGCTTCTGGCTATCCGACCCCGATGGGAGGCGATACGGTGACCGCTGCGGCACCCGTCTTCACCGGGGGAGATACCTGGGTGACCAGCGCAGGCCGAGGGAGGGCCGCGACGTTGCCGGGTGAGTTGGTCGACTTCGGCGACTTCGTGCAGGCCACCCTGCCGGGGCTGCTGCGGTACGGCCACGCGCTCACCGGCAACCCGCACGACGCGGCCGACCTGGTGCAGACCGTGCTGGAGAAGATCGGTTCGCGCTGGACCTACGTGCACGAGAAGACGGGCGACCCGCTCGCCTACGTCCGCCGGTCGATGGCGAACGCGCACGTCAGCCGCTGGCGCCGCACGCGCCGCGAGAACCTGGTGGCCGATCTGCCGGACACCAGCCCGCACGTGCCGGACGACCCGTTCGAGCACGAGCCGCTGTGGCGCGCGTTACGAACGCTGCCGCCGAGACAACGGGCCGTCATGGTCTTGCGTTACTACGAAGGTCTCTCGGAAGCGGAGATCGCCGGCGCCCTCGGCGTCACGCAGGGCACCGTCAAGAGCCAGGCCAGCAAGGCGATCGCCTCGCTGCGCATGAAACTGACAGCCGCCGACATCCAAGGCGAAGGGAGTGACGCGGGTTGAACATCTCCGAGGACGAGCTGGAGCAGCGCCTGCGTGAGCTGTTCGCCGACGAGCGGCTGGACTTGCCGCCGCCACCGGAGGCCGGCACGACCATCGTCGCCGGTGCGCGACGGCGTCGCCGCCGTCGTCAGGGCGTCTTGGCCGTGACCGGTGTCGCGGCGGCCGTGGTGGCCGTCTCGGGTGGGCTCACCATGGTGCGCCTGCACGCCGAGGACGGCACCGCGGTGATGTCCGCCGACGGATCTTCGATCAGCGTCAAGCCGCCCGAGAACCTCACGGCCGGGCGGCAGCCCCAGACCTCGGTTCCGGGGCCGACCAGCACCCAGGACATCGAGATCTCGGCACCGCCGGCCTCGTCGACGTCGAGGGCTTCGCGGCCGCCGTCGGCTCAGTCGCCGTCGAAGCTGCCGCCCGTGCTGAGCGGGCCGCTGCTCGGTTCGGACGGCTTCGGCACCATCAAGCTCGGCATGTCCGAGACCCAGCTCGCGGCGCAGGGCGTCACGCTCACCGACGCGCAGACCGGCGGCGGCTGCACCGTCTACACCGCGCAGGGCAGCGGGGTGCCGTCGGCCGCGACAGTCGTCGTCTCGAAGGCGGTCGGGCTCACGGTCGTCACCCCGAACCAGGTGGCGCACACCGCCGAGGGCGTCGGCGCCGGCTCGACCAAGGAGCAGGTGCTCGCGACCTATCCCGCGGCGAGGGACGAATCGGGTGGCGTCGTCGCCCCGGCCACCGCCGCCGCCGACTACCACTTCCGGCTCGGTGACGCCGGGGTCGTGCAGACCAGCCTCATGAGCGTCAACCAGGACTGCGCCGGCTGAGCGCCGGCGGCATGCGAAAACCCGGGCTGTCCACAGGGGGAGAGCCCGGGTTTTCGGTGTGGTGGGACAGCAGCCGGAAAGTCAGAGTGCCCCGCCGGCCACCGGCGGCATCTGCGAGTCGGAGCCGCCGTCGCCGACGGACTCGCGGTGCAGGTGGTTCTCGACCTCGAACAGGTTGCCGTTCGCGCGCTTGACGACGTTCAGCAGGGTGCTCATCTGCGAGATCTCTTCGACCTGCTCCTTGAGGAACCACTGCGTGAACTGCTCGCTGATGTAGTCCTCTTCGGCGCGCGCCGCCTTGGCCATGGCGGAGATGTCGGTGGCGACGTCCTTCTCCTGCGCGAGCGCGAGTTCGATGACCTCGGTGACGCCGGAGAAGTCGTTGCGCACTTCACCCGTGCCGGGGATCTCGACGTGGTGGTCGCGGTCGAGCATGTACTGCACGAGCGCCATCGCGTGGTTGCGCTCTTCGACCGACTGCTTGTAGAAGTGCTTCGCCAGCTGCGGAAGGTCCTCGGCGTCGAACCACACGGCGAGCGCGATGTACTGCTGGGACGCGTTGAACTCGTTGTGGATCTGCGCCTGCAGCAGTTCGTAGAACTTCGAGCGCGGCTCTTTTTTCTTGGTGAGGGCCATGTAGTTCAGAATAGATCAAGTTTGGCGGAAATGCCACTTGAGGGTGGTGATCTCTCCCCTATTAGGGTTACCATTCCTAAAGAAGACTCCCCTAATTTAAGTAAGCCTTCCCTAAATTGTCGAATGCATTTAGGGAAGGCTTACTTCATTTATTGCAGAGGGTCCCGGCGGACCGGGCAGGACATGCACCGCGGGCCGCCGCGGCCGGAGCCCAGCTCGGACCCGGCGATCGGCAGCACCTCGATGCCGGCCGCTTCCAGACGTTCGTTCGTCTCGACGTTCCGCTCGTAACCCACGACCACGCCCGGCGCCAGCGCCAAGGTGTTGTTGCCGTCGTCCCACTGCTCGCGTTCGGCCGTCACCGGGTCGAGGCCGGTGTCGATGACGCGCAGCCGGTCGATCTCCATCGCCTCGGCCGCGGCCACCAGGAACGGCGTGGGGCCGGCGACCTTGACGCCGCCGTCGCCGGTCGGCCGGATGGTGAACGCCGTCAGCGAGTCGCGCGCCAGCGGGTACATCACCACGGCGTCGGCGTCGACCATCGTGCACACCGTGTCCAGGTGCATCGTCGCGCGGGACTGCTCGATCGGCACCGCCAGCACGGTGTGCGCGATGCCGTCGGCGAACACGGACCGCGCGAGCGACTCCGCGCCGGCCGCCGTCGTCCGCTCGCCGACGCCGATGGCCAGCACGCCCGGCGCCAGCAGCATGACGTCGCCGCCCTCGATCGGCGCCGAATGCGCGCCGTACGCGCGGGCCGCGTGCCGGAAGTACGGGTGGTAGGCGTAGATCAGGTCCAGCACCGCGGTCTCGCGCCGGCGCGCGGGCATGGTCAGCGACGAGATCGCGACGCGGTCGGCGATCCACGCCGACGAGTCGCGCGTGAACAGCAGGTTCGGCAGCGGGTCGACGGCGAAGTCGTGCGGGTGGTTCATCATCCGCACCAGCGACGCGCCCTCGGCGGACGGCAGCTCCTCGAACGTCATCCCGGCCATCAGCACCTCGGCGAGGCCGGGCGCGCTGACGCCGGACAGGTGCGACCGCAGCGAGTCGGCGAGGTCGACGCCGAGCCGCCGGTCGTCGACCGCCGCGTGGACGCCGGCCGCGTGGGCGCGGTCGTCCTCCAGCGCCGTCCGGAGCGCGTCGGCCAGCAGCAGCACCTCGACGCCGCGGCTGCGCAGCACGTCGGCGAACGCGTCGTGCTCGGCCTGGGCCCGGTCGACCCACGGGATGGAGTCGAACAGGAGCTGGTCGTTGTTGCGGGGCGTCAGCCTTTTGAGCTCGTTGCCGGGCCGGTGCAGCAGCACCGCGCGCAGGGGTCCGACTTCGCTGTCCACCCGGGGAGGTGTCGTTTCGTCGATCACCTGCCAATCCTAGTCAAGGCAGCCAGGAAACGTGCCCCTTCAACAGCGCATATCCGACGAAGGAAACGAAGTCGAAGAGCGTGTGAGCAGCCACGAGCGGCCACAGCCGGTTCGTCTTCTGCCACAGCCGGCCGAACACCAGGCCCATGATCAGGTTGCCGACGAACCCGCCGAAGCCCTGGTACAGGTGGTACGACCCGCGCAGCACGGCGGCGCCGACCAGGGCGTTGTTCTCCCGGAGGCCGAGCTGGCGCAGCCGCGTCAGCAGGTAGCCGACGACCAGGACCTCTTCGGCGAACGCGTTGCCGAACGCCGACAGCGTCAACGTGATCGGGCGCCACCACGTGTCGTTCAAAGTGGACGGTTGGACCGCCAGGCTGAAGCCCAGGTGGTAGGAGATGAAGTAGAGGGCCAGGCCGGGAATCCCGATCAGCGCGGCGAGCCCGAGCGTCAGCAGCGCGTCGCGGCCGGGCGATCGACGGTCCAGTCCGACCTGGGCGATCTTGATCCCGGCGCGCCACAGGAAGTACAGCCCGAGCGCGCCCCAGCCGACCAGCTGGGCGGCCGACAGCAGCTGCTTGAGCAGGTCGATCAGGCTCGCCGCGGCCTGGGGCACGTTGAGCTGGACCTGCTGCTGGGCCAGGGGCGTCGGCTGCAGCAGCGAGTCCACAAGGGACAGCAGGCTGCGCACCCCGGACAGCCCGAGCGTGATGCCGAAGACGATCAGCAGCTCGAGCTTGATCGCGCGGCGTTCCCGCGGGTCGTCGATCGGTTCCGGGAACGCCGGTGCGGCCGGGGCCAGCCACGATCGCGCGGTGAACGTCATGTGCGCACGCTACCTTCGGGGTATGCCGAGGAGCATCGCCACCAACGAAACCGTCGACCGCGCCGCGCTGGTCGAGTTCCTGTCCACCCGCCACCGCGCGATCCTGCTGACCACGAAGGCCGACGGCGGCCCGCAGCTCTCGCCGGTCACGTGCGGCGTCGACGCCGAGGGCAGGCTGGTCATCTCGACCTACCCGAAGCGCGCCAAGATCGTGAACATCAAGCGCAACGCCCAGGTGTCGGCCTGCATCCTGTCCGACGAGTGGAACGACCAGTGGGTCCAGCTCAACGGCACCGCCGAGGTGCTGGACATCCCGGACTCCGTCGAGCCGCTCGTCGACTACTTCCGCAGCATTTCGGGCGAACACCCGGACTGGGACGAATACCGCGAAGCCATGGTCAAGCAGGGCAAGAGCATCATCCGCGTGACGATCGAGAGCTGGGGTCCGCTGGCCAAGGGCGGCTTCCCCGCCGAGCTAGCCTGACGCACCCCGCAGGAACGGGCAGCCGACCAGCCGCCGCAGCTCCATCGCGAGCTGCGGCGGGCTCTCGACGGACTTCGAAAACGCGAGCCGGACGTCGTGGTCGCCCGAGTCCGACTCGACGCGCAGCCGCAGCCCGAACCGGTCGAGCCCGAGCGGGCGGATCCGGCCGCCGCGCAGCTCCGCCGGCAGGTGCTTGGCCAGCTGCTCGACGACGTCGGAGTGGTCACTCTCCAGGTGTCGCAGCCACTGGGCCTCGTAGTCGTGGAACGGGTCCGGTGGCGCCGCGCTGAACATGTGCGGGCGCAGCGAGTGCGTGCCTTCGGCGTCGGCCAGCACGAGCGAAGCCGGGGTGAGCCGCAGCAGCGTGACGCCGTGGCCGACGTCGAGGAGCCGTTCGTCCGGCCGCGATTCGGCGATCGAGAGGGCCCGCGCGCGGGCCGACACCGGCGAGAGCGGACGCAGCCAGCCGGTGATCCACAGCAGCCCGCGGATCGGCTCCCGCAGGGCGACCGGTGCCTGGTCGGCGAGCTCGACCATCACGGCCAGCTCGCCGCGCTGGGTCTGCTTGGCCGCGCGGACCATCGAGTGGTCGTCGGGCAGCAGCACGCTGACGCTGCCGCTGTGGTGCACGTGGTGCAGGACCGGGACGACGCGCTCGCCCTCCAGACCGGCGCGTTCGCAGGTGGGCATCAAGGACGCGGGACCGTTGCGGGTCGCGATCGTCTTGGCGCGCTCGGCGGGGTTCGGCGCCGGCGGGCGGCGGATGGATGTCGGGGCCTCGGTCACGGCTCACCTCCTACTTAGGTGAGCCTAACCTGAATCTCGCGGTCTGGATAGTCGCCGCGTTGCGGTCCGGGTCACGCGGGCGTTCCGCTGAACGGAGTACCGGTAACGCTGCTGTGCAAAATTCCGAAAAGGCCGGTGACCAGTGTCGACACGGTGGGGGCTCCACGTGCAGATCGTCCCGGTTCCCGAACGCGTGCCCGCGTTCGAACTCGACTCCGCCATGCCGTCGGGCGCGCTGCCGATCTTCGGCGAGTACCTCGACCGGATCGGCCGCACCGCCGCGAACGGACGCCTGCTGACCTGGGTCCTGCCCGTCTTCGGGATCGCCCAGTTCTTCACCGGCGCCGGGGTCGCGCTCTCGCTCGCCACGATCGCGCTGGCCGGCCCGGCCGTGGCGTGGTGGCTCCACCGCGCGTACCTCAGGGTGCCCGAGACGCGGCTGAAGCGGGAGCCGTTCCGCCAGGTGGACATCGCGCCCGACGGCCTGGTCGCCGCGGGCCGGACGGTCGGCGTCCGCTTGCCGGACGGCCGCTGGCTGCGCGTCCGGCTCGACGACGCGTACCGGCTGCTGCTGGCCGGCCACCGCCGGGTGTGGCTGCTGGGGCGCGGCCCGAAGGTGTTCGTCGGCTTCTCCGGCGTCGTCCGGGTGCACCGGGCCCGGATCTTCGACGCACCGCCGTCGGGTGCGGTGGCCGTGCCACTCCTGGCCGGGTCCGAGTCTCCGCGGCTCGACCCCGTGCTGACCGCGCACCGCCGCCGGATCGCCCGCGAACTGCATGCGGTGACGGCGTTCCTGCTGGCCCTGGCCGGGTTCGCCGTGTGGGTGCGGTTCGACTTCCCGGCGACGAAGTGGGCCGCGCTGACCATCACGGCCGGCGCGCTGCTGGGCGCGCTCGTGACCGCGTCGCGCGGGGTCGCCTATCGCCGCCCGCTGACGGCGGACCACTGGACGGAGCTGCGAGCGGTCCTCGACGGCCCGGTCCGCATGGGCCGCCACGGCGCGGCCCGGCTGAGCGGCCTGACCATGCTGGCCGACGGCACGGTGGTCGGCTTTCGCCTGCACAAGGCGGACCCGTCGATGGCGGCCAACATCGCCGCGACGGGCCGCCTGTGGATTGCGGGAGTGCCGCGGCCGGGTGCGGCGAAGACGGGCGTGCCGGGTTATCCGGTGCTCGGCACGGTCTGGCTCGGCTGACCGCCTGCTTGACCGGATAGCCCGGTGGTGTGAACTTTCGTCCCATGAAGAAGGAGCCGCGCTCGATCGCGCGAAGCCAGTGGGTCCTGGAAGCGAAGGGCGTCGACGACGAGCTCGTGCCACCATCGGTGCTCGCCGAGTGGCGGCGCTACCAACGATCGTCGTGGGCGGCGCGGCGCCGGCACTCCGTCGTCGAGGTGACGAGCCTGGTCGTGACCGCCACGATCCCCGCGCTCGCGGCGTTCGCGCTCGACGTGCGGCTCATCGCCGCCGTCGGGTCCCTCGCGGTGCTGATCAACGGAATCCGGGCACTGGGCGGCTACAAGGAGAACTGGACCAGCCGCACCCGGGCGCGCTACGCGATCGAGAAGGAGATCGCGCTGTTCGCCGCCAAACACGGCAACTACGCGACCCCCGGCGCGGCGGCGGTCCTGGTGGAGACGGTCGAGGAGATCTGCGCCGGGGAACGCGACGGCTGGGTCGCCCTCCGGCTGTCCTACGGCAAGTCCCGCGAGAACGCGGTGACGAGCTAGTTCGCCCAGCCGGGGCGCCACGTCGTGGCGGGCCGGGGTCGCTGCGGCCTGGGCCGCTGCGGCCCGCCGGCGTTTCGCAGTCCGGTAGTTGACCCCGACCCGCCGCGCCGCTTCTCTGCTGCCTGTCCCCGCTTCCACCAGCGCAAAGTAGGTCACCCGCTCGGCGGTCAACGCCCGACCACGCCGATCAGCACTACGCACGACACCGCTCACGGCCCGATCTCGAACCCGGCTGGTCAAGTAGCAACTCCTGAACACTCAGGTGTTGCAACCACCCCTAGAAACCGCCCTCCCAGGGGGGCGTCCCCGGGTCCAGTCTATCGGCGAGGTCGGACGCAAGGCCCGAAACCGGCGTCGGCCGTCGAAGCTGTCCACATTCGGCCGAGGCTGTGGATAACCCTTGTGGTGCAAGGACTCGCCGCGTCGCTGGTTGATCCCGGCGTCGTTCCCCGCTTTGATCCTCCGGTGATGCGCAGGCGGCTCGGGCGGCGGTTCAGGTGGCTGTGGACGGCTTACGCCGTGAGCGCGTTCGGGACCTGGCTCGGCTTCGGGGCCTTTCCCATGCTGGCGATCCTCGTGCTGCACGCCGGGCCCGCCGCCGTATCCGCGCTCGCCGCCGTCGGGCCGGCCGTCGGGGCGCTTGTTGCCGTGCCGCTGGGGCCTTGGGTCGATCGGCGGCGCAAGCGGCCGGTGCTGGTGGCCATGGACCTCGTCCGGTTCGGCGCGCTGATCAGCGTTCCCCTCCTCTACGCACTCGGGTCGCTGAGTTTCGCGCAGCTCCTCGTCGTCTCGGTGATCGTCGCCTCGGCGGACATCACCTTCACCTCCGCGAGTGGCGCCTACCTGAAGGGGCTCGTGCCGCCCGAGGACCTGCTCGTCGCGAACGGGCGGTTCGAGTCGACGAACTGGACGGCCACCGCGCTCGGCCCGCCGCTCGGCGGGGCAGCGTTCGCGCTCTTCGGGCCGGTGACGTCGGTAGCCGCCAACGCCGTCAGCTTCCTGCTCTCCGCGCTCGGGATCCGGGCGATCGGCGGCGACGAACCGCGCCCGCGGCAGACCGCCCGCCTGCGTGCGCGTGACCTGGCCGAAGGGTGGCGCACGATCCTGACGCACCCCGGGCTGCGGCCGCTGTACTTCAACGTCCTGCTGTTCAACGGCCTGATCATGGGCACCGAGCCGCTGCTCGCCGTGCTCATGCTGAACCAGCTCGGGTTCACGCCGTGGCAGTACGGGCTCGCGTTCGCCGTCCCGTGCCTCGGCGGGCTCGCCGGCTCGCGGCTGACCCCGCGGCTCGTCGCGCGGATCGGCCGGCACCGCGTCCTGGTCGTGGCCGGCAGCGTCAGAGCGTGCTGGCTGCTCGCGCTCGCCTTCCTGCCGGGTGGTGCCGGCGGGCTCGTCTTCGTCATGGTCGTCGAGCTGGGCCTGATCGTCTCCTGCAGCGTGTTCAACCCGGTGCTCGCGACCTACCGGCTCGAGCAGCTTCCGGCAGACCGCGTCGCGAGCACGCTCTCGGCGTGGTCGGTCAGCACCAAGGCGTCGATCGCCACGCTGACCGCACTCGGGGGCGTGCTCGCCGGCTTCACCGGTCCGCGCGTCGTGATCGGCGTCGCCGGGGTGTTGGTGCTGGTGACGCCGTTGCTCCTGCCGCGCCGGGACCGGACGCCCGTGCCCGTCTAACCGAGTGACCTCCGCGTCGCCTGCTCGGTCTCCAGCACGCCCTGCCGGATGCCCTCCAGCTGGTCGCTCAGCTCCCGGACCGCACCGGTGTCCACCGCGACGTCCGTGGTCGCCGCCGTCAGCTCCGCGACGCGCGCCACCAGGCTGTCCAGCCCGAGTGCGCCCGACTGGAGCTGGGCCAGCAGCTTGTCCTGCGCGCCGGAGAGGCGCGCGTGGACGTCCTCCTGGGCCTTGACCGACGTCAACGCCTGTTCGAGATCGCCTCGGACTTCCTCGCGCGCCGATCCGATCGACTGCTCCAGCCGGTGCCGTTCCCGCGTCACGGCCTCGAGGTCGACCCGGGAAAGCGCCTTCCCGGTCGCCGACGCGCGCCCCGCGAGACGCCGGAGCGTCGCCAGCGTCTCCTCGACCACCGGCTCCATGTCCGTGACGCGGTCGGCCAGCGGGCCGGTGTCGAGAGACGAGCTCAGCGACGCGAACCCCTCGGCCGCGCCCTCGGCCCGGCGCAGCCAGTTCTCCTCGGCGGAACCGGCGGCGACGTCGAGGATCCGCGCTTCGCGCCGTTCCGGTTCCTTCTCGCGCGTCGCGACCGCCACGCCCGCACGCGCGGCCAGCACCGCCACCCCGATCAGGATGGCGACGAGCACCGGCAGCTGGACGGCCCAGGCCACCCCGGCCGACGTGGCGGCCAGCAGCAGCCCCCACGGTTCGGCGAGCTCACGGGCGAACTTCATGTCAGAAATTGGAAATCACGGAGGTGAACACCTGGTTGATCGAGTCCGGTTTGGACGAATCGTACTCCGATCCCTCGGTCGCTTCGGCGATCTGCTTCAGCACGCCCTGGTCGGCGTCCGAGCCGTAGGCGATCGTGAACAGCCGGACCGTCTCCGCGTTGCCCTCCGGCCGCAGCTGCGGCAGCAGGTGCTCGAGGTCGACGCCGCCGGAGTCCTCGTTGCGGCCGTCCGTCAGCACCACGACGGCGTTGATCGCCGCCGGGTCGATGTGCGCCTTCATGTACTCGTACGCGGCCTGCGAAGAGTCGTAGAGCCCGGTGCCGGCCTGCGGCGTCAGCCCGCTCAGCCGCGACGCCAGCGTCTCCTTGCCGCTGTTCCCGAGCGCCTGCACCGGGACGAGCTCCTGGTAGTCCCGGTCGCCGTCGAGGTGCGTCGAAAACTGCCAGAGCCCGACCTGATCACGCGGCACGAACTGGCCGAGCGCGTCGATCGCGGCCTGCTTGGCGAGGTCGATCTTGCTCTTGCCGGTGCCCTTGACCTCGTCGCCCATCGACCCCGAGACATCCACGACCAGCAGCACGTTCGCCTTCTTGCGCAGGTCGGTCCACGAGCTCAGCAGCTTCGAGAGCACGGTCGGCGACGGCGGCCGGATGAAGTTGATCTTCGCGTCCGGCTGGACGCCGTTCTGGGTCGTCACCTGCGGGCCGGGCTTGCCGTCGAACGACCGGAAGCCCAGCGCGGCGAACCGCTGCTGTGTCTCCGGGCCGCGCAGGTAGCCGAGGAAGTCGGTGGCGATCTGCTTGCGCGTCGGGTCGGCCCAGTTCAGCGTGACGAACGGGTGGTCGGAGTTGAGCGTGCCGTCCGCCGGGTAGATCGCGACGAGCGGCACCTTCGGCGGCGCGTGCTGGCCGACCTTCGCCGGGTCGTTCGTCGGGTTGCCCTGGTTGTACCCGATCAGCGAGCTCTCCTCGACGGTCACCGCCGAGATGTAGGACAGGGCCGCGCCGCGGTCGTCGGCCTTCTGCAGGTTCGTCAGGAACGTGAGCGTGTTGTCGCCGTAGTGCACGATCGCCTGCTCGATGTTCGTGACGAACTGCCTGGCCTCGGGCTTCTCGAGCGCGGCCGCGGTGAGGTCGGACGACGTGCCGGTGGCCGCGTAGTACGCGCCGATGGTGGCGTTCAGCCCCGCGGTGGAGATGTTCGGGTTCGTCTTGCCGAGCCGGAACTTGCCCCACTCCGGGTGGCCGTACTTCGCCCAGCCCGCCGGATCGGTCGCGAGCGTGGCGAGGTCCTTCCAGCCGATCGGCTTGGCCGGCCAGCCCAGCGCCTCGGCCATCGGCTTCGGCATCGCGACGGTCAGCGGCGAGTTCGCGATCGACTGCGGGTCGCCGTCCGGCACGATCGACGCCGAATCGCCCTTCGCGTTGACGCGCAGCAGGTTGACCCAGCCGCTCGCGGCCGGCGTCCAGACGTCGGGGCGTGGCCCGTCCGTGGCCTCGTTCCAGCCGTTGGCCAGCGCCTGCATCGCGATGCCCGACGACTTCGACTTGACGATCACGTCGACGCAATGCCCGGCGACGGTCCGTCCGGAGTAGGCCTTCGCGGCTTCCTGGACTATTCCGACCTTTTCCGGGGACGACGCGACATTCAGCGCGATGGCGTCCGAGCCGGTGCATTTCGGCGCGTCCGCCTCGTCGCCCGAGTCGCTGGTCCAGGCCCGGATCGCGATGATCAACCCGGCGGCGACCACGATCGCGGCCAGGAACGGGAGAAACTTTCTCTTGCGCCGTGCTGGTTGGGAATTGATCATCGAATCCTCCCCGTTCCGCCACCGGAAACTCCATTATCGGGCAGCGGAACGGGGAGGGGACGGTAATTCCGGAACTTGATTATCCCTTAGGGCCGCGGCGTGACCACGTCCACGCGTAACCGGTGTCTTCGGACGCGTCGGCCGCCTCGCCGAGCTCCAGCGGCGCGAACGTGTCGACCATGACCGCGGTCTCGTCGAAGAACTCCGCGCCGATCGACGCCTCCGCCGCGCCCGGCTGCGGGCCGTGCGTGAAACCGGACGGGTGCAGCGAGAGCGAGCCGACGCCGATCCCGGAACCCTTGCGGGCTTCGTAGTTGCCGCGCACGTAGAACATCAGCTCGTCGGAGTCGACGTTAGCGTGGTTGTACGGCACCGGGATCGAGTCCGCGTGGTAGTCGACCTTCCGCGGGCAGAAGGAGCAGACGACGAAGTTCGGGCCCTCGAACGTCTGGTGCACGGGCGGCGGCTGGTGGACGCGGCCGGTGATCGGCTCGAAGTCGTCGATGTTGAAGGCCCACGGGTAGAGGCAGCCGTCCCAGCCGACGACGTCGAACGGGTGCGTCGCGTACGTATAGCGCGTCAGGCCGGCGCGGTGCCGCACGAGCACCTCGACGTCTTCGCCGTCCACGACCAGCGGCGACGACGGCCCGCGGATGTCGCGTTCGCAGTACGGCGAGTGCTCGAGGAACTGGCCCTTCGCCGACAGGTACCGCTTCGGCGGCCCGATGTGCCCGCGCGCCTCCAGGATGAAGAGGCCGACCTCGCCGTGGGGGAGGACGCGGTAGGTGCACGACGTCGGGAGCACGAGGTAGTCGCCGTCGCCGATCTCGAGGCTGCCGTAGATCGTCTCGACCGTCGCGGAGCCGCCCTGGACGTAGAACAGCTCGTCGCCGGCCGCGTTGCGGTAGAGCGGGCTGGGCGCGGTCGCGGTGACGAACCCGATGGTGACGTCGTTGTTGCCGAACAGCCGGCGCCGGTCGGTCACCGCGTCGGCTTCGCCGCCGAACTTGAGGACCCGGGTCTGGTACGCCCGCGGCTTGAGCGGGAGGTTCGGGGTCAGCGACCCGCGGTCCTCCTCGACCGCGACGGCGTCGACGATCGCCGTCGGCAGGCCGCGGTGGTAGAGCAGCGCGGAGTCGGCGGAGAAGCCCTCGACACCCATCAGCTCCTCGGCGTAGAGGCCACCGTCCGGCTTCCGGAACGCCGTGTGCCGCTTGTGCGGGATCTCGCCTACTCGCCGGTAGTAAGGCATCGCGGTGGCCTCCGGACGTGTCCGTTTTACGAACGATTTTGTCCTGATGTCGAACGCTACTAGCGTGTCAGTCGTGTCAAGCGCTGTGGAACTCACGCCCCCCGGCCCCCGTGGAATTCCTCCTCTGTTCGCGAGGCTCGTCGACGACTCGGCGCTGTTCCCGCCGGCCGTTGCCGCCATGCCGGAAGCCCTGCGGGCGCACTTCGCGAGCCGGGAGTCCGAACACGCCGGTGTACTGGGGGTTTTTCTCTGTCAGGCCTCGCGGCTGCCGGAGCTGATCACCGAGTTGATCAAGATCAAGCCGAAGCAGCCGCTGCCGCTCTCGCTGATCATCGACACCGGCCTCGGCGGCGTCCCGAAGGCGATCTCGATCGTCGAGTCGCGCAGCGAGCTGCTGGCGCTGCGGATGGTCGAGATGCCGGCGCCGTCGGACGTCGACGAGGTGTGGCTGGAGCGCGTCTCGGAGTTCGTCCCGGAGGACGTCATCCGCGTCGTCGAGCCGCGGCGCGGCGTCGGCTGGCTGGACGGCGTGCGGAAGGTCATCGAGCACGGCAGCTGGCCGAAGATCCGCTGCGGCGGCCAGGCCGGTGAGAACTTCCCCAGCGTCGACGAGGTGGCGGACTTCCTCGCCGTCGTCAGCGGGTCCACCGGTGCGTCGTTCAAGGCGACGAACAGCCTGCACCGCGCGGTCCGGCACACCGACCCCGACACCGGCATCGTGCACCACGGCTTCCTCAACCTCCTCGTGGCCTCCGGGCGCAGCCTCTCCGGCGGCGACGTCCGGGGTGCGCTGGAGTCGACCGACGCCGACGCGCTGGCCGAGGAGGCCCGCGGGTTGTCCGAGCAGGCCGCGAAGGCCGTCCGGGCGCTCTTCGCGTCCTACGCGGCGGCTTCGTTCGAGCAGCCCGTCGCCGACATGGGCGAACTCGGCTTGCTGTGACCAGCCGGGAGGGGTCGCTGACGCTCGACCGAGGGCTGGCGCTGCTTCAGGCAGTAGCCGACGCCGGTGGCGACGCGGCGACCATCTCCGAGCTGGCCGTGGCCATCGGGGCCAGCCGCGCGGCCGTCTACCGGCTCCTGGTGCCGCTGTCGGAGCGCGGGCTGGTCTGGCGCGACGGCACCAAGGTCCGGCTCGGCGTCGGCCTGCTCCGGCTGGCCGGCCAGGTGCTGCCGCAGCTGCGTGACGCGGCCGGCCCGGTGCTGCGCGAGCTGGCCGAGAAGGTCGGCGCGACCGCGCACCTGTCGGTCGCTCAGGGGGCGCAAGCGCTTGCGGTGGCCGTCGTCGAGCCGTCGTGGACCAGCTTCCACGTCGCCTACCGCGTCGGCAGCCGGCATTCGCTGACGTCGGGCGCGGCCGGCAAGGCGATGTCCCTGCGCCCGGGCGGCGACGGCTGGGTGACGTCGACGGGTGAGCTGGAGGCGGGCGCGTCCGGCGTCGCGGCGCCGGTCCGCGGGGTGCCGGGCCTGAAGGCGAGCGTCGGAGTCGTTTCGCTGGAGCCGCTCAAGGCCGCCGAGGTGGGCCCGCAGGTCGTCGCGGCCGCCGCCCGGCTGGCCGGCATCCTGCGGACGGACGCTTAGCGCAGCGGCCGGACCATCGTCAGCAGCAGCGTGACGTCGATCGTGAACAGCAGGCGCTCGAACAGGCCCAGCGTGACCTCCTGGTTCGCGGGGCCGAGGACGAGCGTGAGGACGAACCCGCCCAGCACGATGCCGACGCTGGCGAAGCTCGCCGTGGCCAGGCGCCGGATCGTCGTCCGGCGTGGTTCCCACGGGCAGCGCTCACGACCCTTCTTGGTCAGCACGAGCGCGGCCGCGGGCAGGGCGACGAACGCCGTGAGCGCGGCGAGGTTGTGGACCTGCCCGGACAGGGAGCGCGCCTGGCCGTCGGGGTCCACGGGCACGAGCCCGCACACCAGCAGCCCGGCCGACCACACGCCGAGCAGCACGCAGACGGCGGTGGTGCCCGGCCGGTGGGCCTTCGCGATGCCGGCGAGCAGGGCGACCGAGCCGAGCGAGAGGGCCAGGCACATCACGCTGAACAGGGGAGCGGCCGACGACGAGCCGAGCCTGCCGTAGACGTACTCCGACAGCGTCTGCCAGACCGGGCTGACCTGGCCGGAGAGCCGCAGGTGCAGGTCGATGGAGATGGCCACGGCGAGGCCGATGCCGCCGAGCGCGACCCGGCCGTGCAACGGCGAGACCGCGGGCAATGGCTTGTTCACCTGGCTTCCACCCTTTCGTTTCCGAAAGGTTACCCGGTGAACCTGTGAGGCAGCGGTCAGAAGGCCAGCTGGAGCAGGGCGAACGCCGCGAATCCGGCGAAGACGAACCCGGCGCAGCGCTGGATCAGCTTCGGCTTGATCCGGCTGCGGATCTTGGCGCCGATGAACACCGCCAGCCCGGCGACGACGATCAGCGCGGCGAACGCGCCGACGCCGACGGCGACGGGGTTGCCGATGCGGGCGGCGAGGCTTGCCGTCGCGAGCTGGGAGGCGTCGCCCCACTCGGCGGCGAAGAGCACACCGAACGACGTCATCGCGGAGCGTAGGAAGGACAGCGGAGCGGGGCCGACGCGCGAAGCGTCTTCGCCGGCTTCGTCTCCTTCGCTGAATCCCTCGCGAAGGAGCATGAAAGAGCCGAGGCCGAACATCGCGGCGACGACCAGCGAAAGGACGACGTCCGGCAACAGCGTCAGGACACTGCCGAACGCGACCGCGATGACGCATTGCACGGCGAACGCGGCGCAGACCCCGGCGAATACCGGGCCACCGCGGAAACGGGTGGTCAGCACCAGGGTGGCCACCAGCGTCTTGTCCGGCAGTTCCACGGCGAGGACCAGGCCGAACGCGCTGATCAGCGCCACCATCGCAGGAGTCATGAGTATTTTCGCCCCTTTCACTGCAACGATAAAGGGCGGATTCGGAAAGGCGCAAGCTGATGGCTTCCGCGAAATTGCCGGATCGGTCGCCATGAATTTGTCGTCAAGCCGGGTCGCACAATTTTCTTCGGTACGCCGAAAATTCGATTGTGGTCTGGGGTAGGTTGACGTCCATGGGGTCAGAGGCGCGTGCTGCGCAGGTCAACGAGGTCATCCGCCGGCTGGAAGCTCACTACGTCTTCCCGGACGTAGCGGCGAAGCTGGCTGAAGTGCTTCACCAGCGTCTCGGCGAAGGCGTGTACGACGGACTCGGGGACGCGGAGTTCGCGACGCTGGTCACAACCGACCTGCAGTCGGTGAACGGCGACAAGCACCTGCGCCTGCGTCACCACGTCGACCCGGTCGCCGACGACGGCGACGCGGCCGTGAACTCCGACGGGTTCCGGCTCGAGGCCGAACTGGAGGGCTTCGGCATCGCCGAGGTGAAGAGACTCGCCGGCAACGTCGGCTACCTCGACACGACGCTGCTCTACCCGCCCGAGCTGGCCGGCCCCGCGATCGCGGCGGCGATGACGCTGCTCGCGCCCGCCGACGCGCTGCTGCTGGACGTGCGCCGCAACCGCGGCGGCACCCCCGGCACGAGCGCGCTGCTGCAGACCTACCTCGTCGACGAGCAGGTGCACTACCTCGACATCTACGAGCGCGAAGGCCACCGCACGACGCAGATGTGGACCCTGCCGTACGTCCCCGGCCTGCGGTTCGGCGGCACCAAGCCGGTCTGGGTGCTGACCGGGCCGGGCACGTTCTCCGGCGGTGAGGATCTCGCGTTTTCGCTCCAGCAACAGGGCCGCGCGAAGACGGTCGGGGAGGCCACGCGCGGCGGTGCCCACCCGCGTGAGCAGTTCAAGGTGGACACCTACCTCGACGTGACCGTGTCGATCGCGCGGTCGCTGCACCCGGAGACCGGGGAGAACTGGGAAGGCGTCGGCGTCCGCCCGGACCTCCCGGTCGACGCGGGCAAGGCGTTCGACACGGCGTACGCGCTGGCGTTGAAGCACGTCCTGGACCTCGGTGACACGGGCCCGCGGCGGGTCGTCGCGGACGAGGCGCGGCAGGCACTCGACCAGCTGTAGTCACCCAGGACGTTGGTCCTTGGTTTGTCGGGACCACTTGATCTGGCTGTGGCCGGAGCTCCGGAGCACGCTGGACCACGTGGAGGTCCTAGAGCTAGCGCGGTGGCAGTTCGGCATCACCACCGTCTACCACTTCCTGATGGTCCCGCTGACCATCGGGCTGTCGATCCTGGTCGCGGCGATGCAGACCCGCTGGGTCCGCACCGGCGAGCCGCGGCACCTGAAGATGACGAAGTTCTGGGGCAAGCTGCTGCTGGTCAACTTCGCGATGGGCGTCGTGACCGGCATCGTGCAGGAGTTCCAGTTCGGGATGAACTGGAGCGCGTACTCGCGCTTCGTCGGCGACGTCTTCGGCGCGCCGCTCGCGATGGAAGGGCTCCTCGCGTTCTTCGTCGAGTCGACCTTCCTCGGCCTGTGGATCTTCGGCTGGGACCGGCTGCCGAAGAAGGTCCACCTGGCGTGCGCGTGGGCGTTCTCGCTGGCCACGATGGCGTCGGCGTACTTCATCCTGGCCGCGAACTCGTGGATGCAGCACCCGGTCGGCGTGACGTTCGAGAACGGCAAGCCGACGATGAACTCGATCTGGGCGGTGCTGACGAACAACACGGCGCTCGCCGCGATCCCGCACACCCTGGCCGGCGCGTTCTCGGTGGCGGCGGCGTTCCTGGTGGGCGTCGCGGGCTGGCACCTCTGGCGGCGTCGCTCGGACCAGGACGTCTGGCGCTCCTCGCTGCGTCTCGGCGGCTGGGTCGGCATCGCGGCGTTCGCGGTCCTCGCGATCACCGGCGACACGCAGGGCAAGCTGATGTTCGAGCAGCAGCCGATGAAGATGGCGTCGGCGGAAGCGCTGTGCCACACGGAGCAGCCGGCGAGCTTCTCGATCATCGCGATCGGCGACGTCGCGGGGTCGAACTGCGAGGACGTCAAGACGTTCAACGTGCCGGCGCTGCTGTCGTTCCTGGCCCACAACGATTTCAAGACCGAGGTCAAGGGCGTCGAAGACCTGATCACGGAGTACCAGGCCAAGTACGGCACGAACTACCCGAACGACCCGGAGCTGGGGTCGCTGGCGGGCAAGCCGATCGACTACGTGCCCAACCTGCCGGTGACGTACTGGGGCTTCCGCATGATGATCGGCTTCGGCGCGGTGTCGGCGGGCATCGGCCTGCTGGCCCTGTGGCTGACGCGCCGGGACCGCATCCCGAGCGGGCGCTGGTTCCCGCTGCTGGTGCTCGGCGGCATCGCGACGCCGTTCCTGGGCAACAGCGCGGGCTGGATCTTCACGGAGATGGGCCGTCAGCCGTTCGTGGTCGTCCCGAACCCGTCGGGCGTCGACGGGGTGTGGATGTTCACGGCCCAGGCGGTGTCGCGGCTGACGACGGGTGAGGTCTGGACGTCGCTGATCGCGCTGACCACGGTGTACGCGGCGCTCGGCGTGGTGGAGCTGTACCTGATGCGCAAGTACGTCCGCGGCGGCGTCGCGGCGGTGATGCCTCCGGAGAAGAAGGACTCCGACGGCGACACACTCGCCTTCGCGTACTGAGGTGACGACTCGATGAACACTCAAAGTATTGCTGCCTTCACTCTGACGAGTTACCCACAGCCAACCTGTGGACAACTCGGCAGGCTGTGGACAACTCACGGCTACCGCGATCGAGGAGTGACCCGATGACCCTCGCCACGATCTGGTTCGTCGTCATCGCCTTCTTCTGGCTCGGCTACCTCTTCCTCGAAGGCTTCGACTTCGGCGTCGGCATGCTGCTGCCCGTCCTCGCGCGCGACAACACCGAGCGCCGCGTCATGGTCAACACCATCGGACCCGTCTGGGACGGCAACGAGGTCTGGGTCATCGTCGCCGGCGGAGCCATGTTCGCCGCATTCCCAGCCTGGTACGCGGGCCTCTTTTCGGCCGCCTACCTGCCGCTCCTGATCGTGCTGCTCGCCCTCATCGGCCGCGGCGTCGCGTTCGAATACCGCGGCAAGGTCGACTCCGAGCGCTGGCGGCGCACCTGGGACCGCGTGATCATGGCCGGCTCGTGGGTCGCGCCGCTGGGCGTCGGCCTCATCCTCGCCACCACGGTCCTCGGCCTGCCCCTCGACGCCGAAGGCAACCGCGTCGGCTCGGCGTTCGCCGCCTTCCGCTGGGACACCCTGCTCGGCGCGGTCGCCGTCGCCGCCTTCGCGATCACCCACGGCGCGGCGTTCCTGGCCCTCAAAACCAGCGGTGACCTGCGGGAACGTGCCCGCGTCCTGGCGCTGCGGCTCCTGCCGGCCGCCATGGTGCCGATCGTCGCGTTCCTGTCGGTCGTCCAGTGGCGCTCGGGCACGCTGTGGACGCTGCTCGCGTTCGGCATCAGCGCCGTCGCCGCAGTGGTCGCCTGGCTGCGGCTGCGCGCGGACCGCGACGGGCAGGCGTTCGCGGCGCTCGGCGTCGTCATCGCCGGGGCCGCGGTGGTCATGTTCGGTTCGCTCTTCCCGAACGTCCTGCCCTCGACCCTCGACGCCGCCAACACGCTGACCATCGAAGGGGCCGCGTCGAGTCCGTACACGCTGACCGTCATGACCTGGGTGGCCGTCTTCGGCGCGCCGGCCGTGCTGATCTACCAGGGCTGGACGTACTGGGTGTTCCGCAAGCGCATCGGCACTCAGCACATTCCGGCGGTCCACGCGCCATGAGCAAGCTTCCCGGACGCGCGACCCTTCTCGCCTCGGAGTCCACAATGGACTCGGCGCGGCCGGGAAAGGGCCCGCTCGGCGCATTGCCTGCCCTCGTGCCGGCCGTGCGCCGGGCGTTGGCCCTGGTGGGGTTCCTCTCGTTCCTCCACGCCATCGCGCTGGTGGCACAGGCGATCCTGCTCGCCGACGTCCTCGCGGCGATCGTCGGAGCGGGTTCCGGGGGAAGCACCGCCCAGCTGGCCGCGCTGCTCGCGCTCGTCGCGACGCGCGCGCTGACCGGCTGGGCGGTGCGCACGGTTTCCGCCCGCGCGGCCGCGACCGCGCACCGCGAGCTGCGCGCGAAGGCCGTCGACCACGCCCTGCGCCTCGGCCCCGAGTGGATCGCCCGCCGCGGCCACGGCGAGCTGACGGCGTTGACGACCCGCGGCCTCGACGCGCTCGACGCGTACTTCCGCGAGTACCTGCCCGCACTGGTGACGGCGGCGGTCGTGCCGCTCGGCGCCGGCGCGGCGATCCTGTTCGCCGACTGGCCGTCCGGCGTGATCGTTCTTCTGACCGTGCCGCTGCTGCCGATGTTCGCGATCCTCGTCGGCAAGTTCACGGCCGGGCGCGTCGCCGGCGCGACCGACGCGGCGCACCGGATGTCCGAACGGCTCCTCGAGCTGGTGCGCGTGCTGCCGGTGCTGACCGCGTTCCGCCGCGCGGCCGCGCAGGGCGAGACGGTCCGGCAGCTGTCCGAACGCCACCGCCGCGCGACGCTCAAGACGTTGAAGGTCGCGTTCTCCTCGGCGTTCGTGCTCGAACTGATCGCGACGCTGTCGGTCGCGCTGGTCGCGGTGGTGATCGGCGTCCGGCTGGTCGGCGGGAACCTGCCGCTGGCCATCGGGCTCGGCGTGCTGATCCTCGCGCCGGAGTGCTACCAGCCGCTGCGCGCGGTCGGCGCCGCGTTCCACGCCAGCGAGGACGGCGTCGAGGCGGTCCGGCGCGTCGCCGACGTGCTGGCCGTGCCCGTGCCTTCTTCGGGTACTGCGATTCCTTCGCGTGGCTTACTTCGGGTGTCGTCCCTGCGCGTCGCGCGACGCGGCGGGTTCGCCCCCGACGGCGAGACGTTCACGGTCCGCCCGGGCGAGACGGTCTGGCTCCGCGCCCCGAGCGGCGGCGGCAAGTCGACGACGCTCTCGGTGCTGCTCGGTTTCGTCCCGGCGCACGACGGTGCCATCACGGTCGGTTCGACGAACCTGGCCGACGCGGATCTGACGCGCTGGCGCGAACAGGTCGCGTGGGTGCCGCAGTCGCCGGTGTTCACCGGCGGCACGGTGCGCGACGAGGTCGGCTCCGTCTTTCTGCTCGACGAACTGGGCCTGACCGGGCTCGCGGACCGTCCGGTGGCGCAGCTTTCGCTGGGGCAGCGTCAGCGCGTCGCGGTCGCCCGCGCGCTTCAGCGAGTGCGCGATGGCGCGTGGCTGCTCCTGCTCGACGAGCCGACAGCCCACCTGGACGAGGCCAACGCGCGCCTGGTGCTCGACGCGGTCCAGCGAGCGGTCGACAACGGAGCCGCGGCGATCATCGCGGCCCACGAGCACACGGCGGCGGTCGAGCTGCCGCCCGAGGTCCCGCCTGCCGTCGCGGAGTCCACTGTGGACGATTTAGTGTCACCGCCACCGTGGCGAGCGTTGCTCGACGGCCGGCTCTTCGCGGGCGCGGCCCTGGGGGCACTCGCGCTGCTGGCGGGGGTGGCGCTGACGGCGACGTCGGGCTGGCTGATTGCCAAGGCGTCGCAGCAGCCGCCGATCCTGACGCTGACGGTCGCGGTGGTCGGCGTCCGCGCGTTCGGCCTGGGCCGCGCGGGGCTGAGGTACGTGGAAAGGCTGGTCACGCACGACGCGGCGTTCCGTATTGCTGGCCGCCTCCGCGTGCGGCTGTGGAGTGCGCTGGTTCGCCGTGGTCCCGCTGCGGGCTTGCGAGCGGGCGAGGGGCAACGTCGTTTGGTCGCCGACGTCGACACGGTCCGCGATCTGCTGCCGCGGGTGGTGTCGCCGCCGTTGGTGGTGGCCCTGGTCGCGGCAGGGGCGGTCGCGGTGCAGACGTGGGTCCTGCCCGCGGCGGGGCTGGCACTTTTCGCAGCGGTGGCGGTGGGGCTGTGCGCACCATGGGTGGCGCTACGCACCGAACGCCGCGCAACGACGGCGCTGGCGGACGGCCGTCGCGAGGTGGCGTCGAGGGTGTTGGTGCTGTTCGAGGCGGCGGGTGAGTTGCTGGCGTTCGGCCGGGATCGCGACCACCGCCGCGCGCTCGCGGAGGCGGACACGCGCTTGGTGGGGCAGGCGCGCCGCCAGGCGTTCGGCGTGGGAGCGGCGGAGGCGCTGATAACGCTGTCCTGCGGAGCGGGCGCGGTGGTCAGCACGGCGCTGGCGGCCCAAGCGGTAGCGGCGGGAAGTCTCGACGCGGTACTGGCGCCGCTGCTGGCCTTGGTGCCGTTGGCGCTGGCGGAGGTCCTGGCTTTGCTCCCCCCAGCAGCCCAACACTGGGACACCCTCCAGCACGCCCGCCAGCGCCTGGCCGAGGGCGCGCAGGTCGGAGAGACCCGGTCGCCCGTCGCATCGGGCGCTGCCGGCCGCAGCCTCGGCGGCGACTCGGCCGAGGCCATGCATGGCGGCGCCCAGGCTGAAGCTGGGCACCGCGACGCGACCGAAGTTGAGGTGGGGCTGCGCGGCGGATCGGCCGAGACCCGGCCCGGCGTTGCGCTGGTAGGTGCCGAGGCCCGCCAACGCGGCGCGGCTTTTGAGGCTCTGCCGATTGGGGCCGAGGTCAGGCACGGTGGCGCCGGGGCCGAGGCTCGGAACCGAGGCGCGGCCGAAGCCGGCGCCATACTCGGCGGCGACTCGGCCGAGGCTGCGGTCGGACACCGCTGGGCGGCCGAAGCTGACGGCCGGTTCGGCGGCGACTCGGCCGAGGCCGGGGACCGCGTGGTGCTGCGGGGAGCCAATCTCGGCTGGCCGGGTGGTCCGGTGATCCTGCGCGATGTCGATCTCGATCTGGCGCCGGGCACCTACGCCGCCGTCGTGGGGCCTAGCGGGGCCGGCAAGTCGACTCTTGTTGCTGCTCTTCTGGGGTTTCTCGCTCCTCGGCGTGGGGTGGTTGCCGTTCCGGGGCGGGTTGCTTGGGCACCTCAAGAGCCGATGCTTGCGGGGACCACCGTCGCCGAGAACCTGCGTCTCGCGCAGCCGGCCGCGACCGTCGAAGACCTGCGCGAAGCATTGCGGCAGGCTGCGCTCGGTGAGCTCGACTTGTCGACCTTGCTGGGTAGCGGCGGCAGTGGACTGTCGGGTGGCCAAGCGCAGCGGGTCGCGCTGGCGCGGGCGTTGCTTGGGGCGCCCTCGGCCGGGCTTGTACTGCTTGATGAGCCGACCGCGCACCTCGATGAGCCGACCGCCCAGGTCGTGCGCGCCAACCTGCGTGAGGTGCTGGCGGGTCGGACGGTCGTGCACGTGACCCATCGCGCCGAGGAAGCCGACGGTGCGGACCTGGTCCTGGAGGTCCGCGATGGCCGGGTTGTGGCGCGGGTGCCCGTGTCGTGATCGATTCTCGAAGCGTGCTTGGCGCGCCGCCGCAGCGTCGCGCGATAATGACGGAACTCATGGATCCGACGCTTGCCGCGCGGGCACTGTCCGCCGCCACCGAGATCACGAGCACCGCCCTGTCCGGCGACGACCCGGGAGCGGTGCTGGACACGGTCGTCGCCCGAGCCGCCGAACTCGCCGATGCCGACCTGGGCCTGGCCATGGTCAGCGCCGAAGACGGCCGGGTCGTGGTCGAGGCCGCCCACTACGCCACCGCCCACCCCGCCGCTGGTGACCCGACGAAGCCCGGCGATGGCACGGCCGCGGATGACCGAGGTGCGACGCCAGGCACGCAGGCGGGCACTGCCGCCACCGGCGCGAGCGCTGGTGAAGCGCCGCTCGAGGCCCCCGTCGGAATCGGCGTCAGCGCCGGCGAGACCCTGCGGGGCCTTGCCCTTCCCGCGGACTCCGCGGCCGGACGAGTCGCCCGGGGTGGCGAGCCCGTCGCCAGTGCCGACTTCACCGTCGACCCTCGGACCGCGCCCTACGTTCCCGCCGAGCTCCACGGCTACGGGCCCTTCGCCGCCGCGCCGTTCGGGTCCGGGGGGCGGGTTCTCGGGGCGCTCACCGTCTACCGGAAGCGGGGGCGTGAACCGTTCTCCGCCGGGACCGTCGAGATGCTCGTCGCTTTCGCCGCTCAAGCCGGAGTCGTCCTCGCGCTCGCCGAAGGCGCCAACGCTCGCCACCGCGTCGCGCTCTACGAAGAGCGTGAACGCATCGCTCGCGAACTCCACGACGTCATCGTCCAGCGGCTCTACGGCGCCGGGATGCAGCTCGACCGGGTTCGGCGCAACATGCGCAAGCGGTTCGCCCAAGCCGACGGCGCGCGTCTCTCGGACGCGATCGACCAGCTGGACCAGACCATCGAGGAGATCCGGGGCACCGTGCGCGCGCTGAGGTCACCGGAGCCTCGCCACGACACCGGCACGCCCGCCGACCTCGCCGAGTCGGCGCGCGGCGAGGTCCGCATCGCCGGCGAGTTGCTCGGGTACCCACCGACCCTGGAGCTGTCCGGCGAATTCGCCGACATCCCCGCGGAACACGCCGACCACATCCGGGCCGCCCTGCGCGAAGCTCTGTCCAATGTGGTCAGACACTCCGGCGCGAGCGAAACCCGCGTAACCCTGACCAGGGACTCCGACGGCGTGAAACTCCGTGTCCGGGACAACGGTTCCGGCGTCCCCCAAGGCGTCGCCACCCGTGGCCTGCGTCATCTCGCCGAACGCGCAGATGCCGCGGGCGGCAAGTTCTTCCTGAACTCCTCGCCCAGTCTCGGCACGCTCGTCGCGTTCGATCTCCCACTTGACTGACCGCGATCTATCCTTCTCGGGTCATCCAGCCTCCCTTCATCGCCCTCACTGAAGATCGTACCGGTCGATCGAACACATATTCGACTCACGTTCGAGTGAAACTGGCAGGAAAAAACCGCCGGTCGACGTGGCGGTATGTGACGGCCGTTGAAAAGGAAGCAGCGAACGGCGGCTTGCGGACACGACGGTCGCGAAGAGCTACTTCTCCCGGCGCGCGATCCAGGCGGCGGCCTGCGTCCGGCGCTGCATGCCGAGCTTCGCCAGCACCGACGTGACGTAGTTCTTGACCGTCTTCTCGGCGAGGAACAGCCGCTCGGCGATCTCGCGGTTCGACAGGCCCTGGCCGATCAGCTCGAGCACGTCCCGCTCGCGCTCGGTCAGCGTCGCCAGCTCGTCCGTCGGCGGGTGCCGCATCTTGTCCAGCACCCGCGCCGTGCTCACCGGGTCCAGCAGTGACCGCCCGGCCGCGACCTCGCGCACCGCGTACACCACGTCCTGCCCCCGCACCTGCTTCAGCAGATACCCCGCGGCACCGGCCATGATCGCGCCGACCATCGCCTCTTCGTCGTCGAACGCGGTGAGCATCAGGCAGGCCGGCGGGTTCGGCTTGGACCGCAGCTCGCGGCACAGCGTCACGCCGTCGCCGTCGCCGAGGCGGACGTCGACCACCGCGACCTCCGGCTCGACGTGCATCGCCACCGCCAGCGCCTCTTCGACGCTGCCCGCTTCGGCGACGACCTCGATGTCGGGCTCGTCGCCGAGGAGGTCGCGAAGCCCGCGGCGGACCAGTTCGTGGTCGTCGACGAGGAGTACCTGGATCGGCATATCCCCAGGTTACGGGGTACGCGCGCGCCGCGGTGACGGCTGGTCCGCACGTCACACCGGACGATCCCGGCCAATTACCCCCAAAGTGTGACCGCGGATCTCGTAACAAACCCGCCGGTACGCATTCTTGTCGCTGATTCCGCTGGTCAGCGGCAAATGGGGAAGAATCACGAGCCGGCCGGATTTTGGTGGGGCGCTGGCGTTTCCGGAATTCCGGAATGTTCCGTAACAGTGTCGCCGGGGCCACGATAGTTACCACGCAATCACCCCGATTCTTCCTGAAAGGACCTTCCGGTGTCCTTGTTTCGTCGTGCCCTGACGACGGCCGCGGCCGTCGCCGGGCTCGCTCTCCTCGGCCCCGTTTTCCCCGCCTCCGCGCAGCTCGCGACGCCCCTCGCGGCCGATCTGAACTGCAAGAACTTCCAATACCAGGAAGACGCGCAGGCCGTTTACGACCAGGACCCGTCCGACCCCAACGGACTGGACGGTGATGACAAGGACGGCAAAGCCTGCGAATCCCTGCCCCACCGCCCGCGGCAGAACACGCCGGCATCCGGTCAGCCGTCGACCACGACGCAGACCCACACCGCCCCGAAATCCACCACCACCAAGAAGTCCACGACGGGCAGCCAGGTGAAGGTGAAGCCGGTCGGCGGCGTCGCCACCGGAGGCGGTGAGCCTGAAGAAGGCGCCCCCGCGTTCCTGGTGCTGAGCGGCGCGCTGCTCGCCGCGGCAGCGTCCGGCGGCATGGTGCTCTACCTGCGCCGGCGCACGAGTTGAGGCACCCGCGCCTGTGGCCGGCGGTCACGGCTGTCGTCGCGGCGCTCGGGGCGATCCTGGTGGTGGCCTCCGTCCTCGCCTTCTCGCCGCACCCGCCGGACCAGGTCGCCCCGCCGTCCGCCACGCCTGTCGAGATCGCGCCGTCGGCCACCACCGCGCCGTCCGGCGAGGGGCTCCCGGCGGCGAAACCGGCCTCCCTGAGCATCCCGGCGATCGGCGTGCGGGCCGACGGGATCAAGGACCTCGGGCTGACCTCGGGCGGTGCGCTCGAGGTCCCCGGCGACGCCACGACGGTCGGCTGGTTCACCGGCGCGCCTTCGCCGGGCGAGGTCGGCCCGGCCGTGCTGGCGGCGCACGTCGACTACAAGCACGTCGCCGGCGCCTTCTCCCGGCTCAAGGAGCTGCGCCCCGGCGAGCAAGCGAGGGTCGGCCGCAGCGACGGCCGGACGGCGGTCTTCACCGTCTACCGCGTCGACCGCTACGCCAAGGCGGAGTTCCCGACCGACCAGGTCTACGGCGACACGGCCGACGCCGAGCTGCGGCTCATCACCTGCGGCGGCGAGTTCGACCGGTCGAGCGGCAACTACCTCGACAACGTCGTGGTCTACGCGCGGCTCACCGGCGTCGAGGCCTAGCTCAGGTCGATCCGCGCCAGCTCGAGCCGCCGGTACGCGCGGTCGCCGAGCGACCAGACGTCGAGCACGTCGCCGTCGAGCTCCGGGTACGCGATCACGAGCCGGGCGGGGCCGTCGTCCGCCTGGTAGCCGATGTCCGCCGGGATCCCCGCTTCGAGCTGCCAGCAGAGTTGTTGCTGCTTCGGCGTGAGACGTCCCGCGTAGCGGTCGCTCATCGCCCGCGCGAGCTGGCCGCGCAACAGGCTCGGGCCGCTCGCCGGCGCCGCGAGCAGCCGCTCGGCGTGGTCGAGGGGATCGGGCGGTCGTTCGCCGGGCTCGGCGTCGCGGACGACGGCCGTGGGCTCGGCCGGTTCGCGGGCGGGCAGCACGATGCTGCCGTCGGCGGCGTGGTGGGTCGGCGCGTAACCGGCGCTTCGCAGCGCGTCGAGCGTGCCGGAAGCGTCCATTGTGGACGTCAGCACGGTCGGTGCCACCGCGCGCAGGCCCAGTTTCGCGAGCTTGCGGTGCGCGGCCAGCTCGGCGAGCACGGCGGGTTCGCCGACGACGACGCTCGCGACGTCGTGCACCTGCGCCTCACCGTGGCGCCGCGCGACGTCGTTGACCAGGTACACCAGCGGTTGCGGCAGCTCGGCCGCGGCGATCGCGCTCAGCTCGTCGAGCAGTTCGGCGGCCGTCGCGCCCTGGTCGAACGCCCGCCGGACGCTCGCGGGGGAGAACCGCCAGCTGGTCGCGGTGCCCTGGGCCTCGCGGTCGGCGACGCGGTCGAGCGACGCGGCGAGCCGGGCGTCCGGCGACCCGGGCACGATCGCGGTGAGGTCGGTGCCGAACAGTGCCGTCGTCCGCGCACGGGAGACCAACTCGTCGGTGACTTCGACGAGCCCGGCTCCGGCGAGGAGGGCGCGGCCGGTCGCGGTGACGGCGCCGTGCGCGACGACGCCGAGGAGCTCGGCCACGTCGAGCGCGTCCCGGACGTGCCCGGCGAAGTCTTCGACCGGCAGCAGCGGCGCGTGCCATTCCGCGAGGACGGCCAGCGCTTCGCCGTCCGAGATCGCGGCGCCGGGCTCGAGGCGAGCCAGCAGCCGCACGACCAGACGTCGCACCAGCGCGTCGACGTCGGTGCCGTACTCCGGCGGCGCCGGCTCCCACCAGGTCGTCAGCAGCAGGCGGTACAGCAGGGCCGGTCCGGGGCGGGCGAGGTCGGGGTCCGGCGCCAGCGTGGGCGGCGGCGCTTTCTGGCCGCGTCGCGGCGCCGGCGGCTCGTCGGCCAGCAGCAGTCCGGCCTGCGCCGCGAGGTCGATGGCCAGCTCGATCTCCGCGGGCGTCGCGCCCGCGTCCTTGGCGACCTTCTTGACGAGCCGCGTGCCGATCGTGCCGTCCTTGAGCAGCGGAAACGGTTCTGCGCCGGCGAGTTCGAGCACGGCCGAGACGCGGTCGAGCACCCGCAGCGCGGCGGCCGACGACAGGGCCTCGGCCGACTCGGCGCCGACGTGCGTGACGGCGTACCCGGGTTCGGCGGGCGTGAACGGCAGCTGGTGGTCCGGCCCGCGCAGGGCGAGCGACACCTCGAGCGGCATGGCCACGCTGCCGTAGTAGGTGCCGAACAGGAAACCGTGGTCGAACGCCCAGCCCTCCGCGGTGTGGAAGGCCAGCACCCCTTCGGCCTCCGGAACGCCGTCGGCCATGTCCTGCAACAGTTTCCGCGTCGATTCGGGGGCGGTGCCGAACACCTCGCGCACGCGGTCGCCGTCGCGGAAGAAGCGGAGCAGCTCCTGGAGACCTTCGGGCAGTCCGAGGGTCCTGGACAGGACCGCCGCGCGGCTGCGGCCGATCTCTCCGAGCAGGTTCGCGACCGGCTGGCCGAGGCCTTCGTCGCGGAAGTCCTTCTTGTGCAGGATTTCCAGGAGCCGGACGCCGCCGGAGTCGCGCCACAGCAGGGCTCGCTCGGCCAGCTCGTCCACAAAGGACTCGACGGTCTCGGCTGTAGTACCGAGGAGCCGCGCGACTTCGCCGACCGGCGCCGGCTGCCGTCCTAGCGCATGACACAGCTGGACGGCGCCCACGACCTGCACCTGCGGCAACGACAACCCGAGCACGGCACCGTTCACGGACTCCGCGGAGGCGAGCCGGGCCGCGACGACGTCGAGCCGCCGCGGCCACGGTTCGTCCAGCACGTCCGGCCGGTGGGCGAGGACGTTCGCCAGCTCTTCACGCCCCAGGGCGGCGAGCCTGCCGAGCAGCTCGTCGGCGGTGGTCATCGGCCCAGGTTAGATCACCGTTCGCAGGCCGTGCCGTCGCCGTCACGGTCGAGGGCGGCCCGGTAGCCGGGTTCGCCGCGGTGCAAGGGAGCTGCTCCGGCGGCCTTCGCAGCGGCGCAGTTCTTGTAATACGCGGAGGAATCGGGTTCCGGTGCTTCCTTCGTGGTCTCCACGGGCGGGGCCACCGGGAGTGCCTTGGTGGCCGGCGGCTCCGGAGTCGGTGTCGGCGTCGGTGCGGGGACGTCGATGGTCCCGTTGCACGGCGGCGCCCACAGCCCGCTCGTCGCCTGCTTCGCCGCGGCCTCGGCGGCCGCGAGCGCGGGCGACGCGGCGTCCGTCGCGTACTTGAGATAACCCTTTTGAATCGCGAGCGTCGCGTAGTCCTGACCGCCGGCCAAGGTGACGGCGACGCCGTGCGCGGTTTCCGCGCCGAGCGTCACGACTTTGCCGGAAAGCGTCGTGGTCGCCCAGTCGAGTGATTCCGTGAAGTAGCACCCGGTGGTGAAACCCGGCGACGTGACACCGAGGACGCGCAGCGTTCTGGAGGTGCCGTCACTGCCGTTGACCACCACGGTCGCGCCGTCCGTCACGGACCCGATCGTGTAGGTGACGGGCACCGGTGCCGCGCTGCTCGCCGAGGTCGTCGAGGGTGCCGGCGGTGCGGCGACCGCGGGCTTCGGCTCCGGGGCCTTCCCGAAGACCGCGCCCAGCACGAACAGGACGGCGAAAGCGGCCAAGACGATCTTCAGCCAGTTCGGAAAGCGTTTCATCCCGGGATTCCTCGTTCCTCGAACGCGACGTGCCGACCCTCTACTCGTGAAATCTCCCGCCCTTGTTACGCATCGGCTCGTGATCGCCCACCAGTCGTTATCCGGCGGAATGTTGCCGTCACGATCGCGTCACGAACCGCGGGCGCGCACCGAAAAACTGTCACAACGCGCGGCCGGGAAACGACCAGCGGGGCGTGATCGAATCCCTCTCGCTGCAGGGCGCGGGCGGCCACCCCGCGCACGGAACCGACTTCACCGCGGTGGACGTCCGGACGACCGGGCCGCGCCCCGGGCGCGTGGTCGAGCTCGCCGCGGTGCGGGTCCACGCCGACGGCTCGATCGTGGGTGAGCTGACGACGCTGGTGGATCCCGGAGCGGGCGTGCCGCCCGGTCCCGCGCTCGTGCACGGCATCACGCGCGCGGAACTCGACGGCGCGCCGTCGTTCGGCGACGTCCTGGGACCGCTGCTGGACCTGTGCGCCGGCAGCGTGATCGTCGCCCACGACCTGGCGTTCGTCACGGCTTTCCTGGACTCGGAGGTCAAGCGGCTCGGCGTCCGGCTGCCCGTGCTGCCGGGCGTCTCGACGCTGGCGGCCGCGCAGTCGGTCGTGCGGCTGCCCAACTACCGGCTCGCCACCGTGGCCCACGCGCTGGGGGTGACCGGGAGGCCGGGGCAGTCGGCGTCGTCTCGTGCGAGGACGGTCGCCCAGCTGGTCACGGGCGTGTTCGCGCGGTACGGGTTCACGTTCGCGGCGCCACCGGCCCTTCCGGGTCTGCCCCGGTTCGCCGGCGGACGGCTGCTCCCGCGCGCCGAGCCGGTGCCGGTCGAGCCGGGGTGGATGGCCGAGGCGCTCGAGCGGGTCGCGGCCGGCCGGGGCGGGGACGCCTACCTGGACCTGCTCGCCGAGGTCGTCTCGGATCAGCACCTGTCGCGTGAAGAGGTGGCCGTCCTGGCCGCGTCGGCGACCGAGGCCGGGATGCCCGAAGCGCGGGTGCGGTCGACGCACGAGCAGCTCGTGACGGCCCTGCGGGAAATCGCGGAACGGGACGGCGTCGTGACCGCCGCGGAAGCGCGCGAGCTGCGCCAGGTGGCGACGGCGCTCGGCGTCACGGATGCCGGCGACCTGCGCCCGGCCGCCGGCGGCAAGCCGACCCGGGTGCTGGTGCTCGGGACGAGCGTGGCGGCGGACGGGATGCGGGCCAGGGTGCTCGCCGAAGGCGTCCAGCTGGCGAAGAAGCTGACCGCGAGCGTCACGCACCTCGTGGCCGACGCGACGGTGCCGGCCGGCGAACCCCGACTGGCCCGCGCCGCCGAGCTGGGCGCGGAGGTGGTCGACATCCGCACCGCACCGGTGGCGCTGGGCTTCGAGCCGCCACCGGCCCCGCGGACCGCGGTCACGGCGCCGACCCGCACGCCGAAGGTGCTCGGCGGCCGGGTGCTGATGGGCGTCGGGCTGCTGCTGATGTTCATCGTGGTGGTCGCGATGTTCGGCGGCAGCTCGTTGGCGGCCGGTATCTTCTTCGCCGCACTGGGCGTCGGAGCCCTGCTCGGCGGGTGGTTCCTCGCGGAGCCGGCGCCGCGGTGACCGGGACTTCGGTACGGTCGGAGCGGTGCCGAGACTGATCCACTTGAACGGGCCGTCCGGGATCGGGAAGTCGACGATCGCGCAGGCCTACGCCGAGCGGCATCCCGGGGTGCTCAACCTCGACGCCGATCGGGTCGTCTGCCTCATCGGGGGCTGGCGGGACAGCTTCTTCGAGACCTTCAAGGCCGCGCAGCTGCTCACCGTCGCCATGGCCGAGACGCATTTGCGGACCGGGCACGACGTCGTCATGCCGCAGCTCGCCACTCGCGTCGCCGACGTCGAGGCCTTCGAAGACGTCGCGAACCGCTGCGATGCCGAGTACCGGGAAATCCTGCTGACCGCGGACAAGCCCGTCGCCGGAGTGCGGTTCGCCGCGCGGGCCGCGAGTGGCGGTTCCGCCACCGAGGGGATCGACCGCGTCATCACCGAGCGCGGCGGGACCTCGCTGGTCGAGCGGATCCACGACCAGCTCGCCGCCTACCTCCCGCTGCGGCCGGGGTGTGTCGTCGTGCCGACCGATGGGTGTGCGCCCGGTCGGACCTACGACGATGTCGTCGCCGTGGTTGATGGGGTTCGGCTCGGCTGACCCGCGTGCGGTTCACTGGACGCCATGACCGTGATTCCGGAGCTCGCGATGCGCCAGATCGAGCGGTGGTGCGCCCAGCGGGTTCCCGAAGACCTCAAGGACCGCCTGCGGGTCGAGTGCCGGGTGCTCGGGCGGGACGTCGCGATCGTCGAGGTGCGGGCCGAGGGGGAGCGGGAGATCGCGCGGCTGCACCTCGACGAGTTCGGGATCTGGTCGATGCTGCGGTCCGATGGGGACGGTGGGTGGCTGGCCGATCCGGACGGGCCCGTCGCGAGCACGCCGCCGCCCCTGCTGGCCGAGCTCTGACTCAGCTCGGGGGCGGGAAGCGGACCTCGTTGCGGTCGATCTTGGCGTGGGCCGCGGCCGTCAGGTCCACGCCGAGGCGGTCGGCCAGCTGGAGCAGGTACAGCGTGACGTCCGCGATCTCGTCCAGGACGTTCGCCTCCAGCGCGGGATCCTCGCGCCACGCGTCGGACTCCTCCGGCGTCAGCCACTGGAACAGCGAGGTCAGCTCGCCGACCTCGCCGGACAACGCCATCGTGAGGTTCTTCGGGGTGTGGTACGGCTCCCAGGCGCGGGCCGCCGCGAAACCGCGGAGGCGCTGGGTCACGTCGTCGAGGGTCACCCGGCGATTGTCCCCGCTCGTCACGGTGCGCTAACGGCCGTATGGCGGACCGGCGTTGACCGGTGAATCTCTCACTCAATAGGTTGGACTTCGTCGGGATGCTTGCGGGGCTTGAAGCTCGGAAAGGGCACGCCTTGAAGTACCTGCGATCCGTTCGCGGCCGCATGCTGTGCATCGCGTTCGTGCCCGGCGGCGCCCTTGTCGTCGTGGCGATCGTGATCGCGTTCTTGCTGGTCCAGCAAGCGAACCGGACGCGCGACAACGCCATGGACGCGGCGGAGGCCGCGGGCCGGACCGCTCAGGTCGTCGGCGCCCTGCAGGGCCAGCGCAGCGAGGCGATGTCCGGGCCCGACCAACGGACCGCCGCGTACGCGAATTTCTCCCAGCGGATCGACACCGCCATCGCCGGGCTGCGCGACTACACGCGCCACGCGCCCGACGCCGAATCCGCGTACCAGCAGATCACCGCCGTCGACCTGCTTTCCGTCGCCGAAGGGATGGATCGCTCCGATTCCCTCGCCCTGGCGGGGATCGACGGCGTGACGCGGCGGCCGTTCACCCAGGCGGTGGCCGCCTACCGGGCCGAACTGGACCGGATCGCGCCGCAGCTCACCGAAAGTGGCCGTATCGCGTACGAGTCGCTCACCCGTAGCGCCGATTGGAGCAGGCTCGCCGCCGTCGAAGACGCGTTCGCGGCCAGTGAACCGTTGCCCGTTCCCGAATCCACGTGGCGCAGCGCCGCCTACACTGTCTCCCAGCAGCTCGGCGCCCTGTACTCGCAGCAGAGCCAGTACGCCGTGCAGCTCACCCTCGACGACGGCCGCCGCACGCTCGCCGGCGCCATCGCCGCCAGTGCGGCCCTGCTGCTGGGCGCCGGGCTCCTGCTCGTCGTCGTGCGGCGGCTCGTCGCGCGCGTGCCGGTGCCGGTCGTCCCGATCATGGTGCCGACCATGCGGGCGGCCATCCCGCGACCCCGACACGGACGGTCACGACGGCCGCGCGTGCCCGAACCGTGGCCGGCGAAAGCCGTGCTCGACGACTTGCGGCGCCGATGAAGGCCTCACACAGAGTCATGGATTACGCCGAAAAGAGCACGCGGTTGGCCCACACGCGTGCTTGCCGGGGTCGGGCAGACTGGTCCGCGTGAGTCCCCCCTCTGATCTTCGCCCCTACCTGCGCACTTTGGACGCGGAGACGCTGGTGGACCTGGTGCACGCCCAGGCTGGGCGTGACCCTGAGTTGCGGCATTCGCTCGAACTGCGCGCCGCCACCCAATCCGGTGACGTCAGCGAGGCGCACCGGCTGCTCGACACCGCGGTGACCGACGGGAACGGCGAATACACCGCGAAAGTCGGCGCCGTCCTCGACACTCTGCAGCGGATGCTCGACGTCGGCAGCCGCGCCGACCTGGCCCCGCTCGCCCGCCGCACGGTGGACGACATCAGCGAGGTCCTCGAGCGGTCCGGCGACCACACCGGCGACCTCGGCGACCGGCTGGACCGCGCCGTGGCGCTGTACGCCCGCGCGTGCGCCGCCCGGCCGCCGGACCCGGAGAAGCTGGCCGACTGGATCCTCGAGGTCGAGTTCGACGGCCCTGGCCGCCCGTCGATCACCCTCGCCGACTTCGCGACGGCGCTGGGCGAGCCCGGCCTGCGCCGGATCAAGTCCACTGTGGACGATGTGCTGACGGCGGGCGGGCCTGGACACCGGCGTGACGTCGCCGAACGGCTGCGGGAGCAGCTGGCCGAGGTGCTCGGCGACGTCGACGAGCTGATCGCGATCCTGTCCGCCAAGCCGCCGCGGCGCGACATCAGCCTCAAGATCGTCCGGGTGCTGCGGGCCGCCGGGCGGCACAGCGAGGCCATCGCGCACGCCGCCCGCGCGCTCACCCACGACAAGAACGGGCACGCGCCGGAGCCGGTGCCGCTGCCGGACGACGAGACTTCCCGCCGGCGCAAGGAGTTCGACGCCAAGCCCGACCGGGAGACGTTCGCCGCGTTGCGCGAAGCCGCGACCGCCGACGGGAAGTGGACGACGCAGCGCCGGGCCGCGCTGGCCCGCCTGCGCGAGCTGGCCGCCGAGGGTGCCGGGGCCGCCGACGAGCTGGCCCGCGTCCTGCTCGACGACGGGCGCCCCGACGCAGCCTGGCGCGCGTGCGTGCGGTTCGGGGCGTCGCCGGAGCTGAAGCTCGAACTGGCCGAGCAACGCGCCGCGGAGCACCCGGCCGAAACGATCCCGGTCTTCCGCGAGCACGTCGAGGAGCTCATCGAGCGCAAGGACCCGCAGTCCTACCAAGACGCCGCCCGCCGGCTGAAGCTGTTGCGCACCTTGCACAAGCGCGCCGAGACACCGGACGAATTCACCGCTTACATCGGCGCCCTGGTGGAAACCCACCGCCGGAAAACCCGCCTGATCACGGAAATCCGGACCGCGCGAATCGCCATCCCGAAAGCCGTAACCTCGCCCCGCGCACCTCGTTGACCGAAGTGAACCGGTGTTTCACGTGCACCGGGACATCGAAGGTTCCGCCAAGGCGGTGACGCCTCTGGCCAGCGATGTCGCGGTGGCTCTGTTCCGCCGTCCGGCTCGGCGCCTCCCCGTCGAGCAGGCGGCGGGACCCGCGCCAGGGCCACCGCGACCGCTCCGGCCGCGCGATGAAAACATAGGTCCATGAGTCCGGTCAGCCGCGCCCGCAAGAAGCCCCCGCAGCCCGTCACGCACAGCGTGACCGGCTTGTTCAAGGACGTCCTGAACGACTTCTCGGCGCTGGGCGCCGACCCCGCGCCGGTGGACGTCGAGCTGCTTGCCTCCGAGGTCCTCGGCCAGTTCCACGACGTGCCCGTCGAGGACGGCGAAGAGCCGCTCGGCCTCGAGCTGATCGCCTTCGCGCAGCGCAAGATCACGCCGGGCGCCGCGGCGCTGCTGGCCGCGCTGAAGGTCGTCGCGGAGACCGACGTCGAGCGCAAGGCGGCCGAAGACGGCCTGCAGGTCGTCCTCGGCCGCGGCATCCCGGCGCCGACCTGGGCCGCGGGGCTGGGCCAGGTCACCGCCGGCGAGTGCTGGCGGACCGGCGACGTCTACGGCGACGAGTCGTCCCTGCTCTGCGTCTTCGCCCACGGCGAGAAGCTGCACGGCCTGCTCGCGCTCCTCGACTTCACCGAGGGCGGCCGGGTGCGGGACCTCGTCGTGATCGAGCAGCCCGGCGAGGTCCTCGCCGAGATGCGGGCGCAGGCCGACGCCGACCCGGAACTGGTCGTGGCGGAGGCGGTCGACCCCGCCGAGGCGCACCGCCTGCTCTCCGACGGCCTCGCCGTCACCGACCACCTCGACGAAGCCGACGTCAGCGAGGACTACGCGCGCTTCCACGCGGTCGCGCTGACGTGGTCGCGCGCGCTGCCGGAACCCGCGCTCGTCCCCGAGGTCGCTGAGTGGTCCGAAGCCGAGCGGGCCGCCGTCGTCGAGCAGTTCGTCGCGGCGAGCGGTGAGGACGCCGGCGCCGCCCGTGCGATCGGGCGCCTGCTGCTGGAGCACGGCCTGGCCACCGACCCCGCGAACCCGCTGCGCGTCGGGCCGGAGAAGATCGCGCGGTTCCTCGAAGGCCTGCTCGGCGAGGAGTTCGAGCTCGACGCCGACCACGAAGACGCCGTGGAGCCGGTCGTGCTGGCCTGGGTCCAGTGGACGGGCGAGCGCGCCGGCCTCACCGGGACGGCGATCGCCGCGCTCGACGAGGCCGTCGCCGACTACCTGAGCGAGTACGCCGACGAGGACGACTCCCCGCTGGAGCGCTACTTCGGCGACGTCGGCGAGCTGTCGCCGACCGAGCTGGCGGACGCGCTGGAACGACGGATGTTCGCGGTGCCGTCGCTGACCACGGAGATCGAGGACGAGGAGGTCGACCTCGACCCCACCGACCCCGAACAGCGCCGGGCGCTGGTCATCGCCGAGGCCGACGAGGACGAGGAAGAACAGCGGCTGGTGCTGCGCGCCACGATCGTCGACCAGCTGTGGGACGACGAACCCGTCGAGGCTTGGCTGGCCGTTCAGCGCCTGCAGGAGGGCGAGCTCGACCGCGACGAGGTCTTCGAGCAGCTGATCGACGCGCTGGAAGGCAGCCTGCTGGAGTCCGAGGAAACGCTCGAATACGACGCCGACGCCTACGTCGAGGCGCTGGCCGAACTCTGAGGTCTAGGGGAGTGGGCCTGCCGGAACCTTCGGCTTGGTCTTGCGACGCCGCTCTTGCAGCCGGTCGTCGAAGTCCACGGCGAACGTTCCGGCAGCCATCGCGATCAGCAGGACCACACCGAGCATCGCACCGACCCACGTCAGGATCATCGCCAACATCGTGGGCCTCCTCCCCAGCTCAGAGTCGATTTCGGTCTTCTTCAGGGTCGCTTTCCGAACGGGCGATCGGTATCGGCCAACCGGTTACGCCTGAATGACGCACCTCGGCCGATCGGCCGAGGTGCGTGCACGGAAAGTCGCGAAGGACGACGAAGAGTGTCCGGGTGTTCGCCCAGCGTGGTGCTGACCGGCATGTGGGTGACGGGGAGCGTCACCCCTCCGACGAATCGGGTCAGAGCTTGCGGAGGCGGACGCGGTTGATGGCGTGGTCGCAGTCCTTGCGCAGCACCAGCGTCGCCCGCGGGCGGGTCGGCTTGATGTTCTCCATCAGGTTCGGCTCGTTGATCGAGTGCCACAGGTGCCGCGCCTCGGCGCGGGCCTCGTCGTCGGGCAGGCCGGCGAAGTGGTGGAAGTGCGACGCCGGGTCGGCGAACGCCGTGTGGCGCAGCTCGAGGAACCGCTCGATGTACCAGCGCTGGATGTCGTCGGTGTGCGCGTCGACGTAGATCGAGAAGTCGAAGAGGTCGGACACCATCAGCCGCGGGCCCGGCTGCAGCACGTTCAGGCCCTCGACGATGAGGATGTCCGGCTGCTGCACGACCTGCTCCTGGCCGGGCAGGATGTCGTAGGCCAGGTGGGAGTACACCGGCGCGGCGACGCGCTCGGCGCCCGACTTCACCTCGGTGACGAACCGCAGCAGCGCGCGGCGGTCGTAGCTCTCCGGGAAGCCCTTGCGGTGCATGATCCCGCGCCGCATCAGCTCGGCGCGCGGGTACAGGAAGCCGTCGGTGGTGACCAGGTCGACGCGGGGGTGGTCCGGCCAGCGGGCGAGCAGCGTGCGCAGGATGCGGGCGGTGGTCGACTTGCCGACCGCCACGCTCCCGGCGATGCCGATCACGTACGGGACCTTCGTGCCGCGGGAGTCGTCACCGAGGAACGTCGTGGTCGCTTCGTAGAGCCGCTGGCGCGCGGCGACCTGCAGGTTGATCAGGCGGGAGAGCGGGAGGTAGACGTCGGCGACCTCGGCCAGGTCGACCTGCTCGCCGAGCCCGCGCAGCTTCAGCAGCTCGGCCGCGGTCAGCGGCAACGGCGTCGAACTTCGCAGTTCTTTCCACTGTTCCCGGTGCAGCTCGACATACGGGCTGAGTTCGCGGACCCGGGTCATCGCACACTCCTCCGGCCGTCGCCTGCACTGGCGGACGTTTCACCTGCGTGATTAACGGTAGGGCTTACGGCCGGTGAACGCGCTGTGATGTAGTCCACGCCCGGTTGCGGTGATCACCGCGAGTTACGGAAAACCTCGTCCCACGCCGCCGCGACCTGACGCGCGCAGGTCGCGGGGTCGACGCCGCCGACGCCGGTGCCGAGCCCCGGCATGGCGATCGTGTCGACGAGCTCCCGCACCGGCCCGTGGTCGAGCCGGCCGTCGCGCCACTGCAGGAAGACCGCGCGCGCCGCGAGGTAGGGGTGCACGGTGTCGGCGGGCAGCCGCTCGGCCGGTTCGCGCATGGTCGGCGCGCTGATCAGCCACGCCGGTTCGGCCTCGCCGGTCGGCACGATCACGGCTTCGCCGATGGGCAGTTCACCGCCGTGAAAGGCCAAAACCGCACTTCGGACGCTCTGCTCGACCCCCGGGAACGCTCGCGCGTAGACGGCGTCGATGCCCCCGCGCATCCAGCCGTAGGAGTTGGCCGGGCTGACCACGGCCTGGGCGACGACGTCGAGGACCGACCCGCGGTGCACCCGGACCCGGCCGGTCACCGATTCAGCGGCGGACGTCCAGGCGGTGGCGAGTGGTTCATCGACGGCACACAGCACCAGTTCCGGTGTGCGAGGGGAGACCGGCGGGTGTGCGCCCTCACGGCCGGTGTGCGTGCCCGAGTCGGCGGTCACATCCCTAGCATCGCAAAAAATGCCACCCGGCGTAACCGGTTCTGGTACCGGCTGTCCGAGTGAAAGTCGCCACGGTGGCGACCCGTAGCCTGGGTGTTGTGTCACGGATCGCATACTTCGGCCCCCAGGGGACCTTCACCGAACAGGCCGCGCGGGCCCTCGCCGGCGGCGAAGAACTGATTCCGGTCGAGACCGTCCGGCTGGCGATGACGGCCGTCCGCGAGGGCGAGGCGGACGCCGCGTGCGTCCCCATCGAGAACTCGGTCGAGGGCGTGGTGCCCACCACGCTCGACGCGCTCAGCGAGTCGACCCCGCTGGTCGCCGTGGCCGAGCACATCCTGCCGGTCCATTTCAGCGTGCTGACGCGGCGCGGCGGCGGGGAGATCAAGACCGTCGCCAGCCACCCGCACGCGCTCGCCCAGGTCCGCGAGTGGCTGGAGGCGAACCTGCCGGACGCGCACCCGGTGGCGTCGTCGTCGACGTCGGCAGCCGCGGTCGGGGTGCTCGAAGGCCACTTCGACGCCGCGGTCTGCGCGCCGGTCGCCGTCGAGCACTACGACCTCGAGGTGCTGGCCACCGAGGTCGGCGACGTCAGCGACGCGGCGACGCGGTTCCTGCTGGTCCGCCCGCCGGGCGAGCTGCCGGAGCCGACGGGCGCCGACCGGACGTCCGTGGTCGCCGCGGCCGTGAACCGCACCGGCACGCTCGCCGAGCTGCTCACCGCGCTGGCCGACCGCGGGATCAACCTCACCCGGCTGGACGCCCGCCCGACGCGCAGCAACTTCGGCGAGTACCGCTTCTTCATCGACTTCGAGGGGCACGTGGCCGAGCCGCGGATCCTCGACGCGTTGACCGCGTTGCGCCGGCACTGCCGCAACCTGCGGTTCCTCGGCTCGCACCCGCGCGCCGACGGGACGCGGACCACGATCGAGCCCGGTGCGGGCAACGACGACTTCGTCGACGCCGCCGTGTGGGCCGACGCGGTCCGCAAGGGAGACCTGGCGTGAGGCTGCTGCTCATCCGCCACGGTCAGACCGACGGGAACGTCCGCGGCGCGCTCGACACCGCCCTGCCCGGGCCGCCGCTGACCGAGCTCGGCCGCACCCAGGCCGACGACCTCGCGACGCGGCTGGCGGGGGAGCCGATCGTCGCGGTCTACGCGTCGCAGGCGACCCGGGCCCAGCAGACGGCGGGGCCGCTGGCCGCCCGGTTCTCGCTGGACGTCCAGGTCGTCGACGGCGTCCACGAGGTCGTCGCGGGTGATCTCGAAGGGGCGACCGACCACGAGTCGATCCGGACCTACATGGAGGTCGTGCGGCGGTGGACGCTCGGTGAGCTGACGGCGACGCTGCCCGGCGGCGAGAGCGGCACGAGCGTGCGCACCCGCATGCTCGACGCGGTCGGCCGGCTGCGCGCCAAGCACGAGCAGGCCGACCCGGACAGCGTGATCGCGCTGGTCAGCCACGGTGGCGCGATCCGGCTGTCCGCCGAGTGGCTGGCGCCGAACGTCCACGCGGACGTCGCCAACGCGGCGCTGATCCCGAACACCGGCCTGGTGGAGCTGGATGCCCGGCCGGACGGCCAGTGGCACTGCCTGACCTGGGTCGACACGCCTCTCTGACCGTCACGAAAGTGTGATCCCGTCACGTTTGAGACACGTCTGGTGGGGAATTAACGGGTCGAACCAACCTGCCGGAGATCCGTACGTCTACCCAGTAGCACCACACCAGGGAGGCGATTGACATGGCTTGGACGAAGCTTTCACGGTTGTTCCCCCTCGTCGCGGCTTCGGCGGGCGTGCTCGCCCTGTCCGCCTGCGGGAACGGCGGCACCACGAACGCGGCGAGCAGCTCGACGCCCTCGACGACGGCGTCCCCGACCTCCACCACCGCGACCACGGCCGCGTCCGCCCCGAGCAGCTCGGCCCCGGCCTCCACGCCGCCCGCCCAGCCCGCGGACAACGGACTCTGCAAGGCCGGGGACGTCACGCTGTCGCTCGGCCAGGGCGACGCCGGCGCGGGCTCGGTGTACCGGCCGCTGAACATCAAGAACAGCAGCTCGAAGCCCTGTGAGATCCAGGGCTTCCCCGGGGTCTCGTACGTCGCGGGCACCGACGGGCACCAGGTCGGCAAGGACGCCTTCCGCGAGGGCACCAAGGGCAACGCGGTGAAGCTGAACCCCGGCCAGTCCGCGATCGCCGACATCCAGTTCGTCAACGTGCGCAACTTCGACTCGGGCACCTGCCAGCCGACGGCGGTGAAGGGCCTGCGGATCTACCTGCCGCAGGAGACCGCGTCGAACTTCGTGCCCACCGACGGCACCGCGTGCGCGAGCACCAAGATCCCGGGCAACCAGCTCTCGGTGAAGACGGTCCACACGTCCTAGAGGCGGCCGCAGATCTCCTCGGCCTCGACCAGGTGCCGCTGGCCGGCGATGTCGTTGAAGTGCAGGCTGAGCACCATGCGGCTGACGCCGTCGATGTGGTCGGCCAGCGGCTGGTAGGTGGCGTTGACCTGGGCGGCGGCCGCGGACAGCTCGCGCGCCGCCGTCATCCGGTGCAGCCGCTCGGGCGTGAGGCCCGGTGTCAGCGACGGCTGCGCGTCCCGGCTCGTGTCCGGCAGCTCGCCGACGCGGTCGAGGGCCTGGCACGCGGCCAGCGCGTCGTCGAGCGCGCCCGCGTGCACGCCGGACAGGCCCCACAGCAGCCCGAGCACGCCGCCGCCCAGCACGAACCCGGCGACCGCGCACAGCACGAGCAGCCGGCGTGACTGCGGCGGTGACGCCTTGACCTCCTCGGACTCGTCCGAGGGTTCGTCGAAGTCGGGACCGGCGTCGGTGCCGGTGCCCGGGTCCACGGTGCGCATAAGCCGCCTCCCCACCACCTGGGTGATGACGTATTTCAGCTCACAAACCCGGATCCTGGTGCAGTAGCGCCACGGCTGAGTCCGATTCGTCATCGAGCGAGCGCCGCCGCAGCGCCAGGGAGGCGAACGCGGCGATCGCGAGCATCGCCAGCCCGGACACGGCGAACGTGCGCGCCGCGGTGCCGAGCGCCTCGGTCAGCACCCCGCCGAGCAGGGCGCCGAGCGGGATCGCGCCCCAGACGACCGTGCGCCACACCCCGAGCACCCGGCCGAGCAGCTCGCCGGGCACCAGCGTGTGCCGCGCGGTGGCGAGCACGACGTTGACGGCGACGACCGCCGCCGCGAACAGGCCGAACAGGGCCGCGCTCGCGACCGGCGAGCGGACCAGGCCCATCCCGCCGAACCCGGCGCCGCAGCCGAGGATCCCGCCCACCACGACCACGCGCCGGCCGGCCGCGCGCACGAGCCGCGGCGCGACGCCCGCGCCGAGCAGCCCGCCGATGCCGCCGGCGAACGCGAAGAACCCGAAGGTCGCGCCGGACAGATGGAGGTCGTCGAGCGCGTAGAGCACCAACTGTGCCTGCGCGAGCTCGCTGACCAGGCTGAGCAGCCCGGCGATGAAGACCAGCCGTGTGAGCAGCGCGTTCCCGCGCAGCCAGCGCAGACCTTCGGCCAGGTCGGTGCGCAGCCGCGTCGGCCGGCGGGCTCCGGCCTGCCCGCGGTAGGTGCCGGTGAGCCCGAGCAGCACCGCGGCCGCGATCGCGAAGCCGGCGGAGTTGAGGACGAAGGGCAACGCGGCGAAGAGCGCGAAGGCCAGGCCGCCGATCGGGCCGCCGAGGAACGTCTGGCCGACGATCTCGCACGCCTGCAGCTTGCTGTTGGCCGCGTCGAGCGAGCCGTCGCCGACGACCGCCGGGACCAGGGCGTTGGCCGCGCTGTCCGCGATCGTTTCGGCGGTCCCGATGACCAGCGCCGTCAGGTAGACCAGCCAGATCGTCATCCCGCCGGCGGCGACGAGCACGGCGAGGGCGCCGACGGCGACGGCGCGGGCGGTGTTCGCGACGACCATCGCGCGCCGCCGGTCGATCCGGTCGACCAGCGCGCCGGCGACGGCGGCGAAGAGCAACCAGGGCAGGAACTGGGTGGCGGACAGCCCGGCGATCAGCACGGGATCGCGGGTCAGCGTCGTCGCCAGCAGGGGCAGGGCCACCTTGCCGATGCCGTCGCCCAGGTGCGAGGCGGCGCTCGACGTCAGCAGCCACGTGAGTCTTCGGGCAGGGTTCACCGCGACCCCCGGTACTCATCGCAGTCATCCAATGACTTCGAGTAACAGGATAAGGGCGTTGCCACCCGACGGTGGTCACGGTGTCACTACTAGTGCCGGTTCAGCCCCAGCCGAGCTCGTGCAGCCGGGCGTCGTCGATCCCGAAGTGGTGACCCAGCTCGTGCACGACGGTGATGAGGACTTCTTCGACGACCTCGTCCTCGTCCTCGCACATCGAGAGGATCGGCTGCCGGTAGATCGAGATCCGGTCGGGCAGCACCCCGCCGTAGGACGACGTCCGCTCGGTCAGCGCGATCCCGTGGTAGAGCCCGAGGATGTCCGGCGCCTCGTCGTTGAACTCCTCGACGAGCACGACGACGTTGTCCATCGCCTTCGCGAACTCGGCCGGCACCTCGTCCAGGGCTTCCGAGACCAGTTCCTCGAACCGCTCCCGGCTCATCTCGACGGGCATCAGCCGTTCTGCTTCGACGTCGGCGGGGCGGAGCTCGACGTGGCCGGCCCGCCGCCCCCGTCCGAAGGCGGGCCGCCGTCCTGGGGCTGGCCGCCGTCGGGGCCGTCGGGTCCGGCCGGGGCGGCCTTGACACTGCCGGTGACCGCCTGCAGGCCGCTCTTGTCCGGCAGCAGCGCCGCCACCTTGCAGTTGACCTTGGTCGACCCGGCGTCCCAGCTCTCCTGCTCCCGCAGGTCCCAGGTCAGGATCAGCTTCTTCGCGTCCAGATCGGCGCCGCCGGTGTAGTCCGACGCCTGTTTGGTGCACTCGGTGTCGAGCCACGCCTTCTGGTCGTCCTGCGACGGGTAGGCGTCCTTGAACTTCGTCTTGAGGTCCAGGGTCGCGACGATCTCGTAGGAGTGCGGCTTGGTGCACTCGAGCGGGTCGCCGACGCCCTTGCCCAGCAGCGCGAGGCAGGTGCCCGGCTCGAACACGAGCGACTGGTCCTGCTCCTTCGCCGGGCCGGTGGTCGTCAGCAGCGTGCCGCCGGGGCCCGCCCACTGCAGGCCGCAGCGCAGCTGGCGGTCGCCGTCGGCCCACTGCGACGGAGTCGGGCGCAGCAGGTTCGTCGTGAGCTTGCCGTACGGGTCGAGGTTGTGGCCGAGGTACGGCTTCACGTCCGAGGTGCACTTCTGCTGGGCGATCTGCTGCCACTGGTCCAGCGCGGGCACCGGCGCGCCCTCCGGGAACTGGGCGCCGATGTCCACGAGCGCGGTCACCTCGAACTTGTGCGGCTGCGTGCAGGCCACCTTGCGTGCGTCGCTCGCGTCCGGGTTCGCCCAGGTCAGGCAGCTGCCGGGAGGTGAGTGGAACGCCTCCTCGGCCTCCGGGGACAGCTTGCCGGCGCCACCGCCGGCTCCGCCCGCGATCTCGCCGCCCCACGAGAAGACGACGCTGAGGGCGAGCGCGATGAGCGCGCCCGCGAAGATCCCGCCCATCACGACGCGGGTGCGCAGCGTCTGCGTGGCGGCTGGGAACCGATCGGCGCTGGGAGACATCGCAGTCCATGATGCCCGCGCCGCGCGAGACGTGCGCGATCCGGGTGGTTAGGGTGGGTCACGGTTTCGTGGTGGCCGGGATTACGGAGCGCACATGACGCAGGACAACAACACTGGGGACCAGCCGCCCCCCGAGCCGCCGAAGCGCGGTTCGATGAGGTTTCAGGACTCGAACACGCAGCCCCGTCAGCCGTCGGTCGCGGAGCAGCGGGCCCGTCAGCAGGCACTCGTCCAGGAAGAACGGGACGCCGAGCTGGCCCGCCAGGCCGACGCCAAGGCGGCGACCCGCCGCAAGATCCTGATCGGCAGCGGCGTGACCGTCGGCCTCGTCGGACTGGTCGCGACGTTCTACACGGTCGCGAAGCCGGCCGGCGACGTCACCGCGGTCTGCACCGACTCGAACGGCATCGTCCAGGGCGACGACAACTGCGACGAGACCTACGTGACGAGTCACGGCGGGTACTCCAGTGGCGGTTTCCTGTTCCTGCCGATCGGGGGCGGTGGCTACAACAGCTACCGCTACAACTACGGCGGAACCGGCGGCATCGGGCAGCGCGTGTCCGGTGGCTCCTACGACGCGCCGTCGTCGCGCACCAACGTCAACACGAAGTCCGGCAAGTCCGTCCAGCGCGGCGGCTTCGGCATCAGCGGCAAGAGCGGCTCCACCGGGGGCACCGGCGGCAGCGGCAAGAGCGGGGGATCGTAGGTGTACCGGGACCGGCGTGAGCCGCGGCGCGACTGGCAGCGGATCGTCGAGGAGCAGGGGCTCGTCTACGGCACGCCGGCCCGCGACAACAGCGGCCGGATGCGGCCGTACTGGGACGAGTCGGTGCACTACGTCTTCGACATGGACGAGGTCCTCTCGCTCGAGGCCGACGTCGAGCTGCTGCACTCGATGTGCCTGGAGGCCGTCGACAACGTCGTGACCACCGAGGGCTACCAGCGGTTCGGCATCCCCGAGTGGGTCTGGCCGCACATCGCCGAGTCGTGGAAGCGGCAGGACCCGCACGTCTACGGGCGGTTCGACCTGCGCTACGACGGCAAGTCGCCGGCGAAGCTGCTGGAGTACAACGCGGACACGCCGACCACGCTGCTGGAGGCGTCGCTGCTGCAGTGGCACTGGAAGACCGACGTCTTCCCGGACGACGACCAGTGGAACTCCATCCACGAGAAGCTCGTCGAGCGGTGGGCGTTCCTGCGGGACAAGCTGCCGTCGAACGAGCTGCACTTCACCTGGTCGGCGGCCGACCCCTCCGGCGAGGACAACGTCACCACGGCGTACCTGCAGGAGACGGCGGCCGAGGCCGGGCTCGACACGGTGGGGCTGGCGATCGAGGAGATCGGCTGGGACCCGGTGCTCAAGCGGTTCGTCGACCTCGAAGAGTCGCAGATGGCGACCGTGCTGAAGCTGTACCCGTGGGAGTGGGTGGTCGACGAGGAGTTCGGCCGCAACGCCGTCGAGTCGCTGCCGCGGACGCTGTGGATCGAGCCGCTCTGGAAGATGATCCTCTCCAACAAGACGCTGCTGGCGATCCTGTGGGAGAACTACCCGGGCCACCCGAACCTGCTGCCGGCGTTCGCCGACGACCCCGGCCTGCTCACCGAGTACGTCCGCAAGCCGAAGCTGGGCCGCGAGGGCGCGAACGTCCAGATCGTCGCGACCGGCTACGAGACCCAGACCGACGGCGTCTACGGCGCGGAAGGGTTCGTCTACCAGGCGTTCGACCCGCTGCCCGAGTTCGACGGCTACCGGCCGGCGCTCGGCGCGTGGATCGTCGGGGACAGCTCCGCCGGCCTGGGCATCCGCGAGACCGGTGGCCTGGTCACCGACGACGGTGCGGCATTTGTCCCACATCGCATCGTCGAGTCGTGATACAACACCGCTGCTGATCAGCTCTTTCTCCTGGGAGACAACTCGTGAACACGACCCTTGCGCTGTCCGACACGTTCGGCTCCGACCTCGTGCGGGGGATCGGCGCGATCCTGCTGTACGGCGTCATCGGCCTGCTGCTGATGTTCGCCGGCTTCTACGCGATCGACTGGACCACGCCGGGCAAGCTGTCGAAGCTGGTCACGCAGGGCCTGCCGAACGCGGTGATCGTGACCGCGTCCGGGATGCTCTCGATGGCGTTCATCGTCGTCGTGGCGATCTTCAACTCGGCCAGTGACCTCACCGAGGGCCTGATCACGTCGCTGGTCTACGGCCTGCTCGGGATCATCGTCCAGGTGATCGCGGTCCGGCTGCTCGAGTGGGCGACCCGCATCGACGTGGCGTCGACCATCGAGAGCGAGAAGTTCGCCCCGGTGAGCATCGTCGTCGCGGCGGCGCACATCGGCCTGGGCCTCGTGGTGGCCGTCGGCATCTCCTGACCCCGGAATGTGAGCCGGGCCACGTCGCGCGTGGCCCGGCTCTTCCGTTCCCACTAGCGTGGAGTTCGTGCGCCTGCTGAGGACACCGGACGACCGGTTCACGGACCTGCCCGACTTCCCCTTCGAGCCGAAGTACACCGAGCTCGCGGACCCCCACGGCGGCGTGATCAGAGTGGGTTACGTGGAGGCCGGGCCGTCGGACGGTCCCGTGGTGCTGCTGCTGCACGGCGAGCCCAGCTGGTCGTACCTCTACCGCAAGATGCTGCCGGTGCTGGCCGCGGCCGGGCTCCGCGCGATCGCGCCGGACCTGGTCGGCTTCGGCCGGTCCGACAAGCCCGGCGACCTGGCGGACCACACGTACGCGCGGCACGTCGAGTGGATGCGCGGCTTCGCGTTCGACGCGCTGGACCTGCACGACGTGACGCTGGTCGGCCAGGACTGGGGCGGCCTGATCGGGCTGCGGCTGGTCGCGGAGAACCCGTCACGGTTCGCGCGGGTGGTCGCGGCCAACACGGGCCTGCCCACGGGCGACATCGACATGCCGCCGCAGTGGCATTCGTTCCGGGAGGCCGTCCAGAAGGCCCCGGTGCTGGACGTCGCCCGGTTCGTCCAGTCGGGCTGCAAGTCTTCGCTGTCCGAGGCGGAGCGCGCGGCTTACGACGCCCCGTTCCCGAACGAGATGTACAAGGCGGCTCCCCGGGCGATGCCCGGTCTGGTGCCCTACCGGCCGGACGACCCCGCCTCGGAAGCGAACCGAGCGGCGTGGAAGACGTTGACGGACCTGGAAATCCCGTTCCTGGTGGCGTTTTCCGACGGCGACCCGATCACCGGCGGCATGGCTCCGATTCTGCAGCGCTCGATGAAGGGGGCGCAGGGGGTGGAGCACCCGGTGATCAAGGACGCGGGGCACTTCCTGCAGGAGGACAAGGGCGAGGAGCTGGCCGAGCACGTGGCGAGGTTCGTGCGCGGCTGAAGAAGAACCGGCGGCCGGCGACGCAGACCGACCACGACGTCACCAGACCTCCCCCGCCCCTCATCCCAGCTGCACTTCAGTCGACGATCGGGTTTGTCAAGGCACGCTTTCCCGCCTTGACAAACCCGAGCGGCGGCTGAGACTCCAACCGGAGGGGCGGGGGAGGTCGGACCCGCTTCGGCGCGGCAGACTTCTGCCGCGGCTCAAAAGCAAAAGCATGTCCTCGCCGGACGGGCAGGCTCCGGGATGGCCACCGCTGTCTTCTCACTTCTGAGAGGTGGGCCGCTGGGTGGTCATCCCGTCGCCTGAGCGAGGCCTATCACTTTGAGCCGGGCCCGCAAGGTTGCGTCGCTTTCTCGCTTTGCGCTGTGGGTTGCGGGCCCGGCTCAAAGTGATTTGACGGCCTCAGGCGACGGGATGACCACCCGCTCTTTTGGGGTCAAAGCGCCGCGTGGGTCGCCGCCAGCGCGTCCACCAGGATGTCCAGACCCTCCTGGGCTTCGTCCGCCGTCAACGTCATGGGCGGGCCCAGCCGCAGGACGTTGCCGTGCAGGCCGCCCTTGCCGATCAGGAGGCCGCGCTTCTTCGTCTCCTCCAGCATCCGGGCCGCCGCGGCTACGTGCGGCTCCGTTGTGCCCGGCTTGATCAGCTCCACTCCGATCATCAGGCCCTTGCCGCGCACCTCGGCCACGATCGGCGACTCGGCGGCCTGCAGACCGGAGATGAGCTGCGACCCGCGAGCCGCGCAGTTCGCCTGCAGGTTGTGGTCCTTGATGTAGTCGAGCACCGCCGTCGCGCCAGCCATCGAGACCGGGTTGCCGCCGAACGTCGAGAACGACTGGGCCTGGAAGCAGTCCAGGACGTCGCCGCGGGCCACCACCCCGCCCACCGCCAGTCCGTTCCCGAGGCCCTTCGCGAACGTCATCATGTCCGGCGTCACGCCGTGCGCGTCGATGCCCCAGAAGTGCTCGCCGGTGCGGCCCCAGCCCGTCTGGACCTCGTCCGAGATGAACAGCACGCCGTAGGAGTCCAGCACCTCCTTCATGGCGCGGAACAGCCCGTCCGGCGGCAGGCTGAACCCGCCGACGCCCTGGATCGGCTCGGCGATCAGGCAGGCGACGTCGCCCGCGGTCGCCGTCTCCAGCACGTCGACCAGGTCCGCGACGCAGGCCTTGATGTAGTCGGCGTCCGACATGTCCCGGAACGGGCTTCGATACCGATAGCCGCCGTGGACGTAGTTGACCTTGACCGGGCTCAGCGCCGACGCCGACCAGCCGCGGTTGCCCGTGATCGCGACCGTCCCGAACGAGCGGCCGTGGTAGGAGTTCCGCATCGCCAGCACCTGGTTGCTGCGCCGGAACTGCGTCGCGAGCATCAGCGCGGTGTCGTTGGCCTCGCTGCCGGAGTTGGTGAAGAAGACCTTCGCGTCCGGGATGTTCGACAGCTTCGCGATCCGCTCGGCCAGCTCGACCTGCGAGCGGATCAGGTAGAGCGTCGAGGTGTGCAGGATGCCGGTGTCGAGCTGCTTGCGGACCGCGTCGCCGATCTCGGCGACGTCGTAGCCCATCGAGTTCGTCAGCACGCCGGCGAAGAAGTCGAGGTAGGTGCGGCCCTGCGAATCCGTCATCCGGCGGTCGTGCGCGTGCACGATCTCGATCGGCTCCTCGTAGAGCAGCGACATCCAGGACGGCATGACAGCGCGGTGCCGGGCGAGCAGCTCGTCGGTCATCGGGGCGCCTCCTCTGGGGTATCCCTGGAGTATGAGGACGCCGTGAACAGCGCTTCAACGATCAGACTGTCGGGATAACCCAGTAGGGACGCACAGTCTGTACGGACTACCCTCTGTCTTCGTGATTGACCCCAGGACTCTGCGCGATGACCCGGAAGCCGTGCGCGCGTCGCAGCGCGCCCGTGGTGAAGACGAGGGAGTGGTCGACAAACTGCTCTCCCTCGACACCCGGCGCCGCTCTTCCATCGCCGCCGCGGACAAGCTGCGCAACGAGCAGAAGCTCCTGGGCAAGCAGATCCCGAAGGCGCCGCCGGAGGAGAAGCAGCAGCTGCTGGCCACCGCCAAGGAGCTCGCCGCGCAGGTCAAGGCGGCCGAGGCTGAGCAGAACACGTCGTCGGACGAGTTCGACCAGCTCTTCCGCACGGTCCCGAACCTCGTGCACCCGGACGCGCCGGTCGGCGGCGAAGACGACTTCACCGTGCTCAAGCACGTCGGCGAGCCGACGAAGTTCGACTTCACCCCGAAGGACCACCTCGAGCTGCTCGAAGCGCTCGGCGGCGTCGACATGGAACGCGGCGCGAAGGTCTCGGGCTCGCGGTTCTACTTCCTCACCGGCGTCGGCGCGCAGCTGCAGCTCGGCCTGCTCAACATGGCCATCGCGCAGGCGCTCGAGAACGGCTTCACGCCGATGATCACGCCGTCGCTGGTGCGCCCGGAGATCATGGCCGGCACCGGCTTCCTCGGCCAGCACTCGAGCGAGATCTACCACCTCGAGGACGACGACCTGTACCTCGTCGGCACGTCGGAGGTGCCGCTCGCTGGCTTCCACGCCGACGAGATCCTCGACCTGAAGGACGGCCCGAACCGCTACGCGGGCTGGTCGTCCTGCTACCGGCGCGAGGCGGGCTCGTACGGCAAGGACACCCGCGGCATCATCCGCGTCCACCAGTTCGACAAGGTGGAGATGTTCGTCTACACCAAGCCGGAGGACGCCGAGGCCGAGCACGAGCGGCTGCTCGGCTGGGAAGAGCAGATGCTCGCGAAGATCGAGGTGCCCTACCGGGTCATCGACACCGCGACCGGCGACCTCGGCACGTCCGCGCACCGCAAGTTCGACTGCGAGGCGTGGATCCCGACGCAGGACACCTACCGCGAGCTGACCTCGACGTCCAACTGCACGACGTTCCAGGCCCGCCGGCTGTCGGTCCGCTACCGCGGCGAGAACGGCAAGCCACTGATCGCCGCGACGCTCAACGGCACCCTGGCCACCACCCGCTGGATCGTCGCGATCGTCGAGAACCACCAGCAGGTGGACGGCTCGGTCCGCGTGCCCGAGGCGCTGCGCCCGTTCGTCGGCGGCAAGGAAGTCCTCACGCCCCGCTGATTCGCGGTATGCCAGGTGCGCGCCCGTTCGGCCCAGTAAGGTCCGGGCCGAACGGGAGAGGACTCTTCGCATGCGCATGAAGTGGCAGGTCATGGCGACGCTGGCGGCCCTGGCCGTGGTGGTGTCCGGCTGCACGGTGGCCGTCGGCGGTTCGGCGGCGCCGGTGCCGGGCCAGGGCCCGATCGTCAAGGCCGTCGACGCCTGCTCCCTGCTCGAGGAGGGCCAGCTCGACGCCCTCGGCTACGAGGCCAAGGGCCGGTCGGTGCCGGAGAACAAGGACCGGAACCAGACGGCGATGTGCCTGTGGAACACCAAGGACGACATCGAGCCGTCGGCCATCCTGAACGTCGGCTACACGACGGACATCGACTTCAACGAGTACATCGCCGGAGCCGTCCCGAAGGGCGAGCCGCAGCAGATCGCCGGCTTCAGCTGGCGGCAGTACCCGTCGATCCTCTCCGACGACTGCGTGCTCTACGCCCTCTTCGGGGACAAGTCCTTCGCGTACGTCAGCGTGTCGGAGCCGCCGCTCGAAAAGTCGTGCGAGCTGGCCAAGGCGGCGATCCCGCAGGTCGCGGCCCACCTGCCCGGCGGGCAGGACGCGCCGTCGATCACCCCGACGGCGCCGGCCAAGACCGAGCCGGGCGGGCCGCTGCTCGCGGCCGACCCGTGCGCGATGCTGAAGCCGGACCAGGTCGCGCAGCTGAAGAACATCTCGCCCACCGGCGAGAAGGACACCTCGTCGTCGGTGCCCAACGCGACCTACTGCCTCTGGGACGACACCGACGGCGACGAGGGCCAGAAGGCGTTCGAAGTCTGGTTCGGCCCCAGCACGCCGGTCGGGGACTGGCCGGGCGCGTCGGGCGTCAACCCGACCGAGACCGTCGACGTCGGCGGGAAGAAGTGGGGCCTCTTCCCGAACATGGGCGGCCTGCGGGCGACCTGCGGCGCGACCCTGCCGATCACCGACACGTCATCCGTGCAGGTGGTCAGCGGGTTCATCGGCGACGACACCAAGACCTGCGACGTCGTGAAGCAGGGCCTGCCGCTGGTGACGCCGAACCTGCCGAGCTAGGCGGTGTCAGCCCTCTGAGACCTGGTCGGCGATGTGGCGCGCGATCTCCAGCGCGCTCGTCGCGGCCGGGGACGGCGCGTTCAGGACGTGCACCTGGTCGCGCGCGGTCTCGATGAGGAAGTCGTCGACGAGCGAGCCGTCGCGGCGCATGGCCTGCGCGCGCACGCCGGAGCCGTGGCGGACGATGTCGTCCTCGGTGACGGCCGGGACGAGCCGGGCGAGGCTCGCGGCGAACCGCTTCTTCGAGAACGAGCGGCGGACCTCGTCGAGCCCGGTCGGGACCGCGTACTTCTTCGCGAGCCGCCACACACCCGGGAAGGTCGCGACCTCGGCGACGTCCTTCGCGGAGAAGTCGGCCCAGCGGTAGCCCTCGCGGCGCAGCGCGAGCACGGCGTTCGGGCCCGCGTGGACGCTGCCGTCGAGCATCCGCGTGAGGTGCACGCCGAGGAACGGCAGCGTCGGGTCGGGCACCGGGTAGATCAGGCCCTTGACCAGGCCGCGGCGTTCGGGCTTGAGCTCGTAGTACTCGCCGCGGAAGGGGACGATCTTCGCCGACGGCGTCAGCCCGGCCAGCCGCGCGACGCGGTCGGAGTGCAGGCCGGCGCAGTTCACGAGCCCGTCCGCGACGATGACGTCTTCGCCGGTCGCGACCTCGACCCCGCCGTTCGCCCCGGCGCGGATGGCCAGCGCGGGGCTGTTCAGCCGGAGGTCGACGCCGGCTTCGTCGAGCAGCCGGACGAGCGCCTGGCAGACCCCGGGGAAGTCGATGATCCCGGTGGACTCGACCCGCAGCGCGGCGACGCAGGCGACCTCGGGCTCGTACTCGCGGGCTTCGGCGGGGGAGATCTTCTTCGCCGGGACGCCGTTGGCCTCGGCCCGCTCGGCGAGGGTGTTGAGCGCGGGGATCTCTTTTTCGTCGGTCGCGACGACGAGCTTGCCGCAGACCTCGACGGGCACGCCGTACTGCCGCGCGAAGTCCACGATGGACCGGTTGCCGGCGACGGACATCCGCGCCTTGAAGGACCCGGGCTTGTAGTAGAGCCCGGCGTGGACGACGTTCGAGTTGTGCCCGGTCTGGTGCGCCGCCCAGCGCGATTCCTTCTCCAGCACCGTGACGTCCAGCCCGCGCCTGGTCAGCTCCCAGGCCACGGCCAGACCGACGATCCCGCCCCCGACGACCACCACGTTGCGCACGATCGACCAGGCTACGCGAGTGCTCGCGGGCTGCTGTCCCCTGGCGTTACCTAACAGTCGTCAGGTACGGTACCTAACCAATGTCAGGTAAGCGGTTGACGCGGGAAGCGCGGCGCGAGCGGATCCTCGCCGCGGCCGGCTCGGTTTTCGCATCGGTGGGCTACGACGCCGCGGGGATGCGCGAGGTGGCGGCGGCCGCCGGGATCAGCACGCCGGTGCTCTACGACCACTTCCCGGCGAAGGCGGAGCTGTACGCGGCGCTGCTGGAGTCCGAAGTGGACGGCCTGCTGGCCGGCTGGGGCTCGCTGCCGGCCTCGGACGATCCGGAGGTGCTGCTGCGCAGCCGCGTCTCGGCGATCTTCGCGTGGATCGAGGACCACGAGCGTGGCTGGCGGATGATCTTCGCGGAGACGCCGTCGGACCCGGCGGTCGCGTCGGTGCACCGCCGCGGCCAGGAGCGCGCGACGGCCAACCTGGCGGCGCTGTTCCACGGCGTGCCGCTGCACCTGACGGCTCGCATCCCGCGCCCGCTGGCCGACGAGGTGCTGGCGGAGGCGTGCAAGAGCGCGCTGAACGCCGTGGCGACGTGGTGGTGGCGCCACCGCGAAATCCCGCGCGACGAGGTCGTCGCGCTGACCGTGGACCTGCTGTGGCGCGGCCTGGCCGCGCTGATCGAGGGGGAACGATGAGCACGGAGACCTACCGCCGCGCGGCCGAAGCCGGCGACGTCGACCTGGCGATGACGGCGTTCGCGCCGGACGCGGTCCTGCATTCGCCGCTGACCTCGCGGGTGCGGTTCACCGGGCACGCGCAGCTGCGGCCGCTGATCGAGGTGGCGTACGCGCACCTGTCGGAGATCTGCTTCCACACCGACGTCGGCGACGAGCGGACGCGGGTGGTGGTCTACACCGCCCGGATCGGCGGCGAGCCGATCGAGGAGGCGACGGTGGTGCGCCTGAACGCCGACGGGCTGATCGAGGAGGCGACGCTGTTCGTCCGGACGCTGCCGGGCCTGGTGGCGCTGATGGACCGGTTCGGTCCGGCCCTCGCCCGGCGGAACGGGCGGCCGGCGGTGGCGCGGGCGCTGGGCGTGCTGGTGAAGCCGCTGCTGGCGATGGTCCGCTCCGGCGACCGGCACGCGGTGCCGCTTGTGGCGCCCCGGACGTCCGGAACGACTAGTCCGCCAGCCCCGCCGTGGTGAGCGCTTTCTGGGCGCTCATCCCGAGCCCCGTCCCGTAAGCGCGTTCAAACCCGTCCGTCCCCAGCGTCTCGACGACCCGGGTGCGCACCGCCGAGACGTCCGGGTCGCCGGCGATCGCCGTCCCGCGCACCGCCACCGCCGTGCCCAGGAGCAGCGCCGCCTGCTCCGGGTGCGACTCCGCCGCGGCGACCCCGGCCAAGCCCTCCAACGCGAACGCCACGATGTCGCCGGCGTGCCGGCGCCGGCCGGTGAGCAGCGCCTCGCGGTGCAGCCGGGCCGCTTCGGCCGGCCGGCCTTCGACCACCGAGAGCCAGCCGAGGGCGATCATCGCCGCCGCGCGGACCGACTCCGCCGAGAACGAGCCGGCCGGGCTTTCGGTCAGCGCGCGCTCGCAGAGCTCCCTGGACGCGGCCAGGTCGCCGGACAGCCGCGCCAGCGTCGCCAGGCCGACGTAGGCCGCGGAGCGGGACTCCGGCATGCCGGAGCGGCGCGCCGTCGCCGCGGCCAGTTCGTAGTCCGCCTGGGCGCCCGCGCGGTCGCCGTCCAGCAGCCGGACCCACCCGCGGCGGCAGATCAGGTCCGCGACGTCGTCCCGCGCGCCGATCTCGTGCATCAGGCCCAGCGCCTCGTCCATCATCGGCAGCGCGGCGGCGTGGTCGCCACGCCACGCGAGCAGCTGCGACAGGTGGTCGAGCGCCATCGACAGGCCCCACCGCTCACCCAGCTCGCGGAACTGGGCCGCGCCTTCGCGCAGTCCTTCTTCGGCGCCGGCCGGATCGCCGGTCATCATCGCTCGCAGGCCCATGCCCGTCGGGAGCAGGGCCCAGCTCCACGGGTCGCCGTGGGCCAGCAGCGCCTCGCCGCGGCCGAGCAGCTGCTCGTCGTCGCCCGGCGGGCCGGCGACCACGCCCAGCAGCATCACCAGGATCGGGTTCCGGGGCGCCCAGTCCACGCTCGTCGCGTACCGGTGGACCATCGGCAGGTACTGCTCCAGGGCCTCGTCCGGCTGCCCGGACAGCGCGCCGAGCACGCACACCAGGAACTCCTCGACGTACTCCTCGCGCAGCTCCGGCGGGGTCCGCGAGACGACGGCCGCCGACAACCCGGCGCCCTCGAACCGCCGTCCGCGCATCCACCAGTACATCGCCAGCAGTGGCACCAGCCGCAGCGCGAGCGCGACGTCGTTCCCGGTCGCCCAGCGCAGGGCGGCCAGGAGGTTGTCGTACTCGGCGTCGATCCGGTCCAGCCAGGTCAGCTGCGCCGCGGTCCGCAGCATCGGGTCGGCTTCCGCGGCGAACCGCAGGAAGTACTCGGCGTGCGCGCGGTGGAACCGCTCGGTCTCGCCCGCTTCGGCGAGCTTCTCCGCGCCGAACGCGCGGATCGTCTCCAGCATCCGGAACCGCCCGCCGACGGCCTCGGCCAGCGACTTGTCGGCCAGTTCGAGCAGCAGGTCGCCGTCGGTGCCGCAGACCTCGGCCGCCGCGGCGAGCGTCGCGCCGCCGGGGAACACCGTCAGCCGCCGGGCGAGCTCGCGTTCGTCGTCGCCGAGCAGGTCCCAGCTCCACTCGACGACGCCGCGCAGCGACCGGTGCCGCTCCTCGGCCGTCCGGCTGCCGCGGGCGAGCAGCCGGAACCGGTCGTCGAGCCGGGCCGCGATCTCGCCGAGGTCCAGGCTCCGGACGCGCGCCGCGGCCAGCTCCAGCGCCAGCGGCAGGCCGTCGAGGGCCGCGCAGACGTGCTGGACGTCGCCGATCGTCGCCTCGCCGACGGTGAACGCGGGGTCGCTCGCGGCCGCGCGGTCGGCGAACAGCCGGATCGCCGGGTACTCCAGTGCCTCCGCGGCGGACGTCCCCGGCGGCGGCACGGCCAGCCGCGGGACCGGCGCCAGCTGCTCGCCGGTGATGCCGAGCGGCTCGCGGCTGGTGGCCAGCACCCGCAGGCCCGGGCACGCGCCGAGCAGCCGCGCGGCCAGCCGCGCCGCGACGTCGACGACGTGCTCGCAGTTGTCGAGCACGAGCAGTGCCCGCTGGTCGCGCAGGGCCGAGATCAGCCGGTCGGCCGGGTCCTGCGGGCCGCCGCGCGTGCTCTCGCGCAGGCCGAGCGCGGCCAGCACGGCGCCGGCGACACCGGCGCCGTTGTGCGGGGCGAGCTCGACGAACGCGACCAGTCCGGAATCGGCGGCGGCCGTGGCGATCTCGATCGCCAGCCGCGTCTTGCCGGTGCCGCCCGGCCCGGTCAGCGTCACGAGCCGGCTGCGGTCCAGCAGCCCGGTCACCTGCCGTAGCTCACCGGCCCGGCCGACGAAGCTGGTCAGCTGCGCGGGCAGCGCCGGGATCGCCGGCCGTTCGGTCTCGCCGCGCAGCACGGCGAGGTGGGCTTCGGCGAGGTCCGGACCAGGGTCGGCGCCCAGCTCGTCGGCCAGTGCGCGACGGGCGTCTTCGAACGCGGCCAGCGCGTCGGCCGGCCGGCCCGCGGCGGCGAGCGCGCGGATGAGCTGCGCGCGCGGCCGCTCCCGCAGCGGCTGCGCGGCGACGGTGTCCCGCAGCTCGGCGAGGACGTCTTCGGCCCGCCCGAGGGCCAGCCGGGCTTCGACGTGGTCGTCCGCCGCGTCGGCCCGCAGCTCTTCGAGCCGGGCGGACTGGGCGGCGGCGAACGGCGCGTCGGCCAGGTCGGTGAACGCCGGCCCGCGCCACAACGCCATCGCTTCGCCCAAAGTGGACGCCGCGCGGGCGTGCTCGCCGTTCTTCAGCAGCGTCCGGCCTTCGCGGGCAAGGCTTTCGAAGGCTGATGCGTCCACTTCGTCCGGTTCGACGACCAAGCGGTACCCCGCCGGGGTGAACTCGACCGGCGCCAGCTCCTTCAACGCCGTCCGCAGCCGGGAGACCTGCGACTGGAGGGCGTTCGCGGCGCCGTCCGGCGGGTTTTCGCCGTACATCCCGTCGATCAGCCGCTCCGCCGGGACGAACCGGCCGGGGTCCAGGGCGAGCAGTGCCAGCAGCGTCCGCGACCGCGGGCCACCCACCGCCACCTGCGTACCGTCCGGGCGCCACGCGGCGATGGCCCCCAGCACCCCGAATCGCATGGCCTCAGCTTAAGACGGGTACCGACCAGGGAAAGTTTTCACTCTAAAGTGGCCTTCGGTGTGGGCCTGTGAATCAGCTGAGTGAGCGTATATACACTTCGCCAGGTCCCCACGCAATGGGAGAGGTATGTCGACCGACAGCATTGCCCTAGGTCAGCCGACCGTGGGCGAAGAAGAGCTAGCCGCCGTGGCCGAGGTCTTCCGATCCGGCTGGCTGGCCGGTGCGGGACCGGCGTGCCGCCGCTTCGAGGAACGGTTCGCGCAGGTCACCGGTACCGCGCACGCGCTGACGACCGCGAACTGCGGGTCCGCGCTCTTCCTGGGACTGAAGGTCCTGGGCGTCCAGCCGGGTGACGAGGTCATCGTCGGGGACTACACGTTCCCGGCCACCGGCCACGCCGTCGTGCAGGCCGGCGCGACGCCGGTGTTCGCCGACATCCGCCCGGACGTCTTCAGCGCCGACCCGGCCCACATCGAGTCGCTGATCACCCCGAAGACCGTCGGCATCCTCGTCGTCGACGTCGCGGGCCAGCCGGGCGACTTCGACGAGTACCGCGCGATCGCCGACAAGCACGGCCTCTGGCTGTTCGAAGACGCCGCGTGCGCCGCGGGCGCGACGTACAAGACGCGCCCGGCCGGCAGCCTCGCCGACCTCGCCGCGTTCTCCTTCCACGGCCGCAAGGGCATCACCGCGGGCGAAGGCGGCGCGCTGGTCTCCGACCGCGAGGACCTCATCGCGCACGCCCGCAAGCTGCACACCTACGGCATCGAGCCGGCGATCAGCCGCGAAGGCTCGAACACGCTGCCGATCCCGGAGTTCCACGAGCTCGGCTACAACTTCCGCATGTCGGACGTCCAGGCCGCGATCATGAACGTCCAGCTCGACCGGCTGCCGGACCTGCTCGCCGCCCGCCGTTCGGTGGCGAAGCGGTACCACGAAGCCTTCGCGGACATCGACGCGCTGACCGTCCCGGTGGAACTGTCCGATCGCGAGCACCCGTGGCAGGCCTACCTGCTCACGGTCGCGCCCGAGGTCAGCCGCGACACCCTGGCGCTGCGCATCCGCGAGACGGGCGTCCAGTGCAACTTCGGCACCTACGCCTCGCACCTGCAGCCGATCTACGGGCCCCAGGCCCCGCTGCCGGTCTCGGCCGACGCGTTCGCGCGTCAGCTCGCGATCCCCATGCACGCCAACCTCACCGACGCCGAGGTCACCCGCGTCGGCGAGGTCGTGCGCCAAGCCGTGCAGTCCCTGTCCTGAAGCCCGCACTACCTAGGAGAATTCGGTGTCCGACAAGAAGGTGCTCTTCACTGGGGCGGGTGGGTTCATCGCCGCGCACGTCATCCCGCTGCTCATCGAGGGCGGCTACACGGTGCGGATCTTCGACAACATGACCCGCGGCGACCGCGCTCGTGTCAACGAGTTCGTCGCCACCGGCAAGGTCGAGCTCGTCGAGAAGGACGTCCGCTACGGCGGCGCGGTGCGCGAGGCCATGCGCGGCTGCACGCACGTCATCCACTTCGCGACGGTGTCGATCAACAAGTCGATCGCCGACCCGCACGAGTCGATCGACATCAACATGATCGGCAACCACAACGTGTTCGCCGCGGCGGCCGACGAAGGCGTCGAGCGCCTGGTGTTCGCCTCGACCGCGTCGGTCTACGGCGAGCCGAAGCGCCTGCCGATGCGCGAGGACGACGAGCTCCGCCCGCTCACGCCGTACTGCATCTCGAAGCGTGCCGGCGAGGACCTGCTGGGCTTCTACGAGCGCCAGAAGGGCCTGTCCTGGAACGCGCTGCGGTTCTTCAACGTGTACGGCCCCGGCCAGAAGATCGAGGCCTACTACACCTCGGTGATCAACCACTTCATCCAGCGCCTGCGCGCCGGCCAGCCGCCGGTCATCGACGGCCGCGGCGACCAGTCGATGGACTTCGTGCACGTCAGCGACCTGGCGCGGGCCGTCGTCGCCGCGCTGGAGTCGGAGCAGGCGAACCTGCCGATCAACATCGGCACCGGCATCGACACGTCGATCGCCGCGCTGGCGAAGATCCTCATCGAGGCCGTCGGCGTCGACGTCGAGCCGCTGTTCAACGAGCGTGAGGTGCTCGTGTCGCGGCGCGCCGCCGACATCACCCGCGCCCGCGAGGTGCTCGGCTGGGAGCCGCGGATCACTGTCGAAGACGGAATGCGGCAGCTGGTCAAGGACTCCGAGTGAGCACCACCGCGGGCCCAGCCCGAGGACGTGCGATGCGCATCGCGGTGGTCAACAACTTCTTCCCGCCGCGAGTCGGTGGGAGCGCGCACATGTCGGCGTCGCTGGCGGCGCAGTTCGTGGAGGCCGGGCACGAAGTCCTGGCCATCACGGCCGCCTACGCCGACGCCCCGGCCGAGGAGGAGCGCGACGGCTATCGCGTCGTGCGCCTCCCGGCGGTGAAGATGCCGCAGATCGGCCTGTCGATCGACTTCGACATGAGCTTCGCGTCGCTGCGGCCGGGCAACTGGCGGCGGCTGTGGAAGCTGCTCGACGAGTTCAAGCCGGACGCGGTCCACCTGCACGGCCAGTTCTTCGACCTGTCGTGGCTGGCCGGGATCTACGCGCGGCGGCACCACATCCCGGTGCTCCTCACCATCCACACCCTGCTGATCAGCGACAACAAGCTGTACGGCGGCGTGTTCCGGATGCTCGACGCCCTGCTGGTGCGGCCGATCCTGCGCTACATCCGGCCGCGCTACGTCATCCTCGACAAGCTCGGCGTCGACTACTGCGTCGAGCGCTACGGCACCAGCGACGCGAACTCGGAGTACTTCCCGATCGCGGTCGACACCGGACACTTCGCGAAGCCGGTGACGAAGGACGTCCGCGCGGAGCACGAGATCGGTGACGCACCGCTGATTGTCTCGCTCGGGCACGTCATCCCGCTGCGCAACCGGCTGCCGCTGATCGAGGCCCTGCCGTCCATCCTGGACAAGCACCCCGGTGTCCGGGTGGTCGTCGTCGGCCGCGTCTACCACGACGCGTTCCTGAAGCGTGCCGCCGAACTGGGCGTCTCGGAAGCACTGGTGGTCACGGGCGCGGTGCCGAAGGCGGACGTCCCGGCGTACTTCGCGGCGGCGGACATCGTGACGCACGACCTCAACGGCGGCTGCGGCACGGCGTCGCTGGAGGCGATGCTGTCCGGCACGGCGACGATCGCGTCGGCGACCGAGGACAACTACCCCGGCATCGAGCTGCGCAACGGCGAGAACGTGCTGCTGGTGCGTCCCGACGACTCCGAAGCCGTCGCCTCGACGGTCATCGAGCTGCTCGACGACCCGGAGAAGCGCGCGCTGATCGGGCAGCGCGAGAGCGAGATGGTCCGGTCGAACTTCGGCCTCGACGTCGTCGCCGAGGAACACCTTCGCACGTTCGAGAAAATGGTGTCGGAAGCGGATGTTCTTCGATGACGAGCGCAGCCACCGGCTGCGCCCGCAGATCCTGACCGAGCTCGTCTCGCAGTACATGAACGACGCCGAACGGGCGCGGTTCTACGGGCTGCCCGAGACGTGCCGGGTGCGCGAACGCGTGAAGATCATCAGCCCCGAGAACCTGAAGATGGGCGACCACTGCTGGGTCGGCGAGGGCGCGGCGCTCGACGCGAGCGGCGGGCTGGAGATCGGCGAGCACACCAGCATCGGGCTGAACACGCTGATCTTCACGCACTCGAGCTGGCTCGCGAACATGACGCTGCAGAACCATTCGGGCAGCGACCTGATCGAGCGCAAGCCGGTCAAGATCGGCAAGGGCTGCTTCATCGGCGGCCTGGTGGTGATCATGGCGGGCGTGACGATCGGCGACTTCGCCACGGTGCAGCCGAACTCGGTGGTGGCGAAGGACGTTCCCCCGCGGACGCTGGTGGCTGGCAACCCGGCCCGGGTGTTCCAGCGGTACGACGACGAGTACATCCAGTCCGAAGTGGACCGGGTCCGGACAGAGAACGCGCGTCGCCGCGAGATCGCGGAGGAACGCGGTCAGGCCCCCGGCTGGGGCGCGCCGTCCGGCGACTTCTCGGAGTGAAGCTGGATGACGGCGGCACCGGCGGTGAAGCCGGCGCCGCCGTCGGGGAACCGCTCGTACCCACAGGTCAGCACGGGTGCGGGCGGAAGCCTTCGCACGTGAGCGCGCGTCCGACAATCTAGTCCGAGGTGACCGAGGGCAAGGTATCGGTTACACAACGTTTCAGCCGTGGCCGACGTCCGTGTTGCCCGCGGGGAGCTTGTTGCCGGCCGCGTCGTAGGCCTTCAGCCGCGCCGGGTCGGGCGTGCCGAGGTCGAACCAGAACACGACGACGTTCGGGTCCGCGCTCCAGCGGGCCTGGTGCGCGACGCCCGCCGAGCTCGTGATCTTCGCGGCCGGGCCGACGTAGTAACCGAAGCTCGGCACTTCGTGGCCGTCGACGGTGATGCCCCCGGTCACGGCGTGGAAGCCGGTCGCCTTGTCGGACCCCGACGACTCGTTCGCGATGACCAGGTCGCCGTCGGCGCTCGTGCCGGCCATGATGCCGAACGTCGTCTGCGGGAGCCGCGGTTCCTGCACCTTGACGCCGTAGAAGACCAGGTCGCCGATGCCCGACGGGATCAGCTCGCCCAGCACCTCGTGCCCGGGCGCGGCCACGCGGGTCGGCGGCGGCGAAACCGGCGCGGCCGGCGCAACCGGTGCGGCAGGCGCGGCGTTCGCACTGGTCAGCACGCCGGACACGGCCAGCGCGCCGCACGCGGCGACCACGGTTCCGGCGATGACGAGGCGTTTCCTCATGCGGTTCCTCCCTCGGCGACAAGATCGTCCGGGGTAACGACGGGCGTACGCTCGAAAAGGTTGAGAGCAACCTTTCCGCGGCCCGGCCGTCGCTGGGAAGGACGGAACGAGGTGACGGATGGCGCGCGGCGACGACGAGTTCGCGGACTTCGTGCGCGCGTCCTCGGCCCGGCTGACCCACGCCGCCTATCTGCTGACCGGCGACCGCCACCAGGCGGAGGACGCCGCGCAGACCGCCTTCACGCGCACGTACGCGGCCTGGTCGCGGGTCCGGCACAAGGACGCCTACGGCTACGCCCGCACCGTCCTGATGAACCACGTCATCGACGGCTGGCGGCGCCCGATCCGCGAGTACGCCACCGAGGCGATGCCAGACCAGCAGGACCGGCTCGACGTCGACCAGGCCGTCACCCAGCGCGCGTGGCTCACCGCGGTGCTCCGGACGCTGACCGCCCGCGAACGCGCCGTCGTCGTGCTCCGCCACTTCTTCGACCTGCCCGAAGCCGACGTGGCCCGTGAGCTCGGCGTTTCGCTGGGTACCGTGAAGAGCACGAATTCCCGGGCGCTGGCCAAGCTGCGCGTCGAGGCCGGCACGGGCGAGGACACGCTGATCGGAGGGAGCGGGCGATGAACGACCTCGACGACTTCCGCGCCGCCCTCCGGCAGCCGCCCGACGAGCCCTTCGCCGAACCCGACCTGGCCCGGATCGTGGCCGACGGCACGCGCATCCGGCGTCGCCGCCGCGTGCTGACGACCACCGCGGGCATCGCTTCCGCGGCCGCCGTCGTGCTGGTGGTCGTGTTCGCCGTCCAGCTGCGGCAGCCCGCTCCCGCGCCGGTCGCGCAGCCGCCGGCCCCGCCGACGTCGTCCGCACCCGCACCCGCGCCGACCACCTCGACGCCCGAACGGCCGCCGCTCGGCGACGTCGTCGGCACCGGGATCCTGACGAAGGCCGGCGAGATCGTCTTCTTCGCGCGGGAGGTCGACGAACCGCAGCTGCTGCCGGACATCCACTTCGGCCTGGTCGCCGGCTTCCGCTCCGGCACCTCGGTGCAGGCCGCGCTGGCGACGAACGAGGTCCGCGGCTCCGACCGGTCGTTCGGCTTCCACGCCACCGACGGCGGCGAGGTCCTGCAAGACCAGCTCATCCCGGTCTTCGGCTACTTCGCCGGCCCGGCGACGAGGATCACGACGACCGTCCACGGCAAGACCATCGAGGCCACGCTGGCCAAGTGGACGCAGGACCCGAACGTGGTCTTCTTCTGGTTCGACCCGGTCCTCGTGCCGGACTCCGCGTCGCTGACCCCGCTGATCGCCTACGACGGGAACGGCAAGCGGCTCACCAAGTAGCGGCGCGTCCGGTCGGCGGTACACGACGTCCTCGCGCGGGCGTAAGACCGGTTCCGTGACCTCTCGACGAGTGTTCCTCACCGCTTCGGCCGTGCTGTGCGCCGCTTCCGCGGTCGGAGTCCCCGCCGGCGCCACCGAACTCGGGGACCGCGGCCCCGGCGTTCCCGTCCGCCCCCAGCGGCCCGGCTCGGACCTGCGGGCCCTGCTCCGGCAGGTCGACGAGCGCCGGATCGAGGCGACCGTGCGGCGGCTGGCCGCGTTCGGCACCCGGCACACGCTGTCCGCCCAAGCCGACCCGGTGCGCGGCATCGGCGCCGCGCGCGACTGGCTGTTCGCGCAGTACCAGCAGGTCGCGGCCGCTTCCGGCGGGCGGATGACCGTCGAGCTGCAGTCGTACGTCCAGCCGCCGGCCGACCGGATCCCGGTGCCGACGACGATCACGAACGTCGTCGCGACGCTGCACGGGTCGACCGAACCCGGCCGCGTGTACGTCGTTTCGGGTCACTACGACTCGCGCCGCACCGACGTCATGGACTTCACCGGCGACGCGCCGGGAGCGGACGACGACGCTTCGGGCGTCGCGGTCGCGCTGGAGCTGGCGCGGGTCCTCTCGACCCGGCAGCCGGCCGCGACGATCGTCTTCGCCGCCGTCGCGGGCGAGGAGCAGGGCCTCTACGGCGCGCGGCACCTGGCGCAGCAGTTCAAGGCCGCCGGCACCGACGTCCAGGCGATGTTCACCGACGACATCGTCGGCTCCAGCCGCGCCGACGACGGCACGCGCGACCCGACGACCATCCGCCTGTTCGCCGAGGGCGTCCCGACCGCGGAGACGCCGGCCGAGGCGAACCTGCGGCGCAGCATCGGCGGCGAGAACGACTCACCGCCGCGGCAGCTGGCCCGGTTCGTGAAGTCCGTGGCGGAGAACGACGCGACCGGGATGACGGTCCGCGTGATCTACCGCCGTGACCGCTACCTGCGCGGCGGCGACCACATCGGCTTCCTCGAGCAGGGCTACCCGGCGGCGCGGTTCACCGAGCCCGCCGAGGACTTCGCGCACCAGCACCAGGACGTCCGCGTGGAGAACGGCGTCCAGTACGGCGATCTGCCGGAGTTCTGCGACTTCCCGTTCATCGCCAGGGTCGCGCGGGTCAACGGCGCCGCGCTGTGGTCGCTCGCGACGGCGCCGGGCACGCCGAAGGGCGTCAAGATCCGCACGGCGGCCCTGACGAACGACTCGGAGCTGCTGTGGGACGCGACGCCGGGCGCGGCCGGCTACGAGGTCCTCTGGCGCGAGACGACGGCGCCCGACTGGACGCACGCGATCGACGTCGGCCCGGCGTTGACGGCGAAGATCGACCTGTCCAAGGACAATGTCTTCTTCGCCGTCCGCGCGGTGGGCCCCGGCGGGCGTCGGAGCCCGGCCGCGTTCCCGGTGCCGGTCAGCTAGGCCGCGGCCTGCGTCAGGACCTGCTCGACGACGTGGTGCGACGGCAGGATCAGCTCGCGCTCGGTGGCGGCGTCGACCTTGCCCTCCAGCAGGTCGCAGAACTGGTCCAGCTGCGAGGCCAGCGGCTCGCGCGCCGTGATCAGCTCGGGGATCTCGATCACCGTCTGCTGCCGGTAGCCGAGGCCGTCCGGGGTGACGGAGTCGTGCGAGACGTGCCGGTAGATCGTGACGTCGCGGCGCAGCAGGTCGATCTCGATCAGCCGGTCCAGCTCCGACACGACCAGCGACCGGACCTTCTTCTGGCCCAGCCGCGAGGCCGAAACCGTGGCCAGGCCGGTCGGGAACGACAGCACCGTCTCGATCGTGTCCTCGGCGCCGTCGACCGACGACGGGTGGAAGTAGCCCGCGCCGGAGGTGACCCGCGACGGCGTCGCGCCGCCGAAGAACTGGATCGCCAGGTCGACGTCGTGCACCAGGAGGTCCCACGCGACACCGGTCTTGATGCGCGGCGCGTACGGGCCGTGGCGGCGCGCCATCAGGTGCACCGGCTCGTTCACCAGCGCCCGCGCGGTCATGACGGCCGGGTTGTAGCGCTCCAGCAGCCCGCACATCAGCGGGACGTCCTTCGACGCCGACAGCGCGACGATCTCCTGGGAGAGCTCGTAGCTGTTGCACACCGGCTTTTCCACCAGCATCGGCTTGCCCTGGCCGAGGATCTCCTGCGCCAGCTCGTAGTGCGCCTCGGTGGCCGACGCCAGCACGACGGCGTCCACATCGGACAGTGAGCCGATTTCCGGCGTCCACCGCGTTTCGTACCGCTCGGCGACGGCCTTGCCCGCCTCCTCGCGCGGATCGATCACGCGGACGAGCGACACGCGGTCGTTGCCGGCCAGCACGCGGGCGTGCAGCGATCCCATGTTCCCGGTCCCGACAAGTGCGATCCGATGCGTCATGCGCCCAGTACCTCGCGAACGGTTTCGATGATGGTGTCCAGTTCGGACTCGGTCAGGTGCGGGTGCACCGGCAGCGAGACGGCTTGGTTCGCGACGGCGCCGGCCACCGGGAAGTCCTCGACGCGGGCGTCGGGGATCAGCGGGTGCCCCTGGTAGCAGGCGTAGTCGAAGACGACCTTCGGGTAGTAGATGCCGTTCCCGATGCCGCGTTCGGTGAGCGCCTGGGTGAACTCGTCGCGCGAGAGCATCGCGTGCGGCCCGACCAGCACGGTGTACTGGTGCCAGACGTGGTCGCGCCCGGGCAGCACCTGCGGGATGTCGAGGCCCGGCGTGCCGGCCAGGCCTTCGGACAGCCGCTTCGCGTTCGCCTGGCGGGCCGCGGTCAGCTGGTCCAGCTTCGCGAGCTGCGGGATGCCGACGGCGGCGTGCAGGTCGGTCATCCGGTAGTTGTGGCCGGCCATCTCGTACTGGTAGCGGGCGCGCATGCCCTGGTTGCGCAGCACGCGGAGCCGGTCGGCCAGCACGTCGTCGTCCGTCGTGATGACGCCGCCCTCGGCGGTCGTGATGTTCTTGGTCGCGTACAGCGAGAAGCAGCCGATGCCGAAGGAACCGGCCGGCTTGCCCTCGAACGTCGCGCCGACGGCCTGGGCGGAGTCCTCGATGACCTGCAGGCCGTGCTCGGCGGCCAGCGGGCCGAGCTTGCCCATGTCCGCGGTCTGGCCGTAGAGGTGCACCGGCATGAGCACCTTCGTGCGGTCGGTCACGGCCTTCGTCACGGCGTCGGAGTCGATCGCGAAGTCGTCGCGCCGGATGTCGGCGAACCGGACGGTCGCGCCGGCTTCGAGGATCGCGTTGAGCGTCGCGACGAAGGTGAACGGCGAGGTGATGACCTCGTCGCCCGGCTGCAGGTCGAGGACCTGCAGCGCCGCGACCAGCGCGGTCGTCCCGTTGTTGACGGCGACCGCGTGCTTGGTCCCGGAGACGGTGGCGAACGCGTCTTCGAAGCGTTTGACCATCGGGCCCTGTGCGATGGCCCCGGAGCGCAGCACCTCGACGACGAGGTCCTCCGCGTCGCGGACGTCGACCACGGTGATGGGGATCATGGGCAGTCTCTCCCGGCAGGCGATTTCGGTGCGTCCGGTACCATGAGCCGCCGATTCTGCGCCCGGCTGCCCTGCGTGAACGCGGGCCACACGCTACCGGGCGTGTCCGCGCACCGAGCACCCAGCCGCCGACGAACGGATACCCGCCCGTGGTCAACCGCATCCACCCGACCGCCGTCCTCGGTGAAGGCGTCGAACTCGGCGACGACAACGTGATCGGGCCGTTCGCGGTGGTCGTCGGACCGGCCCGGATCGGCGACGGCAACTGGATCGGCCCGCACGTGACGATCGGCACACCCGGTGAGGACCGCGGCCGTCCCCACCCCGCGGCCTGGGACGAAGCCCCGGCCGGTGACGCGGATCACGACGGCCACGGCGTCCTCATCGGCAGCCGCAACCGGATCCGCGAGTACGTGAGTGTCCACCAAGGGACCTGGCGGACGACGACGATCGGCAGCGACGGCTACTTCCTGCGCGGCTCCCACATCGCGCACGACTGCCTGGTCGGCGACGGTGTGACGATCGCCTCCAACGCCGTCACGGGTGGCCACTGCCACATCTGGGACGGCGCCAACCTCGGCATGGGTGCGATCCTGCACCAGAAGGTCGTGGTCGGGCCGGGCGCGATGGTCGGGATGGGCTCGGCGGTGCGGCGCGAGATCGGCGCGTTCACCATCGCCGTCGGCAACCCGGCCCGCGTCACCGGTCTCAACGTCATCGGCCTGTCCCGCCGCGGCGTCGACGAGGCGACCATCGAGGCGCTGGGACCGTGGTTGAAGGGCAAGGAAGGTCTCCCGGACGCCACCCTGCCCGGCGACCTCTCTACCTTGGTCAAGGCGTGGGACGCCCGCCCGCGCGACGAGCACTAGGAGTCAAGAGCATGTCGGTTGCCCCCAAGCTGCGCGAGGTCTTCATCGAGGCCTTGGACCTCGACAGCGGCGTGGACGTCGAGAACCTGAAGTACCGCGACCTCGAGGCGTGGGACTCCGTCGGCCACATGGCGCTGGTCGCGGCCATCGAGGACGAGTTCGACGTCGAGTTCGACACCGACCAGGTGATCGACATGTCGAGCTTCAAGGTCGCCGTGGACATGGTGACCGAGCTGCAGGCGAAGAATGACTGATCTGTCCGGTCGCGTCGCGCTCGTCACCGGGGGGACGCGGGGGATCGGCCTGGCCACCGTGCGCGCGCTCGCCGAGGCGGGCGCGACGGTGGTCCTCACCGGCCGCGACGAAGCCCGCGCCAAGGAAGCCGCTTCGGCGGTCGGCGCGGCCGCCGGGCTCGCCCTCGACGTCACCGACGCGAAGGCGGTGTCTTCGCTGGTCAGGGGCGTCGCGAAGGAGCACGGCAAGCTCGACATCGTCGTGGCCAACGCCGGGATCATGGAGGACGCGCTCCTCGGGATGATCCGCGAGGAGCTCGTCGACACGACGCTGAGCACCAACGTCGCCGGCACGCTGCACACCGTCCAGGCCGCGGCCCGGGCGATGATGCGCAAGAAGACCGGCGCGATCGTGGTGCTCGCCTCGATCGTCGGCGAGTACGGGAGCGCCGGTCAGACGGTGTACGCGGCGTCGAAGGCCGCGGTGGCGAACATCGCGCGTTCGGCGGCGAAGGAGCTCGGCCGGTCGGGCATCCGCGTGAACGCGGTCGCGCCGGGCGTGATCGAGACCGACCTGACCGCCGGCCTGAGCGAGGACGCGAAGGCGGAGAACACCGGCAAGACGCCGCTCGGGCGCCTGGGCCGGGCAGAAGACGTGGCGAACGCGATCCGGTTCCTGGTGAGTGATGAGGCGTCCTTCATCACCGGGCAGGTGCTGGGCGTCGACGGAGGCTTGGTGCTGTGACTTTGCTGGGTGCGGGAGCTCGGCTGGTGGACGTGGCCGGGGGCCGCTCGCTGGCGGGGGCGGAACTGTCGGCCGAGGTCGGCAGGCGGATGGAGGAGCTGGCCGCGCTGCCGGTCGGCGTCGTGTTCGCGCGGATGTCCGCCGACCTGCCGAGCGTGCTGACCTACCTGGGCGCGTTCGAGTCCGGCCGGGCGATCGCGCTGATCGATCCGGCGCTGGACGTCGACGTGCTGGCCGGGCTGGTCTCGCGCTTCCGCCCGGCGGCCGTGCTGGCGGCTTCGGGTGACGCGCCCGACGGGTACTCGGTGCGCGGTGCGGACTGGGTCCGCGACTCCGCCGAGGGGGTCCGGCCGCACCCCGACCTGGCCGTGCTGCTCCCGACCAGCGGGTCGACCGGCAACCCCAAGCTCGTCCGGCTCTCGCGGCAGGCGATCCTGGCCAACGCCGACGCCATCGCGCAGGTGCTGCGCATCGACGCCGACGAGGTCGCGCCGACCTGCCTGCCGCTGCACTACAGCTACGGGCTCTCGGTGCTGAACTCGCACCTGGTGCGCGACGCGACCGTCGTGATCGAGCCGTCCGGCGTGCTCGGCCGCGGGTTCTGGGACGCGGTGACCAAGTACGGTGTGACGTCCCTCTCAGGCGTCCCGTACCACTACGAAATGCTGCGGCGGCTCAAGTTCGACCCCGCGAAGTATCCGACGCTGCGCACGCTGACGCAGGCCGGCGGGCGGCTGCGCGACGACCTGATCGCCGAGTTCAACGACAAGATGCTGGCCGTCGGCGGCCGGATGTACGTCATGTACGGCCAGACCGAGGCCGCGCCGCGGATGACCACGGTGCCCGCCGAAAGACTGGCCGAAAAGCTCGGTTCCGCCGGGCCGGCGCTGCCGGGCGGGGCGTTCTCGGTCCGTCGCGACGACGGGTCGGAGACCACGCACCCCAAAATCGTCGGTGAGGTCGTCTACCGTGGGCCCAATGTGATGCTGGGTTACGCGGACGACGAGTCCGGCCTGGCCAAGGGCGACGAATGCGGCGGCGTGCTCGCCACCGGTGACCTCGGGTACCTCGACCAAGAGGGGTACCTGTTCATCACCGGGCGGCTCAAGCGCATCGGCAAGGTGTTCGGCAACCGCATCAGCCTCGACGACCTCGAGCAAGCCGTGCGCACGGCGGCGGTCGGGATCGACGTGGTGGCGGCGGTGCCCGCCGGCGACAAGGTGGTGCTGTTCGCCGAGGGCGTCGACAAGGACATCTGCAAGGACGCGTCGCGGGCGCTGTCCGAGCGGCTGCACCTGCACGCCAGCGGGTTCGACGTCCGCCCGATCGACACCGTGCCGCTGCTGGCCAGCGGCAAGATCGACTACCGGTCACTGGAGGCGAAGGTATGAGCGTGTTCACTCGGTCGCAGGCCGACCGGGAGGCCCTGCTGCTGCCCGAGCTCGCCGCGCTGACGGCACACCACCGGGCGAACTCCGAGGGCTACGAGCGGATCCTGGCTTCGCTGGGGATCGCGCCGTCCTCGACCTTCGCCACGATCGCGGACCTGCCGTGGCTGCCCGTGCGGATGTTCAAGACGCACGACCTGAAGTCCGTGCCGGACAGCGAGGTGTTCAAGACCCTCACGTCGTCCGGCACCACCGGCGCCGGCGCGTCGCGGATCTACCTCGACAAGGAGGCGGCGGGCGCGCAGACCAAGCAGCTGGGCGCGACGCTGCAGGAGGTCCTCGGCGGCGAGCGGCTGCCGATGCTGATGGTCGACACCATCGGCATCATCAAGAACCGCCGCTCGTTCTCCGCGCGCGGCGCGGGTGTGCTGGGCATGGCGAACTTCGGCCGCAAGCACACCTACGTGCTCGACGAGAACGACAAGCCGGACGTCGAGGCGGTCAAGAAGTTCCTGGCCGAGTACGGCGGCAAGCCGTTCCTGATCTTCGGCTTCACGTTCATGGTCTGGCAGTACCTCTACGAGGTCGCCCGGGAGCACCGCCTCGACCTGTCGAACGGCATCCTCGTCCACTCCGGTGGCTGGAAGAAGCTGATCGACCGCGCGGTGGACAACACCGAGTTCCGGCGGCGCTTCAAGGAGGACACCGGGCTCACCCGGATCCACAACTACTACGGGATGATCGAGCAGATCGGCACGGTGTTCCTCGAAGGACCGTCCGGGAACTCGCTCTACTGCCCGGACTTCGCCGACGTCGTGATCCGGAACCCGGAGACGTGGGAAGAGCAGCCCGTCGGCGAGCCGGGCGTGATCGAGGTCGTCTCGACGCTGCCGCGGTCGTACCCGGGCCACGTGCTGCTCACCGAGGATCTCGGTGTCTACAACGGCATCGACGACGGTGACTGGCCGGGCAAGCACTTCTCCGTCCTCGGCCGGCTGCCGAAGGCCGAGGCCCGCGGCTGCTCGGACACGTTCTCGGGAGCGGCGGCGTGACCACTCTGACCCAGCGTTTTCCCGCGGCGCCCGCGGTTTCCGTGAGCGACTTGGTCGACGAGCTGCGCGCGTCGCCCCCGGGTGGCCGGCTGCGCGTCGGCGACCCGCGGATCGTCGAATTCATCACGAAGTTCGCCCGCAAGCTGCTGGCCCCGGCCACCGCGCGCCGGTTCCCCGAACTGGCGTCCCTCGGGTTCTTCCTGCGCAAGGGCGAGATCGCCCGGGCGCTGTCCACCCTGGACACCTCGGGTGACGCGCTGCGGTTCCCGCGCGGGCTGGTGTTCCACGTGCCGCCGGCGAACGTCGACACGATCTTCGTCTACTCGTGGGCACTGTCCGCGTTGGCGGGCAACCACAACGTCGTGCGGGTTTCGTCGCGCTCGGCCGGTGCCGCCGAGGCGGTGCTGGAGGCGCTGAACGCGGCACTGTCCGAAGTGGACACCGACACCGCGGCCGCGATCACGGCGACCCAGCGCATGGTGACGTACGACCGCAGCGACGAGGTGAGCGGCGCCCTGTCGCTGGCCGCCGACCTGCGCGTCATCTGGGGCGGCGACACTTCGGTCGCGGCGCTGCGCCAGTACCCGCTGGCGCCGCACGCGCGTGACCTGACGTTCCCGGACCGCTCGTCGTTCGCCGTCGCGTCGGTGGCGGGCTGGCAGCGGGCGTCCGCCGAGGAGCGTCGCGCGGCCGCCGAGGGCTTCTACAACGACTCGTACTGGTTCGACCAGGCCGCCTGCTCGTCGCCGCGCGCGGTGTTCTGGGTCGGCGACGCCACGGGCGCCCAGGCCGCGGGCCGGGAGTTCCGCAGGCTGCTCGCGTCGGTCTTGGCGGCGAAGCAGCACGTCACCGAGCCGGCGATGGCGGTCCAAAAGCGCGTCTCGGCGTACGGCGCGGCGGTCGACGGGCTGGTCAAGGAGATCGCGTTCGACGGCAACGGACTGGCCACCTTGGAGCTGGCGGACCCGGCGGTGCTGCCGCGGGAATGGCTCGGCGCCGGCACGTTCGCGAACGCGCAAGTGTCCACTTTGTCTGATCTGGTACCGATCGTCCTGCGGAAAGACCAGACGGTCAGCCAATTCGGCTTCACCGTCGAGGAGCTGACGGCGTTCGCGCACGAGCTCGCGGGCCGCGGCGTCGACCGGATCGTGCCGTTCGGCTCGGCCCTGACGTTCTCCGCCGTGTGGGACGGCTACGATCTCCTCACCGAATTCAGCCGCCTCGTCACGGTGCAGGCCGGAGGAGACCGTCGATGACGACAGTTGAGACGCCCGAGGAACTCCCGGCTGCGGGAAAGCAGCGGAAGTCCACCAAGGCGAAGATCCTCGATGTCGCCAGATGGGTCGCGATCCTGCTGGTCATCGGCTTCGCGGCCAAGCAGCTGGCCTCGAACTGGGGCGAGTTCTGGCACACCCTGCACGACGTCGCGTGGCAGTCTTCGCTGCTCAGCCTCGTCGCCCTGATCGCGGCGATCATGGTGTCGACCTGGGGCTGGCAGGTCATGGTCGACGACCTCGGCAAGCCGATCGGCTACGCCAGGGGAGCGCAGATCTGCCTGGTCGGCTCGCTCGGCAAGTACGTGCCGGGGTCGGTCTGGGCGTACCTGCTGCAGATGGAGCTGGGCCGCAAGGCGGGCCTGGCCCGCGCGAGGATCTTCACGGGCTCGCTGATCCAGCTGGGCGTGGGCGTGGTGTCGGCGCTGGTGGTGTCGCTCCTGGCGGCGCCGGCGGTGTTCAGCCACAGCCCCCGCGCGCTGTGGCTGTTCGTGCTGATCCCGGTCGGCCTGGCGATGCTGCACCCGAAGATCCTGACGTGGGGCACGTCCCTGGTGCTCAAGCTCCTCCGGCGGCCCCCGCTGGCCCACCCCCTGAGCTGGCGGGTGGTCACCAAGGTCTTCGGCGCCTCGACAGTGGCGTGGTGCCTGCAGGGAATCCACCTGTGGCTCCTGGCGAACTCGGTCGGTACGCCCGGTTTCAGCGGTTTCGTCCTGTGCGTCGGCGCGATGGCAGTCGCGATGACGGTGGGGACGTTCGCGTTCATCCTCCCGAGCGGCGTGGGCGTCCGCGAGGTCGCCCAGGTGGCGGTCCTGACGGCCAGCGGCCTGACGGTCGGCCAGGCCACGGCGTTCGCGGTGGCGTCCCGGGTGATGTTCACGGTGGCCGACCTGCTGACGGCGGGCCTGGCCGCGGTGGCGGCCCGCTCCACCCGCCCGGCGGTCACGCCCGTCGCCTGAGCGGCTCGCTCAGCCGGCTGACCAGGTTGTCCACCGGCTGTACCCAAGTTGTCCACAGGCGTTACGCACATGTGGACAACTTGGGGTCGTCGTCGTGGTGAACCGCCCCGGGTGAGTCACCCGGTCACGGCAGCAAGCGATAAATCACCGCGTCCGAATCGCGCCAAGCTTCCTTCAAGAACGGCTCTCCGGCCAGCCCGATCAACCCCGGCTGATAAGCCTTGCCTGGCACCGTCGAGGGCTTCCCCAAGATCACCCAGTGAATGTTCAGCCGCTGAACCGCCGCCCGAACCGCCGGATCCGTCTGGTAATCGCGGAATCGCTCGGCCAGCAATGTGGCGTCCCCGGGCGGGGTCGTTTCGTCGTAGTGGGCGGCCACCGTCCGGACGCCGGACAGCGCGTACGTCCACGCCGTGCCGTCGAAGCGGTCGTTCATCGCCCACTCGCCCGGGGCCGCCAGCTTGCCGAGCTCCTCCATCGCCGTCTCTTCGCCGGCCGTCACGACCAGCTTCGACGGGTCCGCGGACTGGTAGCCCGTGTACACGCGGGCGCCGTTCGAGCGGAAGTACAAGCCGTTCGAAAGCGCCACGAAACCCAGTAGCACCACCACCGCGATCGCCACCGCCGGCACGCGAGCCGGCAGCCGCTCGCGTAGCCACGCCTGGGTCGAGGCCAGACCGTGCGCGGCCAGCACGCACAGCGGGATCGCCGCCATCGAGAAGAACCGGTACGGGTCGTCCCACCACGGCCGCGAAAGGGCCATCACCAGGGGAGCGTTCGACGACGACACCGCCATGTACGCGAGGCCCGTCACCGCGGCCGTCAACCCGATCCAGCGCAAGGCCCCCGCCCTCGCGAAGAACACGATCCCGAGGAACAGCGCCACGGACAGCCAGACCTGCGGATGCGCCTCCATGTGCTGGAACCCCAGCAACGCTCCCAGCGCCGTCGACGCGCGCCACTCGCTCGGCCAGCCGTAGTACGGGATGCCGCCGGTGGCCAGGCCCAGCGCCCCGAACAACTGCAGCCACGCCACCAGGAGCGACACCACCGCGATCGGCAGCAGCGCCAAAAGGTCGCGGCCGATCCGGCGCCAGCCCGTGAGCCAGCGCTGCACCAGCAGCGGGCCGGCGAACAGGATTCCGCCGAACAACGTCGACGAATGGATGCACAGCAAGCCCACCGCCGCCAGCAGCAGCACGAAACCCGTGTCCGGCGCGACGCGCTCCAGGTACCGCTTCAACGCCACCGCCGCCAGCGGGGTCAGCGTCACGCCCAGCGCGAACGGCAGCAGCGGCCCGCGGTCCATCGACTCGTAGACGCCCATCACCGGCGCCACCGCCGTCAGCGCGACCGCGCCCGCCAGCACCGCGCGACCGCGGAACTCGCGGACCAACGTCACCAGCGACAACGCCAGCAAACCGGGCAGCAGCAGCGTGTTCGCGTCCAGCGTCGCCGGGATCGACGCGCCGGTCAGGCGGTTCGTCACCGCCGCCAGCAGGTGGTAGGCGTTGGGGTAGAACACCGGCGCCGCGTCGCCGTACCAGTTCACGTGGCCCGTGCCGAACAGGCTGCCGTCGCCGGTGTCGGCGATGTAGCGGACGGCGTTCCCGTGGTACACCGCGTCGAAGCCCTGCGGCAGCGCGCCGATGTGGCCCAGGCCACGGAGCGTCGCGTAGAAGCCCACCGCCGCACCGAACAGCAGGCACGCGCCGACGGCGATGTGCCCGCGTCGGTCCCACAGCCCGGGTTCCGGCTCGGGTGCCCACCGCCGGACCGTCAGTTTCCGGACACCGTAGGCGATCGCGGCGAACACGACGGTCGAGATCGCGTAGGTCAGCGGCGTGAACGACAGTCCCACCGCCGCCGTCCACGGCCCGGTCAGGCCGCCGATGGCGTAGCTCAGCAAGGGGGCCAATCCGGCGAGGGCCCAGCCACGCAATCCCACAGCGAGTCCCGTGAGAAGGCCCGGGACGGCGATGACGACAATGGCAACGCAGACGGAGAGCACGCTGGAGACTAAGCCGACAACGATCAGCCGGGTGCTCCGGGGTGAGGAGTCCGATCGGGACGATTCGCGAACGTCCCTTCGCGATACCCGAACGGGTTATATTGACCAGTGCGTTTCCCTGCTTGACTGACGCCGGGCGGAGCGATCTTCACTAGGGGGCCGGGTGGTTTACGCGGTCGTGGTGGCGTGGCTGGTCCTCGCCGCGATCGTGGTCCTGACCTGGGGCAGGCTCGACACCGACCGGGGCTGGCGCGGCTTCGTCCTCACGCTCACCCTCGGCCTTTCGCTGCTGCACCAGCTGCTGTTCGCGACCGTCACCGAGGACGCGCTCGTGTCGTTCCGGTACGCGCAGAACATCGCCGACGGGAACGGCCCGGTCTTCAACCCCGGCGAGCGCGTCGAGGGGTACACGAACTTCCTCTGGCTGGTGCTGATCGCCCTGCCGCGGGCCGCGTTCGGCGCCGACGTGGAGACCACCGCCGTCGTGTTCGGCGTCCTCGCCGCGCTCGGGTGCGTGCTGGTGTCCTACCTCCTGGTGAACCGGATCGTCGCGGGAGCCGACGCCGAGCCGCGCCCGGCGATCGGTGTCGCCGCCGCGGTGCTCACCGCGAGCGCCGGCGGCCTCGCCGTCTACGGGCCGTCCGGCTCCGAGGTCCCGCTGTTCGTGCTGCTCCTGCTCGCCGTCTGCTACTCGCTCGCGGCGCGCCGCCCGGTGGTCGCCGGGGTGCTGGTCGCGTTCGCCGTGATGACCAGCCCGGAGGGGCTGGTGGTCGCCGTGCTGGGCGGTCTCTGGCTGATCGGCGCCGCGCTGAAGAAGAAGCACAGCTGGTGGGCCCCGGTGGGCTACGTCCTGGGCGCGCTGGTGTTCCTGATCCCGCGGCTGGCCTGGCGCGTGACTTTCTACCAGCACTACGTCCCCGCGCCGCTGGCCGTGAAGCTCGGCGGGCCGCTCGGCTCGCAGGTCGACGCCGGCTGGCCGTACCTGTCCGGGTTCGCGCTGGCGCACCAGGGTTTCCTGCTGCTCGCGCTGGTCGCCGCGGTGGCGTTGCTGCTGCGTCGCACCGAAGCCGTCGAAGCCCGTGCCCTGATCTGGCTGCTGTTCGCGATCGCCGTCACGGTCGCCGCCGCCGCGGTGCTGATCGGTGGCGACCCCGGGCCGTCGTGGCGGCTGCTGGCCCCGGTTCCGCCGCTGATCGCCGTGGCCGCCGTCAGCGCGTACGGCGTGCTCACCGTGGACGTCGAGGCGAAGCCGTCGCCGCGGCCGAGGGCGTGGCCCGCCGCGACGCGGCTCGTCCCGGTGACCGCCTGCGGGCTCGCCGGCATCGCGGTCCTCGTCTCGGTGTTCAGCCCCGAGATGCTCGACCGCGTGCGCGACTGGCGCGCGCACGGCACCGAGCTGAGCGAGATCGGCGGCTGGCTGGGCCGCTACCTGCCGGCGGGGTCGGTCGTCAGCGCCACCGCGCCCGGCGCGCTCGCGGCCCGCAGCGGCCAGCTGCTCATCGTCGACGTCTACGGCCGCACCGACGACCACATCGCCCGCGAGGGGCGCCACGACGGCGGTGTCGCGACCGACTACGACTACGTCGTCAACGGCCGCCGCCCGACCGTCGCGGTGCCCGCCGACGGCGGTTACGCCGACCGCCAGCACTGCGCGATCGACCCGGTCTACGCGGGCAAGTACGAGGTCGCCACGTTCCGCCGCGTCGGCACGCCCTACTGGGTCTCGGTGTACCCGCGCGTGGAGCAGGCGAAGTCGGTGGTCACGGACCTCGACAAGGGCCCGGACTTCCGCTACGTACCCTGTCCTTCGTGAAGCTCGAGGTCCCGACGCGCCGGCTGGGCGCCGAAGCGAAGCTGGGGATCGGGGTCTTCGGGACGTCGTTCGCGCTGTTCGTGCTGCGGTTCCTGGTGCCGCGCCCGGTCGCGATGTCCAACAACGGCGACGGCGGCCGCGTGCTGTGCGGCGCCGGGATCACCTGGAAGGGCCTGCCGGAGGCGTTCGTCCACCTCGCGTACACCCCGGCGTCCGGGGTGCCGCAGTGCCGGCCGACCTACCTGCTCACGCAGAGCTGGCTCGCGGAGCTGGCCGTCGGGATCGGCCGCCTGATCGGCCTGCCCGGGACGCTCAGCCTGGTCGTGCTGGGCCTGCTGAGCAGCGTCATCGCCGCGGCGGCGATCGCCGCGATCGTGCTCGGCCTGCCGTATTCGCGGCGCGCCCGCCTCGCCGTGGCGGGCGGGTTGCTGCTGGTCGTCGCCGACTCGGCGTTCTTCGGGTACTTCGCCGCGGTGCTCGGCGAAGGCGCGGCATTCCTCGGCCTGCTGCTGATCGCCGGCGGCCTGCTGCTGACCGCGCGCGAGGGCCGGTGGAGCTACGTGGGCATGGCGGTGACGCTCGCCGGCGGCGTGCTGGCGGTCAACGCCAAGGTCCAGACGCTGACGATCCTGCCGATCCTCGCGCTCGCGGTCCTGCTCGTCCGGCCGGGCACGCTGCGCGGGCCGAAGCGGTGGGCGGCGGCGGTCCTGGTCGTCGGCGCTGTCGGCGCGGTGACGTTCTTCGCACAGCAGAGTGTCGAGCCCGCCCTGGCGCCTGACGGCACGTACAGCGAGTTCCCCGGCGACGACTCGCGCGAGATCAACGTGGTCAACTCGGTCTTCCTGAACATCGTCGACGGCAAGCACGACACCCAGGCCGACCTGGCCGACCTCGGGCTGCCGCCGTCGTTCGCGCAGTACGCGGGCAACGGCTGGTGGCACCCGCACCCGGTGACCATGGACCCGCTCTACCCGCGGTACCGCGACCAGCTGACGCGCGGGAAGGTCATCGCGTACTTCGCGAGCCACCCGAGTCGCACCCTGGAGGTGCTGAACCGGGCCGCGACCGACCAGCTCACCGCCCGCCCGGACTACCTCGGCAGCTTCGACCAGGACGCGGGCTTCGCGCCGCACGCGCAGGAGTACCGGGTGCCGGTGGTGTCGTGGCTGACCGGCCTGATCAGTCCGCTCGGCCTGTTCGCGCTGGTGCCGATCTGGCTGTTCGTGCTGGTCAGAGCCTGGATGTGGCGTCGCGGCGCGCTGGGCGTCGTGCTGGCGTTCCTGTTCGCCGTCTCGGTGACGCAGTTCGGCGCCGCGGCCCTCGGCGACGGCATCGAAGGCGTCAAACACCAGTCGGTCGCGCTGTTCACGATCCTGCTCGCGGTCGTCCTGGCGATCCCCGTCCGGCGGCGGGACGTGCAAGCCGTGTGAGGTTCGCCCGGTTTGTGTTCTTCCCCGCTTGAACCGACGTCAAGAACCTACGGTCCCGTAACCTGGCGCGATGGCCGACCTCGTGTACCCGCCCGTGATCGCGGCGGCCCGGACGATGTTCCGGGTATTGGACAACCGCATCACGATCGACGGCGCGGAGCACATCCCGCGCCACGGCGGTGCGGTCATCGCGTGCAACCACGTGAGCTACCTCGACTTCATCTTCTGCGGCCTCGGCGCGCGCCCGGCCAAGCGGCTGACGCGGTTCATGGCGAAGAAGGAGATCTTCGACAACAAGATCGCCGGGCCGCTGATGCGCGGGATGCACCACATCTCCGTCGACCGGTCCGCCGGCCTGGCCTCCTACCGCGAAGCGCTCGGGAAGCTGCAGGCCGGTGAGGTCGTCGGCGTCTTCCCCGAAGCCACCATCAGCCGGTCGTTCACCGTCAAGGAGATCAAGTCGGGCGCCGTCCGGATGGCCGCGGCGGCGAACGTCCCGGTCGTGCCGATGGCGCTGTGGGGCACGCAGCGGCTCTGGACGAAGGGCCGGCCGAAGGACCTGACGCGCCGGCACGTGCCGATCTCGATCCTCATCGGCGAGCCGATGCACCCGGCCAAGGGCGACGACTGGGACGTCGTGACGAAGGAGCTGCGCACCCGGATGAGCGCGCTGCTCGACCGGGCCCAGGCCGACTACCCGGACCAGCCTTCGTCCGACGAAGAACACTGGTGGCTGCCCGCGCACCTGGGCGGGACGGCACCGACCCCGGCCGAAGCGGCCGAGCTCGACAACCGCTAGAACCAGCGCTCCAGAACCTGCGCGACGCCGTCGTCACCGGCCGGCCCGGTGACCTCGTCGGCCACCGCGAGCACCGCCCGGTGCCCGTTCTCCATCGCGACCCCGTGGCCGGCCCAGCGCAGCATCTCGACGTCGTTGGGCATGTCGCCGAACGCGATGACCTGCTCGCGTCCGACGCCCAGCCGCTCGGCGACGTCGGCCAGGCCGGTCGCCTTGGTGATCCCGTGCGCGGACAGCTCCACCAGGCCACCCGACGACGAGTAGGTGACGTCGACCTCGCGCTCGAACAGCGCGTTCACCGCTTCGGCCATCTCCTCCGACGACATCCCGCGGTGGCTGACCAGCAGCTTGATCGCCGGGTGCCCGAGCACCTCGGCGCGCGGGGCGGTGCGGCCCTCGCCGTCGCCCCACGGGTTGTGGTACTTCGGCTCGATCACGAAGCTGCGCATCTCGTGGTCGACGCCGGTGCTGGCGCGTTCGGCGGCCAGCCGGCAGCCGGGCAGGGCCTTGTCGAGCGCGTGCGCGATGTCGTTGAGCAGCTCGGGCCGCAGCAGGCCGTGCACCGCGACGACCTCCTCGCGGCCGCAGTCGTACAGGACGGCGCCGTTCGCGCACACCGCGTACCCGGTCAGCTCGAGCGGCCTGGCCACGGGCGCGATCCAGCGCGGCGGGCGGCCGCTGGCCAGCACGAACGGCACGCCCGCCTCGATCGCCCGGCGGACGGTCGCGATGGTGCGGGCGCTGAGGGATTCGGAGGGGCCGAGCAGGGTGCCGTCGACGTCGGACGCGATCAACTGAGGTCTCTCCACCCGACCATTGTCCCTGACACGTTCGGGTGGCCTCGTCCCCGTCCGAGCGATTGTCGGTGGTTACCGCTACGGTCCGGCAGTGTGCGAGTAGGCATCGTGATTCTCCCTGAAGATCGTTGGTGGGCCGCCGAGCCGAAGTGGCGCGCGGCCGAGGAATACGGCTTCGACCACGCTTGGACGTACGACCACCTGGGCTGGCGGAACCTCGTCGACGGCCCGTGGTTCTCCGCGGTCCCGACCCTGACGGCGGCGGCGATGGTGACGTCCCGCATCCGGCTGGGCACGTTCGTGGCGTCCCCGGTCGCGCGGCACCCGGTGCCGTTCATGCGGGACCTGACGACCCTCGACGACATCTCGGACGGCCGGTTCGTCCTGGGCGTCGGCGCGGGCGTCGACCACCTCCACTACGACAGCAAGGTCCTGGACGCCCCGGAGCTGACGGCGAAGCAGCGCGCCGACCGGTTCACCGAGTTCGTCGAGGCGCTCGACGGGCTGCTCATGACGGACAAGTTCGACTTCGACGGCGAGTACTACCGAGCCCGCGAGGCCCGCAACCTGCCGGGCACGGTCCAGCGTCCCCGGCTGCCGTTCGTGGTCGCGGCCAACGGCCCCCGCACGATGACACTGGCGGCGCGCTTCGGCGCGGGCTGGGTCACGACGGGCCGGGGCGGCGCGACCGAGGACGAGTGGTGGGGCGGTATCAAGCAGCTCACGGAGGTCTTCGACCAGCGGCTGGAGGCGGTGGGCCGCGAGCGGGCGGGCATCCAGCGCCACCTGAGCCTGGACGCCTCGCCGGTCTTCTCACTGAGCAGCGTCGAGGCGTTCCGCGACGCCGCCGGCCGCGCGGGCGAGCTGGGCTTCACCGACATCATCGCGCACTGGCCGCGGTCGTCGTCGCCGTACGAAGGCCGCGAAGCCGTGCTGGAACAGGTCGCGAGCGACGTCCTGCCGGAGCTCCACGCTAGTCCGAACGGGTGACATCCGGGTAGCCGGGAAACCGATTGCCGTCCCTCGGGCGTCCTTGCATGCAGACGTCAGAGATCACCCCGGGGGTGGTTGGGGGACGGAGGGCCCTCGTGGCCGCGGCACGGGGCGCCGCGGCCACGAGGGTTTTGTCCTGCCGGGGCTACTTCACGATCCGGTAGATCACGGCACCCGGGTTCCGGTAGACCTGCTTGACGAAGTCGTGCCCGTCCAGGTGCCGCAGGCCGGGCGCGATCGGGGTGTCGCGGCGGATCGTGCCGCTGCCCACCAGCACGTAGTGGATGTTCAGCCGCCGGGTGGCCGCGCGGACCTCCGGGTCGCTGTCGTAGTCGCCGAAGTGCAGGGCCAGGTAGAGCGCGTCCGGGGGAGCGATGCCCGCGTCGTAGTGGCCGGCCACCGGGTGCACGCCGGTGAGCGCGTACATCCACGCCGTGCCGTCCATGCGGTCGTTGAGCACCTTCTGGTCGGCCGGGATCCCCAGCGTGCCGAGGTACTCCATCGCGTCGATCTCGTCCTGGCTGACCGGCGGGACCGTCTCGCCGGGCAGGCCGTTGTAGTACAGCAGCGACACCGTCTTGGCGTTGGCCGCGCGGTAGAACCCGCCGGTCAGCACGCCCATCGCGACGACCAGCAGCACCGCCGTCGCCAGCCCGACCCGGCCGGTCAGCCACGGCCGCGCCCGCACCCAGGCGCGTCCGCTCGCGACCTTCGCCAGCCACTGCTGGGTCTCGCTCATCCCGTGCGCGGCGAGCAGGCACATCGGGATCGCCGCCAGTGCCATCAGCCGGAACCGGTCGTTCCACCAGGGCCGCGACAGGGCGATCACCCAGTCTTCGCCGCCGAAGCACGCGACGACGACGAACAGCGCGGACAGCGCGATCGCCGAGAGCACCACCCAGCGCATCCGCCGCAGCCGCGACAGCGTGACCAGCCCGATGACCAGGAACACCGTGAGCCAGATCTGCGGCACCGGCAGCACCTGCTTGAACGTCGCCAGCATCGCCAGTGCCTTCCACACGGCCATGTGCGAGCCCCACGGGTGGTACGGGTACGACCCGGACGTGAAGGTGAGCGCGCCGAGGATCATCGGCGCGGCCAGCACGCCCGCCGCCACCATCACCGGGACCATGCGCAGGGCGTCGCCACCGACCACCCGCCAGGCCGCGCGGCCCTCGGGCACGCCGTCGAGGCGCTTGCCGCGCAGCGCGCGGTACCAGCGCTGCACGACCAGCGGGAACGCGAACAGGAGCGCCCCGAACAACGCGCTCGAGTGCGCGGCGAGCAGGCCGGTGGCGCTCAGCGCCAGCACCGCGCCCGTGTCGACGCCCGGCCGCACGACGAACCGCTGCAGCGCGACCACCGCCAGCGGCGTCAGCACGATGCCCAGCGCGAACGGCAGCAGGCCGCTCGACACCGACTCGTACGCCCCGGTCGTCGCGCCGCCCGCGACCAGCGCCGCGCTGCCGGCGAACACCGCGCGGCCGCCGAGCTGGCGCACCAGCGCGACCATGGCCAGCGCGAACAGCCCGGCGATCGGCATCGTGACGGCGTTGAGCGTGACCGGGACCGACGTCCCCGACAGCTGGTAGACCAGGGCGCCGACCAGGTGGTACGCGTTCGGGTAGAAGGACCCGTCCGGGTACCAGTTGATGGTGCCCATGCCGGTCAGGGAGCCGTCGCCGGTCTCGGCGATGTAGCGGATGCCGTTCGCGTGGAAGACGGTGTCCCAGCGCTGGAACACCGCGGTCGTCCCGCCGCGCCCGGTGACCACCACGGCGATCGACACGGCCGTGGCGATCGCCACGCAGGCACCCACCGCCAGGTTGGCTCGCCGGGTCCACGGCCGCGGCGGCTCCTCGGCGCCCGGCGTCATCCAGCCCCGCGCGATCGAGAACCGGCGAAGACCGTAGAGCGCGGCGGCGAGCAGCAGGGTGCAGGCGGCGACGCTCAGCGGGCCGTACGGCACGTGCGCGATCGCCAGCCACGGGCCGGCCAGGCCGGTGATGGCGTAGCTGAGCAGCGGCGCGAGCCCGGCCAGCGCCCAGCCGCGGACCCCGGCGGCCCATCCGACGACGCCGCCGGGCACCGCCAAGACGGCCAGGTAGGTGGCCACGGCGGTGAAGTAGCTCCAGAAGTCCTCGGGTGCAGGCACTGCTTTCCAGGTGTGTCGTAGGCCGAAATGTGATAGTCGGGTGCGGCCCGGGTTACCGGACTGCGTACCCTCGACGCCCGTGAGCGCGCACACGAACCCCGCACAGATTACTGAAGACGATTTCGCAGGTTACGACCTCGTCGTCGTCGGGTCCGGATTCTTCGGTCTGACCGTCGCCGAACGGGCCGCGACCGAGCTGGGCAAGAAGGTCCTCATCCTCGAGCGGCGCAGCCACCTCGGTGGCAACGCCTACTCGGAGGCCGAGCCCGAGACCGGGATCGAGGTGCACAAGTACGGCGCGCACCTGTTCCACACCTCGAACAAGCGCGTCTGGGAGTACGTGAACCGCTTCACCGAGTTCACGAACTACCAGCACCGCGTCTTCGCGCGGGTGAAGGACCAGGTCTACTCGTTCCCGATGAACCTGGGCCTGATCAACCAGTTCTTCGGCAAGTCCCACACCCCGGACGAGGCCCGCGAGCTGATCGCCAAGCAGTCGTCCGAGTTCGAGACCTCCGCCGCGCAGAACCTCGAGGAGAAGGCCATCTCGCTGGTCGGCCGTCCCCTCTACGAGGCGTTCATCCGCGGGTACACCGCGAAGCAGTGGGAGAACGACCCCAAGAACCTGGGCGAGAACATCATCACGCGCCTGCCGGTCCGCTACAACTTCGACAACCGGTACTTCAACGACACCTACGAGGGCCTGCCCGTCAACGGGTACACCGCGTGGCTCGAGAAGATGGCCGAGCACGAGAACATCGAGATCCGGCTGAACGTCGACTACTTCGACGTCCGCGAGCACATCCCGGCGGGCACCCCGACCGTCTACACCGGGCCGCTGGACCGCTACTTCGGCTACTCGGCGGGCCGGTTCACCTGGCGCACCGTCGACTTCGAGTCCGAGGTCGCCGAGACCGGCGACTTCCAGGGCACCTCGGTCGTCAACTACAACGACCAGGAAGTGCCCTACACCCGCATCATCGAGTTCCGCCACTTCCACCCGGAGCGGGACTACCCGAAGGACAAGACGGTCATCTTCCGCGAGTTCTCCCGCTTCGCGACCGAGGAAGACGAGCCGTACTACCCGATCAACACGCCGGAGAACCGCGAGAAGCTCGAGGCCTACCGCGAGCTGGCCAAGACCGAGGCGCGCGAGAAGAACGTGCTGTTCGGCGGCCGTCTCGGCACCTACAAGTACCTCGACATGCACATGGCCATCGGGTCGGCGCTGTCGGCGTTCGACAACAAGATCGCCCCGCACCTGACCGACGGCGCGCCGCTCGACGGGTCCCTCGATGCTTGAGAAGGGGCAGCCCACCGGTGAGGTGGCGGTCCTGGCCAAGGCGCAGGGCTTTCTGAAGAGTGACGTTTCGGTGAAAGCCGCGCGCGGCATGTCGCACTTCGGGGAGCACGCCATCGGCTGGTTCAGCCTCGGCCTGATCGGCGCCGCGGTCGACAAGAAGCGCCGCAAGGACTGGCTGATCGCGTCGGCAGGCGTCGTCGGCGCGCACGCGGCCTCGATCGCGGTGAAACGCGTGGTCAGGCGGCCGCGGCCGGACCACCCGAGCGTCGAGGTGCTCGTCGGCACGCCGAGCAAGCTGAGCTTCCCGTCCTCGCACGCGACGTCCACCACGGCGGCGGCGGTGCTCTACTCAGGACTGACCGGGCGTAACCTGGTGCCCGCCCTGGTACCGCCGATGCTCGCCTCGCGGCTCGTGCTCGGCGTTCACTATCCGACAGACGTTCTGGCCGGTGCGGCCCTCGGGGGGCTCGTCGGTGGTCTGATACGACGGAAGCTGAAGAAGAACCCATGAGCGAGACGACCGAGCAGCGCGACAGCGACGAAGCGGCCGTGACTCCCGAAGCACCGGAGACCCCGGTGACCGCGGAGCAGGCCGAGGTTTCGCCGGCGACTGCCGCACCGGGGCCGTTCGGCCTGGTCGGCGGCATCATCAAGACGGCGCGGCCCCGCCAGTGGGTGAAGAACGTCCTGGTCTTCGCGGCCCCGTTCTTCGCCTTCTCGAAGTCGACCGACCGCACGGGCCTCCTGCTCGACGCGATCGTCGCCTTCGTGGCGTTTTCGCTGGTGGCGAGCTCGGTCTACCTCATCAACGACGCCATCGACGTCGAGGCCGACCGGGCCCACCCGACCAAGCGGAACCGGCCGATCGCGGCCGGTCTCGTGCCGGTCCCCGTCGCGTACGGGGCCGCGGTCGTGTTCTTCCTGGCCGGCCTCGGCGTGTCGTTCGCGGCGAGCTGGCAGCTCGCCGTGGTGCTGGGCGTCTACGAAGCCGTCCAGCTCGGCTACTGCTTCGGCCTGAAGCACCAGCCGGTGGTCGACCTGGCCATCGTCGGCTCGGGCTTCCTGATGCGCTCGATCGCCGGCGGTGTCGCGGGCGGGATCGCGCTTTCGCAGTGGTTCCTGCTGGTCACGGCGTTCGGTTCGCTGTTCATGGTCGCCGGCAAGCGCTACGCGGAGATCATGCTGTTCGAGCGCACCGGCGCGAAGATCCGCTCGTCGCTGAAGAAGTATTCGGCCAGCTACCTGCGGTTCGTCTGGGCGACGTCGGCGGCGATCCTGATCATGTCGTACTGCCTGTGGGCGTTCGAGATCCGCCAGACCGAGCACAACTCGGTGTGGGCGCTCATCTCGATGGTCCCGTTCGTGGTGGCGGTGCTGCGCTACGCGGTGGACGTCGACGGCGGCATCGCGGGCGAGCCCGAGGAGATCGCGCTCAAGGACCGCATCCTGCAGGTGCTCGGCGCGACCTGGGTCGTCACGCTGTTCCTCTCGTTCTACCTGTGACTTCTCATGGCGGATCGACAGGTTCGTTTCAGGTGACGCACAGCTGACCGGCGCACCCTGAGGTGGTGGGGGCGGGCACTGCGCCCGTCCCCGTGACCACGGGAGCCACGATGAACGACCAGCCGCGCGAGGAGAAGGCCCCGGAGGGGGCCGACCACCCGACCGTCGAGCAGCCCACGGCCCACGCCGCGGCCGACCATCCCACCACGCAGCAGCCGGTGACGCCCGCCGCACAAGGTGAGGCGGCCACCCCGGCCCAGCCCGCCGCGCAGGGTGAGTCGGCCGCGCCCGCTCAGCCCGCGGCCACCGACGCCGCCGGCACCACGGCCCTGCCGAACGCCGCCCAGGCGGCCGACCAGACCGCCGTCCACGGCCAGCAGCCGCCGCCCGCCGGCACCACGGCCCTGCCGAACGCCGCCCAGGGAGCCGACCAGACCGCCGCGCACGGCCAGCAGCCCCCGCCCGCCGCCGTGCACACCCCGCAGCTCTCCCAGCCCGGCCCCGGCCAGGCCTACGGCGCCTGGGGCCCGCCCCAAACGGCCCCACGGCAGCCCGGCGGCTTCCGGCGGTTCGTCGGCCACCGCGCCACGCAGCTCGTCGCGGTCGGCGTCCTGGGCCTGCTGGTCGGCGGCGGCATCGTCGGCGGGATCGCCGCTGCGACGTCCCACGGCGGCGGCCCTCGAGGCGACCGTCCCGGCATCCACCGCCAGTACAACGGCCCCAACCAGGGCCCGGACGGCCGTGGCTTCCCCAACCGCGGCGGCGGCAACTCCGGCAACTCGGGCAATTCCGGCTCCGGCAACGGCATCTGACCGCTGTGGTCTGAGCCACCCGCACCTCGCTCAGATCACGGAAGCATCACGGGCGAGGTACGGTGTCCGGGATGCGAAGCGCCTCCGCAGAACTCCCCAAGGCCGCCCCTGCGCTGTGGGCGGCCGTTCCCCTTGCCCGCTCGTGGGCCTTGCCGGCGGGGGCCGCGGCGGCTTCCGCGCTGATGTTCGCCCTGGTCAGCAGCCATCTCATCGATGACACGTACATCACGCTGTCCTACGCGAAGAACCTCGCCTTCCACGCCCACTGGGGCCTGATCGAACAGGGGACGGCGAACACCGCGACGTCTCCGCTGAACGTCCTGGCACTCGCCGCGGTCACGTTCTTCGTCCGCGACGCCGTGCTGGCCGCCGGGATCGTGTTCGTGGCCGCGCAGGTGCTGCTCGTCCTCGGCCTGCGCCGGCTGGGCGAGCGCACCGGCCTGCCGGCGGCGTTCGCGCCGGTGACGTTCGCGTTGCTGCTGGTCAACCCGCTGCTGCTGTCGTCGGTCGGGCTGGAGGTCGCGCTCGGGGCCACCGGCGTCGTCTGGACGCTCGTCTACGCGGGCGAGCGCAAGGCGGGCCGCCTCGGCGTCGTGATCGGGCTGCTCGCGCTCGTCCGGATCGACCTGCTGCTGTTCGCGGTGGTGCTGTTCGCGGCCCGGCGCGAGTTCTGGACCGGGATCTGGCGCACGGCGTTCGCCGCTCTCGCGGTGACGCTGCCGTGGTTCGGGTTCAGCTGGATCGTCCTCGGCTCGGCCGTGCCGGACACGCTCGTCATCAAGATCAGCCAGCAGTCGTGGGGGCCGTTCAACTTCACGAACGGCCCGCTCCTGTACTGGCGGAACTTCCCGGCCGAGGCCGCGCTGTCGTTCCTGGCCCTGCCGCTCGCCGCCCTGGTGGGCGTGGTCTGGCTCGTCCAGTTCCGCCGCGGCTCCGAGACCGCCCGCCGCCTGACGCCGTTCGCGGCGCTGGCCGTCGCCGGCGCGCTGCACTACCTGGCGTACAGCCGACTCGGCGTGCCGCCGTACCACTGGTACTACGGGCCGAGCATCATCGGCGCGACGATCTTCCTGGCGGCGTGCGCGTGCGCGGTGCCGGAACGCGTCCGCCGCGGAACCTGGACGCTGGTCGGCGGCGTCCTCGTGGTGAGTCTCGTGGTCTACGCGCTGCCGGGCCTGCCGCGCCAGTTCGCGCCGATCACCAGCAACCACGCCTCGACGACGGAGTACCGCGAGATCGGCCAGGAGCTGGCCTCGATCGTCCACGGCCGAACCGTGGAGACGGCGGGCGAGATCGGCGCGCTGGCGTACGCGTGCGACTGCGAGCTGGTCGACGAGTTCTCCGACCGCGGCGCGGTCGACCCGGCGATCACCGAGACGAAGCGCCGCAGCGGCGACCTCGGGCGCGCGCTGCTGGAGGCCAACTTCCACAACTTCGACCACAGCGTGGCCCCGATCAGCCCGGACCTGGTCCTGGCGACGACCCGGCAGGCCCCGCCCCCGGCGGCGCTGGCCAGCTGGCGGATCGACTCACCGTGGGTGGGCGTCCAGAACCTGTACCTGGTGCCGGCTCACGCGGCGGGCAGCTGATCCCGGCCGCGGAACATCCGGTTCATCGTCCCCTCGCGTGCCAGCAGCACCTGCGTGACCACCTGCAGCACCACGAAGCTCCCGATCGACAACGCCGTGTCGAGCCCCGGCACCACGTCCACCGGCAGCGTGTACGCCATCGCGATGCTCCCCGCGCTGTGCACGAGCCCGCCGACGCCCCACACGACCGTCAGTACCCACCAGACCCGCCGGAACGACGGCGTGTCCGCCCAGCGGGCCTCCAGCGTCGAAGCCCGGCCCGGCAGCAGCGCCAGCGTCGCCTGGTAGGTCGTCGGGCGGTGGCCGACGCGCAGGCTCGCCAGCATCCACACCCCGATCAGCACGCTGAACCACGCGCCGCGGACCAGTTGCAGCCGCGCGTCGCCGGTCAGCACGGACGTCAGGAACCCGAGCGCCACGATGGCCAGCACGAACACGCCCATGCCGTCGAGCCGCCGGTACCGCGCCGCCAGGTACAGCACCCGCAGCGCCGGGGGCAGGCCGCTCAGCGTCAGCGCCCAGACCGGCGCGACGTCGAACGCCCGCAGCGCGTAGTAGCCGCCGACCGGGGCGATGATGTCGCAAAGCAGTGTGCCGAGCATGCCTTCGAGCATTCGCGACCGGCGCCGTCCGGACCATCGTCGAACCGGCTCTCACGCATCAACCGTCCGGTGGATGCCCATCCGCTGCCGCGTGACCTTCACCCCGGCCACCACGGTCACGACGGTCAGCGCGGTCTCGAGGAACGGGACGACGTCGACCGGCAGCGTGAAGGCCATCGTCACGACGGCCCCGGCGAGCACGACGCAGCCGGCGCCCCACCAGAGCGTCACCGAACGCCACCGCTGCCGGAAGGCCGCGGACAGGCCCCACAGCTGTTCCAGCTCGGCGGCGCGGGCGGGCTGGAAGGTGCAGGCCGCCCGGAACAGGAGCGGGCGACGTCCGACGAGCAGGCTCCCCAGCAGCACCACGCCGAGCGGCAGCGTGATCCAGGCGCTGCGGACGAGCAGCAGCCGGGCGTCGCCGGAGAACACCGCCACCGCGCAGTTGATCAGCAGGACGGTCAGCACGAACGCGCTGACCGGGTCGATCCGCCGGTGCCGGGCCAGGACGTACCCGGTTCGCAGCACCGGCGGCACAGCGCCGACCAGCAGCGCCCACAACGCGTCGACGCCGAAGGAGCGCAGGACGTAGTACAGGGCCATCGGGAGCGCGACGTCGCGCAGGAGCATCGTGAACCCGGCGCGTTTGCTGTTCGTGGTCGTCATGGTGACAGTCTGTTTCGACCGTCGGACGATCACATCGGCGTGCGGATCGGCCTCGGATGGAACTCCGGGTCAACCCCCGGGTGGATACCTCAGACCGGGAGCTTGCGGAAGATCGGCCGCGGGACGTGCCGCAGCACCGACATCACCAGGCGGAACGGCGCCGGCGCCCAGATCAGGTCCTTGCCCGCGCGGGCGGCCGCCACGGCCTGCTCGGCGACCTGGTCGGCGTTCTGGGTCAGCGGAGCGTCCTTGAGGCCGTCGGTCATCTTCGTCCGGACCTGGCCCGAGCGGACAACCGTCACCTTCACGCCGTGCGGCTTGAGGGCCTCGCCGAGGCCCAGGTAGAAGCCGTCGAAACCGGCCTTGGTCGAGCCGTAGACGAAGTTGGACCGCCGGACGCGCTCGCCGGCCACCGACGACAGCGCGATCACCGTGCCGTGGCCCTGGGCCTTGAGCTTCTCCGACAGCGCGACGCCGACGGACACCGCGGCGGTGTAGTTCACCGTCGCCGCCTCGACCGCCTTCGCGTGGTCCTGCCACAGCTCCTCGGGGTCGCCGAGCAGGCCGAACGCCACGACCGCGACGTCGACGTCGCCGCCCTCGAACGCCTTGTCCAGCACGCCGGGGTGCGACGCCAGGTCCTTCGCGTCGAAGTCGACGGTCGCGACCTCGGCGCCCTTGTCCTTGAGGCGCTGCGCGGCGGCGTCGAGCCGAGGCGACGGCCGGGCCGCGAGCACGACCCGCAGCGGCTTCTCGGCCAGGTACTTCTCGGCGATCGCCAGCGCGATGTCGGACGTGCCGCCGAGCAGCAGCAGGGACTGGGGGTTGCCAACAGCGTCGATCACAGCTCGAGCCTCCGGCTCATGTCAGAGGCGAAAACGCCTTCGGGGTCAACGGCGGCGCGCACCTTGCGCCACTCTTCGAGGCGCGGGTACATCTTCGCGAACGTCTCGGGCGAGGTGCGCGAGTCCTTCGCGGTGTACAGCCGCCCGCCCAGCTCGAGGACGTCGTCGTCGAGCTCCTGGCAGAACCGGCCCAAGCCTGCCTTGATCGGGAAGTCGACGCAGACCATCCAGCCGGGGTGCGGGAACGACAGCGGCGCCGCGTTGCCCTCACCCATCCGCTTGAAGACGTTGAGGAAGGACACGTGGCCCGACTCGGCGATTTTCTTGACGATCTTCCGCAGGGGCTCGTGCGCGTTGAGCGGCGTCGAGAACTGGTACTGCAGGAAGCCCTTCGAGCCGTACGCCCGGTTCCACTCGCCGAACATGTCCAGCGGGTGGTAGAAGGCGGTCAGGTTCTGGACGACGCCACGGGCGTCCTTCGGCGTCTTGCGGTAGTAGAGCTCACCGATCGTGCCGAAGGTCAGCTTGTTCGCCAGGCCGTTCGGGAAGACGTCCGGCAGCGTCGCGAGCTGCGGGGCGTCGAACTTCAGCGGGTCCGCGCGCAGCTTCGGGGGCAGCTCGTCCAGCTTGGCGAGCGAGCCGCGGCCGAAGGCGGCGCGGCCCAGCTTCGAGCCGGTGGAGATCGTGTCGAACCACGCCGACGAGTACGTGTAGTTGTCGTCGGAGCCGTTGCTGACCAGCTCGAGCGTCTCGTCGAGGTTGTTCGTGCGCTCGTTGTCGGCGAGGAAGTACGCCGTCTCGGTCTTGGTCATCCGGATCGTGGCCCGGGTGATGATCCCGGTCAGGCCGATGCCGGCGACGGTCGCCCAGAACAGCTCGGCGTCCGGGCCCGACGGCGTCAGCGTGCGGATCTTGCCGTCCGCGGTGATGAGGTCCATCGACACGACGTGGTTGCCGAAGCTGCCCGCGCTGTGGTGGTTCTTGCCGTGGATGTCGTTGGCGATCGCGCCGCCGATGGTCACCTGGCGCGTGCCGGGCAGCACCGGGACCCACAGGCCGTACGGCAGCGCCTCGCGCATCAGCTGGTCGAGGCTCACGCCGGCGTCGAGCTCGACGAGCGCGCTGTCCGGGTCGATCGAGTGGATCCGGTTCAGCGCGGTCATGTCGACGACGAGGCCGCCGGCGTTCTGCGCCGGGTCGCCGTAGGAGCGGCCGAGGCCGCGGGCGATGACACCGCGCTCACCGGCCTGGGCCACCGCACGGGCGATGACCTCGACGTCCGCGGTGCTCAGCACGTCGGCGGTGGTCGGTGCGGTCCGCGCCCAGCCCGTGAGCGTGCGACGCTGTATCTCGGGGGATCGGGTCACCCGACCAGGGTAGCCACGCCGAAGGACGCCCGGAACGTGACCCTGAAGTGCTCGCTTCTACACTTTGCGCATCAAGGCACAAGCGCCCGCGCGGGTGACCATGACTCAGGCAACGAGGTAATGCAGTGGTGGCGACCGATCCGCAAGCCGACATGGCAGCTGCTCAGCCGTCCTCGATCGGACTGGTGGGGCAGCTCATCCGCTTCGCCCTGATCGGTGGCTTCTGCGCCCTGGTCGACCTGGGCACGTACACGCTGCTGACCCAGGTGGCCGGGATGGCCACTTCACCGTGGGTCGACGTCGCCCGCGCTATCAGTTTCATCGTGGGCACCACCACGGCGTTCTTCCTGAACCGCAAGTTCACCTTTTCGGGTGGGCGGCGCGACGGGAAGGCGCAGGTCGGCTCGTTCGTCCTGCTGTACACCGTGACGTTCTTCGTCGCGGTCGGGGTGAACCAGCTCATGCTGCAGGTGCTGCCGGAGTCCGCGTGGCAGCACACACTGTGCTGGGCCGTGTCGCAGGCGACTGCCACGGTGATCAATTTCGTGATGCTCAAGTGGGTCGTCTTCCGCGAACCGTCGACTGAGGAGAACTGAGGAACTCAATGCCCGGTAAAACAGCAACCCCGGCGCCGACCACCGAAGCCGGCGCGGCCGCCGAGACGCGGTTCACCGAGCACACTCCGCAGGGTCGCCTGACGGCGCAGCGCGGGCTCTACGCCGGCCCCGCGCCGATCGTGAGCAAGGACCTCTACGCCGAGCTCGAGTGGGGCTCGGCCGTGCGGGAACGTGCGGTGATCACCATCGAGCCCGCCTCCAAGGTGTCGGGCAACACGTACTTCGGCCGGTTCCCGGCCAGCTACTGGCAGCGCTGGTCGACGGTATCCGAGGTCTCGGTCGAGGCCGTCGTCACCGGCACGGGCCTGCTGTCGATGGGCGCGTCGGACGTCGAGGGCGAGCCCCGCGTGGTCGCCGCCGAGCAGGTCGCGGACGTCAAGCAGGCGAAGGTGACGCTGACCGCGCAGCTGGACAAGTTCTACGACGGCGGCGCGCTCTGGCTGGACCTCGAGACCGAGGGTGGCCAGACGCTGCGGGTCGAGCAGGTCCGCTGGACGGTCGAGGCCCCGGAGAAGATCCGCCCGACCGCGGTGACCATCTGCACGATGAACCGCGCCGACGACTGCCTGAAGAACCTGCAGGCGCTGGCCGCGGACGTGTCGTCGCTGGACACCCTGGACGCGATCTACGTCGCCGACCAGGGCACCGACCTCGTCGAGTCCCGTGACGGGTTCGAGCAGGTCGCGAAGGACCTCGCCGACAAGCTGCACTACATCAAGCAGCCGAACCTCGGTGGCGCCGGCGGCTTCACCCGTGGCCTCTTCGAGGTGGCCGGGCACACCGCGACCGAGCACGCGAACGTCCTGTTCATGGACGACGACGTGCTGCTGGAGCCGGACCTGGTGATCCGGATGACGGCGTTCTCCAACCGCGCCGCCAACCCGATCATCGTCGGCGGCCAGATGCTCAACCTGTTCCACCCGAACCAGCTGCACGTCGGCGCCGAGTACGCCCGGCTCAACACGCTCGAGCCCGGCCAGCCGGTCGAGCACTCCCTCACGACGGCCGACCTGCTCGGCGTCGACGAGGAGACCCTGAAGCCGAACCGCCAGGAGCGTCGCCTCGACGCCGGCTACAACGGCTGGTGGAGCTGCCTGATCCCCTACGAGGTCGTCCAGGCCACGGGCTACCCGATGCCGTTCTTCTTCCAGTGGGACGACGCGGAGTACTCCTACCGCGCCCGCGCGCACGGCTTCCCGACGGTGACGCTGCCGGGTGCGGGCGTGTGGCACGCGGACTTCCACATGAAGGACTGGGACGAGTGGCACCGGTACTTCAACCTGCGCAACTCGATCATCACCGCGGCGCTGCACTCGCCGTTCAACCTCAACCTGCTGTCGCGCGTCCTGCTCGCGCAGCTGGTGCGCTACCTGCTGGGCATGCAGTACGGCCTGTCGGCCACGCTGATCAAGGCCGTCGAGGACTTTCTCGAGGGCCCGGAGATCCTGCGTGACGGCGGTGTCGAGGCGATGAAGGAGATCCGCCGCATCCGCGACCAGTACCCGGAGACCAAGCGCCACAAGGCGACCGACGTCCCGGGCATCGCGTCGAACGACATCGGCATCATCAACAGCGCCCCGCGGCCCAGCATGCAGCGCCTGGTCCTGATCAAGCGCGTGCTGGACCGAGTCCTCGGCCGCAGCCGCTTCGGCCTCGGCGCGGTCCCGATCGACGAGGCGAACTGGTGGCACATCGCCCTGTTCGACACGGCGGTCGTGACGGACGCGAACCAGGAAGGTGTCCGCGTCCGCTCGTACGACAAGGTCAAGATGTTCGACCTGGCCAAGCGCGGCGCCAAGGTGGTCCAGCGCCTGCGCAAGGAAGGCGCGGCGGTGCAGGAGCAGTACAAGCGCGCCATGCCGGAGCTCACGTCGCGTGAGAACTGGAAGCGGCTGTACAAGCTCTGAGTCTTCGGTGGTCGGGGGCCGTCTCACGCTCGTCGTGAGGCGGCCTTCGCCTGTTTTGAATCAGCGCTGTCAGCCGTGCATGCCGAACACCGTGCTCTTCCGGGTCAGGTCGTCGACGTACGCGGCGGCCACGTGGGCGAAGTTGATCGCGACCTCCGAGTGGTCCTTGGTGGTCACCGTCTCGACCGCGCCGGACTTCACGAGCTGGGCGAGCCTGCCCGCCAGCTTGCCGGATCCTTCGGTCGTCAATGCGAACAGCAGGGGCTCCCCGCCGGTGGCGAGGTGCAGCACGAGTGCGGGTTTCGGGTCGGCCATGCGTCCATCGGACCAGCGGCGATCTTGCCTGGGCAAGCGGGTTCGCTGAGGGCGGATGGACTACCGTTTTCCCCAAGTCCGGAAGAACCCGCGGGGGGATGGAAGCGATGCCGCACTCGTTCTCGCTGTCACTGGCAGCGGTGGACATCCTGCTGGAGCAGCTCGGGCTCGGCCGCGCGCCGACGCCGTTCGAGGTCCCGCACGTCGGCACCACCGTCGAGCAGCGCGCGATGATCCGTGACGCCGTCGTCCGCGACCTGACCGGTCGCAACCTGTGGAGCCGCGGCCGGCTCGACGCGGATGCCGAGCTGGCGCTGGCCACGTTCGTCCGCGGCAGCGTGGTGATCAACGCGGCCGCCGAGCTGGGCGATCGCCACCTCTTCGCGCGCGTCGCGTCCGACGGCCAGTTCGCGGTGCTCGCCCGCCAGGACGAGAACCTGATCGTCTTCGAGGAGGTCCGCCCGACGGGCATCGTCCCGGCGATCGTCGACCTCCTCCCGCTGACCCCGGCGGCGCCCGGCCAGTCGGTCACCATCGCCCGCCCGGCGGAGAAGCCCCGCCACCAGCGCCGCGACGAGGCGTACGACCCGTTCGCGGGCGTGAGCGGCCCGCGCTCGACCAGCGGCGCCGGCGGCCCGCAGGTCCGCATGATCGAGCGGGTGTTCCAGGAGCCGAAGAAGCGCGTGGGCCAGTTCACGGCCCAGACCCGCGGCGGCACGTTCCCACCCCTGGCCTGGTTCGACACGGAGTCCGGCCGCTGGCTGATGTCGTCGCGCGCGGCCGCGGACGGCCAGCGCTGGATCACCTACGCCCCGGCCGACAACGCCCGCCTGGCCCAGCAGCTGTACGCACAGCTCGAAGGCCAGTTCTGAGGGAACCGCTCGTCGCGGCCCCGCGTCACAGCTGAAGATCGGTGAACGGCAGTTGCGCAGGGTGCCCGGCTAGTAGACTTCCGGGTGCACACGCACGGGCGAAGCGATTCGGGGTGGACAGCGATGTTGATAGCTGACGGTGGGGGCGGCGGCTCCTTCGCGGACGTCATGAACCTCGGTGCCATCCAGGGCGTCACGGCGGAGACCCAGAAGCTGGTCGACGCGGCCAAGGGCGGCGGCTTCAAGATCACCCCGGAGGGCGTCAAGCCGATCCGGGACGCGTTGAACGAGCTGGTCACCGACCTTCGTGGCCTGGATCAGACCACCTACACGCTCAACCAGTCGCCCCAGCTGGGCAATCACCCCTACGGGCACACGATCGCAGCGCACGACCAGAAAGGCGCGGCCCAGGCCGAGGGGTCCGCGAGCGTCGTGCTGGACAAGCTCCGCCAGGTGGCCGAGCAGGCCGACGAGGCCCTCGCCCGTGCCGCCGGCCTCTACAAGGAGACCGAGAACTCCGCGTTCGACAGCCTTCAGTCCAAGCCCTAGGGAACGATGAAACTCCTCGCACGCGCTGTCCTGCCCGTCGCCGCGGGTGCCTTCCTGCTGGCCGGTTGCACGAGCAGCCAGAACGGAACGGCCTCACCCGCGAACTCGGAGCCGCCCGCGCCGACGTCCGGCGAGTCGAGTTCGGCGGCCCCTGGCGGCGCCTCGACGGCCTCGCTCGAACCGTGCACCCTGCTGACCGCGGCTGACATCAGCTCGTACAGCACGTTCGGGGATGCCAAGGAGCAGAAGCTCGGCAAGGCGCGGGTCTGCGGCTACCTGAACAAGACCAGCACGGCCAGCGAGGAAAGCATGGGCATCAACGTCGCGATCCGCGACGACGCCCCGCTCGACTCGGTCGTTGACACCGGCGGCGGAGTCAAAGACCTCCAGGTGAACGGCCGTCCGGCCAAGGAGGCGTCGAGCCAGACGCCACTCGGCTGCACCGTGGCTCTCGGCGTCGGTGCCAACGCCCGGGTCGACGTGAACGTCACCTCGGTGCGAACCGTCGAGAAGGCTTGCCAGATCGCTGAGGAAGTGGCCGAGAAGGCCGTCGAGCCGAAGCTGCCCAAGGGGTAAGGGGACCCAGATGACGACGCGACAGGGACCGCCGCCGAAGACCGCGGACAAGACGCCCCAGGAAGTCCAGGACATGGCGCCCGCCGAGCGGGATGCCTACCTTCAGCAGAAGGCCGAAGAGGGCGTCGACCCCGGTAGCTGGTTGTTCGGGCCGGTCCAGCAGTGGATCGCCCAGGCCAACGCGAAGAACCAGTCCCAGGAGATGGGCGACAAGAACGTCGCCGACGCCACCAAGGGCCGTGACGTCGAGTACGTCCAGGGTCTGAACGCGTCGAACGCCGACTACAAGGGCACCGACCACAAGCAGCTCCAGGCGTTCCTGGAAAGCAACCTCGACGTCGAGCAGGTCTCCAGCGTTTCGACCGCGTACCACCAGGTCCACCAGGTCTTCGACAAGTTCGCGACGTCGATGAACACCGCCGTGAACGCCTCGAAGGGCACCTGGGAAGGCAGCGCGGCGGAGAACGCGCAGCAGTACTTCACCAGCCTCGGCAAGTGGTCGGACGCCAACTCGCAGAACGCGAAGCTGGCCTCTGAGACCATCTACGACCAGGGTCAGGCCGCCTCCACGGCGAAGAACTCCATGCCGGCCCCCATCCCGTTCTCCTGGGGTGACGAGTTCAAGTCCTGGGCGACGTCGAACCCGTTCAGCCTGCCGGACAACGTCGACAAGTCCATCCAGAAGCAGAAGGACAGCCAGGCGGCGCACGACCAGGCCGCCGGCGTCATGTCGACCTACGACAAGAACCTCTACGAGGCCGCGTCGAAGCAGCCCGCCTTCGCGCCGCCGCCCAGCTTCAGCACCGGTGGCGGCAGCGGTGACCCCAACGGTGGCGACGACAAGGGCGGCATCAACACCCCGTCCAGCGTGAACATGCCGGGCTCCGGCACGGGGAACCCGACGGGCAGCAACAACTTCACCACCGGCAACGTCCCCGGCCCGAACATCACGCCGCACATCTCCGGTCCCGGCTCGACGACCGGCGCGGGCCTGCTCCCGGCCGGCAGCACCACCACGCCCTCCGGCTTCACGCCGGGTGCGATCCCGGGTGGTGGGTCGACATCGAACCCGAACCAGTCCCTCGGCGGCATGCCCCCGATGAGCCCGATGCCCATGGGCGGCGGCATGAACTTCGGGGGCGACGAGGCCTACAACTCCAAGGTCGGCGGCGGTGGCGGCCGCGGGGCCGGCGGTGGCTTCGGCCCCGGCGGCTCCGGCGGTGCGAACGCGACCGGCGCGGGCTCGGCGTCGGGTGCGGCCCGGCCGGGTGGCATCGGTGCGGCCGAAGCGGCCGCGGGACGCGGGATGGGCGGCCTCGGCGCGGGCGGCGCGGCCGGTCGCGGCAGCGGCATGGGTGGCGGCGGCATGGGCCGCGGCCAGAAGGGCGAGGGTGACGAGGACACCGAGCACTCGCGTCCGACATACCTGGTCGAGGGTGACCCCGACGAGGTCTTCGGCACCGACCTGCGCACCGCCCCGCCGGTCATCGGCGAATAGACGGACGAACGAAAAGGGCCCCCGCCGGGAAGCGGGGGCCCTTTTCGGTGAAACCTCAGTAGCGGTAGAACTTCTCCGCCCGGCCCTGCCGCACCAGCTTCAGCCACTGCAGGAACGCCTTCGGGTCACGCTTCACGCCCACGAAGTACAGTCCGAACCGGACGATCTCCAGCGCGCCGATCTTGCGCATTCCCGGCTGGGACAACAGGTATCCGCGGTTGCGGTACGTGTAGTACCGCTTGACCTCGTTCTCCGGGTCCTGCGCGTGGAACTTGCCGCCCAGCATCGGCTTGAACTCGTCGGAGCCGTCCGGGTGCAGGTACTTCGTCTTCAGCGACGTGCCGAACGACAGGCCCGACCGCACCAGCCGGCGGTGCAGCTCGACCTCGTCGCCGCGGAAGAACAGGCGCAGGTCCGGCACGCCGACGACGTCCAAAGTGGACGCTCGGAACAGCGCGCCGTTCATCAGGGACGCGATGCCGGGCAGGAAGTCCACGCCCAGCTCGGACTGCGACCGCTTCCACGTCAGGCCGCGGCGCAGCGGGAACGCCAGCTTGTCCGGCGCGTCGATGTTGGACACCACCGGCGAAATCTCCGCCAGGTTCCGCTTGTCCGCCTCTTCCAGCAGGATCGCCAGCACGTTCTCGTCGGCCGGGCGGCCGTCGTCGTCGGCCAGCCAGACCCAGTCCGCGCCCAGCGACAGCGCGTGCAGCATGCCCAGCGCGAACCCGCCCGCGCCACCGAGGTTGCGGTGCGACGGCAGGTACGTGTGCGGCAGCGGGTAGTTCTCGACGACCTCGCGAGCGGAGTCGTCCGGGCCGTTGTCCACCACGACGAGGTGGTCGACCGGGCGGGTCTGGGCCGCGATGATCTTCAGCGAGTCCGCGAGCAGCTCCCGCCGGTGCCGCGTGACGACCACGCCGACGACCGCGCCGTCGGGCAGCTGCCGGGTCTCGCTGGTCATCATTCCCCGCCGTTCGTCGTCGCCGCCGGCTCGACGCCGAAGCGCGCCAAGGTCTCCTGGCTCATGTTCTCGAAGGGGTCGCGCCCCTTGTACGAGGTGAGGACGTCTCGCAGCGAACCCTGTTGCTTGAGATGACCTTCGTCCATCCAGATGGCCGAGTCGCACAGCTCGAACAGGAACTCGTCCGAGTGGCTGGCGAACACCAGGATGCCGGAGCGCTTCACCAGGTCCTTGAGCCGGTCGCGCGCCTTGTTGAGGAACGCCGCGTCGACCGCGCCGATGCCCTCGTCGAGGATCAGGATCTCCGGGTCGATCGAGGTGACGACGCCCAGCGCGAGCCGCACCCGCATACCGGTGGAGTACGTCCGCAGCGGCATCTGCAGGTAGTCGCCGAGCTCGGTGAACTCGGCGATGTCGTCGACCCGCTTCTCCATCTCCTTGGCGGTCATGCCGAGGAAGAGGCCGCGGATGATGATGTTCTCTTCGCCGGAGATCTCCGGGTCCATGCCGATGCCGAGGTCGAAGACCGGCGCGATCTTGCCCTGGATCCGCGACGAGCCGCGGGTCGGCTCGTAGATGCCCGCGAGCAGCCGCAGCAGCGTGGACTTGCCGGCGCCGTTGTGCCCGACCAGGCCGACCCGGTCGCCTTCGCGGAGGTTCAGGGTCACGTCGTGCAGGGCCTCGATGATCGGCACCTTGGACTCGGTGCCGATCTTGCCACCGACCTTGCCCAGGACGCGCTTCTTCATCGACCGCGTCTTCGCGTCGAAGATCGGGAAGTCGACGTACGCGTTGTGAACGTCAATGGAAACCATGTGTCACACCCAATAGGAGACGCGGGCACGGTAGTTGCGCATCGCGACGAGCGCGAGCGCCCACCCGACGACGGTGATGCAGCCGACCACGATCCAGTTCTCCGCGGAGAAGTCCTGGCCCAGCAGCGGCGCGCGCACCACCTGCATGAAGTGGTACAGCGGGTTCGCCTTGACGATCGGCAGGATCCACGAGATCTCCGACCGCTGGCCGCCGGCCAGCAGCTGGTCCACCGGCCAGACGATCGGGGTGCCGTAGAACAGCAGCTGGATCAGCGAGTTGATGACCTGCGGGATGTCGCGGAAGCGGGTCGAGATGATGCCGAACAGCAGCGTCACCCAGGCGGCGTTGATCGCGAGGAGGAGGAAGCCGGGGATGGCCAGCAGGATGGTCCAGCTGAGGCCCGGGTGGCAGATGCCGCCCACCTGGCACGCGCCGTTGCTCACGGAGTACGGGTTGCTGAGCGCGTTGAAGAAGATCACCAGCACGACGACGTAGACGATCATGTTGTGCGCCAGCAGCAGCGTCTGCCGCCACACGGTCCGCAGCATGTACACGCTCAACGGCGCCGGGAGCTGCTTGATCATCCCCTCGTTGGCGATGAACGTCTCCATGCCCTCGGACAGGCAGCCGCTGATGAAGCCCCAGATGATGAACCCGGTGGAGATGTAGGGCAGGAACACCTCGACGGGCACCTTGAACAGCTGTGAGTACAGCAGCCCGAGCCCGAGCGCGATGACCGCCTGGCTGATCGTGATCCAGAAGGGCCCGATCACGGACCGGCGGTAGCGCTGCTTGATGTCCTGCCAGCCGAGGTGACCCCACAGCTCGCGGGCTCGGAAACCGGCCTTGATGTCGGCGAAGGCTCGCGCGAACGTCTTGCTGTCCGACGTCGGGGGTGCCGACGTCGCTACGGGTGAGTCCGCGGCCTGAACCGTGCTGGTGGCATGCACGTGGACGAGGGTACCGATGGGATGAGCGGCGTCCGGGCCACCCCGCCCGTGTGGTAGAGGTTAGGGACCGCTACGCGGTGGGGTGTGTCCTGCGTGCTGGTACTTTCTCGGCTTATGACTGCTGCTCTCGGCGCGGCGAGCCTGATGGTCAACCTGCTCGCGGCCTACGCCGACCGGCCGGACCCCCGTTCGGTGGCCGTCGTCGGAAACCAGCCGCTCCCGCCCGACCCCCAGCGGGCGAAGGCGATCGACGCGTGCGACCTCGTGATCCGCGTCAACGGCTTCGTCGTCGACAAGCCGGGCGAGGAGGTCGTCGGCTCCCGGACGCACGTCGTGGTGTTCAACCGGGCGATCCGGGCGACCCCGTACGTCTTCCAGGACTACCGCAAGCGGCTCTACCTGCTGGTCGAGCCCGGCCGGATGCACTGGGAGCCGGAGGACGTGCCGGGCTGGTGGCCCGCCGACCTCGGCGCGGTCCCGGTGTCGAACCGCGAGGTCGTGCTGCCGCTCTCGGACGCGCTGGGCCTGCCGACCCGCGACGAACCGACGTGGTCGACCACCGGCACGCTGGCCGCCTGGGTCGCGCGGACGTCGTTCCCTACCGCCCAGCTCGTGCTCACCGGGTTCTCGTTCATCGACAACCCGGACCAGACGTCGTGGGAGCACGCCGCCGGTGACTCCTGCATCGTCGGCCCGGAGCACCAGATCGCCGCCGAAGGGCGGTTGCTGGACTCCTGGACCAAGACCGGTGACACCACCCTCCTGCGCTAGACGCGCGTCCCCACCCACGTAAGGACCCACTCATGGCAGTGCAGAAACTCGGCAGAGGCCTCGTCGACCGGATCGCCCGGCTCATCGACTTCCGGGTCGACGACCGCACGCGCAGCCTGGCGGAGCGCATCAACAACCTCGAGCACGCCACGGCCGACCACCGGCGCCGGCTGGACAACGCCGAGCAGAGCCTCGAGCAGGCCCGCGGCGACCTGCGCTGGACCCGCGCCGAGCTCGACCGCCTGATCCCGCACGTGGCCGCGCAGGAGGGCCGCCTGGAGACGCTGCGCGAGTCGATTTCGCTGGTGCCCAAGAGCGACAGTGGGCAAAACGCCGAGGCCCGCACGCTGATCGAGGAGATCCAGCGCCAGCACGCCCAGATCCGCGTCCGGCTCGCCGGCATCTCCCGCTACGAGGACCGGCTGCGCCGGCTCGAGGACCGGGTCGACGAGCCCGTCAGCCAGTAGCTTGCGCGCCAGGGAAGCCACCGAAGCGGACGCCGAGCTGCTGCTGGGCTGGCGTAACGACCCGCGGACGCGGCAGTCGTCGCGCTCGACGGCCGTGGTGGCCCTGGACGAGCACCTCGCGTGGCTGCGCGGGGTGCTCGCGGACCCGGACCGGCTGCTGCTGGTCGTGGAGCACGAGGACGCGGCGGCCGGCACCGTCCGGTTCGACCGCCAGGGCGGCGACGGCTGGGAGGTCAGCATCACCCTCGCGCCGGAGCACCGCGGCCGTGGCCTGTCCGGCGCGGTGCTCGCCGAGGGAGAGCGGGCGGCCCGTGAGCGCCTCGGCGTCCGGGTCATCTTGGCCGCTGTCCACCAGGACAACGCCGCTTCGGCGAAGCTGTTCGACCACGCCGGCTACGCCGAAGCCGCGCCTGCCGTCAGCGGCTTCCGGCAGCTGCGCAAGACTCTGAGCTGACCCGCAGTCCACCCCGGGGAGGCACCATGCACGACATCCGGTTCGGCGCGCACACGATCGGCCCCGGCCACGCGCCGTTCGTCATCGCCGAGATGTCCGGCAACCACAACGGCGACCTCGATCGGGCACTGGCGATCATCGACGCCATCGCGGAAACCGGCGCGCAGGCGGTCAAGCTGCAGACCTACCGCCCGGACACGATCACCATCGACGTCGACACCCCGGCGTTCCGGATCGGGGACTCGCATTCCCTGTGGGGCGGGGAAAATCTGTACAAACTGTACGAAAAGGCGCACACGCCTTGGGAATGGCACGCCCCGCTCTTCGAACGCGCTCGCGCTCGCGGGCTGGAGATCTTCTCCAGCCCCTTCGACCCGACCGCGGTCGAGCTGCTGGAGTCCCTCGACGCGCCGGCGTACAAGATCGCGTCGTCCGAGATCGTCGACCTGCCGCTGATCGACCTGTGCGCTCGCACGGGCAAGCCGCTCGTCATCTCGACCGGCATGGCGAACGTCGCCGAGATCGACGCCGCGGTGCGCACCGCGCGCAACGCGGGCAACGACCAGCTGATCGTGCTCGGCTGCACGGCGAGCTACCCGGCGTCGCCGACCGAGAGCAACCTGCGCGGGCTGCCACTGCTGGCCGGCCTCACGCAGACGCTGGTGGGCCTCTCCGACCACACCCCGGGCATCGGGGCGCCGGTCGCGGCCGTCGCGCTCGGCGCGGTGGCCATCGAGAAGCACGTCACGCTCGCCCGGGCCGACGGCGGCGTCGACTCCGAGTTCTCGCTGGAGCCGTCGGAGCTGGCCGCCCTGGTCACCGAGACGCACCGGGCCTGGGAGGCGCTGGGGCAGGCCGTGCTGGGCCCGCGCGAGAGCGAGAAGGAGGGCCTGCGGCTGCGCCGGTCCCTCTACGTCGTCGAGGACGTGCGTGCGGGCGACGAGGTGACGCCGGCGAACGTCCGGTCGATCCGGCCCGCCGGTGGTCTGGCCCCGGGGGAGATCACGACCGTGGTGGGGCGCACCTTCCGCGTCGACGCCGCGAAGGGCACGCCCCTGACCTGGGACCTGATCTAGCCGAAGAACCCGCGCACGGCGTCGACAACGCGGTCGACGTCGGCGTCGGTCAGCGACGGGAAGAGCGGCAGCGAAAGCTCCTGCTCGTAGTACGCCTCGGCGTTCGGGCAGAGCCCGCGCCGGTAGCCGAGGTCCTCGAACACCGGGTGCCAGTACGCCGGGACGTAGTTCACCTGGACGCCGATGCCGACCCCGCGCAGGTGCTCGAACAGCGCCTTGCGGCGGCCTTCGAGGACCCGCAGCGGGTAGAGGTGCCACACCGGGTCGGCACCCGGGCGGCTCGGCGGCGTCGCCACGCCGTCGACGTCGGCCAGGGCCGCGCTGTAGCGGGCGTGGATCTCGGCGCGGCGCTTCTTGAACTCCGCGAGCCGGGTCAGCTGGCTGCTGCCGAGCGCGCAGAGGACGTCCGGCAGGCGGTAGTTCAGGCCGAACTCGTGCACCTCCTGGTGCCAGCCGCCCTCGTCCGGGTAGCGCTGCTCGGCGCGGTCGCGGACCAGGCCGTGGTTGCGGAACTTCCGCGCCCGGTCGAGCAGACCCGCGTCCGGCGTGACGACAGCGCCGCCTTCGGCCGTCGTGAGGTTCTTGGTCGGGAAGAACGAGAACGTCGTCAGGTCGGCGATCGAGCCCACCGGACGGCCCTGCCAGGAGCCGCCGACGGAGTGCGCCGCGTCCTCCAGGAGCAGCGCGCCCGCGTTGTGCGCGATCTCGCCCAGCGCGTCCAGCTCGGCCGGGTGCCCGGCGTAGTCGACGGCGGCGACGACCTTGGTGCGGTCGGTCACCGCGGCCTTCGCTGCTTCGACGGCCAGGTTGCCGGTGTCCGCCTCGACGTCCGCGAAGACCACCTTCGCGCCGTGCAGGGCGGCGGTCGCGGCGGTGGCGACGAACGTCATCGGCGACGCGACGACCTCGTCACCCGGCTTGAGCGCGGCCGCCGCGTAGGCGACGTGCAAGGCAGCCGTGCCCGACGTGACGGCCACCGCCGGTGTCCCGCCGGTGTGCGCCGCGAGGTCGTTCTCGAACTGCTGGACCGCGGGCCCGGTGGTCAGCCAGTCGCCGCGCAGCACGCTGACGACGGCCTGGATGTCCTCTTCGCTGATGGACTGGCGTCCGTAGGGGAGGAAGTCAGGCATGCTGCTCGACCAGTTCGCGCAGCTCCTCGCCGTTCAGCCAGAGGTCGTTGGTGTCCGAGCGGTAGGCGGAGCCCTCCGGCATCGGCGTGCCGTCCGCCGGCGGCTGGAAGCCCCAGCCGGCGAGGTGCGGCTGCACGACGTAGCGGTCCTTGAGCTGGACCGTCCGGCGCGCGTCGTCCGGCGCGATCATCTCTTCGTGCAGCTTCTCGCCCGGGCGGATGCCGACCTCGTGCATCTCGCTGCCCGGCGCGATCGCCTGGGCCAGGTCGACCAGCCGCATGCTCGGGATCCGCGGCACGTACAGCTCGCCGCCGTGCATCTGGTCGAACGAGTCGACGACGAACCGCACGGCCTGGGGGAGCGTGATCCAGAAGCGGGTCATGTCCTTGTGCGTGATCGGCAGCGACTCGCCCTGCTCGGCCAGCTTGCGGAAGAACGGGATGACGCTGCCGCGCGAACCCATCACGTTGCCGTAGCGGACCACGGAGAAGCGCGTCACGTGCGCGGCCGCGTAGTGGTTGCCGCTGATGAACATCCGGTCGGCGCACAGCTTGGTGGCGCCGTAGAGGTTGATCGGGCTGGACGCCTTGTCGGTCGACAGCGCGACGACCTTCTTGACGCCGGTGTCGATCGCGGCCTCGATCACGTTCTGCGAGCCCATGACGTTGGTCTGGACGAATTCGAACGGGTTGTACTCACCGGTGTCGACCTGCTTGAGCGCGGCGGCGTGCACGACGTAGTCGACGCCGTGCATGGCGCGCTCGAGCCGGCGCCGGTCGCGGATGTCGCCGATGAACCAGCGCAGGCGCGGGTCGTCGTTGAACAACTGCCGGGCTTCGTACTGCTTCAGCTCGTCGCGGGAGAGCACGACCAGCCGGCTCGGGTTCAGTTCGGCGAGCGCGTGCGCGATGAACGCCTTGCCGAAGGAACCGGTCCCGCCGGTGAGCAGGATGCTGGAGCCATCCAGCTCGGACATCGTTGACCTCCGCGTTTCGGTGACTGTGGCCGTCGGCCATCATGTCACCCATGCGTGCAGCACCCGTGGTCAACGCCGTCATCCAGGCCCGGTCGTCGTCGACCAGGCTCCCCGGCAAGGTGCTGCGCCCGCTCGGCGGCCGCAGCGTGCTGGGCTGGGTCGTCCGGGCCGCGGCGGCCGCGCCCGGCGTCGACCAGGTGGTCGTCGCGACGTCTTCGGACGCTTCGGACGACGAGGTCGCTTTTGAAGCCGCCCGCTGCGGCGCCGAGGTGGTCCGAGGCCCGCTCGACGACGTCCTCGACCGCTTCGGCGTGGCACTGCGCGAGCACCCCGCCGACGCCGTGATCAGGCTCACCGCCGACTGCCCGCTGCTGGACCCGGCGCTGATCGGCCAGCTCGCGGCGCTGTGGCGGGCCCAGCCGTCGCTGGACTACGTGAGCACGACGCTGGTCCGGACGCTGCCGCGCGGGTTCGACGCCGAGCTCGTGCGGGCCGCCGTGCTCGTCGAGCAGGTTTCGTCCGCCACCGGCGCGGACCGCGAGCACGTGACCTCGGGCATCTACTCGCAGCCGGCGCGCTACTCGTGCACCGGGATCGTGGTGAGCCCGGCGTCCGAAGACCTGCGCGTGACGCTCGACACCGTCGAGGACTGGGAGCTGCTGTCGGCGGTCGTGGCCGAGCTGGGTGACGGCGTCGGCGACTGGCGGGCGGTGGTCGCGCTGCTGCGGTCGCGGCCGGACCTGGTGGCGCTGAACGCGGACGTCGAGCAGAAGAAGGTCGGTTCGTGAGGCTGCTCCTGCGCGCGGACTCGTCGGCATCGATCGGCGCCGGGCACGTCTCACGGGCGGTCGCCTACGCCGAGCGGGCGGTGGCGCGGGGCTGGAAGGTGGCGTTTTCGGGTCAGGTCGAGAACGCGGAGTGGCTCGCCGCGCGCTTCGACGAGCTGGGCGTCGAGCGCGTGCCCTTCGACCCCGCCGGGTTCGACGCGGTGCTCGTCGACCACTACCGCCTCGGTGACCTGCGGAAAGAGGTCAACGCGGCGGGCGCCCTGCTCGTCTCGATCGAGGACGACGTGTTCGGGCGCCGGCCCGCGGACATCGTCGTGGACTCGGGCTTCGCGCCCGCTCCCCGGCCCGACGACGGCTCGGACGTACTGCTGCGGGGGATCGCGTACGCACCGCTTCGGGACGTCGTGCGGTCCACGCGCCGGGTGCCTTCCGAACCGCCGCCGCACGTCACCGTGGCCTTGGGCGGCGCCGCCCAGTGGGCGCCGACGGTCGGGCTGCTGCTTCGCGCGCTTCGCGACACGGAACTGCCGTTCGTGGCGGACGTGCTGGTGCGCGGCGAACACTCGTTGCCCGACCTGCTGCCGGGCCAGTCGATCCGCTTCGCGGCGCCGAGTCCCGCGCTGCTGGAGCTGTTCGCGACGACCGACGTCGCGGTGAGCGCGTCCGGAGTGACGTTCGTGGAGCTGTGCTGCCTCGGCGTCCCGACGGCGGCGGTACAGCTGGTGGACAACCAGGAAGCGGGCTACCGGGCCGCGCTGGAGCTCGGCCTGGCGGCCGGGCTCGGCCACGCGGACTCCCTGGCCGACCGGCTGCCGTCGGTGACGGAAGTCCTGCGTTCACTGCTGTCCGACCCGGCCCTCCGGCAGCGGTTGTCGGCGACGGCGTCGTCCACAGTGGATGGTCTCGGCGTGGATCGGGTGCTGGATCGCCTCGAATCGAGGACCGGATCTGTCCGCGATCCCTCCTATCGTTGAAGCATGACGATCACCCCGTTCCGCATCGACATCCCGCAGGCAGCTCTCGACGACCTCCGCGCGCGCCTGGCGAACACGCGCTGGCCCGACCAGCCCGCCGACACCGGCTGGCGGCTCGGAGCGCCGGTCGACTACGTGCGCGAGCTGGCCGAGTACTGGCGGACGGGCTTCGACTGGCGGGCGCAGGAGGAGCGCATCAACGCGTTCCCCCAGTTCACGACGACGATCGACGGCACGAAGGTGCACTTCCTGCACGTGGTTTCCCCGGAGCCGGCCGCGACGCCGGTGCTGCTGACGCACGGCTGGCCGGGCTCGATCGTCGAGTTCCTGGACGTCATCGGCCCGCTGACGGACCCGCGCGCGTATGGAGGTGACCCGGCTTCGGCGTTGACGGTGGTGGTCCCGTCGATCCCAGGCTACGGCTTCTCGGGCCCGACCCCGACGTCCGACTGGGGCCCGGACCGCGTGGCGCGCGCGTTCGCCTTGTTGATGACCCAGCTCGGGTACGAGAGGTTCGGAGCCCACGGCGGCGACTGGGGCGCGATCATCTCGCGCGAGCTGGCGACCCAGTTCCCGGAGCGGCTGCTGGGGATCCACGTGACGATGCTGGCATCGGCGGTGGCGCGGACACCGGCGGACCTCGCCGGCCTGCCGGACCAGGAGCTCGGCCGCCGGTCGCTGGAGAAGGGCCAGGCGTTCTCGGCATCCGGAACGGGCTACGCGATCATCCAGGCGACCAAGCCGCAAACGCTTGCGTACGGCCTGCACGATTCCCCGGCCGGCCAGCTGGCCTGGATCGCGGAGAAGTTCCGCTCGTTCTCGAACACGACAGAGGACCTGATCGACCGCGACGACCTGCTGGCGGACGTGTCGATCTACTGGTTCACAGAGACGGCCAACTCATCGGCGCGGCTGTACGCGGCCCTGACGGGAGGCTGGGGAGCCCCGCCGGCATCGAACACGGTCCCGACGGGGGTGGCGGTCTTCCCGGACGACATCGGCCTCCCGATCCGGGAGCTGGCGGAGCGAACGGACAAGATCGTGCGCTGGACGGAGTTCCCGCGAGGAGGCCACTTCCCGGCGCTGGAGGAACCGGACGCCCTGATCGGCGACATCCGCACGTTCTTCAGCGAGCTGTAGTTATCCACAGGGGTTGTCCACATCCCCTCCGGTCTGTGGACAACCCCGGATCACCCGTCAGAGGTACTGACCCGTCCCCGAGATCCCCGGCCCGTGCGGCTCATGACCCCCGGCAGCCGCCGAAGGCCCCGCCGGCAACCCGCGCCGCATCTGCTCCAGCTGGACCCGCGCCGCCATCTGCTGCGCGAACAACGCCGTCTGGATTCCGCTGAACAACCCCTCCAGCCACCCCACCAACTGCGCCTGCGCGATCCGCAGCTCGGCGTCCGAAGGGGTCTCGTCGTCGGTGAACGGCCGGACCAGGCGCTCCAGCTCGTCCTGGAGCTCCGGGGCCAGCGAGGCCGCCAGCTCCTTCACCGACGTCTGGTGGATCTCGCGGACCCGGGTGCGGGACGCGTCGTCCAGCGGGGCCGCGCGGACCTCCTCCAGGAGCTGCTTGATCATCGTGCCGATCCGCATCACCTTGGCCGGTTCTTCGATGAGCTCGCCCACCGCCTCGGCGTGCTCCGCACCCTCGAGAGGCGAGCCGTCCTGCCCGACTACCACCACGTGGGGTGAAGATTCCTGGTCGGGGTCACCGGCTGTGAAGTTCGGCTCGGTCATGTGCTCCATCCTGGCTTGCGTTCGACACGCTCCGCGACACCTACGGGGCGTCCGTCTCCGAGCGTAGCGGCTATCGGGGTTCGCGGTGGCTCTCCACCCAACCCCGGACGCACGGCGAAACCGCACGTCCGTACGGTGTCCCCATGGCGTTCGACGTCGCTCGTATCCGTGGGCTCTTTCCCGCGCTGGGTGACGGCTGGATTCACTTCGACGGCGCCGCCGGAATGCTGGTCCCGGAACAGGTCGCTTCGGCCGTTTCCACGGCGATGCGCGCCCCGGTGTCGGGGCCGGGTGGAGCGTTTCCGGCCTCACAACGCGCGGAAAGCATCGTGACCGCGGCCCGCCGGGCCGTGGCCGACCTGGTCGGTGCCGACCCGGCCGCCGTCGTGCTCGGGCCGAGCTCGCCGGTGATGCTGCGCCGCCTCTGCGATGCTCTCGCCGAGCGCTGGACCATCGGCGACGAAGTCGTCGTGTCGCGGCTCGACGAACAAGCCAACCTCGCGCCGTGGCAGCGCGCCGCGAAACGCGTCGGTGCCGTCGTGCGGTGGGGCGAAATCGACATCGAGACCTGCGAACTGCCCGCGTGGCAGTACGAGCAGCTCGTGTCGGCGCGCACCAAGGCCGTCGCGGTCACGCTCGCTTCCGGTTCCGTCGGCACCCGGCCCGACGTCCCGACGATCATCGAGTTCGCCAAGCGGGTCGGCGCGCTGGTCGTCGTCGACGCCACCTACGCCGCGCCGTTCCTGCCGCTCGACATCAACGCACTCGGCGCCGACGTCATGGTCGTGTCCGCCCAGGCCTGGGGCGGGCCTTCGGTGGGCGCGCTCGTCTTCCGCGACCCCGAGCTGATCGAGCGCATCGCGTCCGTCTCGCTCGACCCCGGCGCGCGCGGCGCCGCGCGGCTCGAACTCGGTCCGCACGCCTACCCGCTGCTGGCCGGGCTGATCGCGTCGATCGACTACCTCGCGGGCCTCGACGACGCCGCGTCCGGCTCGCGCCGCGAACGGCTGGTCACCTCGCTCGGCTCGGCGAAGTCCTACCACGCCGGCTTGCTCGCGCAGCTGTCGACGGAACTGTTGTCGTTGCGGCACATCATGGTCATCGGCAACGCCATGCGCCGCATCCCCGCGCTCGCCTTCGCGGTCGCCGGCAAGAAGTCGCCCGAGGTCGCCGAGTACTTGGCTTCGCAGGGGTTGTGCGCCTTCGCCGACGACGGTGCGGCGGGCGTCTTCGCGTCACTCGGCGTCGGGGAAGTGGGCGGCGCCGTGCGGATCGGGCTCGCCCACTACTCCAACGTCTTCGAGATCAACCAGCTCGTGCGCGTCCTCGAAGAACTGCGTTAGGACTTCGCGGCCAGCAGGATCTTCCCGAACACCGAGCCTTCTTCGAGCGCGCGGTGCGCGGACGAGGCTTCGGCCATCGGCACGACCTGCCCGATGATCGGCTTGACGAGACCGTCGGAAACCAGCGGCCACAGGCGTTCCCGGACGTCGGCGACGATCGCCGCCTTCTGGTCCAGCGGCCGGAAGCGCAGGCCCGCGGCGAACACGTCGGCCCGCTTTCCGAGCAGCGCGCCGACGTTCAGCTCGCCCTTGACGCCGCCCTGCATGCCGATGATCACCAGCCGGCCGTCCTGCTTCAGGGCGTCGACGTTGCGGCCCAGGTAGGACGCGCCCATGTTGTCGAGGATGACGTCCGCGCCGCCGGTCTCCTTCTTGACGACCTCGACGAAGTCCTCTTCCTTGTAGTTGATCGCGAGGTCGGCGCCGAGCTGGCGGCAGCGGTCGAGCCGATCCGCCGAGCCGGCGGTCACCACGACCGTCGCGCCCAGTGCCTTGCCGACCTGGATGGCGTGCGTGCCGATGCCGCCGGCGCCGCCGTGGATCAGCAGCACCTCGCCCTCGGCGAGCTTCGCGTGCATCACGACGTTTGCCCACACCGTGCACGCCACCTCGGGCAGGCCGGCCGCGGTGATCAGGTCGATCTCGGCCGGCACCGGCAGCAGCTGCCCGGCCGGGACGACGGCCTTTTCCGCGTAGCCGCCGCCCGCGAGCAACGCGCAGACCTCGTCGCCGACGTTCCAGCCTTCGACGCCTTCGCCGAGTTCGGCGATGGTGCCGGAGCACTCCAGGCCGATCGTTTCGCTGGCGCCCGGCGGCGGCGGGTAGTGGCCCTGGCGCTGCAGGAGGTCCGCCCGGTTCACCGCGCTCGCTGCGACGTCCAGCAGCACTTCGCCGGGGCCGGGGCGCGGATCCGCGACCTCCGCCCACTCGAGAACGTCCGGGTCACCTGGCTCACGGATGGTGATCGCGTACATGTGTCGACTGTATACCGGCGACCGAAGTTCCCGCCGAATGACGCATTGACCTTCCCGGCATAGGGAACAAAAGTGTCCAAACATGTCACTAACACGAAGAACCCTCGTCCCAGTGGCGCTGGCCGCCTGTACGACGCTCGCGCTCGGTATGACCCCGGCCGGCGCGAAAGCGGCTCCCGACGGTCCCGCCCTGGCGAAGCAGCTCGTCAAGAAGGTCGATGTCGGCGGAATCAACCGCCACCTCATCGCCCTGCAGCGGATTTCCGACGCCAACGGCGGGACGCGCGCGGCGAGTACCGACGGGCACAAGAAGTCCGCCGAGTACATCGCGACCAAGCTCGAAGCGGCCGGCTTCCAGGTGACCCGCCAGGAGTTCCCGTTCACCTTCGCCGAGACCCTCGCGGAGAAGCTGACCGCGGGCGGCGCGGACGTGCCGGTCATCGCGATGGAGTACACGACGAACACCCCGGTCGGCGGCATCACCGCGCCGCTCTCGGTGGTCGCGGTCGACGACACCAGCGGCTGCGAGGCCACCGACTACACCGCGGACGTCGCCGGCAAGATCGCGCTGATCAAGCGCGGCGGCTGCTCGTTCGCGCAGAAGCAGGCGACCGCCGCGGACGCGGGCGCGATCGGCGCGATCGTCTACAACAACACCGACGGCGCCTTGAACGGGACCTTGGGGGACCCGGCCGCCGCGAGGATCCCGACCGGTGGCGTCACGGCCGCCGCGGGCGCGCAGCTGGCCACGCTCGGCGGCCAGAACGTGACGCTCGAGCTGCGTGCCTTCCAGGAGGCGCGGACCAGCTACAACGTCATCGCCGAGACCAAGACCGGCCGCAAGGACAACGTCGTGATGCTGGGGTCGCACCTCGACAGCGTCCCGGCCGGCCCGGGCATCAACGACAACGGCACCGGCTCGGCCACCCTGCTCGAGACGGCGCTGCAGCTGGGGAGCAGCCCGAAGGTCAACAACGGCGTCCGCTTCGGCTTCTGGAGCGCGGAGGAGTTCGGGCTCGTCGGCTCGACCTACTACGTCGACTCGCTGACCTTCGAGCAGCAGCTCGACATCGCGCTGTACATGAACTTCGACATGATCGGCTCGCCGAACGCGGCGTACTTCGCCTACGACGGCGACAACTCCGACGGCGTCGGCGCGGGCCCCGGCCCGTACGGCTCGGCGCAGATCGAGCAGACGCTCGCCGGCTACCTCAACGCGACGGGCATCCCGACCGAGGGCACCGACTTCGACGGGCGCTCGGACTACGGCGAGTTCATCGCGATGGGCATCCCGGCCGGCGGCCTCTTCACCGGCGCCGAAGGCCAGAAGACCGCCGCGCAGGCCGCGAAGTGGGGCGGCACGGCGGGTCTCGCCTACGACAAGTGCTACCACCAGGCCTGTGACAACCTGGGCAACCTCGACCGGGTCGCGCTCGACCGCAACGCGGACGCGGTCGCCTGGGCGGTCGGCGTCTACGGGACGAGCACCGAGAGCGTCAACGGCGTGAAGCCGGGCAAGAGCAAGACGGCCAAGCAGAAGGCCGCCGAACGCGGCGCGCAGCGGAACTTCTCCGCCCGCGCCGTCGCCGGTGACCCGCACGCGCTGACCGCGTAACCACGCAAGAAGGGGCCGTCCCCTCGCGGGACGGCCCCTTTCTGTGCGTCTCAGCCCAAGTTGCTGGTGCCGAAGGTGTCGCAGCGGGCCGGGTCGCCGGTCTGGAAGCCGGTGGTGAACCACTTCTTGCGCTGCGCGGACGTGCCGTGGGTGAACTTCGAACGGTCGACCTGGCCGCCGCCGAGGTTCTGCTGGATGTAGTCGTCGCCGATGCGGGACGCGGTGTCCAGCGCGGAGGCGATGTCGTCCTGCGTGACGTCGGTGATCAGCGGCTTGCCGCTCTCGGTCGGCGTCGTCGACGCGTGGTTGGCCCAGACGCCGGCGTAGCAGTCGGCCTGGAGTTCGAGGCGCACCGAACCGGACGTCGGGCCGGTGCCGGTGCCCTTCTTCGACGTGCCGAGCAGGTTCTGCACGTGGTGCCCGTACTCGTGGGCGAGGACGTACGCCTCGGTGAAGAGGCCTCCCTGCGCGCCGAAGCGGGTCTTCAGCTCGTTGAAGAAGGAGAGGTCGATGTAGACCTCGGAGTCGGCCGGGCAGTAGAACGGCCCAGTGTCGGAGGTGGCGCTGCCGCACCCCGTGCGCACGCCGCCGTTGAAGAAGTTCGTCGGCGCCTTCCGGTAGGTCGAGCCGGAGCGCGAGAACTGCTGCGTCCAGTAGTCCTGGACGGAGTTGACGACCGCGACGATCGCGCAGTCGTGGTTCTTGTTGGCGTCCGCGCCGGTCTTGCACTCGCTGGACAGCTTCGAGTTGTCGACCGCCTGGCCGGAGCCGACGCCGCCGAGCCCGCCGCTCAGGCCGCTGCCGCCGGTGCTCACCCCACCGAGCTGGGAAAGCACGAAGTAGATGATCACTCCGACGACGCCGAGTCCACCGCCGCCGAGCGCAACGCGGCCGCCGATCCCGCCGCCGCCACCACCGCTTCCGCGCAGGTCCTGGACCTCGGAGGCGTCCAGGCCGGCGTCGTCGTCGAATCTCACGACGACGATGGTAACGAGCCTGGGTGCGGCCGTCGCGCTGGCGGCCACACCCAGGCTCTGTACCGAGGTTGTGTCTTTTGGTCGTGCGGTTGGCCGCGACCGGGCCGGCGTTCAGGCGCTGTCGTCACGACTGCCGAGGTCGTGACCCGATACAGGCCAGATCGACGCCGTATGCGTGAACGCATGGAAGCCCGCGTAGGTGCTGTTCACGGTGAGGATTGTTGTGCCGTCGGCCGGTGCACAACTTCCGACAAACCTCGCGTCTGAACGCGGGGCGCACCGGCCTGACCACAACAACCCTCAATCGCGCCCGGCCCGTTCGTGAACCGTTCCGGTCGCGGGGACACAGCAGGCGGTCAACCGCGAGGATCACCCGTCACGCAACCACCTGACCTCTCCCGGCGGGGAGCCCGGGCCGGCACGTCATCGTCGCCGCGCCTTACCCTGGCCGACCATCCGCAGACAAGCAGAATGCGCCTTTTCTGGCCGAGTCTCAACCTTTTCGTAACCCCACCTCCGGGTGATGTTGCGACGGCATTTTTACCGGCACGCAGTTCGGACTCGGACCGCGCGGTCCCTTGATCAGCGTTCTAGGCTGCCTTATGACCGAGGAGCGGCCTGTGCGTTGGTTGAACGAAGCCGAGATGGCGGCGTGGCGCTCCTACATCGTGGCGACCCTGAAGCTGCGGCAGGTGCTGCACCGCGAGCTGGCCGTGCGGCACGACGTGTCACTGACCGACTACGAAGTGCTGGTGTGCCTGGAGATGCAGGCCGGACACCGGATGCGGATGTCCGAGCTGGCCGTGCTGATGGGCTCGACGAAGAGCCGGCTTTCGCACCAGGTCGGCCGGCTCGAAGACGCGGGCGTGGTCCGGCGGGCCCGCGACCCCGAGGACAAGCGCGGGGTGATCACGGAACTGACCGACGAGGGCCTGGCCCTGCTCGCGAAGGCGGCGCCGACCCACCTGGAAGGGGTGCGCGAGCACCTCATCGACCTGCTGAGCCCCGAGGAGCAGGCGACGATCGCCGCGGCGTTCGACCGGGTGCTGGGCCACCTGTCCGAGGTGGACGGCTGACCCGGGCGCGGCTACGGCGCGCCCGGGGCCTGGAGCGGTAGCGGTGGGATTCGAACCCACGGAGAGGTTGCCCCCTCGCATGTTTTCAAGACATGTTCCTTCGGCCGCTCGGACACGCTACCTCGCCCCACGAGGGTAGCCGACGGGTTCGGGAGCACCCTGCGTCCGGGCTACTTCCAGCTCAGCGTCAACGCCGCACCCTGCGCTCGTCCCGCTTCCGCCGCCGGGGTGCGGGTCGCCGGGTCCAGCGGGTTCTCGCCGACCGCCGCGATCGAGGCCTCGTCCGGGATGACCAGCGTGACCTCCGCCCCCGCCGCACGCAGGTCGTCCAGCACCTCGAGCAGCGGCTTCTCCATCGGCAGCGGGGAATCCACCCCCAGCGGCGCGATCACCGTCACGCGGGTGCAGCCCGTCGCGTAGTCGGCGTTCTCAGCTGAACGGACGCCGCCGTCGATGTAGCGCCTGCCGTCGATCGTCACCGGGGGCCAGATGCCCGGGACCGCGCAGCTCGCCGCCACCGCGTCGACCAGGGACACCCCGGACGCGCGGTCGAAACGGCGTGGCTCGCCCGTCTCGGCGTCGACCGCCACGATCACCAGGCGCTGCTCCGGCCAGTCGTGCACCGGCAGGCGCGCCTCGATCACCGCGCGGCGATCCACTTCGGACACCGTCTCGGCCGCCAGCGCGAGCCGGCCGACCGCGCGCCGGACCTCGGCCGGTGACGTCGATCCGGTGACCGCGCCGCCGAAGTCGGCCGCGAACTTCTCGAAGTCGATTTCGGCCGGGATCTCCGGCGTCTGCCGCGCCGGGTCGACCTGGCGCGCGAACAGCTCCGCCAGTGCACTGCCGCTGGTTACCTGCGCGGCGACCACCGACCCCGCCGACGTCCCGACGAGCAGGTCCGCGCCCGTCAGGTCCTGGCCGTGCTCGGCCAGCCCGGTCAGCAGCCCCGTCGTCCACGCGATCCCGGCGACCCCGCCGCCACCCAGTACCAAACCCTGTCCGCCCATGCGGCCAGCCTAGCGAGGGGGTACGACAGTTTCAGGCCTGCTTCATGGCCTTGGCCGCGATCCGCGCCCGCACCTCGGGACGGCGCAGCGGCGGGATGGTCGCCGGCGGCTGACGGCGCTCGGGCAGCTGCTCCAGCAGCCGCGCGGTGATCTCGGTGATCTCGGCGACCGCCGCTTCGAACGGCTCGCGCGTGGCGTCCGACAGCGACTGCACGCCGGTCACCTTGCGCACGTACTGGCGGGCCGCGGCCTCGATCTCCTCGCCCGTCGCCGACGGCTGAAGCCCTCTGAGGGTGGTGATGTTTCGGCACATGCCGCCCAGGGTACGACTCTTCGGAGCCTTCGATCACACGGTCGGGTAGGGCCGGGCGAACCTCGTTGACGTGCGAACCCGCGTTTGGGCAGTGTCGGGGAAGTGCCTCTCAGACCGCGTCCCTTCCGCTCCGCCCGCCCCGAACCCGGCATCCTCGAAGAAGAAACCCCCGAAACCCCGATCTCGGAACAGGCCTGGCCGCGCGTGCGGGCCGACGAGCTGGTCACCCTCGTGGCACACGTCTTCGCCGCCCACGGCTTCCCCGAAGCACGCGCCCGCATCGCGGCGGAAGCCCTCTGCCACGGCGACCTGACCGGTTCGCCCGAGACCGGCGTCGCCGACCTGACCCGGATCCACCTGCCGATGGTGAAGACCGGGCACGTCGTGCCGCACGCCGAGCCACTGATGATCGCCGACCGCGGGGCCGCCGCGCTGCTCGACTACCGCCGCGCGCCCGGGCTCTGGGCGGTCGGCGACGCGATGGACCGGGCGGTGACGCGGGCCGGCCGCTTCGGCGTCGGGCTCGTCTCGCTGCGCGGCATCGGGCCGTTCGGCCGGGCCGGGCACCACGCCGCGCGGGCGCTGCCGCACGCGATGATCGGGCTGGTGCTCGCCGCCGGCGGCGAGCCCGGCCAGCCGATGAACCCCCTGGGCATGGCCGCGCCCGGGGGTGCGTACCCCGAGTTCGTCTTCGACATGGACCGCTCCGGTTCGGAAGGCGCGGGGCTGACGCTGCTGGTCGAGGTCCTCGCCGGGGTGCTCTCCGGCGTGGCCGACCACGAGCACGACACCGGCCTGCTGGTGCTGGCGATCGCGCCGACGACGCTGCGCAGCGCCGACGGCTTCTACCGCGCGGCCAGCGCGCTCTTCGGCAGCATGCTCGGCTGGGACGGCGGTGCGCCGATCCGCTACCCCGGCTGGCGCGAGGCCCAGCACCTGGAGCAGTGCCGGGCGCTGGGGGTGCCGCTGTCCGGCCCGGTGCGCCGCGAGCTGGACGCGCTGGCGGCGTCGATCGGCCTCCCGCCGCTGACCAGCGTGGGTTAGCGGACCAGGACGACCTTGCCGCGGTTCTCGCCGACCGCCACGACGTCGCCGCCGGTCAGCTGGCGGCCGCGGCGGGTCTCGACCTCGCCGTTGACGGTGACCTCCTCCGCGTCGATCAGGTCCTTCGCGTGGGAGCCGTCTTCGGCGAGGCCGGCCAGCTTGAGGAACTGGCCGAGCCGGATCGGCTCGCCGGTGATCGGTACGTCGACGGGGTCGCTCATACCCCGCATCATGCCGCTCAGGCGCGGGCGGTCGTCTGCCGGTACAGCGCCTGGACGTCCGTGTCGAAGTAGCTCGAGTACGACGTGTCCGGGTCGTCGCCGCCGTACTCGAACCCGCCGATGACGCCGATGACCGTGCCGAGGTGGGTCTTGGGGTCCGGCGCGGTGACCCACGGGCCGCCGCTGGTGCCCGTCGGGAAGCCCGCGCAGTCCACCTTCAGCTGGAACGTGTCCTGCCGGCTGGTCGTGTTCCGGCAGACCGCCGGGGCCTCGGCGTCGTCCGGGTAGCCGGTGAGCGTGATGGCCTGCTCGAAGTCGGTGCCCGTCGCGAGGGTGTTCGCGCCGACCAGGCTTTCCAGGGGTTTCGCGGCCCCGGCCTGGTGCGCGGTGGCGAAGCCGACGTCGAGGTCCTGGTCCGACGACGTGCTCCAGCCGGGCGCGACGAGCTCGTCGGACACCGTCCAGAAGCCGAACGGCGCGACGCCGTCGTGGTAGGCGGGCGCGAACGTGACGCCGGTGAGGTAGTCGCCGCCCTCGCCGTCGTGGATGCAGTGGGCCGCGGTCAGCAGCACGTCGCCCTGGTCGCTGTGGACGACACTGGCGGTGCAGTAGTGCGAACCGTCGAGGAACAGCGCGCCGACCGCCGGGCTGGACTCCGCGGGCAGGTCGGGTGTCGACACGGGTGCCGCCTCGATGACCCCGGCGTCCTGGCCGGACGCGTTCGCCGACCGCGGCTGCCGGGCCGCGACGACCACGAAGGCCGCGCCGAGCAGCAGGACCGCGGCGAGGGTGAGCAGGACGGCGGGCCGCCGCACGCGCATCGCCTCCTCGTCGTACTCACCCCTGGACGCCTACCCCATCACCTTAAGGTGCCGCACCGACACGAACGGCACACCCACAGCAAGCTCACAGCCGCTAATATCCGTAACTCGCGAGTAACACCGGGTAGCACGGGGAGAGCCGATGAAGCAGTTCGCGGACAAGGTCGTGGTGGTCACCGGGGCGGGCTCGGGGATCGGGCGGGCGCTGTCGCTCGAGTTCGCCCGGCGCGGGGCGCGCGTCGCCCTCTCCGACGTCAACGCCGCGAACGCCGCGGAAACGGCGAAACTGGCCGGGGACAACGCCCGCGCGTACGTCCTCGACGTCGCCGACCGCGCCGCCGTGCTCTCCCACGCCGACGAGGTCGCGGAGGAGTTCGGCCGCGTCAACGTCGTCGTGAACAACGCCGGCGTGGCGCTCGGCGCGACCGTCGAAGAGATGACGTTCGAGGACTACGACTGGCTGATGGGCATCAACCTCGGTGGTGTGGTGAACGGCACGAAGGCTTTCCTGCCGCACCTGATCGCTTCCGGCGACGGGCACGTCGTGAACATTTCCAGCGTCTTCGGCTTCGTCGGCGTGCCGACGCAGAGCGCGTACAACGCGGCGAAGTTCGCGGTCCGCGGATTCACCGAAGCCCTGCGCGAAGAAATGCTGATCGCGCGGCGCCCGGTCGGGGTGAGCTGCGTGCACCCCGGCGGGATCAAGACCAACATCGTGCGCAACTCCCGGAGCGCCGCCGACGACCAGGAGAAGGCCGCGCAAGGATTCGAGCGGATCGCCCGCACCACACCGGAGAAGGCGGCACAGACGATCCTGCGCGGGATCGAGCGGAAGTCGGCGCGGATCCTCATCGGACCGGACGCCTACGTCATCGACGCCATCCCGCGCGTGCTCGGCTCGGCCTACCAGCGGCCACTCGCGATGCTCGCGCGCATGGGGCTCAAGCAGTCGTAAAGGCGAATAGCATTCGGACTACGACTTTCGGGTTGTCTGCCGGCACAACGCTTCACTCAATGGAGTTGCGTTTCTGACAGGGCCGTCCGAAATGGTCCAGAATGCTTGGGGTCCGCGAGTCCCGCGTCCCGGAGGTCCCCGATGCTTCGCACCGCACAGCGCAGTGCGACCCGTCCGTCCAGTGACCGCACCGCGGTGGAGCTGCTGGACCGCACCGGAATCGTCGCGGCGAGCCTGCCCCGGCGCCGCCGCACCGACGACGACGTGGCGGCCGTCGAGCCGATCTACACCCGGCCGCCGGTGTGCGACCAGGACCTGCGCCCGAAGTCCGTGGTGATCCGGCGCCGCGCCCGCACGTGGCTCGGCAGCGGCGCCGCGGTGCTGCTCGTCGCGGTCGGCTGGCTGGCCGGCGGGACGGTCACCGGGAGCCTGTTCGCCTCGAACCGGGACGACGTCGCCCAGCTGGACGCGCGGCCCGCCGTCGCCGAGGCACCGGCGCCGCAGCCGCAAGCCCCGCAGGCGCCGGTGGCCACGCCGGCCCCGACGACCGTGTTCGTGCCGGTGCCCGCCAAGCAGGCCCCGAAACAGGTTCAGGTGCAGGCGAAACCGCAGGCGAAGAAGACCGTGTCCGAGGAAGACGAGGCGCGCGTCGACCTGCCGAAGCCGGCGCCGACGTCGTCGCCCGACCCGGTCCGGTCCTGGGTGAACGTCGCCGAAAGCATGGTGCAGCAGTACCAGTACCGCGCGGAGACGACGACCATCCGCCGCTGACTCAGGCGCCGGACCAGCGGTATTCGTGTTCCGGGCGCCCGGTGGCGCCGTAGCGCAGGCGCATCCGGACCGTCCCCGACTCGGCCAGCGCCGTCAGGTACCGCTGCGCCGTCGCCCGCGCCATGCCCAGCTCACCGGCCACCTCCGCGGCCGACAGCGGGCGGCCCGCCCGGCGCAGCTGCTCCGAGACGAGCCGGGACGTCGCCGTCGACTGGCCCTTCGGCGCGGACGTCCGGTCCTGGTCGTGCAGCACCCGGTACGCGCGGTCGACGTCGTCCTGGGCCATGGCCCGGTCTTCGGCGAGCAGGCCGCGGAAGCGCGCGTACGACGTCAGGCGTTCCGCGAGCTGGCGCGTGGTGAACGGCTTGATCAGGTAGTTGAGCGCGCCGGCGCGGATCGCCGCGGCCACGGACGAGCTGTCGGTCGCCGCGGACAGCACGATCGTGTCGGTCTGCAGCTCCGGGAGCACCGCGAGGCCGGACTCGTCGGGCAGGTAGACGTCGAGCAGGATCAGGTCGGGCGCGAGCTCCCGGACGCGGGCGCGGGCCTCCGCCGCCGTGTGCGCGGTGCCGACCACCGCGAAGCCGTCGACCTCCTCGACGAACCCGGCGTGCACCCCGGCGACGCGGAAGTCGTCGTCGACGATGAGCGTGCGGATCATCGGTCCTCCGTCAGCATTCCGGGCAGTTTCGCGACGAACAGGGCACCCGTCTCGCCGTCGCCGGGACCGGCCAGCCAGACGTCGCCGCCGCGGGCGCGGGCGGCCTGCCGGGCCAGCGCCAGGCCGAGTCCGTGCCCGGGCGCGATCTTCGTCGAGACGCCTTCGTCGAACAACGTCCGCCGCAGGTCTTCCGGCACGCCGGGGCCACTGTCCACAACGGACAGGTGCAGTGTCCCGTCCTCGGCGAGCAGGCTGATCTCGACGGTCGCCGGCCGCCGCGGGCCCATCCGGGCCGCGTGCAGCGCGTTGTCGACGAGGTTGCCGATCACGGTGTTCGCGGCGATCGGGTCGGTCACGGTCGTCGGCACCCAGGTGTCGTCGGCGAGCTTGAGCGTGAGCCCCTTTTCCTGCGCCTGCTCGGTTTTCGCGACGAGCAGCGCCTGCAGGTACGGGTCGGCGACGGTGTCGCCCAGCTCGCTCGGCCGGGCTGACGACGAGTCGGTGAGCGTCTGCAGGTACTCGACGGCTTCGGTGTGGTGGCCGAGCTGGAGCAGGCCGTAGAGCGTGTGCAGCCGGTTCGCGAACTCGTGCCGCTGGGCGCGCAGGCCGTCGGACAGCGCGCGGATGCCGTCGAGCTCGCGGGTGACGGTGTCGAGGTCGGTGCGGTCGCGGAAGGTCAGCACGGTGCCGATGTCGCGCTCGTCGAGTCGCACCGCCCGGCTGTTGATGACGAGCACCCGGTTTCCGGCCACCGCGAGGAGGTTGTCGACCGGCAGTCCTTCGGCGACGGCCTTGTGCACCCGCGGGCTGAGCTCCAGCTCCGCCATCGCCGCGCCGATCGGGAGCTCGGTGCCGAGGAGACGTTCGGCCTCGTCGTTGCGCACCGAGACGCGGTTCGTCTCGTCGACCGCCAGGACGCCCTCGCCGATCCCGTGCAGCACGGCTTCGCGTTCGTAGAGCAGCTCGGTGAGCTCGTGCGGTTCGAGGCCGTGCGTGACGCGGCGCAGCCGCCGGTTCAGCAGCGCGGACGCGCCGGCGCCGAGCAGCAGCGCGCCGCCGGCGAACATCAGGGTGATCGCCAGGAGGCGGTTGAAGTCGCCGGTCGGATCGCCGACTTCGAAGCCGACGCTGACTTCGCCGACGACGCGTTGCCCCTGCCAGATCGGGGTCTTGCTGCGCACGGACAGGCCGAGCGTGCCGCTCTGCACCGCGCTGACCTCGTCCTCCCCGGCGAGGGCCCGGTCCGCGGGGGTGCTGACCGGCTTGCCGATCTCGGACCGCGTCGGGTGCGCGAGCCGGATGCCCTTGTCGTCGGTGATCACGACGAAGAGTGCTTCGTTGGCCTTCGTGACGGCGAGGACGCGCTCTTCGAGCGGGCCGGCGGGGAGCTTCGCGGCCGCGTTCGTGACGACGACGGGGTCCGCGGCGACGGATTTCGCGATGGCGAGCGCGCGGCGCCCGTACTGGTCGGTGAGGGTGCTGCGCAGGAGCACGCTGACCAGCGCCACCCCGATCCCGACGACCAGGGCGACCACGCCGATCTGCAGCAGCAGCACCTGCCTGCTGAACCGCATCCGCGGGAAGAGCGCCCACTTTGGCATGGCTCGGAACATACCCCCAGCTCACGGCCGTGCGCTAAATGAGCGAAACATTCAGAACGCACAGCTCGCGCGGAGAACGTCGACAAGCTTCACGTGGCCGCCACCCGTCCTTAACGTCCCTTCCCAACGTGACAGGCACCACGTGACGAAGGAGTCACCTCCCCATGGTTCCCCCACTGATCGAACTCACCGGAGCCACCAAACGGTTCCCGAGCGGGTCCGGTTCCGTGCACACGGCCGTCCGCGACCTGACCATGACCGTGCAGCCCGGCGAGTTCGTCGCCGTCGTCGGTCCCACCGGCTGCGGCAAGTCGACGACGCTTTCGCTCGTCTCGGGGTTGCAGCCGCCGTCCGCCGGCCGCGTGCGGGTGAACGGCGACGACGTGAAGTCGATCCCGGACGGTGTCGGCTACATGTTCCAGACCGACGCCGTGATGCCGTGGCGTTCGGTGCTGGACAACGTCGCCTCCGGCCCGCGCTTCCGCGGGGCGTCGAAGGCCGAGGCTCGCGAGCAGGCCGTCGACTGGATCGCCCGCGTCGGGCTCGCCGGGTTCGAGAAGTACTACCCGCACCAGCTTTCCGGCGGCATGCGCAAGCGCGTCGCGCTGGCCCAGACGCTCGTCACCAAGCCGAAGATCCTGCTGATGGACGAGCCGTTCTCGGCGCTGGACGTGCAGACCCGCGCGCTCATGCAGGACGAGCTGCTGCGGCTGTGGTCGGGGTCCGGCGCGGCGGTGATCTTCGTGACGCACGACCTCGACGAGGCCATCGCGCTGGCGGACAAGGTCGTCGTGCTGACGACGTCGCCGGCCACCGTGAAGGACGTCTTCGAGATCCCGCTGGAGCGGCCGCGGAAGGTCGAGGAGCTGCGGCTCACCGACGAGTTCCGCAAGCTGTACGCCGACATCTGGGAATCGTTGCGCAGTGAGGTCGACAAGGCCCGTGAGAAGGGAGCGTCCAGTGTCGCTTGAGACCCCCGCGGCGACGTCCGCGCCGCTCCCGGTCCTCGAGACCGAGCAGGACATCCTGGCCCGCGCGAAGCAGGCCTCCTCGAAGCGCAAGCGCAACATCTGGCTGCTGCGCCTGGCGATCGTCGTCGTCTGGCTGGGCAGCTGGGAGCTGACCGCGACGTACTGGATCGACCCGTTCTTCTACTCGAAGCCGTCGAAGATCTGGGAGCGGCTGGTCGAGTGGTTCGGCGCCGGGACCGACTTCGGCTCGATCTGGTACCAGATCCTGGTGACCGTCGAGGAAGCCGCGATCGGCTTCGTCATCGGCGCCATCGCCGGTGTCGTGTTCGGCGTGATCCTCGGCCGCAGCTCCTACCTCGCGCAGGTGCTCGCGCCGTTCATCAAGGCCGCCAACGCGTTGCCGCGCATCGTGCTCGCCGCGCTGTTCGTCATCTGGTTCGGGCTCGGGCTGTCGTCGAAGGTCGCGACCGTCGTCGTGCTCGTGTTCTTCGCGGTGTTCTTCAACGCCTTCACCGGTGCCCGTGAGGTCGACCGCAACCTGATCGACAACGCCCGCATCCTCGGCGCGACGCGCGGCCAGGTGCTCAAGTCGATCGTGCTGCCGAGCGCGACGTCGTGGATCCTGTCGTCGCTGCACGTCGCGTTCGGGTTCGCGCTGATCGGCGCGGTCGTCGGCGAGTACACCGGCGCCAAGGCCGGCATGGGCTTCCTGATCGCCAACGCGCAGGGCACGTTCGACACCGCGGGCGTGTACGCCGGCATGCTGATCATCACCGTGGTGGCGCTGCTCGCGGAGTGGGGCATCAGCTCGCTGGAGGGCAGGCTGCTGCGCTGGCGCCCGCCGTCCGCCGCCGATGCCGCGCACGGGGTGGTCTGACATGCGCCTGAAGAGGGCAGTTGCCGTGGCGGCCGCGCTCACGGTCACGCTGGCCGGGGTCACGGCGTGCCGCGACTCGCGGGAGATCTCTCTCGGTACCACCGGCCAGCCGCACATCAAGATCATGATCGGCGGCATCTCGAAGGTCATCTACCTGCCTGGCCAGCTGGCCCAGCAGATCGGTGCCTACAAGCGGCAGGGGCTCGACGTCGAGCTCTTCGACCAGCCGTCGGGCGCCAACGCCGAGACGTCGCTGCTGGCCGGCGAGGTGCAGGGCGTGGTCGGGTTCTACGACCACACGATCGACCTGCAGGCCAAGGAGCAGTGCATCCAGAGCGTCGTGCAGTTCGCGAACGTGCCGGGCGAGGCCGAGATGGTCGCCACCGGCAAGGCCGGCGAGATCAAGTCGGGCGCGGACTTCAAGGGCCGCAACCTCGGCGTCACGTCGCTGGGCTCGTCGACGGACTTCCTGACGAAGGCGCTGGCCGCGCGCGGTGGCGTCAGCTCGAAGGACTACACGCCGGTCAAGGTCGGCGCCGGGCAGACGTTCATCTCGGCGATGAACCAGGGTTCGATCGACGCCGGGATGACCACCGACCCGACGATCGCGCAGCTGACGAACACCGGTCAGGCGAAGGTGCTCTACGAAATGCGCACGGTCGAGGGCACCAAAGCCGCTTTGGGTGGTTTGTACCCGGCCAGCTCGCTGTACATGGGCTGCGAAATCGTGAAGCGGTATCCGGACATCGTGCAGAAACTGGCCAACGCGTACGTCGAAAGCCTGAAGTGGATTTCGACGCACACGCCGGAACAGGTCGCCGACGTCATGCCGCCGTCGTTCGCCGGCGGGGACAAGGCGCTGTACGTGAAGTCGCTGAAGGACAGCCTGCCGATGTTCACGAAGGACGGCCGGATGGACCCGGCGGGCGCGCGGAACGTGCTGAAGGTGCTGGGCGAGTCGTCCAGCAACGTCAAGCCGAAGAAGGACAAGATCGACCTGTCGCAGACGTACACGACGAAGTTCGTGGACGCCGCGAAGGCGCAGTCCCAGCAGTAGGAGCCCCGCTCACCTGACCGGGCGGTTGGTGAGCGACATGGACCCGTAAAGGCCTCTTTCCCCCGCGGAGGCCTTTACGGGTCTTTTCGGACAATCTTTCGGGCAATGGAAGACCATGCGAAAGTAGCTACCTTCTTTTTGGTGAAACTCCAACACTTGAGGACACGGCTTTCCCGGTCCCCATCGGTGAACGGAGTCCCCGCATGTCCAGAATCCTTTCGTCGCGCGCTGCCCGCGTCCTCACGGCGGTTGCCGCGGCGGCCGCAGGCTTGGCTGTTTCCGGCACCGCGCACGCCGCGGTCGAATATGGCTCTCACTTCCATGGCCACCAGTTCTCGGGCGGAAACTGGGGCGGTTACGTCAGCTTCGGCAGCTTCACCACGGCCACGGCGAGCTGGACCGAGCCGACGGTGACGTGCCGGTCGAGCAACGACCTCTTCGCGCCGTGGGTCGGCATCGACGGCGACGGATCGTCCACAGTGGAACAGACTGGCGTCGAGACGGACTGCTCCAGCGGCCGGGCGGTGTACTCGGCCTGGTACGAGATGTACCCGGCCGCGCCGGTGTACTACAACGTGTCGGTCGGCGCGGGCGACCACATCACCGCGACCGTGACGCGCACCGCCACCAACACCTACCGGCTCGACCTGTCCGACACGACCAAGGGCTGGACGAAGACGACCACGAAGTCGCTGACGTCGAAGCACGCGTCGGCGGAGGCGATCATCGAGTCGCCGACCGACTCCTACCCGACGATCTCCGGCGGCATCAAGTTCACCGGCGTGAAGTTCAACGGGACGAACCTGGCCTCGACCGGCCCGTCCGCGCTGAACGCCGACGACCGCGGCACGAACACCTGGATCCCGGGCGCGATCGGCTCGGACGGCCAGAGCTTCACGATCTCGCGGCACTGACCTACTTGAGGTTGTTGATGGCCCACGAGACCACCATGACCGCCAGGACGAGCGAGATGGCGGCCTGCAGCATCATCGTCATCTTCGCCCAGATCCGCAGGGGCATGACGTCGGTGGGGCTGAAGGCGGCCGCGTTCGTGAACGAGAAGTAGAGGTAGTCCAGGTAGGACGGTTCCCAGTCCCGGTGCGCCAGGTCCGGGTCGGCCATCTGCGGGAACTGCAGGTCGGGGAACTCGGCCCGGCCTGCAGCCCGCCGGCCCGGGCCGCCGCGGTCGAACTCCCAGTACCAGAGGGAGAAGGCGACGATGTTCGTCCAGTAGACGATCCCGCCGGTGACGAGCACGGCCCCGGGGCGGTCGCCGATCGTGCCGGTCGCGATGCCGTAGACCAGCTGCGCCGCGGACGCGCCGTTCACCGTGGTCACGGCGGCCACGAGCAGCAGCGAGATGACCCGTTCGACGGCGCTGAAGTGCGACATCCGGCCCGGGTTGACCAGCAGCAGCGCGACGACGAGCAGCCCGGAGACGGCGGGCAGCAGCCAGCGCGGGTGCAACGCCATGTCGGCGGGCAGGGCGACCTGCAGGACGAGCGTGGCGACCACGACGCCCATGGCGGGCCACCGCGTCTCACCGGAGGTACGCCGGCGCCAGGCGGGAAGAGCCTCTTCTGTCACGCGCTCAACGTAGGACGAGCCCGCTCGGCTAGCCAGCCGGTGCCGTGGTGACTTCGCCGGGCAGCTTGCGGGCCACGTCCGTCCGTGACCGCGCCCCCAGCTTTCGCAGCACCTTCGCCACGTGCTGTTCCACCGTCCGCGGCGAGAGGAACAGCCCGTCCGCGATCTCGCGGTTCGTCCTTCCCTCCGCCAGCATCCGCGCCACTTCGCGTTCCCGTGGCGACAGCTCGCTCCCGTACCCGCGCCGCCCGCGTTGCGACGGTGCCCACGCGCCGTGCTCGCGCAGCTGGTGACGGCACCGGCCCGCGTCCCGCGTCGCGCCCAGCTGCTCGTACGCCTCGGCCGCCGCCGTCAGCTCCTCGACCGCGTCGCGGTTGCCCGCCGCGAGCCGGCACATCGCCGCCCGCTCGCGCATGCCCGTCGCCGGGTACGGCATCGGCAACGCCGTGTAGCCCGCCGCGGCTTCGTCGAACAGCGTCGCCGCGGCCAGGTGCTTGCCGCGCGCCTCCAGCAGCACCGCCCGGCCGGCGATCAACGCCGCCGTCGCGACCGGGGCGTCCCGGTCTTCGATGCCGCGGGCGAACGCCTCGACCACGCTGTCGGCCTCCGGCCAGCGTCCGGCCCGCGCGTACGCCTGCGCCGCCGCCGGCACCAGCGCCGCCGCCCAGATCCAGACGCCCTTGCGCCCGGCCGCGGCCACCGCCGTGTCGGCCGCCGCGCACGCGCCGTCGACGTCGTCGGTCGCGAGCAGCACCGTGATCAGGACCCCGGCCGCCGAAAGCACCACCGGGATCGGCCCGCGATCCGGCGCGTGCACGCTCGCCGCGGTCAGGTGCCGTTGCGCGGCGGCGAACTCCCCGCGTACGGCCGCCAGCCCGCCGAGCACCAGCGACGACTCCATGACGATCGGGCCGAGCTCCGGATAGCTGTCGCGCAGCTGCTCGGCCGCTTCGGCGAGCCCGCTCCAGCGCCCGCGCACCCAGTCGAGCCGGACGCGGGTGCCCTGGATCAGGCCGATCGCGTACAGCGCGCCCGCGTCGGTCGCGCGCCGGACGCCCTCGGTCACCAGCCGTTCCGCCCGGTCGAGGTGACCCGCCCACGACTGGCCGTCGGCGAGGTTGCACCAGAGCCGGGCCAGCTGGACGCGCTCGGCGACCGTGCCGACGGTGTCCGACAGCGCCTCGAATTCCGCCCACGCCGAGCCGTCGCCGACGTGCGACGCGGCCGCGATGCGGTCGACGGTCAGCGCGAGCCGCAGCTCGGGGTCGTCGAGCCGCTCGTACACCTCGCCCGCGCGGGCGCGCCAGGATTCGTGCCACGACAACGGCGTCAGCCCGTCGATCGGCTGCGCGAGCAGCGTGATCCCGCGCGCGGCGAGGTCGGGCCGGTCGGTCAGCTCACCGATCGCGCGCTCGACCTCCAGCCGCCCGCGGCCGAGCCCGCCGATGGTCCGGACCTGCAGCATGCCGAGGCTCAGGCGGATCGAGCCGCGGACCGACGGCGGCAGCGTCACCTCTTCGAGGACGCGTTCGAGCGTGCCGATCACGTCGGGGCGGAACCCCCGCAGCGCGACCTGGCTCAGCTTGCCGGCGACGCGCCCGATGTCGGACTCCGCCGGCCCGGGTTCGGCCAGCACCGACTGCAGAAGGTCGATCGCGCGGGAAGTCTCGCCGCGGGTGACGGCTTCGTCCGCGGCGGCTTCGGCGTAGTGGCGCCACTGGTCGACGCGGCCGGCCGCGCGGGAGTGCCGGGCCAGCAGCGTGAGCGGCGGGGACGGCTGCGCGGCGAGCACGCGGATCGCCTGCGCGTGCAGCAACGCGCGCTCGGGTCCGCTCACCGTGTCGTAGACCGCTTTGCGCGCCAACGGGTGCCGGAAGCCGTACTTGCCGTCGCCGACCTCGCCGAGCACACCACCGGACAACGCGGCCAGCAGCGCGGTGCGGAGGGTGTCGTCGGCGAGCCCGGCCAGCTCACCGAGCACGGCGGCTTCGGCACCGACGCCGAGCACCGCGGCCGCGCCGGCCAGCCGCACCGCCGGCTCGGGCAGCGTGGAAAGCCGTTCGGTGACGGATTCGCGCAGCAGGACCGGGACTTCGAGGTTCTCCAGCATCCGGTCGGAGAGGACTTCGCCGACCGGCAGCCGTTCGGCCGCTTCGCGCAGGGCCCGCAGGGTTTCTTCGACCACGAACGGGATCCCGGCGGTGCATTCGTGCAGCTTCGCCGCGAACTCGTCGGTGACGCGGGGCAGCTCGAGGATTTCGACGGCGAGCTTGCGCACCGCCGTGACGTCGAGCGCGCCCAGCGCGACGCGCGCGGAGTGCACCGCGGGGTCGGTCCGGAAGGGGGCGCCGAGTGGGCCGGGGCGGACGTCGGTCGCCGAGCGGTAGGTGGCGACGACCGCCAGCTCCGGCGGCATCGTGCCGGCGAGGAACCGCATGAGGTCGCGGGTGTCCTCGTCGGCCCACTGGAGGTCGTCGATCAGCACGAGCGCGGGCCCGCACGCCCGCAGGACCTCCCGCACGGCGCGGAAGACGCGGTGGCGTTCGGCGACCGGGTCGGCGAGGGGCTCGGGCCGCGGGGGAAGCGCTTCCGCGAGCTCCGGCAGCAAGGGCCGCAGCACGCCGGCGACCGGGCTCAGCGGGCCGAGCGGTGTCTCGCCCACCCCGCGAAGCGCTTCCAGGACGGGCCCGTAGGGGAACGGTTCCCGCAGTGGCTGGCAGGCGCCGGTCAGGACGCGGCTGCCCTCGAACTCCTTGCGGCGCCCGATCTCCGCGAGCAGCCGGGTGCGGCCCATGCCGGGCTCGCCCTCGATGAGCACGGCGGCCGGGCGCCGCTTGAGCACGTCGACGATGGCGTCGAGCTCGGTGTCGCGGCCGGTCAGCCGGGCGGGTCCGGACCGGACGGACACCGAGGTGGGGCGGGGAGCCGTGAGCCACATGACGCGCCCTCCTCGACCTGCCGGGGTGTGCGCGGGAGCCTAAGCAGCGTTGTTCGGTCCGTAAACCATTAACCGACTAGGTGGTCAGTACCGCCATCACACGTCCGCCTACCCGCTGTCACCGGTTTGCCGGGGGATTCGCCGGTTTCGGGTCACCGTGCGTGCGAAACCGGGGCGACCACTGCGTTCCGGCCGTGGTTCACGCGTTCCGGGTGCCGTGATCGCTACCGAAAGTAGTGCCCGGAAACCCTACTTAAGGACCTGTCCGACCGGGTGACAACCCGTGGCCGGGACCGCTTGGAGCAGGGGATTCGTCCGGGGTGAATGCGTATACCCATTCGCCGGGCGCCCGGATTGCACCGTAACGCCCACTGCGGGGACCCTCACCCGGGGGAGTACCACTGCGTGGCCGGTGCAGAGCCGCGCGTAACCACCTAGGGAGAAGCATGAAGATCGCCAGACTCTTCGGTGCCGCTGCCGCCGCGGTGATGACGACGGGTGCGCTCGTCACGCTCGCCGTTCCCGCGTCGGGCCAGGACCTGCTGAACCCGGACATCGTGCCCGCCATGCAGCGCGACCTGGGCCTGACCCACGACCAGGTGCTGACGCGGCTGAAGAGCGAAGACGTCGCGAACAAGGTCACCGAGGCCGTCAGCGCGACGCTCGGCGGCGCGTTCGGCGGCGCCACCTACAACGCCGCCACGGGCAAGGCGCACATCCAGACCACGAACGCCGCCGAGGTCGGCAAGATCCAGGCGGCCGGGGCCGAGGCGGAGGTCGTGAAGTTCAGCGCCCGCCAGCTCGACTCCACTGTGGACACCCTGAACGCCCGCGACAACGCGGCGCCGTACGCGATCACCGGCTGGGGCGTCGACTCCACCACCAACCGCGTCACGCTTTCCGTGCTGCAGGGCCAGCGCGGCGCGGCCGACACCTTCCTCACCCAGTCCGGTGTGGACAAGTCGTCGGTCACGATCCTCGAGACGGCTTCGAAGCCGACGCTGCACGCCAACATCCGCGGTGGGGACGCCTACTACATCGGTGGCTCGTCCCGCTGCTCCGTCGGCTTCGCGACGACCACGGGCTTCGTCACCGCCGGCCACTGCGGCGCGCTCACCGGCGGCGGCTCGCTGACCGGCTCGAACGGCGCGGCGCTCGGCAGCTGGATCACTTACCGCTTCCCCGGCGTCGACTACGCGGCGGTCCGGACCAACAGCAGCTGGACCCCGGTCGCGCAGATGAACAACGGGACCGCGGTGCGCGGGTCGTCGAACGCGGCGACCGGCTCGTCGGTCTGCAAGGCCGGCTCGACCACCGGCTGGACCTGCGGCACCATCGGCGCCAAGAACCAGAGCGTCCGCTACTCCGAGGGCACGGTCAACGGCATGACCGCGACCAACGTCCGCTCGGCGGCCGGTGACTCCGGCGGCGGCTTCATCGCCGGCAACTACGCGCAGGGCGTCCTGTCCGGCGGCAACACGAGCGTGACCTACTTCTACCCGATCGCCGGCGCGCTTTCGGGCACCGGCACCACGCTGAAGACCAGCTGACCGCTCCTGAGAAACAGCGAAGGGCGGGTTTCGAGTGCCTCCAGCGCACTCGAAACCCGCCCTTGTCCTCGCCGCGGGATTGGGAGGTTCAGGGGTCAGACGTTGCTGATCTCCTCGATCAGCCCGTCGACGTCGAAGTGCGCGCTCTCTTCGCCGAGCGGCACCAGCTCGTAGGACGCGTCGAGGAACGTCCGGATGTCTTCGGTCTCCAGCTCGAACGACGCATAGCCGTCCGGTGACTCGATTTCCAGGGTGAGGAAGTCCTCGTCCTCGGACAGGTCGGGGCGAACGCGGACGTCGCCGAGGCCGGCCGGCTCGTCGAGGCCGGCCACCAGGAGGTCACGCGCGAAGGTCCATTCGATCCACCGGCCGCGCTCGGTCCGGAACGCCACGGTGACCGCGAACGGCTCGTCGGCGTGGAACGAGAGGCGGGACAGGACGGGCGTGGTGCTCTCGTTCAGCACCACGAACTGGCTCTGGTGAACGGCGTCGGTCTGCATGGCCCCTCCTGGAGTCCGGGTGGTTCGCGCGGCGCGAACTGTTCGAGGAGGAGATGACCAGGCCTTGCGGTCATGACGGAGAAACTCTCACGTTCACTTGATCGGTTGCATCCGTCCATTGTGGTGTAACGTCCGGCACATACCCCTTGCGTTCAGCCCGCGACTGCCGGTGACGGTTCGCGCAGGGCTCCGGGGAGCTTCTTCCGCAGCACGAGCAGTGCCGGGATCGCCGCCGTGCAGGTCAGAGCCAGTACCGACCACGTCAGCGCGTTGCTGACGCTGAGCAGGACGGCCAGCAGGCCGGGGGCGAGCGCGACGGGCAGGCCCCAGGAGAGCTGGAAGATCGAGCTGGCCCGGCCTTCGGCGCCGGGCGGCGCGGCCGCGGCGGCCGTCGCGGTGCCGGTGGGGCCGAACATCGCCTCCGCGACGGAGAACCCGAGGCTCGTCACGAGGATCAGCCCGGCGGCGACGTGCAGGGGGACCATTTCCAACGGGATCAGCAGGGCGAAGGAAACCGCGAACAGCGTCGCGGCGCCGATCAGCGTCGCGGTCCGGCTGCGCCCGGCGAGCAGGGCGACGATCGGGCGCTGCGCGGTCACGACGACCACGGTGCCGAGCGTGATCGCGGTCCCGGCGATCCACTGTGGACCGTGCAGGAGATCGCGCACGACGATGGGCAGCACGGCGAACTTGCTCGCGCTGGCGAGCGTGAAAGCCGTGTGGGTGACGCAGAACCCGGTGAAGGGCCGATCCCCGAGCACGGCCCGCCAGCTCCCGGACGTCGTCCGCGTGCGGGCCTCGGCGCGCGGGAGCAGCCGGATCAGGACCGCCGCCACCGCGAAGCTCGCCGCGTTCACGTACGCGAGCGCGTGGAACGCCGCCTGGCTCGTGATCGTCGGCAGGACCGCGGTCGCCGCCGCCCCGATCCCCGCGCCGGCGAAGCGCCCCACCGTCTGCGTCGCCAGCATGCGGTCCGTCTCGCTCCCGGTCGTGAGCCGGGCGACCATCGGCGCGTTGCACGTCCAGAACAGCCGGTCGCCGAAGCCGGCGACCACCGAAACCACGATCACCTGCCAGCTGGTGTGGACCAGTGGGTACGCGCAGAAGGCGACGAGCCGCACGAGGTTCCCGGCGATGAGCAGCGCCCGCGGCCCGAACCGGTCCATGGCGGCCCCGGTGGCCGGCCCGGTGACGAGCGCGAGCAGCGCCCCGGTGCTCAGCGACGTCCCCGCGTCGAGCAGGCCCATGCCCTGGCCGTGGACGAGGAACAGCAGCGCGAACGGCACCCACAACCCGCTGCCGAGCGCGTCGATCAAGGTCGCGACGAGAAAGATCCGGCGGTTCCGAAGCATGCATCCCCCAGGTGGACAGCGCTCCAGAATATCGCCCGCCTACGGCCCGAGCGGCAGGCTGAGCCCGACCTTCACCCGGTCCATCGCCACGCTCGTCGTGAAGTGCCGGACGTTCGGGTTGTCGAAGAACATCCGCCGGGTGAACGCCTCGAAGCCCGCCATGTCCGGGCACGTCACGACCAGCACGAAGTCCGCGTTGCCGGTGACGTAGTAACACTGCTGGACGCAGTCGTCGGCGAGGATCTGGCGCCGGAAGGCGTCCAGGACCGCCAGGTTCTCCCGCTCCATCTCGACCATGACCACGAACGTCATGCTCAGCCCGAGCGCCGCCGGCGACAGCACCGCGACCTCGCGCTCGATGACCCCCGCTTCGCGCAGCCGCTTGATCCGCCGTTGCACCGCCGCGGCCGAGAGCCCGACCTTCGCGCCGATCGTCTCGGCGATGGTGCGGGCGTCCTCCTGGAGGCAGGCGAGGATGGCGATGTCCAGCTGGTCGAGGTCGGGAGTCTGCACTCCAGCAGGCTAGCCGGGACCCCCGACGATTTGCCCGGCGTTCGCTCCGCGCTCACTCTTGCGTGACGTCGCTCACTACTCCGTCCGAGGGGAAAGTGAAACAACTTTTTCAGTGACCTGGAACACAACTCACGGGTCTACCAGGGGGTAGCCCATAGAAGTGGAAGACCAGCCGGTCGCTCCGCCAACCCGCCGGCGTGGGGAGGCTCCGCCGTGCCCGCACCTGCCGCCGTGCTGACCGGAATCGGGTCGTGCTTGCCGACGACAGTCCTGGGCAACGACGAGATCGCCGCCCGGCTCGACACCACGGACGAGTGGATCCGGACCCGCACCGGCATCCGGGAGCGCCGCGTCGCCGGGCCGGACGAGTCCACTGTGGATCTCGCGGTCGGCGCGGGCCGGGAAGCCCTCGCGGGCGGCTCGGCCGACGTCGTCGTCCTCGCCACGTCGACCCCCGACCAGCCCTGCCCGGCCAGCGCGCCGCAGGTCGCCGCCCGGCTCGGGCTCGGCACGGCCGCGGCGTTCGACGTCAACGCCGTCTGCAGCGGGTTCGTCTACGCGCTGGCCACGGCCGCGGGGTTCATCGCGGGTGGCATCGCCGAGCGCGTGCTCGTGATCGGCGCCGACACCTTCACCACGCTCATCGACCCCGACGACCGCACGACCGTCCCGATCTTCGGCGACGGCGCGGGCGCGGTCCTGCTGCGGGCGGGCGAGCCCGACGAAGACGGCGCGCTCGGGCCGTTCGACCTGCACAGCGAGGGTGACCTCGCCGACCTGCTGTGGGTCGAAGCCGGCGGCGCGCGGCGGCGGCTGTCCGACCAGCCGAGCGATCGCTTCCTCGCGATGCAGGGCACGGCGGTGTTCCGGCACGCGTGCGCGCGGATGGCGGAGTCGTCGCGGACCGTGCTGGAGCGCGCGGGCTGGATGGTCGGCGACGTCGACCGCTTCGTCGGCCACCAGGCGAACATCCGGATCCTCCAGTCGACGGCGAAGCAGCTCGGCATGCCGGCCGACGCCGTCGTCGCGAACATCGACCGCGTCGGCAACACCAGCGCCGCGTCCATCCCGCTGGCCTTGGCCGACGCGCGGGCCGACGGGACGCTCGTCCCCGGGCACAAGGTGCTGCTCAGCGCGTTCGGTGCGGGCCTGACCTGGGGCTCGACGGTGCTGCGCTGGCCGGACCTGGGTCAGCTGTCCTGAGGTTCCGGGCCGGCTGTCCAGGTCGGCGTCGGCTCCTGGCGGCCGCGTAGGGCCAGCTCGCCGTGCTTCTCCCAGTACGCGCCTTCGCTCGGCAGCGCCGCCGAGACGACGGCGTCGCTGGCGAGGATCCGTGACGGCACCGCCTTGGCCAGCTCGGTCAGCCGCGCGGCCTCGTTGACCGCGTCGCCGATCACGGTGTACTCGAGCCGGCTGCTGCTGCCGAGCTGCCCGGCGAACACCGGCCCGCTCGAGACGCCGATGCCGAGGTCGAGCTCGCCCTTCGCGCACACCGCGTCCCGGATCGTGCGGGCGGCGGCCAGCGCGGCCGTCGGCGCGTCCGCGAGCCGCGTCGGGGCCCCGAAGATGCACAACGCGGCGTCGCCCTGGAACTTGTTGACCAGCCCGCCGCGCGCGCCGACCGCGGTGACGACCGCGGCGAACAGCCGGTTCAGCTTCTCGACGAGCTCCTCCGGCGGCGTGCGGTAGGCGAGCGCGGTCGAGTCGACGACGTCGACGAACAACGCCGTGACCTCGCGGACGTCCCCGGACAGCGACGCGCCGTACTCCAGCGCGTGCCGGGCGACGTCGGCGCCGACGTGCCTGCCGAAGAGGTCCCGCATCCGCGCCTGCTCGCGCAGGCCGGCGGCGAGCTGGTTCACCGACGTCTGGAGCAGGCCGATCTCGCTGGAGTCGTCGACGTCGACCGTGACCTCGTTGTCGCCGCGCGCGATCCGGTCGAGAGCGACGCGCAGCCGGTGCAGCGGCGCCGCGACGGCCCTGGCCAGCAGGGCGGTGCCGATCGCGCCGACGCCGAGGCCGATCACCGACAGCATGATCAGGCTGGCGGTGTGGTCGCCCGAGCCGAGGTCCGGCGGGGTCGCGACGAGCAGGACGCCGACGAACGGGACGCCGCTGGCCAGCGCCCAGGTGACGATCAGCCGGGTCAGCACGGTGACCGGCAGCGACCCGCTCGGCGGCAGGATCTCCAGCGCGATCGTCATCACCGGCCGCGCCACCCACTCGGCGGCGAGGTAGGTGAGCCCGACGGTGGTGAGGCCGCCGAGCCCGATGACCGTGGCCATCCCGATGGCGTCCTCGCCGGAGCCGAGCACGCCGGCCAGCACGCTGAGGACGAGGGTGCCGATCAGCCAGAGCGTGCCGCTGACCACGGCCATGTCGACCGGCAGCCGCAGCGCGCGCTTGGCTTCGCTTTCCGACGGTGGGCGGCCGAGCACGAACCAGATCGCGGTGCGGCGCTGCAGCCACGCCGTCCACAGTGTCCCGGCGAGCAGCGAGACGGCGACGATCCCGGCCGCGGTCAGGCCGAGGATCCAGCCGCGGTCACCGACGTCGCCAGGCAGGCCCTGCAGCAGCAGGAGCAGCGCGACGACCCCGGAGCCGGCGACGCTGGAGCCGAGGCCGAGCCCGGCGAAGCCCAGGCTGGTGCGCAACACCACCCGGAAGTTGCTCACGGCGATCTTGCGCACGGCCTTGATCGTACGGCCGGCGTCGCGTCAGAAGCGGTACCGCACGATGTTCGCCATCTTCGCCAGCGCCGGGAAGTACTTCGTCATGCGCAGCTGGAACCGGGTGAACGGCCGGAGACGGGCCAGGACGTCCGGCGTCGCCCAGTGCCCGGCGTCCAAAGAGGACACGAGCGTGAGGCCGTCGCGCTCCAGCTCGCGGGGATCGTCGACGCCCCAGTGCAGGGTCGCTTTCGTGCGCCGGACCGGGGTGTTGAGCTTCTGCGCCTTGATGCCGAGCCGGTTGAAGACGTCGCAGATCAGCTCGCCGGAGGGGAACTTCGCGACCAGCCGCCGGATGAGCTCGTGGCCGGACTCCGGCGTCAGGTACATCGTCAGCCCTTCGGCGACGATCAGCGCCGGACGGTCCGACGGCACCTGGTCGAGCCACCCGAAGTCCGTCACCGACGTGCCGATGTTCGTGTGGTTCGGCGCGGCCGCGTAGAGCTTCTCGCGCAGCTCGACGACCTCGGGGTAGTCGACGTCGTACCAGTGGACCGTCTCGGGCGGGGCGAGCCGCTGGAAGCGCGTGTCCATGCCGCAGCCGAGGTGCAGCACGATCGCGTCCGGGTGCTTCTCGAGGTACTCGCCGGCCCATTCGTCGATCGGCTTCGCCCGCAGGACGACCGACACGGCGCCGTCGCGGTTGATGCCGAGCTTGGCGAAGTCGTAGTCGATCTGCCGGACGGCTTCGTCGGCGGCGTGGTCGCCGAGGATGGGGTGGGCGCTGCGGTAGTCGAGCGCTCGGCCGTAGAGCGTGGCCAGGTTGGTGGCCTTTTCTTCGGTGAAGTGCACCTTCTCCATCAGCGCTCCTCCGCGGCGAAGTCGTGGGCGTAGGTCTTGGCGTCGACCAGGTGCTTGAGGGTCAGCTCGCGCGCCGCGGCCGGGTCGGACCGGCGGATGGCGTCGAGGATCGCGCGGTGGTCGTCGACGGCCTTGCGGATCTGGCCGGGCAGCCGCAGCGCCAGCCGCCGCTCCTCGCCGACCAGGGCGAGCACGGACCGCAGCAGCCCGGCGACGTCGTCGTTGCCGGCGTTCTGCGCGATCACCCGGTGGAACTCGGCGTCGGCGGCGATGACGTGCAGCATGTCGCCGTCCTCGGCGGCCTGCGCCATCTCGGCGACGTTGTCCTCGAGCCGGCTCACGGTCTTCGCGGTGGCTTGCCGGGCCAGCCGTTCGGCGAGGGTCGGCTCGACGGTCGCACGCAGGTCGAAGAGCTTCTCGACGAGCTGGTCGTGCTCGGTGAACCAGGTGCGCAGCGGCTGTTCCTGCTGCTCACGGACGTAGGTGCCGGACCCGGCGCGGATCCGGACGTAGCCGATGGAGTCGAGCACGCGCAGCGCCTGCCGCAGCGACCCGCGGCTGATGCCGAGGTCCTCGCACAGGACCCGTTCGGCGGGCAGTCGGGAGCCCGGCGGCAGCTTCCCGGAGTCGATCATCGACCGCAACCGGTCGACGGTCGCGCTCCAGACCTGCTCGGTGTCCACACCGCCATCCTCTCAGCTCCGGAAACTGTCGGTGGTGACTGTCATGATCGCGGACATGGACATCCTGGGGGCGTGGGTGCGGGGCTGGGCGGTGTCGCGGGCGGTACCACCGCCGGTCGCGGAGCCGGACGGCCTCCGCGTCGACGTCGGCCTGCCCGGCCACCGCGTCCGCTACCTGCTGCGGTCGCCGTCGACGGTGGCCACGCGGGCGCGGACGGTGGCGGCGCCGGGCACGTGGCTGAAGACGTGCGGCTCGCGGGCCTCGGTGCTCGCGGGCCTGACCACGGAATGGGAAGCGGGGGAGACGGAGTACTTGATGACCTTCGACGGCGGCTTCCCGCCGGCCGAGGTCCCGGCGCCGTACTCGGTGACGGTGACCGGCGAGGGCCCGGTGTGGGAGGCATCGGTGACGGCCGAGGGCGCGCCGGCCGCGCGCGGCTGGGTCGCGGTGGCATCGGGGGCGGCGGTGTTCGACCGGATCGTCACGGAGCCCGAGCACCGGCGCCGCGGCCTCGGCCGGGTGGTGATGCACCGCCTGGGCGTCGCGGCCGGGGCGCACTCGAGCGTCCTGCTGGCTTCGACGGCCGGGCGCGGGCTGTACCGCGCGCTCGGCTGGCGCGTGGTGTCCGACGTCGTCCCCGCTCACGTACCGGAAGGATCGAAATGACCGCGCAGTTCAAGGACCTCGCCCTCGACGCGACCGACCACCAGGCCCTGGCCGACTGGTGGTGCCGCGCCATGGGTTACGTCCGCCGCGACTCCTTGACCGGTGACTCGCGACCGGACGACTGGCCCGTCCCGATCGTCGACCCGGCCGGCAAGGGACCGCTGATCTGGCTCAACCCGGTCCCGGAGCAGAAGACGGTCAAGAACCGCCTGCACCTGGACGTCTTCGGCGACCCCGCCGAGTTGCTCGAACTGGGCGCGACGCTGGTCCGCGAACGCGACGACGACATCGAATGGGAGGTGATGGCGGATCCGGAAGGCAACGAATTCTGCGTCTTCACGCCGCGGTGAGTGTCCGACCGGCCACATCTGCGTCGCGGGACAGGCTCACGATGCTTAGGCTCCGCACGTGAATGCTTCATGACGTGGTGGCACGCGGCGATCATCGTGGTCGCCGGGATCTGGGCGGGCACCATCAACGCCGTCGTCGGGTCGGGGACGCTGGTGACCTTCCCCGTCCTGGTCGCGCTGGGGTATCCGCCGGTGACGGCGACGACGTCCAACGCCATCGGTCTCGCGCCCGGGACCCTCAGCGGTGCCTGGGGCTACCGGCACGAGCTGGCCGGCTACTGGCCGCAGGTCGTGAAGTTCGCCGTCGCGTCGTTCCTCGGCGCCATCGGTGGCACCATCCTGCTGCTGTCGCTGCCGAAGGACGCCTTCGAAGCCGTCGTCCCCGTGCTCGTCGGGCTGGCCGTGATCCTCGTGATCGTCCAGCCGCGCGTCTCCAAGTGGGTCGCGAAGCGGCGCGAAGAGAACGGCGCCGAGCACAAAGCCGGCCCGCTGCTGATGTTCTTCATCTTCCTCATCGGCATCTACGGCGGGTACTTCACCGCCGCGCAGGGCGTGATGCTGATGGCCGTCATGGGGATGCTGCTGTCCGAACCGCTGCAGAAGCTCAACGGCGTCAAGAACGTCCTCGCCGCCGTGGTCAACGTCGTCGCCGGGGTGATCTACGCGTTCGTCGCGCCGATCAGCTGGCCCGTGGTGCTCTGGCTGGCCGTCGGGTCGACCGCCGGCGGCTTCCTCGGCGCGAAGATCGGCCGGAAGCTGCCGCCGGCGGTGCTGCGCGGCGTGATCGTCGTGATCGGCGTCGCCGCCGTGATCCAGCTGGTGGTCAAGCAGTTCAGCGACTGAAGTCGCGCGCCGCGGCCAGGAAGAGGTCGTTCTCCTCGCGGGTCCCGATGGTCACGCGCACGCCGTCGCCGGCGAACGGGCGCACCACGAGCTTGCGGTCCAGCGCGTGCTCGGCGAACGGCACGGCCTGGTCACCCAAGGGCAGCCAGACGAAGTTCGCCTGCGTCTCGGGTACCCGGTAGCCGGTTTCGAGCAGCGCGTCCCGCACCCGGCCGCGTTCGACGACGATCTCCTCGCAGCGCGCGAGCAGCTCGTCGGCCGCGTCGAGCGACGCCAGCGCCGCGACCTGGGCCAGCATGTTCACCGAGAAGGCGACGTACACCTGGCGAAGCGCGTCGGCGATCGGCTCCGGCGCGACGGCGTAACCGACGCGAAGGCCCGCCAGGCCATAGGCCTTCGAGAACGTGCGCAGCACCATGACGTTCGGGCGCGTCCGCGTGTACTCGACGCCGTCGGGCACCTCGGGGTCGGTGACGAACTCCTTGTACGCCTCGTCCAGCACCACCAGCACGTGCTCCGGGACCGCGTCGAGGAAGCGCTCCAGCTCGGTGCGGCGGATCGCCGTGCCGGTCGGGTTGTTGGGGTTGCAGACGAAGACCACGCGCGTCTTCTCGGTGATCGCCGCGAGCATCGCGTCGAGGTCGAGCTCCTGGCCCTCGGTGATCGGGACCTTCACGGACACGGCGTTCGCCACCTGCGTGACGATCGGGTACGCCTCGAACGAGCGCCAGGCGAAGATCACCTCTTCGCCGGGCGCGCAGACCGCCTGGATCGTCTGCTGGCACAGGGAGACCGAGCCGCAGCCGATGGCGACGCGCTCCACCGGCACGTCCAGCTCGCGCGCCAGCCGCTCGCGCAGGGCCTGCGACCCGGTGTCCGGGTAGCGGTTGATGCCCGCGGCGGCTTCGGCGATCGCCCGCGCGACGCTCGGCAGCGCACCGCCGGGCACCTCGTTGCTCGCCAGCTTGATCGCGCCTTCGATCGTCCGGCCGGGGATGTATTTCGGCAACGATTCGAGATCGGCACGAGGGGACACGGACGACATCTTCGGCGCTCCTCCGATTGAACGGGACGACCCGGTCACCGTATCTTTTCCGCCCGCCGCCCCGCGACTCCCTTCAGGCGGTATGTGACCCGTGGACCTGCCAAACTGGGTTCCCGCCGTTCACCTCCGAGTGATTGAGTGACGCAATGACGTCGACCAGCACCGTGGATTACCAGCGCACCGACGGCAGGGCCCTGCGCCTGACCTTCTCGGAACCCGAAGGCGCGCTACGCGGCGGTTTGGTGGTGCTGCACGAGGCGGACGGGGTCACCGACGGCGTCAAGCTGCTGCTCGCCAGCCTCGCCCTCGAAGGCTGGCTGACCGTCACGCCGCACCTCGAAAACGCGGAGCTGACGCAGCAGGACCTGCTCGACGCGACGGACATCACACTCGCCTGGCTCGTCGACCGCGGCGTCGAGGCCGACCTGCTCGGCGTCATGGGCTTCGACCTCGGCGGCACCGCGGCGCTCGTCGTCGCGTCGCACCGCCGGCTGGGTGCGGCCGTCAGCGTCGGCGGGCAGCAGGCCGCCGAACTGCCCGCGCTGGTCGAGATCGCCGGGAAGCTCACCAGCCCGTGGCTCGGCATGTACGGCGACGCCGGCGACGAGGCGGGCGGCGCCGAGGTCGAGCGCCTGCGCGACGCCGCGGCGTCGGCGAAGGTCGCCACGAACGTCGTCCACTACCCGGGTGCGAACCACCGCTTCGACGCCGACCCCGGCGCGGCCGCCGAGGCCTGGCAGCGCACGCTGAATTGGTTCGACGCGCACCTGCGGTAGGCGGGATTACAGTCGTGACGTGACGCACACCGCCGACGTCCCCGAAGTGCTCTGGCGACCTGAGCCGAGCCACGTTGCCGACACCAAGATCGAGGCGTTCCGCCAGTGGCTGCGTGCCGAACGCGGCGCCGAGGTGGACGACTACCGCTCGCTCTGGGAGTTCTCGGTCGAGCGCGGCCCGGACTTCTGGACGGCGGTCGCGGACTTCCTCGGTGTCCGCTGGCACGACCAGCCGGGCGAGGTGCTCTCCGGCGAGATGCCGAACGCGGTCTGGTTCGACGGCGCCACGCTGAACTACGCCGAGCACGCGCTCACCCCCGGCGTCGCGGGCGCGGCCAAGGGCGACGACGAGACCGCGGTGATCTTCCACCGCGAAGACGGCTTCGCGGACCACCTCACGTACGGCAAGCTTCGCGCGCAGGTCGCGGCCGCGCGGGCGGCGTTCCTGGAGCTGGGGGTCGGCAAGGGCGACCGCGTCGTCGCGCTGGCCCCGAACTGCCCGCAGACGCTGGTCGCGTTCCTCGCCGCGGCGAGCATCGGGGCGATCTGGTCGTCGTGCTCGCCGGACTTCGGCGTCCGGGCGGTGGCGGACCGCTTCGTGCAGATCGAGCCGAAGGTGCTCTTCGCCGTCAACGCGTACGCGTACAACGGCCGTCAGTTCGACATCCGGACGACGGTCGCCGACCTGCAGGCGAAGCTGCCGTCGCTGGCCGCGACCGTGCTCGTCCAGTACGTCGGCGAAGGACGGATGGACGGCGCGCTCGACTGGGACGGGCTGCTCGCGGCGAACGAGGGGGCGCCGCTGCTGTTCGAGCCGGTCGAGTTCGCGCACCCGCTGTGGGTGCTCTACTCGTCCGGCACCACCGGCCTGCCGAAGGGCATCGTCCACGGCCACGGCGGCATCACGCTGGAGCACCTCAAGGCCCTCGCGCTGCAGACCGGCCTCGGGCCGGACGACCGGTTCTTCTGGTTCAGCACCACCGGCTGGATGATGTGGAACTTCCTCATCTCCGGCCTGCTGGTCGGCACGACGATCGTGCTCTACGACGGCAGCCCGGGGTACCCGGACCTGAACGCGCTCTGGCACCTGGCCGAGCAGCACCGCGTGACGTACTTCGGGACGTCGGCGCCCTTCATCCAGAGCTGCCTGAAGGCGGGCATCAAACCGGCCGAGCGCTACGACCTGACGGCGTTGCGCGCGCTCGGCTCGACCGGCGCGCCGCTGAGCGTCGAGGGCTTCCGGTGGATCGTGAACGAGGTCGGGAAGAAGGTGCAGATCTGCTCGGTCTCCGGCGGCACCGACCTGTGCGCGGCCTTCGTCGCGTCGGCGCCCGACGTGCCGGTGTGGCTGGGGGAGCTGTCCTGCCCGGCGCTGGGCGCCGCGGTCAACGCGTTCGACGAGGCCGGCAACGCCGTTGTCGAGCAGGTCGGCGAGCTGGTGATCACGAAGCCGATGCCGTCGATGCCGGTCTTCTTCTGGAACGACCCGGACGGCTCGCGCCTGCGTGAGGCGTACTTCGAGATGTACCCGGGCCTCTGGCGCCACGGCGACTGGATCCGCGTCACCGCCCGCGGGTCGGCGGTGATCTACGGCCGCAGCGACTCGACGCTCAACCGCGGTGGCGTCCGGATGGGCACGGCGGAGTTCTACCGGGTCGTCGAGGGCTACGACGAAGTCGCGGATTCCCTGGTCGTGGACACTTCGGCCGTCGGAAACGAGGACGGGCAGCTGATCTGTTTCCTCGTGCTCGCGGACGGCGCCGAACTCGAAGACGTCGAGCCTCGGCTGAAGAAGGAGCTCCGTAGCGCGCTGTCACCGAGGCATGTACCCGATCGGTTCGTCGTGGTTCAGGAGATTCCTCGTACCTTGAACGGTAAGAAGTGTGAGGTACCGGTGAAGAAGATTCTCGCCGGTGTGGCTCCTGACCGGGCCGTCAGCCGCGACGCGCTGGCCAACCCGGCGGCGTTGACGCCGTTCGTGGAGCTCGCCGGCGGGTAGATGGGGGAAGCATGATCGTCCACAACGGGTTGTACGGGTGGTGACGGGGACACGCGCGCAGACCACCTGGCGGGTGGCGGGAGCCACCACCGTGGGGGTGATCACCTGGGTGACCCGGCTGGCGGGACTGATGACGCTCGTGTCGGTCCTGGTGCCGGCCGGGCGCCGGAACCTGCGCGGGCACCTGTCGGAGTGGCTGGAGCTGCCGCAGGAGGCGACGGTCGCGGCGGCGACCGTGGCGCTGGTGACGGGCGTGCTGCTCGTACTGCTGGCCGCGGGGCTGCGGCGCCGCAAGCGCCGGGCCTGGCAGCTGGCGATCGGCGCGACGGTGCTGCTCACGGTGTCGCACATCGGGCTCCGGCACGTCTTCGGCGCCGGGATGGTGTCGGTCGTGCTGCTGGTGGGCCTGATCGCGAGCCGGCGCTACTTCGTCGCGAAGCCGGACCCGGTGGTCGGCCGCTGGCGTGCGGTGCGCGTGTTCCTGCAGCTGGCGCTGGCCGGGTTCGCGATCAACGTCATCCTGCTGTCGGTGGCGTCGCGGGCGGTCCTGCAGCCGATGAGCTTCCCGGACCGGCTGGCGGAGTCCGCGCTCGCGCTGGTCGGTGCGAGCGGGCCCGCCGTCTTCCACCAGATGTGGCTGGAGGACATGACCGCGGCCGTCGGCCTGCTGTTCGGGCTGGCCGCGATCCTGGTCTCGGCGTACTTCCTGCTGCGCTCGGCCGAGCCGGCGCCACAGCTGTCCGACGACGAGGTCGGCCGCCTGCGCAAGCTGCTCGACGAGCACGGTGAGCGGGATTCCCTCGGCTACTTCGCACTGCGCCGGGACAAGTTCGTGGTGTTCTCGCGGACCGGCAAGGCCGCGGTGACCTATCGGGTGATCGCCGGGGTCGCGCTGTGCTCGGCCGACCCGCTGGGCGACCACGAGGCGTGGCCGGGCGCGATCGAGGAGTACCTGGAGGTCTGCCGCCGCAACGGCTGGGTGCCGGCGGCGATGGGCGTCTCGGAGCTCGGCGCGACGGTCTGGGCCCGGTTCGGCCTGGAGGTCCTGGAGATCGGCGACGAAGCGGTCGTCGACGCCGAAGGGTTCACCTTGGACGGACGCGTCATGCGCGGCGTCCGCCAGGCCGCGGCCCGCACGAAGCGCGCGGGCTACAAGGTGCTGGTGCGCCGGGCCGAGGACCTGCGCGAAGGCGAGCTGAACGAGCTGGTGACGCTGGCCGCGAACTGGCGCGGCACGGACACCGAGCGCGGCTTTTCGATGGCGCTGGGCCGCATGGGCGACGCGGGTTCGGTGCTGGTGACGGCCGAGCAGGGCGGGCGCGTGCGGGGCGTGCTCCAGTTCGTGCCGTGGGGCGCGAAGGGGTTGTCGCTGGACGTGATGCGCCGCGACCGCACGGCCGACAACGGCGTCAACGAGCTGATGATTTCGGAGCTCCTCCTGGCGGCGGGAAGGCACGGCGTCGAGCAGGTGTCCCTCAACTTCGCCGCGTTCCGCGCGTTGATGGAACAGGGCCAGCGCATCGGCGCGGGCCCGGTCGCCAAGACGGCGGCGAAGGTCCTGCACTTCTTTTCACGCTGGATCCAGATCGAGACGCTGTACAAGTTCAACGCGAAGTTCCAGCCGCGCTGGGTGCCGCGGTACTTGGTGTACCCGGGAGTGCGCGAACTGCCCCGGGTCGGCATCGCGACGTTCGAGGCGGAAGGCCTCGGCGGACGCTCTCCGCGCCTGCTCAGACTGCTGCGCCGGGCGTGAGGGGGGTGCTGTCGGAGGGTGATCGGGGGGTGTGTAACCTATCTGAGCAGTGGTCGTTGGGCCCAGGAGGCTTCGCCTAGTCTGGTCTATGGCGCCGCACTGCTAATGCGGTTGGGGGTAACCCCCCCTCCCGGGTTCAAATCCCGGAGCCTCCGCTGGTACCCGGTTCGCCGGGTGCTAGGTTAGAGAACAACTGAACACGCGCCCGTAGCTCAGCTGGATAGAGCATCTGACTACGGATCAGAAGGTCAGGGGTTCGAATCCCTTCGGGCGCACGTCTGGTTGAGACAGCACTGGAGCCCCCTCGCGAGAGGGGGCTCTTTTGTGTCCGCCTTCCGGTTGGAAGCCCGCTTCGCGACAGAGTCTCCGAAGCCTTGAGGTACCGGCCGTCCGTGGTGGCGCCCCGCCGAATCGGCTGCTTTGCGTAACTGGACTGGACCAGTGAACACGCCAACGTCTCAGCTGGTCACCCTGTGTCCACCACTCTCCGTGGTTGTCCTTCCCTAATTGGTCTGGACCACGTAACGTCTTCGCAAACGGCGCATAAACACCACCGGGTCCCCGCCTGAGGTGGGCACGCCGTCCCCCTACCTGGCTCAAGGGAGAGCGATGTCCAGAAAGAGATGGCACCTCCTCGGTCTGTTCACCGCGGTCGGCGCGATCGCGGTCGGTCTCGTCACCGTGCCGGCGAGCGCCGCCGGCGGCGTTGGCGCCAGCTTCACCAAGGGCTCCGATTGGGGCACCGGCTACGAAGGCAAGTACACGATCAACAACGGCTCCGGCTCGACGCTGGCCGCCTGGACGGTCGAGTTCGACCTCCCGTCCGGCGCGAAGATCGGCTCCCTCTGGGATGGCAGCTACACCGCCGCCGGCCAGCACGTCACCGTCAAGAACACCTGGAACGGCAACGTCGGCAACGGAAGCACTGCCAGCTTCGGTTTCAACGTCAGCTACTCCGGCACCTACTCGGCGCCCGCGAACTGCAAGCTGAACGGCGGGTCCTGCGACGCCGGCGGTGGCACCCCGACCACCACGCCGACGACCCCGACCCAGCCGACGACCACCCCCACCACCCCGACCACGCCGCCGACGACGACCACCACCACGCCGCCCCCGCCGGGTGGGCTGAAGAACGTCGGCTACTTCGTGCAGTGGGGTGTCTACGGCCGCAACTACCACGTCAAGAACATCGAGACGTCGGGTTCGGCGAACAAGCTGACGCACATCAACTACTCGTTCGGCAACGTCACGAACGGCTCCTGCACCGCCAACGACGACCCGTACGCCGACTACCAGAAGACCTACGACGCCGCGGGTAGCGTCGACGGTGTCGCCGACACCTGGGACCAGCCGGTCGCGGGCAACTTCAACCAGCTGCGCAAGCTGAAGAAGATGCACCCGGGCCTCAAGGTGATCTGGTCGTTCGGTGGCTGGACGTACTCCGGTGGCTTCGGCCAGGCCGCGCAGAACCCGGCCGCCTTCGCGCAGTCCTGCTACAACCTGCTGAAGGACCCGCGTTGGGCGGACATCTGGGACGGCATCGACATCGACTGGGAGTACCCGAACGCGTGCGGGCTCTCGTGTGACTCCAGCGGCGCCAACTCGTACAAGAACGTGATGTCCGCGCTGCGCTCGAAGTTCGGCTCGTCGTTCCTGGTCACCTCGGCCATCTCGGCGGACGGCAGCAACGGCGGCAAGCTCGACGTCGCCGACTACGCCGGCGCGGCGCCGTACCTCGACTGGTTCAACGTCATGACCTACGACTACTTCGGTGCCTGGGCGCCGCAGGGTCCGACGGCCCCGCACTCGCCGCTGACCAACTTCACCGGCATCCCGACGCCGGGCTTCTACTCCGACGCGGCGATCCAGAAGCTGAAGAGCAAGGGTGTCCCGTCGAGCAAGCTGTTGCTGGGCATCGGCTTCTACGGCCGCGGCTGGACCGGCGTCACGCAGTCGACCCCGGGTGGCACGGCGACCGGCCCCGCGCCGGGCACGTACGAGCAGGGCATCGAGGACTACAAGGTCCTGAAGAACACCTGCCCGTCGACCGGCACGTTCGCCGGCACCGCGTACGCGAAGTGCGGCAGCAACTGGTGGAGCTACGACACCCCGGGCACCATCGGCGGGAAGATGTCCTACGCCAAGCAGCAGGGTCTCGGCGGTGCCTTCTTCTGGGAGCTCACCGGTGACACCAGCAATGGCGAGCTGATCACCGCCATGAAGAACGGCCTGTCATGACGCGCCGGTGGTTGCCCGCACTCGGGCTGGCGGCCGCGGCCGCCACGATCGGCGCGATGTTCGTGATCGCTCCGGCGAACGCGGCGGGCGGCGTGTCCGCGACCTTCTCGAAGGGCTCCGACTGGGGCACCGGGTACGAAGGCAAGTACACGATCGCCAACGGCTCTGGCTCGACGCTCGCCACCTGGACCGTCGAGTTCGACCTTCCGAGTGGAGCGAAGATCTCGTCGCTGTGGGACGGCAGCTACACCGCGTCCGGTCAGCACGTCACGGTGAAGAACTCGTGGAACGGCAACGTCGGCAACGGCTCGAGCGCCAGCTTCGGCTTCAACGTGGCGTACTCCGGTGCGTACACGGCGCCGTCGAACTGCAAGCTCAACGGCGGGTCGTGTGCGGCCGGGGGGACACCCCCCACTACGACACCGCCGCCTACGACGACGCCCCCGCCCACGACCACCCCGCCGCCGGGCACCGGTGGCAAGGGCGCGCCGTACCTGTACATGGGCTGGGGCAGCCCGCCGAACCCGCAGACGGTGATGAACGCGACCGGCGTCAAGTGGTTCACCATGGCGTTCATCAACGCCTCCGGTGGCTGCAACCCGGCGTGGGACAGCAGCCGTCCGCTTTCGGGCAGCGCGGACGCGAACGCGATCGCGCAGATCAAGGCGGCGGGCGGCCAGGTCGTCCCGTCGTTCGGCGGCTGGAGCGGCAACAAGCTCGGTCCGAACTGCTCGACGTCCGCCGCGCTGGCCGGTGCCTACCAGCAGGTCATCAACGCGTACGGGCTCAAGGCGATCGATATCGACATCGAGAACTCCGACGAGTTCGAGAACGAGGCCGTGCAGGACCGCATCCTGGGCGCGCTGAAGATCGTCAAGCAGAACAACCCGGGCGTGCAGACCATCCTGACGTTCGGCACGTCGACGACCGGCCCGAACTACTACGGCAACCGGCTCATCGACCAGTCGAAGGCCCTCGGCGCGAACGTGGACGTGTTCACGATCATGCCGTTCGACTTCGGCGGCGGTTCGAACATGTACCAGAGCACGGTGAACGCGGCGAACGGCTTGCGCGACAAGCTGAAGTCGACGTTCGGGTGGAGCGACGCCACGGCGTACAGCCACGTCGGCATCTCGGGTATGAACGGCCTGTCCGACCAGCAGGAGCTGACGGATCTTTCGACCTGGACCCAGATCACGAACTGGGCCAAGACGAACCACCTCGGCCGGCTGGCGTTCTGGTCGGTGAACCGGGATCGTGGTTGTCCCGGTGGTGGCGTGCAGTCGGCCTGCAGCGGCATCGCCCAGAACGACTGGGACTTCACCAAGGTGACGGCGGGCTTCTGACGTCGTCGTGAAAGAGGCCTCCTTGCCGGCTCCCCGGGCCGGCAAGGAGGTTCTTTCGTCTGCTCAGTGCCCCACGAAGAAGTGCCAGCCGACCCACCACCAGGCCAGCACGAACGCGATCCGCGCGGTCCGCCGTCGCATCACCACGGCCAGGACGCTCGTCAGCTTCGGCACTTTCTTCGGCCACACGTGGCTCGCCACACCCAGCCCGATCGCCGCCAGGACGATCAGCCCGAAGCCCAGCTCCGTGATGATCCGGCTGTTCACGGCCGCCTCGCCGCGGCGGCCGCGCGGAGCATCGCCAGGCCGGCCGCGAACCAGCCCGTGATCGCCAGTGCCTGGACCCAGCGGCTGGTCAGCAGCGGGTCGACCAGGTCGCTCATCGTCGGGTGGGTCGTCGACAGCCCGCCCGCCGCCTGCTCGTAGACGAACGACAGCAGCTCCCACGCGCACCAGCTCAACGCCACCGCCGACCAGAGCCACGCCCGGTGCGGCACCGGGCGGTCCGCCGGCAGCGACGGGTCGCGCCATTCCGCGAACAGCGCGACCACGCCGATCGCCGAGACCGCGACCGCCACCGGGACGCTGTCGCGGCCGAACGCCAGCACCAGCAGTCCGGCCGCGACCACGGCGAACCCCGGCACGCGGAACGGTTCCCCGAACTCGGCTTCGTTCGCCCTGGGCCGTTCGGTGATCAGGAGGACCAGCGTGACGGCCAGGAAGATCAGCGCGTCCGCGGGTGCGCCCCGGATCCAGTGCGCGATCGCCGCGAGGGTGAGCGCGATGACCGGGAGGTCGACGGTGAGCGAGTGACTGCGGAAGCCGAGAGCCATGGTGTAGCTCCTTCGCGACAGGTCCTTGTCATTGCTAACAAAAAACGTCGCGCACGGCCAGCGGATTCCTCGATCAGAGCGTCTTGACGGCGTCCCCGATCGCCTCGTCCAGGATCGAAAGGCCCAGCGAAATCTCCTCTTCGGACGCCGTCAGCGGCGGCGCGATCCGGAAGACCCCGCCCATTCCGGGCAGCTGCACGATGTTCATGTGCAGCCCCAGCTCGAGGCAGCGGGCGGTGACGCGCGCGCCCAGCTCGTCCGAGCTGCGCTTGGTCTCGCGGTCGACGACCAGCTCCAGCCCGGCCAGCAGGCCGCGGCCGCGGATGTCGCCGACGACCTCGTGCCGGTGGGCGATGCGCTCGAGGCCGTGGCGCAGCAGCGAGCCCAGCTGGAGCGCGCGCTCGTCGAGGCGGTCGCGCTGCAGGACGTCCAGGACGGTGTTGCCGACCGCCGCCGGCAGCGGGTCCGCGACGTGCGTGGTGAAGAACAGGAACCCGCGCTTGTGCGCCTCTTCCTCGATCTCGGCGCTGGTCAGCACCGCCGCGAGGGGCAGCCCGGCGCCGAGCGTCTTCGACAGCGTCAGGATGTCCGGGACGACGCCGTCGCGCTCGAACGCGTACCAGTTGCCGGTGCGGCAGAGGCCGGTCTGGGCCTCGTCGAGGATCAGCAGCATGCCGCGTTCCCGGCACTTCTCTTGAAGCGCGGCGAAGTAGCCGACGGGTGGTTCGATGATGCCGCCGGAGCTGAGGATCGGCTCGACGATGCACGCGGCGAGGCTCCCGACCGACTGCGCGTCGATCATCTCGAACGCGAAGTCGAGCTGACGCCGCCAGTCGAGCTTGCCGTCGGCGTCGGTGAAGTCGGGCCGGTACGCGTTCGGCGCCGGGATGGCGAAGTTGCCGGGCGCGGCGGGGCCGTAGCCCTTGCGGCCGGCGCTGTAGGTGGCGCTCGCCGCCGCCTGCGTCATGCCGTGCCACGACCGGGCGAACGAGACGATCTCGTGCTTGCCGGTGACGAGCTTCGCCATCCGGATGGCGGCCTCGTTGGACTCGGCGCCGGTGGTCAGCAGCAGCGCCTTTTCCAGCGGTTCGGGTAGGGACTCGGCGAGGCGCCGCGCGAGGTCGACGACCGGGCGGCTCACCATGCCGCTGAACAGGTGGTCGAGCTTCGAAATCTGGCGCTGGACGGTGTCGACGATCTCCGGGTGCGAGTGTCCGAGGATCGCGCTCATCTGGCCCGAGGTGAAGTCGAGGATGCGGCGGCCGTCTTCGGTGAAGACGAAGCTGCCTTCGGCGTGGTCGATGATCTCGTGGGTGAAGGTGCCGCCGTAGCGCACGAGGTGCCGGTCGGCGTCGGCCCAGAAGGCGTCGGACGTGGACAGTTCGGAGGTCGGAGCAGCCATGCTTCGACGGTAAGTCCGGTCCGAGCGACACGTCCAGCTCACAATTCCGGCTTTCTTGTTCGGTTCTTCCGTACAAGAATGCGGTGATGTTGAACCCGTGGCGCCTGAGGCTGCTGAGCCGGCTCGACACCCTCGGGACGGTCCGCGCGGTGGCGCAGGACGCGAACCTGAGCGCGTCGAGCGTGTCGCAGCAGCTGGCCGTGCTCGAAGCGGAAACCCGCACCCAGCTGCTGGAACGCACGGGTCGCCGGGTCAGGTTGACGCCGGCGGGGCTGATACTCGCGCGGCGCGCGCGGGCGATCCTCGACCACATGGACACGGTCGAGGCGGAGCTGCGCAGCCTCGGCGAGGAGCCCGTCGGCCAGGTCCGGCTCGGCGCGTTCCAGAGCGCGATCCACACGATGGCGGTCCCGGCGGTGACGCGGCTCGCGAGCGCGTACCCGCACCTGGAGGTCGAGCTGCTGGAGCTGGAGCCGCACGAGAGCATCCCGGCCCTGCGCGGCGGCGACGCGGACGTGATCATCACGACGACCGACTTCGTGCAGCAGCCGCTGGGTCCGGACCTCGACATCGTCCCGCTGGCGACGGACCCGATCGTGCTGGTGACGTCGTCGGAAGGCCCTCGCGGCCCGGCGGACCTGTCGGCGTACGCGGACTCGCCGTGGGCGCTGGACGTGCCGCGGTCGTACATGGCGAACCTGACGCTGCGCCTGTGCCGCGAGTCGGGTTTCGAGCCGCGGGTGGTGTGCCGGTTCAGCAATTACCTGATGACGTTGCAGCACGTCGAGGCCGGGTTGTCGATCGCGCTGCTGCCGGAGCTGGCGGTGGACCGCCGTTATCGAGTGTCGACGCGTGAGCTGATATCCCCGGTGACCCGCACGATCGCGGCGGTGGTGCGGAGGGGAACACCGTTGCGCGCGGGGGTGAACGTGGTGTTGGACGTCCTGCGGCAGCCGCCGGACCTCCCGGCCCTCACCGAGTGGAGCCCGTAGCGGCTATTTCTTGTCGTCTTCGTCCGGGGTTTCTTCCGGCATCATCGACGGCTCGCCACCGCGCAGCGATTTGATCGTGTCGGTGAACCCTTTGAGCCCCCGCTCGGACAGCGCGGCGATACCCAAGGCGGCGGAGGTGAGGACGCCGATGGTCGGTTCCGGCGGGGGCACCGAATCGATCCTCGCCTCGTGACCGGTCCGGATCTCGGTCTTTTCGTGGCCGGTCTTGGGTTTCTCCTCGCTGGTTTCGGCTTTTTCGCTTTCGGGACGTCCTTCGATGACCGAGTCGACGTATTCTTCCGCTTCCTCGGACTCTTCCAGCTCGTCCTTCTCCGGATCGTCCGGCACGTCGTCGTCGGCGACTCCGACCTCTTCACGGTTCGGCTTCTCGCGCTCGGGAGCCGGCTGACCCGGGGTTTGCAGTTCCTCGAGTTCGCCACGTTCGTTGACAACGGCCAGATAGTCGTTCGGTCCCAGTTCCGGGATCCTCGACTCCGGCGGGGGCGGGCCTCCGGGGTCGTCGTCCGTTCCAGGGCCGTCGGGCGGGTCGCCGGCGTCGGGCCCGGGAGGTCGGCCGGAGTCCTGCGCTTCCGCGCCGGCCTCCCGGACGCCCAGGTTCAGCTCCTGCTGATCCTGTCGCGCGGGGATCTCGACGGGTGACCGCTCGGGGCCGGGGATCTCGGGTCGCGCTTCGGCTTGGTCCGGCCCGTCGGGGATTTCCTGGCTCGGGGCTTGCTGCTCGACCCGCGCCTCGGCGGACGACTCGTTCGCGGCCTGGGTGCGCGGGGTGAGCTCCCGTTCCCGCTCGAAGTCGCCGTGTTCCTCGGGCGCATCGCGTTCGACGGCCTGTTGCTCCTGCCCGGCTGCCGGTTGTTCGGTCTGGGCCTCGGAAGTCGTCGAGTTCCACTGGCCGTCCCAGCGCGGGTCGTCCGGCTTTAGTTCCCGTTCCCGCTCGGTGTTGTCCGGGTCGTCGGCGTCGGTGTCGGACTGGTCGTCGTCGGGAGGGTTGGGGTCGTCGGCGGGGTCGGTGGCTTCGTCTTCGCGGCGGTCGGCTTGGTCGGCTCGATCAGCCTGGTCAGCCTGGTCGGTTTCGTCGGTTTCGTCGGTGCGTTGGTCGTCGGCGGTTTCGTCTTCGCTGCGGTCGGTCTCGTCCGCGGTGTTGTCGTCCTCGAGGCGGTCCGCCTCTTCGGTGCGGTCTTCCGCGCCCTCGGTGTCGCCGGGAGGGTTGGGGTCTTCGGCCTGCTCGTCGGCGGCGGGGGTTTCGTCGGTGTCTTCGGGAGGGTTCGGGTCCTCGGCGCCATCGTCGGCGGCTGGGGGCTCGTCGGCGTCGTCGGTCTCGTTGGTGGCGTTTTCCTCCGGAACCTCCGCACTCTCAGGTGCCGGCTCGTCGTCCTCGACCGGGCCCTCGTCGGGCGGCGGTGCCTCGGCTGAATCCGCTGGCTGGGCGCCGTCCTCGACTGGGCCCTCCGCCGAATCCGACGGCTGGGCGCCGTCCTCTACCGGGCTCTCCTCCGACGACTCCGTCGCGCCCGGCTCCTCGTCCTCCACCGGGCCTTCCGCGCGGTCGTCCGATGGCGGGTCCGGGGGCGGCTCCGGCGCCTCCGGTGCGTCGCTCGTCTCGCTCAACTCAGCCCCCTCGCTTCGTGTCCATCCGCAGGACCCGGGCCGCTGGGAACCTCAGGTTCAAGAACCCCGTCGCCGCGTTGAACTGCTCCACTCGATCTCGCGCGTTGCTCAGGCGCCCCGCTGCCACGCTGATCAACGTCGGCGACGTCGTCCCCAGCACCGTCGCGTCGTCGTTGCGCCAGGTGTCCGGCCGCTGCCGCAACGCTGACAGCTGCTCAGCGGGCGTCGAACCCGGAAGCGTCAACCCCCGCGACGCCGTGTCCACCGGCTCGTCCCGCTTCAACGCCACCAAAACGTCGTACCAGCGGTAACTCCCCGCCTGCCAGCGGACCTCGACGCCGTCGCACCCCGGACTACCCGACAACGTCTGCCGGGCCGACGAAACCAAATGCGCCAGGAACGCGTCCGCCGGGTTGTACTCCGTGATTCCCGCGTACCGGGCGTCCACCGCGGTCTGGAGACGGTGCGCCACCGCGCACTCCAACGTCCGCTCGTCGTACGCCGCGTGCAGCGAAGCGATCCACGACGAGGACGGCGAAGGCGCGGGACGACCCGTGATGTGCGCGACCGTCAGCAACTCCAGCCACAGCACCAGGCGCGGGTCCTCGTCCGCGCGGTACACCGCGTCGCCCAGCTCTCGGAGCGAGCACGGCCGAGCGGCACATGACTGTCCACAAGCAACACTGCGCAGCGAAGCCAAAGCCGGAGTCGAAGAAGCCAGAGAAGCGTCCTCGAGAGACGCGCGCAGCGGCATCGACAGCCGCAGCGGGCGGTCCATTCCGTCCGTGAACACCGCCGCTCGGCCCGGGGGCAGCGTCACGACGTGGCGGGACTGGGCCTCGCTCAGGTTCATCGTCGCGCCGACCGCCGAACGGTCGTCCAGGGCCGGGAGGCGGTGGAGGATCTTGCACGCCGTGTTCTTGATGACGTCCGGCACGATCTTGCCCGGGATCTGCTCCGCCACGACGATCCCTTCGCCGTACGCCCGGATCTCCGCCAGCAGCGACGTGAACAGCTCCACCGCGTGCTCGGTCGGGCTCCCCGGCTCCGCCCGCTTCAGCAACCGGTGCGCCTCCTCCAGCACCAGCACGTGCTTGAGACCCGACGCACCGGCCACGTGGTGGACGCGCAGGTGCTCGAACAGGCGGATCAGCACCGCGCCGATGAAGAACGCCTTGTCCATGTCGGACCCGATGTCCTCGATCTCCAGGACGACGTTGCCGCGCAACAACTCCGCGACATCCAACGGGTGGCCGCCCTCGAAGAACCGGCCGGGCGTCCCCAGCCGGAGGGAGCCGATACGGACGTCGACGAAGCCGCGGACGTTGTCGGCGACCTCCTTGCCGTAGCCGATGCCCTTGACCACCTCGATCGCCGTCGTCTGCAGGTCGCCGAGGCTCGGGTACTTCACCGGGCCGACACGCCCGCGGACCTCGCCGGTCACCGGGTCCCAGCCCTGGTCGACGTAACACCTGGTCAGCGCCTGCGCGAGCACCTGCGGGAACGGCTCGTCCGCGTCGAACGCCGCCAGGAACAGCGCTCGCGTGAGGTCCAGATGCGTCTGCAGCGGGAAGCCCGCCGCCGGTTCCAGCGGGTTCAGCCCGGCCGGGTACGCGTCCGGGTCGCCCGGGCGGATCACCGTCACCCGCCCGGAAGAGCCCAGCCGGCCCGCCATCGCCGCGTACTCGGCCTTCGCCGGCTCGATGACCAGCCACGGCACGCCCGCCTCGTGCAGGCCTTCGAGCAGGTGCCGGACGGTCTGGGACTTGCCCGAACCCGTCGCGCCCGCGACGAACGTGTGGCGGTTGAGCGTGTCGAGCGCGACGCGGAACTCGCCCACCGGCTGGTCGGCGTCGTCGAGGACCGTGCCGAGCGGGATCTCGCCGGTGAACTCCGGGGTGACGTCGAACAGCGGTGGCTCGGTCATCCGGATCCCCGGCAGCTCGCGCCGCGGCGGGCGGGCGATCGCGGCGACGAACTCGCCGGGCGCCGAGAAGGCACCCTCGTTCTTCCACACCGCGTCGAACGGGACGCAGTCCGTGCCGGGTGTCAGCACGTACGGGAGCGCGTCGAGGTCGCTGGCACTGCAGAGCAACGCCGCCGCGGCGCGGGTGCCCGGCTCGTCCGGGCCGCCGACCAGGACGTGCACCGTCCACAGCCCGGCGGACTGCGCCCGTGACAGCTCCCGGTACCGGCCCTCCGCCCGCAGCAGCGCGATCCGGTCCGGCTCGGAGTTCTCCCGCTGCCGCAGCCGCGGGATCGTCGTCTCGAGCCCGAGCAGCTCCCGCTCGACGGCGTCGGCACTCCGGGGCTCGGCGATGATCAGCCAGACGAACTCGCCGGGCAGGTGGGCGACGTAGTCGTCGAACCCGCCGCGGCCCGGTGGCCGCTCGCCCGACTGCGGTGTCCACAGTGGATCGGGCGCGCCCGTGCAGCGGGTCCACGCGGGCAGCGCGGCCCAGTCCGGCGTGGGTACCGGCGTACCCAGGCTGCCCGGCGGGTAGAGGATCGGCGCCGGCCCGTCAGCCGGGCGCGCGACAGGCGAGTGCGGCCGGCCGCCGACCAGCACACGCAGGGGTCGTGCCCCGCCCGTGCGCTCCCAGGCGACGGCGAACGCCGCGTCCGGGCCGCGGTGGCGCAGGTCGGCGTGGGCCGCGGTCAGCGCGGCGAAGAGCTGGGCCGGGACCCGGCCGCCGGTCTCATCGGGCCGGTCGGCGTCCGTCGCCAGGTCGTCGCCGCGGGGAACGGACAGCAGCCGGTGGAAGCGGAAGCCCTCCGACAGGGACATCAGCGCGGCAGCGCGTCGCGGGCGACCCGGTCGAGCAGGACGATGCCGGGGTTGCAGTCGCCCATGACCACCCGACGCCCGGTGGGACCGGCCTCGACCAGCACGAACGCCGTCGGCGCGAGCGACTGCAGCGCGGTCGGCTCCACCTGGAACTCGTACACGCGGGCCCGCGTCTCGCCCTCGCTGCGCGAGATGGCTTCGGACTGGTTGACGGTGTCCTGCCAGTTGCTCTCGCGTGAGGTCGACGAGCTGGTGTTCCGGCTCCAGTTCGAGCCCGACGACCACGACCCGCCGCTGCCGCCGCTACCGCTGTTGAAGCTGCTGCTGCCGCCGACGCTGTAGCCGCGGCTGTTCGACGAGCCGACCGAGCCGCCGGTGCTGGACGAGTTGCCCTCGGTGAAGGTCTTGCCCATCTCGGCGGTCAGCTGCGAGAGGACGAACTTGAAGCCGCGGCCGATGAACTCCGCCGCGTTCGCCGCCTCGTTCGCGTTGCCCAGCTGCATCAAGAGGCTGACGCTGCCGGAGCCGCCGAGCAGCTTCTGCAGGTCGTCACGCAGGTGCCGGAGCAGGAAGACGAGCCGGACGCCCGCGCGCCGGGCCTGCTGGGCCATCGCTTCCAGAGCTTCGAGGCCGATCTGGTCCGCCCCCGCGACGACCAGCACCTCACGGCCGGTCGTGTCCCGCGAATGCAGCTCCTGGAGCGCGCGGTGGAAGACGACGTGGTCGAGGAACCGCTTGTGCCGCCCGATCTTGGTCCGGGTCGCGACGACCGAGAGGCCGCGCGACGGCCAGCTCGCCCGGAACCCGGTGGGCACGCCTTCGGCGGCGCTCTCGGCCCGCGCCAGCCCGCGGATCTCGCCTTCGAGCGCGATCAGCTCGTTGCGAACCTGCTCGGTGTTGCCGACGGTGTCCACATAGGAGTTGAGCTTCCGCAGCTCCTCGGCCGACAGCGTCTCGTCGGAGCCCGCGTCGTACACGCGGCGCAGCACCTGCAGCCCGGCGACGAGCTTGGTGAACGTGACCGGCCCGCTCAGCCGCTCGGCGACGGTGGTGAGCAGGTCGGCGTGCAGGCCGCGCAGGTCCTGCCCGAGTGCGGTCCGGTTCAGGTTGTACATGGCTTCGGCGAGGACCTCGGCCAGCTCGTGCGGGTCGAGGTCGCCGAGCAGGCCGAACGCGCCGAGGTCGCGCGGCAGCTCGTGCACCGCGACCTCGTAGCCCTTGGCGGCCGCGGCGATCGCCAGGTCGTCGCCCACGGCCATGTCGGTCAGGTCCAGCAGCAGCATCGACGCGCCGCCGGCCAGCTGGGCGGCGCCGCTGGTGGCGAGCAGGCTCGCCCAGCCGTCCTCGGTCCCGCCGAAGACGTCGACGCGGTTCGGCCGCGAGCTCAGCTTCACCGGCTGCCACAGCATCGCGGAGCCGAAGCGGTCGCGCTCGCGGCGGTCGTGCTCGGCAACCCGCTGCTCCCAGGCGAAGTGGGCCTGCGTGTACGACTCGAGCGCGCGGTTGTAGTTGGACTCGTAGCCGCGCTTCATGACGGTGAACCGCCGCCGCGTCCGGAAGAAGTGCACGACCGCGAGGATGATCCCGATGCCGAGCACGACGGTGGTGGTCACCTCGGCGGCCTGCGGGATGGTCTTCGAGACAGCGTCCATCATCCCGCCGACCATCACGACGAGGACGAAGGTGAGCGCGAGCCAGCCCAGCAGCCCCAGCCAGGCACGCTTGCTGCGCCGCTGCCGCAGCTGGTAGTCGTGCGGCGCGTACACCTGCTCGGCGACCGGCGGGGCGGCCGCCTCCGGGCTCAGGGTGACCGCCGCCGGCGGGGTGAACTCCCAGCCCCAGTTTTCGCGTGCCCCGAAAAGCCGCTCCCACATTTCGGTCGTGCCGCCGACCGCAACGTCCCGCCCCTGCACTGGCCCCTCCGGAGTCCGCCATTCGCCCGGTTGCCGGATCAGTGTGCCCCGGGGGACCGACGAAAGTGACAGCGTTCCCCCGATCGTCCACATCCGGCCACTGTCCGCTGGACGGCACGTGGCCGGGGGCGGACACTCGGTGCGTGCGCTTGGCGATCAGGGTCGGCGGGGTCGTGCAGGGCGTCGGCTTCCGGCCCTTCGTCCACGGTCTGGCGCTGCGGATCGGCGTCTCCGGGCTCGTCGGGAACGACGTCCACGGCGTGTTCGCCGAGGCCGAAGGCACGCCGGATCGGGTCGGGGATTTCGTCGCCGCGCTGACGGCCGAAGCGCCGCCGCTGGCGGTCGTCGAGCACGTCGAGACCCGCGAAATTCCCCCGATCGGGGACACCGGGTTCCGGATCGTCGCCAGCTCGGCCGGTGGGGTCGCCGACACGCTGATCTCCGCCGATTCCGCGACCTGCGACGACTGCCTGCGGGAGCTGCGCGACCCCGGCGACCGGCGGTTCCGGTACCCGTTCGTCAACTGCACGAACTGCGGCCCGCGGTTCACGATCGTCCAGGGCGTGCCCTACGACCGGCCGCTCACCACCATGGCCGGCTTCGCGATGTGCGCCGAGTGCGAGCGGGAGTACGACGACCCGGCCGACCGGCGGTTCCACGCCCAGCCCGTCTGCTGCCCCGCCTGCGGGCCCACGCTGCGGTTCGAGCCCGGTGGCGGGGAGCCGATCGCGGCGACCGTCGAAGCCCTGCGTGAGGGGAAGGTGGTCGCGATCAAGGGCCTCGGCGGCTACCACCTCGCCGTCGGCGCCCGGCACGAAGAGGCCGCGACGAAACTGCGTGCGAGGAAACACCGCGAGGACAAGCCCTTCGCCGTCATGGTCGCGGACCTGGCGCAGGCCCGGGAGCTGGCCGAAGTCGACGCGACAGCCGAAGAGGTGCTCAACGGCAGGCGGCGACCCATCGTGCTGCTCCCGAAGACGGCGGATCTCGCGGCCGCCGTCGCGCCCGGGAACCGGCGGATCGGGCTGATGCTGCCCTACACGCCGCTGCACCACCTCCTCCTGCAGGAGACCGGGCCGATCGTGCTGACCAGCGCGAATGTGTCCGACGAGCCGATCGTGTACCGCGACGAAGACCTCGGCCGCCTGCAGGGCATCGCCGACGCGTTCCTCACCCACGATCGGCCGATCCACGTCCGGACCGACGATTCCGTCGTCCGGATCACCCGCGGCGGACCCCAGGTCCAACGGCGGTCACGCGGCTATGCGCCGGAGCCGGTCCGGCTCGACGCGAAGCGGGACCTGCTCGGCTGCGGCGCCGAGCTCAAGAACACCTTCTGCCTCGCCAAGGGGCGCCACGCCTTCGTCTCGCACCACATCGGCGACCTGGAGAACTACGAGACGCTCAAGTCCTTCACCGAAGGCATCGAGCACTTCAAGCGCCTCTTCGACATCGAGCCGGCGCTCGTCGCGCACGACCTGCACCCCGAGTACCTGTCCACGAAGTACGCGCTCGACCTGGACGTCGACCTGCTCGGCGTGCAGCACCATCACGCCCACATCGCCGCCTGCCTGGCCGACAACGGCGAAGACGGTCCGGTGCTGGGCGTCGCCTTCGACGGCACCGGCTTCGGCCCCGACGGCACCATCTGGGGCGGCGAGTTCCTCCTCGCCGACCTGACGAGCTACCGGCGTCTCAGCCATCTCCGGCCGGTCGCGATGCCCGGCGGTGTCATGGCCATCCGGCAGCCCTGGCGGATGGCAGCGTCCTATGTGGACGAACTCGGGCGGCCGGCCCGGGAAGACGTCGTGAAGCTCAAACGCAGCGGCCTCAACTCACCCCTGACCTCCAGCGCCGGCCGCCTCTTCGACGCCGCCGCCGCGCTGCTCGGCGTCCGGGACACCATCACCTACGAAGGCCAGGCCGCGATCGAGCTGGAGCAGCTGGCCGACCCGGCCGAAACGACCGCCTACCGGGCGCGCATCGACGAGGAAGTCCACGGTGAGGACCTCATCGCCGCCCTCCTGGACGACCCCAGCGCGAAACCGAAGAGAGCCGCCCGGTTCCACAACGGCGTCGCCGACGCGATCGCGCGGACCTGCGACCGCTTCCGGGACCACAGCACCACGGTCGCGCTCTCCGGCGGTGTGTTCCAGAACGTCCTGCTGCTCGACCGGACGGTCGACGAGCTGGAACGACGGGGCTTCCGCGTCCTGACCCACCGGAACGTGCCCACCAACGACGGCGGGATCAGCTTCGGACAGGTCGCCGTAGCCAGTCGTACCACTCGGTGAGGCCGTCGCCGCGCGTCGCGCTGACCCGCAGCACTGCGGCCGACGGGTTCACGCGGCGGACGTCCCGTTCGAACTCGGCGACGTCGAAGTCGACGTACGGCAGCAGGTCGACCTTGTTCAGCAGCACGAGGTCCGTCGCGGCGAACATGTGCGGGTACTTCAACGGCTTCCCCGGCCCCTCGGTCACCGACAGGACCACGACCCGCGCCGTCTCGCCGAGGTCGAACAGCGCCGGGCAGACCAGGTTGCCGACGTTCTCGATGAACAGCGTCGAGCCCGCCGGTGGTGACAGCGAATGCAGCGCCCGGTGCAGCATCGACGCGTCGAGGTGACAGCCGGCGCCGGTGTTGATCTGCACCACCGGCGCGCCCGTGGCCTTGATGCGTTCGGCGTCGAGCAGCGTCTCCTGGTCGCCCTCGATCACCGCGCACGGCGCGTCCGAGGCCCGGATGGTCCGCTCCAGCAGCGTCGTCTTCCCCGCGCCGGGCGAGCTCATCAGGTTGATCGCGAAGACGTCCGACGCACGCAGGTGCGCGCGGTTGTGCGACGCGAGTTCGTCGTTCTTCGCCAGGATGTCCTGCTCCATGACCACGGTGTGCGCGTGGTCGGTGATCCGGACGGCCGAATCCGAGCAGCCGCAGGTGTCACACATGGCTGACCTCCACCGAAGTGATGCGCAGTTCCCGCCCCGCGAGCACCGAAACGTCGGCGCTGCCGCAGGGGCACAGCAGGATGAAGTCGTCGAGGGTGAACTCGTCGCCGCAGTCGCGGCAGCGGGCCTGGCCCCTCGGCTCGGCGATGTCCAGGCGGGCACCTTCCAGCGAAGTCCCCGCGCAGAGGACGTCGAAGCAGAACCGGACGCTGTCCGGCACCACCCCGGACAGCCGCCCGATCTCCAGCCGGACGCACGACACCGCCGCCTCGCCGAGGCGGGCGACGATCGCGTCGACGACCGACTGCGTGATCGCCATTTCGTGCATTCAGCAGATCCTCGGCAGCGGGTCCCCGACCAGCAGATCCACGATCCGGGTGCCACCGAACGCGGTGTTCAGCAGCACGATCCCCGGCGGGTCGTCGGCGATCCGGCCGATCACCGCGGCGTCCGCGCCGAGCGGGTGCGAGCGCAGCGCGGCCAGGGCGGCGTCGGTCTGGGCGCCGTCGACGACGACCACGATCCGGCCTTCGCACGCGACGTACAGCGGGTCGATGCCGAGCAGCTCCGACGCGCCGCGGACCTCGTCGCGCACCGGGACGGCCTTCTCGTCGACGACCACGGCGACCTCCGCGGCCTTCGCGATCTCGTTGAGGATCGTCGCGACGCCGCCGCGGGTCGCGTCCCGCATCGCGCGCACGCCGGGGACCGCGGCCAGCAGCCCGGCGACCAGCTCGTGCACCGGCGCGGTGTCGGACTCCAGGTCGGCGTCGATGTCGAGCTCGCCGCGGGCCAGCATGATCGTGACGCCGTGGTCACCGATCGGCCCGGAGACGAGGACGGCGTCTCCGGGCTTCACGGTGGCCACGCCGAGGCCCGTGCGGGTGAGCACCCCGACCCCGGCCGTGTTGACGTACACGCCGTCGGCCTTGCCGCGCTGGACGACCTTGGTGTCTCCGGTGACGATCTGGACGTCCGCCGCGAGCGCCGCCGTCTTCATCGAGTCGACGATCTTCAGCAGGTCCTCGACCGGGAAGCCTTCTTCGAGGATGAACCCCGCGGTCAGGTACAGCGGCCGCGCGCCGGACACGGCGAGGTCGTTGACCGTGCCGTTGACCGCCAGGTCGCCGATGTTCCCGCCGGGGAAGAACAGCGGCGAGACGACGTAGGAGTCCGTGGTCAACGCGAGCCGCGCGTCGCCGATGGTCAGCGACGCCGAGTCTTCGAGGGGTTCCAGCAGCGGGTTGCGGAACGCGTCGAGGAACACCGCTTCGATCAGCGTGTGCGTCGACTTGCCGCCCGCGCCGTGCGACAGCGTGATGCGCTCCTCGCGCACCTTCGCGCGCCGGCGCCGCGCCCGCTCGATGCGGTCGAGGACCTGCTGCTCGCGTTCCGTCGTGGTCATGCGCGGCTCGCCTCCCGGACGCGCTGACGGCTGAACCGGCCGAAGTTGTAGTACGCCGCGCAGGCGCCTTCGGGCGAGACCATGCACGTCCCGATCGGCGTCTCCGGGGTGCACGCGGTGCCGAACACCTTGCACTCCCACGGCTTCAGCACGCCCTTGAGCACCTCGCCGCACTGGCACGCCTTCGGGTCGGCGACGCGCAGGCCGGGGATCTCGAAGATCCGCTCGGCGTCGAACTTCGCGTACTTCGCGCGGATCGCCATCGCCGAATGCGTGATGAACCCGAGGCCGCGCCACTCGAAGTACGGCCGCAGCTCCATGACCTCGTTGATCGCCTTCAGCGCGACGAGGTTGCCGTTCCAGGGGACGACCCGGGAGTACTGGTTCTCGACCTCGGACCGCCCCGACGAGAGCTGGACCATCAGCATGTAGATCGACTGCAGGATGTCCAGGGGCTCGAACCCGGCGACGACGACGGGCTTGCCGTAGTCGCGGGCGATGAACTCGTACGGCCGGCAGCCGATCACCGTGGAGACGTGGCCCGGGCCGATGAAGCCGTCGAGCCGCAGGTCGGGGGAGTCGAGGATGGCCTTGATCGCCGGGATGATCGTGACGTGGTTGGCGAACACCGAGAAGTTCTCGATGCCTTCGGCGGCCGCGCGCAGGAGCGTCATCGCGGTGGACGGCGTGGTCGTCTCGAACCCGATCGCCATGAACACGACGCGCAGGTCCGGGTTCTGCCGCGCGATCTTCAGCGAGTCGAGCGGCGAGTAGACCATCCGGATGTTCGTGCCTTCGGCGTTGGAGTCGAAGAAGTTCCCGCCGGAGCCGGGCACGCGCATCATGTCGCCGAACGACGTCATGAGCACCCCGGGCTGCCGGGCGATGTGGATGGCGTCGTCGATGCGGCCCATCGGGATCACGCACACCGGGCAGCCCGGCCCGTGCACCAGCGTGATGCTCTCGGGCAGGTAGTCCTCGAGGCCGTGCTTGTAGATGGTGTGCGTGTGCCCGCCGCAGACCTCCATGAACTTGTAGTGGCGGCCCGGCTCGCACAGCGACGTGATCTTCGCGGACAGCGCCCGCGCCTTCTCCGCGTCGCGGAACTCGTCGACGAAACGCATGACGACTCCTCTAGTCGATCCGGGATTCGAGCAGGGCGGCCATTTCGTCCTCGTAGGCCTTGCCGATGCTTTCGAGGAACTCCAGGGCGGCCGCGGCCTCCTGCTCGTCTATTTTGGACAGTGCGAAGCCGACGTGGATGAGGATCCAGTCGCCCGGCTTCGGCGGGTCGTCGTCGAGCAGGCCGATGTTGATGAGCCGCTTGACGCCGCTGACCGAGACTTTCGCGAGGTCCGGGCGCTCCTCGCTGAGTTCGATGATCTCGCCCGGGATCCCGAGGCACATGGCTCAGACCTCCGTGGTTTGCAGCCTCGGGCTGGTGCCCCAGGCCAGTTCGGTGACGGCGCGGACCGCGGCGGGGACGGCCGCGGTCACCTCGGGTGAGAGTCCGATCCCTTCGTCGAGGCAGGCCGGTTCGCAGCCGACGAGCAGGACGCGTCCGGCGTCGCCGCCGAGCAACCTGAGCAGCCGGAACACCGCGTCCGGCCGCATGCCGTGCGCGTCGATCGACGCCGTGGCGGCCAGGTCCTCGGTGTCGGCCTCGATCAGCGAGAGCGTCCCGGGCGGACGGCCGTGCGGGGTCGCGTCGAGCAGGATCGTCGTGTCGTAGCCGCCCATCAGGTCGTAGGCGAGGTGCATGCCGGCGATGCCGTAGTCGGCGATCTGCACCCAGGGCGGCAGGTCGGTCCCCTCCAGCTCCTTGATGACCTCGACGCCGAAACCGTCGTCGCCCAGGAAGATGTTGCCGATACCGGCGACCAGGACTCGTGGCCTCATTCCGCGACCTCCAAGGGTTCGATCTCGTCTGGGGAGAAGTACCGGTACCGCCCGTGCGCGTGCTGCAGGTCGGCGCCGGGGTCGTCGTCGAGGGTGACCGCGACGTGCGTGCCGCCGTCCACATCGGACAGGACGAGCCGCACGGTGGCGTCCCGGCCGGTGAGGAACATGTCCTGGGCGTCCGTACCGCGCAGGTTCGGCCGCAGCCGCACGCGCGATCCGACGGCGACGCGGACACCGGCGACGACCACCGAGGGCTCGACCGGTCGCAGGGACCGGACCGCGCCGTGCAGCCGCTCCAGCAGCTCGGGCGGCATCGAGTCGACGCGGTCCACGATGGCCGCCGCGCGCGGGTCGGTCGCCCGGGCCTCGCGCTTCTCCTCGTCGGTCAGCGTCATCGTGCGCAGCGTCAGGATCTCGTCGATCTCCGTGCCGTCGAAGAGCTCCCCGGCGCTTTCGGCGGCGATGGACGGGTCGTCGTAGAGGATGATCGGCGACGCGAGCACCACCGTGCTGCGTGACGTGTCGCCGATCAGCACCGGCCACAGCCGCTCCTGCCGGCAGGCTTCGACCGCGGGTTTCGCCCACTCCGGCGGGTCCAGCATCGACAGGAAGTGCCCGGTGTCGACGCTGAGCACCAGGTGGGCGGCGAGCAGCGCGTGGCGGAGGGCGTGCTCGCGGACGCCGTCGGACTGCCACGACGTCGTGTTGTGCAGGTCCAGCCGCAGGCGGGTGCCGCCGAACGGCCCGTCGAGCGGGTCGGCCCGGGCGGTGAGGACGCCGGACAGCTCGTGCGTCCGCTGCCCGTCGCCCGGCACGTGGAACGGCGCTTCGGCCGGGAGTTCCGAGAGCGGCAGCTCGAAGTCGATCTCGTGCTCGACGGCTTCGTCCCACGTCGTGTCCTGCGTCCGGGTCTGCAGGAACCGCAGCTTGACGTGCAGGATCGTGTGGGCCAGCGGCTCGATGACGCACTCGACGCGGGCCGACGCGTGCTCGCCGATCTCGGCCGACGCGTACGACGGCGACATCAGCACGCCCCACTGCCAGCGCACGCGGTTCTTCCCCGCCGACGCCCGGTACGGGTAGAGGAGGTAGCCCTCGTAGAGCACGGCGTCGCCGACCGCGCGGGCCTGCTCGAGAACGTTCACGGTCCACCGGCCAGCAGCTGTTCGACGGCGGCTTCCCAGGTCGGGATCGCGTGCTGCGCCTTGTACTTGAGCAGCGCGTCCACCGTCTCGCGCGGCAGCTTGATCCACGCGACGTTCGGGAAGTAGCGGGACATCAGGTCGTCCCAGACGCTCACCGGCATCCGGCACTCGGCCTGCGTGTGCCACGGCACCTGCTCGACCCAGAACCCCGGCCCGCCCTTGCCGAACACGGTCCCGCTGAACAGCAGCACCATCGGCACGACGCCCTCGGACAGTGCGTGGAAGTACTTGCCGGCGGCGACTTCGAGGTCGTAGGTGCACGGCACCTCGGCGTCGACCTCGGTGGCGCCGGTGAATCCCGGCACGGTCACCGAGATCGTCGTGAACTGGAACGGCTTGAGAGTGTCGCCCCACCGGGATCGCTCGCCGAAGAGGTGGGTGAGCAGCTCCGACTCGTCGTCGGCGTACCGGCGGCGCTGCGGCTCGATGCGGATCTGGACGCGCAGCACCATCGCGTGGACGGGCTGCCCGCTCAGCTCGGAGATCCGCAGCTTGAACGCCAGCGTCGGGGACGCGGCGTACTTCAGCGGCCGGACGTCGATGCAGTCGAAGGTCAGCTCAGCCATCGCTGCGCTCCCGCAGCCGCGCGAAGAAGCCGTCGATAGCCTCGTGTGCTTCGGTGCCGCCGTCGAAGCCGCGCCACGTCGTCCGGACGAGCCCGACCAGCTCGTAGCAGACGTCGATCGGCACCAGGAACCCCTCGAAGCCGTCGTCGAGCTGGTTCACCAGGAGTGCTTCGACGTCGTCGGTGACGTCGGCGAGCAGGTCGTCGCCCGTGCCCAGCGGGAGCAGGGACTCCGTCGCACCCGCCGGGCTCGGGTAGAACGCGACGATGCGGTCCTGCACCGAGTTCCGGAACAGGAACGCCGTCCGGACCGGGATGCCGGCCGACGCCCACAGCGCGGCGCCGGGCTCGAAGTGCGGGAGGTGCCGGACGCGGTCCGGCACCGCCCGGTGCCGTTTCCCGCCCGCGCCGCGGTGGGTGAAGAGCAGGTAGCAGCCCCGGCAGGCGCACATGATCGTCCGGGATTCGAGGTCGATGACGTGCCCGTGCCCGTCGCCGATCGGTTCCGCGCACATCTCGCACTTCTCGCCCGGCGCGGCGCGCTGGACGGGAGCGCGGAACCTGCGCAGGCCGCCCGTCACGGGACCTCCACGGGACACGGGACCAGCGGCAGCAGCGGACGGCCGCCGGGCCCGGTTTCCTCCGGCACGACCCCTTCGACGACGACGTCGGAGATCTCCGGCGCGGCTTCCCGGACCACGCGCTCGATGGCGTACTTGGCGGTGACCGTCGAGGACGGGCAGCCGTCGCAGGTGCCCTGCAGCCGCAGCCGCAGGACACCGTCGGCGATTTCGACGAACTCGACGTCTCCGGCGTGCGAACCCAGGTACGGACGGACCTTGTTGAGCGCCTCGGTGACGCGTTCGTGCGTCGACCGGGGGTGCAGGTCGTGCAGCACGAGCAGGCCGCGGATGTGCTCGTCCGCGGCCAGCCGGTCCAGCATCGGCCGGTCGACGAGCTCGACGATCCGGGCCAGTCCGGCGCCGTAGAACTCGAGCAGCGTGTGGACGAGGTCCTCGGCGAGCTCGGCGTCCGGTCCGCCGAACTCGCCCAGCAGCTGCTCGATGCGCTCGCCGACCCGGTCGACCTCCGTCATCCGAGCTCCCCGCCGAACGCGTGCGGGGTGTGCAGCCGCTCGATGACCTTGCCCTTGCCGGTGTACATGTGGACGCCGCAGGGCAGGCACGGGTCGAAGCTGCGGACCGCGCGCATGATGTCGATGCCCTTGAAGTTCTCCTGCGTGTTCTCCTCGAAGATCGGCGTGTTCTGGACGGCGTCCTCGTACGGCCCCGGCGTGCCGAAGCTGTCGCGCACGCTGCCGTTCCACGGCGTCGGCGGGTACGGGTGGTAGTTCGCGATCTTGCCGCCCTTGATCACCATGTGGTGCGAGAGCACGCCGCGGACCGCTTCGGTGAAGCCGCAGCTCACGCCCTCGTCCGGGACCTTGAACGGCTCCCACGTCTTGGTGTTGCCCTTGCGGACCTCACCGAGGGCCTGGTCGGCGAAGTGCAGTGCGAGGGCGGCCGCGTACGCCTGGAAGTACGTCCGGGCGCGGTTGCGCTCGAGCGCGTTGCTCCACTTCGGGATCTTCCACTCGAACTCGACTTCGGGCTTGGTCGCCGTGCGCGGCAAGGAGATCTTGACGCTGTGGCCGGTCGACTTCAGGTACGGCGTGTCGACGAGCCCGGCCAGCGCCGTCACCCACAGCCGGGCGATCGGGCCGCCGCCGGTGTCGAGGGCCAGGTGGTCCTTGCCGTCGAACCAGCGCGGCGACATCGTCCACGAGTACTTGCCGTCGAAGTCGCGCTTGGCCGGGCGCGGGATGGTGTGCTGGTTCCACGGGTGGCGCTGGTCGACCGGGTTGCCCAGCGGGTCCTGCGTGACGAACATCGGCTGGTCGGCCCAGTCCTCGTAGAACGAGCTGCCGAGCAGGATCCGGATCCCGAGGTTGATGTCGACCAGGCTCGTCGTGACGAGCTTGCCGTCGACGACCACGCCGGGCGTCACGAACATCTTGCGGCCCCAGGCCTCCATGTTCTCGTAGGTGAAGTCGCAGTGCACGGGGTCGTTGAGGCTGCCCCAGCAACCGAGCAGGATCCGGCGTCGCCCGACTTCTTCGTAGCCGGGCAGGGCTTCGTAGAAGAAGTCGAAGAGGTCGTCGTGCATCGGCAGGCAGCGCTTCATGAACTCGACGTAGCGCATGAGCCGGGTCAGGTAGTCGGTGAACAGCTGCACGGTCGCGACCGTGCCGACGCCGCCGGGGTACAAAGTGGACGGATGGACGTGCCGGCCTTCCATCAGGCAGAACATCTCGCGCGTTGACCGGCTGACCTGCAGGGCCTCGCGGTAGAACTCGCCTTCGAGCGGGTTGAGCGAGCGCATGATGTCGCCGATGGTGCGGTAACCGTGGTCACCCGCGTGCGGCGCCTCGGTGCGGTTGGCCAGCTCGAGGACGCCGGGGTTGGTCTCGGCGACCATCCTCTCGCAGTAGTCGACCCCGACCAGGTTCTCCTGGAAGATGTTGTGGTCGAACATGTACTCGGCGGCCTCGCCGAGGTTGATGATCCACTCGCCGAGGTGCGGCGGGCGCACCCCGTAGGCCATGTTCTGGGCGTACACCGAGCACGTCGCGTGGTTGTCGCCGCAGATCCCGCAGATCCGGCTGGTGATGAAGTGCGCGTCGCGCGGGTCCTTGCCCTTCATGAAGATGCTGTAGCCGCGGAAGACCGACGACGTGCTGTGGCACTCGACGACGCGCTTGGCCGCCCAGTCGATCTTCGTGTAGATCCCGAGGCTGCCGACGATCCGGGTGATCGGGTCCCACGCCATCTCGACGAGGTCGGTCTTGTCCTTCATCTCGGTCATGACCGCGCCTCCGCCTGGTAGCCGGTGTCGAGCTTCTTGCCCGTGTGCCGCCACTTGGGCTCTTTGTCGAGCTTGCGCTCGGTGATCTTCCGCAGCCGGCGGATCACCGACCCGTACGCGCCGCTGGCCAGCGACGACACCTGCGCGCCCGGCGGCTCGTCCATGAACGGCATGAACTTGTCCGGGAAGCCCGGCATGGTGCAGCCGATGCAGATCCCGCCGACGTTCGGGCAGCCGCCGACGCCGTTGATCCAGCCGCGCTTGGGCACGTTGCACTTCACGACCGGCCCCCAGCAACCCAGCTTGACCAGGCACTTCGGGGAGCCGTACTCGGTCGCGAACTCGCCCTGCTCGTAGTAGCCGCCGCGGTCGCAGCCTTCGTGCACGGTCGCGCCGAAGAGCCACTGCGGCCGCAGGTGGTCGTCGAGCGGGATCATCGGCGCCTGCCCGGCGGCCTGGTAGAGCAGGTAGGTGATGGTCTCGGACAGGTTGTCCGGGTGGGTCGGGCAGCCGGGCACGCAGACGATCGGGATGCCGGCGCCGGACTTCCAGTCCCAGCCCAGGTAGTCGGGCACGCCCATGGCGCCGGTCGGGTTGCCCTCCATCGCGTGGATGCCGCCGTAGGTCGCGCACGTGCCGACGGCCATCACCGCCAGCGCCTTGGGCGTCAGCCGGTCGAGCCACTCGCTGGTCGTCATCGGCTGGCCGGTCTCGGGGTTGTTCCCGAAGCCGCACCAGTAGCCCTCTTCCTTGATCGCCTCGTTCGGGATCGAGCCCTCGACGACCAGCACGAACGGTTCCAGCTCGCCGCGGTCGGCTTTGTAGAACCACTCGATGAACGTGTCGGCCCCCTTGTCCGGGCCGCACTCGAAGTCGATCAACGGCCAGTGGACCGCGATCTTGGGCAAGCCGGGCAAAGCGCCGAGGACGATTTCCTCGATGCTCGGTTGCGTGGCGGCGGTCAGCGCGACGGAGTCGCCGTCGCACGAGAGGCCGGCGTTGATCCAGAGGATGTGGATGGGCTGCTCTTCGGTTTGTTCTGCGGCATGCGTCACGGCTGATCACCCTTGGCGAAGTCGTCGAGCGCGCCGAGGGTCAGCTCCCACAGCGCGTGGTAGAGGGTCGTCTGGGCTTCCTGGATGCGGTGCACGGAAGGTGACGGGACGACGAAGAGGTGGTCGATGCTGTCCAGCTCGGCCATCTTTCCCCCGTCGTAGCCGGCGATGCCGACGGTCACCAGGCCGCGCCGGGCGGCTTCGTCGAAGGCGCGCAACAGGTTCGCGGAGTTGCCGCTCGTCGAGAGGCCGACCGCGATGTCGCCGGGACGCCCGAAAGCACCGATCTGCCGGGCGAACACGACGTCGAACCCGATGTCGTTGGACAGGGCGGTCACCACCGCGATGTCGTTCGTCAGCCCGAAGGCGGGCAACGGCTTCGCGTCGCCCGCCGGGCTGAGGAACAGACTGGCGAGGTCCTGGGCGTCGGTCGAGCTGCCGCCGTTGCCGAAGGCGAGCAGCCTGCCACCGCCGCGGAACGCGCGCGCCAGGTCCTGGGCGCACGCGAACAGGCGGTCGCGGTCGGCCGCGAGCACGTCGCCGCGCAGGGCGACGATCTCGCGCACCTTGTCCACAGTGGACTGCTCGACCTGGCGGATGACGGCGTCGAGGTCACCGGAACCCGCGTACAGGAACGGGTACAGCGCTTCGAGACCATCGGTGACGGGGTGTTCCCGCGTCATGCCGGTTCTCCCGCGGCTAAGACTTCTCCAGACGTGCGATGGCTTCCCCGGCGTGCACCAGGATGCGGTCGCCGACGCCGGCCTCGACCAGCGCCACACTGACCTCTTCCCGGGTGGATCCGGTGTCCACGACAGCGAGCTCGTCTTCGAGGAGCTCGACCACGGTCACCTCGACCGCGGTGTCGGAGCAGGTGATGCACACCCCGTCGTGGCAGACGGGGCCGGCTTGTCTGTCGGCGTCACGGGCGTTCACGACGCCACCTCCGGGGACAGCAGGCCGGGTTGCTCGAAGAAGACGTGCACCAGCTCCCACAGCACGTGGTAGGTGGTCACGTGGACCTCCTTGACGACGCGGGGGTCGGCCGACCGGGCGACGAGGACGTGGTCGAGCCCGGGGGTCGTGGCGATCGCGCCGCCGTCGCCGCCGGTCAGCGCGACGGTGAGCATGCCGGCGTCCCGGGCCGTTTCGAGCGCACGGCGGACGTTCGCGCAGGCGCCGTCGGTGGAGATGCCCAGCGCGATGTCCGCGGGCTCGCCGATGATCCGCAGCTGGTGGGCGAAGACGTCGTCGAGTCCGACGCGGTTGGCCACGCCGGTGACCGTCGCGACGTCGGCGGTGAGCGAGAGGGCCGGCAGCGCCCGCTTGCCGACGATCACCGGGTGGACGAACTCGACCGCGACGTGCTGGGCGTCGGTGCTGGGGCCGCCGTTGCCGAACACCACGAGCTTGCCGCCGCGGTGGAAGCGGCGGGCCATGCCGTGGCACGCCTCGGCGACCGTGTGCGCGTCATCGGCCAGCGCGAGCACGGGCGCCTTGCGGCGCTCGAAGAGGGCGTCGACGGAGTCCGGGTGATTCGGTGACCACGGCATCGCGGCACTTCCTCGGGACGACTGCTCGGTGGTGGGAGCGCACCCCAGATTAGAGATGTGAGTTGGATCACACAAGAGTACGAAGAGGGTCTCCGCTACGCCAAGTGGGTCTGATCAGCCGCTCAGACGTGGTGCTCGCGGTCGTCCTGGAGGTGCTCCGCCCGGGCGAGCCACTGTTCGGCCTCATGGCCGGACCCGCGTGACCGCAGCATCCGGGCCAGGCTGAGCATGCCCTGGACGTCTCCGGTCTCCGCGGCCCGCCGGAACCACTGCTCGGCTTCCGCGAGGTCGTCACGGTGTTCGGCGAGGTGCCCGAGATTGGTGAGCGCCGGAACGCTGCCGTGTTCGGCCGCCTTGCGGTACCAGGCGGCGGCCTCGCCTTCGTCGCCGCGGTTGCGGGCGAGCACGCCCAGGTTGGTCATCGCCGCGGGGTCGCCGCGCTCGGCGGCGTCGAGGTACCAGTTCTCGGCCTCTTCGAGGTCGCCGCGGCGGTGCAGTAGCAGCCCGAGCCGGACGATCGCCTCGACGTGCCCGCCGGTCGCGCCCTGGCGGTACCAGTTCTCGGCGTCGGCGGGCCGGCCGAGGCGTTCGGCCTGCCGGCCCAGCTGGCAGGTGGCCGCGAGGTCGCCGGCCAGCACGGCCGAGCGCCACCAGCGGGAAGCTTCGGCGGCCTGACCGCGGTCGCGGAGCACGATGCCCAGGTCGATCATCGCGTTGGTGATCCCGGCGTCGGCGGCCTGCCGCAGCCACGTCTCGGCCTCTTCGGTCCGGTGCTGCTCGCGGAGCAGGTGCCCGAGCGCGGCGATCGAGGGCAGGTCACCGGTGCGGGCCGCCTCGCCGTACCAGTGCTGGGCGTCTTCGCGCTTGCCGCGCCGCTCGTACGACTTGGCGAGGTTCAGCATCCCGTGCGGCTCGCCGGCCAGGGCGGCCTCGTGGTACCAGCGCTCGGCCTCGTCGAGCACGCCGCGGTCGGCCAGCAGGTGGGCGAGCGAGGTCATCGAGACGCGGTCGCCGCCCATGGCGGCCTTGCGGAACCACGTTTCGGCCTCGGCGAGGTCCCCGCGCTCCCGCATCGCCGACCCCATGCGGGCCATGGCGACGACGTTGCCGCCCTCGGCGGCTTTGCGCTGGAAGAACTCGTCGAACTTTTTGAGCCGGCCGGGCATCGGCTGCTCCCTCCGGATGGGTCCTGCTCCGGTAGTCGCAGTTGATCGGCTTGATGTGACACCTCTGCCGTGGGTGGGCGAGGTCACATTCGCGCCAGGTCGTCGTGTCGGCGCGGTTTTCCCAGGCCGGCAGGGGTGAGACTACGCCGCGCCCAGGTGAATTCGAGAGGAGAAAATCGTGTCGGCCCGCGGCTTTCGGCTCAGCGTGACCCAACGATCTCTGCTGGTAGTCGCGATACTGGCGATCGCACTCTTCGGGTACTGGGCCACGAGCAGAAGCTCCGGCGCGACCCCGCCGCCGTCGTCGTCCTCGGCACCGGTTCCGGCCACCGCCGCCGACGTCCAGAAGCAGCTCGGCGAGCTGACCATCGCCGCGCGGACGTCCATGGACGGCTACTCGCGCGAGAAGTTCCCGCACTGGGTCGGCCAGGGTTCGAGCTGCGACACCCGCGAGGTCGTCCTGAAGCGCGCCGGCACCGACGTCAAGACGGACAAGGACTGCAAGGCGACGTCCGGGACGTGGAAGAGCGTCTACGACGACGCGACCTGGACCAAGGCGACCGACCTCGACATCGACCACATGGTTCCGCTCGGGCAGGCCTGGGCCAGCGGCGCCAAGACGTGGACGACCGAGAAGCGCCAGCAGTTCGCCAACGACCTCACCCGGCCGCAGCTGTTCGCCGTCACCGACAACCTCAACCAGCAGAAGAGCGACAAGGCCCCGGACCAGTGGAAACCGCCGCTCGTGGCGTTCTGGTGCACCTACGCGACCGACTGGATCGTGGTGAAGCACTACTACGGGCTGACTGTCACCGAAGCGGAGAAAACGGCCTTGACGGACATGCTGCGGCGCTGCTGAGCTGGCCGCTATGACGACCTTCGCGCTGATCCACGGGGGCGGCGGCAGCGGGTGGGACTTCCACCGGCTCGGCCCGGAACTGGTCGCCCGCGGCCACGCCTTCGTGGCGCCGGACCTGCCGATCACCGACTCCTCGGCCGGGCTTTCCGACTTCACGGACACGGTGCTCGCCGCGTTGGGCGACGCTTCGGACGTCGCCGTCGTCGGGCACTCGTACGGCGGGTTCACGGCACCGCTGGTCGCCGAGAAGGTGCGCGCGCGGCTGCTGGTCTACCTGGCCGGGATGATCCCGGCGCCGGGGGAGCAGCCGGGGCAGTGGTGGGGCAACACGGGCTTCTCGGCACCCACCGGCTTGACCGACCTCGAGACGTACTTCAACGGCGTCCCGGCTCCGCTGGCCGAGGAAGGCATGGCGCACGGGCGCGACCAGGTGAGCAAGGAGTGGGACGAGCCGTGGCCGCTGGCGGCCCACCCGGACGTCCCGACCCGGGTCGTCCTGTGCCGCGACGACCGGTTCTTCACGCCGGACTTCCAGCGCCGCGTCGCCCAGGAGCGCCTGGGCATCGAGCCCGACGAGGTCGACGGCCCGCACTGCGCGCCGCTGAGCCACCCCGCGCAGATCGCCGATCTGCTGGTGAGCTGCCTGTAGGCCGTTCGGCGGACCGGAAAACTTAAAGGTCTAGACCTATTGACTGTGTGGTCCAGGCCACTTAACGTCGTTTTCGCGGCGAACCCGCACCTCCCCACCCGCGTCACCTCCACCCCGGTCCCCCCCCATGGAGGTTCCTCGTCATGCGCTTCGCCAGGGTCCTCGGACTCGCCGCCCTCACGGCCGGCAGCCTCCTCGTCGCTCCCGCCGCACCCGCGTCGGCCGCTGCTTTGCCCGCCTGCCAGCACTTCTACCAAGGCACCATCCCCGACCGCCCGGTCACCGGCGGCCACGGTCCCGGCACGCTCGTCGGCGCCGTGAACGTCGGCAACCGCCTGCCCGCGCCCGGCTCGGTCGCCGGTGGACTGGGTGCCGACGGCAAGGTCACCTTCACCTTCGCCCGCGTCTCCGGCGCGAAGGCCTATCGCGCGTTCCGCAACGGCCAGGCCCTCCAGTGGATCAGCGACTGGGGCCAGCCGACGCTCACCGTCACCGACGCGAGCCCCTGCCTGAACGCGAACTACCAGCTCTACGCGATGACGGCCGAGGACAACTCGCCGGGCTCGCTCGGCCAGATCTCCACTTCGTACCGCCTCGACAGCGGCAACCACCTCGCGACCTACCGCATCCCGGCCGGCACCACGCTCAGCTACCGCGTCACGTCCTACAACGACGTCGCCCAGACCGCGCTCGGCTACAGCGCCGGGCCGGGCTTCTGCGCCGTCGACGCCCGGATCATCCCGTGGGGCACTCGGTTCTCGGTGCCGGGCTACGGCGAGTGCTACGCGGCCGACATCGGCAGCTGGATCAAGGACGACATCGTCGACGTCTGGCTGCCCGGCTCGCAGGCCGACGCCTGGGGCATCCAGCGGCTCACCCTGACCGTGCGCTGAGAGGGGACGCCATGAAAGCGAAGCTCGCGCTCGCCGCGACGGTTCTCTCGGTGGCGACGGTGCTCGTCGTCGCCCCGGCGAACGCCGCCACCGCACCGTCGGCGGCCTTCGCCAAGGACTCCGACTGGGGCTCCGGCTACCAGGCCAAGTACACGATCAGCGCGGGCACGTCCGCGCTGACGAGCTGGAAGCTGGAGTTCGACCTGCCGGCCGGCTCGACGCTCGGGTCCTACTGGGACGCGCTCGACACGCCCTCCGGCTCGCACCACTCGTTCGCCAACCGCGAGTACAACGGGAACGTCGCCGCGGGCGCGTCGACGAGCTTCGGCTTCCTGGTCAGCGGCGGCGGCCTGCCCGCGAACTGCAAGCTGAACGGCCAGCCGTGCGCCGGCGGTACTTCGCCGACGACCACGCCCACGACCCCGACGACACCGCCGACCACCACGACGACGACGCCTCCCACGGGCGGCAGCGCGCGCGTGTCGCCGTACATCGACATCACGATGGCGACGCCGTCACTGGTCTCGGTGGCGAACGCGACGGGCCAGAAGAACTTCACGCTCGCCTTCGCCCTCGGCAGCAGCCTCGGCTGCGACCCGCAGTGGGGCGGCACGGTCCCGCTGCTGGACTCGCGGATCATCAACGACGTCAACGCGCTCCGGAACCTCGGCGGCGGCGTCACGGTGGCGTCCGGGGGAGCGCTGGGCCCGTACCTGGAGAACGTGTGCGGCTCGGTGGACGCGCTCTACAACGCGTACGTGAAGACGCTGGACGCGGTGGGCAGCAACAACCTGGACGTCGACGTCGAGGCGTCGATTCCGACGGCGACGGTCAACCAGGCCCTGTTGCGGCTGCAGCAGCAGCGCGGCACGCACATCAGCTACACGATGCGGATCCAGGGCCAGGACTACGGGATGGACCCGTTCTCGGTGTCGATCCTGCAGGACGCGGCGTCGCGCGGGCTGAACGTCGTGGTCAACCCGATGCTGATGGACTTCGGCTACAGCGGTTCATGGGGTGACGCGCTGGTCTCCGCGGCGAACGCGACGCTGGGCCAGATGAAGACGATCTGGCCGTCGAAGTCCGACGCGCAGATCAAGGCCCTGCTGGGCCTGACCCCGATGATCGGCCGCAACGACACGGGCTCGGTGACGGACCAGGCGGCCGCGCGTCAGCTGCTGTCGTTCGCGCAGGCGAACCACGTGGCGAGCATCGGCTTCTGGTCCGCGGGCCGCGACAACGGCGGCTGCCCCGGCGGCGGCGCGGTCGCGACGTGCTCGGGGATTTCCCAGTCGCTGTACGAGTTCACGAACATCTTCAAGGCGTACACGGGCTGAGCCACCCGACCGCCGAAAGGCCGTGACGGCCTCCTTGCCGACGTCCCCAAGCCCCGGCAAGGAGGCCTTCATGGCGGTCACCAGCGGTCGAGGTGCAGGACCTCCTCGAGAGGCTGCCGCGCCGCCGGCTTGAACGTGTCGCCCGTGTAGAACGCCGTCGGGATCAATGCCGCCTGGTGGACATTCTTCGGCAGCTCCAGCACCTCTGCCGCTTCCTGCTCGTACGCCAGGTGCAGCGTCGTCCACGCCGTTCCCAGCGTCACCGAGCGGGCCGCCAGCATGTAGCTCCACACCGCCGGGAGCAGGGACGCCCACAGCCCCGCCTGGTTGCCCGCCGGCAGCTCCGCCGACGGCGTCTCCAGGCACGGCACCACGAGCACCGGGACGTCACCCATCCGGTCGGCCAGGTACTCGACGCTGCTGCCGACCCGCTGCTGCACCGGCGCGCGCGCCGGGTCGTCCGCGAACAGCTTGCCCGCCGCGCGTTCCGACGACAGGTACTCGTGGCACGCCCGGCTGTAGATCTGCCCGAGCGCCGCCCGCTGGGCGGCGTCGGTGACGACCAGCCACTGCCAGCGCTGGGTGTTCGAGCCGCTCGGTGCCTGCAGGGCCACCTGTATGCAGTGTTTCACCAGGTCGAGCGGCACCGGTCGGTCGAAGTCGAGGCGCTTGCGGACGGTCCTGGTGGTCGTCAGGAGCTCTTCGGGCGTCATCATCGGCCCATCATGCCGGGACTACCAGCGATCGTGCACCAGCGGCCGGATCAGCTCGTCATACGTTTCGCGGACGCCGGCCAGCGCCTCCGGCGACAACGGCGGAAGAGCGGCCGCCGCCGTGTTCGCGGACGCCTGCGTGGCGTTCCGCGCGCCCGGGATCACCGTGCTCACGCCCGGCTGGTCGACGATCCACCGCAGCGCGAACTGCGCCAGCGTCTGCCCCTCGGGCACCAGCCCGCGCAGCCGCTCGACGGCCGTCAGCCCGACGTCGTACGGCACGCCCGAGAACGTCTCGCCGACGTCGAACGCCTCGCCGTGGCGGTTGAAGTTCCGGTGGTCGTTCTCGGCGAACGTCGTGGCGGCCGTGTAGCGACCGGACAGCAGGCCCGACGCCAGCGGCACCCGCGCGATGATCCCCGCGCCCGCCTCCGCCGCCGCGGGCAGCACGCGCTCCAGCGGCTTGAGGCGCAGGCAGTTCAGGATGATCTGGACGGAAGCAACGTTCGGCCGCGCCAACGCCGTCAGCGCCTCTTCGCACGTCTCGACACTCACGCCGTACGCCTTGATGCGGCCCTCGGACACCATCTCGTCCAGGGCGTCGTACACCGCGTCGGACGAGTACACCGGCGTCGGCGGGCAGTGCAGCTGGACGAGGTCGAGCGTGTCGACGCCGAGGTTGCGGCGCGACCGGTCGTTCCACTCGCGGAAGTTCGCGCGGACGTAGTTCTCCGGCACCTGCTCGACCCGGCGGCCCATCTTGGTCGCCACGAAGACGTCGCCGCGCTCGGCGCGGAACCGGCCGACCAGGCGCTCGCTGCGCCCGTCGCCGTAGACGTCGGCGGTGTCGAAGAAGGTGACGCCGGCGTCGGCCGCCGCGTGCAGCACCGCGAGGGCGTCGCTCTCGTCGACCTCGCCCCAGTCGGCGCCGAGCTGCCAGCAGCCGAGCCCGACGACGGACACCTCGCGGCCCAGCCGGGTGATCTTCCGGTTCTCCATGCCGCGATCCAAGCACACCGCCCCGCCTATGATCGGCCGTCATGGCCATGACGTCGGGTCCGGACGGACTCGGGACCCGGATGCGGCACGTCCTCGAGATCCTCGAGGCCGACGTCGCGCAGTTCCTCAAGGACATCGGCCTCGACGACTACCGCCCGCGGTACTCGGGGGTCGTGCGGGCGCTGCTCGCGCGCGGCCCGCTGGCCATCCGCGACCTCGCCGCCGAGATGGGCGTGACGCACTCGGCGGCCAGCCAGACCGTCGCGCAGATGACCCGCGCCGGGCTCGTCAGCCTCGAACCGGGCGCCGACGCCCGTCAGCGCATCGTGTCGCTCACCGAGAAGACGCGCGGGATCCTGCCGCTGATCGAGGCGGAGTGGACGGCGACGACCGAGGCGTCGGAGGCACTGGAAGCGGAGCTGCCGTACCCGTTGCGCGGGGTGCTGGCGGCGATCGTCGAAGCGCTGGAGCGCAAGCCGTTCCGGCAGCGGATCGGGGAGACGGCGGCCGCTCGGGAGCTCTTGGAGCCCTGATCAGATGGTGGGGATCCGGAAGACGGCCCAGACGAACTTACCGCCGGGGCAGAACTCGAAGCCCCAGTCCTCCGACAGCGCCTGGACCAGCACCAGCCCGCGGCTGCGTGCCTCGGCCGGCGCCGGCGCTCGCATCTCCGGCAGCCGGCTGCCGGAATCGTGTACCTGCAGCGTCAACTGCCCCTCGAAGTAGGACAGCTCCATCCGCTGCGGACACTCGCCGTGTTCGAAGGCGTTGGTGACCAGCTCGGACGCGGCCAGCAGGACGTCGTCCAGCTGCGCCTCTTCCAGGCCGAAGCCGAGCAGCATCGAGCGGATCTCGTGCCGGGCCCTGGCCGGGGCGGTGACGTCATCCGGGAGCAGCACTGTCAACGGCGCGACCGGCACTTCGGTGCGGTGCGAGATGTTCATCGTCATCGGTCCCCCTCCCAGTGAGTTCCGGTACCGTCCGCGAAGTACCCAAGCCGTTCAGCGGCTAATCAGGTGCCGTCGGCCAGCTCGGATTCGTCCAGGCCCGAACGCAGCTTCTTCAGCGTCGCGGCCAGCAACCGCGACACCTGCATCTGGGAGACCCCGACGCGGCGCGCGATGTCCGACTGGCTCATCCCGGAACCGAACCGCAGCGCGACGATCTTGCGCTCCCGGTCCGGCAGGCTGTCCAGCATCGGGCGCAGCGCCTCGCGCAGCTCGGCCTGGCCCAGCTCGGCGTCCGGCGCCCCGAACCGCGTGTGCGCCGCGTTCTCCAGCAGGTGGTCCAGCGACGCCCCGTAACGGCCCTGACCGGCGCGAAGCCCCTCGTAGACGTCCTCGATCGGGACGCCGAGGCGCCCGGCGATCTCGCTGGGCTTCGGCGCGCGCGAGAGCTGCACGGTGAGCTCTTCGCGCGCGGCGGAGATGTTCGCGTTCAGCTCCTTGAGCCGCCGCGGCACCCGCACCGACCAGCTGTTGTCCCGGAAGTGGTGCCGCAGCTCCCCGGAGATGGTGGGGACGGCGAAGGCCAGGAAGTCCGTCCCCTGCTCGGGGTCGAAGCGGTCGACGGCGTGGATGAGCCCGACCGTGGCGATCTGGACCAGGTCCTCCATCGCCTCGTCGCGGTTGCGGAACTTCCGGGCCAGGTTGCGCGCGAGCTCCAGGTGGCCGCGCACGAGCGTGTCCCGGACGCGCTCCCGCTCCGGGGAGCCCGCCGGCAGCGCGACGAGTTGGACGAACAGCGCGCCGACGTCGAGGTCGTTCCCGCTGCTCCCGGCGGGATCGCTCACGAGTCCGCCGCCTGGCTTTCCCGGACGAGGTCGACCCGGGACAGGTAGCGCCCGTCCTCGGGGGTCACGGTGCGCTGCGCCGACGTCGCGAGCGCGGTCAGCAGCTGCCACGACAGGCCGGAGTCGTCTTCGTGGTCAGGAGTGTCCGAAAGCACCGAGACCGAGACCTCGATGCGCGGCCCGCTCCACGAGAAGATGCAGGTGAGGCGGCCGTCCGAGGCGGCGGGGAGCAGCAGCGAGCAGGCTTCGTCCACCGCCATCCGGAGGTCCTCGACGGCGTCGAGGTCGAAGTCCTGGCGCATCGCGATGTCCGCCACGATGGTGCGCAGCGTCGGCACCACGTGCGGGATCGCGGCCGTCCGCACCTCGATGACCTGCGCGCCTTCCGGCACGAGCGGGGCGTTGTCCTCCACGTTTGTTCCTTTCTCCGGCTCGCGCTCCAGGTGTCGGCGGTGTCCTCTTCACGCCCGGTCGCGAGATGCCCGTGGGGTGAGCAAACCAAACCCGCGTTTGATCCGCTCCACCGGCGGGCATGTAGCGATCGACATGCTCATCCTGGGAAAGGCAGGGACGACATGGCTGACGTCAGCCGGCTGCCCAACGTGGTTGCTGAAGAGTGGGAATGGCAGCTGAATGGCTCGTGCCGAGGTGCGGACAGCAGCTTGTTCTTCCACACGGACAACGAACGGGGTTCGGCGCGGGAGCGGCGCGAGTCGCGGGCCAAGGCCATCTGCCAGACCTGCCCGGTCCTGGCCCAGTGCCGCACGCACGCGATGACGGTACAGGAGCCGTACGGCATCTGGGGCGGTCTCGGGGAGATCGAACGGCGGCAGCTGTTCCTGCGTCAACGCAGGGCGGCGCGGAAGGTGATGAGTGCGCACTGACCAGGCAGGATTCGATCGAACGTGAGCAGTCAGCGCGAAAGGACGGCGGCCGTGGCGGGCTCGGCCGCTTCCTGGGTTAGGGTTGGCCCCGGAGTTGCCTTGACCGTGCCGCCGCGAGCTTCTGGAAAGGCACGGTGACACGGTTGCCGCTTGAGACAGCAGGCGCGTACCCGGCGCAGGAGCAGCGCCTGACGAGGAGAAACTGCATGCCCGCAGCCGACCAGAACGCCACCCCGCCCGGGTTCGGCATCTCGCTGGACACCGACGCGACGGAGCCCCGGGTGGTGGTCACCGGCGAGCTCGATCTGCTGACCAGTCCGCAGCTGCAGGAAGCCCTGGCGGGGCTGATCGCGGACAAGCGCGCGCAGCGGGTCGTGGCCGATCTGACCGGGGTGACCTTCTTCGATTCCTCCGCGCTGAACGTGGTGCTCCGCGCACAACGCCAGGCCGGCGAGCAGGATGTCGAACTCGAGGTCGTCCCGAGCCCCGCGGTGAGCCGGGTGATCGAGCTCACCGGCGTGGCCGAACACCTGAGCGTGTCGGAGGACCCCCAAGCCTGACCGCCCGCTACGGTTCCGCGGACTGATTTCAGTTCGTGGACCTTGGGGGCGGCACGATGATGGGGCGGACGCATGCCCTGACCGGCTGGTGCGCGGGCTTGGCCCTGGCGCCCGCGGTCGGAGCGGGTTCGGTGCACCAGGCGGTGGTTTTCGCAGCCACGACAGCGGGGTTCGCCCTGCTGCCCGATCTCGACCACCCCGGAGCGAGCGCGTCCCGTCTGCTCGGTTGGCTGACGGGTGCTCTGTCCTGGCTGCTGCGCCGCGTGTCGGCGTCGTTCTACGCGCTGACGAAGGGCCCGCGCGACGAGAACGTGACAGGTAAGCACCGCCACCTGTCCCACACGGTCCTGTTCGCGGCCGGCCTCGGAGCGTTGACGTCGTGGGGCACGGAAGCCGGCGGTCCGTGGGCGGTCGTCGGCGTGGTGGTCTTCGGCCTGATGCTGGCGGAAGGCGCACTGGGCGACTGGCTGCTCCCGGTGAGCGGCGCCGCGGTGGCCTGGTGGTTCTTCACGGCGCCGCCCGACCGGGCGGGTGAGCTGGAGTCGATCACGGGCTGGCTGGGCGTCGCGGTGGCGGCGGGCTGCCTCACCCACTGCCTCGGCGACGCACTGACCGAGGCCGGCTGCCCGTTCCTGTTCCCGGTCCCCATCGCCGGCGAGACCTGGTACGAAATCCGCCCACCCAAGGTGCTGCGCTTCAAGACGGGCAAGAAGGTCGAGAAGCGGCTGATCTTCCCGGTGTTCGCGGTGCTCGCGGTCCTGCTGGTACCGGGGGTGTGGAACTACTCGGTGAGCACGTTCGAGCGCCTGTTCATCCCGCCGGCGTCCCAGCAGGCGACCACGCCTTGAGCCGTTCCGCCGCCGCGGCGGTGTCCGTGTAGTCACGGGTGTGCGTGATCAGGCCGTCCTTGATCGTCATCACCATCACGTACGTCGCCACGAAGCTCTCGCCGGCCATCTCCTGGTGGAGGTCGAACTCCGCGACGAGCACCGCCGGGTCGGCCGTCTCGTGCACGATCACGTTGTCCGCCTTCGTGATTCGGCGGGATTCGCCGGCGCGGCGGAACCGGCGGCGCAGCTCCTCGCGGCCCTTCGTCACGCGGGGCGCTCCGGGGAGGGTGAACGGCATTTCGAGGGTGACGTCTTCGGCGTAGCAGTCGGCGAGGTCGTCCCAGCGGTTCTCGACCGACGTCGTCAGGAAGCGGTCGAACGCAGCGCGGATTTCGGACATCGGAATTCTCCTGGAAGACTGGACGTTGAATCGGAACGGTGCACCCGCTTACGACGATACGGAGCGCTCGTTCCGGTTGTCAACGAGGAGAAGACATGGAGAAGATGCGCGCGGACGCGCGGCGCAACCGGGCGAAGGTCCTGGCTGCCGCCGAAGAGGCGTTCGCCGCCGACGGGCTCGCCGTGCCGCTCGACGACATCGCGCGGCTCGCGGGGGTCGGCGCCGGGACCGTCTACCGGCATTTTCCCAGCAAGGAAGCCCTCTTCCAGGCCGTCGTCCTCGAGCGCATCGAGCAGTTCGCCGAGGAAGCCCGCGCGCTCGCCACGGCGGAGAGCCCCGGCGAAGTCTTCCTCGACTACTTCGTCCGCGTGATCAAGCAGGCATCGCTCAACCGAGCCATCTGCGACGCGCTGGCCGAGAGCAGCGGCCACGCCTTCAAGGCCGGCGCGGGCGACGACTTCCGCGCGGCCCTGGGTGAACTCCTCCGCCGGGCCCAGGAGGTGGGCACCGTCCGCCCGGACATCGACGGCGACGACCTGCGCGCGCTCATCGTCGGCTGCCTCGCGGTCGAGCGGTATTCGCCGGGCAGCCGTCACCTGGTCCGCATCGTGGTCGACGGCCTGCGGGCCTCAGCCGGGAACCAGGTCGCGTAGCTTCCGCAGCGGCGAGCACACCAGGATCGCGGCCGAGGCGAGCACGCCCGCCGCGGCGATGTGCAGCGTCACCCGCATCCCGAACGCACTGGCCAGCGCGCCGCCGGCGAGGCTGCCGAGCGGAATGGCGCCGAACACCAGCGTGTGCGTGATCGAGCTGACCCGGCCCAGCACCTCCGGCGGCGCGACGGCCTGCTGGAAGCTCATGCCGAAGACGTTCAGCACGATGACGCCGAAGCTCGCGAAGAACCCGGCGACGACGTAGCAGGCGAGCGCCCAGCCGCGGCCGGTGAACGGGTAGAGTTGGTAGGCCAGGCCGTACAGCACCGCCGCGCCCAACAGGGCCCGCGCGCCGCCGATCCGATCGCCGATCCGCCGCGCGGTGAGCCCGGCGACGAGCGCGCCGGTCAGCGTCGACGTGCCGAGCAGGCCGATCGCCCACGGTGAGAGCCCGATGTCGCGGGCGAGGAAGACGATCACGATGGCCAGGTGCACCGACTGGAAGAAGCTCGACACCGCGCCGTGGACGCTGATCGCCAGCAGGACGCGGTCGCCGCGGACCAGCCGCAGGCCGTCGCCGATCTCGCGGAGCAGCCGTCGTTCGCGGGGCTCGGGTCGCGCGTCCGGCGTCTCGATCCGGCGCAGCCAGAGGGCCGACCACAGGTAGCTGACGGCGTCGACGGCCAGGGCGACGGCGGTGCCGAGCACCTGGATGATCAGCCCGGCCAGGCCCGGACCGGCGACCGCCGCCATCGACAGGTTCGTCTGGAGCCGGGCGTTCGCGTCCGGCAGCTGCGCGCGCGTCACCAGGCTGGGGACGTAGGTCTGGTGCGCGATGTCGAAGAACACGCCGAGCAGCCCGACCCCGAGGACCACGGCCAGCAGCTGCGCCAACCCGAGCACGCCGAACAGCGCGGCCACCGGGATCGACCCGATCAGCACCGCGCGCCCGAGGTCGGCGGCGATCAGCACCGGGCGGTGGCGCACGCGGTCGCACCACGCGCCGACCTGCAGACCCAGCACCAGGTAGGGGAGGTTCTCCACGGTCCGCAGCAGCGAGACCTCGAAGACGGACGCCCCGAGCGTGGTGGCCGCGAGCAGCGGCACCGCCAGTACGTCGATCCGGCTCCCGAGCTGGCTCACGAGGTCGGCCAGCCACAGGCGGCGGAAGTCGCGGTTTCCCAGAGCCCCCATGATCCCAACCTGGCACGCTCAACAAAGTTGAGTCAAGCAGACTCAAGGTGCACAGTCTGTAACAAGAGCTAAGATCAACGCGAGTTAGTCCTCGTACCTGCGCTACGCGTGGCGAGGGGGTGCCCGGATGCACAGCCGACCTACCTGGGGCTCCACCGCGGTGACCGGGCTGGCGGGATTCGCCACCGGATTGCTGGTGGCCGCGCTGCTCGTCGCCGGCAAACCCGTCTCCAAGCCCGCCGATGTCGTTGCCCCGCCGTCGCCCAGCACCGTCTCCGCCGTGCCCGTCACCGTGACCGCGTCGGTGCCGCCCGCCACCGTCACCTCCGTCGAGTCCTCGCCGCCGAGCACCACCACGAGCGTCGTCGAGGTCACCGTGACGCCCACCCCGACGTCGACCACACCGACGTCGACGTCACCCGTTCTTCCGCTCACCAGCGGGTGGCGCGACTGACCCGTGCAACCCGGGCGCGATCGATTCCGTCTGGTCGGCATGCGCATGTGGATCGCGGCACTCCTGCTCGTCGCCGCCGGGTGCGGCCAGGCCGGCTCGGGGACGGAGGTCGCCTGCCCGGCGATCGGCACCCGGGTCGGCATCGGCCTGACCGTCCCCGACCCCGCCGGCATCACCCGCGCGACGCTCGAAGCGTGCTGGGGCGACCAGTGCGTCACGCGTCCCGTCGAGCTCTTCCCCGAGACGGCCGCGGGCACCCAGACCTGCACCGGGACCGGCCCGGACGCCTCCTGCGGCGTCTCGATGGTCCCGACCGGCGGCCTGCAGGGCTTCGCCGACATTCCGGGCTTGCAGGCCGAGCCGATCCGGGTCACCGTCCGCTTCGACGACGGCGAGCCGCACACCGTCACCGTGACGCCCGTCTTCGTCCACCCGGGCGGCCCCGCTTGCGGGCAGGGCGGACCGCAGGCCCAGCTCGTGGCCGGCCCCGGCCACGAGCTGAAGCCGCGCTAGCCGACGTCGCGGCGTCGCCAGCCCACCAGGCCGGCGACCAGAGCGACCGCCGCCACCGCCGTGAGCCAGACGAGCGGCGTCGCGACGAGCTCCTGGCCGGGGAGCTTCGGCGGGTGCTGGAACGGCGAGACGTCCAGTACCGCCTGCGGCAGGTTGACGATCGGGCCGAACAGGCTTAGCAGCAGCGCCAACGAACCGACCGCCCAGGCCCCGGCCGAGAAGCCCGGCAGGAGCCCGAAGATCGTCACGGCCAGCGCGACCACGACCCACGCCGCGGGCAGCTGGACGAGCATCCCGGCGAGGGAGTCGCCGATCGAGCCGCCGAGGTCGCCGGCGCGCAACCCGTTGGCCAGTCCCATGAACAGGCCGCCGGAGAGCAGCAGCAACGCCGTGCCGAAGAACGCGAACACGAGGTGACCCGCGGCCCAGCGCAGCCTGCCGACGCTGGTGGCCAGCACCGGCTCGAGCCGGATCGCCGTCTCCTCGCCGCGCATGCGCAGCACCGCCTGGATCCCGTACAGCGACGCGACCATCGCGAACATCCCGGCCATGGCGGCGAGGAACGCCTGCGTGAGCGCCTCGCTGCCGCCGAGGCGGGCCATGATCTCCTGCGCCTGCGGGCTCGACCCGACCAGGCCGCCGATGCCGCTGGCGATCGAGCCGAACACCGCGCCGACGACCGCCATCCCGATCGTCCAGCCGAGCAGCGGGCCGCGGTGCAGCCGCCAGGCGAGCGCGAACGGCGTCCGCAGGCTCGCCGCCGCCCGCGCCGGACCCGGCCGCGGCGGCAGGATGCCGACGCCGACGTCGCGCCGGGGCAGCAGCCAGTACCCGGCCGCACCGACGAGCAGCGCGAACGCCACCGGCAGCAGGAGCACCCACCAGCGTTCGCCGGCGAACGCGCGAACCTGCTGCACCCAGCCGATCGGCGACAGCCACGACAGCCAGCGAGCGTCCACAGTGGAGTCTCCGGCGCCGCGCAGCAGGAACGCGGCGCCGACCACGGCGGTGCCGATCCCGTTGGCCGTGCGCGAGTACTCGGCGAGCTGGACGGCGACCGCCGCGACGGCCGTGAACACCAAGCCCGACAACGCTTGTGACGCGCCGAAAGCGAGTGAGCCGGTCGCGGGCAGCCCGGCGCCGGCCATGCTGCCGTACTGGATCAGGCCGATCAGCACGCTCGCCCCGCCGGCCACCATGACGGCCGACGTCAGCGCCGCGTACCGGCCGACGATCGCGGACGCGAGCAGCTCCGCGCGGCCCGTGTCCTCCTCGGCGCGCGTGTGCCGCGTGACCGTGAAGACCACCATCAGCCCGGTGAGCAGGGCCAGGAACCCGCACATGCGCCAGGAGATGAACCCGCCGGCGGTGGTCAGGTCGAACGGCGGTCCGTAGAGCAGCGCGTACGACGGGTTGGTGTTCGCGCCGGCCTGCAGCGCCTGCCGGTCGGCGGCCGTCGGGTAGAACTGCGTGAACGTCTTGACCGTGCTGGCCGGGACGACGCTGAGCAGCACGATCCAGATCGGCAGCACGACGCGGTCGCGGCGCAGCGCGAGTCGCGTGAGGTGCCAGGTGCCCGCCAGCTCGTGGGCGGGCGCGACCTCGGCTTCGGCGCGGGAGAGCGTCGCGGTCATTTCGCGCTCGCTTCGGTGGTGTAGTGGCGCAGGAACAGCTCTTCCAGCGTCGGCGGCTGGCTGACCAGGCTGCGCACGCCGACCTGGGTCAGCTGCCGCAGCGCTTCGTCGAGCGAGCGCGTTTCGACGTCGAACCGGACGCGGTTGCCGTCGACCTTGAGGTCGTGGATGTTCTCCAGCGTCGCCAGCCCGTTCGGCGGGCCGGCGAGCTCGGCGGTGATCGACGTCCGGGTGAGGTGGCGCAGCTCGGCCAGCGTGCCGGACTCGACCGTGGCGCCGTTGCGGATGATGCTCACCTTGTCGCACAGGGCCTCGACCTCGGCGAGGATGTGGCTGGAGAGCAGCACGGTCCGGCCCTGCTCGCGCTCCTCCTGGATGGCGTACTGGAACGTCGCCTCCATCAGCGGGTCGAGGCCGGACGTCGGCTCGTCGAGGATCAGCAGGTCGACCCGGGACGCGAGCGCCGCGACGATGGCGACCTTCTGCCGGTTGCCCTTCGAGTACGTCCGCCCCTTCTTCTTCGGGTCGAGGTCGAACCGTTCGACGAGGTCGGCGCGCCGCTTCTCGTCGAGCCCGCCGCGCAGGCGGCCGAGCAGGTCGATCACCTCGCCGCCGGAGAGGTTGGGCCAGAGGTTGACGTCGCCGGGCACGTAGGCCAGCCGGCGGTGCAGGCTCGCGGCGTCCTTCCAGGGGTCGCCGCCGAGCAGCCGGACGTCCCCCGAGTCCGCGTGGAGCAAGCCGAGCAGGACTCGGACGGTGGTCGACTTCCCGGCGCCGTTCGGGCCGAGAAAGCCGTGTACTTCCCCAGTAGGTACCTGCAGATCGAGGCCGTCCAAGGCCTTGGTCCGGCCGAACGACTTGTGCAGGCCGGAGATCGCGATGGCATTTTCCATGCTTCGGAAGCTACACTGATTTCACGAAGTTGTGAAGTTAAGAAAATGTCTAGATGGAGTGATCTTGCTGGGGCGATACGGGAGGATGGGCCGATGACGACGCCTGACACGAAAAGAGATGAAGACGCCGTCCGCCGGTACGTCGAGAGCCTGGCCCTGGTGCTCTCGCAGATCGGGATGCAGCGCATGTCCGCGCGGGTCTTCGCGGCCCTGATGACCACCGACGACGCCCGGCTGACCGCGGCCGACCTGGCTTCGCAGCTGTCGGTGAGTCCCGCGGCCATCTCCGGCGCCGTGCGCTTCCTCGAGCAGATCGGCCTGGTCGCCAAGGAACGCGAGCCGGGCGAGCGCCGCGACCACTACCGCCTCTTCGACGACCTCTGGTACGCCACGTTCCTCAAGCGCGACCGCATGATCATCATGTGGCGCGACGCGGCGGGCGACGGCATCGACGCCCTCGGCGAAGACTCCCCGGCCGGGCAGCGGCTCGCCGAGATGCGCGACTTCCTGTCGTTCATGCTGGAGGAGCTCAACGGCATGTACGAGCGCTGGCACAAGATGCGCGCGGAGAAGAACGCCTAGAGCCCGGCGAGCAGGGTGTCCACGAGCCGGTCGGCGAGGTCGGCCGGCTCGCGCTCTTCGAACGTGGCCAGGAAAGCCTGCTGGAAACAAGCGCCGAGCAGCAGTGACGCGACGGCCTCGGCGTCCGTGTCCGCCTTGAGCCGGCCCAGCGCCACCTCGGCTCGCACGTAGTCTTCGACGCCCTTCAGCGGGATGCGCGGCCCGGCGCCTCCCACGCGGTCCCGGTGTGAGCGCAGCAGGTCGCGGGACGAGAACATCGAGATGGCGATCGGGAAGCTGTCGGTGTAGAACGCCAGGCCGAGGCGCGCGACGCGGACGAAGTTGTCGCGCAGCGGCGCCTGCCCGGGGTTCCCGGTCAGCTCGGCCAGCGTGGCGCCCAGTGCCGGCAGCTCGTCGGAGAGCACGCTGAGGAACAGGTCGGTCTTGTCGCGGAAGTGCTTGTAGAGCATGGCTTCCGAGTATCCCGCGGTCCGCGCGATGACCTTGGTCGTCGCGTGGGCGTAGCCCTGCTCGCGCATCACCTTCGCGGCCGCGGCGACGATCTCCTCACGGCTTCCCATGGTGGCTCCTGAGTGCGTTCTCAGCGTGGTTAGTGAACACTCACCCTACCTGGTGAGTGTTCACTAACCGACGAGGAGACACCATGAAGATCACCGTGCTGGGCGCGACCGGCGGGGTCGGCACCGAGGTCGTCAAGCAGGCGCTGGAGCGGGGCTGGGACGTCACGGCGGTGGTCCGCGACCCGGCCCGGCTGACGCTGCCGGCGCACGTCGTGGTCGCCGGCCTGCACGAACACGACAAGCTCGCCGCCGCCATCGAGGGGCGCGACGCCGTCGTGTCGGCGCTCGGCTCCCGTGACCGCGGGCCGACGACGGTCTGCGTGGACGGTGCCCGTGCGGCGATCGACGCCGGGGCGAAGCGCCTGCTGGTCGTCAGCGCCAGCGGCATGCACACCGAGGGGGACGGCTTCTTCACCCGCGCGCTCGTCAAACCGCTGCTCAACACCTTCCTCAAGCACGGCTGGGCGGACATGCTCGCGATGGAGGCCGTGGTCACGGCGTCCGACGTGGACTGGACCGTGGTCCGCCCGCCGATGCTGCTCGACGGGCCGCGCACCGGCAAGGTCGTGAGCCGGCTCGACGGGAACGTCCGCACGTTCACCATCCGGCGCGCCGACGTCGCCGCGTTCCTGCTCGACGCCGTGGCGGAGCCCACGCTGACCAGGGCGAAGGTTTCGATCGCCCACGGTTAACGTCGAAGCATGGTGATCCTCGCTCAAGCCCTCTACGTCAAGCGGAAGACCCCGCGGCTCCCCGGCGCCGCCGGTCCCACCGAAGGGCTCGTGCCGGGCGAAGGGACCCCCTTCCGCCTGGCCGTGCTGGGGGAATCCACAGTGGACGGCGTCGGCGCGGCGAACCACGAGGAAGCGCTCACCGGCTGCCTCGCCCGCGAGCTCGCGCGCGATGGCCGGGCGGTCCGCTGGCAGGCCGTCGGCCGGACCGGGGCCAACGCCCGGGTCGTCCGGGCCGAGCTGGTTCCGCTGGTCCGCCCGGCCGACCTGGTGGTCGTCGCGCTGGGTGTCAACGACACCATCGAGCTCCGGTCGGCCGCGGGCTACCGCCGTGACCTGCTGGAACTGGTGATCGAGCTGAGAAGGCGCCTCGGCCCGGTCGACGTCCTCCTGGCCGGTGTGCCGCCGATGTCCCGCTTCCCGGCGCTGCCGCGACCGCTGCGAGACGTCCTCTCGGCCCGCTCGACCGCGCTCGACGCCGCCGCCGCGGCCCTCGGCCGGATCCCGGGCGTCCGGCACCTGCCGATGGACCCCGCGCTGCTCGACCCCGCCGCCTTCGCGTCGGACGACTTCCACCCGGGGCCCGCCGGGTACGCCCGCTGGGCCCGCACCCTCGCACTCCCTGTGATCGGTTAGCCGCCCTGCGTCGATCTTCAAAAAAAGTTCGCGGTTCGTGTATCTGGCCGCCCCTCCATTGCGTCCTGTGGAGCAGCCAAGCACGGAAATGGGAACACGGCAGGGGGTGCCGAGTTCGAAATGCGCGGTGGCCGGGAGCCGAGGGGGCTTCCGGACACCGTCGGCCGGGTGCTCTTCGGGGGAGGGGTCATCCGGCGGGGCCCGTTGGGGAGCGGGCCCTTGAGGGAGGGGAGTACCGGTCGGCGCGGGTGACGCGCCGGCCGGTACCTCCCTCGATCGTCCTTGACCGGAAGCGCGACCGACGAAGTAAGTGACCTTGATGTATCCGAGATCCACCTGCACGCTCCTTCCCCCCGAAGGACCCGCGATACTGCCGAAGCCGACTCGAAGACTTTTCCGAAGAGGGGCAGATACGGTGACCGACGTGCAAACCACAGAGGTAGACCCGCCTTGGGAGGGCTTGACCGGCGCCGAGCTGCACGCCGCGTGCATGCAGGCCGCCCGGGACGGTGACCGCCGCGCGATGGACCGCCTCGTCGCCGAGCTGACCCCGCTGGTCTGGCACGTCGCCCGGGCCAACGGCCTCGACCGCTCGGTCGCCGAAGACGTCGTCCAGACGGTGTGGCTCGCCCTCTTCAGCCAGCTCGGGAAGCTCAGAGACCCGAAAGCCCTGGCCGCGTGGCTGATCACGACCACCCGGCGCGAGGCCACGCACCCGTTCGGCCGGCGCGTGCAGCCCGTGCCGTTGAGCGACGAAGTCGCCGAAGCCATGCCGAGCACCCAACCGGCACCCGAAGACGAAGCCGTCCGCGCCGACCGCGACCGCCGGGTCTGGCGCGCCTTCGTCCGGCTGCCCCACCGCTGTCAGGACCTGCTCCGGCTGACCGTGCTCGCGGGTCGCGCGGAGTACCAGCTCGTCGCCGAGGCGCTGCGCATGCCCCGCGGCAGTGTCGGCCCGACCAGGGGACGCTGCCTCGACCAGATGCGCGATCTGCTCGTCAGTGAAGGGGGAAGCCGATGAACGACCTCGGAACGCCGGGCGAGGCCTTTTCCGACGAATTGATCCTGGCCGGAATCGGCCGCTTCCTCGACGAGCTGGACCCGCCGCCGGACGACCTGGTGCAGCGGGTCCAGTTCGCGCTCGCCCTCGAAGACCTCGACGTCGAGGTCGCGCGGTGGGAGCGGCTGGACAACCTGGCCGGGGTCCGCGGTGGCGGCACCGGGACGATCACCTTCACCGTCAGCGACCTGACCGTGATGATCAACCTGACCAAGATCGGCAAGCTGCACCGCATCGACGGCTGGCTCGTGCCCGCCGGCCAGTACGGCGTCGAGGTGCGGGTCGCCGAGCACGGGACGTCGTCCACGACCGCCGACGAAGGCGGCCGGTTCGTGCTCGACAACGTCCCGCGCGGGACCACGCAGATCCTCGTGCACCTCGGTGACGTGACGTGCCGGCGGACCGTCGTGACGCCGACGGTCGTGCTTTAGCCCAGGAAGTCGGCGAGGGGGACGGGCGTCAGTCCGTCCTTCTTCGCCTGCTCCACGAACGCCGTGTAGTCCTCTTTGAAGGTCTTGCGGAAGTGCATCAGCACGACGTCACCCGGCTTGAGCTTGTCCCCGGCCTGGAACTGGACGTGCCCGTCGTTGACCGCGGCCGTCCACAGCACCGAGGCGCGCATCCCGCACGCGGCCGCCGCGCGCAGCGTGTTCTGGTCGTAGTTGCCGAACGGCGGCCGGAACAGCGACGGCCGCACGCCGAGGCTCTTCTGGAAGTCGTCGGCGTCGTCGCAGATCTCCTTGCGCTGGAACTCGTACGGCTTGCCCTTGAGGTTCGGGTGGTCGACCGTGTGGTCGCCGAGCGTCGCGCCGGTGGCGTCGAGGATCTGCTTGAAATAGGCCTCGTGGCCCTTCACGTACTTCTGGTTCAGGAACAGCACCGGGTGGGTGCCGTTCTGCTGCATCAGCTTCAGCGCGTCGGGGTCCTTGACCGCGCCGTCGTCCATGGTGAGGAAGACGTACGGCTTGTCGGTGGTGATCCGCTTGACCACCGGGACCTCGCCGTTCGCGATCGCCGGCGCCTTCTGCTGGACCGTGCCGAACGGGTACGGCGCCGACGTCGTCCCGGCGGGGCCTCCGCCGGGTGCCGGGTTCGGCTGGCTGGTGCCGAACTCCCGTTGGGCCGGCTCGCTCGCCGAGCAAGCCGTGAGTGCCAGTGCCGCGGCGACGACCACCGCTGCGACGCGCTTCATCCCACGTCCCCCTTCCGCGTAGTGCAGAACTACACGAAAGAGTGACGTTGGAGCCCGGGGTCAAGTTGCGTCGGCTGATCTTGTGTGGCCGGAGCCACCCAGGTCAGCGTCCTTTTTCGGCCGCCTTGACCAGCTTGCCGGAGAACAGCCTGATCACACGTTCGAGTCCGGCCGCCAGGATCGGGCCGCTGCCCTTGACCGGCTCGGTGAACGACCCGGTCCAGCGCAGGTGCGTGCCGCCGTCTTCGGTCGGCGTGAACAGCACCTCGGCGCGGTAGTCCTTGATCGGGTTGGCGCCGAAGAACGTGTAGACGTGCTTGTGGCCGGGCTCGTACTCGAGCGTCTCCTCGCGGATCAGCACCGGCCAGAGGCCGACCTCGCGGACGGCGCCGACGCCGGCCGGGTCATCGGCGCCCTGGCGCTTCCAGCGGGCCTGCACGATGAGTGGCTTTCCCCACTCCGCCCAGCGCGGGCCGTCGGCTTCGAGTGCGAACAACGCCGCCGGTGGCGCGCTGCTCGTGCGGTTGACCTCGAAGGAGAACTTGCGGCCCACCGGAACCTCCCACGTTGTTGACAGATTGATAATTAAGCGTTCCGCGCAGCGTAGGTCAAGATGGGGGCGTGAGCACGCCGCGTCCCGACATCGCCGCGCCGCACTGGCTGACCCAGCTCCTGCGCAGCAAGCCGGTCCCGGTGCCGTGGAACATGGTCGCCCGCGCCGTCATCGCGCTGGCCGTGCCGCTCGCGGTCGCCTACGCGGCAGGTGACATCGCCGTCGGCGCGCTGATCTCGACCGGCGCGCTGCCCGCCGTGCTGTCCGAGTCGGCCGGTCCCTACCGCTACCGCGCCCGCCGGCTCGGCGGCGCGACGCTGGCGGCGGCGTTCGGGTACGCCGTCGGGCTGCTCACCGGCGGCACGCCCGCGCTGTCCGTGCCCGCGGTGATCCTGGTCGCGGCGGTGTCCGCGCTGATCAGCGCGGCCGGCAGCAACGCCTCGGTCGCCGGGCTGCAGATGTTCGTGTTCGCCGTGCTCGGCACCGGCCAGCACGCGACCGGCGTGCGCGTCGAGGTCCTGTTCGGCTTCTTCTGCCTCGGTGCCGTGTGGAGCCTCTTGGTGGCGCTCGCCAGCTGGACGTTCCGGGCGACCAGCCCCGAACGCTCCGCCGTCGCGCACGTCTACGTCGAGCTGGCCGCGATGCTCTCGGCGACCGACGAAGCCGTCTCGCGGGTCGCCCGCCACCGGCTGACCACGGCCATGAACACGGCGTACGACCAGCTGCTCACCGCGCGCTCGTGGCTGTCCGGCCGCGACGCCGCCTACCGGCACCTGCTCAACCTGCTCTCGGCGACGACGCCCGCGGTCGAGGCGTCGGTTGCGATGGTCAACGCCGGCCGCCGCACGCCGCAGGAGGTCATCGACCACTTCGTCGCGCTGTCGGCGACGGTCCTGGCCAGCCAGCCGCTGCCGGAACCGCCGCCGAGGCCGGACGACGACGCCGACCCGGTGCTGGCCGCGCTGTACGCGGGCCTGGTCCGGATCGGCAAGGGCGACGACCGCAAGCGCCGGGAGCTGACGCCCTGGTACCGGCGCCTGCGGACGTGGGCGGGTTCGCTCGCCTCCGGCCCGCTGACGTGGATCGCCGCGCTGCGGCTGACGCTGTGCGTCGCGATCGCCGAGATCGTCGGGCTGCTCGTGCCGCTCGAACGGTCCTACTGGATCACCCTGACCGTCGGGATCGTGCTCAAGCCGGACTTCGGCTCGGTCTTCGGCCGCGCGGTGCTGCGCGGGATCGGCACGGTCGTCGGCGTCGGGGTCGGCGCCATTGTCCTCGGCGTCGGCGGGCACGGCTGGCTCCTGGTCGCGCTGATCACGATCTTCGCCGGCGGCGTCGCGGTCGGGAAGGTGCGCAACTACGGCATCCTCAGCGCGTTCGTGACGCCGTTGATCATCCTGCAGATGGACCTGGCGAACACCGGCAGCTGGAACGTCGTGGTGGCGCGGCTGGTCGACACCGTGCTGGGCTGCGTGATCGTCCTCGTCTTCGGCTACCTGCTCTGGCCGGGCAGCCGTCGTCCCCAGGTCGGCGGCCGGCTGGCCGACGGGCTGGACGCCGTCGCGAAGTACGTCTCGTGCGCGCTGGTCGAAGCGTCTTCCGGGGACGCGCGGCTGGCGCGTTCACGGGCCCGGCGCGGCGCGTACCGGGCGCTGGCCGACCTGCGGACGGCGTTCCAGCAGGTCGTCGTCGAGCCGTCCGCGAACGGCCGCCAGGCGGTCGCGTGGTGGCCGGTCATCGCCGCGCAGGAACGCGTCGCGGACGCCGTCACCGAGGTCGGCGTGACGATCGGCCGGGGCCTGACCCCGCCGGAACCCGGGGACATCGAGCTGCTCACCGCCGCGTTGGCCGAGCTGGCGTCGGCGATCCGCGAGCAGCGGGAGCCCGCGTCGATGCCGCTGCCGGACAGCGCGCAGCTGGCCGGCGTGGTGGACCAGCTGGAGTCGGCGTTCGACGCCGTCCGCGGCCCTGACCTGGTGGAACGCACGCCGCTGCGGCTCGTCCGGCGGTTCCTGCCCTACCACAGGCGCACGTGACGGGAGTGCTGTTCAATTACGGCCATGGGAATCGACTTCGATGCGTTGAAGGGCAAGGCCGAAGAGGCCCTGCGGGAGCACGGCGACAAGATCGAGGACGGCCTCGACAAGGCGGGTGACTTCGCGAAGTCGAAGTTCGCCGGGCACGACGAGCAGATCGACAGCGGCATCGAGAAGGCGAAGAGCTTCCTCGACAAGTTCGACGACAAGCCGGACACCCCGCCGGCCCAGTAGGTCCTACTGGACTTCGCCGGTCGCGATCCCGTCCGCGAGGCCGGTGATCCGGCCGCCGCGTTCGCCGAGCGCGATCAGGCCCTGCCGCGCGTCCGGGGCCGCCAGGCTGATCCGGACGCCGGCGCGTTCGGCGTCCAGGCTGGCGGCCAGCGCTTGCGCGCCCTCGTACCCCGCGTTGATCGTGGCCGCCAGGCCGCCGGTCGACGCGAGCGAACCGCGCGCGGCGCCGAGCCGGCCGAGGGCTTCGTCGACGATCGGCAGCAGCGCGTCCCGGTTGCCTTCGGTCATCGCGCGCACGAGCTGCGGGTTCGACCCCGCGACCCGCGTCCCGTCGCGGTACGACCCGGCGGCCAGCGACATGGCCAGCGGCCCGCCCTCGGCGCCGATCGTGGCGAGGATCGCCGCGAGCAGGTGCGGCAGGTGCGAGATCCGGGCGACGGCTTCGTCATGCGACTCGGCGGGCAGCGGGACGACGTGCGCGCCGATGTCCAGCACGAGCCGCGTGACCTCGGACCAGGCGTCGAGGTCGGTGTCCTCCTCGACGCCGACCACCCACGCCGCCCCCTGGAACAGCGCGGCGTCGCCGGCCAGCCAGCCCGAGTTCGACGTCCCGGCCATCGGGTGCCCGCCGACGAACCGCGTGTACGGCACGCGCCGGCGGACGGCGTCCAGCACCGGCGCTTTCACGCTGGTCACGTCGGTGAGCAGGCAGTGCGACGCGTGCTGGGAGACCAGGCGCAGCAGGTCCTCGACCGCGGTGAGCGGCGCGGCCAGCACCACCATCGCGTCGGCGCCGTCGGCGCGGTGCAGGGCGGCTTCGACGTCCGTCGTGACGTCGTAACCCGCTCTGCTGGCCGCGTCGGCGTCCACTTCGGAAACCGCGGCGCCGAACGCCGTGCGGCCGCTGGCGGCCGCCGCGCGCAGCAGCGAACCGCCGATCAGCCCGAGCCCGATCACGCATACGTCTCGCACGGGGCCCATCCTGCCAGTGCCGGACGCATCTGGTGCTACAGCGCGGCGGCGAGCCTCGTTCCCTGGTCGATCGCGCGTTTCGCGTCGAGTTCCGCGGCGACATCGGCCCCGCCGATGAGGTGCACCGGGAGCCCCGCGGCACGCAGCTCGTCCGCGAGGTCCCGCACGGGTTCCTGACCGGCGCAGACGACGACCGTGTCGACCTCCAGCAGCCGCGGCGCGCCGTCCACGGTGACGTGCAGGCCGGCGTCGTCGATCCGCTCGTACGTGACGCCGGTGAGCTGCTCGACGCGCTTGGCCTTGAGCGCGGCCCGGTGCACCCAGCCCGACGTCTTGCCGAGCCCGGAACCGATCCCGGACTTCTTGCGCTGCAGCAGGTACACCTGCCGCGGCGACGGCTCGGGCTTCGGCGTCGCGAGCCCGCCCGCCGCCTGCTCGGGGTCGGTGACACCCCACTCGGCCATCCACGCGTCGAGGTCCAGCGCGGGCGAGTCGGCGTGTGTGAGGAACTCGCTGACGTCGACGCCGATGCCGCCGGCCCCGATCACCGCGACCCGCGCGCCGACCGGCTTCCCGTGCCGGACGACGTCGACGTAGGACAGCACCTTGGGGTGGTCGATCCCGGGCAGCGACGGCACGCGCGGCGCGACGCCGGTGGCCAGCACGACCTCGTCGAAGCCGGTGAGGTCGTTCGCGGTCACGCGGGTGCCGAGGTGCAGCTTCACGCCGGTCACCTCGACCCGCCGCCGGTAGTAGCGGATCGTCTCGGCGAACTCCTCCTTGCCGGGGATCTTCCGCGCGATGCCGAACTGGCCGCCGACCTCGTCGTCGGCCTCGAACAGCTCGACGCTGTGCCCGCGTTCGGCCAGCGCGGTCGCGGCCGACAGCCCGGCGGGCCCGGCGCCGACCACGGCGACGTGCTTCGAGCGTCGCGTCGGGGCGAGGGTCAGCGTGGTTTCGTGGCCGGCACGCGGGTTGACCATGCAGGACACGAGCTTGCGCTTGAACGCGTGGTCGAGGCAGGCCTGGTTGCAGGCGATGCAGGTGTTGATCTCGTCCTCGCGGCCGGTCTCGGCCTTGCGGATCCACTCGGGGTCGGCCAGGAACGGCCGCGCCATCGATACGAGATCGGCGTCACCGCTGCTCAGCGCTTCCTCGGCGACCTGCGGCATGTTGATCCGGTTCGACGTGACGACCGGGATCCCGACGTGCGGCTTGAGCTTCCCGGTCACCCACGTGAACGCGGCGCGCGGCACCGACGTCACGATCGTCGGCACGCGTGCCTCGTGCCAGCCGATGCCGGTGTTGATGATCGTCGCGCCGGCGGCTTCGACGTCCTTCGCGAGCGCGACGACGTCCTCCCAGCGCTGGCCGCCGGGAACGAGGTCGAGCATGGAAAGCCGGTAGATGATGATGAAGTCGTCGCCGACCTTTTCCCTGGTGCGCTTGACGATCTCGACGGCGAACCGGCGGCGCTTCTCCGGCGTGCCGCCCCAGGCGTCGGTGCGCTTGTTGGTGCGCTCGGCCAGGAACTGGTTGATCAGGTAGCCCTCGGAGCCCATGATCTCGACGCCGTCGTAGCCCGCTTCGCGCGCGAGAGCGGCGCAGTTCGCGAAGGCGTTGATCTGCTGCTTGACGCCGTAGCCCGTGAGAGCGCGTGGCCGGAACGGGTTGATCGGCGCCTTGATGCTCGACGCGGACACGCTCAACGGGTGGTAGGCGTACCGGCCCGCGTGCAGGACCTGCAGCGCGATCTTGCCGCCGGCCTCGTGGACGGGCGTGGTCAGCTGGCGGTGCTGCTTTGCTTCGGCGGACGTCGTCAGCTTGGACGCGAGCGGCAGCAGCCAGCCGGTCTTGTTCGGCGCGAACCCGCCGGTGACGATCAGGCCGACACCGCCGCGAGCGCGTTCGGCGTAGTACTCGGCGAGCTCGGGGAAGTGCGCGGCCTTGTCCTCGAGGCCGGTGTGCATCGACCCCATCAGGACGCGGTTGCGCAGCGTCGTGAAGCCGAGGTCGAGCGGCGACAGCAAGTTCGGGTACGGGGTCATCAGGCGTCCTTGGTGTGGTGGAGGGCGGCGAGGACTTCGTCGAACCACTCGACCTGACCCTCTTCGACGCGGATGCCGCCGCGCAGGACCAGGTACTGGTGCAGGTGCTGGCCCGTCAGGGCCCCGGGCGCGGGGAAGTCGCGCTTCTCGATCTGGCGGTAGACGTCGAGCCGGGCGGCGTGGGCCGAGCGGTGCCGGACGATCTCTTCGGCGACCTTCGACGGGTCCCCGAAGGTCGCGCCGCGGATCTTCACGGCCAGTTCGACCGGTCCCGCGCCCGGATCGGGCTCGGCCAGCCAGCGGACGAGTTCGGCGCGTCCGCCGTCGCTGACCGTGTAGACCTTCTTGTCCGGCCGCCCCGACTGCGCGACGACGTCGACGGCGACCCAGCCGGCCTCTTCCATCCGCTTCAGGACGCGGTAGATCTGCTGGTGGGTGGCGCTCCAGAACAGCCCGATCGACTTCTCGAAGCGGCGCGTCAGCTCGTAGCCCGAGCCGGCGCGCTCGGACAGCGAGACGAGGATCGCGTGCTCCAGTGCCATCCCTGGAGGGTCCTATGCAACGAGTTGCAGTGCAACGAGGCACACATCACTTCACCCCCCTGGGTGGCACAAATCGGGTCGACTTCACCCCGGAAAAGACCAGGATGGGTGGAGTGCACCCGGTACTCGAACTGATCTCCGAACGGCTGGCGACGGGCAGCGTCCCGGGAGAACGCACCGACGGCCGCCGTCTGGCGCTGGCCGTCGAAGGCGGCAGCAGCCGCGGCACCTACTCCAGCGGCATGGCCCTGGCGCTGGACGAACTCGGCGCCGTCCCCGTCTTCGACGCCGTCTACGGCTCCTCGGCCGGCGCGCTCAACGGCGCCTGGCTGCTGAGCGGGTGCTCGTCGACCGGCGTGCGGACCTGGTGGAACCCGGTCGTCATGCGCCGGATCATCAACCCGCTGCACACCCTGCGCGGCCGCGCGGTGATCGACCTCGAATACCTCGTCCACCAGGTGTATTCGGTGCTGGAGCCGATGGACTTCCCGGCGATCCTGGCCAACCCGGTGACGTTCCACCCGCTCGCCACCGACGCCGACACGGGGGAGTCGACCGACCTCCACCCCTTTCTCGGCGACGTGGACGCGATCAAGGTCGCGCTCGCGGCGTCGTCCTGCATGCCGGTGCTGGCCGGCCCGCCGATCCCGATGGCCGGCCGCCGGTTCGTCGACGCGGGGGTCGCGGAGCCGATCCCGTACCGCACGGCGCTGGCCCAGGACGCGACCGACGTCCTGGTGCTGCGCACGCGCCGCGCGGACGAGCTGCCGCTGCCGCCTCCGAGGGCCTACGACGTCGTGGTGCCGCGCTTCTTGCGCCGCCAGGCTCCGGGTGCGATCCCCGCGTGGCGCGACACCTTCCGGCGCGACGTCGAGGACGAGGAGATCCTGGCGTCCGACCCGCGGATCCTGAGCATCCGCCCGCCCGTCGGGTCGCCGGACATCGCGGTGCTGGAGCGCGACCCCGAGGTGCTGCGCAAGGCCGTCGAGCTGGGCAAGGACGCGGTCCTCGACGTGCTGGACGGCCTACGCGAAGCTTCCTAGCCGGTCGGCTCGCGCCTGCACGACCAGCCGCTGCACCCCCAGTGAGACGGCCAGGTACAGCAGGATCGACCCGGCGCCGAGCCCCTTCGCCGAGTCGTCGAACAGCAGGTCCAGTCCGATGTGGACACCGAGCCCGACCACCCACAGCGCGGCCGTGAGCCAGGTGCCCTGCCGCCACAGCTGCCCGTCCTGCCGCCAGAGCCGCGTGCTCCGCGCCCGCACGACGCCGAAGCCCGCCGCGAGCAGCAGGCTGACCACGAGGGCGACGATCAGCGTGCCCGACGTCGAGGCGGTCTTGAGGTAGGTGCTCAGCTGGAGGATCCCGAGCACCAGCAGGATCAGCAGCACGACCGGCCGGCGGTCCTCGCGCACCAGGCGCCGCTGCGTCTGCCGCCACACCAGCCACGCCAGCACGACGAGTCCGACGAGGATGTTGGCCGAGCTGTTCACGGGCTTCCCTTTCCGCGGTGATCTTCCGATCACCACGGTGCCCGCGCGGCGGCGCCCGGACGTCAACCCCGGGGTTGAAGCCAGGTGGATCAGGGCTTGCGCGCGATCCCGCCGATCACCCGCGACTCCGACGGCGAGCCGGCGAACACCGTCTGCTCGTCGGGGTGCCAAGCGGGCGCGTAGACGAGCCCCGGCTCCAGCATCGGCCAGCCGCCGAAGAAGCGTTCGAACTCGGCCATCGGCCGCAGGAACCCCGGGTTCGTCGTGGTCTCGTAGTACTCGAGCAGGTCGACGAGCGCCTGCCGTTCGTCGTCGTTGGCCGGGTTCTCGTTCGTCATCTGCGACAGCACCAGCAGCGAGCCCGACGGCAGCCGGTCGCGGTAGTACGCCAGGAGCTCGTCCGGGTTCTCCTCGTCCTTGATGAAGTGCATGACCGCGTTGATCACCAGGGCGACCGGCTCGGCCACGTCGATCACGGCCGACGCGGTCACGCGGTCCCAGAGGTCCTCGGGCTGCAGGAAGTCCGCGGCGATGGCGTGGTGGCGCTCCGGGTCGGCGGTGTCGGCGAGCAGCAGCGTCGAATGCGCGAGGGCGATCGGCTCGTTGTCGATGTAGAGCACGCGCGTGTCGAGTTCTTCGCGCTCTTCGTCGGCCACCTCGTGGACGTTGCCCGCGGTCGGCAGGCCCGAGCCGATGTCGACGAACTGCCGGATGCCGGCCCGCACGCACTCGCGGACCGCGCGGCCGAGGAACTGGCGGCTCGTCAGGCAGTAGTCGCCCATGAGCGGCAGCCGGGCGCGCACCTTCTCGGCGAAGTCGCGGTCGATCGCGTAGTTCGTGGTGCCGCCGATGAAGTAGTCGTAGATCCGCGCCGCGGACGGGCGGTCGAGGCTGCTCTCGACGGCCTTGAGAGCGTCGTCGTGGTTGATCATGACCGGGCCTCTCGGTAGGCGTTCACCGACTCTGTCAGGCGGTCCAGCTCGGCGCGCATCCGGGCCACGCCGGCGTCGTCGAGGCCCATCGCGGTGCCGATCACGTCGGGGATGCCCTCGGCCTTCGCGCGCAACGCCTGCCCGGCGTCGCTGAGGCTGATCATGACCGCGCGTTCGTCGTCGGCCTGCCGGACGCGTTCGACCAGCCCGGCCGCGTGCAGGCGCTTGAGCAGCGGCGACAGCGTGCCCGAGTCCAGGTTCAGCTCGGCGCCCAGCTCCTTCACGAGCCGGTGGTCGCGCTCCCAGAGCGCCAGCATGACCAGGTACTGGGGGTAGGTCAGGTCGAGGTCCTCCAGGACGACCCGGTACAACGCCGTCACCGCGCGCGACGCCGAGTACAGGCCGAAGCAGAGCTGGTCGTCCAGCCGCAGTGATGCCATGGCGTCCTCCTTGCTCGTAACACTCCATGCTCCCGTTCGAGGTGGATCTCCGCAACTTAAGTGCCCTTAATCTCATTGGATGTAATTCAGTTGTGCACAACTTAGTTGAGGGCTACGTTCAGTCGTGTCAGCTTGACCGCCCCCGAGGAGGACGCCATGACCGCCAACCCGCACAACCTCGCCCTGGAACCGGCCGCGCAGGCGTTCGCCGAGGCCACCGACCAGCCGCCGTACCTGTTCCAGCTGCCGCCGGAGGAGGGACGCAAGGCCGTCGACGGCGTCCAGGACGGCGACGTCGCCATGGCCGACGCGTCGGTCGAGCTGCTGAAGGTGCCCGGCGGGCCGACCGGCGAGGTCGAGACCCGGATCGTCCGCCCGGCCGGCGTTTCCGGCCCGCTCCCGGTCATCGTCTACATCCACGGCGCCGGTTGGGTCTTCGGCGACTTCCACACGCACGAGCGCCTCGTGCGCGAACTGGCCGCCGGCGTCGGCGCGGCCGTCGTGTTCCCCGAGTACGACCGCTCGCCGGAAGCGCGCTACCCGGTCGCCATCGAGCAGAGCTACGCCGTGGCGAAGTGGGTCGCTTCGCACGGCGCTTCGCAGGGTCTCGACACCTCGCGCATCGCGATCGCGGGCGACTCCGTCGGCGGGAACATGACGGCGGCGCTGACCCTGCTCGCGAAGCAGCGCGGCGACGTCACCTTCAAGCAGCAGGTGCTCTTCTACCCGGTGACCGACGCGAACTTCGACACCGAGTCGTACCTGAAGTTCGCCGAGGGCTACTTCCTCGGCCGCGAGGGCATGAAGTGGTTCTGGGACCAGTACACGACGGACCCCGCCCAGCGAGCGGAGATCACGGCGTCGCCGCTGCGCGCGTCGCTCGACGAGCTGGCCGGGCTGCCGCCGGCGCTGGTGATCACCGGCGAGGCGGACGTGCTCCGCGACGAAGGTGAGGCGTACGCGGCGAAGCTGCGTCAGGCCGGTGTGCCCGTCACGGCCGTGCGGTACCAGGGGACCATCCACGACTTCGTGATGGTCAACGCGCTCCGCGAGACCCACGCGGCGGAGGCCGCGATCACGCAGGCCGTCACCGTGCTGACCCGCGCTTTGGCGGAATAACTGAGAAAACGCTGAGTGCGCGACGCGTTGCGGCCCTATGACCCAAATCACAGGGCTGCAACGTGCATGCCTGCTCAAACGTGATATATACGCGACTCCCGATCGATCCGGGCGCGCATTCCTGCCCGCCCGGAAGGACCGCACCATGCACATCAGCAGCATCCGGCTGGATTCGCCGGTCAACATGATCGTGGTGGTCGTGCTGACGCTGCTCGCGATCATCGCGGTCCCGTGGTTCTGGGACCGCTGGAAGCGCAAGCGGTTGTGGCGCAGCGCCACGGTGCTGCTCGCGGTCGTGCTCCTGGTGCTCTCGACGGGCATGGCGGGCAACATGATCGGCGGGTTCTTCCCGACGGTCGGCTCACTGCTCGGCACGGGCGTGTACGCCGGCCAGGGCACCGACGCGGAGGCGGCGCCGAACGGCGAGGACCTCGAGAAGCTGCGCGATCAGGCGGTGGCGCACGCGCGCGAGGGCAAGGGGACGCTCGTCCACATGAAGGTGACGGGCCGGCGCACCAAGCTGACCCGCGACGTCACGGTCTACCTGCCCCCGCAGTACTTCGACGCGGCGTACAAGGACGTCCGGTTCCCGGCGATGGAGTGGATCCCGAACTACCCGTCCGGGCCCGAGGTGTTCGCCATCTACGGCATGCCCGAGCAGCTCGACAAGGCGATCGCCAAGAAGGCGATCCCGCCGACGGTGGTGGTCGTCCCCGACCCGACGGGCGTCCCGAAGGTGGGCCACGACACGGAATGCGTCGACGAGGTCAACGGAACGGCGAACGACACGTACCTGACGGCCGACCTGCGCGACTGGGCCCTGCAGAAGCTGGGCGTCTCACCGAACCGCCGGGCCTGGACGATAGGCGGCTGGTCCTCGGGCGGCTACTGCGCGATGAACCTGGTGACGCGCCACCCCCAGTGGTACGGCCAGGCGGTCAGCGTGAGCGGCTACGACAAGGCCCAGATCGACGCGGAGACCGAGGACCTGTTCCACGGCCGCCAGGACATCAACGACGCGAACAACGTCCGGGTGAACGTAAGGCTGCACCCGTCGCCGATCGAGATCCTGGCGGTCTCGGGCGAGAAGGAGAACTACGAAAGTTTCGCGATAGACCAGATCCGAGCGGCGGCGCGGCCTCCGCTGCAGGTCTCGTCCTGGCGCATCCCGGACGCGGGCCACAACATGAACACGTTCAAGTCCCAGATCCCGGATGTGCTGTCCTGGATCGGAGCCCACTCCCAGGCGCCGTCGACGACCGGCCGCCAGATCGAGACGACCGGCGGAGTGCTGCCGTGGCCCCTGCCGCGGTCGGGTGCGCACGGCGCCTTGGCGGACACGGACCAGTAGCGAGGGGCTGGCGGGCCGCACTGCTCCGGGGCCCGCGCGCCCGCGATGTCGCTCAGGCCGCGCGCCCCGCCGCTCATCGTGGCTGCCGGCCCCGCGTCTGCCTCGACCGCTGCCGGCCGCGCCCGTCTCCCCGCGCGGGTAAGCGCTTCCCCGCCGGTCCGCCAACCGAGCCCTGTTCCGGCGCGATCAGCCGGTAGCCGTCAACGTGTGCCTGCCGTGCCACCTCAGCCGAGCACGGCCGAGACCACCGCCGTCACCCGCTTCGAGGCGGTCGCGTAGTCCACCGAGGCCGGGTGCTCGCTCAGCACCGCCACGATGTACCGGCCGTCCTCGCCGACCAGGCCCGACGTGTGCAGCATCCGCGTCGGCCGGCAGCAGGACCAGCCCTGCTTCACCGCCCACGGCCGCCCGCCCGCGGCGTCCGGGATGCCGAAGTACTGGCGGAAACCGTCCGAACCCCGCTCGGTCGCGGCACGCAGTGCCGCGAGGATCGCGCCGGGCGCGTGCGCCACCACGTACTGGTAGATCCGCACCACGTCCCTCGCCGTGATCCGCGTGTCGCCCCACCGCCCCGGGTCCGCGGGCGCGCGGGTGCCGGTGAGGCCGATCTTCTTGGCCCAGCCCGTCACGATCGACGGTCCGCCGTAAGCGGCCCAGAACTGGCTCGCGAGATCGTCGTCGCTGCGGGACAGCATCCGCTGCACCTGCGCCGTGGGGCCGCCCCGCTCGAGCACGGCCAAGGCGATCAGCAGCTTCACGAGCGACGCCGACGTGTACGCCCGATCCGCGTGCACCGAGACGGTCGTTGCCCCGGCCTGCCGGTCGAACACGACGACGCTGACTTCGCCCCCGGCCACGATCCGGTCCAGCTCGGCGGCGTCCACCGTGGACTCGGGTTTGGGCTCGGACTTGGCCTCCGATGACGGTGTCGGAGTCGCCTTCGGCGTGGAACTCGGGCTTGAGCCGGCCGTGACGGGCGATTCGGACATCGTTGTCACCGTTCCGGTGACGGCGATCTCACGCGGCGCCTGAGCCACCCCGTGACCGATCGTGACGGCCACCGCGCCGATCGCCCCCACGCACAGTCCCACCAGGAAGATGCCGCTCAGCTTGCGCATGATCCGGATTGCCGGGAGCGCGGCCCGGCGTTCCCCGGATCGGGTGACTTTGTGGGATAGCTCTCGGATCGGCCCGGATCAGCGAACGCCCTGGAGGTGTGCGGGCAAGCGCCGTCGTTTCGCGCCCTGTGTTCGCGGGGTACCTGTGTGCGGTGACGGTCGTCACCACACGCTGGGAAGGACTGGAGTCATGACTCACGCGAAAGGCGCACGCATCCGGGTTCGCGGCCTGCAGCCGGCGCAGGTGCTGGCCGGACTGGCCGGGATCGCGTTCCTCATCGTCGGCATCATCGGGTTCACCCGCACCGGGGTGGGCAACTTCGCCGGCCACCACGACGCCGGGTTGTGGCGGTTCTCCGGGAACCCGCTCATGAGCCTGGTCCGCGTCGTGACCGGCGTCGTCGGTCTGCTGCTGGCGTTCGGCTCGGGCCGCGCCCGGACGTTCGGCTGGTTGCTCTTCATCTTCTACGGCGCCCTCTTCGTGTGGGGCCTGATGATCGACGGTCTTATTTCGAGCAACCCGTTCGCCAACGCCGGCAACCCGATGGACATGGGTCGCGCCGACACTTGGCTGCACCTCGGTGTCGCCGCGCTCGGTCTGCTGATCGCCGTGCTGCCCGCCCGCCGCACCATCCACGTCCCCGAGGACGAGGTGGTCGACGAGCCGACCGTCGTCGAGCAGCGCACCGACCGCGTCGTCGACACCGACCGCACGGACACGATCCCGGCTTCGGCCGAGCAGCCGCGTCGCCGTTCGTTCCTGCGTCGCCACAATGACGAGCGAGGCCCGGAGGTCGCTCGCGAAGAGCGTCCGCCGGGCCTCGCCCACTAAAGAAGTTCCGCTGGGTGGCTCAGTAGGTGGTGCCACCCGAGCCGGAGTTGCTGGTCCCAGCGCCACTGTCAGCCGGAGCCTGGCTGGCGGTGGCGTTGGAGCCGGTGCCGATCTTGCACCCGGCGGGCTCGATGACGAACCAGGTGCCGTTCACGCCGTTGCCGTTCGCGTCACCGGGCTTCGTGTCCTTCGAGAAGGTGTAGACCGGCCAGCCGCCGATGGTGACCTGCTCGGTTCCGTCCGCGCGCTTGATGCTGCCGAGCAGCTTCGAGTCGATGCCCTGCAGCTCGACCTTGCCGTTGGAGAGCACCGGCGGCCAGGTCTTGGCGCAGTCACCGTTGCAGGCGGAGGTCTTGGCCTTCTTGGTGTCCTTCTGGAACAGGTAGAGCGTCATGCCGTTCTGGTCGGTGATCGCCGCGCCGAGGCCGTCGATGTTGCTGGCGCTCAGCTTGACGACGCCCGCCTCGCTGGCAGCCTGCCCGGCCTTCCCGCCCTTGGCGTTCGCCGCGTACCAGGCGCCACCGACGCCCTGGCCGGTCGCGTCGCCGGCCTTGGTGTCCTTGGCGTAGCGGTAGAGCGCCCAGCCACCGACGGTGATCTGCTCGGTGCCGTCGGAGCGCGTCACCTTCCCGACGAGGTTCTTGTCGACGCCCTGCACCTGCACGTCCCCGGTGGCCAGCATCGGCGGCCAGGCCTTGGCGCAGTCACCGTCGCAATTGGACTTCGGCGGCTTGGCCGTGTCCTTGTCGAACCGGTAGAGGGTCATGCCGTTCTGGTCGGTGAGCACCTGCCCGACACTGGCGACGTCCGCGACGACCAGTTTCGACTCGTTCGACGCCGGGGCAGCGTTGCCGACCTGCCCGTTGGCGATCTGGCCGCCGCCGGTGCCACCAGCAGCTGCGGGGGCGATGACCGGCTGAGCAGTTTCGGCACCCGAGCAAGCGGTGAGCACTGCCAGCCCGGCTGCCGCCGCGGCGACGGAGACGGCGATGCGCGTGCGAAGCATGGAAGTTCTCCTTGTGTCCGTTGGGTTTCCCGCCGCTCGGTGCGGCTCCTGATACCCACTACACGGACACTCGGCGAAGACGGTTCAAAGAATTTTCGCCGGGGGCTCACGCCTGGTCAGAAGGGTGCGTCGGCCGGGGCGGCTCGCCGAGGGCGCGGTCGACCAGCGTCGCCGCCGCGCCGGTGTACCCGGACGGGTCGAGGAGAGCGTCCAGCGCCGCCGGGGTGAGGACCTCAGTGATCGCGGGCAGCTCGTCCAGTACCTCTCGCAACGGCCGGCCGTCGCGCACCGCCCGCTGGGACGCCTCCCCGAGCAGTTCCTTGGCCGTCGCCTTGCCGAGCAGTGGCGCGAGCACGGCGGAGAGCCGCTCGGACACGATCAGCCCGTGCGTAGACGCCACGTTCGCCCGCATCCGCCCGGGCTGCGCGGTGAGCCCGCGCGCCAGTTCGGCAGCCGTGTGCGCGGCGCCGCCGGTCAGCCGGAGGCATTCGCGGACCAGCTGCCACTCGGCGTGCCAGACCCCGGCCGAGCGCTCGTCTTCGGTCAGCATCGACTGCGTGACGCCCGCGGCCAGCACCGGCACCTGCAGCGCGGCCGAACGGATCAGCGTCGCGAGCACCGGGTTCCGCTTGTGCGGCATCGCCGTCGAGCCACCCCGCCCCTCGGCGGCCGGCTCGACGACCTCACCGAGCTCGGTCCGGGTGAGCGTCGCGACGTCGACGGCCAGCTTCCCCAGCGCCCCCGCGGTGAACGCGAGCGCGCTCGCGAGGTCCACGACCGGCGTCCGCAGCGAGTGCCACGGCAACACCGACGCGGCCAGCCCGGTCTCCTCGGCGAACGCGGCGGTCAGGCGTTCCGCGTAGTCGCCGAGGGCGCCGTGATCACCGCCGGCCAGGCGTGCGTACTCGAGGTACGCCGCCAGCGTTCCGGCCGCGCCGCCCAGTGAGACCGGCAGCCCGCCGTCCAGCACGCGCCGGACCCGGACGGCCGCGTCCAGCACCAGCTGCCGCCAGCCCGCCGCTTTGAGCCCGAACGTCGTCGGCACCGCGTGCGCCGTCAGCGTCCGGCCGGGCATCGTCGTGTCCCGGTGCTCGCGCGCCAGCCGGGCCAGCGCCTCCGCTGTCGCGTCGAGGTCGGCGGCGAGCAGTCGCATCGTCCGGTCCGCGACCAGCATCATCGCCGTGTCGAAGATGTCCTGGCTGGTCGAGCCGCGATGGACGTACTCGGCTGCCTCGGGCGCGATCGCGCCGACGGCCGACGTCAGCGCCTTGACCAGCCCGACGACCGGGTTCGCCGTCGCCCGCGACCCGCGCGCCAGCTCGACGACGTCGATCCGCACGCTGCCCGCGGCCTCCGTGATCGCGTCCGCAGCCTCAGGCGGCACCGTCCCCAGCCGCGCCTGCGCTCGCGCGAGGGCGGCCTCGGCGTCGAGCATGGCGCGCAACCAGGCCTCGTCGCCGGTCGACGCTTCGGCCGGCGTACCGGCCCGGACCGGGGACAGGAGTCCGGAATCGGGATCGACGGTCATGGGCGCCAGCATCGCACGCGGCTGACCTCGGCTGCGTTCCCACAGCCAGGTCTGGCAGGCTCACCCGCCATGAGCAGCGCCACCTCCGACGAGGAGACCACCGCCTCCGAAGCCCGGGGCATCGCCGCCGAGCACCTCACCTTCTTCTCGGACGCCGTCGTCGCCATCGCGATCACCCTGCTCGCGCTCGAGCTGCCGCTGCCGGAAGGCGCCACCAACGCCGAACTGCTGCGCTCACTCGGGCATCATCAATCCGAATACGTCTCCTTCCTGATCAGCTTCGCCATCGTCGCCGCGCACTGGCGCGCCCACCACCGCCTGTCCCACTACGTCACCACCGTGCGCGGCGGGCTCCTGCAGCTCACCTTCGGCTGGCTGCTGATGATGGTGCTCATGCCCTTCGCCACGAAGGTGGTCGCCGAGGACGGCGGGTTCGAGTTCCGCTTCGTCCTGTACGCACTCGTGCAGGTCGTCGCCCTGGCGCTGTTCCTCGCGATGACCAGGCAGATCCAACGGCACCACCTCCACCGCGCGGACACCCCGCCGGAGCTCTTCGGCGAGTTCTACCGCGGCCTCGGCACGATGATCGCCGCCTTCGCCGTCTCGATCCCGGTCGCCTTCCTCACGCACTGGGCTTACGCGTGCTGGGTCGTCGTTCCGTTCGTGGGCAACCTCCTCTTCCGGCTTCGCCGCCCGGTGGCGGGAGCCTGAGCCGTCATTCGCCGGTGGCGCCGTCGATCCGCTCGCGGACCAGGTCGGCCTGACCGATGTGGCGCGCGTACTCGCCGATCATGCGAAGCATCAGCCAGCGCAGCGTGAACGGTTCGCCGGTGCTGATCCGCGTCCCCGTCTGCTCCAGCGAACTCGCCGCGACGATCTCCCGGGCACGCGCGCATTCCGCGTGCCACAAGGAAAAGGCCTCGCCGACGTCATCGTCCAACGCCGTGAAGTCTTGCTCCGGGTCGTCGTCGGAGTAGTACAGGTTCGGAACGTCCTCGCCCGCGAACTGGATCCGGAACCACCAGCGCTCGACGCCGGTGAGGTGCCGCAGCAGGCCGTGCAGCGTCAACGTCGACGGTGGTACGGACCGCTCGGACAGGCGGGCCGGGTCCAGGCCTTCGCACTTCAGCTCGAAAGTGCGCCGGTAGTAGTCGAGGCTCTCGGTCAGTGCCCGGCGCTCGTCGGCGACCGGAGTCGGGTCGACCCGGTCGCCGGTCAGGCGGTTCGGGGCGACCACCGGGGTGGTGTGTTCGGTCATGTGCGGAGCGTGCCACAGGGGTCTGACAATTTCGGTTCGCGAGGGCGGCCGGTGACCGGGCAACGGCGGGAAACCCCAGTTCAGACACGGTTCCGCGAACCCGGTAACGAATGCCGGGGTGCGACGATCTGATCTTCGTCAGCTGCTTCGATCACCCGTCCCCACCCGGTTGGAGCGGCACTTCCTCGTCCGGAAACAGGAGATCACGACCATGGAGCGAACCGGTCGAAGAACCGCCGTGCTGGCCGCGCTGACCGCAGCGGCCCTCTTCGCGGCCCCCGCCGTCGCATCCGCCGCGCCGGCCCCCAGCACGATCGACGTCAGCGACACTTCGCTTCACGCCGGCGACACCTTCACGGTCACCGAGCAGCTGTACAACCCGACGGACTTCACCGTCACCGGCGCGAAAGCGGCGGTCTACGCCAAGGAAAAGTCGATCACCGACCTGGTGGACCTGGTCTCCTGCGCCGGCACGATCGGCTGCGACCAGTACCTCAGCAGCTACCGCGGCGGCGTCGGCGACCTCGGCGCGGGCGAGAGCCGCACCGTGACGTTCACCCTCCGCGTGAAGGAAGACGTCGCGGGCGGCCAGTTCACGCTGCAGCACCAGTTCGCCGGCGACAACTACGCGTTCAGCGTCGAAGACGGTCCCGCGATCACGATCACGGCGGCGCCCAAGGCCGACGTCAAGGTCGCGCTGACCGCCACCCCGCGCGCCGGCCTGGTCGCCCGCGTCGACTACGTGATCACGGTGTCGAACAGCGGCCCGGCCACCGCGACGGGCGTCCGCGTGACGGCCAACGCCGGCTCGGGCCGCACGGTGACGTCGGCGACCGGGTGCACCCGCTCGGGCGCGAACGTGAACTGCGCGATCGGCACCCTGGCACCGGGCGCTTCGGCCACGGCGAAGTTCACGTCGGAGGGCGGCGTCTTCGCCTGGGGCGCGTTCACGGCGACGGCCCAGCGGGCCGCCAGCGCCCCGGCCGACCCGGTCGCGGCGAACGACACGGCGTCGAAGAAGTGCACGGCCTACACCGGGCTGTTCGTGAACTGCTGACGACTGTCCGTCCACATCAGAGCAAGTACGGCGCCGAGCGTGCTCGGCGCCGTACTGCGTCGGCGGTCTCTTCGATGGTCTGGTCCGACGTGTCGATGACGTTCTTCTCGAGCTCGCCGAGGCCGGCGAACGCGCCATGCATGCCGGTGATGGGCGCGACCTCGGTGAGCTCCCGGCCTTCACGCGCGGTCCCGCGGGCGAGGGTGACGTCGAGGCTCGGCCGCAGCACGACGTAGAAGAGACCTAGAGAGTCGCGCTTCGCGACGTCGCGGAAGGGCTGAAGCGCCCAGGGCCCGATGATGCCGTCGAGCAGGACGTCGTAGCCCCCGCGGGCGTAGCCGCACGCGGCCTCGGCGATCACCCCGAGCACGACGTCGTTCTGCCGCGCGGCCTCGGGCAGGTACGGCGCCACTAAGCCGGTCCGGATCCAGACGTAGAAGCTGTCGGTGTGCAGGTGCACGGTCGGCCGCGGCGCATGTTCGGCGACCAGTCGCGCGACGGTGGTCTTCCCGGCCCCGGGCGGCCCGGTGAGGATCAGCAGTGAACCTGGCATGCAGGCATCGTGCGGTCCGGGTCGATCGAGAACCAGTCTTGACCTTCGGCGCGGCCTCAGCCGGACCCGGTGTGCGGGTGGGTGACAGGCCCCTGGCTAAACTTGGGGCGCGGGCCGTTAGCTCAATTGGTAGAGCTGCGGACTTTTAATCCGTAGGTTCTGGGTTCGAGCCCCAGGCGGCCCACTCAAACTCCCTGGTCAGCGGCCTGCCGGTCGCCACCGGTCAAGATCGGCTCCCCGGGTTATCCCCGGAATTGGGTCCGACGGTTTATCCAAGAGCCCTGCAAGGCGGACCCTCCGGGGCCGGCGGGGCGTGCGAAGACCGGCTATGAACCTATAAAGGCGCCAGTCACCGCAGGCGACTCATTGCTCATGACTTCGATGCCGGCTTCGGCACTGTGGACGTGCAACGTCTCGTCTCGCCATGGTGCCGCCGCTTCGCAACCGAGAACGGCTGTCACAGCAAATGCCGCTGTGATCCAGAAGTTGACGTGGGTGGACTTGCGCAGGTCAAACGGAATCATGGTTGTCAGCCTGCTTCCTGAGCTATTGCGATTGATGCACAAGATGCCCTCGCCGGGCGGGCAGGTCTCCGAGATGGCCGGCCGGGGTGCGGAGCTTGCGTCCGTGTGCGGCCTGGCGGCATCTCGTCGACCTCCCCGAGGGCTATCACGTCGTGTCAAGGGGGCGGGCATCGAAGACGAGGTCGCCCAGGAGCTGTGGTGCCCCCTTGACACGACGTGACCGGGCTTCGCCAGGTCGACGAGATGCCGAAAGGCCACCCACTTGTAGTCAGGGATTGAGATCACTGAACAAGGGGGTATACGCGCTTCCTGGTCGGAGCTACCGTGCAGAAGCCCCGTGGTCCGAGGTGTTGGTAGCACTTCGGAACGCGGGGCTTCTCATCACTGGGTGATGGATGCGCCCGCAGCCTGGTTGATGATGAGCTGCGCAGCGTGCACCGCGTCGACGCGGTTGTGGTACCGCTCACTGGTGGCGAGCACGTTGCCGTTACTCGAAACGATGTTGAAGTACCACTGGTATCCCGACGGGATGATCTTGAACTTCATTGATCTGACTCTCTACTAGCTGGGGTGTCGCAGCGTGACCGCCGCGAACACAGCTTGACTGTTCGTTGCATCGTGCGCAACTGGCTCGTCAGTCTCAGACCACAACATGTGGGGGGGCAGATCCTACAAATCTGCAATATATAGCGATGTTTCGAGTGACAGTGTTGTAGTTACGGGCGCGTACGGTCCAAGAGTGACTACGGTAAGTGCGCGGCAAACGATTTCGGACAGTTAGCCTTACCTGAGATTCCTCGTACGCATGTTTGTCTCGAAGTTCACTCTTATGGGGTAATTTCGCGGGCTGCGCGCGCTTCATGGAAGGGGCTTGCTTGCCTTTCGGCCGGTACCTGCTGGCCACGATGGCCGCCCGGAGGGGGCTTGACGACAAGATCATCTGGCCGGATTGTCCCCGGAATTGGGTCCGACGGTTTATCCAGGAGCCCTTCGAGGGCCTTCGCCGTGATCGGGTCCACGGTCCTCCGGCCCAAGTAGGTGTCCTGCGTCATCGACACCCGAGAGTGGCCGAGGTGATCAGCGATCAGCCGCGTCGGGACGCCCGCGTCGTCCAGGGCGGTCGCCGTCGTCTTCCGGAAGTTGTGTGACGTCAGCCAGAGGAAGTCGTCCGATCCCCGGATTTCACGGAGTACCCGCAGGACGTTATTCGGGTCCCGCAGCGTGCCGGTCGTGCTGGCGAAGATCGGGCTAACCAGAGGCCGGCCATCCGCCTTCGCCTCAGTCCACCGCCGCTCCAGCAGGGCCAGCGCCCAGGAAGGCAGGGGGAGCGCGCGCATGCTCGATTCGGTCTTCGGCCGAGGCTTGCGGAGCAGGCCCTCACCCTTGACCCGCACGACCGTGTGCGTGATGTCGATCGTGCCCTCGACGAAGTCGACGTCATCCCAGAACGTCGCCAGTGCCTCACCGACCCGGACGCCCGCCGCCATCATGAAGCGCGAGAGGTCCGGCAGGTCCCAGCGCCGGGCCTTCTCGTTGGCCTCGACTCGCGCCAGCCACTTCGTGCGTTCCTCCGCGTCGAGGGCCCGAGGCTTCTTCTTGCTCTTCGGGATACGGCGGGTGTCCCGCGTCGGGTTGCTGTCGATCGCGTCGTACCGCGCGGCCAGGCCGAGCATCCCGGACAGCGCCGTCCTCGCGGTCTTGGCCGTCGACGCCCCGACGGTCCGTTGGAGAGCGCCGAGGAACCGGTCCAGCCGCATCACGGTCGCTTCGCGCACCCGCAGCTCACCCATCCCGGGGACCACGTGCCGCTTGAGGATGGACTCATAGGTGTTGATGGTCGTCGGCGACTTGATGCCCTCCCGCACGTCCTGCTGCACCTGTTCGATCCACACGGCGGCGAGATCCTTGAGCCGGGTTTCCCGCGTGATCTCGCCGGTCGTCGAGCCCGACCAATCGAGGATTGCGTCACGAAGTCGTTGTGCCGCTTTGCCTTTCGTCTTCCCTGAGCGCTCTACCTCACGCGTCTGGCCGTCGAAGTCGCGGAAGAGGGCGCGAGCCCGCCAGCCCTTCGCAGTTGCCGAATAGCGGATCTCCCCGTACGTCCCGATCTCCAGCTGAGGGCGAGGCATCACGCCACCTCATCCGACAGCTGATCCACCCACGAACGGACGTCCTCCTGGCGGTACCGGACGTACTTGCCGATCCGACGGCCGGCCGGACCGTAGCCCTTGGCCCGCCACTGGTACAGCGTCGACACCGGGACGCCCAGGTAGTTCGAGACGTCCTCGACCGTCCACAGCCGACTGAACCCCGCGTAGTTGTTCATGCCTCCCCCTTCCAGATCAAGCCACGAGCTGAGTTGCCGAAGTTTCCGGACGGTCCCCTGGTGGTCCGGCGGCAGCGAGTAGCGCGCGGTCGTACTCGGCCTTCCACGTGATCCGCTCCGCGATGGCCCGCATGACCAGGTGCGGACGGGGCGGTACTTGCGGGTCGCCGGGCTCGACCTTCCGCCACACCAGTCGGGCAGGGTCCGGTTGTGGCTTCTCGATCCCGATCGCCGCCAACGCCTGCGTGACGAACGCCTTGCGGTCGACTTTGTGGTCGTCGAGGGTCTTCCCGGACCACTTCCGCGACACCAGCACCCGACGGCCCGGTAGTCCGAGCGTGGTCCGGCGGTGAGCGCGTCCCTTGCACTGGCCGGGGGTGGTCTTGCTGCCCGCGCCCTTGGGCTGGATCCCGTAGAGCAGCCAGACCGCGCAGCGCGGCGAGCACGGCGTCACGGACAGCTCGGCGTGCAGCCGGTCGTGGTGATCCCGCAGCCGCGCCGTGTCCGCCTCGACCACCTCACCAGTCGACTTGGTCAGATACTTGGTCAGGTAGCCGATGTGGCGGCCGGCCTCTTCGGTCCCGCCGAGGATGCCCTTCGAGTGCACCTGCTCCCCGAAGGTGGCAACGTGCGCCGGCTCCTCGACCGCTTCAACCGCGTCATCCCAGCTGGTCAGCGGCTCGCGGGTGTCCGGGTCGAGGAACATCCGGGTATCGCCGTCCCAGACCGGCAGCCGGTCGACGTAGAGCACCTGGTCGTGGTTAGGCCACCAGACCTGGTGATACGTCGCTTCGGTGACCTGCCGGATGACGTCATGCGGGATCGCCCCGCGGATCGCAGCGTGCAGGTGCGGAGCCGTGCGCTTCTGGGGTTCGACAGTCGCGAAGTACTGCGCGTCCCAGCCGACGACCCGCCGGAGGTTCTGCCACCACCGATCCACCAATGCCGAGAAGTGCACCGCATCCCGAGCCGCCCGCCGATAGTCATAGCGCGACGGGTCGACCGGGGCCCCATCCCGGACGGGGCCGTAGGTGTCACAGGTGAGCGTGACGAACATCGAGGGGCGGAACTTGCCTGCGTACTCCCGCCCGATGGTGGTCTTCGCGACCTTGCGCCGGGGCAGGTTCGGCGCGTCCTGCCGACGGCGGGTAGAGCGCTTGACGGCCCGCTTGGTCGGGACGTCGAGGGCGGGCAGCCGACCGCGCATCCCAAGTTGCCGAAGTTCCGCATCAACCCCGGCGACCTCCTCCCGCAGTTCCTCAGCTTCGGCCTGGTCGTGGTCGACAACCTCCCGGTACGCCGCGACGAGGTCGGCGCGGTAGGTCAGCAGCTCCTTGTGGTCCTCCGACGGCGGCTCGGCAGCGAGGATGGGCTCGTCGGTCATGTGCCAGCCCTCGCGGCACTGGGCCTGCCGAAGCGCCTTCGCCTTCCGCGCACACGGCAAGCACACCGACTCCACAGTGGACCCACACGGCACCGGGACGTAGCGGAGTTCGCCGGTCTCGGTGTCGCCGACCTCCATCGTGAAGGGCCGGACGCAGACGCCGTGCTTCTCCGCCGTCGCCCGGATCACGTCGGCGGCGAGCGGTGTCCGCATCCGTTCAGCCCGCGTCCCGGCCGGTGAGGTCTGTTCTTCCGTCATCAGGCAGCCACCTCCCCGGGGCGGGACCATTGGCGAAGCTGGAACACGGGCATGTCCTGCCGTTGGCCGGCGGGCAGGTCCGGGAACGTCGCCGGGTCGTAGGCGACGCTGCTGTAGACGTGCACCGGGATGCCGCACGGCGTCCGGCCGTTGACCGACAGGTGCACCGAGCCGCCGTCGTGGACCCGCCAGAGCGAGGCCGACACGTCATCGAGCGTGTCTGCCCAGGTCAGCAAGGCCCTGGCGACGTCGGGCAGCCGGTGGGCGTCGAGCTGGACTGTCAGCGGGTCCGACCACGTCCGCACGGTCAGCGCTGCCACCGAGGGCAGTTGGTGCAGGTCGAGGTGGTCCCGGATGGTGTCGAGGAAGACCATCAGCCGGTTCACGCGGCCACCCCCTCGCCGCCGAGCGCGGGACGAGCCGTGCCGCCGTTGGTGACGTACTGCTCCAGCGCCTTCACGGTTTCGTCCGACACCCAGCCCGCGCGGATGCGCAGCGGTTCTCGGATGCCCTCGCCCCACACGAACCCCACCCCGGCTTCGCTGTCGCCGATGCGGTTGGCCCACGCGCCCCGCTCATAGGCGCCGTCGCCGAGGACCATGCCGACGTGCGTCTTCGACGTGACGCGCAGGCAGACGCGGCGCGTGAACAACTCACGGACCGGGACGGTGTCTTTGGTCGGTTCCTGCACGTAACCGCGCACGGAGATGTTGAGCGCCCGCCCTTGGGTGTTCAGCAGCGCCACGCGCTCGACGATCTGTTCGCGGGTCTTCCGGTCCGTGTACTTGGTCAGGGCGCCGATCTCGTCGAACTCCAGCAGCTCAAGCGGATAGTCGGTCGAGAGCGGGATGGTGCGGACGTGGCCGGCGAACTCCCGCTTGCGGGATTCCATCTCCTCGACCAGGCCGTCGAGCACCTCGAGCGCATCCTTCCCCGACACCGCGTACCGGGTGAAGATCCCGCGCCCGTAGGCCAGCTCCATCCCCTTCGGGTCGATCCCCGACATGCGCACCAGACCCGACCGGATCGCCGGTGCCGCCGCGACGAGCGGGCACCACATGACGCTGTTCTTGCCCGCACCCGACGCGCCAGCTGTCAGGCAGTGCGCGCCCGAGCCGAGCAACGGGACCCGCCAGTCGTGCCCGTACTCGGTGCGACCGGCCCACACCTTGCGGAGATCCACCGAGGATTGCCCCTCCGGCAACGCGGGGGAGTGCACGAGCGTGGCGAGCTGGTCCCGGAGTTGGAAGTCGACGGAGACCACATTCGGAGCCAGTTCCCGCACCTGACACCGGGCGACCTTCCGTGCCGAGGCCAGGGCGCGGGCCGCCTCGTCGAAGTCCTCGGGCTTCTGGCCGGGCACGAGCTGTACCCGCACCTCATCCCACGACGGCCCTGAGCGGACGCCGAGGACCTTGGGGACCTGCACCCCGGACTGCCGAGCCGTCGCCCGCGAAGCCTTACGACGACCTACCAGGTTCACGGTGACCTCGACCGGCAGCGCGGCGTCCCGGACGCTCAGGCCACAGGCGTGCAGCCAGCCCGGGAGCTTGAGGTGGTAGACCGCCCAGCGCAGCCACCACGACCGCAGCGGCCGGCCGCACCACTGGTCGAACGAGGTGACGTCGAGCAGTCGCCACACGCCGAGGATGAGGGCCAGGCCGCCGAGGTTGACGACGAGCCAGACCCAGCCGACCCAGACGCACCACAGGTAGACCCCGATCACGGTCAGGCTGGTGCGCCAGTGAATGACGACTTGGGAGAACAGCCAGAACACGACCTTGCACGCCCACCACAGGCCGACGAACACGACCACCATCGCGGTCAGCAGCTCAGCCATCGACGCCAACGCGCGCCCGATCTTCGCCAGGATCCACACGCCGAGTCCGAGGCCGGCCAGGGCGAGCATGAGCATTCCGGGAGAGGCCATCACCGACCACCACCCGGCACCGCCGAGAGATCCAGCGGCAACGCCCCCGGGCAGGGGGCGCACTGGGTTTCGCCGGGCAGCAGCCGAGCGAACCGCTTGCATTCCGAGCATCGCGAGCGGGTGACCCCCACTGGCGATGGTTGCTTGTCATCGTCTAGCGTCTGCATTGTTCACACCTCGCGGTTGTGGACAGCGCAGGAGCGGCATGGTTGGTAGCCGAGTTTCCGCTTCTGCGCCTTGCCTTTTTGGTCGCCGCATTTGGGCGTGCGGCATCGCCGTGCGACCCGCGCACGTTGTGTCTAATGTGGACTAATCTAGTTGGACTTGTGTTGCTCGCGGTACCGTCGTTCGCGGTCGGCTATCGCCCGATCGATATGGGCGACGCAGTTGCGGCAGACGTGGTAGCCGTCCAGCTGGAGGAACGACCCGTGTCCGCACATGCGGCAGATGAGCCACTTGAGCCGGACGCGGCGCAGGCGCTTGTCCCGGTACGGGTGATCGCGTCGCCAGCGGGTGAGCCGTAGCCTGGCACTCACCGCTTCACCTCCTTTGTGGAGTGTGGACGGGAGGCACGGGGACGGTGGCAGGGCCAAACTTCCAACCGCCCCGTGCCGAACTTAGGTGCCGGGCTCGCTCGGCTCGTTCTGCAGAACCTTGACCATTTCGTCAGCCGCGTCGCGGAGTTCGCGGAGGAACCTGACGAACTCCGGCCACGTCGCCGGGCCACCCGGTGTCGTGATCGCGATGCTGTCCTTGTCCAGGTACATCACGAGCGCGGGTTGGTTGTGGTGGATTCCGACGACCTGCATTCCCGCGACCGCTTCCGGCCCGGGGGCCCACGTCGCGTTGAACGCCATGGCCTTGTCCTTCCTCGTTGTCCGAGCGCGCCTGCCACAGGAGCGCCTGTTCCTCGAACCCCTCGATTGCGGCGGTGACGGCCGCGAGCACCCACCAGGAGAGCTGGCCCTGACTCGCGAGATCCCGCCAAGCTGCCGCGACGTCGACCGAAGCGGCAGCCAGAGCCTGAGCGGTACGGCCGTCGGCCTGGTCACCTGCCCGTGTCGACAGGTCTCCATAGCGCCGGTAGGCCGCCTCCCAGGCCTCGACCAGGTGCCCGGGTGCCAGCGCGATGCTGCCGTTCCTGGGCACCAGGGCTCCCATCACGCGGCCTTGGGCGTCGACTCGGTGTTCGCCCGCGTCGACTTCGCGCCGCCGCCGGAAGCTGCCGACTTGAAGCCGGTCGCCCGGTACACGTACGACTGGTACTTGAACTCGCCCTGACCAGCGACTTTCGGTTCGGCGGTCAGGCCGTCGAGTTCGACCGGTCGCATCCCCGGCAGCGCTTCCGCTGTGGTCGGCACCGGCTGTACGTCGGCCAAGAGCGTGATCTCGAACGAAGCGCGCTTCGCCTTCGTCTCGTCCGGGTCCGTGACGGTGGCCTTCCACTGCCGCTTCCCGGTGACCTCGTCGACGCGCTGCCTGGTCGGCCGGCCAGCCGCCTTGTCCTCCCTGGACTGGTACTCGTTGTCCGGCGAGACGTCGCCGACCAGCACCAACCCCTGCGGGAAGGCGTCGTCGAAGCCGATCTCGAACCGGTGTCCCCTGGTGATCGCCATCGTGTGTCCCTTTGCTCTTCGTGGTGCCCGCCGTCCGGGCCTGCGCTGGTCCGTTCGAACCAACCTCGTATACGAAGGTAAACCTCGTATGTGAAGCTGTCAACATACGAGGTTCATGAGACGATGACCGCCGACGACCAGGAGGAGACATGTCAGAGCTGCTGTTCGGCGACCACCCGGAGTTCCCGGACAACGACGAGCCCCGCTACAAGCAGATCGCCAAGGAGTACCGGGCGCGGATCATCAGCGGCGAGCTGCAAGACGGGGAGAAGCTGCCGAGCGAGGCTCAGCTCTGCGAGATCCACGACGTCTCACCGATCACCGCGCGCGCAGCGATGCGCCTGCTGCGGGAGTGGGGCTTCGCGAACGGCATCCGAGGCAAGGGTGTGTTCGTCCGCCGTCTGGACAAGCTGACCCGGATCGCGCCGCTGCGCTACTTTCGAGGTCAGGAGGCACGCACGTACGTGCGCGAGGCCGAGGCCGCGAACGTCGAGATGCAGGTCGAGCACAAGACGACCAAGACGACGGCGCCGGCCAACATCGCCGAGCGGCTGGGCATCAACGAGGGCGACCCGGTGACCTGCACGCGCTACTTCATCCGGATGGGGAACCCGCCGCAACCGGTCACGAGCAGTCTGGCGTGGGAGCCGTTGGCCCTCACAGGCGGGACGGACATCGAGCTACCGCACGAGGGCCCGCATGCCGACAAGGGCATCGTCGATCGGTTCTCGGCTATCGGGCACGAGGTCAACCAGGTCGAAGAGCGCCTCGACATCCGCACGCCGACCGCCGAGGAAGCGAAGCTGCTGGACATCCCGGCCAACCGGCCAGTCGTGCAGATTACGCAGACGTTCCGTGTGGCAGATCGATTCGGCGCGGAAGATGACCTTGCCGTCGAGACCGCCGACATCCTCTTTCCAGCGGATCGCTACGAACTTCGCTATGTCATGGATGTCCGGTAACCGAATACTACTCAGCGTAGCAACTTGATGACCTAACGTTCGAGTGGTAACTCCAAAGAGTGATTAACTGTCACGGTTCATGTATATGAGTAACGGCGCAGCCTATCCAGCGACATAGCACCGTAAAAGTCGAAGGAGGACGGTATGTCGCGCGGGGCCGAGTGGAGCAAGTGGGATCTCCATATCCACACGCCGGCCTCACTTGTTCAGCAGTACGGGGCTGACAACGAGGAAAACTGGGAGCGATTTCTTCTCGATCTGGAAAACCTGCCCAGCGAATTTACGGTCGTGGGAATCAACGACTACTGGTTTCTTGACGGCTATCGAAAAGTTCTTGAAGCGAAAAACGACGGTCGCCTTAAGAACTTGAAATGCATAATTCCCGTAATTGAGCTCAGGGTCAATCAGTTTGGCGGTAGTGCGAGTAAGTTGAGTCGTGCCAATTTGCACGTACTTTTCGATCCGGCGATTAGTTCGGCTGTGATCGAAGCTCAATTCATCGGAGCTATGAGCTCAGAGTTCAAGTTGCTTCCAAATGGAAATGAAGAAGCAATTTGGAGCGGGGTAGTAACAAGAGATTCATTGAAGGACCTTGGAAAACGCATAAAGTCTTCGGTTCCCCCTGGGCGTCAAGGGGACTATGAATCGGACATGATCGAAGGCTTCAACAACCTCGTTGTGGATCTTGACTCTGTCTACAATGTGCTTAAGCGACCGTATTTTGAGGGTAGGACTCTTACTGCGCTCGGCAAAGTGGAGTGGGCGGATATCAAGTGGCAAGAAGCCTCCATTGCGTCCAAGAAGAACCTAATAAATAAATCCGACCTACTCTTCACTGCGTTTGAAGATCCATCGAGATGGCGTAAGAGTTGTGAGAAACTCGCCGCAGACAACGTGAACAGCAGACTCCTCGACTGCAGTGATGCGCACACGTTTTCGGATAATCTCGCGGAAAATAATAGGGTTGGACGGTGTTCTACATGGGTTCGTGCCGAAAGTACCTTTAATGGCTTAGTGCATGCACTTTCAGAGTTCGAGGATCGAATATTCGTCGGAACTGAGCCGTCTGACATAGCTCGCAGAAGGACGTCACCCGAAAGCATAATAAACTGGATTGGAGTTCATCCAGCAGGAAATGACTTGGAGAACGCCCTCTTTGACTATGAGCTAGATTTGAACCACGGCCTGGTGGCAATAGTCGGCAACAAGGGGCAGGGAAAGTCCGCGTTGCTGGACTGTATTGCGCGTGCGGGTAATTCTTCGCGCGACAACGACTTTGCTTTCCTCAATGGCACTCGGTTCTTGAATTCAAAGAACAAGGCGCGATCATCGTATCAAGCAACCATAAACTGGGTTAGTGGACAGTCTCGGACGGAGAACCTGTCGCACCCCTTCGACCCTTCCGGCATGGAATCCGTGGAATACCTGCCACAGAAGCTCATTGAGAGAATCTGTGCAAGTGACCCGCTCTCGCAGGAGCATGAAGCTTTCCAAAGCGAGTTACGCAAGGTCCTTTTCAGGCATATTCCAATATCTGAGCGAGCTGAGCAGCACACGCTTGAGGACCTCATAGAATTGCGGGTTGCGCCCTTTGAAAAGCTGCTCGAGCTGGCCAGGGCGAGAACGCTGAATGAATGCACAATTTGGGTCGAGTTGCATAGAAGGTTGGCTGAAAACAACCTTGACGACTTGAAGGCTCAGAGGGGCGTCGTTGTGGCGGCAATCGTAAGCGCCGAGGTCGATCTCAAGCAAGCTCACGAAGAACTGCGTTTAGCTACCGAACGTGGCGGTGATGGGGAGCTGTCGCCACTGCAGATGAGCAGGAATGCGATTGCATCTGTAGATTCCGAGATCGGTCGCCTTACTGCGGTGAAGGATGAGGCGCTGCGGAAGCTGAGTGAGACCCGAAGGCGTATCAATGAAATGGCGGATTTCCGCAGTGAAATATCGGTCCTTACAGCGCGCGCAGAAGAGCTTAGAGCAAGGATCAACGACCTGTTTCCTGAGGTTTTGTCGATATCTGACCCGGTTGTTGATATTTCTATTAATCAGTCTGCCATCTCAGGCTTTTCGGAGACATTGGCCAGTAATCAGCGCGAGTTGATCGAAGGTGTGGAGGCTAGTGAAAGGGCTATTCGTGACCTAGTCGTCAAGCGCGAGGAGTTGCGGATATGGTTGGAGGCGGAAGATACAGCGCGAGAAGAACGTCGTCGAGCTGTGCAGCATCTCACGCAGAGAGTTCGGAATCTGTATGGATCAATAGACGACGCTGGAACATTGAACTACCTTGACCACCAGATAGAACTTCGCGAACTTCTTCCAAGTCAAATCGCGGATGTAACTAAAAATATTCTTTCTAACGTGCGAACAATGCATGGATTTCTTGCGCAACAGCGTGATATCAGTGCGACGCTGTACGGTCCCGCCGCCGACTTCGTGGCTGGCGATGACCTCGCGCGCGACGCAGGTCTTGAGTTTAGGGCGGAGTTGTCTGCAAATGCCAGCCTGTGGGAACTATCGGAACAATTAGACGGTCGAAAAAACTCCGACCTCTTGGCGACTTTAGAGACCGTTGGGAACAATCTTAGCGTCGATGACGCTTATGACGTCGAAAAGTTTGTTGCGGATTATCTTGCCGGGCTATGTCATGAGCGTGGCGACTCAACTCAACCCGAACGAAATCCACATTCGGCCGTTAAATCGTCAACTACGTTGACGGACGCGATCTGGCAATTAGTCCGCCTGGAATGGATTGGTGTCAAGTTTTCGTTAACGGGGAGTGGTCTTCCGCTGGAATCTCTCTCGCCTGGTCAGCGAGGGCTGATCCTTCTTCTTTTCTACTTGGTTGTGGATCAGAACCAAGTGCCTCTCCTGCTCGATCAACCAGAAGAAAATCTTGATAATAAAGCCGTGCGCCAAGTGTTGGTACCGGCGCTGAGGCGGGCTAAGGCGCGCAGGCAGATAATCATGGTTACCCACAATGCCAACCTGGCGATTGTTGGCGACGCTGATCAAATTGTCTATTGCTCCTACGGGCAAGGAAAATTCTCCCTTCAGTCGGGTCCTCTCTCGGATCTTGTTACGGGAGAAAATGCAGTCGATGTACTCGAAGGAACTCGACCAGCATTTATTGTGCGGCGCGATAAGTACAGTAAAGTGATACCTCGCCCTCCGGCCGATTGAGGCCCAATGAAGCAGCTCTGCCGAACTTGGCTCTATGGGATCAAGGCGCGCCGCCAGCGGCGGCGCGCGGTCACCTTGGGTTCGGCGGCCCGCCCGATCGCGACACGGACGGCCTGCCGCTCCGCTCCGGCCGCCGGTCGCCGGGCGGCCGCCGGAACATCGGCACGGCCGGCTCCCCGCCGCTGACGGCGGTCATCTCATCGGCCTAGTTACGGCGAGCGTGCACGCTGGCATGGTCGATCCCATGGCGCGATCCGACAGGTCCACCGCAGACACCCACGCCGAGGCCGCCCGTCGAGCTATCAAAGCGGGAAAGTCGGCCAGCGATCCTGTCAGCTTGGCTACGGCCGAAGCGCTCCTGGCGATCTTTCACCAGCTCCGCCACATGGAGGACAACAGCATCACGCTGCGCGGCGCGGCCGATCTGGCCGACTCGATGGACCGGCTCAGCCGGAAGCTCGGCGACCGGTAGCCAGCCACCCCGAAGCTTGATCGTGACAACGGCCGGTAGCGCCGCGTGCTGGCTTCGTATCGGGATGGCGGAGGAGCTGTGGGCGGTACAGTAGGCACGCGCGAGCTGGCAGCAAGAGCCGCGAAGAGGGCATGATCATCTCCCCGGTTTTCCCCCGGGAAACGACGCAGAACGACGAGAACCAGCGACCGACCATGATCGGTTGGCGCGGACGTCCGTGCAGGTGAAGACTGGTATCGACAGATGACGAGAACCAGCCGCTGACCTGGGCTTATTCTCCGTAGGTTCTGGGTTCGAGCCCCAGGCGGCCCACTCAAACTCCCTGGTCAGCGTCCTACCGTCCGTCAACGGCCTTCGTCTTGATCGAGTCGGGCGAAGTGGCTTGGCTTCCCGGCCGGCCACATGGAAAGCTCCGCGGGTGGACCGAAAGTGATGGACGGCGCGGCCAATTGCTGGCGCACCTATCTGACTCGGCGCGTCGCGGTGTTCGCTGGACGCGGCCACGACGACAGGCGGTGAACATGGACTCGACCAGGCGGCTCATCGTCCTCCGGCACGCCAAATCGGCCTGGCCGGACGGCGTCCCCGATCACCAACGCCCGCTCGGGCCGCGGGGACTTCGGGATGCGCCCAACCTCGGCCGCTGGCTCAAGGACAACGGCTACCTCCCCGATCACGTCGTCTGCTCCACCGCCCGCCGCACGAGGGAAACCTGGGAGCGGGTCAGCGAGGCGCTCCCGGTGAAGCCGCCCGTCGAGTACGACGATGACCTCTACGGCGGCGACGTCGAAGAGTTCCTGAGGGCCGCCCGCAAGATTCCCGACGGCGTCACCACCCTCGCCCTCGTCGGGCATGAGCCCGGTGTCAGCGATCTGACCCTCCACCTCGCCGGCTATGGGGATGACACCCGGCTGGTCCAGGCCAAGTTCCCCACCGGTGCCGCGGCCGTGCTCGCCACCGGTGACACCTGGGCGGACCTCGCCGCCGCGCGGCTCGAAGCCTTCTTCCGGCCGCGGGACTGAACCCGGAGGCATTGCCTCAGCGATGTTCACATGCGTACGCTCCATTCACTCACAGGGTTGACGTTCATATTCGTGAATGGAGCGGACATGATCTTCCGCCACACCGTCGTGGCCGTGCTCGCCGCGGCTGGGCTTCTCGCCGCCTCTGTGGCGGCGCCTGCTGAAGCCGCCGCGCTGAACGGCTGCACCGTCCCGGTCATCGGGCCGATCTGTGCGCCCCAAACCACTGTTCTCGACGGGACCCAGTTGCTGCGGACCAAGTTCGCCGCGCTCGTCGGCGAACGTACGTCGAAAACCGCCTTGAACAACCTGCTTGCCGCCGCGAAGACCGATCTCACGAGCGGGCCCTGGAGCGTCACCGCCAAGAAGCAAGTCCCGCCCAGCGGGGACAAGCACGACTACCTCAGCCTCGCGCCCTACTGGTGGCCCACCACTGCGCCGACCGCCGAGAACCCCTGGGGCTGCCCCTTCGTCCAGAAAGACGGGCAGCGCAACCCGATCGTCGACGAGATCACCGATCACGCCTACCGCGGTGACGCCTTCGCCGCGATCTACCGCCTCGCGCTGGCCTGGTACTACACCGGGGACGCGCGCTACGCCCGGCGGGCGGCGCTCGATCTGCGCACGTGGTTCCTCGACGCCGCCACGAAGATGAACCCGAACATGAACTACGCGCAGGGCATCCCGTGCAAGGTCGACGGCCGTGGCATCGGCATCATCGAGTTCTCCTACACGCTGAGCCAGGTCGTCGACGCCACCGCGATCCTCGCGACCGGCGCCCCCGGCTGGAGCAGGACCGACCAGGCCGGCATGACCGGCTGGTACTCACAGTTCCTGAACTGGTTGCGCACCAGCAAGAACGGCACCGACGAGGCCAAAGCCCAGAACAACCACGGCAGCTTCTACGACATGCTGGCCGCGTCGCTCGCCCTCGGCACCGGGCAGCGTGACCTGGCGAAGACGATCGTCCAGGACGCCGGCCCGAACCGCATTGCGCCGCAAGTCAACGCCGACGGCTACCAGCCTGCGGAGGCGAGCCGGACGCGCAGCTGGCACTACTCCAACTTCAACCTCGTCGCGCTGACGCGGCTCGCGCAGATCGGCAAGCACGTCGGCGTCGACCTGTGGCATTACACCGCACCCAGCGGCGCGACGCTGTTCAAAGCCGTCGACTTCCTGATTCCGGCTACGACGACGGGACAGTGGTCTTACCCCGAGCTGGACTTCCGGCAGTACGCGGCATTGGACGTGCTGCACGCGGCAGCCGACGCCGGTGACAAAGCCGCGCGGACCGCTTTGCCCCGCGTGCCCGTCGAGCCGGGTGGCGATCTCTACCCGGTCCGGCCCGCCGCGGAACAGCTCGACGACATTTCGACGTCCTGACGGCAAAGGGCCCGGCCGCGCGGCCGGGCCCTTTCCGGGAAATCAGACCCCGGCCACCGAAGAAATCCAGCTGCGATAACGCGTGATGTTCGTGTACGCCGTGTTGTTCGACCGGTCGCTGGTCGACGCGACGCCGACCTGGCGGCCGTTGGCGAACATCGGGCCGCCCGAGTCGCCGCCGGCGGTGATGCCGTTGACGCGGTTCGCGCACACCGCGACGCCGCCCGCGTAGTCGCTGCAGCCGATCGAGTTCACCCGGACCGTCGCGACCTTCAGGTACCGCGACTGGCAGTTGATCTCGGAGCCGCACTGGCTCGTCGCGCCCCAGCCGTAGACCGAGACGTTCTGGCCGACCGCCACGTCGCCGACCGCGCCGAGCGGGGAGTACGTCGCGCTCACCGACGTCGTCAGGCGGACGATCGCCAGGTCAGCGCTCGCGTTCCTGGTGATCGTCGACCCGGTGGCCATCGTGCCGCCGCTGGTCTGGTCCAGGCTGCCGATCCGGAACGTGTACGTCCCGGAGCTGCTGACGCAGTGCTTCGCGGTCAGGATGTACTGCGGCGCGATGATCGTCGCGGTGCAGTTCTGCTGGCCGTTCACGAACAGCCGGGCCGCCCAAGGGCCGCTCGAGGCGGTGCTGCCACCGATGATCGACGGCTGGGCCTGCGGGGTGGTCTGGGCGGTCGCCGGGCCGCCGAGGCCGACGACGGCCAGCGCGGTACTAGCGGCCAGCAACACGAACTTGCCGAATTTCACGCTCACTCCTTTTCGTGCGGAGAACCCGCACGGGAAAGCCGGTGGGGACCGAACGAGATGAGTGTCCGAGTTCGCAGGGAATGTCCGGAACCGACGAAAGTCCGGTCGTATCCGTATTTATCTCGTCGAATGGGCTACGTGCAGTTCCCGTACTGTTCCGCGCTCAACCCACGGGTGGAGGCCACTTCAATCCGGAGCTTGAGGACTCCGGAGGCGCGCCGCCCTAGCGTTTCCGAGGGGAACAGGAGGGGGAGCCATGACGGCGAAGGCCGAGCGGATCGCGTTGGGGACGGTGCTGGGTGTCGCGGCGGTGCTGTGGGGATGGGCGCTGGGCAGCCGTCCGTTGCAGCCGTACTACGCCGCCGCCGTGCACTCGATGTCGCACGACGTCTCGGCGTTCTTCTTCGCGGGCTTCGACCCGGCGGGGGTCGTCACGGTCGACAAGCCGCCGCTCGCGTTCTGGACCCAGACGCTCGGCGTGGCCGTGTTCGGCTTCCACCCGTGGGCGATCGCGCTGGTCCAGATCGTCGAAGGCGTGGCCGCCGTGTTCGTGCTGGACCGGGTGGTGCGCCGCTGGGCCGGCCCGCGGACCGCGTTGCTCGCCGCGGCGCTGTTCGCGCTGACGCCGATCACCGCGGCGATCAACCGCGACAACCTGCCGGACACCCTCCTGGTGCTCCTGCTGCTGCTCGCCGCCTACTGCGTGACCCGCGCGATCGACGACGCGCGGTGGCTGCTGTGGGCCGGCGTGTTCGTCGGACTGGGCTTCATGACGAAGATGCTCGCCGCGTGGATCGTGTTGCCCGGCCTCGTTTTGGCGTACGTCGTCGGGGCGCGCGGCCGGCGTCTCGCCTGGATGGGCCTGGCCGGCGGGGTGACGCTGGTCGTGTCGCTGGCCTGGCCCGTTGTCGTCACGCTGTGGCCGGGCGCGAAGCCGTTCGTCGGCAGCACCACGGACGGCTCGGTGTGGCAGCTGGCCTTCGGCTACAACGGCGTGACACGGCTGGTCGGCGGTTCGACCGGGATCGGCGGTGGCTACGGCGCCACGGTCGGCGCGGCACTCGGCGGCGGCGCGGGTCCGCTGCGGCTGTTCGACGCCGAGGTCGGCGGGCAGATCGCCTGGCTGCTGCCGCTCGCGCTCGGGTCGCTGGTCGTCGCCGCGTTCCGCGCTCGCGGTGCCGCGCCGCGCACGAAGGCGGGCTGGGCGTTGTGGGGCGGCTGGCTCGTCGCCGGCGCCGCGGTCTTCTCGTTCACCGGCGGCATCTTCCACGCGTACTACACCGCCGAACTCGCCCCGGCGATCGCGGCGCTCTCCGCGGCGGGCCTGGCCACGGCCTGGCGGTGGCAGCGCTCCTCGGGACCGGTCCGGTTCGTGCTGCCGGCCGCCGTGGTGGGGACGGCGTTGCTCGCGTTCGTCCTCCTCGGCCGGACGCCGGACTGGCTGCCGTGGCTGCGGTACACCGTGCTCGCGCTGGCGATCCTCGCCGTCGTCGCGGTGCTCCTGCGGGCTCCACGCGTCGCGATCGTCATCGGGCTCGCCGCCGTCGTGGCCGGTCCCGCGGCCTTCGTCGTCGACACGGCGCTACGGCCGGTCAGCGTGCTGGAGACCGCCGATCCCGGTGCCGGGCCGCCGTCGACGGACGCGGTGCGCACCGTCGTCGGCATCAACACCGGCGCCGGCGCCGAGGCCGGGTACGTCCGGTTCATCGACGACGCGTACCGGCTCAGCGCTGGTCAGCGGGAGGTGCTCGCTTACGCGCAGGCGTCGTCGACGGGAGTCGTCCTGGCGGTCGAGGGCGGCACGTACGGCGCGGACCCGTTCCTGCTGAACACCGACGCGCGTGTGGCGCCGTTGGGCGGCTACATCGGCTTCGATCCCGCGCCGTCGGCCGCCGACCTGCCGCGGTGGGTGTCGGCTGGGAAAGTCCGGTTCGTGCTGTTGCCGCAGGTGTTCCTCGAGATCGGCCGCGGCGCTTCGAAGCAGCCGACGGCCGCGGCGGGGGACGCGGGCGAGCTGACCCGGCGCATCGCGTGGGAGGCCCAGCACTGCCGTCCGGTGCCGCCCGCGCGGATCGGCCCGGACGCCGCCACCGCCGGGGTGCTCTTCGACTGCGGCGTCAGGCGGTGACCTTCGACGGCGCGCTGCGGCGCAGCCAGTACAGGCCGATGACCGGCAGCACGAGCGGGATGAACAGGTAGCCCTCGCCGTAGACCGACCAGACGGTCGGGTGCCGGAACGCGGCCGCGTCGACCAGGCTCAGCGTGCCGATGGTCAGCACGCCCAGCAGCTCGATCGAGCACGCCGTCAGCGCTACGCGCCACCAGCCGTCGCCGCGCTTGGCCAGCGCGATCGTCGCGACGATGTAGACGACCGCGGCGAACGCCGAGAGCAGGTAGGCGAGCGGTGCCTCGTGGAACTTCGTGCTGATCTGGACGCCGGCCCGCGACGTCGCGGCCAGCGCGAAGATCGCGTACACGGCGACGAGCACCCGTCCGGGGCCGGAGGCCGTCCTACGCTGTTGCTCCACTCCACACCTCGTTCAGTCGCAGCACCATCACCGGGATGGCGATGCAGGCGATGCCGAGCACCGCGGTGCTCGACCGGCTCCGCTCGGCCAGCGCCCAGGCGGCGCCGACCGGCAGCACGACCAGGCTGCCGATCAGGTAGGCCAGGTAGGTCGCCAGGCTGCCCGGGCGGTCACCGCCGGCGAGCAGCACGATCCCGATCACCAGCTGGGCGACCAGCAGGACCTCGACGACCGCGATCCCGATCAGGAGGGGCTTGTCCGGCAGCTTGTTGCGGGCCGACTGGACGAAGCTCCAGAGCGCGACGAGCGTGGCCGCCACGGCGACCGTCACGGCGAATCCGAAGATCACCCGTTCCTCCTTCCGGTCCGCCGGCCGCCAACTTACTCCGTAGTACCGGCGGGGCCGTCCGCCGAGGTGCCACGGGCGTGGCGTGCGCCACCTGGATCGCTCCACAGTGGACGATCCGGGCCGACGAGGTGTGGCCGGGACGGGTTAGTTGATCACCAAACTGTCTTGATGGCATTGTGCCAATTCGGCGCTTTATTCCGTGTTATCCTGGTGTGGACCTGCGGGAATGTTGTAAAAGGCTTCGTGTTACACCCCGACAGGGTGGTTGGCCATCGGCCAAGAATCACGCTGGGTTCGACTACCGACTGGTAAGGGTCCTTTTTACCTACCTCGGATAGCCCAGTTGAACCCCCGCGTTGGCGGATAGGCGCGAGGCCGTCCGGCATGGGGGAATATTCCTCGTCCCCGGAGCCGAGGTGCCCGGGGGAACACGGAGGGGTATCTTCGATGGACCTGCGCTACGAAGCATTTTGCTTCGCCGACCCGTTGTTCTACGACGAACAACAGGAAATCGGCGCGCCGGTCGACGATTTTTCCCAGGTGCTGCCGGCACCGGCCACCGGCTGGGTCACGGCCGACCGCGGGGTCTGGCGGGCGCTGCGTCCCGAGAGTCGTCAACTTCCCGCTCAGGGCTGGAAAATCCACGTTTCCGCTGGTCTGGACAATGCGCGGCGCGTGCTCGTGCAGGTGCACGAGTACTGTGTCGAGCACCGGATCTCCTACAAGCACCTGCGCTCGCTGATGATCCTGCTGGCCCGGAATTCGAAATACGCCCCCCGTGACGGCAGCGCCAAGCTCATCACCATTTACCCGGCTGACGAAGACGAGCTGGGGCGTGTTCTCGAGGATCTGGCCGTCCGGCTCGAAGGTGAGCACGGCGCCTATATCCTGAGCGACCTCAGATACGGCGACGGCCCCCTCTACGTCCGTTACGGCGGATTCGTCGAGCAGTGGGTCGAGCATGACGGCAACCGCGTCCTGGCGATCCGCAAGCCGGATGGCCGGCTCGTTCCCGACAAGCGGGAGCCGACCTTCTCCGTCCCCGATTGGGTGAAGATTCCGGCCTGTCTGCAGAGCAGTATCGCTGCGCGTAAGGCAGGCGACCCGAGTCAGTTCCCCTACCGGGTGACGCGCTCCTTGCACTTCTCGAACGGTGGCGGCGTCTACCTCGCCGACCCCAAAGCGGGCGGTGACGAGGTCGTCCTCAAGGAGGCCCGTCCGCACGCCGGCCTGGACCGCGCCCAGATCGACGCCGTCGCCCGGCTGCGCCGTGAGCACGAGGTGCTCGACCGGCTGGCCGACGTCCCCGGTGTGCCGCGGGTCTTCGAGCACTTCACGGTCTGGGAGCACCACTACCTGGCCATGGAGTACATGCCGGGCAATTCGCTGGGCAACTGGCTGGCCCTCAACTACCCGCTGACCAGGCGCGACACGACGGACGCCGACCTGGCCGCGTACGCCAGGCGCGCGCTCGACGTCGTGGCCAAGGTCGAGGAGACGATCGAGGCGATCCACGCCCGCGGCGTCGTCTTCGGCGACCTGCACCCGCTGAACATCCTCATCGACGATGACGACGACGGCCGGATCTCCCTGATCGACTTCGAGATGGCCTTCGACGTCGAGTCCGACGACCGCCCGGCGCTGGGCGCACCCGGGTTCCGCGCACCGGCCGACCGCACCGGCTTCGAGATCGACGAGCACGCGATCGCGGCGTTGCGGCTGTGGCTGTTCCTGCCGCTCTCGCAGCTGACGGAGCTCGCGCCGGCGAAGCTGCGTGGCATCGCCGACTTCGTCGAACGCCGGTTCGCGCTGCCCCAGGGTTACGCGGACGCCGCAGTCACGGTGCTGGCCCCGCGTGACGCTCCCGCGGAGCCGGCACCGGTCCACACGGAGCTCGACCAGGAGAAGCCCGACTGGCCGCTGGTCCGCAAGCAGATCGCCGAAGCGATCCTGGCCAGCGCGACACCCGAGCGCCAGGACCGGCTGTTCCCCGGTGACATCGAGCAGTTCCGGGTCGGCGGCGCCTGTTTCGGCGTCGGGGCCGCGGGTGTGCTGCACGCTCTCGACGTCATCGGCGCCGGCCGGTTCCCCGAACACGAGCGCTGGCTGATCGATTCGGTCCGTCGTGAGCCGCCGACCCGGCCAGGGTTCTACGACGGCAGCTACGGCATCGCCTACGTGCTGGAGAACTTCGGTCACCACGACGAGGCGACCAAGCTGCTGGCGTCGTCCGCGCGGCTCGTCGAGCAGACGACCGACCACGCGCTGGAAGGTGGCTTGGCCGGCATCGGGCTGGGCATGCTGCACTTCGCGACGGTCCGGCAGGACAACGAGTTCGGCCGCCAGGCACTGACCACGGCGGTCCGGCTGGCCGAGGCGCTGGAGACGGCGGCGCCCCCGGCGAACTTCGCCCGCGCCGGCCTGCTGTCCGGCTGGTCCGGGCCCGCGCTGCTGTTCGTCCGGCTCTTCGAGCGCACCGGCGAGCCGGCGTGGCTGTCCTTCGCCGACCAGGCGCTGCGCCGTGACCTCGAAGAATGCGTGCTCGCCGACGACGCGTCACTGCAGGTTCGTGACGGCGCATCGCGGACGCTCCCGTACGCCGGCATCGGCAGCGCGGGGATTCTCCTCGTCGCCGAGCAGCTGGCGCGGCACCGGCCGGACGCCATCGCCTGCGAGAGCCTGCCCGAGCTGCGTCAGTCGTGCCGCGGCGAGTTCGTGATCCATCCCGGCCTGCTCTACGGCCGGTTGGGGCTCGCGGTCGCCCTCGGCATGGGCGCCGAACCCGAGCAACGCGTCCGCGACGCGATCGACCTGCACCTGGCTCGGTTGGCCTGGTACGCCGTGCCGTTCCGCGGCGGCCTCGCCTTCCCCGGCAACCAGCTGCTGCGGCTGTCGATGGACGTCACCACCGGCAGCGCGGGGATCCTCCTCGCGCTCGCCGCCCTCCTGGACGGCAAGGAGGTGCTGCCCTTCCTGGGCGGCACGCCGTCCCCCCACACCTCCGGTCACTGATGACCGGCGGGCATGAAGTAAACCGAGGAAAGGAACACCATGGAACTCGTTCTGGAGCTGCAGGCCCTGGAGACCCCCGAGGTGCTCAACGGTGGTCACGGCGGCGGGGGCGGCAACGCGCCGTCGAACCTGAGCCTGCTGGCCTCCTGCACCAACAGCACGATCAGCCTGCTGACCTGCCACTGACCTGGCAGCTCGCCGGCAAGTAGTGCCGAGGTGAACAGTGCGGGAGCGGCACAGGCCAAGTGCGCCGCTCCCGCACGTTCATTCTGACCCCGGAACCGCCCCGGCGGTAACTCGTCCGAAGGAGTGAGATGCGCGGCTCCGCCGATCGGCTGCTGGCCCGGGTGGCCGGCCTCGACCGACCGCGACTCGCCGCCATCGTGGGTACGGCCCTGGTCGCGACCGCGGCCGGCCTGCTCCTTCCCGGCGCGCTCGCGGCCGCGGTCGACGCCGTGGTGGCGGGCCGCCCGAGCGGGCGTGAGGTCTCCTGGCTGCTGCTCGTCGGCGGCGCGGAGATCGCCGCCGACGTCGTCGGCGGGATCCTGACCACCCGCGTGTCCGCGACCGCCGCCGCGTGGTTGCGCCGCGCGCTGTCCGACAAGCTCTTCACGCTCGGTACCCGATCGAAGTTCGCCGAGGGCGACGCGATCAGCAGGCTCACCGGCGACTGCGTCGGCACCGGCGGCATCGTGACGATCGTCGTCCAGTGCGGTTCGATGCTGGTCATCTCGTCCGGGGCCGTGGTGCTGCTCGCCCTGCTGGACTGGCGGCTGGCGCTCGTCTTCCTCGGCAGCATCCCGTTCGCGCTGCTGCTCGCTCGCAGCCACCTCAAGCACACGGCCGACGACGTTCTCGCCTACCAGCGGGTCTCCGGCGAACTCGCCGCCCGGATGGTCGACGCGGTCGCCGGCCTCCGCACGATCGCGGCGTCCGGCACCGCCGACCGCGAAGCCGAGCGCGTGCTGCGGCCCCTGCCGAAGCTGAGCACGGCCGGGCTCGGCATCTGGCGCACGCAGGCCCGCATGGTCTGGCGCGCCGGACTCCTGACACCAGCGGTCGAGTTGACCGTGCTCGCCGCGGCCGGCTTCGGCGTGCTCGCGGGCCGGCTCAGCGTCGGCGACGTCGTCGCGACGCTCGGCTACGTGACCCTCGCGCTCGGTCTTGTCACCCAGATCCCACTGCTCACCATGCTGTCCCGGGCGCGCGGCTGCGCCGAACGGCTCGTCGAGGTTCTCGACGAGCCCGAAGCAGTGCGCGGCAAGCTCCCGCTCCTGCCCGGCGACGGCACCGTCGACCTCCGCCACATCGGCGTCACGGGTGCGCTGGCGGAGATCGACCTGCGGATCGAGGGCGGCACCTTCCTCGCGGTCGTCGGCCGGTCGGGTGCGGGCAAGTCCGTGCTGGCCGGCGTACTCGGTGGGCTGATCACGCCTGACGAAGGCCAGGTCTTCCTCGACGGCCGTCCGCTCGAGCGCCTACGCCGCGAGGAGCTGCGCGCGGTCGTCGGCTACGCCTTCGAACGGCCGGCGCTGCTCGGCGCCACAGTCGCCGACGCGGTCGGCTACGGCACCTGGGCCGGCGAGTCCGCCGTCCGTGACGCGTGCCGGACCGCGCAGGTCGACGAGGTCGTCGTCCGCTTGCCCGACGGCTACCGCACGCCGTTGGCCGAGACGCCGCTTTCGGGCGGCGAAGCCCAGCGCCTCGGCCTGGCCCGCGCGATCGTGCACAACCCGCGCGTCCTGATCTTCGACGACGCCACGGCCAGCCTCGACACGGTCACCGAGGCTGCGGTCGAGCGCGCCTTGGCCGACGTGCTGCCGGGCCGCACCCGTGTCGTCGTGACCCACCGCGCGGGCACCGCCGCCCGCGCCGACCTGGTGGCCTGGCTCGAGGAGGGCCGGATCCGCGCGGTGGCACCGCACGCGGCCCTCTGGCAGGAGCCCAGGTACCGAGGTGTCTTCACGGAGGACGACGAGTGAGCCTGCACCGGTTGTACTGGTCCGCTCTCGCCGGGCAGTGGCGTGGCGGCGTGGTGCTGCTCGTGTGTTCGGTGCTCGAAGGCGTACCCGCTTTCTTCTCGGGACGGTTGGTCGAGCTGTCCGTGGATCGGGGGTTTTCCGTCGGCGACCCGGCGGCCGGCCTCGGCTGGCTGGCGTTGTTCGGACTGGCCGCGGTGCTCGGCGCGTTCGGCTCGCGGATGGTGTGGCACCAGCTCGGCAGGGTGGTCGAGCCGCTTCGCGACGCTCTGGTGACCGCGGTCGTCCGTGGCGTGCTGCACGACGAGTCGCCTCCGCGCAACCAGCCGGACTCCAGCGGCGTCGCCCGGATCACCCAGCACGTCGAAGTGGTCCGGGATGCGACCGCCGGCCTGCTGGTGCAGGCCCGCGGCATGCTGGTGACGACGGCCTCCGCGCTCGCGGGCCTCGTGACGGTCGCCGGTGCGCTGGTGCTCCCGGTCGCGGTGCCGGTGGTCGTCTCGTTGGCCGCCTTCGTCTGCCTCCTTCCTTCGCTCGCCCGCCGCCAGCGCGCGTTGGCCCTGGCCGACGAGCACACGGCCGCGACGGCCGGTGCCTCTCTGGCCGGGATGCGCGACATCGTGGCCTGCGGCGCCGAGCCGATCGCCGCGCTCGCGATGTACGACGCGGTCGACGAGCAGGCGACGGCCGCGATCCGGGTGGCGCGGTCGAGCGCCCTCCGGTCCCTGGTGATCTCGCTCGGCGGGTTCGTCCCGTTGTTGCTCGCGCTGGCGTTGGCTCCGGGCTTGGTCGCTCGCGGCGAACTGACCGCGGGCGCGGCGCTCGGCGCGCTCGTCTACCTGGCCACAACGATGCAACCGGCCCTCCGCGGTCTGGCGGCCACAGCCGGCACCGTCGTCCTGCGCCTGCTGGTCGCGCTCCGCAGACTGGCGGAGACGACCGAGCTACCCGTCGTTCCCGACGGCACGGCGATCCCGCGCGGCACCGACGTCGAGGTCCGCAGCCTGACGTTCGGCTGGGGCGCGACGGCCGAGCCCGTGGTCCGTGGGCTGGACCTGAGCCTGCGGCCGGGGGAGCACCTCGCCGTCGTCGGGCCGAGCGGTATCGGCAAGTCGACATTGGCCGGCTTGCTGACCGGGATGCTGATGCCGCAGGAAGGCCGGGTACTGCTGGGCGGCGTCCCGGTCAGGGACGTGCCCGCGGCGCTCCGGCACGAACTCGTGGCGCTGATCCCGCAGGAGGCCTACGTCTTCGCGGGAACGGTGCGCGACAACGTCGGCCTCTTCGCGTCGTCAGCTCCGGACGACGCGTTGTCGGCCGCCGTGGACGCGGTGGGCGCGGGCGCGTTGCTTCGCCGCCTTGGCGGTCTCGACGCCGAGATCGGTCACGGCGGCGAAGGCGTCTCCGCGGGCGAAGCGCAGTTGCTCGCGCTGGCCAGGGTCTATGCCAGTCCGGCGGAATTCGTGATCCTCGATGAAGCCACCTCCCATCTCGACCCGGTGTCGGAAGCGCGCGCGGAGCGGGCCTTCGCCGCGCGGGGTGGTGTCCTGGTGGTGATCGCGCACCGGCTTTCGTCGGCATTGCGGGCGGATCGCGTCCTCGTCGTAGACGGCCGCGAGACCGCGCTGGGCCACCACACCGACCTGGTGGGCAGGTCCGCGCGGTACGCCGAACTCATGCAGGCCTGGGCGACACCGGTGGCTGGGGAACCAGCCACCGGTGCCGGGCCGACCGCGGATGCAGGCGGCCAACCGGCCGGTACCGGGGGCTCGCCGCCTGCGGGCAGTGGCGCGACCGTGGGCGGGGCGCCTGCCGGCCACGGTCGCACCACTGCGAATCCGCCAGTGGGCACAGGGTCTGCGGTCGCCGCCGGGGCGCCTGCCGGCGACGAAGCCGCAGCTGCTGCTGGTCCGTCAGTGGAAGTGGGGACCGCCGCCGGCACGCCTGCCGGCAACGGCGCCACGGGCGGGCCGCCTTCTCACAACGGTGCCACCGGATCGACGCCTAGGTCGCCATCCGTGTCGCGAGCCGCTCGAGTGAGCTGACTTCCCGTCCACTGTGGACGTATCTCATGGGGAGCTTCCAGATTATCGCGGCCGGGCGGTCGCGGAACCCCTCGTCGCGAATCTGTGGACAACTCGCCGATCTTCACGTCGCCTGTGGATAACTCGGCCGTTCGGCCGGTTCTGTCGGTGCCGTGATGCATGATCGGAAGCGCGGGAAGAAACCGGCCCGGAACCGGCACCGTCAGAGAGGAGGTGAACCGCCGGCGGTCGACGTCATCCGGGTTGAAGTGCTTCCAGCGCCTCACGCAGTTTGCCGGCGAGCGGTGTCGGCCGGCGGGACTCGCGGTCCACGAAGACGTGCACGAAGTGCCCTTCCGCGACCAGGGACTCGTCGGCGGCGTACATGCCGATCTCGTAGCGCACGCTGGACTTCCCGAGGTGCGCCACGCGCAAACCCACCCGCAGCACCCCAGGAAAGGAAACCGATGAGTGATACCCGCAGTGCGACTCGACGCACAGCCCGATCACCTCCCCGGCTTCGATGTCGAGGCCGCCCTGCTCGATCAGCCACGTGTTGATCACGGTGTCCATCAGCGAGTAGTGCACCACGTTGTTGACGTGCCCGTAGACGTCGTTGTCCTTCCAGCGCAACGGAACCGTCTGCCAGTGCGGGTATCCGTTCACCACAGTGACACCGACTCGCGCAGGATGCCGGACAGGTCGTCCTCGGACGCCTCGCGGGGTGCGGTGGCCAGCAACCGCTGCTGCTTCAGCGTTCCCTCGACCAGGGAGTCCACATCGGACTCCGTGTAGCCGACGGCACCGATGCCGTCCGGGATGCCGATCTGCCGCATCAGGTCGATCAGCACCGCGGGCAGGTGGTCGGCGAAGTCGCCGGGCCACTCGAAGTCGGGCGCCAGCAGGCGCGCGACGCGCAGGTGGCGATCCGGCGCCGCGTCGAAGGTGAAGCGGAACGCTGCGGGCGCGGTCAGGGACACGGCCATGCCGTGCGGGACCATGGGTTCTTCGCCCGGGTAACCATCCGGGTGGAAATCCCTGACCTGGCCGGCGATCGGGTACGCGTTGGCGTGCGGGATGTGGACGCCGGCGTTGCCGAACCCGAGCCCGGCGAACGTCGCGGCCAGGGCCATGGCTTCGCGGGCCTTGAGGTCGTCGCCGTCACGCACGGCGGCGGGGAGGGCCCACGACAGCAGCCGCAGGGACTGCTCGGCGAACATGTCGGCCAGCGGGTTCGCGCCGCAGTACGGCACGCGCTGCTCCGGGCGCTTGCGCTCGAACTCGGTGTACGGCTTCGCTGTGTAACTCTCCGCGGCGTGGCAGAGGATGTCCATGCCGCTGGCGGCGGTCACGCCGGCCGGCTGGCTGACGGTGAGCCGGGGGTCGACGACGGCGAGGGTCGGGCGCAGCCGCAGGTGGCTGATCCCGCTCTTGACGCGCAGGGAGAGGACGTCGAGCACGCAGACCGTGGTGCTCTCCGAGCCGGTGCCGGTGGTCGTGGGAACGGCGACCAACGGCTTCAGCGGGCGGTCCGGCGCGCGACCGCCGCCGACCGGGGCGTTGACGTAGTCCATCAGCTCGCCGTCGTTGCTGGTGAGCAGGTTCGCGGCCTTGGCGGTGTCGATGGCCGACCCGCCGCCGACGGCGACGAAGGCGTCGTACGGACCGGTTCCGCGGGCGAAGTCAACCGCCTTCTGCATGCTGACATCGGTGGGTTCGACGTGTACGCCGTCGAAGATCTCGGTTTCGATGCCGTAGCCCGCGATCCCGTCGGCGATGCGGCGGGGCCAGCCGGTCGAGGCGACCTGCGGGTCCGTCACGACGAGCACGCGGTGCACGCCGTACTGGGTGAGGTCGTAGCCGATCTCGTCGCTGGCGCCGGTGCCGTACTTCAACGCCGGTGCGCCATAAGTAAAAACGGTTTCATGTTCGGTCGCGGTCAAGACTGCGGTCCTCGCTCCCTTGATCGGCTAGCAGTCGGTCAAAGCGGACATTCAGTCCATCCTTACCGGGTTTCGGCGAAGATCACTTGACTGCACTGAACGGTGCCCGCCTAAGCTCTCCTCATTAGATACCAACTGGGAGCGACCGTCGCCCAGACGGCCGTGCGGATCCTGACCGAGGCGAGGGTCCGCCGCGTGTACGCGGTGGTCGGCGAGTCCTTCCTGGAACTGCTCGACGCCCTGCAGCGCGAGCGGGAGATCACGTTGGTCTCGGCGCGTCACGACGCGGGCGCGGCGTTCATGGCGGAGGCGGAGGGCAAGCTCACCGAGCGGCCCGCCGTGCTGCTCGCCAGCCGGGGGCCGAGCGCGGCGAGCCTGGCGATCGGCGTCCAGACGGCGTACCAGGACGAGACCCCGATGGTCGTGCTGCTGGAGACGCCGGCGACCGAGCCGATGCCGTCGTCGTCCGGGGAGCTGCCGACGTCGGACCTGACGGCGATGTTCGAGTCGATCGCCAAGTCGACGTTGCGGGTGACCGACCCGGACAGCCTGCCGGCGCTGTTCGCGCACGCGCTGACCACGTCGCAGGAGGGCAGGCCGGGGCCGGTCGTGCTCGGCGTGCCCTGCGACATCTGGGGGATGCCCTACGACGCGGCGAAGCCGATGGCGCGGGTGCGGCCGCCGGCTTCCGGGACGCTGGGCCGTTCGGCGGACGCCGTCGCGCAGCTGGTGGACGAGGCGAAGTACCCCGTGGTCATCGTCGGCGGGCGGGCGCGGTCCGCGCGCGACGAGCTGATCGCGGTCGCCGACGAGCTCGCGCTGCCCGTCTACAACGCCTTCCGGCGGCAGGACGCCTTCCCGGAGAACCACGCGCGCTACGCCGGTCACCTCGGGCTCGGCATCCCGGCACGGCAGCTGGACGCGCTGGAACGGGCCGATTTGGTCCTCGCGCTCGGCACCCAGCTCGACGAGGTCACCACCCAGGCCTACCGCTACCCGACGGCCCAGCAGACGCTGATCCTGGTCGGCACCGGGATCGACGTCAGCTCGCGGCGGCGCGGTCTTACGTTCCGCGTCGACTCCGAGGTCGAGCCGTTCCTGCGGGAGCTGCGGGAGGTGGCGTCGCCGCGGACGCGGCGGGCTTCGGCGGCGAACGCGGCCGTCCACACCTTCATGACTCCGCCCGACACGAGCGGCAACACGCGGGTGCACCCGGTGGACGTCGTCCGCGCGCTGCGAAAACTGGCGCCCGAGGACACCATCGTGACCAGCGATGCCGGCAACTTCGCGCAGTTCATGCACCGGTACTGGTGCTTCACCGCGCCACGCAGCCAGCTCGGCCCGAGCAACGCCGCCATGGGCTACGCCGTGCCGGCCGCCGTGGCGGCGAAACTGGCCGAACCGAGGCGAACCGTGGTAGCCATGGTGGGAGACGCCGGGACGCTGATGACCGGCCAGGAGATCGAGACAGCCGTCCGTTACCGGGCGCCGGTGATGGTCGTCGTCTTCCAAAATGGCGTGCACGGAGCGCTCGCCATGCACCAGGCCCGCACACACGGCAGGCTGTCCGGAGTGTCCATCCCGTTGACCGACTTCGCGTCGTGGGCGCGTGGTCTCGGCGCGGCCGGGTACACGGTGGACGATCGCGAGGAGCTCGAGCCGATCATCGCCAGCGCGCTGGTGCGGCAGCGGCCGTGTGTCATCGACGTGCGGACCGACCCGGACGTCGTGACCCCGGACGTGCGGCTTTCGGCCCTGCTCGGACAAGCACGTCCGCAACCGCCCGCCCAGTAAGGGTTTGCTCGGTTTCGCTTCGGAAAACGCCGGGGAAGTTGTGTGGTAGCACGGCGGTGGCTCAGGTAATCTGACGTTGTTCCGGTGGTGGTTCGCCGCTGAACCTTCCCGGCCGGGTCCCGGCGGGAAACAACCGGTTTCTGTCGGTGCCGCATGGCACCATCACGGTCATGACCCGCAGGGAAGCGGGCAGGGAACGAGGGGAGTTTCGACGTGACCGATCACCAGCACGCATCCGAACCATCGCGGAAGTCCTCGGGCGTCGTACCGGTGCTGTTCAGCGCCAGCGCGGAGGCCCACGACGACGCCGTGGTCGCCGCCGAGCGCGACACCACCTGGCGGTCGCCCTTCAGCGCGGAGGGCCTGCGCCCGGCCAGTGGCGAATAGCTCACCCCTCCCGGGTGAAGACGGCTTGTCCGCCCTGCTCGAGGTGTGCTTTACTGACGGTGGTCTAGATTTTTGTGTTCGTGTTGAGTCACGCTCGCAGAATTCAGCGGGCGTAGTGTCTCCTCGCCGAGGAAGCAAACCGTCCTGGTGTTGACCCGGGGCGCCGAAGTGGCTTCCTGTTTTGTGGTTGCATATGGAGATTTTTAATGACTCAGGGCACTGTGAAGTGGTTCAACTCCGAGAAGGGGTTCGGCTTCATCACCCCCGACAACGGTGGCGGCGACGTCTTCGTTCACTACAGCGAGATCCAGGGTAACGGCTTCAAGAGCCTGGAAGAGAACGCTCGCGTCGAGTTCGAGATCGGCCAGGGCCAGAAGGGCCCGCAGGCCACGTCGGTCACCGTGATCTGACTTTGATCTTGGGGAAGGGCCGTCACCCGTTCGGGGTGGCGGCCCTTTTCGTATGCTGGGCACCATGATCGAGCACGGTTACACCGTCTCCGGGATGAGCTGCGGACACTGCGCCCAGTCGGTCACCGAAGAACTCACCGGTCTGCCGGGAGTGGTCGAAGTGGACGTCGACGTCGCGACCGGCCGGGTGGTCGTTCGCTCCGAAGGTCCGTTGGCCGAGGATGACGTGCGGACCGCGATCGATGAGGCCGGGTTCTCTTACGAGGGCACGGCGAGCCTGGTCTCGTAGCTCTTTCCCCCAGGTCGACCTTGGGTTGTTCTTCTCCGTCGCGTTGGCCTCCAGGTTGGACAGTCCACTGGAGATCCGCACGCCGCTGTGATCTTCGGCTCAGTCGGGCTGCCGCAGCTCGATCCGGCCGGCGAAGACCCTGCGCGACTGCCCGTGTGAACACTGCAACGCCCTGCAACCCTTCCCTTTCGTCCGGCTTCGGAGTCTGCTGTCCTCCGGCGCTTTGACAGGGAGGTCAGGTTGGGCGAGACGGTGGCGGGGATCGTCGCGAATCCGGCTTCGGGGCGGGACATCCGCCGGCTGGTCGCGCAGGCCTCGGTGTTCCCCACCGCGGAAAAGGCGAACATGGTCCAGCGGCTGCTGGCCGCCTTCGCGGTGACCGGGCTCGATCGGGCCCTTGTCTCGACCGATCTCGGGGGCATCTCCGCCGCGGTTCTCAAGGCTCTCGGACGAGGTGGGACCTGGCCCACGGTCGACTTCTGCGCGGACGATCCGATCACCGGCACCGCCGCCGACACGACCAACGCCGTCCGCCGGATGGTCGAAGCCGGGGCCGGGGTCATCGTCGTCCTCGGTGGGGACGGCACCGCTCGCGTTGCCGCCGCGGCCTGCGAAGACGTTCCGATCCTCGCCCTCTCCACCGGGACCAACAACGCCTTCCCGCAGATGCGGGAGGCCACCGTCGCCGGGCTGGCCGCCGGGCTGATCGCCTCCGGGCAGGTCGACCCCGATCTCGTCACGCACCGGGTCAGCGTGCTCGAAGTCGTCACGAAGGCGCGTCGTGAGATCGCGCTCGTGGACGTGTGCGTGTCGTCGAGCCGGCACATCGGCGCGCGGGCGCTGTGGGATCCGGCCTCCCTCACCGAGCTCTACTGCACCTTCGCCGAACCCGACGGCATCGGCCTGTCCAGCGTGCCAGGGCAGCTCTGTCCCAGCCCGCGGTCGAGCCCGGACGGCGTCGCGCTGCAGCTCGGGCCGGTGGATGAGACGCCGTACATCGTGCACGCGCCCATCGCGCCCGGGCTGGTCCGGCCCGTCGGCGTGCGCGGGTGGGGCGTGCTCAAGCCCGGGATGCGCGTCGAACTCGCCGCGTCGGGTGGCGTCATCGCGCTGGACGGGGAGCGCGAACTCGAACTGAAGACGGGCGAAAGCGCGTTCGTCGAGCTCAAGCCGGACGGCCCGTGGGTCGTGGACGTGCGGGCGGTGATGGCGGAAGCGGCACGGAAAGGGCTGTTGCGCACGGAAACCGAACTCGGGAAGGAGCGTCGAAGATGACGGACACCCTGCGGGAGGCGTATCGCGTGATGCGCACCATCCGAGCGTTCGAAGAGCGGGTGCACGAAGAGTTTGCGACGGGCGAAATCCCCGGGTTCGTGCACCTCTACGCCGGTGAGGAGGCCTCCGCCGCAGGGGTCTGCGCCCACCTCGACGACCGTGACGCCATCGCCAGCACCCACCGCGGTCACGGCCACTGCATCGCCAAGGGTGTGGACGTCAAGGCCATGATGGCCGAGATCTACGGCCGCCGGACAGGTTCCTGTCACGGCAAGGGCGGCTCGATGCACATCGCCGACCTCTCGAAGGGCATGCTCGGCGCGAACGGCATCGTCGGCGGCGGCCCGCCGCTCATCTGCGGCACCGCCCTCGCCGCCAAACAACAGCACACCGGCGGCGTCGGGGTCGCCTTCTTCGGCGACGGCGCCAGCAACCAGGGGACGACGCTGGAGGCGCTGAACCTCGCGTCGGTCTGGGACCTGCCCGCCCTCTTCATCGCCGAGAACAACGGCTACGCCGAAGCGACGTCGAGCAGCTGGTCCGTCGCCTCGGACAACATCGCCGACCGCGCCGCCGGGTTCGGCATGCCGGGCGTGATCGTCGACGGGTTCGACTTCTTCGCCGTCCACGAAGCCGCCGGGGAGGCCGTCGAACGCGCCCGCGCCGGCGGTGGCCCGACGCTCATCGAGGTCAAGTTCACCCGCTACTTCGGGCACTTCGAGGGCGACCAGCAGACCTACCGGGCCGGCGAAGTCGCCGACGCCCGCGAGAACCTCGACTGCCTCAACCGGTTCCGGGAACGCGTCACCGACAACGGCGAGCTGGACCGCGAGGTCATCGACGCCATCGACGCCGAAGTCGCGAAGTTGATCGAGGACGCCGTCTCCGAGGCCAAGGCCGCGCCGAAACCCACGAAGGAAGACCTCGAAACCGACGTCTACGTCTCGTACTGAACGGAGCGCATGCCATGACACGCACGATCAGCTACCGCGAGGCGATCAACGAGGCGCTCTGCCAGGAGATGGAGCGCGACGAGTCGGTCATCGTCATGGGGGAGGACAACGCGGGCGGCGCCGGCGGCCTGGGCGACGACGACGCCTGGGGCGGGGTCCTCGGCGTCACGAAAGGCCTGTTCCACAAGTTCCCGGGCCGCGTGCTCGACACGCCGATCTCGGAGTCCGCCTTCGTCGGCGCGGCGATCGGCGCCGCGACGCGCGGGCAGCGGCCGGTCGCGGAACTGATGTTCATCGACTTCATGGGCGTCTGCTTCGACCAGATCTTCAACCAGGCGGCCAAGTTCCGGTACATGTTCGGCGGCAACGCGCGGACGCCGGTGGTGATCCGGACGATGTACGGCGCCGGGCTGCGGGCCGCCGCGCAGCATTCGCAGTGCCTGTACCCGATCTTCACGCACATCCCGGGGCTGAAGGTCGTCGTGCCGTCGAGCCCGTACGAGGCGAAAGGCCTGCTCATCCAGGCCATCCGCGACGACGACCCGGTGATCTTCTGCGAGCACAAGGCCCTCTACGACACCAGCGGCGACGTCCCCGAGGACAGCTACACGATCCCGTTCGGCGAGGCGAACGTCGTGCGCGACGGCGGTGACGTGACGATCGTGGCGATCGGCCGCATGGTCGCCATCGCCCAGGAAGCGGCGAAAGAGCTGGCCAGCAACGGCATCGAAGCCGAGATCATCGACCCGCGCACCACCAGCCCGCTCGACGCCGACACGATCCTCGAAAGCGTCGAAAACACCGGACGCTTGGTCGTCGTCGACGAGGCTTCGCCGCGCTGCAACCTCGCCACGGACATCTCCGCGCTCGTCGCGAAGGACGCGTTCGGCTCGCTGCGGGCCCCGATCGAGATGGTGACGCCGCCGCACACGCCGGTCCCGTTCTCCGACGCGCTCGAGGACCTCTACATCCCGGACGCGCAGAAGGTCCTCAACGCGGCGAAGGCGGTCGTGGATTACCGGCGATGATCCGGCCGGTCACGATGCCCAAGTGGGGCCTTTCGATGGAACGCGGCCGCGTCACCGGCTGGTTCGTGGCCGAAGGCGACGAGGTCGGGACCGGTGACGACCTCGCCGACATCGACACCGACAAGATCAACGGCACGTTCGAATCCCTGGGTGACGGCGTGCTGCGGCGGGTGATCGCCGTGGCCGGTGAGGAGGTGCCGGTCGGCGGCACCCTCGCCCTGATCGCCGAAAGCACGACACCGGACGATGAGCTCGACGAAGCCGCCGGCAAGGCCCGCGAGGAGATCCGAAAAGGTGCGGTCGAGGCGCCGGAAGGCCCGGTCACCGGCACCGTCGAGGTCGGCGGGAGGACGCTCGCCTACGCGACCCTGGGCACCGAGGGCGACGACGTCGTCCTGGTCCACGGCTTCGGCGGCGACAAGAACTCCTGGCTGTTCGTGCAGGAGCCGTTGAGCAGGACAAAGCGTGTCCACGCCCTCGACCTGCCCGGACACGGCGACTCGACCAAGGACGTCGGCGACGGCTCCCTCGACACCCTCGCCGACGCGGTCCTCGGCTTCCTCGACGCGCGCGGCATCGGGAACGCCCACCTCGTCGGGCACTCACTGGGTGGCGCGGTCGTCACGGCCGCCGCGGCGTAAGCGCCTGGCAAGGTCGAAAAGCTCACACTTCTCGCCCCGGCCGGCTTCGGCACCGCCGTCAACGCCGGCTACCTGCGCGGATTCGCGACGGCGACGACCCGGCGTGAGCTGAAACCGCAGCTGGGCGCGTTGTTCGCCGACCCGGGCTTGGTGACCCGTCAGCTGGCCGATGACCTGCTCAGGTACAAGCGTCGGGACGGCGTCGACAAGGTCCTCGCGACGCTGCTGGACACGCTCCTCGACGGCGAGGCGCAGGCCATCGACGCAGCTCGGATGCTGTCCACAGTGGACTTGCCGGTCAAGGTCGTCTGGGGACGCCAGGACGCCGTGCTGCCGCCGGGAAACGCGGACGTGTACGTCGAGAACGCCGGGCACATGGTGCACCTCGAAGCTCCGGGTGCCGTGATCAGCGCGATCACGGGCTGACCCACTCGCCTCCGGCGGGGCCGCGCCGGCGAGATTGTCGCCACCTTCCGATCAGCAGCCCGAAAAGGCAGACTGAGGAGGCGGAGCGCAAGGAGCGGCAGTTGGGGCAGCGAGACCTCGAGGCAGCGTTGCCTGCCGGGGCGGACCCCCGGCGGCACGCCCGTGTCCTCGCGCAGGTGCACGAAGCGGCCCTGACCGGCAAAGACCTGCCCAGCCGGCCGCGGCCGGTGATCGACGCGTCCTGGCAACGCATGCGCCGGCTCGGCATGGATCCCGACGGCCGGTCCGACGCGCCCGTCCTGACCGTCGAAGAGCTGGAAGCGCGCCGTCGCACGAGCGGGATGGCCGAGGCGCTGCCGACGTTGCGCGGTGGCCTGACCAGTCTCGCCGAGCAGGCCGCGCACATCATGGTGATCGTCGACGCGGGCGGCAGCGTGCTCTGGCGCGACGGCAGTGCCGCGGTCCGCCGCCGCGCCGACCGGCTCGGGCTCGTCGAAGGCGCCGGCTGGCAGGAGGAAGCCGTCGGCACCAACGCGATCGGCACCGCGCTGGTCACGCGCCGCCCGGTCCAGATGTACGCCGCCGAGCACTACGTCCGCGCGCACCACTCCTGGACGTGCGCCGCCGCGCCGCTGCACGACCCGCGTGACGGCAGGCTGCTCGGCATCGTCGATCTCTCCGGCTCGGCCTCGACCGTCCACGCGACGACGTTGGCGCTGGTCGACGCCGTGACGCGGCTCGCGGAGTCCCAGCTGCGCACGACCCACCTCACCGAGCTCGAACGGCTGCGCGGCTTCGCCGTCCCGGTGCTCGCGAAGGTCGGCGGGCAGGCCGTCGTCGCCGACGGGCACGGCTGGGTCGCCGCGGCCGCCGGGCTCGCGCCGGTCGACCGGATCTCGCTGCCCGCGAACCTCGCGCCGGGCGGGGTCTGGCTGCCGGCGTACGGCCACTGCGCGGTCGAACCCGTGCCCGGCGGCTGGCTCATCCGCCCCACCGAGAACGACGCCGCGCCGCCGACCCGCGTCGTCCTCGACGTCCGGTCGCCGCGCGAACCCGAGCTGACCGTGGCCGGCGCGGCCGGGACCTGGACGCACCGGCTCAGCCCTCGTCACGCCGAGATGCTGTACGTGCTGGCCAGCCACCGCGCCGGCCGCTCGGCGTCGGAGCTGTCGTCGGACCTGTTCGGCGACGCGGGCCGCACGGTCACCGTCCGCGCGGAGATGTCCCGGCTGCGCCGCCACTTCGGCGGCATCCTCGGCGCGAAGCCGTACCGCTTCGCCGACGACGTCGAAGTGCTGGTCCGGCGCCCGCCGAGCCCCGAAGCCGTGCTGCCGCACTCGCTCGCCCCCGCCATCCGCGGCTGATCACCCCGGGGAAGATGGGGACGTGCCGAAACGTCCGCTGCTGCCCGACACCATCGCGCCGAGCTGGCTAGTGGTGCAGGTGCTCGGCACCCTGTTCGTCGCCGGCACGCTGGTGACCGCGCGCGAGCCGGACCCGCGGATCTGGACCGCCTACGGCGTCGCGAGCGCCTGCTGGCTCGGGTTCGTCGTGCTCGCGTCCCGGCGCCCGAAGCCGGCGGCCGCGCTGCTCGCCGTGGCCAGCGCGCTGCCGGCGGCGCTCGTCGGCCACGCCGGGGACTCGTCGGCGATCCTCCTGTCCGTCATCGCGCTCGGCCGGCTCGCGGCGCTCACCGCGGTCGGCGTCGGCGTGATCCTCGGGATCGGCGTGCTCGACATCGCGCTCGCGGTGAGCGCGCACCTGGTCGCCGCGCACTCGGCAGGCGACGCGCTCGGGGACGCCGCCGTGATGCTGCTGCTCGTGCTGGTCGGGCTCAACCGCCGCCAGTACGAGGTCCAGGCCATCCAGGCCGGGGAGCTGCTCGAACAGACCCGGCTCGCGCAGGCCGGACACGCGCGCGCCGCCGCGCTCGACGAACGCACCCGCATCGCCCGCGAGATCCACGACGTGCTGGCGCATTCCCTGGGGGCACTGGGAGTCCAGCTCGAGCTCGCCGAGGCGCTGCTGACCGAACGGTCCGATGTGGACGGTGCACTGCGGTCGGTCCGGCGGTCGCGGCGCCTGGCCGCCGACGGGCTGGCCGAAGCGCGCAACGCCGTCGCCGCGCTCCGCCGGGACGTCCCGCCGCTGGCCGAGGCGCTCGCCGCGGTGGCCGCCGAGCACGCCGGCAACCACGGCGTCGACGTCGGTTTCGCCACCGGCGGGGAACCCCGGCCACTGCCGTCCGCGGCGGTCGTCGCGCTGGTGGGCGTCGCGCGGGAAGCCCTGACGAACGCGGGCAAGCACGCGCCCGGTGAGGACGTCCGGATGCGGCTGACGTACGCACCGGCGGAGGTCCGGCTCGAGGTTCGCAACGCGCGAAGCGAATTCACTCGGACGAGTGAAGGTTTCGGGCTGGCCGGCATGCGCGAGCGCTTGGCCCTCGCCGGTGGCACGCTGGAATCGGGCGCCGAGGACGGTTACTGGCACGTACTCGCCGAAATGCGGGGCTGACCGGCCGAGCCGAGATCACGTGCTGGTGACGGCGGGCGGTGCCCGTGCCCGCGCGCCCGGTGACTCGGCTACCTTCTGCTGGTACTGCATTCGGGGAGGAATCGGGGATGACCAGCACTGCGACGGCCCCGGGTCCCGCGGCGCCCGCGCCCGGACCCCCACCGCCGCCGCCACCGGACGGCCGCGATCGGGGCCGCAGTGGCCTCCTCGGCCTGCTGGACCTGCCGGGGCAGGGTGTCCGCGCGATCGTCCGGTCCGCCGCGACCACGCCGGGCCGGCTCACCGTGATCGCCGTCGGGCTGGTTCTGCTGGCCCTCGTCGCCGGGCTGGTCGCGACGCTGTCGGTGCAGGACCGCGACGACACGATCAGCGGCGTCATCGACCACCGCGAGCCGCTCGCCGCCGCCGCGCAGCAGGTCTACAAGTCGCTGTCGGACGCCGACGCGACCGCGGCGAGCGCGTTCCTGTCGATCGGCACCGAGCCGCCCGAGCTGCGCTCGCGCTACGAGCGTGATGTCGCCGAAGCCGGCGCCGCGCTCGCGAAGGCCGCTTCCGACTCTTCCGACGTCGCCGGTGCGGCGGGCCCGGTCGACGTCCTCAACCAGTCGTTGCCGGTCTACACCGGGCTCGTCGAAACCGCCCGCGCGAACAACCGCCTCGGCTACCCGGTCGGCGCTTCCTACCTGCGCGAGGCGTCCGAGCTGATGCGCGCGAAGATTCTGCCCGCCGCGCAGGACCTCTACCGCGTCGACACCGAGCGGCTGGTCGAAGAGCAGGACAGCGCCACCGGGTTCCCGTGGCTCGCCACGATCCTGGTCGTCGCCCTGCTCGCCGCGCTGATCGCGGCCCAGGTCTACCTGACCCGGCGCACCAACCGGCTGCTCAACGTGGGGCTCGTCGTCGCGACCGGCGCCGTCGTGGTGTCGCTGCTGTGGGGCGCGGTCGCGCTGGTCGTGCAGGGCAGCCTGGTCGGCAGCGGCCAGGACGACGGTTCGCACCGCGTCGACGTCCTCGTCCGCGCGCGGATCGCCGCGCTGCAGGCCCGCGCCGACGAGACGCTGACGCTGGTCGCCCGCGGCGACGGCGCTGCGTACGATAAGGACTTCGGCACCAACGCGGCCCAGCTGGTCGGCCCGGACGGCCAGGGCGGCCTGCTCGGCGAAGCCCGCGGCCTGATCGCGGCCGGTGCCGGCGCCGGGCAGGTCGCCGACGCGACGAAGGCCGCGAACGACTGGATGAAGGCGCACAAGCAGGTCCGCGACCAGGACAACGCCGGCGCGTACCAGGAAGCCGTCGACGCCGCCGTCCTCGAGGACAAGACCGACGGCTCGGCACCGGCCTTCCGGCGCCTCGACGACAGCCTCCAGGCGGCGATCGACGTCGGCCGGCAGGAGTTCCTCGACGACACCCACGGTGGCGAGGCCGCGCTGACGCTGCTCGCGCCCGGCCTGGCGGTGCTCGCCGTCGTCGCCGCGGCGGGTGTCACCATGGGGATCCGGGAGCGACTGAGGGAGTACCGGTGAGCAGGCGGGGGAACACGGTCCGGGCGGGCGCGCTGGCGGTCGTCGCGCTGCTGCTGGCGGCCTGCGGCAGCCCGGGGAAGCCGGTCGACCCGGCCCCGGTGAGCAACGCGGCCTGGCCGCAGCCCGCGCACGTCGGCGGCCCGGACTCGACCGCGGGCGGCGCCACCGACACGAGCTGCAACCCGCTGGTCAGCCTCGCGCCGAACGGGACGAACATCGCCGACGGCTCGACCATGGCGAAGATCAAGGAACGCGGCAAGCTGATCGCCGGCGTCGACCAGACGACCTACCTCTTCGGGTTCCGCAACCCCACGACGGGCAACCTCGAGGGTTTCGACATCGACATGGTCAACGAGATCGCGCGGTCGATCTTCGGCACGCCGGAGGGACGCGTGCAGTTCCGCGCGATCCCGTCGTCGCAGCGTGAAGACGTCCTGACGCAGCACCAGGTCGACATCGTGGTCCGGACCTACAGCATCACCTGCAAGCGCCGGGAGTCCGTGCAATTCTCTTCGGTGTACTACGTGTCCGGGCAACGGATCCTGGTCACGAAGGAGTCGAAGGTGGCCAAGCTGGCCGACCTGAGCGGCAAGCGGGTGTGCGCGGCGAAGAAGTCGACGTCGCTGGCGAAGATCGCGACGGACCCCTCGAAGCCGGTGCCGGTCTCGGTGGACAACTGGTCGGACTGCCTGGTGATGCTCCAGCAGGGCCAGGTCCAGGCCGTCTCCACCGACGACACGATCCTCGCCGGGATGGCCGCGCAGGACCCGACGCTGAAGGTGGTCGGCGACCAGTTCACCCAGGAGAACTACGGCATCGGCGTGCCGAAGGACAACGAAGACATGGTCAAGTACGTCAACGCCGTGCTGGACAAGATCCGCGGCAGTGACGCGTGGCAGAACAGCTACCGCCGCTGGGTGGAGCCGTCGCTCGGCCCCGCGACGCCGCCGCAGCCGAACTACAAGTGAGCCGGTCGCGGCCAGGATCGGTCCCCGCACGCCGGGGATCTGGGAGGTAGCAGTGTCGGAGGAGCCGCGCCGTCCTCGGCACGCCGCACCGGACGAGCAGCAGCAGGTGGCGCCGCCGAGCTGGCAGCCACCGCCACCGGTGCGGTGGGAGACACCGGAGCCGTCGATCTCGGGCCGTCTCGACGACGGTGAGCCGCCTCGCCGCGACCAGCCGCCCGTCCGCCGCCCGCCGACGCCGCCGCGCGGCCAGCCGACGGTCGTGCGCGGGACGATCCCGGGTGCGGACGACCCCACGCGCCCGCCGGGCAGCATGAACCCCGTCCTGCCGCCGGTCCAGGCGACCCAGGTGGTGCAGCCCGCGACGCAGGCGATCCGCCAGGACCCGAACGCGCCGCAGCCGACGAGCGTGCTCGCCGCGCCGGCGCCGGAGACCCAGAGCATCATGCCGCCGGCGCCCCGGCCGGACACCGGGCCGGACGCCCCGCTGCCGGACCCGGGCACCGAAAGCGTGCTGCCCGAACGCACCAGCGAAGGCCGGCACACCGGGACCGGCACGGGAACCGGCAGCGGCTCGGGCTCCGGCTCGGGCGCGTTCCCCGGCACCGGCAGGCGGACGTCGTCGCGGACGTCGCGCTCGCGCCGCGGCCGGCTCGGCGCCGGGCTGGTCGAGGTCCCGCCGGTGCCCGCGCGCGACCCCGCGTCGGCGGTGCTGACGAACCCGATGGTGTCGGAGGAAAAGCGGTTCTGCGGCAGCTGCAGCGCGAAGGTCGGGCGCGGCAAGGACGGGAAACCCGGTTCGCCGGAAGGAAAGTGCGACAACTGCGGTGCGCCGTTCTCGTTCGTCCCGAAGCTGCGGCCGAACGAGCTGGTCGGCGGCCAGTACGAAGTCCTCGGCGCACTCGCGTACGGCGGCCTCGGCTGGATCTACCTGGCACAGGACCACAACGTCAGCGACCGCTGGGTCGTCCTCAAAGGACTGATCGACACCGGTGACCAGACGGCGATGGCGGCCGCGGCCAACGAGCAGCGGTTCCTCGCCGAGGTCGAGCACCCGAACATCGTCAAGATCCACAACTTCGTGCAGCACCCGGACGCCCACAGCGGGACGACCGTCGGCTACATCGTCATGGAGTACGTCGGCGGCCAGTCGCTGCGGCAGCTCGCGCTCGCGCACCACCGCGAGAGCCGCCGGCCGGAGCCGCTGCCGATCGGCCAGGTCATCGCGTACGGGCTGGAGATCCTGCCCGCCATGGGGTACCTGCACAGCCAGAACCTGCTCTACTGCGACCTCAAGCCGGACAACGTGATCCAGACCAACGAGCAGCTGAAGCTGATCGACCTGGGCGCGGTCCGGCGGATGGACGACTACGAGAGCCCGCTGTTCTTCACCACCGGCTACAGCGCGCCGGAGCTGGCGAAGCAGGGCGCGTCGGTGGCGTCGGACCTGTTCACCGTCGGGCGCACGCTCGCGGTGCTGAGCTTCGAGTTCACCGGCTACACCAGCAAGTTCAAGACGACGCTGCCCGGCCCGGACACGGTCCCGCTGTTCGCGCTCTTCGGTTCGTACTACCGGTTCCTGCGGCGCGCGACGCACGTCGACCCGGACCGGCGGTTCCTCTCCGCCGAGGAGATGGGCGACCAGCTGACCGGCGTGCTGCGCGAGATCATGGCGCTCGGCACCGGCAAGCCGCGGCCCGGCGCGTCGACGGTGTTCGGCCCGGAGAGCCGCACGTTCGGCGTGCAGCTGGTGGTGCCGGAGGCCGGCCGGAGCGTGCCGCTGCCCGGCGCGGACGAGGTCGTCGCCGGCCTGCCGATCCCGCAGGTCGACACGGACGACCCGGCGGCGGGCGTGCTCGCCACGACGACCGCGCTCGAGCCGCGCGGCGCCATCGAGGCGCTGGCCGGCGCGCCGCGCGAGTCGATCGAGGTGCGGCTGCGGATCGTGCGCGCCAGGATCGAGCTGGGCGAGCTGGCCGAGGCGCAGCGGCAGCTGCAGGCCGGGCAGTACCTGGCGATCAAGAACGGCTTCCCGCACGACTGGCGGATCGACTGGTACCGCGGCCTGATCGAGCTGGCCGGTGGCCGCTCGCGGGTCGCGCAGGTCGCGTTCGAATCCGTGTACGACGACCTGCCGGGCGAGATCGCGCCGAAGCTCGCGCTGGCGATCAGCGCCGAGGGCGTCGGCGACTACTTCGCCGCCGCGCGGTTCTACGAGCTGGTCTGGCGGACCGACCGCACGTACGTCAGCGCGGCGTTCGGCCTCGCGCGGGTGTACCTCGCGCAGGGCGCGCGCAACAGCGCGGTGGAGGTGCTGGAGACGGTCTCGCCGTCCTCGACGCACTACGTCGACGCGCAGGTCGCGGCGATCAAGATCAAGACCACGGCGACCAAGGCGAACGGCCGCGAGACGCCGGTGACCGAGCACGACCTGCTGGACGCGTCGTCCCGGCTGGAGCGCCTCCGGCTGGACCTCGAGCGTCGGACGCGGCTGTCCGCCGGGGTGCTCGAAGCCGCGCACGACTGGCTCAAGCAGGGCAAACCCACGCCGGGCGCGCGAGTGCTGGGGTGTGCGCTGGACGAACGCGACCTGCGGCTCGGGCTCGAGCGGTGCTACCGCGCGCTGGCGCGGCTGGCGGGCACGGTCGACGAGCGCGTGAAGCTCGTCGACCGGGCGAACGCCATCCGCCCGCGGACGCTCACCTGATCAGGGGTTGATGTCCCAGTCGCGCTCTTCGCGCTGACGCTGCTGGTTCTTCTCGTGCTGCGCCGCCAGCTTCTCCAGCGCCCCGGCGTCGCCGTGCGTGCTGAAGTGCTCGAAGCCCACCACGATGAACAGCGCCCGCGCGCTGACCGCGATCGGGCCGTCCTCGGCGTCGAGGCGGCCGTCGGCGCTGACGTAGATCTTGCGGCCCGCGATGCCGTCCAGGCGGGCCTCGATGAACAGCGTCGTGCCGACCGGGACCGGGCGGCGGAAGTCCGTCTCGAGCTTGCCCGTCACCGCCGGCCGGTGCATCAGGTTGCCGACCGTCGCCCCGAGCGCCTCGTCGAACGCGCAGGCCAGGAGGCCGCCGTGGGCGAGCCCGGGAGCGCCCTGGTGCGCCGCGGTCACGGTGAACCGCGAGTGGATGACATGACCCTCGCCGACGGTCGAGCGCAGGTGCAGCCCGGCGTCGGCCTCGTCGCCGCAGCCGAAGCACTCGCTGAAGTGCACGCCGAGCTCGGTACCCGGCTCCGGCGCCTTCGGGTGCGGGACGGCCGGCTCCACCGCCACCGGCGGCCAGGGTTGAGAAACACGACTCATGCGCTGACGTTAACTCGCGGGTAGCCGCCCGGCGCGCGCGACCCACGGCGTAAGCAGGCAACGCATACCTCTCGGTAGCCGGAAAGTTCCCCACCGTAGAAGATTCACGGCTCAGGCTGCCGACCCCGTCCTACCGGGCAAGACTGGGCTGATGAGCTCGAACGGCCCAGTGGGCACCGCACGGAGGAGGTCGTCGCCGGCATGAGCGAAGAAGCAGCTACGACGAGCAAACCGACACCGGACGAGAGAACCGTAAAACGCGCCGTGTGGGCGTCCGCGATGGGCAACGCCACCGAGTGGTACGACTACGGCGTCTTCACCTCGGGCGCGATCGCGGTGAGCATCGGCACGCAGTTCTTCCCCGGTGAGGGGAACGCCGTGCTGAAGTCGCTCGCGCTGCTCGCAGTCGGGTTCATCGTGCGGCCGTTCGGCGGGGCGTTCTTCGGGCCCCTCGGCGACAAGATCGGCCGCAAGCGGGTCCTCGCCGTCACGATCCTGCTGATGTCGGGGTGCACGTTCCTGGTCGGCGTCCTGCCGACGTATTCCGGCGGCTACAGCATGGGTATCGCGGCCCCGATCGCGATCCTGCTGCTCCGGATCATCCAGGGCTTCTCGACCGGTGGTGAGTACGGCGGAGCGGCGACGTTCATCGCCGAGTACTCACCGACGAAGCGTCGGGGGTTCTTCGGCAGCTTCCTGGAGCTCGGCACGCTGGGCGGCTACGTGCTCGGCAACCTCGTGGTGCTGTCGGTGACGCTCTCGCTGTCGGCCGACCAGGTGGACGCCTGGGGCTGGCGGATCCCGTTCTTCGTCGCGCTGCCGCTCGGCCTGATCGGGCTCTACCTGCGGAACAAGCTCGAGGACACCCCCGAGTTCCGCCGGATGGAAGCCGCGGGCGAGAAGCCGCACAAGGCGCCGCTGAAGGAGATCTTCGTCCGCAACTGGCGGATGATCCTCAACCTGATCGGCATCGTGCTGCTGCTGAACGTCGCGGACTACCTGCTGCTGACGACCATGCCGACGTACTTCACGGACACGCTGAAGATCAACGACAACACGTCGACGTTGATCATCATCGCCGTCGAAGTCATCCAGATGGCGATCATCATCCCGCTCGGCGCGCTGTCCGACCGGATCGGCCGGAAACCGCTGCTGCTCACCGCGGCCATCGGGTTCCTGGTGCTGAGCTGGCCGAGTCTCAAGCTGATGCAGTCCGGCAGCATCTTCTGGCTCTTCGTCGGCTTCCTGATCGTGGCGCTCCTGCTGGTGCTGATGCTCGCGGTGATCGGCTCGACGTTCCCGGCGATGTTCCCGACGCGGGTGCGCTACGGCTCGTTCGCGATCGGCTACAACATCTCGACGTCGCTGTTCGGTGGTACCTGCGGTGTCATCGTGACGGCGTTGATCAAGAGCACCGGCAACGAGGACTGGCCGGCGTACTACCTGATGGCCGCGGCGCTGATCGCGATCATCCCCATCATCAAGATCCCGGAGACGTCGCAGGTCCCGATGGACCAGATCGACACCGCCGACAGCGGCGGCAAGCTGACCTCCGCGGGCGCTCAGCGCTGAGCGTCCGCCGGAAACACGTGTGCCCCGCCCGGATCACCGGGCGGGGCACACGTGCGTCGTGGGTCAGCTGGCGTCGCTACGAGGAGCGAAGCGCTTGCGGGACCAAGCGGCGAGCGAGCCTGCGATGACGACAGCGATTCCGGTTTCGACGATGAGCGCGGCGAGCACCATGTGCTTCCTCCTCGGGTTCTCGGGCCGGCGGCAGAGCGTCCGGCTGAGCAGTTTCCAGTGTCCGTTCGGAACACCACACGGCATATCGCCACGGGACGCCCGGGTATTTCGTCGGAAACCCACATCGAGGCGGTGATCTGCGCCACGTCACTGACCTGCGGAAACGTCTAACGCGTCGTGGTCGCGACGGGTGCTTTCTGGCTCGTCTCGGTCGGGTTCGCCGAGGGCGGTGACGTCGGCCGTTCGGCCTTCCGGGTGGACGGCGTCGGCACGGTCGTCTTCGACGAGCGCGGCGGCGTCCGGCCCGGCTGGGCCTCCGGCGGCGCGATCGAGGTCGCCGGAACCTCGGCGGGTGACGGCGAGCTGGGGGTGGTGGTGCCGATCGTGGAGAGCCCCGGGTCGGCCGGCTGCACGGGGTCCGGCGGCCCGGCGCGGTGACCGGCCAGGAAACCGGCCACCGCGAGGATCACCGCCGTCGCCGTCGAGGTGCCGGCGACCGCCCAGCGCTTGCGTCGTCGCCGGACCCGGCCGCCGCGCTCGATCACGTCGGTGGCTTCGAGGCGCATCGGCGGCTGCGTGCCGCCGGCCGCGCCGGTCAGGAACGCGCGGACGTCGTCTTCGGGGTCCATGTTCGTCACCTCCCCTCCGTGGTCGCGCTGAAGGTCAGCGCGTAGTGCGGGCCGAGCCGGTTGCGCAGCGTCGCCAGGCCCCGGGAGGCCTGGCTCTTCACCGTGCCGGTGCTGCAGCCGAGGGCCTGCGCCGTCTCCTCGACGCTCAGGTCCTCGAAGTACCGCAGCACCAGCACGGCGCGCTGCTTGGGAGCCAGTACGGCCAAAGCCTGCCGGACCAGCATGTCCTGCTCGCTCCCGGCGTTCTCGGCCGGGAGCTCCGGTGGTGCGTCGGTGAGCCGCTCCCGTTTCCACCTGCTGCGCCGGTGCTCGGCGAGGAACGTGCGCAGCACGACCTTCCGGGCGTAGGCGTCCAAGGCGTCGTGGCGCGACAGCCTCGGCCAGGCGAGGTAGAGCTTGAGCAGCGCGGCCTGCGTGAGGTCCTCGGCCTGGTGCCAGTCACCGCAGAGCAGGAAGGCCGTGGACCGCAGGCTGTGCGCGCGCTCGCCGAAGTACCGGGCGAACTCGCCGTCCCACGGCGAGCTCGGCCCGGTCGACGGACGGGAGCGGGAGATCACCGAGCTACCGGGTCACCCCGATGGCCGGCAGGTGCAGGTCGCCGGTCGGCCCGGCGGGCACGGCCACGGGGACGCGCTGCGGGCGCGCGGAAGGTGCCTTCGTCGCCTCACGCGGCGGCGCGGGCACGGCGGTCGGCGCCTTGGTCGGCTTGCGGCTGGTGGTCGGGACGGCGGACGGCGGCTCGGTGGGCCGGGCGGTCGTGGTCGGTGCCGGCGGCTGCGCCTCCGAAGCCAGCGCGATGCCACCGGTCAGGGCACCACCGGCGAGCACGAGAGCGCCGAGGGAAAGGGCGATACGGATACGCAAGACAGCTCCTCTTCTCGCGGGCGCGGCCGGGATCGGCGCGCCTCTGCCCTTAGTCATGCGGTGGGTGATCACCGGGGTTGCATCGAATTTCCCGCTGATCCCCAGGACGTTCGCCGAGGGGTTCGGTGGCCCGCGAAACGCGAACGGCCGGGAAGCCCGCGAGGGACTTCCCGGCCGCCCGGTGTTCCGTGAAAGGTCTCAGCCGGCCAGCGCCGACAGCTTCTGCCAGCCCGCCCAGTCGTACGTCCAGTCGCTGTAGTCGCCGTCCTTGGCGCTCAGCGTCTGCGTGCTGCCGGTGATCTCGACCGGGTCACCGGTGAGCACGCCGTCGTAGTACTCCTTGGCCCGCGCGGGCGAGAGGTTCAGGCAGCCGTGCGAGATGTTCTTCTTGCCCTGCGCCCAGACCGACGCCGCGAGGCCGTGGATGAACTCGCCGTTGTTGGAGATCCGGACCGCCCACGGCACCACGACGTTCTCGTAGTGGTACTTCGGGTTGCTCATCGCGTACGTGGACTGCTTGCCCATCACGACGTGCACGCCGCTGTGGGTGACGCGGCCCGGGTCGGAGTCGAGGCCGTAGCTCACCGGGTAGTCGGCGATCTGCTGGCCGTCGCGGATCACCTGCATCGTGTGCTGCGTGGTGTTGCCCTTGACGATCTGCGAGCGGCCGATGGTGAAGCTCGCCGACACGTCCTGCTTGCCGTAGGTGCCTTCACCGATCTTGACGCCGTAGATCTTGGCGTTGACCTTCACCGTGGTGCCCGGCTTGTAGTACTCCTTGGGCCGCCAGTGCACCGAGGTGTCGCCGTCCGTCCAGCCCCACGAGCCTTCGGTCTTCGGCGTGGTCTCGACCGACAGCGCCTTCTCGACGGAAGCCTTGTCGGTGACGCGGCTCGGGAAGGACAGCGCGATCGGCATCGCGATGCCGTACGTCTGCCCGTCGCCGACGTTCAGGCTGGCCGACGTCTGGCGCTTCGGCTTCACCGTGGTGAAGGCGCCGCCGATCGCCACGTTCTTGCCGTCGGCGCCCTGCGCCTGGCCGGACCAGGTGTAGGTCTTGCCGTAGCCGAGCTGTTCGGTGGTGTTCCAAGTCTTCTTGTCCGCCGACGTCTGCCCCTGGACCTGCTTGCCGTCCGGGTTCGTCAGCGTGACCGAGACGATCGTGCCGCTGTCGACCTGCACGCCGACCGGTTCCCCGGGCGGCACGTCCTGCGCGCCGCCGGCCGGCGTCACGGTCAGCTTCGCCGGCTGCGCGGTGGGCGCCGGCGCGGAAGTCGGGCCCCCGCCCGAAGTCCCGCTCGCCGACACCGTCGGTTCACTGCTGCACGCCCCCAGCGTGAGAGCGGCGACCAAGCCCAGTGCCACAGCAGCGCCCCGGCGCCGTGTGGAAGTCCTCACCGTCAACCCATTCCCCTTTGCCCCTTTGGTGCTTCCCCTCTTCGAGACGTCTCGCGGACCTGCGACGTTGAGCAAGACTGACGTGACGAAGGTCACAACCGCTTGCCGACGCTGCTTAACAGAGGGGGCACGAGTGACTCCGAGCCGTATCCGGTGATCACGGTGTCGCTGTGCTGCGCAAGACTAACCGGTGGGTCCGACAGAACGTGGCGGGAGCCCTACGACGTTCCGGTGACCTTGGCCCGGACCGGCGTTTTTCGCCTCGATCACGGGGTTCAACTTTGGCCAGATCCCGGTAGTCTGCTGGGAGGCCGTCGTTTTGCGTGTTCGTGGCTTCACACTCGCGGAACTTCTGACGCGAGCCATGGAGCCGACACGCTCTTGACTCGTCTCGTTGGAACCGCCCGGGACGGTCGGGGTGCCGCTTCGGTGGCATTCGAAGCGGATCTGTGTAACGAGGAGAACAGCGGTGGCGCAAGGCACTGTGAAGTGGTTCAACGCGGAGAAGGGCTTCGGCTTCATCGCGCAGGACGGCGGCGAAGGCGACGTGTTCGTTCACTACTCGGAGATCGAGGGCCGCGGTTTCCGCACCCTCGAGGAGAACCAGCGAGTGGAGTTCGAGGTCGGCCAGGGACAGAAGGGCCCGCAGGCCCAGAAGGTCCGCGCGATCTGAGACCGGGGCTTGTTCCGGTCAGTCCACCGCGCCACGTACACAGACCGCTGGTTCCGTGCACAAGTCATGCGGCGGGCGACGGCTGAGACAAGCCTCGCAGGCCCTTTAGCGTTGTCTTAAGGCCTGAGCGAAGGGCCCCCGGTTCGCGCCGGGGGCCCTTCGTCATGAAGAGGGCTGGACGCTCGGCGTCGTCCGGACGTTCAGCGTCGTCCGGCGGCCGGCGCGTCGAAGGCGTCGGCGGGGAAGTGGAATTCGTCGGTGAGGTCGGTCAGCTCGCCGAAGTCGCCGAGATCCCCGGCCTGCTGCCGCTGATCCTGCAGCGAAGAGGCCTGACCTTCCCAGTTGAGCCGCTCGAGGATCCACTCCTGAGCGAGCGCCTGGGGCGAGATTTCCCGGTCTTCGGCGATGTCCTTCAGCTGCTGGTTGGCGATGAGGCTCATCCGCAGCTGGATGACCTGAGCTTCCCCGAACCGCTTACCGGTCCCGGTGCTCTCGTTGTCGGCATCAGGGGCCAGGGCGGCAAGGTAGGAGGTGAGTTCCTTGTCCTCGACAACACCATCATCCGCAGGCTTCGCGGCACCACGATGGCGTCCGGAGGACGCGGCTTTGAGGTTCGTCCGGCTGCTCAAGCGGCCAAGGGAGGGAAGAGGCACGCCAGCCACGATAACGGTTAGGTCTCACCCCGCAAACCACTGTGAGCCACAACACGCCAAGCGGTCGCCCCAATCGGCCCAGCGGCAACCCACTCGGAGCAGCACTAAACAACAGAGTGCAACAACCGCCTAACGCAAAGGGTCGATCAAGCGGGCAACGCAGAATCCCCCGAGGTGACAGGCCCGCGCACGCTGCCGGCGGCCGCCGCGCAGGCGGCAGGCGGAGTTTCCGTGAGTGGCGGCGAGGGGAGAAGAGCCGGGCGTGGAGGTGCAGCGGCGGAGGGCTCGTGAATGGGGCCGGCGGGGCGGGGCATAGCGATGGAGGGTTCGCGCGTCGAGGGGCGGGACGAGGAGCCGGGCGCGGGGGCGCAGAGGGCGCGTGAATGGTGCGGCGGGTCGGGCCCGAGCAGGAGGGGCGGCGCCAGAAGAGATGTGTGCGCGAGAAGAGGGGGCACGGAAGGTGCGGCAGGGATCGCCAGGGCGCAAAGCGCCCGAGGCGAAAACCAGCCACGCTGGAAGCCGAACCAGAGGCACCGTGGGGGGTCCGGGGGGCTCGGCCCCCCGGGTAATACGCCGGAATGAACTGGGGGAGGCGAAGGGCGAAGCCCGAGCACCCCAGAAAATGGAGGACCCCCGCGCCAGGGGGAGGAACGCGGGGGTCGGAGGGGATCTCCACAGGCGCTGACCGGGGGTGTGTCAGCACTTCGATTGTTGCACGAGTTCCCCCGCTGGGCGAGTGGAGAGCGGGATTTTTCCGCGTGCGGTGTCACTTCCGTCCCAGGTGACCGTCGTTCGGGTGGTCCCCTTCTCTCTCCGTGCTGATTGCGCTGCGTTGAGCGGAGCGTGGCCTCAGGTTCACTCTCCGGGGGGCTGTGTGTGGCGGCCGACGCTGGTTAGCCTCGCGGCCAAGCTGTTGTGAGCCGTATGGAGGGGCTATGAGCGGGTCTGTTGAAGTGCGGCAGTTCCTCCTTCGGTACGAAGGTGCCGATGGGGGGAGTGCTCCGTTCGCCGGGGGGTTGCCGGCGCAGCGGAGTGGGGCCGCGGATGCGCAGCGGGTGTCGGATGATCAGGTCCGGCGGGCTCGGCTGGCGGTGGCGAATGGTGCGCTGGGTGTCGAGGACTGCGTGCAGCTGCTGGAGATGCTGGGCTTGGATCTGGACGAGGGCGGGCAGGCGCCGGTTCAGCGCTGAGGTTGCGGGGGCCGGGGGCCTGGCGGGGGTTCGCTGGGCCTGTCCGGTGATGTTCGTGCTGGTTGTCGCCGTTTCCGGTGAGTGATTCGCAAGGTCGTCCGGCTTCCTTGACGCGGGTTTTGTAACAGTGTTACGTTTGCCGGGTCGAAAGGGGACGGACATGACGACGACCGAAGGTGCGGTGGGACCGGCGAACCGGATCCGGCCGGTGGTCCAGGTGCTGGGCGGCAGGTTCATGACGTCGCCGGAGCTGGCGGCGGTCGAGGCGGAGGCCGGGCTGCCGCCGCGTTCGCTCTACGTGCGGGGGCGCTCGGCGGTCCTCGGGGACGTCCCGCCGAAGGTGGCCGCGGAGCTGTTCGGGATCTTTCCGCACTGGCTGTTCGAGTTCGTCCTGCCGACGGCGACGGCGGCCTTGGACGCACCCGCGTCCGTCCGCGCCTACGCGGAGTCATCGGCTCGCTGGTCGCGCGTCAACCTTTCGGCCGTATCTGAGCCCGGCCGTCTGGCGGAGCTGCTGTTCCGCGTCATCGACGCGTCGGACGCGAGCGGGCTGGCGCTGTTCGCCGGTTGGAAGAACGCTTCGCGTCCCACCGAAGACGTCGAACGGCTCGGGTTCGCGTTGATGGTCTTCCGCGAGCTGCGCGGCGGCCTGCACTTCGCGGCGCTGCGGGCGATGGGCCTGTCGGTGCCGGAGGCGGTGATCGCGGACCCGGAGGGTGGCCGCGAGCGGTTGCTGCGCACGGCGTGGCCGGCGGAGGCGGCCGACGAGCTGGTGGCGGCGGCCGCGCGGAAGCCGGATCTGCGCGACCGGTGGGAGCGAGCGGAGTCCCTGACGGACGTTCGCGTCGACGAGCTTTTGGCATCGGCGCTGACGTCGGCGGAGCTGGCCGAGCTCGAAAGTCGCTTGGCTGAGCTGTTTGCGCAGGTCGCGGCTTCGCCGGGGGCTTAAGGGAACCCCCGTGCAAAGCGGTGGTGGCGTGCCCTATGCTTGTAATCGCTCCCGGGGGGACCTGAGAGCGCGGTCGGTCGGTCACCCGAAACCGACCGGGCTCCCATCGTCCAGCGGCCTAGGACTCCGCCCTTTCAAGGCGGCAACGCGGGTTCGAATCCCGTTGGGAGTACGCAGTACTGTAGTAGAAGCAAGTGCAAGGCCCTGTGGCGCAGTTGGTTAGCGCGTCGCCCTGTCACGGCGAAGGTCGCGGGTTCGAGTCCCGTCAGGGTCGCAAGATCGTTCGGCTCCTTGCCGGCGTTCCCGGCCAGGTAGCTCAGTTGGTACGAGCGTCCGCCTGAAAAGCGGAAGGTCGCCGGTTCGACCCCGGCCCTGGCCACCGCTCACGAGACCGCTCTGACTCAGGTCAGGGCGGTTTTCTCGTATCCGGGCCGATCTTGGCCGTGGCCGCTGTTGACCTTGGTTGGCTGCCAAGGATGCTGGTGTGGCGGAGCGTATGAAAGAGATCTGGGATGCCGAGGCGGCATCGTTCGACGAGCAGCCGGATCATGGCCTGAGAGACCCGTCGGTGCGGGCAGCGTGGTCCGATCTTCTTCTGCCGCTGATGCCGACGGCTCCCGCCACGGTGGTCGACCTCGGTTGCGGGACGGGCAGTCTCGCCGTCCTGCTGGCCCAGGCCGGGTACGCCGTGGACGGCGTGGATCTGTCCGGCCGGATGCTCGCCGTAGCCGAGGAGAAGGCCGAAGCGGCAGGGGTGAGCGTCGGGCTTCGCGAGGGCGACGCCGCCAACCCCCCGTGCTCGCCCGGCACGTTTGATGTCGTCCTCGCGCGGCACGTGCTGTGGGCGATGCCCGATCCGGCCGCCGCTCTGAGCAACTGGGTGCGTCTCCTGAAGCCGGGTGGTCGTCTGGTGCTCGTCGAAGGTCGCTGGTTCACCGGGGCAGGGATCTCGGCGGACGAGTGCGAACGACTCGTGCGTGCTCGTCGAGAGGACGCCACGGTGACGCTGCTGGACGACCCCTCTCTGTGGGGCGGTCCGATCGAAGATGAGCGGTATGTGCTTGTCAGTCTCAGCTGAACGGTCAAGCACCGCTCTGGTTCCACGCCGCCGCTAGGCCGAACGAGTGAACCGCGCGACGCCGTGTCCGGACCGCGCACCCGGCGCCGACCACCCGGCGAAAGGCAGCCCACCCGGGGCCGCCGCCCACAGCGGGGAGCCGACGTGCGATACCTCCTTACCCTCCACATGAACCCGACCCTCTGGGCCACCCTCACCGACGACCAGAAGAACGGCGTCTACGAAGGCCACGGCGACTTCATCAAGCTCGTCACCGGCACCGGCGAAATGGTCGAGACCAAGGCGCTCGCCGAACCGGCCGAAACCAAGACCGTTCGCGTCAAGGACGGCGCGACCGACGTCGGCGACGGCGCCTTCGTCGAGTCGGAGGCCTTCCTCTGTGGCTACTACGTCGTCGACGTCGCAACCGAAGCGCGCGCTGTCGAGCTGGCCGCGATGATTCCCGATGCGCAGTACGCCGCCGTCGAGGTGCGGAAGATCGTGCACGAAGGTTGACCTCCAGCGAGGTCGAGGGTGCACGCTGAAGCCATGACCAGCGAGTGGGGCTCCGACGCCGTCGACCTGGACGCCTACCTGACCAGGGTCGGGCAACGACGACGGCCGCCGTCCGAAGAAGCGCTCGGAGAGCTCGTGCGCGCGCACGTCCGGGCCATCCCCTTCGAGAACGTCGACGTCGTTCTCGGGCAGCACCAAGGGATTTCGCTCGACGTCGTGAGCGCGAAGCTCGTCGGACGGCGGCGGGGCGGCTACTGCTACGAACAGAGTGGCCTCTTCGCCGCCGTCCTCGAACAGCTCGGCTACACCGTCCACCGGCTCGCCGCGCGCGTCCAGCCGCGGCGGCCGGGGCCGTACACCCACATGACGCTCGTCGCCGAGATCGAGGGAAAACGCTTCCACGCCGACGTCGGGTTCGGGGCCGGGATCCTCGCCCCGATGCCGCTCGTCGACGGCCAGGAAACCGACCAGGCCGGCTGGCCGCACCGGCTGACCGAAAAGAACGGCTGGTGGACGCTGAGCAAGGGCGACGAGGACCTGCTCGACTTCCGGCTCGACGGCATGCACCCCATCGACTACGAGGTCTACCACCACTACACCTCGACGCACCCGAAGTCGCCGTTCACCGGACGGCTGGTGATCATGACGCTCGAGCCGGGCGTCAGCCGGAAGCTGCTGGGCCGCGAGCTGACCGTCGAAAAGCCCGACGGCACCAGCGAAACCACCACCGTCGCGCCGGAGGAGCTCGACGCCACCCTCAAGGACCTCGGGATCGAGCTGACCGCGGACGAGCTCGACCGGCTCAAAACCCTTTACTGACCGAACAGCTCGGCCGCCGGCACCGGCCGGCCCAGGTGGTAGCCCTGGGCCTGGTCGCAGTCCAACGCGCGGAGCAGCTCCACCTGCTCCGCGGTCTCGACGCCCTCGGCGATCACCGTCAGGTCGACGGCGTGGGCCATCGCGATGATGCTCGTGACGATCGCCGCCGCGTCGCGGGATTCGGCGATGCCGGTGATGAACGAGCGGTCGATCTTGAGCGTGTCCAGCGTCAGCCGGCGCAGCTGCGCGAGCGACGAATACCCGGTGCCGAAGTCGTCGATCGCCAGCAGGACACCCAGTGACCGCAGGGAAGCCAGTACTTCGGCGGCCGCTTCCTGGTCGCGCATCAACGCGCTCTCGGTGACTTCCAGGCAGAGCGCGCCGGCCGGCAGCCCGGTGTTGGCCAGCGCGTCCTGCACGGCGGGCACCAGGTGCGGGTCGTCGAGCTGGCGGGTCGACAGGTTGACCTTCAGCGTCAGGTCCAGACCTTGGTCACGGCGGCGGGTGGCGAGCTCGCGCGTCGTCGCGCGGAGCATCTCCTTGCCGATCACGTTGATCAGGTCGCTCTCTTCGGCGAGCGGGATGAACTCCACCGGCGAGATCGCGCCGTGGCGGGGGTGCGTCCAGCGCAGCAACGCCTCGACCGCGACCATTTCGCCGGTCTTCAGGTCGACGACCGGCTGGTACGCGGGCCAGAGCTGACCGTCGTGCACCGCGTCGCGCAGGTCCTGCTCCATCCGCAGCCGCCGCTGCATCCGCTCGCGCAGGCCGACGTCGAAGAAGTGGTGCCGCCCCCGGCCGAGCGTCTTGGCCTGGTACATCGCGACGTCGGCGTCGCGCAGCAGGTCCTCGGCGCTTCGACGGTCGGCGCTGCCGACGAGCACGACGCCGATGCTGGCGTCGAGGTGCAGCTGCCGGCCAAGCACGCCGATCGGTTCGGCCAGCGCGGCCCGCAGGTGCTCGGCCAGCGCGCGGACCTCGCCGGGTTCGGTGACCTCGCCGGTGACGACGACGAACTCGTCGCCGCCGAGCCTGCCCACCAGGTCGTCGCGGCCGGAGCAGCGGCGCAGGCGCTCGCCGACGATCCGCAGCACCTGGTCGCCGACCGAGTGCCCGAGCGAGTCGTTGATGACCTTGAACTTGTCCAGGTCGAGGAACAGCACGGTGACCGCGCCGCGGCCGCCGCCGTCGAGCCGGTCGAGCACCAGGGTCCGGTTCGCGAGGCGGGTGAGCGGGTCGTGGGTCGCGTCGTGCGCGAGGCGCGCGCTGATCGCGCGGGTCTCGGTGATGTCGGTGAACGACGTGACGACGGCCCTCGCCGTGGGGTCGTCGGGGTTGAGCAGCCGCGAGGTCAGCGACACCCAGACGTCGCGGCCGTCGGGCCGGCGCAGCCGCACGACCAGGCCGTTGTGCGTGACGCCGGTCCGCCGGGTCTGCACGGACGGCGTCTCGTCCGGCGGGATCCAGTGCCCGGACTCGGTGAACAGCACGAGCGTGTGGCACGGGACGCCGATCAGCTCGGCTTCGGCGACGCCGAGGATCCGGCAGGCCGCCGGGTTCGCCGCCTCGATGAGCCCGCCCGGGCCCATCACCAGCACACCTTCGTCCAGGGAGGTGACGACCGTGCGGTAGTTCTGCTCGGCCCGCCGCCGCGCGGTTTCGTCCGCGCAGACGAGCACGTACCCGTCGTTCATCTCAGCTGCCGAAACGCGGACCGCCAAGGGGGCGCCGTCCCGCCGCCGGTGCAGCGCTTCGGTGATCCCGCCGCCGCGCAGGTCGAGCGGCGCGCCGACCAGCTCGCTCGCCCGCCGTCCGACGGCTTCGGCCGCGGTCCAGCCGTACACCGCTTCGGCGGCCGGGTTCCAGCTGGTCACGACGCCTTCGCCGGTGGTCGCGATCAACGCGTCGCTGACGTGGGACACGAGCGCCGCCTGGTAGCGGAGGGCGTCCGCGGCCGCTTTCTTCGCCGTGATGTCCCGCATGACGACCTGGTAGGCGGGCCCGTCGAGGCGCACGGACACCGTCTCGACGGCGAACTTGCTCCCGTCCAGCCGGGACATCAGGGCTTCGACCGGCTCGCTGGCCTGACCCGGCTCGGTGAGCAACGCGAGCTTCTCCACGACGGCGGCGCGCGACTCCTCGGCGACGAAGTCGGTGAACCGGCGGCCGACGACCTCGGCCGCGGACCGCGCGGCGAACGTCTCGAGGGCCGCGCGGTTGGCATAGGTCAGGACGCCGTGCTCGTGGACGCAGATCGCGTCCGGACTCAGCTCGACCAGTGCGGCGAGGGAGCCTGCCTCCATGAGCGTCGTCCCCCTGGCAGTCGGCGTGTGGCTCGGTCGATTACACCACCGACTCCGGCCCCTGCCTACCCGCCGGAATCCGGGCCCTGCCTGCGGCTGGGCCGCGCAGCCGCGGCCCCCAGAACAGCAGCCCGAAGTGCGCGGCGACGGCGTGGCCGAGCAGCGTGACGACCGAGTCGAGGCTCGCCGGGTCGTCGGCGAGCCAGATCACCGCGATGAACGCTTCCACGGCGGCCAGCGCGGCCAGGCGCGCGCGGCCGCGGAGCAGGAAGACGAGCGCGCCGGCCGTCGTGAAGAAGCCGTAGCTGACGCCGATGTCGAGCCAGTGCCCGGCCGAGTTCGGCAGGACGTGGGTGCTGATCAGGGCCATCACCGGCAGCTCGGTGACGAGCGTGGCCAGCACGTGACCGGAGAAGAACACGGTCGCCGCGCGGCGGGCGCCGAACCGGCGTTCCAGCGGCGCGACGGCGATCGCGAAGATCACGACGTAGACGACCCAGCCTTCGTCGGACAGCCAGATCGCGCTGGTCAGCAGCGAGGTCAGCGGCCGTCGCCACAGGTTGTGGGCGTCGGTGCTGGACAGCTGGAGCAGCCGGTCGGTCAGCACCGGGTCGGCGAACCTGAGCAGCAGCGTCGTGCCGAGCAGGAGCACGAGGTAACCGAACGTGAAGGGGGTCACCTTCGGAGTGGGGATGATCTTGCCGAACGCCGTCAGGCCGCGACGCGGAACGGCGATCCGGGGGACCGGCCGATCGGCTTTCAGCAGCATGGTTCGAGCATCGCCCGTCATGCTGGGAGTCTCCCGAACCGCAGCTGTGAATCCGCTGTGGAATGTCACTCACGGTCAAACTGAACGTTACGTGACGAATTTTTGCCGAAAACTCACCCTTTTGGGGGGCTTGTGCGGTAAAAATACGGCCACGACGTCGGCCGAAAGGCCTTCCGGAAAGGTCTGTCGGGGTGAACGACGAGGTATCGGTCGCCGAGCTGCTCGTGCGCGAGGGCTGGGGCGACCGTTCGGCACCGGGCCAGTCGCGGTGGCGCGTGCTGGCGGTGATGCTCGCCGTCGTCATCGGCTGCGGGGCCGCGGCGGTGCTGGTCGGCCTCGGCGGCAAGGGCACCCCGGACGCGTCCCCGGTCGACCAGATCCAGGTCATCCCGTTCCCCCAGCGCACCACCGGGCTGGGTGGCGCCGGCCAGGCCACGGACTCCCCGCCGGAGGGCGGTACCGGTGGCGGCGACGTCGTCCCCGGCGTGGGCGTCCCCCGCGAGACCGTCACCGAAGTGCCGGGCACCGACCCGACCACCGAAACCAGCGCGGACTCCACGACGCCGACCACCTCGTCGACGAACCCCGGCGGCTCGGTCACCCCGACCACGACGCCGGCGGGTGGTCAGCCGCCGGCCCACACGCCGACGCCGACCAAGACGACGACGTGCCTGCTCGTCATCTGCTGGTGATCAGGCCAGTTTCTCCGCGAGGTCGCTGAAGTCCGAGGTGTTCCACCGCTCCGGGCGCATCACGATCGCGATGTTGCTCCCGTGGGTGTCGTCGGTCGCGTCGGTGTACGCCTCGCTGACGCCCGGGGGCAGGTAGCGGGCCGCCATCTCGTGGCGCTGGTCCTTCGTCATCGGCCACGACTCCACCACCGGACCCTCGACCGAGACGTACTTGTAGACGCCGTCCTGCTGCTGGACGCACAGCGAGAAGCGGCCGGCCGCCTCGATCAGCCGGGTCTTGCGCAGGCCGGGCGAGGTCATCACGACGACATCGCCGCCCGGCTCGTAGCGGTACCAGATCGGCGTGGTCAGCGGTGCCCGGCCGGTTTCGGCCGTCACGCTGAGGACGCCGACCTGCGGCCGGGCGAGGAACTCTTCGCGCTCTTCGACTGTCATCTTGCGGGCCATCGCCGTCTCCTTAAAGCCATCCGATTTGCCTTAAAGATAGCCGCACTCGGACGACAAAAGCAAGCTTGTTTGCTTTAAGATGAACCCATGACCCGACCCGGCGGCCGCAGCGCCCGCGTCCGAGACGCCGTGCACGACGCCGTCGTCGAGCTGCTCGCCATCGGCGAGATCAACGCGGCGATCCCGAAGATCGCCGAGCGGGCGGGCGTGAACCCGACGAGCGTCTACCGGCGCTGGGGCAGCCGCGAGCAGCTGCTGCTCGACGCCGCCGTGACGCGCCTGCGCGCGACGTCGCCGATCCCGGACACCGGCACGCTGCGCGGCGACCTGCTCGGCTGGGCCGAGGGGGTCGAACACGCGATGTGCGACCCGCGCGGCCAGATCCTGCTGCGCGCGCTCGTCGCCACCCTGGGGCCGGACAAGCAACCGCTCGAGTACCTCAAGGCACGCGGCGAAGACCTGCAGGCGACGCTCGACAGGGCCGCGGCGCGTGGTGAGGACGTGCCGACGGTCGACGAAATCCTCGACTTCGTCCTGGCCCCGCTCTACCTGCGGGTGCTGTTCCGGCGCCCGGTCGAAGCGGGCACCGGCGGCAAGCTTGTCGAACGGCTGCTCACGGCGCTTCGAGCAGGTCCGGCTCCGGACGCCGGCCGAGGTGGTTGAACAGCAGGTTCAGCGCGAACGCCAGCACCGCCGCCACCGTGATCGAGCTGCCGCAGATCGTCTGCAGCCATCCCGGGAAGTGCTGGAAGATCTTCGGCGCGAACGCCGGCAGGAGGCCGACGCCGAGCGCGACCGCGACGATGAAAGTGTTGTGGTTGCCCGAAAACTCGACCTTCTTGAGGTTCTGCGCGCCGACCGCGGCGACCATCGCGAACATCACCACCGCGACCCCGCCGACCACCGGCTGCGGGATCGCCGCGATGAACGCGCCGATCTTCGGGACCAGGCCCATCAGCACCAGGATCCCGCCGGTCACCGCGACCACCCAGCGGCTGCGCACGCCGGTCATCCGCACCAGCCCGACGTTCTGCGCGAACGCCGTGTCGGGGAAGGAGTTCAGCACGCCGCCGAGCACGGCCGAGAAGCCGTCGGTGGCCAGGCCGCGCGCGAGGTCGGAGTCGGTCGGCGGGCGCCCGGTGATCTCCCCGACGGCGATCATGTCCGCGGTCGACTCGGTGAACGTCACCAGCATGACCACGCACATCGAGAGGACCGCGGCGATCGGGAACGTCGGCGCGCCGAAGTGGAACGGCGACGCGAGCCCGAACCAGCTCGCCGCGCCGAGCCCGTCCCAGTGCACGAGCCCCATCGGGATCGCGACCACCAGGCCGATCGCCAGGGCGAGCAGCGGCCCGATCTGGTTGGCGAACCCGCGCAGCACCCGCGTGAACAGCACCAGCAGCGCGAGCACGCCGAACGCGAGCAGGATGTGCGACAGGGCCGCGTAGTCCGGTGCGGTCGGGTCGTTGCCCGCGATCAGCCCCGCGCCCGGGCCGAGCAGCGAGACGCCGATGACGAGCAGCAGCGTCCCGGTGACCAGCGGCGGGAAGAAGCGGATCAGCTTCGCGAACGGCCTGGCGATGAGCAGCCCGAAGACGCCGGATGCCAGCATCGCGCCGTAGACCGCGGGCAGGCCGTACTGGGACGCGATCAGGATCATCGGGTTGACGACGCTGAACGTCGCGCCCGCGACCACCGGCAGCCGGATGCCGAGGATCTTCCCGATGCCGATCGACTGGATCAGCGTCGCGATGCCCGCGACGAGCAGGTCGGCGTTGACCAACAGCCCGATCGTCGCCGCGTCCAGTTTCAACGCGCTGCCGACGATCAGCGGCACGGCGACCGCGCCCGCGTACATGATCGACATGTGCTGCAGGCCGAGCAGTGCCAGCCGTCCGGCCGGCAGGCCCTGGTCGACGGGGTGGACCGCGGGTTTCGTCATGATCAAGCCCCCTGGTTCGACGGCGCAGCCGCGCTACAGCGAACGCGGTGCGCGTGACGGTAGCAAGAACCCGGCGTCATGATCTTGTTTCAGGGGGCGGCGCGACGGCCGGGAATGTGTGACCATCGGTGCATGACTTCGGGCGGTATTTCCCAGGTGGGCCCGCCGTTTCGCGCCGATCACGTCGGGAGCCTCCTGCGGCCCCCGGTGCTGCGCGACGCGCGACGGCGGCGTGAAAGCGGTGAGATCAACGCGGAGCAGCTCCGCGCGGTCGAGGACGACACGATCCGCGACGTCATCAAGATGCAGCGGGTCGCCGGGCTCGCCTCGGCGACCGACGGCGAGTTCCGGCGCGCGTCGTGGCACATGGACTTCATCTACGCGCTCGGCGGCATCTCCAAGAGCGACCAGCGGCTGCACGTCAAGTTCCACAACCTGGCGGGCGACCTCGAGTTCAGCCCGCCGGGCCTGCAGGTCGACGGCAAGGTGCGGCTCGACGAGCCGATCTTCGCCTCGCACTTCGAGTTCCTGAAGTCCCATGTGGACCCCGGCGTGACGCCGAAGCTGACCATCCCGTCGCCGAGCATGGTCTACTACCGCGGCGGCCGGGCGGCGGTGAGCGAAAGCGTCTACCCGGACCTCGAAGAGTTCTTCGCCGACCTGAGCGCGGCGTACGCGGCGCAGGTCTCCGCGGTGCACGGGCTCGGCTGCCGGTACCTGCAGCTGGACGACACGAGCCTGGCGTACCTCAACGACCCGGCGCAGCGGGAGCTCGTCGCGCGGATGGGCGGCGACCCGGACACCCAGCACGTGCGCAACATCGCGACGATGAACGCGGCGCTGGCCGGCCGCCCCGACGACCTCAGGGTGACGACCCACCTGTGCCGCGGCAACTTCCGGTCGTCGTGGGTCGCGTCCGGGAGCTACGAGTTCGTCGCCGAGGCGCTGTTCGGCGAGCTGGCCGTCGACGGGTTCTTCTTGGAGTTCGACGACGAACGCTCTGGTGGCTTCGAGCCGCTGCGGTTCGTGCCGAAGGGCAAGAAGGTCGTCCTCGGCCTGGTCACGACGAAGCGGCCCGAGCTGGAGGACGCGGACGCCCTGGTGCGGCGGATCGAGGAGGCGTCGCAGTACGTCGACATCGACCAGCTCTGCCTTTCTCCGCAGTGCGGGTTCTCCTCGACCGAGGAGGGCAACGACCTCACGTCGGACGACCAGCTGCGCAAGCTGGAGCTGATCGTGGCGACGGCCGACCGCGTCTGGGGCGGCCGGTGATCACGTGCGTCGTCGACTACGTCATCGACCCCGCGAAGATCACCGACTTCGAACGCTTCGCCGCCGCGTGGATGCGGCTGGTGCAGCGCGAAGGCGGGATCCACCACGGCTACTTCCTGCCGTCGGAAGGGGCGAGCGACGAAGCCCGGGCGCTGTTCAGCTTCGAGAGCTTCGCCGCGTACGAGCGCTACAGGACGCTGTTCGGCGTGGACCCGGACTTCATCGAGGCCGACAAGATCCGTGAGGAAAGCGGGTGCGTGGTCCGGTACCGACGGTCGTTCATGCGCCCGCTCCTGCCGGACGACGACCTCTGACGTGCGGCACAGCGCGCGGCGGCCGCCTTCGGTCGTGGATCGCGTCCTCGATCTGCTGGGCGCCTTCACGGCCGAACGGCCGCGGCTGACGCTGTCCGAGCTCAGCCGGCGCGTCGACCTGCCGCTGTCGACCACGCACCGGCTGGCCGGTGAGCTGACGCGGCGCGGCGCCCTCGTGCGCGACGAAGCGGGCGTCTACCGCGTCGGGCTGTGGCTGTGGGAAGTCGCTTCGCTCGCTCCGCACGGCGCTGAACTCCGCGAGAGCGCGATGCCGTTCCTGGAGGACCTCTACGAGGCCACGCACCAGAACGTGCAGCTCGCCGTGCTCGACGGCGCGGAGGTCGTCTACGTCGAGCGCATCTCGGGCCGCGGTGCGGTCAACGTCCTGACGCGCGTCGGCGGCCGGCTGCCCGCGCACGCCACCGGTGTCGGCCAGGTGCTGCTCGCGCACTCGCCGGCCGAGGTGCAAGAGGAAGTCCTCGGCGGCCCGCTCAAGACGTTCACGCCTAAGACGATCGGCTCGTCGTCGCAGCTGCGGCGGGTGCTGGCCGACGTCCGCCGCGACGGCTACGCGATCAGCGACGGCCAGATCGAGCTCATCTCCCTCTCGGTCGCGGCGCCGGTCCGCGACTCGACGGACGAGGTCGTCGCGGCGATCTCGGTGGTCGTCCCGGCCGAAGGGACGGACCCGCGGACGCTGGTCCCGGCCGTGCGGGCGGCCGCGCGCGGGATCTCCCGCGTGCTCGGGGCCCCGCGGACGCTGCGCTCCCCGGGGGATTCCTCGACGGCTTAAGCCTCTTGTGATCGGATGGCGGGCATGGGTGCGCAGAACACGGTGGTCGTCGTCGGGGCGGGTCAGAGCGGGTTCCAGGCGGTGGCGTCGCTGCGGGACCGCGGCTTCGACGGCCGGGTCGTGCTGGTCGGGGACGAGCCGGGGGTGCCTTACCAGCGGCCGCCGCTGTCGAAGGCCTACCTGGCCGGGACCGCCGGGATCGAGCAACTGCACCTGCGCGGCGAGGACTTCTTCGCCGAGAAGGACATCGAGCTGGTGGCGGGCCGCGTCGCGGAGATCGACCGCGAAGCGGCAAAGGTGCGCCTCGAAGACGGCACCGAGCTGGCGTACGACCACCTGATCCTGGCCACCGGCGCGCGCAACCGGACGCTGCCCGTCCCCGGCGCGGACCTGCCGGGCGTGCTGACCCTGCGCACCCGCGACGACGCCGACCGCCTGCGCGCGTCGCTCACCGGTGCCGAAAACGTCGTCGTGGTCGGCGGTGGGTTCATCGGGCTGGAGTTCGCGTCGCACGCCGGGCGTCCCGTGACGGTCGTCGAGGCCCAGGAGCGGCTCCTCAACCGCGTCGCGACGCCGGAGATCTCCGCCTACTTCGCCGCGCTGCACCGGGAAGCCGGGCACACGGTCCTGCTCGGCCAAGGCGTCTCGGCGCTGCACGGCGACGAACGGGTGCGCGATGTCGAGCTGTCCGACGGCCGCCGGCTGCCCGCCGACCTGGTCGTCATCGCCGTCGGCGTCGTGCCGGAGACGACGCTCGCCGAGGAGGCCGGGCTCGAGGTGGACAACGGCGTGGTCGTCGACGCGCACCTGCGGACGGCCGACGAAAAGATCTTCGCGATCGGCGACTGCGCGAACTTCCCGTGCGTGCAGGCCGGCGCCGCGACCCGGCTGGAGTCCGTGCAGAACGCCGTCGACCAGGCCCGGTGCGTCGCGGCGGCGATCACCGGCGCGCCCGAGCCGTACGCGAGCCTGCCGTGGTTCTGGACCGACCAGTCCGGCGCGAAGCTGCAGATCGCCGGGATCCTGTCGGGTGCCGACCGGACGGTGGTCGCGGGCGACCAGGCCGCGGGCAAGTTCTCGGTGCTGTCCTTCCGCGACGACGTCCTCATCGCGGTCGAGTCGGTGAACAAGCCGGCCGACCACATCGCCGCGCGACGCCTCTTCACCGCGGACCCGCACCCGGCGTACGCCGATCTCGAGGTGAGCGAGTTCGACTTGAAAGCGCACCTGAAGGCAGCGTCAACCCGAGGTTGACGACGGGGGATCGTCAACCTACAGTTGACGGCATGACCTTACCGACCAACATCAAGCTCGACGACCTCATCAGCGCCATCAAGAGCAACAACGAGACGGACGCCCTCGCCCAGCTGACCGACGCGGTTTACGTCGGACAGCACCTCGGCGAGGTCGCCGACCACCTCATCGGCCACTTCGTGGATCAGGCCCGGCGGTCCGGGGCGTCCTGGACCGAGATCGGCTCCAGCATGGGCGTCACGAAACAGGCCGCGCAGAAGCGGTTCGTGCCGAAGGTCGATCCCGGTGGCGATCCGAGCGGCAGCATCGAGCGCGTCTACGGCCGCTACACCGACCGCGCGCGGCACGTCGTCGTCGAGGCCCAGAAGGCGGCCGTGGACCACGGCAGCCCCGAGATCGACACCGTGCACATCGTGCTGGGCCTGCTCACCGAACCCGCGGCGCTCGCGGCCGGGGCGATCCTCGCCCAGGGTGTCCGGCTCGACGCCGTCCGCGAAGCCGCCGAAGCGCGGCTGCCCGAGCGAGTCGAGCCGGCGCCGAACCCGGTGCCGTTCAGCGCGGCGGGGAAGAAGGCGCTCGAGCTGACCATGCGCGAGGGACTGCGGCTCGGGCACAACTACATCGGCACCGAGCACATGCTGCTGGCGCTGCTCGAACAGCGGGAGGGCACCGGCTTCGAGGTGCTCGACGGCCTGGGCATCAAGAAGGACAAGGCCGAGGCGAAGATCGTGGAGGTGCTGGCGGAGATCCTCGCCGCCCGAGGGCAGTGAGACTCCTTCTGTTCGCCGCGCTTCTCGCGGTGGTGCTGGTGACGCTGCTCTGATCGGGAAGGACCAGGGGGTTTTCCCGATCAGAGCAGCACCGGCTCAGGCTTCGGACTCCGGGCGGCCGTCGGCGGCCCAGGCCGTGTGGAACGAACCGTCGCGGTCGACGCGGCGGTAGGTGTGCGCTCCGAAGAAGTCACGCTGACCCTGGACGAGCGCGGCCGGCAACCGGTCGGCCCGCAGGCCGTCGTAGTACGCCAGCGCCGTCGAGAAGCCCGGCGTCGGGATGCCCAGCCGGACGGCCGTCGAGATCACCGAACGCCACGAGTCCTGCGCGTCCTCCACGGCCTTGCGGAAGCCGCCCGACGTCAGCAGCGTCGGCAGCTGCGGCTCGTCGGCGTAGGCCGAGGTGATGTCGTTGAGGAACTTCGCGCGGATGATGCAGCCGCCGCGCCAGATCGAGGCGACCTTGCCGAGGTCGATGTCCCAGCCGTACTCCGTCGCGCCGGCCTGGATCTGGTTGAAGCCCTGCGCGTACGCGACGACCTTCGACGCGTACAGCGCCTGCTCGACGTCGTCCGCGAAGCGCTCCAGCTCCGAGCCGGACAGCGGCGACCGGGTGGGACCACCCAGGCCACGAGCCGCCGAGCGCAGCGAAGTCGAGCCGGACAGCGAACGCGCGAAGACGGCTTCGGCGATGCCCGAGATCGGGACACCGAGGTCGAGGCCGATCTGCACGGTCCAGCGGCCGGTGCCCTTCTGCTCGGCGGCGTCCTCGACGACGTCGACGAACGGCTTGCCGGACGACTTGTCGACGTGCGCCAGCACCTCGGCGGTGATCTCGATCAGGTACGAGTCCAGCCGCCCGGTGTTCCAGGTCCGGAACACGTCGGCGATCTCGGCGGGGGAGTACCCACCCGCGCCGCGCAGCAGGTCGAACGACTCCGCGATCAGCTGCATGTCGGCGTACTCGATGCCGTTGTGCACCATCTTGACGAAGTGCCCGGCGCCGTCCGCGCCGATGTGCGTGCAGCACGGCTGCCCGTCGACCTTGGCCGAGATGTCCTCGAACAGCGGGCCGAGGGACTCGTAGGACTCCTTCGAGCCGCCGGGCATGATGCTCGGCCCGTGCAGCGCGCCTTCCTCGCCACCGGAGACGCCGCTGCCGACGAAGTGCAGCCCACGCTCGCGCAGCGCCTTCTCACGACGTCGAGTGTCGGCGAAGTGCGCGTTGCCGGCGTCGATGATCACGTCGCCCTCTTCGAGCAGCGGCGCGAACTCGTCGATGACGGCGTCCGTCGGGCCGCCCGCCTTGACCATGATCACGACCTGCCGCGGCCGTTCCAGCGCGTCGACGAACGCCTGCGCCGAGTATGCCGGGATGAAGTCGCCCTCGTCGCCGAACTGCTCCACCAGCGCGCGGGTCCGCTCCTCGGACCGGTTGTGCAGGGCCACCGTGTGCCCGTGCCGGGCCAGGTTGCGGGCCAGGTTGCGGCCCATGACCGCCAGGCCGGTGACCCCGATGCTCGCCTTCTTGCTCATCCGCATCCTCTCGAAGACTCTCTCGATTCAGACCCTAGTCCGATCGAGGCCTCAAGGAAGGGCACGGAGGAGCAGCTCACTCAGTTCAGGAGAAGCAGCGGATCGGTCCGCGGTTGATCGCGAGCATGTCCGTGATCGCCGCGACGAGGTCGATGTCCGCGCCCCACTCGGCACCGTCCAGCTCGGCGTACGCGCGGTGCAGGTTGCCCGGCAGCCGCTCCTGCTCGCTCATCGAGGCGAACTCACCGAGGTCCGCCTCCTGCGCGGCCTCCAGCGGCGACAGCCCGGCGGCCTTCCCGCGCTCGGCCGTCTCCTGGACGAACTTCAGGTACCTGTCCACTGTGTCCACGACGTCGAGCCCGCACGGGCCGCCGTGGCCGGGCAGGATCACCTCCGGCTCGAGTTCGCGGATGACGTCGAGGCCCTTCCGCCAGCCGGCCACCGAGCCCATGAGCGCGAACGGGCTGCCGCCGTTGAACACCAGGTCGCCGGCGTAGAGGACGCGCTGCTCCGGCAGCCAGACGAGGACGTCGTTGGTCGTGTGGGCCGCGTGGCCGGGGTGGATCAGCTCGAGGGCGAGGTCGCCCGCGTGCACGGTCAGCCGGTCGTCGAACACGACCTCCGGCGGCCGCGAGCGCAGCTCGCCCCAGTCGCTGCCGACGAAGACGCCCTCGAACGTCTGGATGCCCTCGGCGACCATCAGCTCGCGGGTCTTGCGGTGCCCGATGATCGTCGCGCCGCCGGCCAGGTAGTTGCCGTTGGTGTGGTCGCCGTGGTGGTGGGTGTTCACCAGCGTCGTCACCGGGCTGCCGGTCGCGGCCTCGACCGTCTCGAGCAGCGCGCGCGTGCGGCGCTCGGTCGAGCACGTGTCGATGAGCACGGTGTGGTCGCCGGCGTCGACGAACCCGCAGTTGTTGATGTACCAGGAGCCGTCGGGCTGGACGTAGCCGTGGACCCGGTCGGCCAGGCGGGTGACGGCGGCGGCGGAGGGCGAGCGATCGGTCACGGGGCCAGTCTGCCCGAGACCGGGCTCCGCCGGTTGGCCGAATAATTCGGAATTTCGCTGGTCCAGGCGAGTGATAGCGCAGGTGACTGGCATTCTGCGGCGTTTCCTGGAACGCTGCGCGATGTCATCATCGAGATCCGCAAGGTGAAGCACTAACCTGGGTGGGTTCGATAGTTCGCGTGCGACGGCGGCCGGTGGCCGTCGTCGCTTGGTAGTGGTCCGGGAGAGCAGGGCGATGGCCAGCACCGTCACCTCGCGCCGGAAGCAGCTCGGAAACGAGCTCCGGCATGCCCGCACCGCGGCGCGGATGACACAGCAGCAGGTCGCCGAGGTCCTCGGCTGCACCCAGGGCAAGGTCAACAAGATCGAGTCCGGTGCCGTCGGGGTCAAACTCGGGGATGTGCGATCCATGCTGAACGCGTTCGGGATCAACGGCGAAGAGGCCGACACGCTGATGAACCTGGCGCGGGCCGCCGCCGGGCAGCGCGGCCACTGGTCCGGCTACCGCTCGGTGGTGCCGCACTGGTTCCGCACCTTCACCGACCTGGAGCCCGCCGCCGCGGAGATCCTCACCTGGCACGGCGAGCGCATCCCGGGTCCGCTGCAGTCCGAGCACTACATGCTCAAGCAGTTCACCGAGGCCGGTGCGACGGACGTGACGTCGCTGGTGCGCAACCGGCTCGACCGCAAGGCGGTGTTCGAGCAGCAGCAGCCGCCGTACTACCGGTTCATCATCAGCGAGGGCGCGCTGCGCCGGGCTCCCGGCGGGTACGCGCCCGCGGTGATGCTGGACCAGGTCGAGCACCTGCTCTCGCTCGAACGGCACCCGCGGGTCTACGTCCACGTGCTGCCGTTCGGGGCGCGGCTGGCCGCGGTGCCCAACGACTTCACGATCATGCGCTTCCCGGACCGCACCCGGGACTTCGTCTACATCGAGCACTCCGCCGGCGGGCTGTACCTCGACGACGTCAAGGACTTCAACATCTTCGTCGACTCGTGGGACCGGCTGCGGGGAGCGGCGCTGGAGCGGCAAGAGACCCGGCAGTTCCTGAAGGAGCTCGCGGAGGGTTACCGCGGCCAGATGCAGCAGCTCCAATAGGGCGAACGGCGGCTCGAAGGGTCCCGAGTGGTGAACAACTGTCGGTAGAGTGGCTCTGTTGTGCCCTAAGCCACCGGAAGTGCCGCCCGAAGGGGACATCGTGGACCCCGACTTCCTCCCCGACGCCGTCGACCTCGACCGGCCGAACGTGGCGAGGATCTACGACTGGGCGCTCGGCGGCACCGCGAACTGGGCGGTCGACCGGCAGTACGGCGAGCTGGCCGTGAAAGCGTTTCCGCTGGCGAAGACCCTGGCGCGCGGCAACCGCGACTTCCTCGGCCGGGCCGTCCGCCACTGCGTCGCCGAGGGCATCACGCAGTTCCTCGACCTCGGGTCCGGCATCCCGACCGCCGGCAACGTCCACGAGGTCGCCGACGAGTACGCCGAGGACAGCCGCTGCGTCTACGTCGACAACGAGCCGGTGGCCGTCGCGCACGGGCGGATCCTGCTCGACGAAGAGGGCGATCCGGAGCGGCACGCCGTGCTGCACGCCGACCTGCGGGACGCCGAGGAGGTCTGGGAAGCCGCGCTGGCCACCGGGGTGCTCGACCCCGAGCGGCCGATCTGCCTGCTCAGCGTGGCCGTGCTGCACTTCCTGCCGGACGTCACCGGCGTGCGCGAAGCCATCCGCGACTACCGGACGCTGCTGGCGCCGGGGTCGGCGTACGTGCTCTCGCACGCGACCGAGTCCGGCGTCGAGGGCGACGAGCTGGCGCAGATCCGGCGGCTCGTGCAGCTGTCGGAGCGGTCGAGCTCTCCCGCGATTTCCCGGTCGCTCGACGAGATCGCCGCGTTCTTCGGTAACTTCGACGTCGTCGACCCCGGGATCGTGCCTGTGGGAGAGTGGCGCCCCGAGCCCGGCGCCGCCCCGGTCCCCCTCGCGAGCGTGGTCGGCGGTGTCGGCCGCAAGCCTGGAGGACGAAAATGACGACGCAGGATCCCGAGGCCCCCGAAGGCGTCGACCTCGAGCGGCCGAACGCGGCCCGCATCTACGACTGGTTCCTCGGCGGCGACGCCAACTGGGCCATCGACCGCCAGTTCGGTGAGCAGGCGGTCAAGACCTTCCCGATGATCAAGACGGTCGCCCGCGTCGGCCGTGACTTTCTCGGCCGCGGCGTCCGCTACCTGGCGCGCAACGGCATCGACCAGTTCCTCGACCTGGGGTCGGGCGTGCCGACGGTGGGGAACGTCCATGAGGTCGCGGCCGAGGTGAACCCGAACGCGCGGTGCGTGTACGTCGACAACGAGCCGGTCGCGGTGGCGCACTCGCAGGTGCTGCTGGAGAAGGAGGGTGTCGCGGACCGGCACGCGGTGCTGCAGGGCGACCTGCGCGACCCGGCCGACATCTGGAAGCGCGCGCTCGACACCGGCGTCCTCGACACGAACCGGCCGATCGGCCTGATCATGGTCGGCGTCCTGTACTTCCTCGGCCCGGACGAGCCGGTGGCCCCGACCATCCAGAAGTACCTCTCGCTGCTGCCGTCCGGCTCGTACTTCCTGTCCTCGCACCTGACCACCGAAGGCCTCGACGCGATGGCCGACGCCGAAAGCCGCGAGTCGATCGTCGCGCAGTACCAGCGGTCGAGCACCCCGCTGCACCTGCGCAGCAAGGCGGAGTTCACGACGTTCTTCGAAGGCCTGGAGCTCGTCGAGCCGGGCATCGTCTACCTGCCGGAGTGGCACCCGGAGGAGATCGAGTCGCGGGCGACGAAGAAGCTCGCGAACGACCCCTCGTTCGTCGGCCACATCTGCGGCCTCGGCCGCAAACCGTGACAGCGGCCTACGACGCGGTCGCCGTCCAGTACGCGGAGTTCGTCCGCGACATCTGGGACGGCGACCCGCTGGACCGGTCCGCGTGGGCGACGTTCGCGGAGTTCGTGCGCGGCCGCGGGCCGGTCGCCGACCTCGGGTGCGGGCCCGGCCACCTGACGGCGCACCTGCGTTCGCTCGGGGTCGACGCGTTCGGCGTCGACGTGTCGCCGGCGATGGTCGAGCTGGCGCGCACCGCGCTGCCAGAGCTGCGGTTCGAGGTCGGTTCGATGGCGGCGCTGGACCTGCCCGACGCGTCGCTCGCCGGGATCCTGTCGTGGTATTCGATGATCCACACGCCGCCGTCGGAGATTCCGGGGTACTTCGCCGAATTCACCCGGACGTTGGCGCCCGGTGGTCACGTTCTGTTGGGGTGCTTCGAGTCCGGGGACGGCCCGGTTTCGGAGTTCGACCACAAGGTCACGACGGCGTACCGGTGGCCGCTCGACGAACTGATGGCGCTGGCGGCCGCGGCCGGGCTCGTCGAGGTCGGGCGGATGTACCGCGAGCCCGTCGAAGGAGAGCGCCCCTTCCGACAGGGACGCCTGCTGCTGCGGAAACGGTAGCCACGAACGGCGAGAGCCCCGGTCCCATCAGGGAACCGGGGCTCTTGGTGGTGGTACGGCAGTTCAGGGCTTCAGACGCGCGAACCGATCCGCCCGCGCAGCAGCGGGGTCAGGTCGATCGTGGCCTCCAGCGGCCGGGTGGTCCGGAAGCCGTCGGAGTGGCGCTGCTGCGGAAGGTCCTGGTCCGCGGCCCACGTCGTCGTCTTGCGCAGCGGCGCCTGGATCAGGCTGAAGCCGAAGCGGTTCCTCAGTTCGTTGCCGATCCCGCGGCGGCCACGGTGCTCCTCCTCGCGGCGGAACAGCGAGTTCATCCGGACGGCCATCGTCTACACCCCCAGCTCTCGTCGCGGTGACCGGGCACGTTCGCCGCCGGTCAGTCCGAGACAGGGTTCACACGGCATGCCGGCCCCGGGGGCCAGCCATTCCACGTCGGCACGGGAAAGCGCTTCCCCGCACTTGGTTCGGACCAGCTCGCTCGTTCCCCGGGTGGCGTCCAGTCCGAAGACGTGGACCACCCGGCGGGCCTCGCCTGCGGTTCCCCTGGCGAGCCTGCCCACGACAATCGCGCTCGGTGGCGCGCTGTCCTCGACGATCACGCTGATCCTCCCCCATGAGGTCCTGCGGTGGTGGTTTGGTCGGTCGTCAACCAGTGGCCTGCGTTCGGGGACCGCCCGTCGCATGCAGGCAGTCATTCACCGACACCAGCGCCCCGGCCGATGCGATTAATCCTACTCCTGGAATAATCTTCATGTCGAGGCCGGACCTAGTTGATCACCCGCTTGGCCGTGTGGCGTACTCCATTGAGACACTGAGTAGCCGGGAGCGGGTACTTTCGACCAGGTCACGGCCGCGCCCCCCAACGATCCTCGGAGGTACGACCCATGGCGGATTATCCGTCGTTCGCGGATTACGATCCGAACACGGCCGTGTCCCTGTTCCAAGAGGCTGCTTGGGAGAAGTCGTTCGCCAGCGAACCCAATGGTGGGAGCTGCGTCGAGGTCAACCTCGGCCGCGAAGGCCTGATCGGTGTCCGCGACACCAAGCTCGCGACCAGCCCCGTGTTCGTGTTCGACACCGCCGAGTGGGAAGCGTTCCTGGTCGCCGTGAAAGCCGGGCAGTTCGACCTGCCCGCCTGATCCATCCCCCACCGCGGTGATCGTGTCCGAGCTGCGTCCTGGAAAAATGGCGAAGGCCCCCTTCCCCGTCACTGGAGAAGGAGGCCTTCGCGACGCCGCGGATACGCCCGGGTGCCGATTGTGAGGGGAATCTCACCCGGTTGCCGGAAGTCCGCCCCCGCGCAACCGGCTCCGGGTCCGGCGCCAGGCCAGCACGACCAGCACCACGAGCCCGATCAACGGCAGCGTGCTGATCGCCCAGCTCAAGCCCATCGGCGGCCCGGGCTGTTCGAGCACCGGCAGCGCCTTCAGGTCGCCCGTGCCGGACCCGGCCGGGCCGTTGACCGTGAAGCGGAACGTCCAGTCACCCGGCCGTGGCATCGAGCGGACGTCGAGCCCCCAGACCTCGAGCTTGCGCGGGTGGCGGACCAGCGGCTGCGTGCGGTTCTTCCCGCCCTCCGGGTTGATCATCGTGAGCGTGCCGGACTTGTCGTCGATCCCGCCGTCGGGGATGAACGTGAAGTCCAGCGACTGCATGGCTTTAAGCGGCCAGGTGCTGAACCCGATCGTCATCCCGTACGGCCCGGCCTGCACGTGCTCGGTGTGCACGATGTTGACCGGCTCGTAGGCGTTCGCCGGCGCGGCGGTGGCGAACAGCAGTCCGGCCACCGCCGCCATGGCCAGAAGTGCCTTACGCATCAGCGGTTTCCCCCTTCTTCACGGGCGCCAGCAGGCAGAGCATCCCGCCGAACCGCCACCCGGCGAACCCGCCGAGCAGCCCCAGCAGGCCGCTGAGCACGGCCGTCGTCGTCAGGTACCAGGCCGGCGGCAGGTGCGCGCCGGTGTAGAGCAGGACGCGCTGGATCGGCAGGCTCAGCCCGATCAGCAGCCCGGCGATCCCGCCGACGACCACCGAAACGCGGCCCGCGCACCACCCCCGGCGTCGCCCGGCCAGGAAGCCCAGCTCCATCAGCGCGGCCACCGGCAGCAACGCCATCGGCGTCAGCGACGGCATTTCCGGCACGCCGGAGATCGCGTCGCGCATCGGCAGGCCGACGAGGTCCGCGTACGCCTGGGCGGCCCACGGCGAGAACCACCAGAAGACCGCCTGCACGGCCGCGACCAGCGCCGCGGTGCCGACCGCCCCGCCCGGCCGGCGCAGGAACCCGGCGCCGACCGCGACGAGCAGCACGGCCATCATCGAGCAGCCGATCGAGACGGCGTCGGCGTAGTCATCGGGCACCTGCTGCAGGCCGAGCGCGAGCACCGGCCCGAACGTGAGCAGCACGGTCAGCGAAGCCAGCGTGCCGATCCGGCCCCAGCGGTGCTCCCGCGCCGCGGCGAACACCGCGGTCGTGCCGATCAGCGACACCGTGATCGACAGCAGCAGCCCGATGTGCGGCGGCGAGTCGATGACCGCGTCGAAGCCGTAGAGCCCGTGCCACCACTGGTCCCACAGGCCGTACAGCAGGAACGTGGCCGCGCCGACGCCGGAGACGAGGTAGCCCAGCGGCGCCGCGAAGGTCTGGCCGAACACGTTGACCACGCGCCCGCCGATCCGCGGGTCGACCGGGCGCCCCGCGCGCCGCGCCGCCGTCGTCAGCAGCACGACGGCGAGGCTCGCCAGCCCGACGACCGCGCTGCCCGCGTACAGGAACAGGTGGGGCAGCGTGAAGAACGTGTCCGGCCCGACGTCGCTGTGCCACTGGATGTCCCAGGTCAGCCCGACCAGTGACAACAGCGAACCGCCGAGCACGACGTTCGCCGGCAGCAACCCCATTCGAGCCTGTTTCGCCACCGACGTGGTGCGCACGCCGGATGCGGTGAGATCCATTCCCCCGAACCTTTCTCTTGACTACTTGACCAGCAACGGAAAGACGAGCTGCGCGGGCCCTCCCGGCCCGCGCAGCGACACGGAGATCTCCCACTGACCGGACATCGGCAGCGAGACCCCGGTGGCGCGGAACCGGCCGGGGCTGTCCGCCACGGCGAGCACCGGGGCGAACGCGTGTCCCATCTGCGCCATGACCGGCTCGACCAGGACGCTGTCGGGCGCGGGCCCGGTCACCGCGACCGCGAACGTGTTGCCGCCGATGCGCGGCGGGTCCGCGGAGAACTGGACCGTGTACGGCCCGGAAACCGCCTGCTGCGTGGTGGCTTTGGCGGCACCGGCCGGCCAGAACAGCCAGGCGGCGCCGGCCACGACCACCAGCGCGACCGCGGCGATCAGCACCTTGGGGCGTTTCATCGTCCGGCTCCTGTCGTCGGGACGTCCACCACGGCGGGGATGGTCAGTACGCGGTAGCCGCGCTCGGCCTGCAGCCAGATCCGGTACCGGCCGGGCGCGGCGAAGGTGTAGGTGAAGCTGACGTCCGGGCCGTACGCGGCGACGGTCTCGTCGGGCCGGTCGAGCTGGCCCGCGACCGGCGGGATCATCGCGTGGACGTGGGCCCAGGTGGGTGCCTTCGCGGCGGCCGCGCCGACGTCCGGGCCGGTGATCGGCCCGGCCACGATGAGGTGGCCGAGCATGCCCAGCCACGGCTGGAGGTCCTGCGTCCGGAAGTGCGCGGTGACGGTCGTCGGCGTGCCGGGGGTGATCGTGAGGTCGACCGGCGTGCCGTCGACCGTCCGCGGCCCGGCGCCGGCGGGTTCGGGCGCGGGTGCGGCGGTGCCCGTCAGGTCCACAGTGGACCGGACGAGCTGGACCCCGCCGCCGCGCCGGACGAGCTCCGCGGCGACGGTGTACGTGCCCGCTTCCGGATCGGCCACGCCGACGCGGAAGTCGCCGGGGCCGACGCGCACCGGGTGCAGGTGGCTCATCCGGCCGGACGGCGAAACCAGCACCAGGTGCACGAGTGCGTTGTCGTGGATCAGCAGGTCGTCGACCGGGCGCCCGGTGGCGCCGTCGGTGAGGTGCAGCGTCACCTCGCCGCGCTCGGCTTCGACGGCCAGGTTCACCGGCGGCCGCGAGTAGTCCACTGTGGACAGCTGAGCGTTCGCGTACGGGTCGGTGACGTTGTCGTACGTCGGATCGAGCTGGCTGCCGGGTGCGGGCGGCGGGGGAGTGCTCGCCGACAGCAGCGCGCCGGTGACCGCGACGGCGATCGCGGCGACCACGCCACCGGCCGGGATCAAGGCGAAGGCGGTTCGCTTCGCTCGCATCGCCACCACGAGCGCCAGCAGCAGGAACACGCCCGCGGCGACGAAGCCGCCGTAGGTCGCCTTCTCCCACGGCGGAACCACCCGCGCCGGGACGATGAACGGGATGGTCGCGGTGGTCCCGCTCCCGTCGTCCAGTCTCAGCTCCCACGGCCCCGGCTTGCCGACCTGGAGGTTTCCCGGGTACACGCCCGGTTCGGCACCGAGGACGACGTCACCCCTCGACGTCACGACGCCGTCCGCCGCGACGGCCAGGTGCAGCGTCCCGGGCGCGGTGCCCTGGTGCGTCACGACGTCGACCCGCAGCGGCGACGGCGTGACGTCGACCCGGCGGATGATCACGGTCAGCTCGCGCGCGCCGAGTGTCTGCGCGACCTGGATGTCGGTGCCGGACGGCGCGCCGTCGGCGTGCGCGGTCCCGCCGGCCAGTGCGATCCCCAGCACGGCCAGCAGCATCAGCAGCGCGGCTCTCGATTTGGTCCCCATCGTGGAGCGAACCTATCGACGGAGGACCGTGGCGGGCGTCACGGCGGGGAGGGAACTCCGGTCCCCAGTGCGGGGGACCGGAGCCCCCGGGGGTCTCAGGGGCGCAGGAACTTCCGCAGGTGGGAGACGACTTCGGCCGGTTGTTCCTCGGGCAGGAAGTGTCCGCATTCGGCCAGTGCCGCGCCCGTGACGTCGTTCGCGTACTCCTGCCAGATCTCGAGCGTCGGCAGGGTGCCGAGCAGGCCGTTCGCGCCCCAGAGCGCGAGAAGTGGCTGGGTGACGCGCTTTCCGGCGGCGAAGTCGGCGTCGTCGAGCTCGGCGTCGTCCGGGAAGGACGCGCGGTAGTCGTCGAAACCGGCGCGGAGCGCGCCGGGCTGGGAGAAGGCGCGGACGTACTCGGCGACGGCGTCCGGGTCGAGGGTGTGGCGCTGGTAGGTCCAGCGCTCGAAGAAGTAGCCGAGGTAGGCGGCGATGTTCTGGCCGGCGAGCAGTTCCGGCAGGTCGGGCTGGAGGTGGAAGAGCCAGTGCCAGTAGGCCTTCGCGATGCCGGTGTCGAGGCGCTGCCACATCGCGCGGGTCGGGGCGATGTCGAAGACGGCGACGCGGTCGACCTGGTCCGGGCGGTCGAGGGCCCAGCGGTGAGCGACGCGGCCGCCGCGGTCGTGCCCGGCGACGGCGACCCGCCCGAAGCCGAGGTGCTCCGCGAGCCCGGCGACGTCGGCGGCCATCGTGCGCTTGTCGTAGCCGGTCCGCGGCTTGTCGGTGCGGCCGTAGCCGCGCAGGTCGGGGGCGATGACGGTGTGCGTCTCGGCGAGCGGCTCGAGGACCTGGTGCCAGCAGTGCGACGTCTGCGGCCAGCCGTGCAGGAGGAACAGCGGCGGCCCTTCGCCGGCGCGCAGGTAGTGCATCCGGAGCCCGTTGACCGTGGCCGTGCTTTCTAACCTGTTCATACGGTTAGAAGGTAGCCGCACTTCTAACCTTCCGCAACGGTTAGAGTGGGGGCATGGAGTGGGCTTTCGACGGCGGACGGCCGTGCCTCGACCTGGTCAACACACTGCGCTCCCGGTACGCCGAGGGCGTCGAGCTGCTGACCGGGCCCGAAGCGCTGGCGGAGTGGCTCGTGCTCGCCGGCTTCACGACGGCGCCGGTGCCGGTGACGGCCGGGAACGTGCTGGCGGCGAAAGCGTTGCGGGAAGCGATCGACCGGGTGCTGCGGGCGCCCGAAGAGATGGACGTCGGCCTGGTGAACAACGCGGCGGCTTCGGCGCCGGCACCGACGCCGCGGCTGGTGCTGGCGGACGGTGTGCTGCGTCGTGAGGTGCCGGCCGCGAAGGATCCGGTGGCCTCGGCGTTCGCGGCCCTGGCAGCGGATGCGATCGACCTGGCGGCGAGCGACGCGGACGTCCGCATCTGCGCGGCGGACGACTGCGGAATCCGCTTCTGCGACGCCTCCCCGCGACGCAACCGGCAGTGGTGCTCGATGGCCCGCTGCGGCAACCGGGCCAAGGCCCGCGCGCACTACGCGCGGGTCAGTGGGCGCGAGGAGTAGCGCCGGGGCCGTTGCCGCCGATGAAACGCTGGTAGACCCGCGGGTGGGCGCGGAGCCAGACGTTGAGCTTGCCGATCCACCGCATGTGGGCGGTCCGCAGCCAGGCCGGGACCGGCGTCGCGAGAATCCGCACTGCGCGGGCGAACCGGTCGAACCGCCGCTGGTCGCGGAGTGTCCACTGTAGACCGAGGCGGGCGCGCAGTGCGGGCGGCAACGTCGCGCGGAGCAGGAACATCTGGGTCCGGGCGTGCCACCGCCACCAAGAGTCGGGCAGCCACCGCACCGGCTTCCGGACCGTGTGGATCGTCTCGAAGAGTTCCTCGATGGTCGGGTTCGTCGCGAAACCGGCCACCATGTCGTCGTAGTAGCGCTCGAACGCCGTCCAGTCCGGCGGCAGATCGCGCTCGCGCACGCCGAGCAGCCGGCCGACGTCGCACATCTGCGCGTAGTATTCGTCCAATTCGGACGGTGACAGTGGACGGCCGAAAAACCGTTGTGCGTCAACGGGAACCTTCACCAAGGTCGCGTGCACCCAGGCGTACGCGGCCGGGTCGAGCCCGCTGTAGCGCCGTCCGTCGAGAGACCCCGTGAACGAACGGTGCAGAGCGCGCAACCGTGACGCCTCCACCCGCGCCCCCGCGGTGCCGCCGTAGACGTAGATCGACAGCGACGCGCCCGTCCGCATCAGCCGCGTCCAGGGATCCGACGTGTAGTCCGAATGATCCCGGACCCCCGCCGCGACGACGGGGTGCGCGACCTGCAGCACCAGGACCTGTCCGGCCAGCAGCGCGTCGCGGAAGTCGCCGAAGTACTTCCACGCCGCCGTGCCGCGGACGATCGGCCGCGCCATCAAGCCCCGCGGATCAGCATCATCAGCGGCCCGGCGACGGGTGCGTCGGCCTCGCCGGTCGCCAGCCGGCGCAGCTGGAGCCCGGCGATCAGCGCGACGACCGGCCCGGCCAGCCGCTGCGGCTCCGGCACACCGACCGCCGACAGGATCGTCACGGCCAGCTCGTCGTACGCCGCGAAGCAGCGCGAAGAAGCTTCCTGCAGCTCGGGATCCCGGGCGGACTGGAGGTACAGCTCGTGCGCGCCGAGCTCGTCGGCGCCGAACGGCAGCTGCGCGATCACGTGCTCGACGACCGACGCGGCCTGCTCGACGCTGAGGCCGTCGGCGCGGTAGCCGTCGACGATCGCGCCGAGCTTCGCCGTCTCTTCCTCGACGAACAGCAGCATCGCTTCGCGCAGCAACGCCGTCTGGCTGGGGAAGTGGTAGGTGAGCGTGCCGAGCGAGACGCCGGCGGCGGCCACGATGCGGCGGTTCGTCAGGCCGCCGACGCCGTGCTCGCCGACGACCGTCAGCGCGCCGCGCAGGATGGCTTCCCGGGTGCTTACCAGCTTGTCTCGGGATGCCGCTCCGGCCACCGTTCGACCTCTTCCAGTTGCGCGGCGAGCGAAACCAGCCGCTCCTCGGCGTGCGAGGGGCCGAGCAGCTGCGCGCCCAGCGGCAGCCCGTCGGCGGTCAGCCCGGCCGGGACGTTGACCCCCGGCCAGCCCAGCACGTTCCACGGCCAAGCGTACGGGCAGGCGGCGATCATGGCCTGGTCGGTTTCCCAGCCGGACAGCCCGTCGAAGGTGCCGATCGGCGGCGGCGGGGTCGCGGTGGTCGGGGTCAGCAGCACGTCGACGCGGCCGAAGACCGAGCCGATCCGCCGGTGCAGCCCCGGCTCCAGCGCCCGCGCGAGCCGCAGCGCGGGCCCGGCCAGCAGACGGCCATGGCCGGCGTTGCTGCGCGTGCGCGGGTCGAGCCCGGCGCGGTCGGGCACCCGCAGCGTCCAGTCGCGGACGCCGGTGAGCGAGCGCGGCAGGAACGTCAGGCCGATCAGCCCGTAGTCCGGCTCGACCTCGACGATCTCGTGGCCCAGCCCGGCGAGCGACTCCGCGAGCCGCCGCACGTTCGCTTCGACGACCGGGTCGAGCCGGGTCTTGGTGGCGGTGAACGGGATCCGCGTCGACAGCCCGATCCGCAGCCTGCCGGGTTCGCGCACGGCGGCGGTCCGGAACGTGGTGCCGGTCGCGGCGACGACGTCCAGCAGCAGGGCGGCGTCGCCGACGGTCCGGGCGAGCGGGCCGAGCACGGTCAAGCCGTGGAACAGCTCGCCGTCGGTCGGGATCCGGCCGCGCTGGGGCTTGATGCCGACGAGCCCGGTCCACGCGGCCGGGATGCGCACCGAGCCGGCGCCGTCGGAACCGAGCGCGGCCGCGATGGCCCCCGACGCCACCGCGGCCGCGCTCCCGCCCGAAGAACCCCCGGGTGTGTGGCCGGGGTGCCACGGGTTCCGCGTCGCACCGAAGGCCGGGCCCTCGGTGAACGGCCATTGGCCCAGCTCGGGCGTGTTGGTCTTGCCGATGATGATCGCGCCGGCCTCGCGCAGCAGCGCGACAGCGGGCGCGTCGGTGGTGGCGCACGGGAACTCGCCGACGCAGCCGAAGGACGTCGGCAGGCCGGTGATGTCGACGTCGTCCTTGATCGCGACGGGCACGCCGAGCAGCGGCTTGCGGTCGCCGGCTTTCAGCCGCTGGTCCGCTTCGGCGGCCTCGGCGAGAGCAGCGTCGTCGCGCAGGTGCCGGAAGGCGTTGAGCGTGGGCTGGCTCGCGTGCGCCCGGCCGAGGGCCGTCGCGGTCAGCTCGGCGGACGTGACTTCGCCGGCGGCGAGCTGCGCGGCCTGCTGGGTGAGACCGGTGAAGTCCAGGCTCGTAGCTGTCATGTCGGCCCCCGGAGGTTCTCGTTCGTTCGAACGAACGTTACCGGATACCCGCGGTCTTTGGCCAGCCCGGTCGTGAGTGAGAAACCGGGTTCCAACCCGGTTTCTCACTCACGACGGCTGCGGCAGACTGGGCTCATGACGTTCGACTTCGCCGGATTCCCCGACGCCGCACTCGCCGCGATCCCCCGGGTCGACCTGGGTGGCTGGCCCACGCCGCTGCACGAGGCGCCGCGGCTCGGCGAAGCGCTCGGCCTGCGGAACCTCTGGCTCAAACGCGACGACGTCCACCCGCTCGGCGCCGGCGGCAACAAGCTGCGCAAGCTCGAATTCCACCTCGGCGCCGCGCTCGAAGCCGGCGCGGACACCGTGATCACCTTCGGCGCGCTGCAGACCAACCACGGCCGTCAGACGGCCGCCGCGTGCGCGAAGCTCGGCCTGCGCTGCGAACTCGTCCTCACCGCGAAGGTCCCTCGCGATGGCGAAGCGTACGAGCGTGGCGGCAACATCCCGCTCGACAAGCTCTTCGGCGCGACCGTCCACGTCTGCGCCGACGGTGAGGAGACCGGCCGCACCTACGACCGTCTCGTCGCCGAAGCCGCCGCCGAAGGCCGGAAGGTCGCCACCGTCCCGGTCGGCGGCTCCAACGACCTCGGCGCGCTGGGCTATGTCCGCGCCACGTACGAACTCGCGAAGCAGCTCGAAGAACGCGGTGTCGAGCGCGCCCACCTCGTCATCCCGCACGCCAGTGGCGGCACGGCGGCCGGCGTCGTGCTGGCCACCGGGCTCCTCGGGAACCTCGGCGTCGGCATCGCCTGCGTCAGCCACCCGCTCGACGAGGCCACGGAGAACCTCCGCGACCTCGTCGCCGGTGCGGCCAAGCTCCTCGGCGTCGAGCCGCCGGCGTTCACGCACTCGAAGATGAGCGACTCGACCCTCGGCCCCGGCTACGGCATCCCGACCGACGCCGTCTGGAACGCGCTACGGCTTTTCGGCCGCACCGAGGGGGTTGTGCTCGATCCGGTGTACACCGGCAAGGTGGCCGCCGCGCTGGTCGAATGGGCGGGCCACTTCGCCCCCGACGACCACGTGGTGTTCCTGCACACCGGCGGGATGCCCGGCCTGTACGGCTACGCGCCCGAATTCGCGGCTGCCGTCGAAGGCTGACTCGAGCCGGGTCGCGACCCACAACAGCGTGAGGATCAGGACGACGTCGGCGAGCATCAGCAGCCGTTGCGTGACGCCGATCGGGACCGCGTCCGAGATCTGCGGGAACAGCCAGATCCCGGCCTCGCTCAGCCGCACCAGCACGAAACTGACCGCGAACAGCCCGAACGCGACGGCGCTCAGCCGGATCGCCCGCACGATGGCGACGCGTTCAAGCCGTCCCCGCAACGGTTCCAGCAGTGAGATCGCCGCGCCGGGCAGGCTCAGGAACGCGATCAGGCACGCGTAGAGGTGGATTTCGCCGCTGACCGGGTCGGGCGCTTCCGGGTAGCTGGCCGGGAAGATCGCGGCCGCGGCCATCCCGAGCGACCAGAGCGCGAGCAGCAGCCGGGTCGTGCGCGACAGCGGGACGCCGGCCGCGTGCAGCGCGCCGAGCACCGCCAGCGAGCCGATGGCCAGCGACAGCACGCTCGCGGCGAGCATGCCTTCGCCCCGGTCGGTCACGGTGTAGCTCGACAGCGTGTCGTACACCGGGTTGTGCGAGCTGATGATGTGCAGCACCACGGCCGTGAACAGCCCCCAGCCGATCGCGCCCAGCGCCACGAGCCGCCACGGTCTCGTGCGCTTCCCCTGTTCCGTCCCCATGCCATCCAGGTTCTCGAAGAACCGGACGGCCGTGATCAGGGAAGACCCTGAATTCCCCCGGATGCGAAGTCGATCAGTACCAGGGCTTGGTCGTCGTGGCGCTTCGGACGCGGCCAGCGTTCACCGTCCGGATCCTGCTTTTCGGCGGTCCGGACGGCGTCCAGCACGGCGTCCGGCCCGTCGGCGCGGGTGATCGCCAGAACTTCGCGCCAGTCGAAGAGGGCGTACTGGTCGACGCCGATGGAGACGCCGTCACTGGCGAGCAGGACGGCGTCGACGTCGTGCCGTGGCCAGCTGCGGCGGACGGCGTGCGCGGCGGCGCCGGGGTCGGCTTCGGCGACCCAGAAGCCGTCGTGGGCGTTGCGCCGGCGCCGGACGTCCGCACCGGTCTGGAGCATCCCGCGCCGCCGCAGCCGCGCGAGCCGGTCGTCGGAGACGACGTCGACACCGAAGCCGCCGAACCCGACGACCGGGCTGTCGGCCAGGACGAGCGCTTCGACGCGGTCGCCGAGCCACCGCACGGCGGCGACCGTGCTGGACGGCGACTGTTGCGGACGCAGGGCGTTCTCGGCCGTCACGACGGCGATCGCGCTGGTCAGGAGGTCCGTCAGGTCGGCTTCGGGGGCCGCGCGGAGGTCGTCGGCGAGGCGCCGGGCCAGCCGTTCGGCGTACCAGCCGCCCGGGGGCAGCGCGGGGTCCGGCGAGGTGGCGCCGTCGAGCACGAGGACGGCGTTGTCCAGCACGACGACGTGGTCTTCGGTCGGGCGGGGGTGGCCGTCGGCGCCCACCCCGGCCCGCTCGGCGATCACGATCTCGGGCATCACCCGACTGTACGTCGGCCGCCGCGGACCTTCGCGCCGAAGCTCCGCAGCCTTCTCCTGCCGTGCGATTGTCGCTGCCGTGGGCCGTTGTCAACTCAGGTTGACAACACCGCACCTGTCAACGTAGGTTGACAGACATGACGGAAGCGACAGACCTGGCCGCCCGGGCCGGCGACCGCGATCCCCGGGTGGGGCTTCGCGCGGTCGCCGCGCTTCGGCGGCTGGTGGAACAACTCGAGGCCGTGCAGGTCCGCAGTGCGCGGATCAACGGCTGGTCGTGGCAGGAGATCGCCGCCGAGCTGGGGGTCAGCCGGCAGGCCGTGCACAAGAAGTACGGGAGGCACTGATGTTCGAGCGGTTCACGGCGGACGCGCGGCTCGCGGTAGTCGAAGCGCAGATGACGGCGCGGCAGTCCGGCTCGGTGGAAGTCGGGCCGGTGGACCTGCTGGCCGGGTTGCTCAAGACCGGGGTCCCCCTGCTCACCGAGCTGGGCGTCGCCACCGACGACCTGGCCGCGGAACTGGAGCGGACGAGACGGCGGGGCGGGGTCAGCGACGCCGACGCCGAGGCGCTCACCGAGTTCGGCATCGACGTCGAGCAGATCGTCGAAAGCGTCGAGCGGACCCACGGCGAGGGCGCGCTCGCCGGCCGGCTGGGCCCGGCCAAGCGGGGGCACGTCCCGTTCACGCCCCAGTCGAAGAAGACCCTGGAGCTGAGCCTCAAGGAAGCCGTCCGGCTGGGGGACAAACACCTCGGGCAGGAGCACATCCTGCTCGCGCTGGCCCAGCAGCGCGGCACTGACGACGTCCTCGCCCGGCGCGGCGCCGACTACCTGACGCTGCGCCGGGCGGTGCAGCAGCGCAAAGCGGGTTAGCTCTCACGCCAGGTGGTCAGCGGCAGCAGGGCCTGGGTGAGCGGGCCGATGGCCAGCGCGTAGAGCACGGTGCCGACGCCGACGGTCCCGCCGAGCAGGAAGCCGATGGCGACCACGATGACCTCGATGCCGGTGCGCACCAGCCGGACCGACCAGCCGGTGCGCCCCGCGAGCCCGGTCATCAGGCCGTCGCGGGGGCCCGGGCCGAGCCGCGCGCCGACGTAGGTGGCGGTCGCGACGCCGTTGAGTGCCACCCCGCCGGCCAGCAGTGCGATCTGCCACCCCAGGTCGTGCTGGTCGGGGAGGAAGGCCCGGACGACGTCGACCATGACCGAGATGACCACGACGTTCGCGATGGTCCCGATCCCGGGCCGCTGGCGCAGCGGGACCCACAGCAGGAGCACCACCACGGAGATCAGCCCGGTGACCGTGCCGAATGTCAGTCCGGTGTGCTTCAGGACGCCTTCGGCCAGCACGCTCCACGGCTCGAGGCCGAGGCCGGCGCGGGTCACGAAGGCGACGCTGGTGCCGTAGAGGGCGAGGCCCGCGAACAGCTGGACGCTGCGGCGGACGGGGTCGCGGGAGATCCGGACGGGCCGGAGATCGATCTGAGCCACGACTCCACTATCGGCTTCAAGTGGCCTTGTAAACCATAGCCAATTCCAGGATATTGGCCTTATGGAACCCGTCATCCCGGTAGGTGGACGCATCTCCGGTCCCCGATTGGCCGTCATGCTGGGCTCGTGGCGGCAGGGCGGATCACGACAGGGTGCGGTCGACCTGGCCGCGGCGATCGAGCTGCAGGTGCTCGACGGCCAGCTCCCGCTCGGCACCCGCTTGCCCGCCGAGCGGGAGCTGGCCGACGCGCTCGGCGCCAGCCGGACGCTGATCGGCGCGGCCCTGGACCGGTTGCGCGAGAACGGGTTCGTCGCGAGCCGCCGGGGCGCGGGGTCGTGGATCGCCGCACCCGGACGTCGTCGTCGCGGACCGCTCGCCCCGGTGAACGACGGCTCGATCGACTTCACGCACGCGTCGTCGCCGGCCATCGCGGGCACCGCCGCGGCGGTCGACGCGGCCCGCTTCCGGCTCGCCGAGCACCTGGGGGACCACGGCTACCAGGAACGCGGCCTGCTCGGCCTGCGGGAGAAGATCGCGCGGCGCTACACCGAGCGCGGGCTCCCGACGACGCCCGCGCAGGTCATGGTGACCAACGGCGCGCACCACGCGTTCGTCCTGGTCCTGCGGATGCTGTCGGGCCCCGGCGACCGCGTGCTCGTCGAGCAGCCGACGTACCCGAACGCGCTGGAAGCGATCCGCGCCGCGCACGCGATCCCGGTGCCGGTGGCGCTCGACCCGACCGGGGCGCGCGGCTGGGACATCGCGGGCATCGACGCGGCGCTGCGCCAGGCGAACCCGCGGTTCGCCTACCTCGTCGTCGACTTCCAGAACCCGACCGGGCTGCGGCTGGACACCGAGGGCCGCGAACGGCTCGGCACCGTGCTGGCCCGCGCCCGGACGCCGGTCGTCGTCGACGAGACGCTCGTCGAGCTGGACCTGGAAGGCGACCCGCTCCACGGGCCGCCGCCGCTGGCCGCGTTCGCCGGTGACCTGGCGATCTGCGTCGGCTCGGCGTCGAAGACGCACTGGGGCGGGCTGCGGCTCGGCTGGATCCGCGCGTCGGAGGACCTGCTCGGCAGGCTGGTTTCGGCGCGGTACGCGGTCGACCTCGGGTCACCGGTGTTCGAGCAGATCGTGCTCACCGAGCTGCTGGCCGACGAGACCGCGCTGGCCCGGCGGCGCGAGGAGCTGCGCGGCTACCGCGACGCACTGGCCGGCGCGGTGCACCGGTACCTGCCGGACTGGACGTTCACGCTGCCGAAGGGCGGCCTGTCGCTGTGGTGCCGCATGCCGGAGCCGGTGAGCTCGCGGCTGGCGGTGGCGGCGGCGAGCCACGGCGTCCAGGTGGCGCCCGGCTCCCGGTTCGGTGTCCACGGCGGCCTCGAGCGCTGGATCCGGCTGCCGTTCTCCTTGCCGCCGGACAAGATCGACGAAGCGGTCCGGCGGCTGAGCGCCGCGGCGGCCTCGGTCAGCGGCACCCCGGAATCACTGGCGGCGCCGATCGCCTGAAACGGACGAACCGGTGCGCTGGATGCGAGCCTGCTCCCAGGGATGGGCGGCGTTCATGTGCATCCAGCGCACCGGTTCATTCGTACACACCCCCGTTCGCGGACGTGACCCCGCTCGCGGGTAACCGCTGGCTTCCCGGCACAGCCCCTCGACGTGCCGGGAAGCCCGCGGTTCAGGCGCGCTCTCGGTACTGCGAGATCTCGCTCGGCGCGGTGAGCGAAAACTCCCGGAGCGCACCCGGTGTGGGTCCCGGCGCCACGGGGGCAGCGCGGCGCCGGGACCGGGATCCGACCCGGCCGGGCGCGGTCGGCCGGTCGGAAAGACTGTGGTTTCGCATGGCTTTCAGCCCCTGGGGTACGTCGGACGCGATGGCGCGTCACGAGACGTGAAGGAGTCACGAATTTCGTACTGGAGCAGGGGAATCGTCACGCCACTACGGCGTGGGCGCGCGTCCAGTTGATCTTGTTTTGGACGCAGTTCTCCCCGGCTGCCCGGTCAGGAGTCAGTCGGGGGAGGTGGTGGGCAGGGCGGCTTCCCTGCCCGCGCCGTCGACATCGTGGTCGAGGCTGGCACCGATCAGCTTCAGCTGGGTGGTGGTGACGCGGTCGGTGTGGACGGCGAACGGGTGGCGGGCGCCACCGGGGCCGTCGTGGCCGGCCGCCGCGGTCGGGGCCGGCGCGCTGGGGGCGCTGGTGCCGCCGGGCAGGCCCGGGGTGGAGTCGCCGCCGCCGTTGCGGGCGTGGACGCCGGAGTCGCGCGGCTGCTCCTGCTTGGCGGGCAGTGTGTTCTGCACCTCGACGAGGTGCACGACCGCGACCCGCGAGGTCTGCGACGACGTCGTCGAGGGCGCCTCGGCGGGCGTGGTCTCGGCGACGGCGGACGTGGTCGTCTGGGTGGTGGTGCCCCCGGTGACGCCGGGCACGGTGACCGTGACGCCGCCCGAGTTCGAGCCGCCGTTGAGGATCGGGCTCAGGATGTCGTCGAGGGGGAGCAGGACGGGCGCGTCCGGGTTGTTCGCGGGCGGCTGGGTGAGCGGCGCGAGGACGGTGTGGGACAGCGTGTCCGTGACGGCGCCGACGGTGCTCAGGGTCCCGTTGACGGTGGTCGTGACCGTGTTCAGCGTGCCGCCGACCACGTTGAGGACGCCGCCGACGAGCCCGCCGAGCAGGCCTCCGGACGACGTCGCCTTCGTCTTGGCTGCCGGTTCCGCCGGCTCTTCGGTGGTCTGAGTGTCCTTCGTGGACTGCTTCGCGACGGCTTCGGTCTCGGTCTTGGTCGCGGTTTTCGCGGTGTCGGCCGTGTCGCCGGCCGGCTGCTGCGCACACGTGGCGGTTTCGCGGTGGCTCTTGAGGTGGAGCCCTTGCAGCAGGCCGCGGTGCTCCACAGTGGACGCGGCGGGGTGCTCGCACCCGGTGGCCTCGGCGGCGTTCGCGGTGCTGCCGGAGAGTGCGCCGGTGAGCAGCCAGCCGGCCAGCGTGAGGCCGCCGGCGACGAGGATCTTGGCGGCGGGGCGCTGCAGCGAGGCCGTCCACGGCCGCGGCGTGCGGCCGCGCGCGGGGGTTTCACCCGCTGTGAGCGCAGGCTGCGCGGGAGCGCTGCGGCGCGCGTTCGCCGTGCTGCTCACCGCCACCACCACCGTCCGCGCCTGAAACTCTCGCGATGCCCGCTCGAGATTCTGTTCTTGCTGGGGTCTTTCTCCGGCCAGGTCGCAGTTCCCCCGGGGCTGCACTCTTTCTAGCACCGCTCGGGAGTCTTTCATCTCTCCCGCGTTCGATCCAGCCCGTAAGGCGGAACGGCCCGACCGGGCAAGGTATCTGGGGCCGACGAGTTGATCACTCTCAGTGCCGTTCGGGTGCTCCTCTGCGGCCATTCGGACGAGTACTGCAAATTGCACATTCGAGCGTTGACCTGATGTTTCCGGCAACGCGGTCGCTTTACGTGCCTACACAGCGACTTTGGGTGCGCGCGACCCCGTTCGGGCCGGGCGATCGAACAGGCGCCCGGAGGGTGGGACGGGCGCTGGGCCGAACGGGTCCACAGTGGCCGGCGAACCGGGATCCGCGCCGCTCGGACCCGCTCCGGTCCGTGATCACCGGCGGCCGGACACCCGCTGGTCCGGACCGCGCTCGCCAGGCGGCGCCACAAACACGGAATCGCCTTCATGATCGCGGAGCGTCACCGGCGGCTACGGCAACCGGTCGACCCCGCCGCGGCGTGTCGAGCCGGCCGCCGGGCGCGCCCGGCCTCGGCGCGCGCGGTGCGCCGACTTTCCCGCCGCGAATTCACGGCCGGAAAGTTTCCGCCTCGCCGCCGGGGTCGTCAGACCAGTTTGCGCAATCGGGTGACGCCCTCGTCGATGACCTCATTGCGCTTGCAGAACGCGAAACGCAGGAGGTGTTTCCACTCGTCCGGGTGATCGGTGAACACCTTGACGGGCACCGCGGCGACACCGACCCGGCTCGGCAGCTCCCACGCGAGGTCGGCGGCGTCGGTGAAGCCCAGCGGCCGCACGTCGACGCAGACGAAGTACGTGCCCGCCGTCGGCCGCACCGCGAACCCGGCGTCGGCCAGCCCGGCCGAAAGCCGGTCGCGCTTCTCCTGGAGGCTCGAGCGCAGGCCGTCGACCCAGGGCAGCTCGTGGTCGAGCGCGTGCGCGACGGCCGGCTGCAGCGGCCCGCCGGAGACGAAGGTGATGAACTGCTTCGCCGCCTTCACCGCCGCGACCAGCTCCGGCGTCGAGCAGACCCAGCCGATCTTCCAGCCGGTGCAGTTGAACGTCTTCCCGGCGCTGGAGATGCTCACCGTCCGCGGGCGCATCCCGGGCAGCGTGACCAGCGGGATGTGCTCGTTGCCGTCGAAGACGAGGTGCTCGTAGACCTCGTCGCAGATCGCGATGAGGTCGTGGTCGACGCACAGCGCGGCCAGCGCCTCCAGCTCGGCGCGCGTGAACACCGTGCCGGTCGGGTTGTGCGGCGAGTTGACCAGGATCGCCCTGGTCCGCGGCGTGACGGCGGCCCGCAGCCCCTCGACGTCGAGGCCGAACCGCCCGTCCTCGCCCTCGACCAGCCCGACGACCTTGCGTTCGGCGCCCGCCATCGCGACCGCGGCGGCGTAGGAGTCGTAGTACGGCTCGATGACGATGACCTCGTCGCCGGGCTCGGTCAGCGCGATGAGCGTCGCGGTGATGGCCTCGGTCGCCCCCGCGGTGACCAGGATCTCCGTGTCGGGGTCGTACTCGGTGCCGTAGCGCAGCCGGTGCCGCGCGATGGCCGCGCGCAGCTCGGGGCGCCCGGGGCCGGGTGGGTACTGGTTGGCCCCGCCGAACAGCGCGTTCTTGGCCGCGTCGAGCATGCCGGCCGGGCCGTCGGTGTCCGGGAAGCCCTGGCCGAGGTTGACGGCGTCGTGCTTGACCGCGAGCGCCGTCATCTCGGCGAAGATGGTCGAGGTGAACGGCCGGAGACGGGGGACGAGAGCAGGTTCGCGCACGATCACCGATCCTCGCGGACAATGGCAGTGTGGAGCAACTGACCCCCGCCAAGGTGACGCCCGCCGACCCGCCGGGCGGCGCGGCCGGCGAAGAGGAAAAGCGGCGCGCACTGCGCAAGATGAAGCTGGTCGCGCTGTCGTTCCTGGTCGGCGCGACCGTCGTGTTCCTGCTGACCAGCTGGGCGCAGTCGAGCGGCTGGCCGGGCTGGGTCGGCTACGTGCGGGCCGCGGCCGAAGCCGGCATGGTCGGCGCGCTGGCCGACTGGTTCGCCGTCACGGCGCTGTTCCGGCACCCGCTCGGGCTGAAGATCCCGCACACGGCGATCATCCCGAACAAGAAGGACGCGCTGGGCAACAGCCTCGGTGACTTCGTCGGGTCGAACTTCCTGTCCGAGGAGGTCGTCCGCGACAAGCTGAAGCGCGTCGAGATCGCGCGGCGGCTCGGCGCGTGGCTGGCGCAGGAGGACAACGCCGAGCGCGTGACGTCCGAGCTGGCCACGGTCGTCCGGGCGGCGGTGCGCGTCCTCCGCGACGAGGACGTCCAGGCGATCATGGAGCAGGCCGTCGCGCGCCGGATCATCGACAAGCCGTGGGGTCCGCCGCTGGGCAAGATCCTGCAGGGCGTGTTCGCCGACGGCGCGCACCACAAGCTCGTCGACCTCATGTGCGACCGCGCGTACGAGTGGGTCCGCGACAACCACACGACGATGCTGCGCGTGGTGTCCGACCGCGCGCCGACGTGGTCGCCGAAGTTCGTCGACGAGATGCTGGCGGACAAGGTGTACGGCGAGGTGCTCTCGTTCGCGTGGGCGGTGAAGACCGACGTGAACCACCCGATGCGGCTGGCGCTGGACAAGTTCCTCGGCGAGTTCGCTCAGGACCTGCAGACCAACCCCGACGTGATGGCCCGCGCCGAGCAGGTCAAGGGCCAGATCGTGAGCCACGAAGAGGTGCAGCGGCTGATCGGTTCGGCGTGGAGCACGGCGAAGGAGATGCTGCTGACGGCGGCGGAGGACCCGTCGAGCGAGCTGCGCCGGCGCGTCCGGCTGGGTCTCACGTCGCTGGGATCGCGCCTGGTGTCCGACGACCAGCTGCGCTCGAAGGCCGACGGCTGGGTCGAGGGCGCGGCGGCGTACCTGGTGAAGAACTACTCACGCGAGATCACGACGATCATCACGGACACGGTCGAGCGCTGGGACGCCGAGGAGACGTCCCGCAAGATCGAGCTCCAGGTGGGCCGCGACCTGCAGTTCATCCGCATCAACGGCACGGTCGTGGGTGCGCTGGCCGGGCTCGTCATCTACGCGGTGGCGGAGCTGCTGTTCTGAGGGCTGAGTCGTATACCACACCTGGGGGAGGTTCAAACGAGTTGTCCACAGGAAGCTGAGTTATCCCCGGGGTTATCCACAGGTTTTCACGGTGATGGCCTAATCGCTGTCCACAACGTGTGGGGGTGAGGGGGCGGGGGGCGTGGATATGTGGTGCTCGGTTACCGAGTTGTCCACAGCCTTTCGAGGGTCCGCCGCTCGGATGAGAGCGTTCGGGGCCGCTCAGCCCGCCGCGGTCTCCGCCGCCCGTGGCTTCCGCCGCTGATGGCCGAGGTCACCGCGGCCGGCGCTTGGGTCGGTGCCGCCCGCCGCGCGCTCCTTCAGCCGTAAACGGGCGGGCCGAGTCGCAACGCCTCGCCGCTTCGGTCGCACCTGGGCGACCGAGGCCGGCGCCGCTGTCGTGAACGGCTCGCCCATGCCGTTCGGGGCCGCTCAACCCGCTGCGGTCTCCGCCGCCCGTGCTCGCCAGCCGCGGGCCTTCTCGCGGTTTCCGCAGACCCTCATCGAGCACCACGTGCGGGACCTGTTGCGGGACTCGTCGTAGAACGCCCACAAGCACGTGTCCGCCGGGCAGATCTTCAGCCGGATCCAGTCGCCGCGGACGACCAGCCTCGCGCACGCCGCGAACACCGCGCCCACGACGTCTTCCGCTACCAGGGCCGGGCCGTCGTCGGTCAGGGAGATCCGCGTGCCGACGTCGAGGCTGCCGCCGGGTAGGCGGGGGTCGCCGATCGCGGCGCGCAGGGCGTCGCGGGCCGCGCGGGCCTCGGGGGCGGGGTTGGCCGTCAACGCGCGGCCGGCCGCCCACCTGTGCCACTGCCCGGGATCTTCGAGCAGGTCAGTGCCCTCTTCGACGTTGACCGTGTTGAGGAACTCCACGACGAGAGACGCGTCGGTGTGCACGAACCCAGTGTACGGCGGTCGGTGGTTGTCCCCGCATGCGCTAACCCTCATACTTCGTTCGATGGTTACTCGCGATCGAAGGGAGCGACGATGAGTGCGGTACCGACGCTGGGTGTGGTGGCCCTCGACTGCCCCGACCCGCTGACGCTGGCCGGGTTCTACCGGGCGGTGCTGGAGTGGGACGCGCCCGAAGCCGCCGAAGACGGTCACTGGGTCACGCTGGTCAACCCCGCCGGCGGCGCGGGCATCGCCTTCCAGCGGGTGCCCGACTACCGGCCGCCGGCGTGGCCGTCCGCGGAGAACCCCCAGCAGATGCACCTGGACCTCAACGTCACGGACCTGGAAGCGGCGCACGTGCGCGTGCTCGGCCTCGGCGCGAAACTGCTGGACGACGAGCCGGAGACGTTCCGCGTCTACGCCGATCCGGTGGGCCACCCGTTCTGCCTCTGCGCCTGCTGACGGATTTGTGCGTAGTCTCGCATGTGTGATTTGTCCGAAGTGTCAGAACCAGATGCGGACCGTGGACAAGAACGGCGTCCACATCGACCAGTGCGAAGGCTGCCGCGGGATCTTCCTGGACCGCGGTGAGCTCGAAGCGATCTCCGGCGCGGAGAGTTCGTTCTACGGCCAGCAGCCACCGCCCTACCAGGGTGGTCACGGCCGTCCCGACTCGCCGCGCCCGTACCGCGGCGGCTACCCGGATTCGCCCAAGGCCTACCGCGGCGGGTACGGGGACTCGCCACGGCCGCACCGCGGGTACTCGGATTCGCCGAGGCCGTACGGGCACGGCCACCGCAAGCGCGGCTTCCTCGAGAACCTCTTCGACTGAGGTGGGTCTCGACCTGCGGATCTGCCCGTCGTGCGGCGATCGGGCCAACCGCCCGGTCGTCGCCGCGGGTTCCCTGGAATGCGCCCGGTGCGGACACCGGTGGCCGTTCCGGCGGCTGCCGCTGTTCGCGCTGACGGGCCCGAGCGGCGCCGGCAAGTCGACGCTCGGCCCCCTGCTGGCCGCACGCTTCGGCGGCGAAGTCGTGGTGCTGGAGCAGGACGTCCTCTGGACGGGAGCCCTGCGCGACGACGTCTCGGCGTTCCGCGCGGTGTGGCTCCGGATGGCGGCGATGCTGCACCAGAACGGCCGCCCGGTGGTGCTGTGCGGAACGGTCGTGCCCCCGGAGTTCGAACCCCTGCCGGAGCGCGCGTTCTTCAGCGAGATCCACTACCTGGCGCTGGTCGGCACGCCGGAGTCGCTGAGCACGCGGTTGCGGGCGCGCCCGGCCTGGCGGGAGTGGGACGAGCCGCGGATCGCGGAGATGCTGGAGTTCAACGACTGGCTCCGGACGTCGGCACCGGAGCTCGGGGTGGACCTCTTCGACACGACGGAGGCCGAAGTCGAGACGACGGCCGACCACGTCGAGAAGTGGATCAGGGACCGGCTGCCCTAACCGAGCGGCCAGGTGCGGCCGCCCGGTTCGTCGAGCCAGAACTCCTGGCGGTCCGCGGTGACCGTCACCCCGAACCGGTCGCGGTCCGGCTTGCCCAGTTCGCACCAGTCGACGTACGCCGCTTCGACGAGCTCCCACAGCGCCCGCGGGCCGCCCTGCGCCACCTCGTCCGCGCCGGCGCGCTTGCGGTGCCGGACCCACGAGCCGTCCGGGTGGGTCAGCGAGACGCTGTCGTCCGTGGCGTCGCGCACCGGCCGCACGCCCGGTATCGCCAGCCCGGCGAAGAACTCGAACTGCTTGCGCGGCTGGATCACCGACGCCATCGGCAGCCGCGTCTGCTCCCAGTCGTCCCGCGACGGCATCGGCAGCGGGTCGGCCTGCGCCAGCCGGTGCGCGCGAAGCGGCATGAAACGGCCGTCGCGCGCGAGGACGTGGCCCTGCCCGGTGCCGTCTTCGCCGGCGACGAGCCGGATCAGCCCAGCGCCGATCGGCCGGTTCAGCGTCGTGACGATCAGTCCGCCCGGCGTGGTCTGCGCCAGCCACGCGAGCGGGATCGAGGAAACCGAAGCGGTGCACAGCACCCGGTCGAACAGCGTGCCGGCCGGGAAGCCGAGCGCGCCGTCGCCCTCCTCGCACGCCGGCCGGTAGCCCGCCGCGGCCAGCCGTTCGCGAGCCTGCTCGACGATCACCGGGTCGATGTCCACTGTGGACACCTGACCGGCGCCGCAGCGGTGGCTCAGCAGCGCGGCGTTGTAGCCGGTGCCGGTGCCGATCTCGAGCACGCGCTGCCCGTCCCGCACCCGCAGCTCCTCGAGCATGATCGCCATGATCGACGGCATGCTCGACGAGCTCGTCGGCGTGCCCGCGACCGGTCCGGTGCGCCGGGCGAGCTCCCAGCGGTCCGGGTCGTCGTCGAGCTGCGTGACCAGCACGTCGCGTGAGTAGACGGTCTCGAGCCAGCCCGGGTCGTCGCGGTCGACGGCCGCCCAGAGCCCGCCCGCCGGCGCGAAGAACCGGGGAAGGAAGACGTGGCGCGGCACCGCGCGGAAGGCGGCGATCCATTCCGGGGCGTGCAGGACGTCCTCGTCGAGGAGGTGCTCGACGAGGCGCCGCCGCAGCCGGGCCGAGCGCGTCATGCGACCACGTTAGCGGTGAGCAGGACCACAGCCACTATTGCAAGCAGGGTGCTTGCAATAGCTAGCACTCGGGCGTACCGTCGGAATGGTCGCGAGGAGGTGGCCGGATGGCAGAGACCGGTGGGACATCAGGATCCGGAAGTCCCATGGAGAAGGTCGCGGACATCGCTTCCGACATCGGTGAGTACATCCGCCAGCAGCGCAACACCGCGAAGATCTCGTTGCGCCAGCTGTCGAAGCTCGCCGGCGTGTCCAACCCGTACCTGAGCCAGATCGAGCGCGGGGTGCGCAAACCCAGCGCGGAGATCCTGCAGCAGATCGCCAAGGGCCTGCGCATCTCAGCGGAAGCGCTGTACGTGCAAGCCGGGATCCTCGATCTGCCGACGGGTGGTCCGGTGGGCGACGCGATTCGCGCCGACGCCGAGCTGACCGAACGGCAGAAGCAGGTCCTGCTCGACGTCTACGAGTCCTTCCGCCGGGAGAACGCCGCGGCACGGCCGGCCGCCGGGTCGTCTCCCGCACCGGACACCTCGGACACCCCAGACACCACTCCAGCCGCGAACACCAAGGAGTAACCATGACCACGCCCAAGACCGAAGACGTCAAGAAGGCCGTCACCACCGCCCTCGACCAGGTCCGCACCCCGCTGCTCGCCGCGCTCGGCGCCGGCAACCTGGCCGGTCAGGCCGTCACCGACGCCGTGGCGAAGGCCCGCGAGAACGTGACCAAGGGCAGCGAGACCGCCCGCAAGAACCTGCAGGAGCTGCCGACCGACGTCGAGAGCCTCCGCGAGAAGCTGGACCCGGCCGAGCTGCGCAAGGTCATCGACGAGTACACCGAGGCCGCGCTCAAGCTGTACAACAAGCTGGCCGAGTCGGGCGAGCAGGCGTGGGACAAGTTCTCCGCCCAGCCGCAGGTCAAGAAGGCCATCGAGCAGCTCGAGGAGGCCGTCGCCACCGCGCAGGGCCAGGTCGAGGGCGTCACCACCGAGGTCCGCGAGCGCGTCGACGGCGTGCTGGGCACCTTCACCAAGCGCACCCGCTCTGTCGGCGAGAAGACCGCCCGCAAGGTGACCGAGGTTGCCGGCGACGCCGCCGAGGCCATCGAGGAGCTGGGTGACGACGTCGCCCACGAGACCCGTTCCGCGAGCCGCAAGGTCGCGAACAAGACGGCCCCGAAGACGGCCGCCCCGGCCCGCCGCACCACCACCGGGACGACCACCAGCGCCGCCGCGAAGAAGCCGGCCGCGCCCAAGGCCGACAAGTAACCGAGCCGAAGGCCGACAAGTAAAAACGTCGTGAACACCCCGGCCCCGCCACCGCACCCCGGTGGCGGGGCCGGGGTCGTTCGGGCGGTTTGCCGTAAGCTGTCGCTGTGCTGGTTGCCATCTGGATCCTCGAAGTAGTCCACTGGGGCAGCGCGCTGGTCGGGCTCTTCGCGTTCGTGCACGCGCTCCTGCAGCGTGCCGACGCCTATTCCGCGGCCGACCGCAAGACCAAGCCCGTCTGGATGCTGATCACCGGCGGCGCGACGCTCGCGATGGCGCTGTTCAGCGTGATGGGCCCGGGAATGATCTTCTGGGTGCCGGCCATGGCCGCGGCCCTCGTCTACATCGTGGACGTCCGCCCCAAGCTGATCGAGGTCCAGCGCGGCGGCTCCAACTGGTAGCTACGCTGTGCTGATCGGTACTAATCCGACCACAGCCACGGCCGAATGACTTTGCCTTGACGAGTTGCGTGCCGCGTCGAGGTCGGCCTGCTTTTGGCCGGATTAGTACCCTGGCGGGGTGACCTGGACGATTGCCGGGAGCCTCACCGTGGTTCCCGCCCCCACGCGTACCGACCTGCTCGCCGATCCCGTCGCCAAGGCGCTCGCCGCGCTCGCCGACCCGGACGCCGTCGGCGTCGCCGAGATCGACCCCGAGCTGGCCGACACCGCCGCCTTCTGCGAGACGTACGGCTCGCCGCTCGACGCGTCCGCGAACTGCGTCGTCGTCGCCGGCAAGCGCGCGGGTGAAGTCCGCTTCGCCGCCGCGCTCGTGCTCGCGACCACCCGCGCCGACGTCAACGGCGTGATCAAGCGCCGGCTCGACGTCCGCAAGGCGTCGTTCGCGCCGATGGACGAGGCCGTCTCGCTGACCGGGATGGAGTACGGCGGCATCACCCCCGTCGGCCTGCCCGCCGACTGGCCGATCCTGATCGACAAGCGGGTCGCCGACGCTCCCGAGCTCGTCATCGGCAGCGGGATCCGCGGCGGCAAGCTGCTGATCTCCGGTGCCGCGCTGGCCTCGCTGCCCGGGGCCGAGGTCATCGAGGACCTCGCCAAGTGACGTCCGTCTGGCTCCGGTACCTGACCGGTGCCGACATCGACTCGCTCGGCGTCACGGACGCGGACATCGTCGGCGCGGTCGAGGACGTGCTCGCCGACCACGGCCGCGGCCAGGTCGTGTTCGAGCCGCGTACGCACCTCGTGCCGGACAACGGCGGCAAGGGCCACTTCAACATCCTTCGCGGCCACCTGTCCGCGAAGCAGGTCAGTGGCGTGAAGGTCGTCGGTGACTTCGTGGGGAACTTCGAGCGGGGCCTCCCTTCGGAAATGGCGTTGATCCTGCTGCTGGACCCGGACACGGGCATGCCGCGGGCCATCGTCGACGGCACGATGATCACCGAGGCCCGCACCGGCGCGATGACCGCCGTCGGCGCGAAGTACCTGGCCCGCCCGGACTCCCGGGTGCTCGGGCACATCGGTGCTCGCGGTACCGCCTGGTGGAACGTCGTCCTCCTCGACTCGTTGTTCGACTTCGCCGAAATCCGCGTGACCAGCAAGCGCCCGGAGTCCCGCGAGGACTTCGGCCGGCGGCTGTCCGAGCGGCTCGGCAAGGACATCCGCGTCTGCGCCACGGCCGAGGAGACCCTGGACGGCGCGGACATCCAGGTCGAGGCCTCCCGGCTGGTCGAGCCCGAGGCACTCGTGCGTCGCGAGTTCCTCCGGCCGGGCACCTTCCTGGTGCCCTACGGCACGATCAGCGCGCTGGAGCTCACGCTGCTCGACGACGTCGACAAGGTCGTCGTCGACGACTGGCGCGAATCGCAGTCCGGCAACCCGCGGTTCGGCGCCCTGCGCCCGCAGCTCAACGCCGGCCTCCTCACCGCGGACGGGGTCCACGCCGAGATCGGCGACATCGTGGCCGGGAAGAAGCCGGGCCGCGAGCACGACGCCGAGCGGATCCTGTTCTGGCACCGCGGACTGTCCACAACGGACGTCGCGGTGGCGAACATGATCCTGGCCCGTGCCGAGGCTTCCGGCGTCGGCACCATGCTGCCGTACCGATGATCATCGACGGAAGCGAGTTCGCCGACGGTGAACGGCTGGTTCTGGACAAAGCGCTGGTAGAAGCCCTGACACAGCGCCGGAACGAGCTGTTGACAGCGCTGGAAAAGCGCGAGGAACCGGTCTACGGCGTCAACACCGGGATGGGCCGCCTGGCGGGTGTCGCGCTCGACGTGCGGCAGCAGGCGGAGCACCAGCGCAACCTGCTGATCGGCCGCGCGGTCGGCGGGCCGCCGTGGCTGCCACCGGCGGACGTCCGCGCGCTGCTCGTCGAGCGGCTGCGCGACTTCCTGCAGCCGTGGTCCGGGGTGAGCGCGGAACTGGTGCGGTTCCTCGTCGACCGCCTGAACGACGGCTTCACCCCGGCGGTCCCGCGCGGCGGCCTCGGCAGCTCGGGCGAGATCATCCCGCTGTCGCACGCCTTCCAGACGTTCCTCGGCGTCGGCATGGTGCTCGAAGACGGCGTCGAGACCCCGGCGGCGGACGCGCTCGCTCGCCGGGGTGCCGAGCCGTATGTGCTGGGGCCCAAGGAAGGTGCTTCGCTGCTTCAGGGTTCTCCGATGGCCGTGATGCACGCGCGGCGCGGCTGGGCCGAGGCGCGGCAGCTCATCCAGCTGCAGACGCTCACCGAGGCGATGGCGATCGACGTCCTCGGGGCGCCGCGCGAGGTGTTCTCGCCGGTCATGGCGGGCGGCGACGACCACCTCCGACGGCTGCTGACCGCCCTGACCGGAATGGTCGGTGCGGGTCCGGTGCGCCCTGGGGTCGTCCAGGCGCCGCTGTCGGTGCGGGTCGCGCCGCGCGCGCTGGCCCATGCTTCCCGGGCCAACACCGACCTGCACGAGGCAGTCGCGCGCTGGCGGACGATGCCGGGCGACTCGCCGTCGTTCGTCGAGGGCGACTTCATCCCGGGGACGGCGTACCACGCGGTCGACCTCGGCCTGCGCATGGACGCGGTGACGGCGGCGCTGGTCCACCTCGGCGAGATTTCGGTGCAGCGCACGCACCGCCTGCTCGACGAGCGCTTCAGCGGGCTCCCGGCCCAGCTCACGACGGACCCCGGGCCGCGCGCGGGATTGGTGCCGCTGCACAAGCGGGCCGTCGGCGAGCTGCACGCCCTGCGACGGCTCGCGACGCCCGCGACGCTCGGCTCGATCGACACATCGGCCGGTCAGGAGGACGTGCAAGCGTTTGCGTGGGCGGCGGGGGAGCAGCTCCGGGCGGCCGCGACGCACCTCTTCGCGATCACGGCGTCCGAGCTGATCACCGGTTCGCAGGCGCGGTACCTGGCTTCGGACGGAGTCCCGGGCTTGGGTGCGGCCTACGGGTGGGTGCGGTCGGTGGTGCCCCCGGTCGAGGCGGACCGGCCGCTGGGGCCCGAGGTGGAGCGGCTGATCGCGGCCTGCCGGGCGGACGCCCTCGACGATTCGCCGGAGTGAGCTTGGACTTCGGGCTGAACGGACGCGCGGCGGCGATGTTCGCCGTGACCAACGTCGACGATCTGGTGCTGCTCGCCGTCTTCTTCGCGCGGGCCAAGGCGCGCACGGTCGTGGCCGGGCAGTTCCTCGGCTTCGGCGCGATCCTGGCCGTCTCGGTCGCGGGAGCGCTCGGTGCCGGGCTGCTGCCCGACGGCGCCGTTCGCTGGCTGGGCGTGCTGCCGGTGTTGCTCGGGATCCGGGCGGCCTGGCAGGCGTGGCGCCAGGACGACGCCGAGCCCGCGCCGGCCGCCGGGGTGCTCGGCATCGCCCTCGTGTGCTTCGCCAACGGCGGGGACAACGTCGGCGTCTACGTGCCCGCCTTCGCCGCGAGCGCGAGCGGGACTGGGACCGCCGGCCTGGTCGGCTACACCGTGGTCTTCCTGGTCGGCCTGGCCCTGTGGTGCCTCGCCGGCCGGTTCCTCGTGACCCGGCCGGCCGTGGCGCGGGTGCTCGCGCGGTGGGGGCACGTCGTGCTGCCGGTGGTGCTGGTCGCGCTCGGGGTGCTGATCCTGCTCGGCGCGTTCTAGCGGATCCCTACGACTCGCGCCGGGCGTTCTGCAGGGCCAGACCCCGGGGCGTCGCCCAGCGGGTGATCAGCGCGAACGCGCCGTCGCAGACCAGGGCCAGGACGACCGCGGCCAGACCGCCCGCGAAGATCTCGCCGTAGCCCGACGCGCCGAGGGCGAAGCCGTCGACGATGTAGCGGCCCAGTCCGCCGCCGTCGTTGACGATCGCGCCGATCGCGACCGTCGCGATCAGCTGGAGGAACGCCACGCGCGCGCCGGCCAGGAGCACCGGGGACGCCAGCGGCAGCTCGACGCGGAACATGATCTGCCACTCGCGGTAGCCCGTCCCGCGGGCCGCGTCGACCGTTTCCTGCTCCAGGGACACCACGCCCGCGTACGTGTTCGTGAACAGCGGCGGCATCGCCAGCGCGACGAGCGCGAGCAGCAACGGCCAGAACGTCGTGTCGACCTCCCAGCGGCTGGCCAGGAACCAGAACAGGATGATCAGGCCGAAGCTGGGGATCGCGCGGCCGATGTTCACCGCGCTGCTCGCGAGGAACGCGCCCTTGCGGTAGTGGGCCAGCCACAGCGCCGCCGGGATCGTCAGAATCGCCGCGATCACCAGTGCCAGCAACGAAAACCGGAGGTGCTCCAGCGTCCGGTACGGGATGCCTGCCTTGTCCGTCCAGCTCCAGCGGTGGGGGTCCGCGAGCCACGCGTTCAGCTGGTCGAGGAAGCTCATCGCGCCCGCACCTTCCGCGACCACGGCGCCAGCAGGCGCTCGCTGAACCACAGCAGGAGGTCCACGATCACCGCCAGGACCACCGACAGCACCACGCCGACGATGATCTCCGTCGGGTTGGGCGTCGCCGTCTGGATGCCCGCGCGGATGAAGTAGCCCAGGCCGCCGAGGCCGAGCATCGACGTCACCGTGACCAGGCCGATCGTCGTCACCGCGGCGACGCGCAGCCCGGCGATCACCACCGGCAGCGCGAGCGGCAGCTCGATCTGCCAGAGCAGCCTGCCGCGCGTGTAGCCCATGCCGACCGCGGCCTCGCGGACCTCGTTCGGCACCTGGTCGACGCCCGTGACGATGTTGCGGACCAGGATGAGCAGCGTGTACGTCGCGAGCGGGATCATCGCGGTGAGGAACGTCAGCCCGAAGAACGGCACCAGCACGGCGAACGCGCCGAGGCTCGGGATCACGTAGAGCGCGCCGGTCGTGCCCAGGATGATCGGGTACGACCAGCGGTACCGCAGCGAGAGCACCGCCAGCGCGATCGAAACGACCAGCCCGACGCCGAGTGCGGCGGCGGTGAGCGAGATGTGTTCGCCGAGGCGCTGGACGATGTCGTCCGCGTTGCGGTCGACCCACTTCCACTGGAAGATCGGGGGCCCGCTGTCGGCGGCCAGCGGGGTCACCGCGGTCACGTGCACCTGGCGACCCTACCCCGTTTGGTGGGGACTCATTCCGAAGTCTGGGAATTCGAGGGGTTTTCTCCCAATATGTGGGCGCTTGTCGGTGGGCGGGGCTAGGGTCCTTTCGTCTGTTCGAGTGACGAGGGAGTGGGATTCGTGCGCTGGTTCCGGAACGCGTCCGTGGTGGCGGTGGCCGTCGCGGCGACGCTCGGTTTGGCCGCCTGTGGGGGTGGCAGCGACAGCGGTGACAAGCCCGCCGCGCAGGGCAAGGGTGGGGCGCCGATCGTCGTCGCGTCCTTCAACTTCACCGACAGCCAGATCCTCGCCGAGATCTACGCGCAGGCGCTGGAGGCCAAGGGCTACCCGGTGACGCGCAAGCTGAACCTCGGTTCGCGGGAGCTGATCTACCCGTCGCTGAAGTCGGGTGAGCTGCAGTTCATCCCGGAGTACCAGGGTGCGGCGATCACCACCGGCTTCGGCAAGGAGGCCGGGAAGACCGCGCAGGAGGAGCACGACCAGCTGGCCAAGCTGTTCGAGCCCAGCGGCGTCGGCCTGCTGAACTTCGCCGCGGCGGAGGACAAGAACACCTACATCATCAAGTCCGACCTGGCCAAGGAAAAGGGCATCGCGTCCATCAGCGACCTGAAGAAGCTCGACAAGGTCGTCATGGCGGGGCCGCCGGAATGCGAAAAGCGCCTTCCGTGCTTCCTGGGCTTCAAGGACGTCTACAAGCTGACGAACGCGACGTTCCAGACCGTCCAGGAGGCCGGGCCGCGGGTCGAGCAGCTGAAGTCGGGCGCGGTCACGGTGATCCCGGTCGACTCGGTCAGCCCGCTGACCGGCGACTCGAACTACACGGTGCTCAAGGACGACCTGAACATCGTGCCGACGGAGAACGTCGTGCCGGCGGTGAACAAGAAGGTGCTCGACGAGCGCGGCGCCGACTTCGCGACCGCGGTCAACGCGGTGAGCGCGAAGCTGACCACGGACGTCATGCGCGACCTGAACAAGCGAGTCGACTCGGACGGCGAGAAGGCCGCCGACGTCGCGAAGGACTGGCTGTCGCAGGCCGGTCTCTGAGCTGAACCCGCGTAGGGCCGCTCCGCTGGGGCGGCCCTACGTCGTTCCCTGGACCACCCAGGCCCGGGCCGACAGCGGGATCGAGCCGTCCGGGTTCGTCGGCAGGCGGCTGCGCAGCAGCTCGCGCACCTGGTCGCGGCGGGCTTCCGGCAGCGTCGCGAGGTACGCCGGCGCCGGGCCCTGCGCGCCGAGGAACGGCTGCCAGTAGTCGTCGAAGCCGGTGAACACCGTCGGGATCTTGATCTCGCCGACGGACACGCCGCCGAAGCCCGCTTCCGTCCACAGCCGGCCCAGCGGCTCGGGCCGGCACAGCGTGAACCGGCGGCCTTCGTCCAGCTCGGCGACCTTCGCCGGGTCCAGCTCCGCGGCGGCCTCCCAGAAGTGCCGGATCAGCTCCATGCCCTCCGAGAGGTCCCAGACGTACGCCGCGGCCGGGCCCCGCGTCACCCGGGCGATCTCCGCCGCCGCGCGCGCCGGGTCGGGCACGAAGTTCAGCACCAGGCCCGACACCACCACGTCGAAGCTGTCGTCCGCGAAGGGCAGTTCACGCGCGTCGGCGACCTCGAACGACGCTCGCGGGTCGGTCACCCGGTCGCGGGCGGTGGCGAGGAAGCCCTCGGAAGGGTCGGCGCCCACGACCTCGACGGGATCGGCCGCGGCCAGCACCGCCGAGGTCAGCGCGCCGGTGCCGCAGCCGACGTCGAGCCAGCGGCGGCTCGCCGGGACGCCGAGCTGCCGGACGAAGGTCTCCGCGACGCGCCGGCTCCACCGCCCGATGTAGGCCTCGTACGCGTCGCCCGTCTGCCACATGTCTGGCAGTACAGCACAAAGAACCGCTGGTCAGCCGTTAGCCAGATCACCCGTCGCGGTGTTGCCCGCTGACGTCGCGCGCCGCAGGAAACCGGCGATCAGCGCCAGCTCCTCTTCGCTGTAGCCGTCGCAGAGCTCGTCCATCGCCGCGTTCATGCCCGCGTACAGCCGGAAAAGCTCGGCGTTGCGGTCGCGGACCGCGCGCACGGCGACCGCGCGCCGGTCGGCCGCTTCGGGGTCGCGCTCCCGGACGATCCAGCCGCCCTTCTGGAGCCGGTCGAGGATGCCGGTCATCGTCGCGGGGTGCAGTCCGGCGCGGCGGGCGAGGGCGCTCGGGCTCAGCGGGCCGTGCCGCGAGATCAGCTCCAGGCAGTCGAGGTCGACGTCCTTGAGCGCCAGGTGCGCGCTGACCTGGTGGTTGAGCAGGGAAAGCTGGTTGCGCAGGTCGCGCAGCGACTCCTTGACCTCGACCGTCGACCGGCGCTTTCGCGTGGTGTCCGGGGTGGCGGTCATGACCGTCAGCCTACTGTGGTCACGATCGGTACCCCGGGTTAAGGAGCGAAATGGGAAAGGTCACGGCCACCGCGGAGCGCACCATCGACGCCCCGGCCGACAAGGTCCGCGCGCTCGTCGCCGACTACGCCGAAACGCGCCCGAAGCTGCTCACCGAGCACTACCGCGACTACGAGGTGACCGAGGGCGGCGTCGGCGCCGGGACGAAGGCCGGCTGGAAGCTCCAGGCGACGTCCAAGCGCGTGCGCGACGTCAAGGCCACGGTCACCGAGCCGAAGCCCGGCACGCTGGTCGAGACCGACGCGAACTCCAGCATGGTCACCACGTGGACGGTCGCCGAGTCCGGCGAGCGCAGCGTCGTGCGGATCGAGACGTCGTGGGACGGTGCCGGCGGCGTCGGCGGCTTCTTCGAGAAGACGTTCGCGCCCGGTGGGCTCAAGAAGATCTACGACGGCGTCCTCGGGAAGCTCGCCGAGATCGTGTAGCGCGTCACAATCGGAATGTGCGCCCCGGTTAGCCGGTTCTACCCGGTGGAATCCGGGGCGCCTGCCCCGCTTCGAGATTTGAGGAGTTCGACGGTGAACGCACCCACTCAGGCGACCGAAATCCGGCTGGCTTCGCGTCCGGACGGTGTCCCGACGCACGACAACTTCGACGTCGTCGACACCGAGATCCCCACCCCGGGTGAGGGGCAGATCCTGGTGCGCAACCTGGTCATGAGCGTCGACCCGGCCATGCGCGGCCGCATGCGCGACGTCAAGTCGTACGCGCCGCCCTTCGAGGTCGGCGAGGTCATGTCCGGCGGGGCGGTCGGCGAGGTCGTCGAGTCGAACGTCGACGATGTGAAGCCCGGTGACCACGTGCTGCACCAGGCCGGCTGGCGCACCCACGCCGTCCTCGACGCCAAGCGGTTCGTCAAGGTCGACGCTGCCGCGGCCCCGCTCTCGACGTACCTCGGCGTGCTCGGCATGCCGGGCCTGACCGCGTACGCGGGCCTGCTGGAGTCGGCCGAGTTCAAGCCGGGCGACACGGTGTTCGTCTCGGGTGCGGCCGGCGCGGTCGGCTCGCTCGTCGGGCAGCTCGCGAAGCTGAAGGGCGCCAAGCGGGTCATCGGCTCGGCGGGGTCGGCGGAGAAGGTGCGGCACCTGGTCGAGGACCTCGGCTTCGACGCGGCGTTCAACTACAAGGACGGCCCGGTCGCCGAGCAGCTGCGCGAGGCGGCGCCCGAGGGCATCGACGTCTACTTCGACAACGTCGGCGGCGAGCACCTCGAAGCCGCGATCAGCGCCATCAACCTGCACGGCCGGATCGCCGTCTGCGGCATGATTTCGCAGTACAACGCGACCGAGCCGACGCCGGCGCCGCGCAACCTCGCGCAGATCATCGCCAAGCGCATCACCATCCGCGGCCTGCTGGTGCTCGACCACTGGGGCCTGCAGCAGCAGTTCGTCACGGAGATCGCGCCGCTGGTGAAGTCCGGCGAGATCAAGTACTCCGAGACGTTCGTCGACGGCATCCGCAACGCGCCGGAGGCGTTCCTGGGCCTGCTGTCCGGGGCCAACACCGGCAAGATGCTGGTCCGGATCGCGGACTAGAGGACGCCGGCCAGTTCGGTCAGCGTCGAGATCGTGTACGTCGGCTCGGGTGAGCCGGGCAGCGGGCGGACGCCGGGGCGGGCGAGCAGTGCCGTCCGCAGCCCGGCCGCCTGCGCGCCCGCGATGTCCCAGTCGTGGGCGGCGATCATGACCGCGTCGCCGGGTTCGACGGCGTAGGCGTCCAGGACCTGCCGGTACGGCTCCGGCGCCGGCTTGAGCCGGCCGGCCTGCTCGGCCGAGAAGATCCGGTCGAAGCGCGTGGCCAGGCCCGAGTTCCGCAGCTGCGCCTCGGCGGTGGCGAGCGGCGAGTTCGTCAGCGCGACGACGTCGTGGCCGGCTTCGCGCAGCCTGGTGAGGCCGGGCTCGGCGTCCGGGTGGGCGGGGAGACCGCGCAGTCGTTCGCCGATCGCGGCGAGGTCCACCTCGCGCCCGTGCCGGGCGGCGACTTCGGTGGCGGCTTCGCCCGCGATGCCGGCGAAGTCGCGGTAGCCACCCGTCGCCGTCACGGTCAGGACGGTGTGGATGGCCAGCCCGAACCACTCGCGCCGCAGCTCGGGACCGCCGACGAGGTCGTCCATGGCGCCGAGGTCGAGCAGGGTCTCGTTGACGTCGAACACGCACAGCATGGGTTCAGTATTGCTGGCTCAGCGACCGTTCGTTGAGATCCGCGTCCAGGTCCTCGGCCGAGGTCGACAGCGACAGCTGGTCGTGCAGGATCGTGCCGAGCGAGGGCAGCGTGGTGCGGTCCGGCCACGTCGCCGGGTCCCACAGCGACGACCGCAGGAACGCCTTCGCGCAGTGCATGTAGAGCTCTTCGACCTCGATGACCACCGCGAGCTTCGGCCGCTTCCCCCGCACGGCGAGCGAGTCGAAGAACGGCGCGTCCGACAGCAGCTTCGCGCGGCCGTTCACCCTGAGCGTCTCGTTCATCCCCGGCACCAGGAACAACAGGCCCGCGTGCGGGTTGTCGACGATGTTGCGGAAGCTGTCGATCAGCTTGTTGCCCGGCCGGTCGGCCAGCACCAGCGTCCGGTCGTCGAGCACCAGTACCGAGCCGGCCGGGTCGCCGCGGGGCGAGACGTCACAGCTGCCGTCCGGCGCCGACGTCGCGAGCAGCACGAACGGCGAGTGCGCGATCAGGTTCCGCGCGTGCTCGTCGATGTGCGCGAGGACCTTCTGCCTGGTCCTCGGCTTCGGTTCGCCCAGCAGCTCGCGCAGGGCCTCGTGCGTGTCGATGTGTGTGCCGGTGATCCCCATGGACCCAAGCTAGCGCGTGCCACCGACAGTCCGGCCCGCGATCGCGATGCGGGCGGCCTCGGTCGACTTCTTCACGACCAGGTCCACCGAGTAGCCGTGCTTCACGAAGACGCCGTCGAGCTGGAACGTGCCGTAGCCGTGGGCCTGCGTGAACAGCTGCTCCATCAGCTCCAGCGCCGTCGCCGGGTCGGGGGCGACGACCAGGCAGCGCATGAGGAACTCGTCGGTCAGCCGCCGGGTCTGCTCGTGGAGGTGGGTGTGTTCCTCGCCGTGCAGGCCGTCGGCGTAGAGGACGTTCATCCCGGCCCGGCGCTCGATGAGGTAACGCGTGTAGGCGCCGGCGGCCGCGGCCAGTGCGTCCACCGGGTCCTCGTACGCGCCGGCCGCTTCGGCGACGCGCTCGGCGAGCTGGCAGGCGATGTGGCAGGCGACCTCGGCCAGCAGGCTCCCGCGGTCCGGGAAGTGCCGGTAGGGCGCGCCGGGGCTCACGTTCGCGAGCTTCGCGACCTTCGCCACCGAGAAGCCCTCGAGGCCCTGCTCGGCGATGAGGTCCAGCGAGACGCGCACGAGCTCGGCCCGCAGATCGCCGTGGTGGTACTTGCCGCCCATGACCTGGATCACATCTCTCGCTCGAAATATGTAAGACCCCTCTTACGTAGACATGTAAGAGACCTCTTACGAGGACCAACGGTACTTGAACCTGGAGGGTTCCATGAGCACCACCACGCACGCCATTGCCGCACCGGCGCCGGGTGCGCCGCTCGCTCCGACCACGATCGAGCGCCGTGACCTGCGCGCGGACGACGTCCTGATCGACATCGCCTACGCCGGCATCTGCCACAGCGACATCCACCAGGCCAAGGAGGACTGGGGCCAGGCGATCTTCCCGATGGTCCCGGGCCACGAGATCGCCGGCGTGGTCGCCGCGGTCGGCGCGAACGTCACGAAGTACCAGGTCGGCGACCGCGTCGGCGTCGGCTGCATGGTCGACTCCTGCGGCGAGTGCGAGTACTGCAAGGCCGGCACCGAGCAGTTCTGCGTCAAGGGCAACGTCCAGACGTACAACGGCGTCGGCTTCGACGGCGAGAACACCTACGGCGGCTACAGCAACCAGATCGTCGTGAAGGACGCCTTCGTCTGCCGCATCCCCGAAGGCATCAGCCTCGACATCGCCGCGCCGCTGCTGTGCGCGGGCATCACCACCTACTCGCCGCTGCACCACTGGGGCGCCGGGCCGGGCAAGAAGGTCGCCGTGATCGGTCTCGGCGGGCTCGGGCACATGGGCGTCAAGATCGCCGCCGCGATGGGCGCCGAGGTGACCGTGCTGAGCCAGAGCCTCAAGAAGCAGGAAGACGGCCTCAAGCTCGGCGCGCAGCACTACTACGCGACCAGCGACGAGGCGACGTTCGACGTCCTGCGCGGGACCTTCGACGTCATCCTCAACACCGTGTCGGCCAAGCTGCCGATCGACGCCTACCTCGGCCTGCTGAAGGTCGGCGGCGCGATGGTGAACGTCGGCGCGCCCGGCGAACCGCTGTCGTACAACGCTTTCTCGCTGCTGGGCGGCAACAAGGTGCTGGCCGGCTCGATGATCGGCGGCATCGCCGAGACGCAGGAGATGCTGGACTTCTGCGCCGAGCACGGCATCGGCGCGGAGATCGAGACGATCTCGGCCGACAAGGTCAACGACGCCTACGAGCGCGTCGAGAACTCCGACGTGCGCTACCGCTTCGTCATCGACGCCTCGACCATCGGGGCGTGATCCCGGGGCACGGCAACCGCGTCAGAACACCACTGTCCGGTTGCCGTGCACCAGCACCCGGTTCTCCAGGTGCCAGCGCAGGCCGCGGGCCAGCGTGACCTTCTCGATGTCGCGGCCCTTGCGGACCATGTCCTCGACCGAGTCGCCGTGGTCGACGCGGATGACGTCTTGGTCGATGATCGGGCCCGCGTCGAGGTCCGCCGTCACGTAGTGGCACGTCGCGCCGACCAGCTTCACCCCGCGCGTGTGCGCCTGGTGGTACGGCTTCGCGCCGATGAACGACGGCAGGAAGCTGTGGTGGATGTTGATCGCCCGGCCGGCCCAGTCGCGGCACAGGTCCGCGGGCAGGATCTGCATGAACCGGGCCAGCACCACCGCGTGCGGCTCGTGCTCGTCGACCAGCTTGCGGACCTCTTCGAACGCCGCTTCCTTGCCCCCGGCCGGGAACGGTACGTGGTGGAACGGGATCCCGTGCGCGCGGGTGATGTCGGCGAGCGACTCGTGGTTGCCGATCACCGCGGCGATGTCGACGTCGAGCTCGCCGGACGCGACGCGGCCGAGCAGGTCGTACAGGCAGTGCCCGGCCTTCGAGACCAGCACCACCGCCCGGCGCCGCTCGCCGGTGTCGCTGACCTGCCAGCTCGACTCCTCCGACAGGTCCGCGGCCACCTCGCCGAAGCGGGCGCGCAGCTCGGCGGCGTCGAACGGCAGGGAGTCGGCCCGGACGACCTGGCGCGTGAAGAACCAGCCCGTGTCCGGGTCGGTGTGGTAGGCCGCTTCGACGATCCAGCCGCCGTGCTCGGCGAGGAACCCGGAGATCCGGGCGATGATGCCGGTGCGGTCGGGGCAGCCGAAGGTGATGACGTAGCGGCGTTCGGGAGCGGTCACGCGGAGCATTGTCCCCCGCGGGTGGTCAGGGTGCCGCCAGTGGTGTGAGGTCGCCCGTGACGGACGCGGCGTGCGGACGGCCCCACAGCGCCCGGTAGACGTCGTCGGCGGCGCCGTCGACTTCGGCTCCCGGTGCGCCCAGGGTCCACGTGCGCTCCGGAGTCGTGACGCGGACGTCGGCCTTCTTGCCGAGGCGCGGGGTGAGGTAGGTCAGGAACTCGTCGATGCCGTCGTTGGCGAAGCCGGGTCCGAACCGCGTCGGCGGGACGTCGGCGAGCGCCGATTCCGCGTCGAGGCGGTGGATCGCCGTCTCGTGCGCCATCCGGCGGGTCCAGTCGCCGACCGTCACGTCGAAGCCCGGGTACGGCGAGTACGCCGGGGATTCCGGGTCGCGTCCGAGGGCTTCGCGCAGGGCCAGGCGCTGGCCGTCCCACCACCCCAGCAGGTCTTCCCAGTCCGTCGGGGGTGCCGGCTTCGCGGGCCGGTTCACCGCCAGGCCGACGGCGAAGCAGTGCACGAAGGCGATATGCCCCACCAGGTCATGCACAGTCCACTTCGGACAGTTCGGCACCCGGGCCGCCGGGCCCGCCGTCAGCGCCGCCCGCTTCAGGGCGTCCGCGTGGATGTCGATCGCTTCCCGCATGGGCCGACCGTAGCCGTCGCCCGGCCTCGATCGCGACCACCAGACCGAGGCCGAGGCTGAAGGACAGCAACAGGCCCTTCACCGGCTCGTCCGCGAAGGCGGCTCCACCGGCCAGACCGATCAGCACGCTGTAGACCGCCCAGATCGCCGCGCCGGCGAGGTCGAGGGGCACGAACCGGCGCAGGGGATACCCGAGGCTGCCGTTGGCGAGCGCGCTGGCGACGCGTCCGCCGGGCAGGTACCGCGCGGCGATGATCAGCAGTCCGCCGTTGCGCCGCACCTGGTCCTGCGCCCACGCATGACGCCGTTGCCCTTCCGGCCCGCGCTGCAGCCGCGCGATCGCCCGCGGCCCGGCGGCCCGGCCGACGGCGTACCCGAGGCAGTCGCCCGCCCAAGCACCCCCGGCGGCCACGGCGGCGAGCAGCGCGAGGTTCGCCGGATCGGGCCCGAGCAGCACGGCGACGGTCACGACGGTCGTCTCACTGGGCATGAACGGCAGCAGCGCGTCCAACCCGGACACGGCGAAGACGAGCACCCACAGCCACGGCGAGCCCAAGGCGTCGCGCAGCAGTTCGGTGACGTGCGCCAGCAGTTCCACGGCTCAATGGTGATCACCGCAGGTCACTTCGGGGTGACGCAGCGGGGGTGGCCCGGTGAACGTTCGCTTCAGGCAGGGGCGACCGAGTCCCAGGGGACCGTCAGCTCACCCAGCCGGATGCGCGACGGTGGCCCCGACACCGGCCAGCCCCTCGCCGTCAGCAGCCGGACCGTCTCCAGCCAGCGTGACCGGACGCCGAACGCCTGCTGTGGCGCGGCCGTCGCCCAGCAGGCGTCCAACGCCGACAGCAGCGCGTGGACCCGCTCGCCCGGGACGTTCCGGTGGATCAGCGCCTTCGGCAGCCGCTCGGCGATCGTCGACGGCTTCTCGAGCCCGGCCAGCCGCATCGACAGCGTCAGCGAGACCGGGCCGGACGAAGTCACCAGCACCCACGTCGACAGCCGGCCGATCTCGTCGCACGTGCCCTCGACCAGGAGGCCGCCCGGGGCCATCGACGCCAGCACCAGCTCCCACGCGCCCGCGACCTCGTCCTCCGCGTACTGCCGCAGCACGTTGAACGCCCGGACCAGTACCGGCCGCGTCCCGGCCAGCTCGAACCCGCCGCGGCGGAAGTCCAGCAGCGGCGGCGACGCGGCGGGCAAAGCGGCAGCCACCCGAGCGGGATCCAGCTCCAGACCCAGCACCCGGACGTCCGGCCGGACGCGCCGCACCCACCGCGCCAGCTCGACCGTCGTCACCGGGGACGCGCCGTACCCGAGGTCGACGACCAGCGGGTCCGGGGCCGCGCGCAGCAACCGGGTCGTGGGCGGCGCGGAAGCGATCCACCGGTCCACCCGGCGGAGGCGGTTCGGGTTGGTCGTGCCGCGGGTCGGGGCGCCGACCGGGCTCAGTTTGGTTCGGTGAGCCACTTCGCCGTGAATTCGGCCTCGTGTTCCAGCAGCTTCGTGACCTGCTCGGCGATGACGCTCTCCAGCTTCCCGCCGAACAGCGGGATCCGGACCGTCACCTCGCCGCTGATCCGCAGCACCGTCTTGGCGCCGTTGGCCAGCAGCGCCGTCCGCGCGGTGATCTCACCCGGGACGCCACCGACCTCGACCGTCGCGTTGCCCTGGTGGCCGGTGCCGTCGTTGCTCACGCGCCAGGTCTGCGTGCGGGTCACCAGCAGGTCGCCCTTGTGCAGCGTCCGCACCGCCTGCGGCAGCTTGTCCGCGCTGATCCCCTGCCGCAGCTCGTACCGCAGGTCCGTGCCGGAGACCTCGTACGACAGCAGCGCCGCGCTGTGTCCGCCGAGCTGCTCGAGCCGCGCGCGCAGCGCGTCTTCGCCGGCGACCGCCGCGTACGTCGCGGCGACGTCGGCGGAGAACTCAGCGCGGTGCTCGATCCGGGATCCCATGAGCCGGACAGTACCGTCAGACGCGTGGACACCGCCCGAACTCCCGCACTCCCGAAGCTCTCCGCGTACACCACGCTGCGCCTCGGCGGCCCGGCCCGCCGGTTCGTCAGCGCCGTGACCAGCGAAGACCTCGTCGCGGCGGTCCGCGAGGCCGACGCGGCGGGCGAACCGGCCCTGCTGCTCGGCGGCGGCTCCAACCTGGTGGTCGGCGACGCGGGGTTCGACGGCACGCTGATCGAGGTCGCGAACACCGGCTGGCGCCAGGACGGCGACGTCGTGGAGGTCGAGGCCGGCCAGAACTGGGACGCGTTCGTCGCCGGGCTCGTCGAATCGGGCCTGGGCGGGCTCGAATGCCTCTCCGGGATCCCGGGCAGCGTCGGCGCGACGCCGATCCAGAACGTCGGCGCGTACGGCTGCGAAGTCGCCGAGTCGATCGTCTCGGTGGAGCTGTACGACCGGCGGACGCGGGAAGTGCGCACGCTCAAGGCGGACGAGCTCGGCTTCGCCTACCGCACCAGCGTCCTCAAGGGCACCGACTCCGGCGTCGTCCTCTCGGTCCGCTTCGAAATCCGCGAAGACGGCCTCTCCGCGCCCATCCGCTACGCCGAGCTGGCGCGCACCCTCGGCGTCGAGATCGGCTCGCGCGTCCCGGCGGCCGACGCGCGCGAAGCCGTGCTGAAGCTGCGTCGCGGCAAGGGCATGGTGCTCGACCCGGACGACCACGACACGTGGAGCGCGGGCTCGTTCTTCACCAACCCGATCGTCCCGTCGGCCGAGGCGGAAGCGGTGCTGCGGCGCATCACCGACAGCGTCGGCGCCGAGGCCCCGCAGTACCCGGCCGAGGGCGGCGTCAAGCTGTCCGCGGCCTGGCTGATCGAGCGCGCCGGCTTCGCGAAGGGTTACCCCGGGCCGGGGAACCGCGTCTCGCTGTCGACCAAGCACACCCTCGCGCTGACCAACCGCGGCGAGGCGACGACCGAAGACCTGCTGGGGCTGGCCAGGGAGGTCCGCGACGGCGTTTTCGCGCGGTTCGGCGTCCGGCTGCACCCCGAACCGCTCTTGATCAACTGCGTCATTTGAGCCGAACCGGGCAACCTGGACGTGTATGAGACGTCTTTGTCGACATGTGTGGCGTCCACCTGATCGGATGGTCTTTACCTTTCGGGAGGTAACGTCGGGCGGGTAACCAGCGCTAAGGGCGTGGACCCGCTGGTCGGTGGGGGAAACTCAGGAGGTTTCGGTGATCGAACGGCGAATGGTCTTCAAGGCCGCTCTGGCGGCGGGGGCCGCCCTGGTCGCCGCGGCGTGTTCGAGCACGAACGACGGCACCGCGCTGCCCACCGGCGCCGCGGGCGCCGACGGTGAGGGCGGCGCGCAGCCCGTGGCGAAGATCACGGCCGAGCCCGCCGTCAACACCAAGGACGCCGCCGTCCTCAAGCCGGTCACCATCAAGGTCGCCGACGGCAAGCTCACCGAGTGCAAGGTGACCGCCGACGGCGGCAAGGCCGTCAAGGGCGACACCGCGCCGGACGGGCTCACCTGGACCAGCTCCGAGCCGCTCGGCTACGGCAAGACCTACACCTACGCGGCCAAGGCCACCGGCACCGACGGCAAGCCGGTCGAGCTCACCGGCACCTTCAGCACGGTCACCCCGGCCAAGCAGGTCCGCGCCACGCTCAACCCGGCCGACAACCAGCAGGTCGGCGTCGCCATGCCGATCAGCGTCAAGTTCCAGTCGCCGGTCAAGGACCGCGCGGCGGTCGAGAAGGCCCTGTCGGTGAAGACGGACAAGAACGTCGAAGGCGCCTGGGGCTGGCTGTCGGACTCGCAGGTCGACTACCGGCCGAAGGAGTACTGGCCGCAGAACATCACCGTGAGCGTCGAGGCGAAGCTGTACGGCGTCGAGCTGGGTGGCGGCGCGTACGGCAAGGCCGACGTCACGACGAAGTTCAAGATCGGCCGCAACCAGGTGGTCAAGGTCAACACCCCCGAGCACCAGATGCACGTCTACCGCGGCGGCTCGCAGTACAAGAGCTACCCGTGCGCGAACGGGCTGGACGCCGAGGTCGACCGCAACACGCCGAACGGCACCTACATCGTCATGAGCAAGGAGCCGACGGCGGTGTTCGACAACGCCCGCTACGGCTACACGAACGTCAACAAGAAGTGGGCCTGCCGCTTCTCCAACCACGGCGAGTACATCCACGAGAACCAGGACAACGCGGCCAACATCGGGAAGACCAACAACTCCCACGGCTGCGTCAACCTGCTCGAGGCCGACGCCAAGGACTTCTTCGACTCCGCGCTGGTCGGCGACCCGGTCGAGATCACCGGCTCCAAGCTGGGCGCGCCGATGGCCTCGGACGTCAAGGACTGGAACTACAGCTGGGCGGCCTGGCAAGGGCTGGGAGCGAAGTAACCCGTGCGCACCGAGGTCGTCGGGTACGGCGGGGTCCGGCTCGGCCTGCGGGTCGAAGGCGCGGAGAACACCAGGCCGATCGTCTTCGTGCACGGCTGGGCGCAGTCGGCAGGCTGCTGGGCCGCGCAGCTCGCCGACCCGGCGCTGACCGAGCGGTTCCGGCTGGTCGCGATGGACCTGCGCGGCCACGGCGCGTCCGACGTCCCGGCCGCGGGCTACGACGACCCCGTCGCCTGGGCCGACGACCTCGCCGCGGTGCTCGACTTCGCCGGACCGGACGCGATCGTCGTCGCCTGGTCCTACGGCGGCCTGGTGCTCGCCGACCACATCCGGGTGCACGGCACCGCACGGCTGCGCGGGATCGTGCTCGTCGGCGCGATCACCGAGATCGGCCGCGACCGCGCGGGCGGGCGCGTCGGCCCGCTGATGCGCGAGCACATGCGGGCGATGCTTTCGGACGATCCGGACATCGCGGTCCCGGCGCTCACCGAGTTCTGCCGCGACATGGCCGGCGGCCCCGTGCCCGGAGCGCAGGTGCAGGCCCTGCTCGGCGCCTCCCTGAGCGTTCCTCCGTCGGTCCGTGCGGCCCTGTTCCGGCGCGACATCGGCAGTGAAGAAGTCCTGGTCGCGGTCGACAAACCGACCCTCGTCGTGCACGGCTCGCACGACCGCGTGATCGACCCGTCGACGGCGGAGCACACGATCGGGAAGATTCCGGGTGCCACCGGGCGTTGGTTCCTTGACGGGGGGCATGCGCCCTTCGCCGAGTCCGCGGACGAGTTCGACGCGGTACTCCGGCAGTTCGCCGAGGAATGCTGACGTAACGCGGGAGACGACCAGGTGACCAGCTCCATCCCGGGGTTCCGTGCTGCGCCGCGCCGGGTCGCGGTGCTGTCCGTGCACACCTCGCCACTCGAGCAGCCGGGGACCGGCGACGCGGGCGGGTTGAACGTCTACGTCAGCCAGACGGCGGTCGAGATGGCCCGCCAGGGCGTCGAGGTCGAGGTGTTCACCCGCGCGACGGCGTCGGACCAGCCGCCGGTGGCCGAGCTCGCGCCCGGCGTGACCGTCCGCCACGTGCAGGCCGGTCCGTTCGAGCCGCTGAGCCGCGACGAGCTGCCCGCGCAGCTGTGCGCGTTCACCTCCGGCGTGCTGCGCACCGAGGCCTTCCACGAGCCCGGGTACTACGACCTCATCCACTCGCACTACTGGCTCTCGGGCCAGGTCGGCTGGCTGGCGCGCGACCGCTGGTCGGTGCCGCTGGTGCACACCGCGCACACGCTGGCGAAGGTGAAGAACGCCGCGCTCGCCGAGGGCGACCGCCCCGAGTCGCGCGTCCGCGTCATCGGCGAGGAGCAGGTGGTCGCCGAGGCCGACCGGCTGGTCGCCAACACCGCGGTCGAGGCGCGGCAGCTCGTCGACCTCTACGACGCCGAGCCGCACGCGGTGCACGCCGTGCCGCCGGGTGTCGACCTCGAACGCTTCACGCCGGGTTCCCAGGCCGTCGCGCGGGCCGAGCTGGGCCTGGCCGACGACGACGTCGTGCTGGCGTTCGCCGGCCGGATCCAGCCGCTCAAGGCGCCGGACGTGCTGCTGCACGCCGCGGCCGCGATGCTGCGCCGACGCCCCGAGCTGGCCGCTCGCCTGGTCGTGCTGATCGTCGGCGGGCCGTCGGGCACCGGGCTGGAGCAGCCGCAGGCCCTGCGCGAGCTGGCCGTGTCGCTGGGCATCGAGCGGCAGGTCCGGTTCCTGCCGCCGCAGCCGGGCGAAGCGCTCGCCCGGGTCTTCCGCGCCGCCGACGTCGTCGCGGTGCCCAGCTACAACGAGTCGTTCGGCCTGGTCGCGCTGGAGGCGCAGGCCTGCGGGACGCCGGTGGTCGCGGCGGAGGTCGGCGGGCTGCCGGTGGCGGTGCCGCACGGGGTCTCCGGGCTGCTGGTTCCCGGGCACGGCGCCGAGGAGTGGGCGGACGCGCTGGCCGCCGTCGCCCTGCGCCCGGACCGCCGCGCCGAGCTCGGCGCGAACGCCGTCGTGCACGCGGGGCGGTTCTCCTGGCGCCGCACGACGGACGCCCTCCTGGACATCTATGCTCAGGCCACCAGCGCTTTCCGGCACGCGCTGGACCTGCGCGCGGAGGTGGCGGTGTGAGCCTGGACGAGCTGATCCAGTCTACTTTGGACTCTTCGGAGCTCGAGTACGACAAGCGCGGTCCGGGAAAGTACTTCGTCACGTTGCCGGGGACGAAGAAGCTGCAGACGAACGCGTGGCTCGTCGACGGCGACCACGCGTTTTCGGTGGAGGCCTTCGTCTGCCGCCGTCCCGATGAGTCCCATGAGGACGTCTACCGGTTCCTGTTGCAGCGCAACGCGAAGCTCTACGGCGTGCACTACACAGTGGACAGTCTGGGCGACATCTACCTGGTCGGCCGGTTCGGCAAGGACACGATGTCCGCCGAGGAGCTCGACAAGGTCCTCGGCCAGGTCCTCGAAGCCGCCGACGGCGACTTCAACACGCTGCTGGAGATCGGCTTCGCGACGTCGATCAAGCGTGAGTGGGACTGGCGCGTCTCCCGCGGCGAGTCGCTGGCCAACCTGCAGGCGTTCAAGCACCTCGTCGCGCCGGCGAAGCCGCACGAACCGGGCTTGACCGAGTCGTGACCCGGGCCGTGCAACGGCCCTGAACCGGACATCCGTCTCACCGCCAGTCGAAACTGGAGGGAGACCCACGATGCGGACTCGATGGAGAGCGGCGCTGGCGGCTACCGCGGTGGCGTTCGTGCTGGCCGGCTGCTCGTCGGCGGGGAACGGGGCGTCCACGGCGGACAGCGCCGGGCCGGCCCGGGTGCCCGCCGCGCCCCAGCAGGGCACCGGCGGCAACGGCAAGGCCGAACAGAACTCGAAGGTCACCCCGCCGCAGGCCGGGGCCACCGACCGCAAGCTTTCGCGCAGCGCCCGGCTGGAGCTGACGGCCACCAAGGTCGTCGACGTCGTCGCGCAGGCCCGCGGGATCGCGCAGGGCGCGGGCGGCTACACCGGGCAGGAGAGCACCGGCGAGGACACGGCGACGCTGTCGCTGGCGGTGCCCGCGGAGCGGCTCGACCCCGTGCTCGACCAGCTTTCGCACCTGGGCTTGAGCCTGGTGAAGCGGGAGCTGAACACCCAGGACGTGACCGAGCAGGTCGTCGACGTCGAAGCGCGGCTGGCGACGCAGCGGAAGTCGGTCGAGCGGATCCGCGCGCTGCTTTCGCAGGCGACGTCCGTGTCGGACATCACGTCGATCGAAAGCGAGCTGACGAGCCGCGAGTCGGCGCTCGAATCCCTCGAACAGCAGCGGAACTCCCTCGCGGGCAGCGTCGCGATGGCGACCGTGGCGATGAGCATCCGCAGCGTGGCGGCGCCGGCGCCGGTCACCGAAGACCGCAGCGGGTTCCTGGGCGGGCTGGCCGGCGGCTGGGACGCGTTCCTGACCTTCGGCGGCGGCCTGCTGACCGTGCTGGGGGCGATCGCGCCGTTCCTGCTGATCGTGGTGCCGCTCGGGTGGCTGGGCTGGCGGCTGAACCGCCGTCGCCGTCCGGTGAAGCCGGAGCCGGTGCACACGGAGGTGTGAGCGGGCAGGCGGGACGGCTCGAGGGAGGGGGGAGTCGCGATCTCGAGCCGCCCCGCTGAAGTTCCCGCCGATCAGGACCCGGTGACGAGGGGGGTGTCAACGGGGCCGGCGGGCCGCGGCTCGGCAGGGGGGAGACGAGCCGCGGTCGAAGCCCGAAACCGGCCGGGGAGTGCGTGGAATCCGGCCGCTCGGGACGTAAGTCAACCTGTCAGATCTCGACCTGTAATCACAAGACTACTCACTAGTCCGTTCGAGTGAACTTTGATCGAGACGATAACGGTGTGCAGTCTGATGCCCGGATTTTGCGCGTTGTTGGCACTTGGACTTGTTGAAGGGTGAGGTGTTACTCCGGGGTAACGCACTCTGCGTAGGACGCGAGGTCACCAGTGAGCGCCGTGGTCCGTCATGGCAGGCTGAGTCCATGGCTGAACTCGGGACGTTGGTGCTGCTCCGCCACGGGCAGAGCACGTGGAACGCGGAAAACCTGTTCACCGGCTGGGTGGACGTGCCGCTGTCGGAGCAGGGCGAGGGCGAAGCCCGCCAGGGCGGGCAGCTGCTGTCCGACGCCGGCCTGCTGCCGGACGTGGTGCACACCTCGCTGCTGCGCCGGGCGATCTCCACCGCGAACATCGCGCTGGACGCCGCCGACCGGCATTGGATCCCGGTCAAGCGCGACTGGCGCCTCAACGAGCGCCACTACGGCGCGCTGCAGGGCAAGGACAAGAAGCAGACCCTGGCCGAGTTCGGCGAAGAGCAGTTCATGCTCTGGCGCCGCTCGTACGACACCCCGCCGCCGCCGATCGACCCGAAGGACGAGTGGAGCCAGGCGGACGACCCCCGCTACGCGAACCTCGGCGACAAGGCGCCGCTGACCGAGTGCCTCAAGGACGTCGTCGAGCGGCTGCTGCCGTACTGGGAGTCCGAGATCGTGCCGGACCTGCGCGCGGGCAAGACCGTCCTGGTCGCCGCGCACGGCAACTCGCTGCGCGCGCTCGTGAAGCACCTCGACGGGATCTCCGACGCCGACATCGCCGGCCTGAACATCCCGACCGGCATCCCGCTGCGCTACGACCTCACGGCCGACCTGAAGCCGGTCAAGGCCGGCGGCGAGTACCTCGACCCCGAGGCCGCCAAGGAAGCCGCGGCCGCGGTCGCCAACCAGGGTCGCTGACTCAGGGCCCGATGACCGGCCGGACGCCGGTCGCCTTCCACGCGGACCCTTCACGGACGACGTCGAGCTCGGCCGTGAAGGGCCTGCCGGTCACCTTCCCGGCCGAGTCGGTCACCTGCAGCGTCGTGAAGAACAGCACAACGGCCCCGGCGTCGTTGATCGCGAGCACCCCGGCCACCGGGTTCGCCCCCAGGCTGACCTTCGTGCCGCTCCGGCGGACCGAGTCGATGTAGGTCGCCTTCTTCGCGCGGTAGCCGTTCAGCAGCTGATCGGTGGTGACGGCCTCGGCCCGCGCGTACCAGCCCTCCGGGTCGGCGCTGTCGGCCGTGAACAGGGCGCCGGCGATCGTGCGGGCCCCGGCCAGCGCCGCGTCGCGCCTCCCGCCCGGGCTGCCGTCGTCCGGCTGCGGCGCGGGAGCCGGCAGGGCCGGGTCCACCGTGATGTCGGAGAGCCGCCAGCGCCCGCTTTCCCGGACCGCGGTGAGCGAGACCGTGCGCAGCCCCTCCGAGGGGCCGCTGCCCTGCGCGAGCACGGCCAGTTCGCGGAGCCGGTCGCCGGTGAACTCCACCGCGGCCGCCGTCCGCACCTGCGTGACCTGGTGCACCGCCTGGGAGCTCTTCCGGATCGGATCGAACCACGCCGCGAGCTGGTCCTTCGCCGCTCCCGTGACGTTCGCCGCGACGGTCTGGTCGAACGCCGCCGGGTTCGCGGAGTCGTAGCTGAACACCGCCTCGGTGACCGTCTTCACCGCGTCGAGGGCGGCGCTCGTCCCGTGCCCGTCGACCAGGGCGAGGTTCTCCGGGATCGGCGCGGTCGTGCCGGTGACCGTGCACGCGGACGTCACCAGGAGCAGTCCCAGCAGCGCGAGCTTCACAGGAGGCCGGCCTCGCGAGCCCGTGCCCCGGCCTGGAACCGCGACGACGCGCCGAGGAGCTCCATCAGCTCCGCCACCCGCCGCCGGTAGGTCCGCAGGCCGACGCCGAGTGCGCGGGCCGCCGTCTCGTCCTTGCAGCCGGACGCCAGCTGCACGAGGATTTCGCGCGCGCCCAGCTCGGTGAACCGGGCCTGGTAGGACTCGAGGTCGGTGGCGCCGGCCCAGGCCGCCTCGAACAGCGACTGGATGCCCTGGACCAGGTCCGGGCTGCTGACGACCGTGTAGCTGCGGACGCCACCGACGTTGTCGCCCGCCACGATCGCGATCCGCCGGTCGAGCAGGATCGTTTCGTTGACCTCGCGCTCGGTGATCCGGATGCGCGCGCCGTGCGTGGCCATGAACCGCAGGTGCTCGGCCAGCGCCGGGTCGAACAGCACGCCGGGCAGGTACATCTTGCGCACGTTCGTGTCCCGCACCGCCTGCTCCCGCTCGGGCGCGGTCGGGTGCGCCACCGACCACGTGTGCAGGTCGCGGGCCGCGCACGAAACCTCCGTCGCGGCCGCGAACAGGTGGGCGGTCCGCTCGAACAGCTCCGCTTCACCCCGCACGACGACGACGTCACTGACTCTCTCCACGCATTCCAGTGTGGCAGCAAACTGCCATTCCCGGCGGCTTCCCGGCCAGGTGGGAAGGCTGGAGCCATGACCACGAACACCCTCCCCGCCGCCGCGGCGGGCACCTGGAAGCTCGGCTCCTTCGAAGTCAACCGGCTCGGCTTCGGCGCCATGCGCCTGATGTCCACTTCGGACGGCGGCGTCCGCGACCGCGAGACGTCGATCGCCGTGCTCCGCCGCGCCGTCGAGCTCGGCGTGAACCACATCGACACCGCCGTCTTCTACTTCGCCGGCCCGCGTTCGGCGAACGAGCTGATCAACCGGGCCCTCGCGCCGTACGACGACCTGACGATCACCACCAAGGTCGGCCCGGGCCGCGACTTCACCGGCGCGTTCTACACCGCCCGGCCGGACCAGCTGCGCGCCCAGGTCGAAGAGAACCTGCGCGAGCTGGGCCTCGAGCACCTCGACGTCGCCAACTACCGGATCGGCGAGGGCCTCGACCGCGGGGAGGGCTCGCTCGCGGACGGCTTCGGCGCGCTCGCCGAGCTGCGCGAGCAGGGCCTCATCCGCGAGCTGGGCATCTCCAACGTCGCGCCGCACCACCTGACGGAGGCGCTCGAGATCGCGCCGGTCGTCTGCGTCCAGAACCAGTACGGCCTCACCGCGCGGCGCGAGGACGACGAGATCGTCCGGATGTGCGCCGAGCGCGGGATCGCCTTCGTGCCGTTCTTCGCCGTCGCGAGCGGGACGGGCGAGGACGCCCGCGTCGCCGAGGTCGCGCGCCGGCATGACGCCACCCCGGCCCAGGTGCGGCTCGCGTGGACCCTCCACCAAGGACCGCACGTGCTCGCCATCCCGGGCACCGGCGATGTCGCCCACCTCGAACAGAACGTCGCCGCGGCCGCGTTGAAGCTCACGGACGACGATTTGAAGACTCTCGACGGCGACGCGTGATTCACCCGGAATGTCTCGCCGCGGAATCGATCGGGTGAACGCCGCCTGAAGCACCGGCGAACAAGTCTTCGCCAGGTGTCGCGGTGCTCACGACAAGGCGGACAACGCTAGGCCGAAGGGCCACTTCTCAGCTTACGATCGGCCTGTGACCACGCCTGTTTCCCTCGCACTGGCCATCGGGACACTGGTGGCCGGTGCGGTGGTCGGCTACCTCGTCGCGCGGGCCCGGACCCGGCGCGAAGAGGCCCGGCCGCCGGGGCCGACCATCGCGGAGCTCCTCGAACGGCTGGTCCGGTCGTCCCACAACGGCGTCGTCGTGCTCAACAAGTTCGGCGACATGGTGCTGCACAACCCGCGTGCCTACGAGCTGGGCCTGGTGAAGGTCAACCAGGCCGACGCGCGGGCCCGCAGGGCCGCCGAGCAGGTCGTCGAGACCGACGAGCCGATGGAGATCGACCTCTCGCCCCTCGAAGCGCGCGGCCGCCAGCCGGAGGCGGTGCTCGGCCAGGTCCGGCCGCTCGGCGACGGTTTCACCGTCGTCGAGGCCGTCGACCACTCCGAGGCCATCCGGCTGGAGGCCGTGCGCCGCGACTTCGTCGCCAACGTCAGCCACGAGCTCAAGACCCCGGTCGGCGCGATCGCGCTGCTCACCGAGGCCGTGCTCGACGCCGCCGAGGACGTCGAGGAGGTCCGCCGCTTCGGCGGCAAGATCCTCCGCGAGTCCACCCGGCTCGGCCAGCTCGTCACCGAGCTGATCGCGCTTTCGCGGCTGCAGGGCGCCGAGCGGCTGCCGGACCTCAACGTCGTCGAGGTCGACGCGGTCGTGCGCGAGGCGCTCGGCCGGACGACGCTCTCGGCCGAGTCGGCCGACATCCGGATCACCACCGACACCCCCAGCGGCCTGCTCATCGAAGGCGACCGGACGCTGCTGGTCACCGCGCTGTCGAACCTGCTGGAGAACGCCGTCGCGTACTCGCCGGCCGGCAGCCCGGTGTCGATCTCGCGCCGGCTCGCCGACGGGATGGTCGAGGTCGCCGTCACCGACCGCGGCATCGGCATCCCGGAGGACGAGCAGACCCGGGTGTTCGAGCGCTTCTACCGCGCCGACAAGGCCCGCTCGCGCGCCACCGGCGGCACCGGGCTGGGCCTGGCGATCGTCAAGCACGTCGCGGCCAACCACGGCGGCTCGGTCGGGCTGTGGAGCCGCGCGGGCACCGGCTCGACGTTCACGCTGCGCATCCCCGCGCACGTCAGCCCGGAGCCGGCTCCCGAGCCGGCGCGGGCGACCAAGACCTCGCCGGCACCACGGCAGGAGAAGACCCCCGAGCGCACCCCGAGGCTCGTGGTTACCGGGCAGGACAGCCCAGATCATGGAGGAAACCTGTGACCAGGGTTCTCATCGTCGAGGACGAGGAGTCGTTCGCCGACCCCCTCGCCTTCCTGCTGCGCAAGGAAGGGTTCACCGCGGCCGTGGCCGGCACCGGCCAGGCCGCGCTGGAGGAGTTCGACCGCAACGGCGCCGACATCGTGCTGCTCGACCTCATGCTGCCCGGGATGAGCGGCACCGACGTCTGCAAGCAGCTGCGGCAGCGCTCGGCCGTGCCGGTGATCATGGTGACCGCGCGTGACAGCGAGATCGACAAGGTCGTCGGCCTGGAACTGGGCGCGGACGACTACGTCACGAAGCCGTACTCGGCCCGTGAGCTCATCGCGCGCGTGCGGGCGGTGCTGCGGCGCGGCGGCGAGCCGGGCGCCGAAGGCGAGCTGGCCCCGCTGGTGCTGTCGGCGGGCCCGGTGCGGATGGACGTCGAGCGCCACGTGGTGACGGTGGACGGCGCCGAGGTGTCGCTGCCGCTCAAGGAGTTCGACCTGCTGGAGTACCTGCTCCGCAACGTCGGCCGGGTGCTCACGCGCGGCCAGCTGATCGACCGGGTGTGGGGCGCGGACTACGTCGGCGACACGAAGACGCTCGACGTCCACGTGAAGCGGCTGCGGTCGAAGATCGAACCGGACCCGGGCTCGCCGCGGCACCTGGTGACGGTCCGGGGCCTGGGCTACAAGTTCGAGACGTAAGTCCCGTTTCGGGTGGTACCGCCCTCGCGCAGGCGCGCCGGGGCGGTACCACACCGAGTGTTGTTGGTTACAAGTTCGAGACCTGGCGCTGGGCCCGGTACCCTGGACCCCCGTGCGCCTAGGGGTACTCGACGTCGGTTCCAACACCGTCCACCTGCTCGTGGTCGACGCCCACCGTGGCGCCCACCCGACCCCGATGCATTCCGAAAAGTCCGTGCTCCGCCTGGCCGAGCAGCTCACCCCCGGCGGCGAGCTCAGCAAGGCCGGCGCCGACGACCTCGTGACCGCCGTCGAGTCCGCCAAGGAAGCCGCCGTCCGGCTCGGCTGCGAAGAGGTCATGGCCTTCGCCACCTCCGCGGTCCGCGAAGCGAAGAACTCCGCCAAGGTGCTCGCCCGCGTGGCCGACCGCACCGGCGTCGAGCTGCGGGTCCTCTCCGGCACCGACGAAGCCCGGCTCACCTTCCTCGCCGTCCGCCGGTGGTACGGCTGGTCGGCCGGCCAGCTGCTCGTGCTGGACATCGGCGGCGGCTCGCTGGAGATCGCGATGGGCCGCGACGAAGAGCCCGTCCTGGCCGAGTCGCTGCCGCTGGGCGCGGGCCGCACCACGCGCACCCGCTTCAAGCACGACCCGCCGACGCGCTCCGAGCTCGTCGCGACGTCGGCGTGGCTGGACGACCAGCTCACCGAGCTCGCGCGGAAGGTCACCAAATGGGGTGAACCCGATCGTGTCGTGGCGACGTCGAAGACGTTCCGGTCGCTCGCCCGGCTGACCGGCGCCGCCCCCTCGGCGGCCGGCCCGCGCGTCCGACGTACGCTCACGGACACCGCATTGCGCCAGCTCCTGGCGTTCATCTCGCGGATGCCGTCGGCCGACCTCGCCCAGCTCGAGGGCGTCAGCTCGAGCCGGTCGCACCAGCTGGTGGCCGGCGCGCTCGTCGCGCAGGCCACGATGCGGGCGCTCGGATTGCCGGAACTCGAGATCTGCCCGTGGGCTCTGCGAGAAGGTGTCATCCTGCGGCGGCTGGACCATTCCACCGGCGCGGATGAAACTGGAGCCGCTCTCGTGGCGCGCTTCGGCGCACAGGAGGACCGGTGAAAGCAGGCGACTGGACTTCCCGAACGGATAACGGGCACGGTGGAGAGGTGACGGACATGCAGAGGTCGGCGTACAGCGCGCGCGGCGCCGCCGGCGGGCCGTCGGATATGGCTTCGCCGAGTGCCGAGGACCCGGAGCGCGCAGGGGATTGCCAGGTATGACGGACCAGACCGGAGACGGCCAGCCGCAGAAGACCGTGGCTGAGCTGCTCGCCCAGCACGGTGCCCAGGTCGACGGCGGCAACCGCCGTCGCCGGCGGCGCGCGGCCGATGACGACGACGAGCCCGCCACCCCGGACGCCCCGCCCGGTGCCACCGGTTCCCACCGGCGTCCTGGTGTGCCGGGTGTGACCGACACCGGCCCGCAGGCGATCATCGACCGGGTCGCCGGCGAGGGCACGCCTCCGCCGCCGAACCGGCCCGCCGGACGGCGCCGCGCCGAGCCGCCGTCCCCGCCGCCGCCCGCGCCCCGCGCGGTCCCGCAGGACTCCCAGCCGCTGCCGCGGCCGGTCCAGCAGCCCCCGGCCCGTCCCGCTCCCGGCGGCGGCGAGTCCGGTCAGTACGCGCGTCCCCCGGCGCCGCCGCAGCCCTCGGGCCAGTACGCGCGGCCGCCCCAGGAATCGGGGCAGTTCGCGAGCCCGCCGTCCGCGCCGCAGCCGTCGGGGCAGTACCCGAGCCCGCAGGAGTCGGCGCAGCTGCCGGTGCCGCCGCGCGCGCCACGGCGTCAGCCGCCGCCCCCGCAGCCGTCCCAGCAGCTGCCGACCCCGCCGCCGGTGGCCGAGGAGACCCGCGGGGCCGTCCCGCCGGTCCGGCGCCGCCCGCCCCCGCAGGCTTCGCAGCAGTTGCCGACCCCGCCGCAGCCCTCGCAGCAGCTGCCGACGCCCCCGCCGCCCAGCGGGCCGCTCTCGGCCCGGCTCGACGGTCTCAACGGCACCCCGGACGCCGAGGTCGACGTCCCGCCGGGCCCGATGGCCAGCGGGACCTTCGCGCCGCCGCCGGCCGCGCCCGGGCGTCCGCGCCGGGGCCCGGCGCGCCGTCCGCAGCCGCAGCAGGAGGCGTACACCGAGCAGTTCGACGCGGTGGCCGGTGGGCCGCCGCCGCTCCCGCCGGCGCCCGGGAAGAAGCCCGACGCGGCCGACCAGCCGCCGTCGTCGCCGGGTGGGCTCGCGAACTGGCGCAAGCGCCGGCAGAAGGAGCAGTTGGAGGACACCGAGATCGGCGTCATGCCGGTGGTGCCCACCGACGCCCCGGCCGACGGCTACCCCGACGACGACTTCGAGCCCGAGGGCTTCGCGCCGGAAAGCAGCGGCTACCAGGCCGCCTACGACGCGGGACCGCCGACCGGGACGTACCCGCCGCCGATGCCGTTCGCGCCCGGCGACCGTGCCGCGCGGACGCCGATCCCGGACGACCTCGAGCCCTACGAGCGCGAGTTCGCCGACGGCTACCCGGCGGACGGCCCGGACTTCGAGCAGGACGACTACGGCTACGAGCAGGGCGAAGGCTACGAGGACGACGAGTACGACGACGCGCCCGAGCCGGCCGGCGAGCCGGAGCCCGCGACGTCGCCCGGCAAGGCGTGGCTGGCGCTGGCCGGCCAGCTGGCGATGGGTGTCGTCGGCGGCGCGGCCGTTTGGCTGGGCTTCAACTGGCTGTGGGTGAACATCCCGGCGGCCGCGCTGGTGGCGGCGCTGCTGGTGGTGGTCGCGCTGGTCTGGATCGTGCGGAAGATCCGCCGCGCCGAGGACCTGCAGACCACGGTGCTGGCGGTGCTGGTCGGCCTGGTGGTGACGGTGTCCCCGGCGGCACTGCTGCTCGTCGGCCGCTGACCGGGCGGGACGCGCGGTGAGACGCGCGTCCCCCTTCCGGCCCGGCGATTCCGCGCACCCGCGGTGAGCGGGCAGGATGGCGCGCGTGACAGACGAGAAGCCGGTCCCCGTCGGGCTCAGCACGGCGTCCGTGTGGCCCCTCAAGGCCGGGACCGCCTTCGAGCTCGCCGCCGAGCTCGGGTACGACGGCGTCGAGGTCATGGTCTGGGCCGACCCGGTCAGCCAGGACGTCAGCGCCCTGCGGCGGTGGTCGCGCCGGACCGGGGTGCCCGTGCTGTCCGTCCACTCGCCGTCGCTGCTGATCACCCAGCGGATCTGGTCGCCCGATCCCGTGGTGCGGCTGCGGATGTCCGTGGAGGCCGCGGCCGAGCTCGGAGCGCGGACCGTCGTCGTCCATCCGCCATTCCGGTGGCAACGGCGGTACGGCGACGCGTTCGGTGATCTCGTCGACGAGCTGGAGGAGTCCAGTGGCATCGAAATCGCCGTCGAGAACATGTTCAAGGTGCGCCCACCGGGTGGTTCGAAGAATTCACGGGTCTCCGCGTTCCGGCCGTCGATCGACCCGACGGACGTCGGTTTCCGGCACTACACGCTCGACCTGTCCCACACAGCGGCAGCCCGGATGGACGCTCTGGCGCTGGCGCAGCGCATGGGCGAAGGCCTCTCACACGTCCATCTGGCGGACGGCACCGGCCTCCCGAAGGACGAACACCTGGTACCCGGCCGCGGTGGCCAGCCCTGCGCCGAACTGCTGGAGAAGCTGGTCAGCAGCGGTTTCGCCGGGCAGATCGTGCTGGAGATCAACACCAGGCACGCCGTCACCGGCGCACAGCGGGTCCGTGATCTGGCGGAGGCATTGCTGTTCGCGCGTTTCCACCTAGGGCAGTAATTGCGCACTTCGGGCACGGACACGACTACTCCCGGGTCCATTTACCGGGACCGAACACGTAAAGTCCCGACTGTGAAACCGTCGCGCTCGTTGATCGTCACCTCTCCGGATTCCTCCATTGGTACGGCGCGTTCGTGAGCGGAACGGACGGCACCGCCGTGTCCTTCGACACGGCGAGTGCGGCGCGGTCGCTGGGGGACGGCACCTTCACCGCGGTGCTGCGTGCGGAATGGGCCATCGGCTCGCACCCGCACGGGGGTTTCCTGCTGGCCCTGCTGGCCAAGGCGGCGATCGCCGCGCTGCACGAGCGCGGTGAGCCGCACGCGGAGCCGCTGGTCGTCAGCGCCGAGTTCCTGCACGCGCCCGCGCTCGGCCCGGTGCTGCTGCGCACGGACGTCCGCAAGGTCGGCCGCCGCGCGACGGTCGTCGAGGTCCGGCTGGAGCAGCGCGGCCGCAGCTGCGTCGAGGCGCGCGTGACGACCGGTCGGCTGCCGATGCGGCGCCCGGAGTGGACGGACGTGCCGTCGATGCCCGCCGAGCCGTCCCCGGGCGCGCTCGCGATGGCCGAGAGCACCGAGGGCCCGTTCAACCTGGCCAAGGGCTGCGAGGTCCGCCTGGACCCGGCAACGGCCGGTTACCTCGCGGGGCGCACGGGCGAGCCGCCCCGGATGCGGCTGTGGGTCCGGCCGCGCCACGGCCTGATCGACCCGTACTTCACGCTGCTGGCGTCCGACGTGAACCCACCGGTGGTGATGAACCTGGGGAGGATCGGCTGGGCCCCGACGGTCCAGCTGACGGCCCTGCTCCGCACCCGCCCGGCCCCGGGCTGGCTGCGGGTGGTGGTGGAGTCGAGGTCGGTGCACGAGTCCTGGTTCGACTCGGACGCAACGGTGGTGGACTCCCAGGGGCGGCTCGTGTGCCAGGCCCGGCAGCTCGGCCTGGCCCCGGCTCCGGGCGGCTGAGCGCGGGTCGGACGCCGCGGTGGCGCTGGGCGATACCACCGGCTCGCGGAGGAGCGGGCGTTGCCAGGCCCGGCAGCTCGGCTTGCGCCGGCTCGGGTGGCTGAGCGCGGGTTCGGTTCGGCGGTGCGCTGGGCCCCGGGGCGGGCGCTCGATTCGCCGCCGGCCGGACTCGCCGTGGCGCCGAGTGGCTGACCTTGGCGCCGGTCGGCTTGGATGCCGCGGTCGCGGCGCGGCACTGCTGCCGACTCGCGGAGGAGTCAGCGTTGCCAGGCTCGGCAGCCCGGCCCCGGGCGACTGCGCGCGGGCTCGGGTCCTGCGGTGGCGGTGGCGATGTCACCCAGGCAGCCCGGCCCCGGGCCGCTGAGGCGCGTTTGGCACGCTTTAGCGCATGACGGTCATCGCGGTGCTGGGTGCGGGAAAGATCGGCGAGGCGTTGCTCTCGGGGCTGCTGCACGGCGGCCACGAGCCGGGCGACCTGCTCTTCACCGAGCGGTACCCGGCGCGCGTCGAGGAGCTGACCGCGCGCTACGGCGTTCGCGGGGTCGAGGTCGAGGAAGCCGCCAAGCAGGCTGATGTCCTGGTCGTCGCCGTCAAGCCGCAGGACATCGACCCCGTGCTCGATGAGCTCGCGCCGCTGCTGAGCCCTTCGTCGCTGGTCGTGTCGCTGTGCGCCGGGCTGCCGACCTCGCTTTACGAGCGCCGGCTGGCCGAGGGCGTCCCCGTGGTGCGGGTCATGCCGAACACGCCGATGCTGGTCAACGAGGCGATGAGCGCGATGTCGGCGGGCCGCTGGGCGTCCGCCGGCCACCTCGACCTCGTGCGCGACCTGCTTTCGCACGTCGGCAAGGTCGTCGAGGTGCCGGAAGGGCAGCAGGACGCGGTCACAGCGCTCTCCGGGTCCGGCCCGGCGTACTTCTTCTACCTGGTCGAGGCCATGATCGACGCCGGCATCCTGCTCGGCCTGCCGCGGGCGCTCGCCGGGCAGCTGATCATCCAGTCGGCCGTCGGCGCGGCGAAGATGCTGGCCGAGTCGGACGAGCACCCGGTGCTGCTGCGCGAGGCCGTGACGTCGCCGGCCGGCACGACCATCAACGCCATCCGCGAGCTGGAGAAGCACGGCGTCCGGGCGGCGCTGCTGGCGGCCATCGAGGCGGCGAAGGACCGGTCCGAGGAGCTGGGCAAGGCTCACGAGGGCTGACGGGGCCGCCACTCCGCGGCCCAGGCGTCGAGCCGCACCAGCGTCTCGAACAGGGATCGGCCCTGCTCGGTGAGGGTGTAACCGTCGCCGGCGTGGTCGGCCAGGTCCGCTTCGCCCAGTTCGCGCAGCCGCGTGGCCAGGACGCTCGACGAGACGCCGTCGCAGCGCTGCTGCAGCTCGCGGAACGTCGGCTTCGCGTCGTCGCGCAGCTCCCAGAGGATCCGCAGGGTCCAGCGGCGGCCGAGCAGGTCGAGCAGCGCCATCACCGGGCGGCCGGTCGACGACCCGCGCACGGGACGGCCGGGCAGTGGTGTCATCGTGCTTTCCTTTCCGAAGCGCCGATGTTAGCGTGCCCGACATGCCTCTGAATTCGAAGCAGGCACGGATCGTGCCGCTGGAACCGCCGTTCGACGCCGACGCCGCGGACGTCCTCGAGCGGCTCGGGCCGCCCCTTCGGCTGTTCCGGGTCTGGGCGCGACGTCCTGACCTGGCCCGCGGGGTCGCGGACTGGGGCCGCTACTACTTCTCGCGGCAGTCGGCGCTGACCGTCCGGCAGCGCGAGCTGGTCATCGACCGCACGACCGCGCTGTGCGGCGCCGACTACGAATGGGGCGTCCACATCGCGGCCTTCGCGGCCAAGGCCGGCTTCGACGACGAGCAGATCCGCTCGCTCGGCAGCGGCGGCCCGGCCGACGCCTGCTGGTCCCCGGACGACCGCGCGGTGCTCGCGGCCGTCGACGAGCTGCGGGCGACCTCGGACCTGTCGGACGCGGCGTGGGCGGACCTCGTGGCCGCCGTGGGCGACGACGGCGCGCTCGACGTCCTGCTCGTCTGCGGGTGGTACCACGCCATCTCGTTCACGGTTCGCGCCCTCCGGCTGCCGCTCGAGCCGGCTACCGAGCGTCCGATTTCGCCGTAATGGGCGATTGCGGAGGTCTTGCACGCGCGGGTGCCCGTGCGTTAGCGCTGGTTGGAGCCCATCTCGGTGACAGGCGTCGCATTAGTCCCACCAGTCCCGCTACTCTCGATAGAGCACGTGCGTGTCGGTACCACAGGTGGGGAAGCCTCGTGGCGCGACGCGTGTCGAAGGACGCGGTAAACATGTCGCCGAACAAGAAGGAGGATCTGCCGGCTGTCGGGCAGGTCCAGTTCCTGACGGTCGCCGAGGTGGCCACGCTGATGCGGGTCTCCAAGATGACCGTCTACCGTCTCGTGCACTCGGGTGAGCTGCCCGCCGTCAGGGTCGGCAAGTCGTTCCGGGTGCCGGAGAAAGCAGTGCACGAGTACCTCCAGGGTGCGTATTACGACGTGGGCTGAACCGGGTGACGGGCACGCCGTGGCAGAGCTACAACGTGCCCGCCGACCGGCCCGCCCCGGGTGACGGGTAACCTGGAAAACCGCTCGTGCCTGTGCGCTCCACCCGTTGGACGCTGCGCCGGGCAGCGTGACCGACGACGACCTAAGGAGCGCCCATGGGCTCTGTGATCAAGAAGCGCCGCAAGCGCATGTCGAAGAAGAAGCACCGCAAGCTGCTTCGCCGTACGCGCGTCCAGCGTCGTAAGGCCGGCAAGTAGATCGACCCGCGCGTAGCCGTGGCCCGTCCAGTCTCTGGACGGGCCACGTCCATGTGGTGGGCCGATGCCCCCCGTTCGAGTGAGGCGTTCGTCGCTTTACGGGGGATAGCGGTTAATAGCACGTAAGACACCCCTGAGCTACCACTGAAGAGCGGTAACATCTCAAGGGTGTCCGCGCGATGCTTCCAGTGAGTGCAGGCCCGCGCACTTCGGGTGATCGTCCACCCCCACCACGCCCTACGCCGCAGGGAGTCGCATGCCGTCGAACATCGTGCTCGTCACCGGAGTCGCCGGCGAACTGGGCGGGAAACTCCTCGCCCGGCTGGGCAACAACCCCGACTTCGAGCGGGTCATCGGTGTCGACACGGTCGCCCCGGACAAGACGGTCCTGCAGCGCATGGGCCACGCGGAATTCGTCCGCGCGGACATCCGGAACCCCTTGATCGCCAAGGTGATCAGCACCGCGAAGGTCGACACGGTCGTGCACGCGTCGTGCACCGCGCACCCGGCCGGCCCCGGGCGCCGCACCGCCATCAAGGAAGTCAACGTCATCGGCACCATGCGGCTGCTGGCCGCGTGCCAGCGCTCGCCGCTGGTCCGCAAGCTGGTGGTCAAGTCGACGGCGGCGGTGTACGGCGCCGGCGCGCGCTCGCAGGCGGTGTTCACCGAGGACTCCGAGCTGATCCCGACGTCGTCCAGCGGGTACGCGAAGGACGCCGTCGAGATGGAGGGGTACGTGCGCGGCCTGGTCCGGCGCCGTCCCGACATCACCACGACGCTGTTCCGCTTCGCCAACATCATCGGGCCGTCGACCGACACTGTCCTTTCGCGCTACTTCGCGCTCCCGGTCGTGCCGACCGTTTTCGGTTACGACGCCCGCATCCAGCTGCTGCACTCTTCGGACGCGCTGGCGGTGCTGGAACGCGCGTCCCTGAACGACAAACCCGGCGTGTTCAACGTCGGCTCCGAAGGGGTACTCACCCTTTCGCAGGCGATCCGGCGAGCGGGCCGGGTCGAGCTGCCGATGCCGCGGACGGTGGTGCCGTCGGTCGGGAAAGTGCTGCGCGGCGCCCGCGTGGTCGACTTCTCCGCCGACCAGGTCCGGTTGCTGAACTTCGGCCGGGTCGTCGACATCACCAAGCTGAAGACCGAGTTCGGGTACACCCCGCGGTGGACCACGCGTGAGGCGTTCGACGACTACATCGTCGGACGCGGGCTCCGGCCGGTGCTCGACGGCGGCAAGCTGGCGGGCCTGGCAGGCAAGGTGCTCGTCGCCGCGGCGACTGGGCAGAGCCGATGAGCAGGCCGCACGACTTCGACGACTTGGGAAGCGAGGCGGGAACGGTGGGCGGTGCCGAGGCGCAGGTCATCCCCCTGCACGGACCGGGCCGGGAGAAACCGGACGCTCTGACCGCGGAACGCGATCTCCGTGAGGACGAAGCCGCCCGCGACGCGCCGGTGGTCGCCTTCCCCGGCGCGGACCAGCCGGCCCCCGAAGAACCCCTTTCGGCCGCCGCGCGCTCGGCGCTCGGCTTCATCCGCGACCGGCTGACCGGCGACTACACGGTCGACGAGTTCGGGTTCGACGCCGAGCTGACCGACGCGGTCTTCCTGCCGCCGCTGCGCGCGCTGTACAAGAAGTGGTTCCGCGTCGACACGTTCGGCGTCGAGAACCTCCCGGCGTCGGGTGGCGCGCTCCTCGTGTCGAACCACTCGGGCACGGTGCCGCTGGACTCGCTGATGACGGCGGTGGCGGTCCACGACGAGACCGGCGGCCGGCACCTGCGCGGCCTCGGCGCCGACCTGGTGTTCCAGCTGCCGCTGGTGGGCTCGTTCGCCCGGAAGTCCGGCCAGACGCTGGCCTGCAACGCGGACGCGGAACGCCTCCTGGGCAACGGTGAGCTGGTCGGCGTGTGGCCGGAAGGCTTCAAGGGCGTCGGAAAGCCGTTCTCGTCGCGCTACAAGCTGCAGCGTTTCGGCCGCGGCGGCTTCGTGTCCGCGGCGCTGCGCGCGGGTGTCCCGATCATCCCGGTGTCGGTGATCGGCGCGGAGGAGATCTACCCGAAGCTGGGCGACATCAAGATCCTGGCGCGCATGTTCGGGCTGCCGTACTTCCCGGTGACGCCGCTCTTCCCGCTGTTCGGCGCGCTGGGCGCGATCCCGCTGCCGACGAAGTGGACCATCGAGTTCGGCGAGCCGATCGCGACGGACTCGTACGGCCCGGAGGCGGTGGACGACCCGATGCTGGTGTTCCAGCTGACGGACCAGGTGCGCGAGTCGATCCAGCAGACGCTGTACCAGCGCCTTTCGCAGCGGAAGTCGATCTTCCGCGGCTGACCGCTCCGTGTCGTCGCCCCGAGTCGACACGCGTGATTGAACGGACGACACGGGGCACAGCGGCTGACCGCTCCGGAACCGGCGGTCAGCGGCGGCGGTAGGCCATCCCGGCCGCCACCGCGCCGGCCAGCGCGCCCGCGCCCAGCACCGACGGCACGCCGATCTTCGCCGCCTTGCGGCCGGTCCGGAAGTCGCGGATCTCCCAGCCGCGCGCCCGGGCCACGTCACGGAGGCCGCCGTCCGGGTTGACCGCCACCGCGGTGCCCACCGCCGACAGCATCGGGATGTCGTTCGCCGAGTCCGAATAAGCCGTGCAGCGCTTGAGGTTCAGGCCCTCGCGGGACGCCAGCGCGCGCACCGCGTGCGCCTTCGCGCGGCCGTGCAGGAGGTCGCCCACCAGGCGTCCTGTGTAGACGCCGTCGCGGGTTTCCGCCACCGTGCCCAACGCGCCCGTCAGCCCGAGGCGGCGCGAGATGATCGCCGCCAGCTCGATCGGGGTCGCCGTCACCAGCCAGACCCGCTGGCCCGCGTCCAGGTGCATCTGGGCGAGCGCGCGCGTACCGGACCAGATCTTGTCCGCCATCAGCTCGTCGTAGATCTCTTCGCTGATCGACGTCAGCTCCGCCACCGTGCGACCGGCCACAAAGGACAGAGCGCGCTCGCGGTGGGTCTTGATGTCTTCCTTGTTCTCACGGCCGCCGAGGCGGAACTTGATCTGGCCCCAGACGAACCCGGCCAGGTCCGACGACGTGAAGAACTTCCGCGCCGCGAGCCCGCGGGCGAAGTAGAAGATCGACGCGCCCATCATCATGGTGTTGTCGACGTCGAAGAACGCGGCCGCGGTCAGGTCCGGCGGCGCGGGCGGGGCGGGAGGCTCGGCGACCACGCGGGCGTGGGCGGCCTCGGCCGACGCCTCGCCCGCGATCGTGGCGAGCCGTTCCAGCTCCTGACTCTTATCCCTGCCACGCCAAGCTGACACGCACACCGCCTCCACGTCTGCCCACGTCCGGCCACGTCTCCCGGTCCTTCGCACAGCGTAGCGAGCCGCCCACCGGCCCGTCGCAGGTGTGGCCCGGACCTCAGCCGATCACGATCGGCGGCAGACCGGGGAGCAGCGGCGGGATCGAAATCAGCGGCGGCGGCTGCGTGGTCGACGTCACCGGGGGCCGCTGCGTGGTCGTCGGAACCTGGCCGTACACCGGCGGCGGCGTCACCCCGCCGGTCGGCTGGGGCGAGCCCGGCGTCGCGGTCGCGTCCGACGGCGGCAGCTCGGTGCCGGTCGGCGTCGGCGAGGTGCTCTCCACCGAGGGCGCGGTCGACGCCGACGTCGGTTCGCCGCCGGACGAGGGGGCCGGCCGCTGGGTGCACTCGCCGGTCGCCGGGAGCGGGCCGAGGTCGTCGGACGTGCCGGTGGTGATCTGGTAGCAGTTCATCCGCTCGACCAGCCCGCTCGTGCGCTCCTGGACCTTGCCGAGCAGGTCGCGCACGTCGCCGAACACCGTCGCGGCGTCGGCGGGGAGGGCGGGCTGCTGAGCCGCGAGCCGCGCCGCCTGGTTCCGCGCCCACAGCCGGACGTCGGACAGTGCCTGCGTGCCGCCGCTGTCGCTGGTCGCCACCGCGGCCATCTGGGCGACGCCGGCGCGGAGGTCGGCCGCGAAGTCGTCGTACGCCGTCCGGTAGGCGGCCTCGCTCGCGCCCTTCTCGGCGAGCTCGCCGAGCTCGGTGACGCGGTTGGTGGCGAACTCGAGGTGCTTGTTCGCCTTCGCCTGGTCACCGAACGTCAGGCCCAGCGCCGTCGACTCGCCGGCCCGCTTGACGCCGTACAGCGCGTCGCCCGGCAACGCGCTGCGCGAGAGCACCAAGGCCAAGCCGGAGAGGACGAGGAAGAGGAAGAGCGCGGCGGCCACCAGGTCGGCGGTCCGCGGCCGCCACCTCCGACGCGGGGTGGCCGCCGCCGTCTCCAAGCGGCCCGCGATCTCCGCGCGGATCCGCTGCCGGGTTTCCAGGTCCGGGGCCCCGGCCGCACCGAGCTCGCGCAGCGCACCGACGAGGGCCAGCTCGTCGGCGAACTCGCCGTCCCGGCGTACCGGGGACGGCTCCAGGGCACGCGCGAACCGCTCTACGTCGGCTCGCTCACGCGCAAACCTCACTGCGCTGCTCCATCTCGGGCCTTGGCCGGTCCTGACACCGGTCTGGCAGGAGTAACGATCCAGAAGGCGTCAGGGTTACCGGTTTCGGTCGACGGGCCGAAAAGTTCGCGGGATCAGCGCAATCCGGTGGGCAGAAGTTGTGCCAAACGGCGTACCGCGCGGTGCTGGAGCGCCTTGATCGCGCCCTCGTTGCGGTTCATGATCTCGGCCGTCTCGGCCACCGACAGGCCCTGCAGGAACCGCAGAATGATGCATTCCCGCTGGTCATCGCCCAGTTCGGCGACGCAGCGCAGCAGCTCGGTGCGGGTCGCGCGGCTGATCGCCTCCTGCTCCGGACCCGCCTGGACGCTCGCGCCGACGCTGAAGGGCGCCGAACCCGGTTCGGTCACCTCGTCGGTGACGACCTCGAGGCGGAACCGGCTCGACTTCACGTGGTCGAGCACGAGGTTGCGGGCGATGGTGACGAACCAGGCGCCGACGTCACGTCCCTGGTAGCTCACCGACGTGATCCGGCGCAGCGCGCGCAGGAACGTCTCGCTGGTGACGTCCTCGGCCAGGTCGCGGTCGCCCAGCCGGAAGAGCACGTACCGGTAGACGACGTCGACGTAGCGGTCGTAGAGCCGGCCGAACGCGGACGAGTCGCCGTCCTGCGCGGCGCGCACCAGGTCCCAGGCCTCGGCCTTGGCCGCCTCGGCGCGCTCCTCGTCGACCGCTTGCCTGCTCATCGGCACGGACGTCGAGCGGCCGAAGACGCGCTCGGCGAACATGAAGACGGGCCCGCGGCTCACGGCGGTCGGCACGGTCATCGGGCGGCACCTCCGGCGGCGGCTTCGGCCCAGTGCTGGGCCACGGTACCCCCGGAACCCCGGCGAGCAGGGGCCTGCCGGCTCGCATGCCCCACGACCTCGTGGGCAGGCAAGTTCGTCACGGCGACTCCCTCTCTCCGGTCATGGCGGTGATCAACAACACCCCACGACGCAGTGCAGCATACGTGTAGTTACCGCGAAGTAGGTAGTGGCTCCGGGGTTGCAGAAACGCGACGCTCGCGGTCAGCACCCATGACGTCGCTCCGAATGACAGACTTGCAACGGTTTGGTCCGGGCGAGGAGAGGTGGACCGCGGGTGAGTGCTCCAGAGGGGACGCAGGCGGGGGTCGGCGGGCTGCTCACGCGGGCTGCGGCCACGTGGCCGGACCACCCGGCCGTGCAGGAGACGGGCACCGGGCGCGGACTGACGTACCGCCAGGTCGAGGCGGCCGCGCAGGCCCAGGCCAGGCGGCTGGCGGACGCGGGTGTCGAGCCCGGCGACCGCGTCGCGCTGAGGCTGCCGACGTCGGTGGACTTCGTGGTCGCCCTGTTCGGCGCGCTGCGGGCCGGGGCGGTCGTCGTGCCGCTGTCGCCGCAGGCGCCGGGGCCCGAGCTCGAGAAGCTGCTCGAGCACAGCGGTGCCAAGGTTGTCATCACGCGCGACGCCGAAGAGGCGCTCCCGGACGGCGTGAGCGGGCTCACTCCGGAATCCGACCCGGATGGAGCAGCCGACCCCGCCGAAGCCGGCCGGGACGGCTCCGGCGAGGACATCGCCGTCGTCTCGTACACGTCGGGCACCACCGGCCCGCCGCGCGGCGTGATGCTCTCGCACCGCGCGCTGCTGGCGAACCTGGAGCAGCTGAGCGGCGTCGAAGGCGTCCTCACCCACGACGACCGCGTGCTGATCACCATCCCGCTCTTCCACGTCTACGGCCTCGGGCCCGGCCTGCTGCAGGCGGTGTCCGTGGGCGCGACGGCGATCCTGTCGGAGCGTTTCGAGGCGCAGCGCACGCTGGACGACTGCGCCGAACACGGCGTCACGACGATCACCGGCGTCCCGACCATGTACTCGGAGTTCGCCGCGCTCGGCTCCGAAGAGCTGAGCCGGGGGCTGGCGACCGTCCGGCGGATGACGTCGGGCGCCGCGCCGCTGCACCCGAAGGTGCTGGGCGCGATCCGCGAGGCCACCGGCGTCGACGTCTACGAGGGCTACGGGCTCACCGAGTGCGCGCCGGTGGTGACGTCGACGCTGGTCACCGGCTACCCGAAGCCCGGTTCGGTCGGGCGCCCGCTGCCCGGGATCGAGCTGCGGCTGGTCGACAGCGACGGCACCGACCAGGCCGTGCCGCTGGACCCGGACGACGTCGACGACGTCTTCGAGGCCGAAGGCGAGACGGGGCTGGTGTCGATCCGCGGCGCGAACCTCTTCTCCGGCTACTGGCCCGACGGCGGCCACGGGCCGGACGACGAGGGCTGGTTCCGCACCGGCGACGTCGGCTACCTCGACGTCGACGGCGACCTGCACCTGGTCGACCGGGCCAACGACCTGATCATCGTCAACGGCTTCAACGTCTTCCCGAACGAGGTCGAGTCGGTCATCGGGCAGCTGCCGGAGGTGGCCGAGGCCGCCGTCGTCGGCGTCGTGGACGAGCGAAGCGGCGAAGCGGTGAAGGCGTTCGTGGTGCCGGTGGCGGGGGCGTCGCTGTCCGAACAGCAGGTCGTCGACCACTGCGCGGCCCACCTCGCGGGGTACAAGGTGCCGCACGCGGTGGAGTTCGCCGAGTCGCTGCCGCACTCGGCCACCGGCAAGCTGCGCCGCGTGCGGTTGCGGTAGTACTGACGGCATGGCGCACGAAGTGACGGTGATGAGCCGGGCCGGCTGCCACCTCTGCGAGGTCGCGGAGGCGGACGTCGCCCGGATCTGCGGCGAGCTCGGAGCCGCGTGGAAGACGGAGGACGTCGACACGGACCCGGAGTGGCGCGCGGAGTACGGCGACCGCGTCCCGGTGATCCTGGTCGACGGCGCCGAGCACGGGTACTGGCGCGTGGAAGAGGACCGGCTGCGGAAGGCGCTGGCCTGACGCGGGCGCTTTCGCCCGTCGTGTCCGGCCTCCCGGAAGCCGTAACACGCTCGTAAGGGGGATCGGGCAGCCTTCCGGAGCGAGTGCTCCGAAGATGGAGGCGTGAGCACTCTGCAGGAAGCGCCGCCCGAAGCGCCGAGGCGGCTTTCGCTGCCCGTCGCCACCCTCATCGGGCTTCTCGCGCTGGCCGCGGCCCTCGGGGTCGGGCACCTCGTCGCGGGCTTCGTCGGCTACACCGCTTCGCCGTTCATCGCGGTCGCCAACTACGTCATCGACCACAGCCCGACCGGGATCGTGAAGTGGGCCGAGCGGACGCTGGGCACCTGGGACAAGCCGGTCCTCAAGATCGGGCTCGCCGTCGTCCTCGTCCTGTTCGCGCTGCTCGCGGGCCAGCTCTCGCGCCGGACGCCGCGGGCCGGGCAGGTCCTCGTCTTCCTGCTCGGCGCCGCCGGGGTCGCCGCCGTCTACGCGCGCAGCGACCTCGGGCAGGTCTCGCTGCTCGCGCCGGTCGCCGCCCTCGTCGCCGGGCTCGTCGTGTTCACCCAGCTGCACCGGATCGCGCTGCCCGTGGACGTCGTGCACGACCGGGGCTTCGGCCGCCGGAAGTTCCTGCGCGCCGGGGTCGGCGTCGCCGCGGGTTCGGGGATCGCCGCCGTCGTCGGCCAGGTGGCCGGGACCAGCTCGAACGCCGAGGACTCCCGGGCCGCCGTCGGGCCACTCGTACCCGCCCGCACCGCGCCGCCGCTGCCCGCGGACGCCGACTTCGCGAAGCTGGGCTCGCCGCCGTTCCTCACCCCGAACGGCGACTTCTACCGCATCGACACCGCGCTGGTCGTCCCGCAGATCCGCACCGAGGACTGGAGCCTCAAGATCCACGGCATGGTCGACAAGGAGGTCACCTTCTCCTACGCCGACATCCGCAACCGGCCGCTGGTCGAGCGCCGCGTCACGCTCACCTGCGTCTCCAACGAGGTCGGCGGCCCGCTGATCTCGAACGCGACCTGGCTCGGCGTCGACCTCGTCGACCTGCTCGACGAAGCCGGCGTGCAGACCGGCGCCGAGCAGATGTTCGCCACCAGCGTCGACGGCTGGACGTGCGGCACCCCGGCGAACGTCGCGCTCGACCCGCAGCGCGGCGCGATGCTGGCGATCGGCATGAACGGCGAGCCGCTGCCGGTCGAGCACGGCTTCCCGGCGCGGCTCGTCATCCCGGGTCTCTACGGCTACGTCTCCGCGACGAAGTGGGTCGAATCCCTCGAATTCACGAAGTGGGACGCCCGGCAGGCGTACTGGCTCAGCCGCGGCTGGGCCGAGCAGGCGCCGATCAAGACGGAGTCCCGGATCGACACTCCGAGCGGCTTCGCCGGCGTCACCGCGGGCAAGGTCCGGCTGGCCGGCACGGCGTGGGCGCAGCACACCGGCATCGCGAAGGTCGAGGTACGGCTGGACCAGGGCCCGTGGCAGCCGGCGGTGCTCTCGGCCGAGGTGAGCAAGGACACCTGGCGCATGTGGTGGGTCGAGCTGGACGTGCCGAAGGGGACGCACCAGGCGTCCGTCCGGGCGACCGACCAGGACGGCTACACGCAGACGGAGAACCGCGCGGACCCGGTCCCCGACGGTGCCACCGGCTGGCACTCGGTGACCCTCGACGCCCACTGAGGGTGACTGGCGCGCCGGAGCCGTTCGGCGCGCCCGGCGGGCCGCTCGCCGCGTCGCGACGACGGGCTCCCGATCACCCCCGGCACCCGCGAACCCCCGGAAGTGCCTGGCGGACAAGGATTCTGACGCGGTGTCATGATCGCGCGGCCCCCGGAACCGCCTCCGACCAGTGACTTTGTGCGCGCGTTCACAAGTGGTCTACCGTAGGACCATCGCCCCCGGGCGGTCCGCATCGAACCGGACCCCGCGCCCTGGGTCAAGACACAGTTCGGCAAGGCCGTGGCGATGGCCGCCGGGTGCACAGCGGGCAGGAGACGACGGCGTGGTGACACAGCGGGGGCGGCGCGACGACGCGGACTCCCCGGGCCGGGCGCCGCGCCGGGCGCGCCGCCGGGACACCCCGGACGCCGACAACGCGCCGACCGCCGAAATCCCCGCCGTGCCCGCCGCGGGCAACGGCCGCGGCCCCACCGGGGATGCCCCCGAGGCCGTCCGGGCGAAGCAGATCCCCGAGGCCGCGGTGGCCCGTCTCGCCGTCTACCTCCGCGTCCTGTCCGGAATGTCCGAGCAGGGCGCGACGACCGTTTCGAGCGAGGAACTCTCGCAAGCCGCCGGCGTCAATTCCGCCAAATTGCGCAAAGACCTGTCGTACCTCGGCTCGTACGGCACCCGCGGCGTCGGCTACGAAGTCAGCGTCCTGGTCAGCCAGATCGAGCGCATCCTCGGCCTGACCCGGCAGCACAAAGTGGCCGTGGTCGGGATCGGAAACCTGGGTCACGCGCTGGCCAACTACGGTGGCTTCCCGGGGCGCGGGTTCCCGGTCGAAGCGCTGTTCGACCTGGACGCGGACCTGATCGGCGTGCCGGTCGGCGGCCTCCCGGTGTCGCACATGGACGACATCCCGCGGGTCTGCGCCGAGCGCGGCATCTCCATCGGCGTGATCGCCACGCCGCCGACCGCCGCGCAATCGGTGTGTGACCGCCTGGTCGCGGGCGGTGTCCAGTGCATCCTCAACTTCGCCCCGGTCGTGCTGCAGGTTCCTGCTCACATCGAGGTCCGCAAAGTGGATTTGGCCGTCGAGCTGCAGATACTCTCGTTCCATGTAGCCCGCCGCGCGGATGACGCCGCCGGCAATCAGGGCAATTCCGGATTACCCGGGACAGGCCTGCCGTCCGAGAATGGGAAGGGCGGCCGGAACGGTTCGGGCCCGGACGGCGGACGGGAAATGGTGGTGCGCTCATGAGCGTGTTGGCGGTCGGTCTCTCGCATCGGAGTGCGGAGCTGAGCACGCTCGAGCGCGTCGCGGTCCCCGCACCGGAGATCGGCAAGATCCTCGACGAGCTGCAGCAGGCCGAGCACATCAGCGAGGTCATGCTCGTCTCGACCTGCAACCGCATCGAGGTCTACGCGGTCGTCGAGGCGTTCCACGGCGGTCTCAACGACGTCACCGACGTGCTCTCCCGCCAAGCCGGGATGGAAGCCGCCGAGCTGTACGACAGCCTGTACGTCCACTACGCCGGTGCCGCCGTCGAGCACCTGTTCTCCGTCACCTCGGGCCTGGACTCGATGGTCGTCGGCGAGACGCAGATCCTCGGCCAGATCCGGTCCGCCTACGCCACCGCGCGCGAGGCCGGCACCGTCGGCCGCACGCTGCACGAGCTCATCCAGACCACGCTGCGCGTCGGCAAGCGCGTGCACACCGAGACCGGGCTCGACCAGCTCGGCGCGTCGGTCGTCTCCGAGGCCCTCGCCGCGGCCGGGGACATCGCCGGCAAGCACGCCGTCATCGTCGGCGCCGGTTCGATGGGCGCGCTGAGCGCGTCGCAGCTGCGCAAGGCCGGGATCGGCGAGATCACCGTCGCCAACCGCACCGACGCCCGCGCCCGCCGCCTCGCCGCGAACGTCACCGAGCAGGGCGTCCCCGCCCGCGCGGTCCCGCTGTCCCACGTCGCCGACGCCGTGCGCGACGCCGACATCGTGATCTGCTGCACCGGCGCGCAGGATGCCGTCTTCGGCCCGGCGCAGGTGCTGCCGCGCGGCAACCGCGACCTGGTCGTCTGCGACCTCGGCCTGCCCCGCGACGTCGACCCGGCGGTCGGCGAGCTGGCCGGCGTGCGGGTCGTCGACCTGGCCACCATCCAGCGCCGGATGCGCGAAGCCGGCACCCCGACCACCGAGCGCCAGACGGCCAAGGCGACCGGGATCGTCCTCGACGAGGTGCGCGACTACCTCGCCGGGCAGCGCAGCGCCGAGGTGACCCCGACGGTGACGGCGTTGCGCCGCCGCGCGGCCGAGGTCGTCGACGCCGAGCTGCTGCGGCTGGACCACCGGCTGCCCGACCTCGACGGCGCCGTCCGCGAAGAGGTCGGCCGCACGGTCCGCCGGGTGGTCGACAAGCTGCTGCACGCGCCGACGGTGCGGGTCAAGCAACTGGCCGCCGAGACGGCCGACACCGACTACGCGAACGCGTTGCGAGAACTGTTCTGCCTCGACCCGCAGGCGCCCGCCGCGGTGGCGAGCCCGAAGCCCCCACCGGAGAAGAAGTAGTAGTGACCAGAGTCATTCGCATGGGCACGCGTGGTTCGAAGCTCGCGCTCGCCCAGACCGGGACCGTCGCCGACGCCCTGCGCGCCACCGGCGCCGAGGTCGAGATCGTCAAGGTGACCACCCCCGGTGACCAGTCCTCCGCGCCGATTCCCACGATCGGGGTCGGCGTGTTCACCTCGGCGCTGCGGGAAGCCTTGCAGCGCAACGAGGTCGACGTCATCGTCCACTCGTACAAGGATCTGCCGACCGCGCCGGAGCCGGGCATCTCGCTCGCCGCCGTGCCGCCGCGCGCGGACCCGCGGGACGCTCTGATCGCTCGGGACGGGCTGACCCTGGGCGAGCTGCCGCCGGGCTCCACGGTGGGCACGGGCTCGCCGCGGCGCACCGCGCAGCTGCGCGCGCTGGGTCTCGGTTTGGAAATCGTGCCGATTCGCGGCAATATCGACACCCGCATGCGCAAGGTCACCGACGGCGAGCTCGATGCCGTGGTGCTCGCGCGTGCCGGACTGGCCAGGGTCGGACTGGCCGAGGCGATCACCGAGACCCTCGACCCGATCCAGATGCTGCCCGCGCCCGCCCAGGGCGCGCTGGCGGTGGAGTGCCGGGCCGCCGACGTGGACCTCGAGCACCTGCTCGCATCCACATTGGACGACGAGGGCACGCGGGCCGCGGTGACGGCCGAGCGTGCTCTGCTGGCCGCGCTCGAGGCGGGGTGCAGCGCGCCGGTGGGCGCGCTCGCCGAGATCGTCGAAGATCTCGACGCCGAGGGCAAGGTCGTGGAACGGATCTCGCTGCGCGGCACCGCCGCGGTCGACGGCGAGGACGGCGCGGTGGACATGGTCCGGGCCATCGCGCTGGCCGACAAGCACCAGGCCGCCCAGCTGGGCAAGGACCTGGCCGCCGAGCTGCTGGACCTCGGTGCCGGAGCCCTCTCCGGCCCCGCTCAGTAGCGCTCTCGCGAGCGCTTCGAAAAGAGACGTAGGAGACCTGCGTCCGTGCATTCGCGCACGGCCGCCGCAAGAGGAGAAACGCACAGATGACCCCCGCGCGAAAGACCACCGGGCGCGTAGCGTTCGTGGGCTCCGGGCCCGGCGACGCCGGCCTGCTCACGGTCCGTGCCCAGGAACTGCTCGCCAAGGCCGAGGTCGTGGTGACCGACCCCGACGTGCCCCAGGCCGTGCTGGCCATGGCGGCGGAGGGCGCCGAGGTCCGGCCCGCCGTCGGCGAGGCCACCGAGGTCGCCAAGGACCTCACCGCCGAGGCCAAGGCCGGCCGGCTGGTGCTGCGCCTGATCTCGGGCGACCCGCTGACGACCCCGGCCGTGGTGGCCGAGGTGCAGGCGGTCGCGCGCACGAGCGCCGTGTTCGACATCATCCCGGGCGTCTCGCCGGGCGCGGCCGTCCCGGCGTACGCGGGCGTCGCGCTGGGCGGCACGCACACCGAGGTCGACGTCCGCGGCGACGTCGACTGGGCGGCACTGGCCGCCTCGCCCGGCCCGCTGGTCCTGCACGCGACGTCGGCCCACCTGGCCGAGGCCGCGTCGGCGCTGACCGGCAACGGCGTCCCGGCGTCGACCCCGGTCGCGGTGACCGCGAACGGCACCATCAACACCCAGCGCACCCTCGACACCACGCTCGAGAAGGTCGCCAACGACGCGGGCGAGCTCGTCGGGCCGCTGATCGTCACGATCGGCCAGGCCGCCGGGCACCGCTCGAAGCTGTCCTGGTGGGAGTCGCGCGCGCTGTACGGCTGGAAGGTCCTGGTGCCGCGCACCAAGGAGCAGGCCGGCGAGATGGCCGAGCGCCTGCGCGGCCACGGCGCGACGTCGCACGAGGTCCCGACGATCTCGGTCGAGCCGCCCCGCAGCCCGGCGCAGATGGAGCGCTCGGTCAAGGGCCTGGTCGACGGCCGTTACCAGTGGATCGTCTTCACCTCCACCAACGCGGTCCGCGCGGTGTGGGAGAAGTTCGAGGAGTTCGGGCTCGACGCTCGTGCGTTCTCCGGCGTGAAGATCGCCTGCGTCGGCGCGGCCACCGCGGAGAAGGTCCGCTCGTTCGGCATCATCCCCGAGCTGGTCCCGTCGGGCGAGCAGTCGTCGGAAGGCCTGCTGGCCGAGTTCCCGCCGTACGACGACGTGCTCGACCCGGTCGACCGCGTGCTGCTGCCCCGGGCGGACATCGCCACGGAGACCCTGTCGGCCGGCCTTCGCGAGCGCGGCTGGGAGATCGACGACGTGACGGCCTACCGGACCGTCCGGGCGGCGCCGCCGCCCGCCGAGACCCGCGAGATGATCAAGACCGGCGGGTTCGACGCGGTCTGCTTCACCTCGTCCTCGACCGTGCGGAACCTGGTCGGCATCGCCGGCAAGCCGCACACCCGCACACTGGTCGCGTGCATCGGCCCGAAGACGGCCGAGACCGCGGTGGAGTTCGGGCTGCGGGTCGACGTCCAGCCGGAGAAGGCGGACGTGCCGCACCTGGTGGACGCGCTGGCTGAGCACGCCGCGCGGCTTCGCGCGGAGGGTGCGCTGCCGCCGCCGCGGAAGGCGAAGCGGGCTCGTCGCTCCTGAGGATCTGCAGTTCGTGAAGGCCGTCCCGGTTCGCCGGGGCGGCCTTCACGGCTTTCGGCGCCGCTGGTCGCGGCCGGTGCGCTCACCGATCGGAAAGGGCCGCTGAGCACCCTTGCGGAACGCCGCCTGCCCGGGCGGGGGTAACTTGGAAGGGTGTTCCCAGAGCATCGTCCCCGCAGGCTCCGCACCACCCCGGCCATGCGTCGCTTGGTGGGTGAGACGACGCTGCGGCCACGCCAGCTGATCCTCCCCATGTTCGTCGCCGAAGGGCTCGATGCTCCGAAGGCGATCTCGAGCATGCCGGGTGTCGTGCAGCACACCCGTGACACGCTGCGGAAGGCCGCCGTCGACGCGGTCAACGCCGGGGTCGGCGGGCTCATGCTCTTCGGCGTCCCCGAGCACCGCGACGCCGAGGGCTCCGGGGCCGTCGACGAGAACGGCATCCTCAACGTCGCCCTGCGCGACCTGCGGCACGAGCTCGGCGATGCCACCGTGCTGATGGCCGACACCTGCCTCGACGAGTTCACCGACCACGGCCACTGCGGCGTCCTCGACGCCGACGGCGGGGTCGACAACGACGCCACCCTGCGCCTCTACGCCGAGATGGCCGTCGCGCAGGCCGAAGCCGGGGCGCACGTGCTCGGGCCGTCCGGGATGATGGACGGGCAGATCGGCGTCATCCGCCGGGCGCTCGACGAGGTCGGCCACAGCGACAAGGCCATCCTCGCCTACGCCGCGAAGTACGCCAGCGCCTTCTACGGCCCCTTCCGCGAGGCCGTCGACTCGCAGCTCAAGGGCGACCGCAAGACCTACCAGCAGGACCCGGGCAACGCCCGCGAAGCGCTGCGCGAGATCGAGCTCGACCTCGCCGAGGGCGCGGACATGATCATGGTCAAGCCCGCGCTGTCCTATTTGGACGTCATCAAGGCGGCCGCGGACATCTCCCCGGTGCCGGTGGCGGCGTACAACATCTCGGGCGAGTACGCGATGGTCGAGGCCGCCGCGGCGAACGGCTGGCTCGACCGGGAACGCACGGTCCTCGAGGTGCTGACGTCGATCCGCCGCGCGGGCGCCGACATGATCCTCACGTACTGGGCCGCCGAAGCCGCTGCCTGGCTGGACTGACCAGCTATATTCACCCGCGTGGCGGACAGTAATCCCGAAAAAGCTGACACCGAAGACCTCAGCGGTCTGACCGACGACGAACGGCGCAAAAAGGGCCGCTCGCCGGACCCGCTGATGCCGGGGCAGAAGGCGCCGAAGGCGACACCGCCGCGGCCGGTGGCCATCTCGTTCTGGCTGTGGCTCGTCGGTGGCGTGGTGCTGATCCTCAGCTACGTCCAGCTGCTGACCAGCAAGTCCGCCGTCATCGACCAGTACATCAGGGGCACCACGGACCCGAAGTACACGCCGCAGATGATCGCGGACGGCGTCACGACGCTGCTGTGGTACCTGCTCGGCGGGTCGATCGTGTTCGTGCTGCTGTTCCTGCTCTTCGCGTACAAGGCCCGCGAGGGCACGCGCTCGGCCCGGACGGTGCTCACGATCCTGCCGATCGTGATGGTGCTGCTGATCATGGTCGTCGCGCCGATCATCAACTACCTGACGCTGCTCGGGGTGCTGCTGTTCGTCATCGCGGTGATCCTGATGTACCTGCCGTCGGTGGCGGCCTACTTCCCGAAGGCCGGCCGGAAGCCGTGAGCGACCGGCTCTACGCCGAGTCCGGCGTGAGCTGGGCCGCCATCGTCTGGGGCCCGGTGTTCGCGCTCGTCGGCGCGCTGGCCGAGCTGGCGACGGGCGGGCCGGTGCACGTCGTCGGCTGGCTGATGGTCGGCGCCGGGCTGTGCGCGATCACGGTGCCGTGGGTCTACGCGCGGCGCCGGTTCCTGTCGCTGGAAGTCACGACGAAGCAGCTGCGCCAGGGCCGGGAGAAGGTCGCGGCGGACCAGCTCGCGTCGGTGACGGACGTCGGCGTGCCGGTCGGGGCGCGGGTGCTCGGCGGCGGCTGGTCGGTCCCGCGCAAGTACGACTCGCTGCCGGTGGAGCTCGCGGACGGCACGATCGTCCTGGCGTGGGCGAAGGACGTCGAAGCCCTCCAGGACGCGCTGGACCGGCTCGTGCGGGCGACGCCGAAGGAAGCATGAGAAAATCGCTCCCGTGATCGACCTTCCGCAGCCCACCGGGGCCGAACTCTGGCCGCCGGAAGAAGCCGGCCCCCGGGATCGGCTGCACAAGCCTTGGCGGGCGCTCGTCGCCGCCGTGGAAGTCGTGCTCGCCGTCGCCGCCGGGTGGGCCGCCTACGCGCTCTGGCACGGCGGGTCCGCCACCGTCGTCACGCGCACCGACGACGGCGCGATCCTGGAGTCGCACCGGTACTTCGGCGGCATGCTCGCCGCCGCCATCGGGCTCGGGACCGTGGCCGCGCTCCTGCTGGTCGACGCGGTGCGTCAGCTCTCGCTCGCGGTCCGTGCGCGGCACCCCAAGCCGAAGGCCTGATACACAGCTCCCGCACAGGGAACGAACAGTCAATTGCTAAACAGCGGCGACACTGTTGCCGCATGACGCGCGTGCGTGCCTCGAAGGCATGGGTGATCAACGGTGCTCTGGTCGTACTGCTGGCCGGAGCGGCTTTCGGGATATATCAGGCATTCAGCCCCGAACCGAGCACGGCGCAGGCGCAGACGCGCAGCACTCCGGTGCGCCGCGCGACGGTCACGGAGACCATCTCCGCCGCCGGGACGCTCGCCAGCAGCTACACCGGCGCGGCGAACTTCTCGAGCGCGGGCAAGGTCACCTCGATCGACGTGAAGGTCGGCGACGTCGTGAGCGCCGGCCAGAAGCTCGCCACGATCGACGGCACGCAGGCGTCGAAGCAGCTTCAGGTCGCGAAGGCGAACCTCGCGGTCGCGCAGGACAGCCTGGACTCCGCCGAGGACGCCGAAGACACCCCCACGACCGGGCAGAACAGCCAGAACTCCCAGAACAGCGCGCAGTCGGCCGCCAACAGCGTCACCTCGGCCCAGGCGAAGCTGGACCAGGCCCAGCTCGACGTCCAGACCGCGCAGGAAACCCTCGACAACACGACGCTCTACGCGCCCGGCGCCGGCACGGTCACCGCGGTCAACGGCACGGTCGGGCAGCAGTCCTCCAGCGGCTCGGCTTCGAGCAGCAGCTCGCAGTCGTCGTCCAGCGGCAGTGGCCAGGGCGGGCAGGGGTCGAACTCCAGCTCGACGTCTTCGTCGAGCAGCTCCAGCAGCGGCTTCATCACCATCACGAACATGACCGGCCTGGTCGTGAACACCTCGGTCGCCGAGATCGACGTCAGCAAGGTCAAGGCGGGCCAGAAGGCCACCGTGACGCTCAACGCGCTGCCGGACAAGCCGGTCCAGGCGACCGTCTCCAGCATCAACCTGACGCCGACCACGAGCGGCAGCGTCGTGTCCTACGGCGCGCAGCTGGCCCTGACCGACCCGCCGGACGGGCTGCGGCCCGGCCAGTCGGCGAGCGTCGTCATCACCGTCGCCTCGGCCGAAAACGCGCTGAGCGTGCCGGCCGCGGCCGTGACGACCGCCGGCAACACCAACGTCGTCACCGTGCAGGAGAACGGCGCGAACGTCACGCGCCAGGTGCAGGTCGGCATCCGCGGCGAGTCGACGGTGCAGATCACATCCGGCCTGACCGAGGGCGAGAACGTCGTGCTGACCGCGACGGCCGCGACCGGCACCGGGGGCACCGGCCGGACCGGCGGCACGGGTGGCACCGGCGGGTTCCCCGGCGGCGGGACCGGGGGCTTCCCCGGCGGCGGCACGCGCACCGGCGGCACCGGCGGCACGGGTGGCTTCGGCGGCCGCGGGTGAACCCGGTGATCGCGGTCTCCGGACTGCGCAAGACCTACGGCGCCGGTGAGACGGCCGTGCACGCGCTGCGCGGCGTCGAGCTCACCGTGTGGCCCGGCGAGTACGTCGCCATCATGGGTGCCTCGGGCTCGGGCAAGTCGACGCTGCTGAACATGCTCGGCTGCCTCGACGTCCCGACGTCCGGCCAGTACCTCCTGGACGGGTTCGGCGTCGGGAAGCTGAACGAGCGGCAGTTGTCCTTGCTGCGCAACCGGAAGATCGGCTTCATCTTCCAGTCGTTCAACCTGGTGCCGCGGACGTCCGCGCTGTCCAATGTGGAGCTTCCGCTCGTCTACAGTGGACTGCGCCGGTCCGAGCGACGTCGCCGCGCGCTCGCGGCGCTCGACATGGTCGGGCTGTCCGACCGCGCCAAGCACCTCCCCAGCGAGCTGTCCGGCGGGCAGATCCAGCGCGTCGCCGTGGCGCGGGCGCTGGTCACCGGCCCGGCGATGCTGCTGGCCGACGAGCCGACCGGCAACCTGGACCGCCGCAGCACCGCGGACGTCCTCGGCGTCTTCGACCGGCTCAACCAGCTCGGGCGCACCATCGTCGTCATCACGCACGAGGACGAGGTCGCCGCGCACGCGCACCGCGTCGTCCGCGTGGACGACGGCCTCATCGTGTCGGACGAGGTGACCCGCGTGAGCGGCACCGTCGGAGCGGTCTCGTGAACTTCTTCGAAATCCTGCGCTTCGCCGTCCGCGGGCTCACCGCGAACAAGCTGCGCTCGGCGCTCACCACGCTCGGCATCACCATCGGTGTCGCGGCCGTGATCCTGCTCGTCGCGGTCGGCAACGGCGCGTCGGCGGCCATCGCGGCCAGCATCCAGGGCCTCGGCACGAACGTCGTCAACGTCTCCCCGGCGCGCGGCGGCGGGCAGGGCGCGTCCGCGCGGCCGCTGACCGTCCAGGACGCCCACGCGCTCGTCGACCCCATCGGCGCGCCGGACGTCAAAGCCGCCTCGCCGGTGGTGAACACGACGGCGACCGCGACCTACGGGCAGACGTCGTACGACATCTCCAGCGTCGCCGGCACCGAACCCGCGTACTTCGCGACGACCAACCGCGACCTCGCCGAGGGCCAGCTGTTCACGAGCGAAGACGTCACGGCCGCGCGCAAGGTCGTCGTCCTCGGCCCGACGACGGCGGAGTCGATCTTCGGCAGCAGCACCGCCGCGGTCGGTAAGAACGTGCTGCTCAACAGCATCCAGTTCACCGTGATCGGCGTGCTGCAGGCCAAGGGCAGCACCGGCCTGCAGAACGCCGACGACGTCGCGATCGCCCCGATCTCGGCCGTGCAGAACTCCCTGGCCGGCTACGGCAGCCTCAGCCAGATCGCCGTCCAGGCCACCAGCGCGGACTCCGTGTCGCTGGCCCAGTCCGAGATCACCGCGATCCTCAACGCCCGCCACGGCATCCGGCTCGGCGGCACCGCCGACTACCAGATCCAGAACTCCGAGCAGCTGCTCGCGACGCGGACGTCGGCCACCGAGACGTTCACCGTGCTCCTGGCGGCGGTCGCGGCGATCTCCCTGCTGGTCGGCGGGATCGGCGTCACCAACATCATGCTCGTCACGGTGACCGAGCGGATCCGCGAGATCGGCATCCGCAAGGCCATCGGCGCCCCGCGCTCGGCCATCCTCGGCCAGTTCCTCGCCGAAGCGACCATGCTCAGCCTGTTCGGCGGGCTGCTCGGCGTCGCGATCGGGCTGATCGGCAGCCGGTTCACCATCTCCGGGATCAAACCCGTCGTGGTGCCCTCGTCGATCCTGCTCGCCTTCGCGGTATCCGCCCTGATCGGGCTGTTCTTCGGCAGCTTCCCGGCGAACCGGGCCGCCAAGCTGCGGCCGATCGACGCCCTGCGTCACGAATAAGGAGTTCCTCGATGTCTTCGTCCACGACGACCCCGCCGGGATCGGCGCCGCAGGACGAGCCGACGGCCGTCCTCCCGGCCGTCGAGCCGACGGCGGAGCAGATCATCGCCAGCCCGGCGGTCGGCGGTGACCTGAACGCGGAGATGCGCCGCGCCGCGAAGCCCTTCTCCCGCAGCACGCTGGTGCTCGCCGGGCTCGTGGTGCTGGCGATCGCGTTCGGCGGCGGCGCCTGGACGCACGCGGCGTTCGGCTCGTCCTCCTCGACACCCACCGGGCGCCAAGGCGGCACCGGCGGGAACGGCGGGAACCAGACCGGCGGCCCGGGCGGCACCGGCCAGACCGCCGGCACCGGCCAGCAGGGCGGCGGCTTCCGCGGCGCCGGCGGCCGCGGCATCACCGGCACCGTCGACCACGTCGACGGCACCACGGTGTACGTGAAGACCGCGCAGGGCACCGACGTCAAGGTGTCCACATCGGACTCGACCACGGTCGGCGTCACCCAGCAGGGCAAGCTTTCCGACCTCAAGCCGGGCTCGACGGTCGTCGTCCAGGGCCAGGCGGGCGACGACGGGACGGTGGCCGCGCAGGCCATCACCCAGCAGGCGGCGCGCTAGTTGAGCGTGACGATCGCGGTGTTGAGCGCCGTCGCGTAGAGGATCCAGGCGAGGTAGGGCACCAGCAGCGCGGCGGCGACCTTCGAGCGGCGGGCGAACAGGACGATCGTCACGACCACGACGACGTCCAGCACGATGATGTCGACCAGCGCCGCCGTCGCCGCGCCGCCCTCGAAGAACAGCGGCGTCCACAGCAGATTGGCGAGCAGGCCGATGCCGTACGCGGCGAAGCCCCGGGTTTCGCCGTCGGTGCGCCAGTACAGCCAGCCGGCCAGCGCGATCATGACGTACAGGACCGTCCACACCGGACCGAAGAGGGACGAGGGCGGTGCCCACGGCGGCAGCTCGAGCCGCGCGTAGACGTCCTTCGCGGAGACCGCGGCCAGGGCACCGACCACGGCCACCACGGCGACGACGCCGAGGAAGCAGGCCAGCACCAGCCACGGGTTGCGCTGTGACACACGTTCGGTCACCGGCTGTTCCCCTCCCGGGCGGCGTCCGGCCATCCTAGGGCGGTTTGCCACACTGAACCTCATTCTGGTTAGGCCGGCGCTACGGATCGTGACCGGTCCGCGTACGGTGCCCTCTCGCGCCGGCCGACGGCTGAATGAGGTTCACTGGACCTCGTGAGCACTGGAACCGAGCAGTCCAAGGCATGGTTCGAACGCGCGAAGGCGGCCATCCCGGGCGGGGTGAACTCGCCGGTCCGGGCGTTCAACTCGGTCGGCGGCACCCCGCGGTTCATGGTCCGCGGCGAGGGCCCGCACCTGTGGGACGCCGACGGCAACCGCTACGTCGACCTGGTGTCGTCCTGGGGCCCGATGATCCTGGGCCACGCGCACCCGCACGTCGTCGAGGCGGCGCGCGCGGCGGCGACGTCCGGGCTGTCGTTCGGCACCCCGACGATCGGCGAGGTCGAGCTGGCCGAGGAGATCATCGGCCGGGTCGAGCCGGTCGAGCGGGTCCGGCTGGTCAACTCGGGCACCGAGGCCACGATGAGCGCGATCCGGCTGGCCCGCGGCTTCACCGGCCGGTCGAAGATCGTGAAGTTCGCCGGGTGTTACCACGGTCACGTCGACGCGCTGCTCGCCCAGGCCGGCTCCGGCGTCGCGACGCTCGGGCTGCCGACGTCGCCGGGCGTCACCGGCGCCCAGGCCGGGGACACGCTGGTGCTGCCCTACAACGACCTCGACGCCGTCCGGAAGTCCTTTGCGGACAACCCGGGCGAGATCGCCGCGGTGATCACCGAGGCCGCGGCGGGCAACATGGGCGCGATCGCGCCGGACGAAGGCTTCAACGCTGGCCTGCGCGACATCGCCCACGAGAACGGCGCGTTGCTGGTCATGGATGAGGTGATGACCGGGTTCCGCGTCTCGCGCGCGGGCTGGTTCGGCCTCGAAGGCGTGGCCGGCGACCTCTACACGTTCGGCAAGGTGATGTCCGGCGGGCTGCCGGCCGCGGCCTTCGGCGGCCGCGCCGACGTGATGGCCAAGCTGGCCCCGGGCGGGCCGGTCTACCAGGCCGGGACGCTGTCCGGGAACCCCGTCGCGGTGGCGACGGGCCTCGCGACGCTGCGCGCGGCCGACCACGCCGTGTACGCGGCGCTCGACGCCAACGCGAAGCGCCTCGGCGACCTCTTCCGGCGTGAGCTGAGCGCCGCCGGCGTCGCGAACCACGTCCAGTACGCGGGCAACCTGGTCAGCGTGTTCTTCGGCGACCAGGCGGTGCGTGACTACGCGGGCGCGCAGGCGTCCGAGACGTGGCGCTACCCGGCGTTCTTCCACGCGCTGCTCGACGCGGGCGTGTACGGGCCGCCGAGCGCGTACGAGGCCTGGTTCGTCAACGCGGCCATGGACGACGAAGCGTTCTCGGTGATCGAAGCGGCCCTGCCGGCGGCGGCTCGCGCGGCGGCGGAGGCGGTCAAGTGACCACGGTCGTCCACATGCTTCGCCACGGCGAAGTGCACAACCCCGAGAAGATCCTCTACGGCCGTCTGCCGGGCTACCGGCTGTCCGAGCGTGGGCAGCGGCAGGCGCTGACGGTCGCCGAGGCCGTCGCGGGCCACGACCTCGTGCACGTCGTCGCGTCGCCGCTGCAGCGCGCGCAGGAGACGGCGGGCCCGATCGCGGCGGCCCACCGCCTCGACATCGCGACCGACGAGGGCCTGATCGAGGCCGGCAACCAGTTCGAGGGCCTGCACGTCGCGGTCGGCGACGGCGCGCTGAGCGAGCCTCGCCACTGGCCGAAGCTCGTGAACCCGTTCAAGCCGTCGTGGGGCGAGCCGTACCTCGAGATCGCGCACCGGATGCTCGGCGCGGTCCACCGGGCCAGGGAGGCGGCTCTTGGTCACGAGGCTTTGTGCGTGTCGCACCAGCTGCCGATCTGGACGCTCCGGCGGTTCCTCGAAGGCAAGAAGCTGTGGCACGACCCGCGGCGCCGCCAGTGCTCGCTGGCGTCCCTGACGTCCCTGGTCTTCGACGGCGACGAGCTGCGCGAGATCGTCTACAGCGAGCCCGCCGGAACGACCGACCCCAAGGTGACCGGGGCATGAAACGGCTGGTCATCGGGGCCGTGGCGGTGCTGGCGCTGGCCGGCTGCAGCGCGGGCAAGGACGCGGTGGTGCAGGGGAGCAGCTTCAGCTTCGTCTCCCCGGGCGGCAAGGTCGACATCACCTACGACGTCGGACAGCGCCAGACCGCGCCGGTGCTGGCGGGCGACGACCTGATGAACGAGGGCAAGCAGCTGTCGCTGGCGGACTTCCCGGGCAAGGTCGTCGTGCTCAACCTGTGGGGCCAGTGGTGCGGGCCGTGCCGCACGGAGGTCCCGGAGCTGGAATCGCTGGCCAAGCAGGCACCGGCCGTCCAGGTGGTGGGCATCGACGTCCGCGACCCCGCCCGCGAGGTGGCCCAGGACTTCGTCCGCGACCGCAAGCTGACGTACCCATCGATCTACGACCCGGACGGCCGGGTGCTGCTCAAGCTGAGCGGCTACCCGCGCAACATCATCCCATCGACGATCGTGCTGGATAAGCAGCACCGCGTGGCGGCGGTGTTCTTGCGGCCGGTGCTGTCCCAGGACCTCCTCCCGGTGACGCAGCGCCTGGAGAAGGAAGCCTGATCGGGGGAGCCCGGCAGCCGAAGGCGGAACCGGCACCCACCCAGACCCCGCCCACCACCCCGATCCGAAGCCAGAACACGGACGGGAGTGCCGGGTCAAGGCATCTTTCCCGCCTTGACGCGGTGCTGCCGTCCGTAGTCACAATCGGGCTTCGGGGTGGTGAACCACCGCACAGCCGCCGAAACCACCGGGACCTACGTCCTGAACTGCTGTGACCGAGGTCCTGTGAACCGGCCCCGGAGTTCTCACCAGGACCTCACTGCCTACCCTCAATGCCGTGAACTCCGTGACCGAGCTGGCGATCTCCGGACCGCTGCTGCTCGCCGCGGGCGTCGCGCTGCTGGCCGGGACGATCTCCTTCGCCTCGCCGTGCGTCGTGCCGCTCGTGCCGGGGTACCTCGCGTACCTCGCCGCGCTCGTCGGGGCCGATGCTCCCGCCGTCAGCGGTGATGAGGAGCGCAAGAAAGGCCGGTGGGCCGTCCTCGGGGCCGCCCTGCTCTTCGTGCTCGGGTTCACCGTCGTCTTCGTCGCCACGCTGGGCACCCTCGTCTGGCTGGCCGACACCCTCACCCTCAACCAGGACCTCCTCCAGCGCATCGGCGGCGTCCTGACCATCGCGATGGCGCTCGTCTTCCTCGGCTGGATCCCCGGGCTGCAGCGCGAGGTCCGCTCGCACCGCGTCCCCGGCGGTGGCATCTGGGGCGCTCCGCTGCTCGGTGCGATCTTCGGCCTCGGCTGGACGCCCTGCATCGGCCCGACGCTGTCCGCCGTCACCACGCTGGCCAGCGCGACCGGCGGCGCCGAGGCCCGCGGGTACCTGCTGATCGCCGTCTACTGCCTCGGCCTCGGGGTGCCGTTCCTGCTCATCGCGCTCGGCGCCCGCTGGGCCGTGCGCGCCACCGACTGGGTGCGGCGGCACGGCCGCCAGGTGCAGATCTTCGGTGGCGCGATGCTGATGATCGTCGGCATCCTGCTGGTCACCGGCGTGTGGGGAGACCTGACGGGCTGGCTGCGCAACGAGCTCGCCGGCAACCTGGAGCTGCCGCTGTGACGACCACGGAGGCACCCCCCAAGACCCCGCAAGGCCCCACGCCCGCGAAGCGGACCTTCGCCTTCCTGCGCAACACCTGGCGCGGCCTGACGTCGATGCGCACCGCGCTCGTCCTGCTCTTCCTGCTCGCGCTGGCCGCGCTGCCGGGCGCGCTCCTGCCGCAGCGGAAGCTCAACGCCCCCAAAGTTGACGAGTACATCGCCGCCCACGGCTGGTGGGGCACCCTGCTCGACAAGCTCGAGTTCTACGACGTCTACTCCAGCATCTGGTTTTCGGCCGTCTACCTGCTGCTGATGATCTCGCTGGTGGGCTGCCTGGCCCCGCGCAGCTTCGACTACGTCAAGGCGATGCGCGCCAAGCCGGTGCTGACCCCGCGCAACCTCGCGCGGATGCCGCACTACCGGCTCGGCCGCGGCAAGACCGACGTTTCCGCCGAGGTCGCGGCCGTCCACAAGCAGCTGTCCGGCTGGCGCCGCGTCGAGCGCGAAGAGGCCGGCGGCGTCCGCACGATCTCCGCCGAACGCGGGTTCCTGCGCGAGACCGGCAACCTCGTCTTCCACTTCAGCATGCTCGGCCTGATCGTGTTCTTCGCGCTGGGCAAGCTCTACGGCTACGAGGGCCAGGTCATCGTCCAGGCCGACGGCGACAGCTTCTGCAACTCCGGCATCTACAACTACGACTCCTTCAACGCGGGCCTGCGCGTCGACGGCACCGACCTCGACCCGTTCTGCGTGAAGGTCAACGACTTCACCGTGCGGTACACCCCGGCGGGCGAGCCGGAGTACTACCACGCGAACATCCAGTACCAGTCCGGGCCGGACCTCGACACGAACACCTGGCGCCCGTACGGCCTCGAGGTCAACTCGCCGCTGCGGACCGCCGGTGACCGCGTCTACCTGCTGGGCCAGGGCTACTCGCCGCAGTTCACGGTGACCTTCCCCAACGGCGACAAGCGCACCCAGAACACCCAGTGGCGCACGGTCGACCCGACCACGATGCTCGCCGAGGGCGCGACGAAGTTCGACCAGCCCGGCGTCACCGACGAGGTGCAGCGGCGGACCCGCCAGCTCGCCATCACCGGCCTGTTCGCGCCGACGGCGTTCCTGCACGGCAACGTCCTGACGTCGTCGGCGCCGGAGCTGGACGACCCCTCGGTCGCCGTCGACATCATGCGCGGCGACCTCGGTCTGGACGCCGGGCGCGGCCAGTCGGTGTTCGAGATCGACCAGTCGCTGGTGGACGACGGCAGGCTGAAGAAGATCGCCCGCGAGAACATGAAGGTCGGCCAGGAGATCAAGCTCGACGACGGCACAAAGGTCCGCTTCGACGGCGTCAACCACTGGGTCTCCCTGCAGGTTTCCCACGACCCCACCCAGGGCTTCGTGCTCGGTTTCGCCATCTCGATGTTCCTCGGCCTCGGCGCGTCCCTGCTGGTCAAGCGCCGTCGGCTGTGGGTGCGGGTGAAGCCGGGGACCGAGAACGACCCGGGTACCGTGATCGAGGTCGCCGGGCTGGCCCGCACCGACCAGGCGGGGTACGGCGAAGAGTTCCACCGGATCAGCGAGCGCCTGATCAGTGGTCAGAAGGGCTGAGGCATGCCGATCAACGAGACGCTCTCGCAGTACAGCGACTGGCTGTACACCACCGCCGCCGCGATCTACGTCGTCGCGCTGATGATGACGCTGGTCGAGCAGGGCTTCGGCGCCAAGGGCAGGCTCGCCACCGAGCGGGCCAAGCTGCGGGCGCGCGAGCTCGTCGGCGCCGGCGGGCCGCCGATCGAGGAGGTCCAGGTCGCGCAGCGCCACGCCGGGCGGCCCGAGCGGATCGGCAAGATGGGCGCGTCGCTGCTCGTGCTCGGCGCGCTGCTGCAGCTGTCGGCGATCGTGCTGCGCGGGCTCGCCGTGCACCGCGCGCCGTGGGGCAACATGTACGAGTACGGCATGGCGGTCACCTTCATCACGGTGGTCACCTGGATCGTCGTGATGTGGAAGTTCCCGGTCCGGCACCTCACCGGCTTCCTGCTGCTGCCCGTCGTGATCCTGATGTTCATCAACGGCACGCTGCTGTACACGACCGCGGCGCCGGTCCAGCCCGCGCTGCAGTCGTACTGGCTGGTCATCCACGTCTCGGCGGCCATCATCGGCTCCGGCGTGTTCCTCGTTCCCGGGGTCGCCAGCGTGCTGTACCTGTTCCGCGCGGCCTACGAAAGGGACGAGACGAAGTTCGCCCGGTTCGCCTCGAAGCTGCCCGCGGCCGACGTCCTCGACCGGATCGCCTACCGGACGACCATCTTCGCCTTCCCGGTCTTCACCTTCGGCGTCCTCTGCGGCGCGGTCTGGGCCGAGTCGGCCTGGGGCCGGTTCTGGGGCTGGGACCCCAAGGAGACCGTCGCGTTCATCGCCTGGGTCATCTACGCGGCCTACCTGCACTCGCGGGCGACCGCCGGCTGGCGCGGGGCGCGGGCCGCGGCGATCAACATCGTCGGGTTCGCCGCGATGATCTTCAACCTGTTCTTCGTGAACCTCGTCACGGCGGGCTTGCACTCGTACGCCGGGGTGGGCTGAGCAGACCGCGGGATCGCCGACTACCGTCGTCGCCAGGGGGAATGATGTCGGGCGGAGTGCGCGGAGGTTTACACCGGTGACCGGACCCAGCGAAGAATCGGCTCCTGGCCACCCCGAACAGGCCGAACAGCAGCCCGCGGCGGCGGCTGAACCGAGCCTGTTCGCCGAAGACCGGACGGACTCGCACCCGCACCCCGAGACGTCCGGGGCCTTCGACGTGCAGCCGACGCAGGCCGTCGCGCCGCCGCCCAACCCGGCGGTGTCCGGGCCGCACCAGGTGCCGAACCCGGCCGTGTCGGGCCCGCACCAGGTGCCGCAGGCCCAGTACGGCTACGACCAGAACCTCCCGCCGCTGCAGCCGCAGTACGCGCAGGCGCAGGCCCAGTACCCGCAGCAGCCTCAGGGCCAGCCTTCGGGCTTGCCGCAGCCCCAGGGCGGGCGGCACGCGGCGGCGCCGCAGCAGCCGGGTCACGGCCACGACCTGTCGACCGCGCACCTGGTCAAGCAGATCAAGCGGCCTCCGCAGTCGGGCTGGCGCAAGGCCGTCTACGTCGGCTCCGGCAAGCTGATCAACCCCGGCGAGAGCCCGGCGGACACGCAGCGCCGCGACCTGATCGCGCGGGTCAACCAGCCGCTGCGCGGGTGCTACAAGATCGCGATGCTGTCGCTCAAGGGCGGCGTCGGCAAGACGACGGTGACGACGACGCTGGGCGCGACGTTCGCCTCGCTGCGCGGCGACCGCGTGGTGGCCGTGGACGCGAACCCGGACCGCGGCACGCTGTCGCAGAAGCTTCCGCTGGAGACGACGGCGACGGTCCGCCACCTCCTGCGCGACGCGGCCCGCATCACGCGCTACAGCGACGTGCGGTCGTACACGTCCCAGGGGTCCAGCCGGCTGGAAATCCTCGCGAGCGAGCAGGATCCGGCCGTCTCAGAGGCCTTCTCCGAGGACGACTACCGGCGCACGGTCAACCTGCTCGAGCACTTCTACAACATCGTGCTCACCGACTGCGGCACCGGACTGATGCACTCGGCGATGAAGGGCGTCCTGGACGTCGCGGACGCGCTGGTCGTGGTGTCGTCCGGTTCGGTGGACGGCGCCCGCAGCGCGTCGGCGACGCTCGACTGGCTCGAGGCCCACGGCTACGGCGAGCTGGTGAAGCGGTCGGTGGCGGTGATCAACTCGGTCCGCCCCAAGGGCGGGTCGGTCGACCTCGACAAGCTGTCGGCCCACTTCGGGGCGAAGGTCCGGGCGGTGTGCCAGGTGCCGTTCGACCCGCACCTGGAAGAGGGCGCGGAGATCGAGCTGGACCGCTTGTCCGGCGACACCCGCCTGGCCCTGCTGGACCTGGCCGCGACGGTGGCCGACGGCTTCGCGACCCCGCTCTCGCAGGGCTACCGGTAGGGCTCAGCCGTCTTCGTCCCGGCGCTTGCGTTGCTGTTCGGACAGCTGGCGCAGGAAGTCGGGGTCGTCATCCGGGGCGATCGGGGCGCGGCGCGGAGGCGACGTGACCCCGATCCGCTGACCGGCGAACGACCGCCACAGGAGCAGGGCGACGACCAGCGCGCCGACCGCCGCGAGCAGAGCGAGCATGCCGGATCCTTCCGTGTGGGTCCCCCGAGGTTAACCCGTCGAGCCGGTTTCGGCCCGAACCCCGTCGGACGGGGTGATAACCGGAACACGAAGGGCCGAGCGGGGTGGGGACGGTTCCCCTTGACGTGAACACGGATCCGGGACGCGGACGGTTCGCGAGAAAGCCCGCCGGCTGCGTCTTTCACCCGGGATGCGGGCTGGAAGCGCGGGTTCTTCACCCAAGCGCGAGCGGAGCAGGCTCCTCACCCGCGTGCCACCCCGAAACCACGAAGGGCCGCGCGGGGCGGGGAAAGTCCCCCGTACCCGACACGGCCCGGCGCTCGAGATGGATCAGGCCTTGCGGGCCGGTTCGCTGGCGTCCGTGGTCAGCTCCGCGAGGAGCTCGTTCACCTCGGACTCCCGGAACCGCCGGTGCCCGCCCGGGGTCCGGATCGAGCCGATCCGGCCCGCCGTCGCCCACCGGGTGACCGTCTTGGGGTCCACTCGGAACAGTGCTGCCACCTCACCAGGGGTGAGCAGTCGTCCGCCCATCGTCGCGGTCATTTTCCGCCTCCTTAACGACCTCACTGCTATACCGGAGGCGTCCGGGCCCTTCTGGCCCGTTCCGCCGGGGTAGCCAACACGGCAATCGTTGCACTTCACCCGTCGGGTACTCGAACGGTTGTCCAAGAGTAAAGAGCCCTTAAAGGTCAAAACGGACAGTTTGCTTACGTTGTGCAACTAATTTTCCGGTGACCTGACGTGCTCGGATGTCATCCGGCCCGGTCATCGGCCGCGAGGCGTGGTGCCAATGGGGGATTGTCCAACCGCATAGAGTGATGCCGTGGATCAGTTGGACCGGAAGATCATCGCGGCGTTGCGTATCAACGGACGGGCCACTTATGCGGACCTCGGGCGAGCTGTCGGGCTCTCCGCGTCATCAGTGCACGAGCGGGTGGGCAAGCTGGAAGCCGCCGGGGTGATCACCGGCTACCACGCGGTCGTCGACCCGAGCTCGGTCGGCCTCGGCGTCACCGCCCTCGTCAGCATCCATCCGACCGACACGGCAACCGAAGACGACGTCGCCGACGCGCTCGCCGAGCTCGACGAGGTCGAGAGCTGCTACGCGGTGGCGGGCGACGAGGCCTTCGTCGTCAAGGTGCGCGTCTCGACCGTGGACGAGCTGGAGCGGACGCTCGGCCGCCTTCGCCGCATCCCCGGCGTCGGGCGGACGAACACGACCGTCGTGCTCTCGACGCGCTTCGAGGGGCGCCCGAACAACGCGGGCCTGCAGCGCGACCGGGCGGGCGGCGCGTAGCCTGCCTTGGTGTGAGCAACAATCTGGCCCGTGACCTGACGCTGTACCTGCTGGCGCGGTTCGTGCTGGTCGCGGCGATCGCGTGGGTGCTGTCCCTGGCCGGCGTGCCGCTGCTGGTCGCGCTGGTCGTCGGACTGGTCGTCGGGCTCCCCCTGGGCCTCCTGCTGTTCCGCCCGCTGAACGCCCGCGTCACGGCCGGCCTGGCCAAGCGCAACGAGAAGCGCGCCCGGGCCCGTGCCGACCTGCGGGCGCAGCTGCGCGGTGACGTCTCCGGCCACTCCGAATGAGCCGCCTGCACGCCCGCAGCTGGGTCCGTGAGGCCGTCCGGATCATCGAGGCCGACGCGAACCGCAGCGCCGACACCCACCTGCACGTCTTCCCGCTGCCCCCGGAGTGGGGCATCGACCTGTACCTCAAGGACGAGTCCGTCCACCCGACCGGCTCGCTGAAGCACCGGCTTGCCCGGTCGCTGTTCCTGTACGGGCTCGTCAACGGCCAGATCGGGCCGGACACCGTGCTCGTCGAGGCCTCCAGCGGCTCGACCGCGGTGTCCGAGGCCTACTTCGCCCGCATGCTCGGCCTGCGCTTCATCACCGTCGTGCCGCGGCGCACGTCGAAGGAAAAGATCGCGCTCATCGAGTTCTACGGCGGTGAGTGCCACTACGTCGACCAGGCGCCGGCGATGTACCCCGAGGCCGAGCGGCTCGCCGCCGAGTGCGGCGGGCACTACCTCGACCAGTTCACCTACGCCGAGCGCGCGACGGACTGGCGCGGCAACAACAACATCGCCGAGTCCGTCTTCGCGCAGATGCGCTCGGAGCGCCACCCGGTGCCGGCGTGGATCGTGGTCGGCGCGGGCACCGGCGGCACGAGCGCGACCTTCGGCCGGTACGTCCGCTACAAGCGCCACACGACGAAGATCTGCGTCGTCGACCCGGAGAACTCGTCGTTCTTCGGCGCCTGGGAAACCGGGGCGCTCGACTACGCGACCGGCATGCCGTCGCGGATCGAGGGGATCGGCCGGCCGCGCTGCGAACCGTCGTTCGTGCCCGGCGTCATCGACGAGATGTTCCAGGTCCCCGACGCCGGGTCCCTGGCGGCCATCCGGCTGCTGCGCGAGCGCACCGGGCACTGGGCGGGCGGCTCGACGGGCACGAACCTCCACGGCGCGTTCCGGCTCATCTCGCGCATGGTCGAAGACGGCCAGGCGGGCAGCGTCGTGACGCTGCTGTGCGACGGCGGCGAGCGGTACGCGCACACGTACTACAACGACGAGTGGGTCGCCGAGCAAGGTCTGGACCTGGCGCCGCACACGGCGTTGTTCGAGGAGTTCCTGACGACGGGGAAGTTCGTCCCCGAGTCCTGATCCATTGTGGACGTTCGAGTACCTAGGGTTTTCCCCGCATACCTAGGTTCTTTTCGTCATGGTGGCGGGCGCGCGCGAAGATCTACCGTGGCCGGGCGCCGACGAGGGGCGGCGGGTCCCGGAGGTCGCCGTGTCCGCTGTCCCCGAACGTCCCGTGTCGAAGTGCCCGCTCGCCCACCGCTCCGGCGGTGACGCGGGGGTCAGCATCGTCCCGATCCGGTCCCGGCCGGTCGACCGCCGGACCGCCCTGCGCCGCACCGGCGTCGTCGCCGGCGCGATGGCCGCGCTCGGCACGCTCGAGCTGGTCTCCGGGTTCGCCAGGGTGCCGGTGCGGATGGCCTGGGCGGACGGCGACGCCGCATTCCCCGACGTCCAGTTCGACCTCGGCCCGTTCATGCCGCCCGCGCAGACGCTGGACGGCGTCCCGGTCGGGATGCCGCCGATCCACACCACGTTCGTCACCGCGCGGCTGAGCCGGGCACCGTCCAAAGCGGACGCGGGCCGGATGGAAACCGCGTTGCGCACCATCGAAGGCAACTACCCGTACGCGCCCGGCGGCATCTTCACGCACGTCGCCTACAGCGACACCTACTTCGCGCGGTTCCCCGCGGCCCTCGTGAACGCGAACATGCCGCGCACGCTCGCCGGGAACCAGCCGGTGCTGAAGCGGGCCGTCGCGGGCCCCACGGACGTCGCGCCCGGCGCGCACGCGCTCGAACTGCGGCGGCCCGAGTTCACCGTGCCGCTCGTGCTGGAGAACAACGACGTCCTGTTCACCGTCCGCGGCGACGACTGGAGCTACGTGGCCGACGTCGTCGCGTGGCTGGGCGGCAGCGGACGGCTCGTCGGGCGCCCGATCGCGTCGCCGAGGTTCGACGCGGGGATGACGATCACGTCGTCGCGCGCGATGTTCGTGCAGATGGGCCTGCCGCGCTACCTCGCCGACGCCAACCGGCTGCCGTTCGCGTCCTTCGTCAACCCGTTCTCCCCGATGTGGATGGGGTTCGCCGACCAGCAGGTGGACGCGAGCGCGCCGCCGCAGGACGTCACCTTCGTGGGCGGCCACGGGATCCGGCTGACGAACGCGCAACCCGGCGGGTACTTCGACAACGGTGCGGTGCAACACCTTTCGCACGTCCTGCTCGACCTCCAGCAGTTCTACGTGGACGGCCGCGACCCCGAAGAGGACGTTGACCACCGCGAGAACTTCGACGAGCGGCTGCAGTACATGTTCCAGTCACCGGCACAGGTGCCCGAGGACCCGGCCGACCCGTTCCGCGACGGCGGTGGCCCGCGCAGCCTCGGCATGCGCGGCGCGGTGCTGCGGAACCTGTTCAACGGCCGCGACTACGCGCGCACGAGCGCCGAGCGGTTCGCCCGGATCGGGCACGTCTCGCAGCTGCACCGCACCGGCCGGACGGCCGAAGGACGCCCGATCCACCTGCGGATCGACGGTCCCGGCTTCGACGCGATGGACGTCCGCGGCGGCCGGAACACGCCGAAGCTGCAGTTCTCCGGGTTCTTCCCGAGCGCCGACTTCTTCGCGGATCTCCGGCGCAGCCAGGCTTCCGTGGATCTGCTGGACGAATTCGACCTCGAGGAGGAGGACCACGGCCTGGAACGTTTCATCACGGCGACCCGGCGGCAGAACTACCTGGTTCCCCCGCGGCGGCACCGCGCGTTCCCGCTCGCCGAGCTGACCTGATCCCACAGAGCCCCCATTTGGTCCAGACCCTTCCGTGAGCGGGTGTGCGAAACTGTCGAACGGGCGATTCGCGAGGGGAAGCCGACCGGATCGAGGTGGGGCATGGCGACGAAGCCTGCCGTACGCGTCGTGGTGCAGCACGGCAACCGCCTGTTCCGTGAGCTGCTCGCGGAGAACCTGGCGCGCGTCCCCGGCGTTTCCGTCGTGGGGACCGTGCCGTCGCGCACCCGGCTCGCCGAAGTCTGTGAGGGCCGGACGCCGGACGTCGCCGTCTTCGAAGCCGACGCGGGGGATTCCGGTCCCCTGCCCGCGCCGGTCCGCCTCGTCGGTTTGGGCGACGGCGGATCCGGCACCGCGGGCACGACCGCCGTGGTGCCGTACGGGAGCGGGCTGCGGGTCCTGCTCGACGTCATCAAGGAGACGGGCGCACCGGCGCGGACGCCGGCACTGACCACGCGGGAGCGGCAGGTGCTGCGCCTGATCGGCGCCGGCCACACCCCGCGGCAGGTCGCGGTGGTGCTGGGGATCAGCCCGCGGACCGTCGAGAACCACAAGCAGCAGATCTTCGCGAAGCTCGACGTCCACAGCCAGGCGCACGCGGTCGCCCACGCCGTCCGGCTCGGCCTGGTCGGCGCGCCGGTCGAGCTGCCGGGGCCGTACCCGTTGTCGCTGACGCGGCGGGAGCGCGAGATCCTGGCGGCCATCGGCTCCGGCCACACGACCCGGCAGACGGCGTCGGAGCTCGGGATCTCGGCGCGGACGGTGGAGAACCTGCAGGGCGCGCTGTTCCGCAAGCTGCGGGTGCACTCGCGCACCGCGGCCCTCGTCGCCGCCCACGACCTGCGGCTGATCGAGGTCTAGAAGCTCAGCGCGACCGCCGCCAGCACCGCCCAGGCGAGCATCGCCAGGCCGGTGTCGCGCAGGGCCGGGATCAGCTCACGCCCGTGCGCGCCGCCGCCGACCGCGCGGACGGACTTCAGCAGCATCGGCGCCGTCAGGAGGGTGATCAGCAGCAGCGGGTGGAAGACGCCGACCGCGACGCTCAGCACGTACGGCACCGCGAGCAGCGTCAGGTACAGGCGGCGGGTGCCCTGGTCGCCCAGCCGGGTCGCCAGGGTCCGTTTGCCGGACTCGATGTCGGTCGGGATGTCACGCAGGTTGTTGGCCGTCAGGACCGCCGTCGAGAAGCAGCCGACTGCGACCGCGCCCGCCAGCGCCACCCAGCTGACCCGGCCGGCCTGGACGTACACCGTGCCCAGGACGCCGGCCAGGCCGAAGAACACGAACACCGCGATCTCGCCGAAACCGTAGTAGCCGTAAGGCTTCTTGCCGCCGGTGTAGAACCACGCGCCGAGGATGCAGACGCCGCCCATGGCGAGCAGCCACCAGTGCCCGCTGAGCACGACCAGCAGCAGGCCGAGCACCCCGGCCAGGCCCAGCGCGGCCAGCGCCGCCGTCAGCACGGCCTTCGGCGCGGCGACCCCGGAACCGACCAGCCGCAACGGACCGACGCGGTTCTCGTCGGTGCCGCGGATGCCGTCGGAGTAGTCGTTGGCGTAGTTGACGCCGACGATCAGCGAGAGGGCGACCAGCAGCGCGAGGGCCGAGCGCCACCACGAAAACGCGTCCAGCGCGACCGCCGCGCCGACGCCCGCCACCACCGGCGCCACCGCGTTCGGCAGCGTCCGGGGCCGGGCCCCCTCGATCCACTCGCTCACACTCGCCATGGCGTCATTCAACGCCATGTGGATCAGCGGGCGGCGGTCAGTCCGTGGTCGGCAACTGCCAGGTGAGCGTGCCGCTGTTGGGATCCGCGGCGGGCGGGTCGGCCAGCGCGGCGCCCGCGGGGAGCAGGAGCCCCAGCGTGACCGCCGTGCCTGCCAAGGCGATTCTGATCCAGCGCGTCATGGTGAGTAGCCAAGCGGGTGCACGCCGTACATGTCAACGAAGTGCCGCCATTCAGCCGCTCAAACCCGACAGAAGTCGCGCTTTCACCGCCGCGCGGTCGATCTTGCCCGGCCCGCGAAGGGGCAGCTCAGCGGCGTATTCGACGCGTTTCGGCGTGGCCGGCGCGCCCAGTTCGGCTCGGACGGCGGCGCGCAGTTCGTCCGCTTCGGGAGGTTCACCATCCGGGACGACCAGCGCCACGACGGCCTCGCCCCATTCCGCGTCCGGCAGCCCGACGACGCACGCGTCCCGCACGCCCGGCCGCGCTCCGAGCACCCGCTCGATCGCGTTCGCGGACACCTTCACGCCGCCGGTGTTGATCATGTCGTCGGCGCGGCCGAGTACCTCGATCCGGCCGTCGTCGTGACGAACCCCACGGTCGGACGTCGTGAACCAGCCGCCGTCGAACGACTCCGCGGTCAGGTCGGGCCGTCCGCGGTAGCCGTGCGCGAGGACGTCGCCCGCGATGCGGATGCGGTCCCCGGTGACGTCGACGCGGACGCCGTCGAGCGGGAAGCCGTCGTAGACGCAGCCGCTCGCCGTCTCGCTCATGCCGTAGGCGGGCACGATCCGGACGCCGGCGTCGGCCGCGCGCTCGCGCAGGGCCGCCGACGTCGCCGCCGCGCCGACCACGATCGCGTCGAACGCCTTCGCCGCGGCCAGCCCGGCGCCGCCGTCGTCGAGCAGCCGGACCAGCTGGGTGGGCACCAGCGCCGTGTACCGCGGCCCGCCCGTCAGCTTCGCTGCCGCGGCCGCGAAGTCGTCCGGCCGGAAGCCGGCGCCGGTCAGGAAGACGGGCTCGGTGCCGGCCAGCAGCGACCGGACCAGCACCTGCAGGCCGCCGATGTAGTGCGCCGGGGTGGCCAGCAGCCAGTGGCCGGGGCCGCCGAGCCGCACGTGCGTGGCCTCGGCGGACGCGACCAGCGCGCGGACCGAGAGCAGCACGCCCTTGGGCGCGCCGGTCGAGCCCGACGTGGCGATGACCACGGCCGTGTCCGGCTCGGCGGGCTCGGCCGGCGTCATCGCGTCGCGCAGCGCGGGGTCGGTGAACGGCAGCACGGCCGGGCCGCCGCCGAGCGCGTCGGCGACGGCTCTCTTCAGCGCTTCGAGCGCCTCGGGAGAGCCGTCGAGGTGGAGAGGGAGCAGCTCAGTAGTAATAGGGGACGTCCTTGAAGTCGGGGTCGCGCTTCTGCAGGAAGGCGTCACGGCCTTCGACGGCTTCGTCCTGCATGTACGCCAGCCGGGTGGTCTCGCCGGCGAACAGCTGCTGGCCGACCATGCCGTCGTCGGTGAGGTTGAACGCGTACTTGAGCATCCGCTGCGCCGTCGGCGACTTGCGGGTGATCTCCCACGCCCAGGTCAGGGCCTCTTTTTCGAGATCCGCGTGCGGCACGACGGCGTTCACCGCGCCCATCTCGTGCATCTGCTCGGCGGAGTACTCGCGGCCGAGGAAGAAGATCTCCCGGGCGAACTTCTGGCCGACCATCTTCGCCAGATAGGCCGAGCCGTAGCCGCCGTCGAACGAGCCGACGTCGGCGTCGGTCTGCTTGAACTTCGCGTGCTCGGCCGAGGCGAGGGTGAGATCGCACACGACGTGCAGGGAGTGGCCGCCGCCGGCGGCCCAGCCCGGCACGACCGCGATCACCGGTTTCGGGAGGAACCGGATCAGCCGCTGGACCTCGAGGATGTGCAGCCGGCCGGCCCGCGCGGGGTCCACCGTGTCGGAGGTCTCGCCGCTCGCGTACTGATACCCGGAGCGTCCGCGAATACGCTGGTCACCACCGGAGCAGAACGCCCACCCGCCGTCCTTGGGCGACGGGCCGTTCCCGGTGAGCAGGACACAGCCGACGTCGGAGCTCATCCGGGCGTGGTCGAGGGCCCGGTAGAGCTCGTCGACGGTGTGCGGGCGGAAGGCGTTGCGGACCTCCGGGCGGTCGAACGCGATGCGCACCACGCGTTTGCCACCGCGGTTCTCAGCGGAACGGTGGTAGGTGATGTCGGTGAAGGCGAAACCTTCGACCTCGGTCCACGCGGCCGGGTCGAACAGCTCGGAAACTCGGGCGTCATCCACGTTTGGGAGAATAGGACCTGTGGACACTTCTCATCTCGACGGAGCCTGCCGGTGAACCCTTCCACCGCGCAGGCCAGGGTGATCGTCGACGAACTCGTCCGCAACACCGTCTCCCACGTCGTCCTCTGCCCGGGCTCCCGCAACGCGCCGCTGTCGATCGCGCTCTACGACGCCGCGGCGGCCGGGAAGCTGCAGCTCCACGTCCGGATCGACGAGCGCGGCGCCGGTTTCCTCGCGCTCGGCATCGCCGCGCGCACCGGCCGCCCGGTGGCCGTGCTCTGCACGTCCGGCACCGCGGCCGCGAACTTCCACCCGGCCGTGCTGGAGGCCGACCGGGCCGGCGTCCCGCTGATCGTGCTGACCGCCGACCGGCCGCCGGAGCTGCGCGCGGCCGGCGCGTCGCAGGTCATCGACCAGCACCACCTCTACGGCAACGCGATCCGCTACTTCGACGAGCTGGCCGTCGCCGAGCGGCGGGCCGGCCAGAACTCGTACTGGCGCAGCCAGATCTGCCGGGCCTGGAACGCGGCCTACGGCGAATGGCGCTGCGGGCCGGTGCACCTGAACATCCCGTTCCGCGAGCCGCTCGTGCCCGACCTGGACGACGAGGGCGAGTGGTACGAGTCGCTGGACGGCCGTCCCGACGGCTCCCGGTGGACCGAGCTGCCGGACTTCGGCGCGCTGCCGTCGTTCGTGGTGCCCTCGGCGCGCCACGGCCTGGTCATCGCGTGCGACACCGGCGTCCAGGCGGCCAGCGAGTGGGCCGAGCAGCACGGCTGGCCGGTCGTGTCGGAGACCGGCGGGCTGGGCCTGTCCGGCGGCACGGCGATCTCGTCCGGCGCGTGGCTGCTGGGCGTCGAGGAGTTCATCGCGAAGCACAAGCCGGAGCAGGTGCTCTGCCTCGGCCGCCCGACGGTGTTCCGGCAGATCCAGAAGGTGATCTCGGACCCGTCGGTCGAGGTCCTGCTGGTCCGCCCGGACTCGGACTGGCCGGCGCCCGCGCACAACGTCCGGCAGGTCGGGCAGTGGTTCGACGAGCCGACCAAGCCCGCCGACCCGGAGTGGCTGGCGAGCTGGCGCCGGGCGGACGCGGCGGCGTCGTCGGCGGTCGCGTCGGTGCTGGACGCGGAGGCGTGGCCGTCCGGGCTGCGGGTGGCGTCCGAGCTGGTGGACGCGCTGCCCCCGGACTCGCTGCTGGTGGTGGGCTCGTCCAACCCGACGCGGGACGTGGCGCTGGCCGGCCGGCTGCGCGCGGACGTCCTGGTGCACCGCAACCGCGGGGTGGCGGGCATCGACGGAACGGTCTCGACAGCGATCGGCGCGGCGTACGTCCACCGCGGGCCGTCCTACGCGCTGCTGGGCGACCTGACGTTCCTGCACGACGCGTCCGGCCTGCTGACCGGCCCGGCGGAGCAGCGCCCGGACCTGACGATCGTGGTGTGCAACGACGACGGCGGCGGCATCTTTTCGCTGCTGGAGCAGGGAGCGCCCGAGCACGCGGCGAGCTTCGAGCGGGTGTTCGGCACGCCGCACGGCGCGGACCTGGGCGCGTTGTGCGCGGGCTACCGGGTGCCGCACGTGGTGGCGGAGACGCTGACGGAGTTCCGCGCGGCCCTGCGCCCGGCGCCGGGACTGCGGGTGGTGGAGGTCCGGGTGGACCGGTCACGGCACCGGGACCTGCACGGCCGCCTGCGCGCGGCGGTCAGCTCGGCCGTCTCCGCGGCCTGAGTCAACCGGTTTCCGAGCCGGGTCCCAGGAGGTAAGAACCTTCCTTCGCCGGTACCTGGCACCCTCTTGGCTGGCTACGTTCGAGCGCGCTGATCCTCACCCGTTGGAGGGATTCGAATGCGTGCAAGAACTCGCACCGGCCTCGGTGTGCTCGCGGCCGGGGTCGCCTCGGTGCTGCTCGCCGGTACCGCCAGTGCGGCCCCGACGCCCGGAGCACCGGGCGTCGGTGACTCGTACTACCCGAACGCCGGCAACGGCGGGACGGACGTGCTGCACTACGACATCCGCCTGACCTACCAGCCCGCGACCGACGTCCTCGCCGGCACGACCACGCTGCTGCTCACCGCCACGCAGGACCTTTCGCGGTTCGACCTGGACTTCGCGCTGAAGGCGTCGAGCGTGCTGGTCAACAACCGGCCCGCCCAGTTCGCCAACCAGAACGGCAACGGCGAGCTCGTCGTCACCCCGGCGCAGCCGCTGCTCAAGGGCCAGACCGCGACCGTCGTCGTCGCCTACTCGGACACGCCGTCGACCGAGACCGTCGACGGCCTCAACGCGTGGAAGAAGGGGTCGTTCGGCGCGCTCGGCGTCGACGAGCCGCAGAGCTCCGCGTGGTGGTTCCCGGCCAACGACCACCCGACCGACAAGGCGACCTACGACGTCACCATCGAGGCCCCGGATGACAACGTTGCCGTCACCAACGGCACGCTCGTCCGCACCACGAAGCAACGCGCCGGCTGGACCCGCTGGCAGTGGCGCAGCACGAAGCCGCAGGCCACGTACCTGACGTCGTTCATCGTCGGCAAGTACGAGCTGAACCAGTCGACGACCCCGGACGGCAAGCCGTTCATCACGGCGTACGGCTCCGACCTCGGCGACTCGCTGTACGCGGCGAAGGCCAGCGTCGAGCGCACGCCCGAGATCGACGCGTTCCTGGCGACGCAGTTCGGGCCGTACCCGTTCGAGGCCGAGGGCGGCGTCGTGACCAGCGGCATCACGTTCTCGCTGGAGAACCAGACCCGGCCGACCTACGGCGCGCGCAACTTCCGCGCGGGCTCCAACACGACGCTGATCGCGCACGAGAACGCCCACCAGTGGTTCGGCGACAACGTCTCGCTCGGCCGCTGGAGCGACATCTGGCTGAACGAGGGCTTCGCGTCCTACGCCGAGTGGCTCTGGTCGGAGCACGAAGGCGAGGGCTCGGTCGCCGAGCTCGCGCAGTACACGTACGACTCCAACCCGGCCGACGGCGACCTGTGGAAGCTCGTCCCGGCCGACCCGGGCGCGGACAACCAGTTCGACAACGCCGTGTACGACCGCGGCGCGCTGACGCTGCAGGCCCTGCGGACGGCCGTCGGCGACGAGTCGTTCTTCGCCATCTTGAAGGCGTGGCAGGCCCAGAAGGGCGGGTCGCACGGGCGGATCCAGGAGTTCATCGCGCTGGCCGAGAAGGTTTCGGGCAAGCCGCTGTACGACCTGTTCCAGACGTGGCTGTACACGGCGGGCAAGCCGGCGGTGGGCCCGAACGGCGCCTCGCCGGCCGCGTTCACGTCGGCTTCGGCTTCTCATACAGCTGCGAAGCCGAAGTCGTTCGACCAGATCCAGGCGAACCACCGGAATCTCGCCGCGGAACACGCGCACTGAGCGAGACCGCTACGCTCGCCGCGTGAGCACGAGAGGTGAGCGGGTGAGGCGCGTCGGGTGGTGGACCACCCTCGGCGTCGCCTCGCTCCTCACCATCATGTGCGTGTGCCTCCTGTTCGCGGCGATCCGCAACGACGGCGCGATCTCCGCCCAGCTCGGCACGGCGAACGCGACAGTGGATTCGGTGGCTTTCGACCGCACGATCATCCACTTCGAGACCCCGGACGGGATTGTTCACAGCCCGGCGAACGGGGTCCTCTATCCGGACGGCCTGGCCGCGGGACAGCTGGTCCGCATCGAGTACGACGCTTCCGATCCGGAGCTGGCGCGGGTGGCGGGTCGGTCGGCGGCTTTGACGCTGCTGCCGCTCGGGAGTTTTGTGTTCTTCACTTGGCTGGTGGCGGGGCCGGTGCTGTGGTGGATCCGGCGGCTGAACAAGCGTGCCACCGTTCCCGTGTGATGTCGTACTCGACTTCGCCCTGTTCGGATCCTTCGATGGGGTCTTCGTAGTCCGCGGCAGAGATGAACGCCCTGGCGAAGGTCAATCCTGCCGAGGTCATCGTTGCGCGGGATCCGGTGTTGACCGCCATTGTCTGGGCGAAGATGCGGTCGAGGTGTAGGTCTTCGAAGCCGTAGCGGATCAGTTCGCGTGAGCCTTCGCTTGCGTAGCCCCTGCGCCAGTGTTTTTGCAGGAGTCGGTAGCCGAGCTCGGCTTCGCCTTCGATGTTCGGCTGGTCTGGGCCGTGTGGTGGGCGCAGGATCCACCAGCCGATGAATTCTTCGCCCGTGAAGCCCATCCAGAAGCCGAATCCGGGAGCTACGTTCTTTCTGCGGACGTGCGCCTGCTCGACCTCGGCTCGGGTCGACGCGCGGCCGGTTAGGTAGCGCATGACCTCGGGGTCGGAGTCGAGTTCGTACTCGAGTTCCAGGTGCTCGTCGGTGAGGGGGAGGAGGGTGAGCCGCTGGGTTTGGAGGGTCGGCATGGGGTGATCCTCACAGCTGGCGCAACCCGATTTGTTTGTCTCCCGCTCCTCGTCCTCCATTGTTCAACACCGGATACCCGGCCTCAAGGGCGCCTTCGGCGTCGCTTCGCGATTCGCTTCGCTCACCCTTGACCCCGGGTCTCCGGTGCTGACTGCGGCTGGGACGAGGGGCGGGGGAGGTCTAGGGCGGGCCTGTTGCAGCTCAGCCTGCGTTGGCCGTCTCCTGCCACCAGCCCAGTACCTCGTCCGCCACCCCTGGGGCCGCCACCAACAACCCGTCCGTCGGCAGCGCCGTGTCGTCGCCGTGTTTGTCCAGTACCACCGCTCCTGCCTCGATCGCCATCGCCACCGAGCCGGCCACGTCCCACTCGTGGTAGCTGTGCAGTACCGCTGCCGCCGCGTGACCCAAAGCCACCTGGGCGATCGACAGCGCTGCCGAGCCCAGCACCCTTACCCCTGTGTGGGCCGCTGCCGCTCGCTCGATGAAGCCGCCCATTCCCGGCCATGGGCCCTGGCGGGCGAACTCCGTGCAGACCAGCGCTCCCGCCGTTACGCAGCGGTCCACCAGCTTGACCGGCTTGCCGTTCGCGCGGGCCCCTCGTCCGCGCGCCGCCGCGTAGATCTGGGCTCGGTACGGGTCTGCCACCACTCCCACCACCGGGCCCGCCGCGTCGACCAGTGCCAGGCTGTACGCGCACCACGGGACCCCCGCCACGTAGTTCGCCGTGCCGTCCACCGAGTCGACCACCCAGCGGTACTCCGCTACGTCCGCGCCGTGGTCCGCGCCGAACTCGTGGCCCACCACCGGGATGCCCGGGAACTCCGCCGTCAGGACGCGGCGGGTGTGCCGCTCCAGGATGCGATCGGTGTCGGTGACCCAGTCGAACGGCGAATCCAGCGTCGACGGGTGGGCGCCTCGGCCGGCGGTCGCGGTGATCACGTCGGTGGCGTCGTTGGCCAGCCGTCCGGCCACTTCGAGCGCCCTCGACAGCAGGCCGGGCTCGACGGGCCGCGGCGGCCGGGAGGACAAGAGGGTCATGCCTGCTTAGTCTGGGTCACCCTGGTTTCCGGGACACGACCTTGAGATGACATGTCGTGGCCGATCTGTTCCGGCAGCGTTGGCCGCAGTGTCACGCCGCCGCCAGGATCGGGTGCGATCGTCCAAGACGTGCGAGTCGCCATAGTCACCGAAAGTTTCCTGCCCCAGGTGAACGGCGTGACCAACTCCGTCCTGCGGGTCGTCGAGCACCTGCGCGAACGCGCCCACGACGTGCTGATCATCGCCCCCGGCCCCGGCCCGGACTCCTACCGCGGCGCCCCGGTCGTCCGGATCCCCGCGCTGGACTTCCCCGGGGTCAACTCCCTGCCGATCGGCGTGCCGACGCGCACGGTGCTCAACGCGCTCGCCGCGTTCGGCCCGGACGTCGTCCACCTGGCCTCGCCGTTCGTGGTCGGCGCGCGCGGGCTGGCCGCCGCGCGACGGCTGCGCGTCCCGTCGATCGCCGTCTACCAGACCGACATCGCCGGGTTCGCCGCCGCGTACGGCTTCGGCATCGCCGCGCGCGCCGCGTGGCGCTGGGTGCGGCGGCTGCACTCGCGGGCCGACCGGACGCTCGCGCCGTCGAGTGACGCGGTCGAGCAGCTGGAGCTGCACGGCGTCCCGCGCGTGCACCGCTGGGCGCGGGGCGTCGACATCGAACGGTTCTCCCCGCAGCACGCCGACCCGGCGCTGCGGGCCGAGCTGGCGCCGAACGGCGAGCTGCTCATCGGGTTCGTCGGCAGGCTGGCGCCGGAAAAAGAGGTCGACCGGCTGGCCGCGCTCGCCGACGTGCCGGGGATCCGCCTGGTCGTCGTCGGCGACGGACCCGAGCTCGAAAACCTCAGGGAACAGCTGCCCGGCGCGGCCTTCCTCGGCGCGAAGTACGGCGAAGAGCTCTCGAAGGCGTACGCGAGCTTCGACGTCTTCGTCCACACAGGCCCGCACGAGACGTTCTGCCAGGCGGTGCAGGAGGCGATGGCGTCCGGCCTGCCGGTGCTCGCGCCGGACGCCGGCGGCCCGAAGGACCTCGTCCTGCCCGGCCGCACCGGCTACCTGCTGCCCGCGGACCGCGAGCTGTTCGGCCCGGCGCTCGTCGAGAAGGTCGACGCCCTGCGCGACCCCGCCCTGCGGGCGAGGCTCGGCGAGAAGGCCCGCAAGGTCGTGCTGGGCCGCACCTGGCCCGCCGTCTGCCGCGAGCTGATGGGGCACTACGAAGCCGTGCAGGGCCGGGCCGCCCGCGCGGCTTGACATGCACATCGTCCAGCTCGCGAACTTCTACGGGCCGCGCTCGGGCGGGCTGCGCACGGCGCTGCACCACCTCGGCGCCGGGTACGTCGCGAGCGGGCACGAGGTCACGCTGGTGGTACCCGGCACGCGGTACGCCGACGAGGTCCTGCCGACCGGCGTGCGCCGCTTTTCCCTGCCGGCGCCGAAGATCCCGGGTACGGGCGGCTACCGCGCCGTCGACCCGCACCGCGTCCGCTCGGTCCTGCGAAGACTCGAACCCGACCGGCTGGAGGTGTCGGACCGGCTGACGCTGCGGGGGATGGGTGGCTGGGCGCGGCGCCACGGCGTCCCGAGCACGGTCATCTCCCACGAGCGCCTCGACCGGCTGCTGGAGCAGTTCCTGCTGCCCGAGCCGGTGGCGCGCCGCGTCGCCGACGTCGCGAACCGCCGGATGGCCGCGAGCTACGACACGGTCGTCTGCACGACGGCGTTCGCGCGCGCGGAGTTCGACCGGATCGCCGCGCCGAACGTCCACCGGGTGCCGCTCGGCGTCGACCTGGCGACGTTCCGGCCCGCCATGCGCGACGACGGCTGGCGCACCGGCCTGGCCGGGGGAGCGGACGCGCTGCTCGTCCACTGTGGACGGCTCTCGCCGGAGAAGCACGTGGAGCGCAGCGTCGACACGGTCGCTTCGCTGACCGATGCCGGCGTGAAGGTCCGGCTGGTGGTCGCGGGCGACGGGCCCCGCCGGCGGGCGCTGGAACGCCGGGCACGCGGGCTGCCGGTGACGTTCCTGGGGTTCCTGTCCGGCCGCGGCGACGTCGCGCGGCTGCTGGCCAGCGCCGACGTCTCCCTGGCGCCCGGTCCCCACGAGACGTTCGGCCTGGCGGCGCTGGAGGCCCTCGCGTCCGGGACGCCGGTGGTGGTGTCGGCGTCGTCGGCGCTGCGGGAGATCGTCCGGCCCGGCTGCGGCGCGGCGGTCGACGACCACGCGCCCGCGTTCGCGACAGCCGTAACGAACCTGCTGGAAAGCCCCGAGGACCTGCGCCGCGCGGCGGCCCGGGCGCGGGCCGAGGAGTTCACCTGGCCCGCGTCGGTCGCCGGGATGCTGGCGGCGTTCAGCTGATCCGGCCACGCGCGTAGCCGGGGTGGACGCCGGGGGTGAGGCCCTGGTCGTCGGCGATCTTCGTCAGGAGCTCGTGGAGCGTCGCGCGCTCCTCGTCGGTGAGCGGCGCGGTGATGGTGCGCTCGTGGGAGGCCGCCGTCTGGGCGATGCGGCCCATCAGCGCGCGGCCGTCTTCGCTCAGCTCCAGCGCGTAGAGCCGCCGGTCTTCCGCGTTGCGGCGCCGCTCGATCAGGCCGCGTTTCTCCAGGCCGTCGACCAGCGGGACCAGCCGCGTCGCCGGCGTGCCGAGCTGCTTGGCCAGCGCCTGCTGGCTCTGCCCGGGCCGCGACGCGACCAGCCGCAGCAGCCCGACCTGCGGCGGGGTCAGGTCCAGCTCGCCGATCCGCTCGGTGAACCGCATCGCCGCGTGCGCGCCGACCTGGGCGAGCAGGAACGCGCTGCCGAACCGGGGAGCTTCCATGGCCGGAACGATAGTCGTTGACAATTGATTACACCAGTGTAATCGTTTACGGTATGAAACGAATTGCGATCGTCGTCTACGCCCTGTTCACCGTCGCCGGGGGAGTCCTCGGCGCCACCGGCACCCGCCCGGGCTCGTCCGCCGCCGAGGTCACCGCCTACGTCGTCGCCCACCAGGGGCTCGTCCAGGCGCTGGCCCTCGTCGTCTTCGGTGCCGGGCTGTCCCTCGCGACCTGGACCGCGGCCGCGAGACCACCGCGTCTCGGCTTCGCCGGCGGCCTGCTCGCGTCGGGGTCGCTCGTGCTGAGCGGCCTCGCCACGTGGACGGCCGCCCAGAACCCGGACTTCGCCCGCCCCTTCACGTCGCTGGCCTTCGCGAGCGGGGCCTTCGGCTTCGCGGTGCCCCTCGCGCTGCTGATCGCGGCCGTCGCGGCCACGACGCGGCGGTGGGTGGCGATCACCGGGTACGTCATCGCCGCGCTCTCGGCGCTGTCGGCGTTCAGCGTGCTGACCGACGTGCTCTACCCGTTGATCCCGGTCGCGCGCTTCGGCGGGCTCATCTGGCTGGTGCTCGCCACCTTCACGAAGGCGGACGACTAGATTCAAGCCATGTCACGCGCAAGCCTGGACAAGGATCCGCACGAAGTCGCCGCGATGTTCGACGGCGTCGCGGACGGGTACGACCGGGCGAACTCGTTCATGACCTTCGGTTTCGACCGGCGCTGGCGCACCACCACCGCCCGCGTGCTCGACGCCCGCCGCGGCGAGAAGGTCCTGGACCTCGCCGCCGGCACCGGGGTGTCCACCGTCGAGTACGCCCGCGGTGGCGCCTGGTGCCTGGCCGCGGACTTCTCGTTCGGCATGCTCCGGGCCGGGCTGCACCGCAACGTGCCGATGGTCGCGGCGGACGCGCTGAACCTGCCGTTCGCCGACGACAGCTTCGACGCCGTGACGATCTCCCTGGCGCTGCGCAACTTCGTCGACACGAAGGCCGCGCTCACCGAGATCGCCCGGGTGGTCAAGCCGGGCGGCCGCCTGGTGATCTGCGAGGTCTCGACCCCGCCGTTCGCCCCGATCCGGTTCATCCACCGGCGGTTCATGCTGAAGCTGCTGACCTGGGTCGGCAAGCGGACGTCGTCGAACCCGGAGGCGTACTCCTACCTGGCCGAATCCATGCTGGCCTGGCCGGACCAGCGCACGCTCGGCGAGATCATCGCGAGCGCGGGCTGGACCGACGTCGAGTGGTTGAACCTCACATTCGGCGTCGTGGCGATCCACCGAGCGAAGAAGCCTGCCTAAACTCGCGTTCATGAGTCGACGCACCGCAGACCAGGACGCCGAAGTCATCGTCGTCGGCGCCGGGCCCGCCGGATCCACTGTCGCGACGTACCTGGCGAGGTCGGGCGTCGACGTCCTGCTGCTGGAGAAGACCGAGTTCCCCCGCGAGAAGGTCTGCGGTGACGGCCTGACCCCGCGCGGCGTCAAGCAGCTGATCGACCTGGGCATCGACACCAGCGAGGACGCCGGCTGGGTGCACAGCCGCGGCCTGCGGATCCTCACCGGCGACCTGACGCTGGAGCTCGACTGGCCGGACCTCACGAGCTACCCGCCGTACGGCGTTTCCCGGACCCGCCACGACTTCGACGACCTGCTCGCGAAGCTCGCGGTGAAGGCGGGCGCGCGGCTGTACGAGCGCACGACGGTCACCGGCGCGATCACCAGCCCGGGCGGGCGCGTGGTCGGCGTCGAGGCGAAGGTCGGCCCGGAGCGGACGCCGGTGAAGTACCGCGCGCCGCTGGTCCTGGCCTGCGACGGCGTGTCCGCGCGGCTCGCGCTGAGCGTCGGCATCCAGAAGAACGAGAAGCGCCCGATGGGCGTCGCGGTGCGCCAGTACTACAAGAGCCCGCGCCACGACGACCCGTTCATCGAGGGGCACCTCGAGCTGTGGGACAGGTCCGACCCGCGCGACCCGAAGCTGCTGCCGGGCTACGGCTGGGCGTTCCCGCTCGGCGACGGCACGGTGAACGTCGGCCTCGGGATGCTGTCGACGTCGGCGTCGTTCCGGAACACCGACTACCGCGCGCTGCTGCGCCAGTGGCTCGACGGGACGCCGGAGGAGTGGGGCTACCGCGAGGAGAACGCGATCGGCAAGGTCGGCGGCGCCGGCCTCCCGATGGGCTTCAACCGCACCCCGCACTACCGCGACGGACTCCTGCTGCTCGGCGACGCGGGCGGCATGGTCAGCCCGTTCAACGGCGAGGGCATCTCGGCGGCGATGGAGTCGGCCCAGATCGCGGCGGAGGTCGTGGTCCAGGCCCTGGCCCGGCGCGAAGGAGCTTCGCGTGAGCGGGCGCTGGAGGCGTACCCGCGGGCGGTCGGCGAGCTGATGGGCGGGTACTACCAGCTGGGGAACGTGTTCGCGAAGATCATCGGCAAGCCGAAGATCATGCACGCGTGCACCAAGTACGGGCTGCGCATCAACAAGCTCCTGCCGCTGGTCTACAAGGGCCTGTCCGGCTGCTACGACGCCAAGGGCGGCGACGGCGTCGACCGCCTGATCTCGGCGCTGGCGAAGGCGGCACCGACCCCGCGCTGACCCGGATCGACGGCCCCGGCACGACTTCCGTGCCGGGGCCTTTCCGCGCGGCCGTGCGCTCCGGGGCATCACGCGTGATCCGCGGGGCATCACGCGTGACCAGAGAGGCTTCACGCGTGATCCGGCGGGCATCGGCGTGATGCCCGTCCAGTCACGTGTGATGCCCGTCCGAGCACGTGTGATGCCCCTTGCCGCACCGGCTTTTCGCGCGCGGACACACGGGTGGCCTAACAAGTTGGCCGTGCGGTCAGTGGGATAGCTCACAGGCCGGCGCCCTGTTTGTCCGGCCGACAGGCGATCTTGAACGGTCTTCGCCCAGGTCGCGCGGGCGCTGTCACCGAGCCGTGACAACGTTGGCGCTGGAACTTAGGGCACCCTTATAACATGGGGGCCTAGGGACAAGAATGTGAGTCGCGTCCTACACTCCCCCCATGCTTTGTGAATCCCTTCACATCCGCGACGAGTGGCTTGTGAACTATTTCACAAGCGAGCTGTGTTTTCCCTCCGGGCCCAGCCACGGGCCGTAAGGAGACCCTGACCCTCGGCGGTGTGACCCAGGTCCCTTAGGGTGCCGACGAGGCCAAGCGGTTCCCACCACAAGCACAACCGCATCGGCGCGGAAAGGATGGCGAAGACCCCGTGCTGACGTTGCTGACCCGAACCGACACGGTGCAGCTGGCGCAAGAGGCCCCGAGCCTGAAGCCCTACCTGCCCCTGGTCCTGTTGTTCGTGCTGGCGCTCGCGTTCGCCGTGTTGTCGGTGCTGCTGGGCCCGCTCGTCGGCCCCAGCCGCTACAACAAGGCCAAGCTCGAGGCCTACGAGTGCGGCATCGAACCGTCCCCGCAGCCGCTCGTCGGCGCCGGGCGGATGCCGGTGGCCTACTACATCACCGCGATGCTGTTCATCCTGTTCGACATCGAGATGGTCTTCCTCTACCCGTTCGCCGTGCAGGCGGACGCGCTGGGCACGTTCGGCCTGGTGGAGATCCTGCTGTTCATCGCGACGGTCGGCTTCGCGTACGCCTACGTGTGGCGGCGCGGCGGCCTGGATTGGAACTAGACCCATGGGCCTCGAAGAGAAACTCCCCAACGGCATCCTGCTGGCCAGTCTCGAAGGTCTCGTCAACTGGTCGCGGAAGAACTCGATGTGGCCCGCGACCTTCGGGCTCGCCTGCTGCGCGATCGAGATGATGACGGTCGGCGGCTCCCGCTACGACATCGCCCGCTTCGGCATGGAGCGCTTCAGCGCGACGCCGCGGCAGGCCGACCTGATGATCGTCGCCGGCCGGGTCACGCAGAAGATGGCTCCGGTCCTGCGCCAGATCTACGACCAGATGGCCGAGCCCAAGTGGGTGCTCGCGATGGGCGTCTGCGCCTCCTCCGGCGGCATGTTCAACAACTACGCCGTGGTCCAGGGCGTCGACCACGTCGTGCCGGTCGACATGTACCTGCCCGGCTGCCCGCCGCGGCCGGAGATGCTGCTGGACGCGATCCTCAAGCTGCACGCCAAGATCCAGGACGAGCCGATCAACGCCCGCCGCGCCGCGATCCGCGCCGCCAGCGGGGCGCGCACCGAGCTCGTCGCGTCGTCGATCAAGTACGCGAAGAAGTAAGCGATGACTGAAACTCCTGAGACCGGCGGCGAGCAGTCCAGCGCCGACCGTCCCGAAGGCGGCCTCGAGCCGCGGGGCACCCGCCCCGCCGAACCGGTCGTCACCGGCCGCGAACGCCAGGGCATGTTCGGCGTCCACGGCACCGGCGACACCTCCGGCTACGGCGGCGTCCGGCTCCCGGCCTATAACCCGGCGCCGGCCGAGCGCCCGTACGGCGGCTGGTTCGACCAGTTCGCCGACGAGTTCTACGCGGCCCTGTCGGACAACAAGATCCCCGCCGAAGCGATCCTGCAGACGACGGTCGACCGCGGCGAGATCACCTTCTACGTCGCCCGCGAGAAGCTGGCCGAAATCGCGAAGGTGCTTCGCGACGACGGCGGTCTCCGCTTCGAGCTGCTCAGCTCGGTGTCCGGGGTGGACTACGGCGTCGACGTCCCGCAGCGGCTGCACTCCGTGTACCACTTCACGTCCCTGACGTACCGTCGCCGCATCCGGCTCGAGGTCACCCTCGACGTCGACGACGCGCACGTGCCGTCGCTGGTCGGGATCTACCCGACCGCCGACTGGCAGGAGCGGGAGACCTGGGACATGTTCGGCATCGTCTACGACGGTCACCCCGCGCTCACCCGCATCCTCATGCCGGACGACTGGGACGGCCACCCCCAGCGCAAGGACTACCCGCTCGGCGGGATCCCGGTCGAATACAAGGGCGCGGAGATCCCGCCGCCGGACCAGCGGAGGTCGTACTCGTGACGATTAACGAAGACACCACCCCAGTCCCCGAGGCCGACTCGCGCGACACCACCGAAGGCCGCGTCTACTCGGTCTCCGGCGGCGACTGGGACGACGTCATCGCCGACGCCGCGCACGACGAGCGCATGGTCATCAACATGGGCCCGCAGCACCCGTCGACGCACGGCGTGCTCCGGCTCGTGCTGGAGATGGAGGGCGAGACCGTCACGCAGCTGCGGTCGGTCATCGGCTACCTCCACACCGGCATCGAGAAGAACTGCGAGTACCGGACCTGGACCCAGGGCGTCACCTTCGTGACGCGCATGGACTACCTGGCCCCGCTTTCGACGGAGATGGCGTACTGCCTCGGCGTCGAGAAGCTGCTGCAGATCGAGGCCCCGCGCCGCGCGCAGCTGCTGCGCGTGATGCTGCTGGAGATCAACCGCATCGGCTCGCACCTGGTCTACATCGCCACCGGCGGCATGGAGCTCGGCGCCACCACCGCGATGACGCTCGGCTTCCGCGAGCGCGAGGTCGTCCTGCACCTGCTGGAGCACCTCACCGGCCTGCGCATGAACCACGCGTTCATCCGCCCCGGCGGCCTCGCGCAGGACATGCCCGAGGACTACCGCGAGAAGGTCACCGAATTCGTCAAGACGATGAAGGAACGCCTTCCGCTGTACGACAAGCTCTTCACCGGGCAGCCGATCTGGCGCAACCGGCTCAAGGGCGTCGGGTACCTGCCGGTCGACGCGTGCCTCGCGCTCGGCGTCACCGGCCCGGTGCTGCGGTCCGCCGGCCTGCCGTGGGACCTGCGCAAGACCGAGCCGTACTCCTGCTACGACGAGTTCGACTTCGACGTCCCGGTCGACAACGGCGCCGACTGCTGGTCGCGCTACCTGATCCGGGTGCACGAGATGCACGAGAGCCTCAAGATCATCGAGCAGTGCCTGGAGAAGCTCGAGCCGGGCCCGGTCATGGTCGAGGACAAGAAGGTCGCCTGGCCCGCGCAGCTGTCGATCGGCAGCGACGGCATGGGCAACTCGCTCGAGCACGTCAAGAAGATCATGGGCCAGTCGATGGAGTCCCTGATCCACCACTTCAAGCTGGTCACCGAGGGCTTCAAGGTGCCGGCCGGGCAGGTCTACACCTCGGTCGAGTCGCCGCGCGGCGAGCTGAGCGCGCACCTGGTGTCCGACGGCGGCACGCGGCCGCTGCGGGTCCACGTGCGCGAACCGAGCTTCGTGAACCTGCAGTCGATGCCCGCCATGGCCGAAGGCGGCCTGGTCGCGGACGTGATCGCCGCGATCGCCTCGATCGACCCCGTCATGGGGGGAGTGGACCGATGACCTCAAGCACCGCAGTCCCGGAACCGGGGCCGAACGCGGCGGACCGGACGCACGCGGCCGCCGGTGGCGACGTCGACGTGATCGCCATCGCGCCGGATCCCGCGGTCGCCGAAGGGATCCTGGCCGACACCCCGCTCGAAGACATCTTCGACGACGGCGTCGTCGCCCGGGCGCAGGACCTGATCGCGCGCTACCCGGTGTCGCGCTCGGCGCTGCTGCCGATGCTGCACCTCGTGCAGTCGGTGCAGGGCTACGTCAGCCAGGAGGGCATCGCGTTCTGCGCGAAGCAGCTCGAACTGTCCGACGCCGAGGTCAGCGCGGTCGCGACGTTCTACACGATGTACAAGCGGCGTCCGTGCGGTGAGCACCTCGTGAGCGTCTGCACCAACACGCTGTGCGCGGCCATGGGCGGCGACGCGATCTACAAGAAGCTCCAGACGCACCTCGGTTCCGAGGAGGAGCCGCTGGGGCACAACGAGACCGCGGGCACGCCGAACGAGCCGGGCTCGGTCACCCTCGAGCACGCCGAGTGCCTCGCGGCCTGCGACCTCGCGCCGGTCATCCAGGTCAACTACGAGTACTTCGACAACCAGACCGAGGACAAGGCCGTCGCGCTGGTCGACGCGCTGCGGGCGGGCAAGAAGCCGGCCCCGACGCGCGGCGCCCCGCTGTCGAGCTTCAAGGCCGCCGAGCTGCAGCTCGCCGGGTTCTTCCCGGAGGACGAGCGCCAGTACCGCACGGACGTCGACGGCCCTTCGCAGGCTGTCGAAACCTTGCGGGGCGCGAAGCTCGCGCAGGACCGCGGCTGGGTCGCCCCGGTCGCCCAGGACGTCCCGCTTCCTGCTGTGCCTGTTAAAGATGGGGAGAAGAAGTAATGGCAGATCCCATTACGCCGGTCCTCACGAAGCGCTGGCTGTCGCCGAACTCCTGGCAGATCGGGACGTACGAAGCGCTGGAGGGCTACACGGCCGTCCGCAAGGCGCTCGCCGGCACGCCGGAGCAGCTCGTCCAGCTGGTCAAGGACTCGGGCCTGCGCGGCCGCGGCGGCGCGGGCTTCCCGGCCGGCATCAAGTGGTCTTTCATGCCGCCGAACTTCGACAAGCCGCACTACCTGGTGATCAACGCCGACGAGGGCGAGCCGGGCACGTGCAAGGACATCCCGCTGATGATGGCGGACCCGCACTCGCTCATCGAGGGCTGCATCATCGCCTCGTACGCGATGCGCTCCAACCACTGCTTCATCTACGTCCGCGGCGAGGCGCTGCACTGCATCCGCCGCCTCAACGCGGCCGTGCGCGAGGCCGAAGCGGCGGGCTACCTGGGCGAGAACATCCTCGGCTCGGGCTTCGACCTCAAGATCACCGTCCACGCGGGAGCGGGCGCGTACATCTGCGGCGAGGAGACGGCGCTGCTCGACTCGCTGGAGGGCCGTCGTGGCCAGCCGCGGCTCAAGCCGCCGTTCCCCGCGGCCGCCGGTCTGTACGCCGCGCCGACCACGGTCAACAACGTCGAGACCATCGCGAGCGCGCCGTTCATCGTGAACGGCGGGTCGAGCTGGTTCCGCGAGATGGGCCGCGAGAAGTCGCCCGGCCCGAAGATCTACTCGATCTCCGGCCACGTCGAGAAGCCTGGCCAGTACGAGTGCCCGCTCGGCACCACGCTGCGCGAGCTGCTCGACATGGCGGGCGGCATGAAGGACGGCGTCCCGCTCAAGTTCTGGACCCCGGGCGGCTCGTCCACCCCGATGTTCACCGCCGAGCACCTCGACGTTCCCCTGGACTTCGAAGGCGCGGCGGAAGCCGGGTCGATGCTGGGCACGACCGCCGTGCAGGTCTTCAACGAGACGGTGTCGGTGCCCTGGGCCGTGATGAAGTGGACGCAGTTCTACGAGCACGAGTCCTGCGGCAAGTGCACGCCGTGCCGCGAAGGCACGTACTGGCTCGCGCAGATCCTCGAGCGGATGGTCGAGGGCCACGGGACCGAAGAGGACATCGACACCCTCCTCGACGTCTGCGACAACATCCTCGGCCGGTCGTTCTGCGCCCTCGGTGACGGCGCGGTGTCGCCGATCCAGAGCGGCATCAAGTACTTCCGCGAAGAATTCCTGGCTCTGTGTGAGAGCAACAAGCGCGAACTGGTGGGAGCGCAGGCATGACGATCGCCCCCGACAAGCCCGAGACGGCCGAAACGCCGGTCCCCGAAGGCCACGTCAAGCTGGTCATCGACGGCGAAGAGGTCATCGCCCCCAAGGGCGAGCTGATCATCCGCACGGCCGAACGCCTCGGCACGGTCATCCCGCGGTTCTGCGACCACCCGCTCCTCGACCCGGCCGGCGCCTGCCGCCAGTGCCTGGTCGAGGTCGAGATGGGCGGCAGGCCGATGCCGAAGCCGCAGGCGTCCTGCACGATGACCGTCGCCGACGGCATGGTCGTCAAGACGCAGCTGACGTCGCCGGTCGCGGACAAGGCCCAGCAGGGTGTGATGGAGCTGCTGCTCATCAACCACCCGCTGGACTGCCCGATCTGCGACAAGGGCGGCGAGTGCCCGCTGCAGAACCAGGCGCTGGCCCACGGCCGCACGGAGTCCCGGTTCGTGGACACCAAGCGGACGTTCCAGAAGCCGCTGCCGATCTCGTCGCAGGTGCTGCTGGACCGCGAACGCTGCGTGCTCTGCCAGCGCTGCACCCGGTTCTCCCGCGAGATCGCCGGCGACCCGTTCATCGAGCTCCTCGAACGCGGCGCCCACCAGCAGATCGGCACCGCCGAGACGGCGGACGTCCTGGACCTCGCGTCGCGCACGACGTCGGGCCAGCCGTTCCAGAGCTACTTCTCCGGCAACGTCATCCAGATCTGCCCGGTCGGTGCCCTCACGAGCGCCGCCTACCGGTTCCGCTCCCGCCCGTTCGACCTGGTGTCCGCGCCGAGCGTCTGCGAGCACTGCTCGTCCGGCTGCGCCGAGCGCACCGACTTCCGGCGCGGCAAGGTCCAGCGCAAGCTGGCCGGCGACGACCCGGAAGTCAACGAGGAGTGGATCTGCGACAAGGGCCGCTTCGCGTTCCGCTACACGGGTGCCGACGACCGCATCCGCCGTCCGCTGGTCCGCAACACCGAGACCGGTGAGCTGGAAGAGGCCTCCTGGACCGACGCGCTGCGCATCGCGGCCGCCGGCCTGACCGAGGCCCGCGCCAACGGCGGCGTCGGCGTCCTGCCCGGCGGCCGGCTGACCGTCGAGGACGCCTACGCGTACTCGAAGTTCGCCCGCGTCGCGCTGCGGACCAACGACGTCGACTTCCGCGCCCGCCCGCACTCGGCCGAGGAGCTCGCGTTCCTCACCTCGCACGTCGTGGGCGTGACGCCGGAGTCCGGTGTCACCTTCGGCGAGATCGAGCGGGCCCGCACGGTCCTGTGCGTGGCGTTCGAGCCCGAGGACGAGGCGCCGATCGTGTTCCTGCGGCTGCGCAAGGCGGCCCGCAAGAACCGCACCCGGGTCGTCCACTTGGGACAGTGGACGACGTCGTCGGTGCGCAAGACGTTCGGCGAGCTGCTCGCCTGCGTCCCCGGCCAGGAAGCCGCGGCCATCGAAGGCATCGCCAAGCACGCGCCGGACCTCGACGAGGGCCTGCGCGGCGAAGGCGCCGTCGTCCTCGTCGGCGAACGCGCCGCCCAGGTGCCCGGCCTGTTCTCCGCGCTGCACGACCTCGTCGAGCGCACCGGCGTCCGGCTCGCGTGGATCCCACGCCGCGCCGGCGACCGGGGCGCGCTGGCCACGGGCTGCGTGCCGACGCTGCTGCCGGGCGGCCACCGGGTCGGCGACGACGCGGCTCGCGTCGCCGTCGAAAACGCCTGGGGCGTCCCGATCCCGGCCGCGCCGGGTCGCGACGCGACGGAGATCCTCAAGGCCGCTTCGGGCCGCGAGCTGGGTGGTCTGGTCGTCGGCGGCGTCGACCCGTTCGACCTGCCGGACCCGGACCTGGCGCTGCGCGCGCTGGACGGCGCCGGCTTCGTCGTCAGCCTGGAGCTGCGGCACAGCGCGGTGACCGAGCGCGCGGACGTCGTGCTCCCGGTGGCCGCGTCCGACGAGAAGGCGGGCAGCTACCTCAACTGGGAGGGCCGCACCCGCCCGTTCGACGTCACCATCGAAGGCACCGGCGCCCTGCCGGACTGCCGGGTGCTCGACACCCTCGCCGTCGAGATGGACGCCGACCTGTTCACGCAGACGCCGGCCGCCGCCCGCGGTGACTTCGAGAAGCTCGCCCCGGCCTCGGCCCTGCGCTGGGGCAACGTCGAAGCGGAGACCGGCGGAGCCACGGCGGCCCCCGGCGCCGGCCAGGCGATCCTGTCGAGCTGGCGTCAGCTGATCGACAACGGATCGCTGCAGGACGGCGAGCCGCACCTGAAGGGCACCCAGCGCACGCCGGTCGCGCGGCTGTCCGCGAAGACCGCCGAAGGGCTGGGCGTCACCGTGAAGGTGAGCACCGAACGCGGTGCGATCACGCTGCCGGTGGAGATCGCGGACCTGCCCGACGGCGTCGTGTGGCTGCCGGGCAACTCCGACGGCTCCGCCGTGCTCAAGACGCTCGGCGCCGGGCACGGCGCCGTGGTGAACCTCGCTGGGGGTGAACAGTGACTCCGTTGCTGACCGAGGTCGCTGTCGGGAGCGTTCCCGACGCGGCGACGCGCGCGGCGCTCCTGGCGGACGACCCGTTCTGGCTGATCCTGCTGAAGTCCGTGGTCATCCTGCTGATCGGCCCGATCTTCACGATCCTGCTGATCGTCTGGGAGCGGAAGGCCGTCGGCCGGATGCAGAACCGGCCGGGTCCCAACCGCGTCGGCCCGAACGGCTACCTGCAGTCCCTGGCGGACGCGATCAAGCTGCCGTTCAAGGAACAGATCATCCCGGACACCGCCGACCGCAAGGTGTACTTCCTCGCCCCGGTCATCTGCGTGGTGCCGCCGCTGATCGCGCTGGCGGCCATCCCGTTCGGCCCGGTCGTCTCGATCTTCGGCGAGCGCACCGTCCTCCAGCTGCTCGACCTGCCGGTCAGCGCGCTGGTGATCCTGGCCTGCTCCTCGATCGGCGTCTACGGCATCGTGCTCGCCGGCTGGGCGTCGGGCTCGCCGTACCCGCTGCTGGGCGGCATGCGCAGCGCGGCGCAGGTGATCTCGTACGAGATCGCGATGGGCCTGTCGATCGTCGCGGTGATCCTGCAGTCCGGTTCGCTGGACCTAGCCGACATCGTCGCCAAGCAGCAGCCGGCGTGGTTCCTCTACCTGATCCCGAGCTTCGTGATCTACCTGATCTCGATGGTCGGCGAGACCAACCGCGCCCCGTTCGACCTCCCCGAGGCCGAGTCGGAGCTGGTCGGCGGCTTCCACACCGAGTACAGCTCGATGAAGTTCGCGATGTTCTTCCTCGCCGAGTACGTCAACATGGTGATCGTGTCGGCGTTCGCGACGACGCTGTTCCTCGGCGGCTGGATGGCCCCGTGGCCGCTGTCGCTGATCGGGAACAACGTGCTCAACACCGGCTGGTGGCCGGTGCTGTGGTTCTTCGCGAAGATGTTCGTCCTGCTGTTCGGGTTCATCTGGCTGCGCGGCACGCTGCCCCGCCTGCGCTACGACCAGTTCATGCGCCTGGGCTGGAAGGTCCTGGTCCCGCTGAACCTGGTGTGGATCGTCATGGTGACCTTCGCGAAGGTGATCAGCTGGAACACCGCGTCGATCATCATCGCCGCGGTCGCGATCTTCATCGTCGTCGCCCTGTTCTTCTACGTCCGCGCGGCGGGCCGTGAAGAGGAGAGCGAGACCATCCCGGTGACCGGTGGCGGTTTCCCGGTCCCGCCGCTGGACCTCAAGGTCCCGCAGACCACCCCGCGTCAGAAGGCTTTGGCCAAGGCCGAGGCGAAGGCGGCCCGCCGCAAGCCGGCGGCCGTCGGTACCGCAAAGGAAGGAGCGCAAGATGGGGTTTCTTGATCCCGTCAAGGGCTTCGGCGTCACCTTCGGGATGATGTTCAAGAAGGTCGCCACCGAGGAGTACCCGGAAGCCGGCGCACCCGCCGCCCCGCGGTACCACGGCAGGCACCAGCTGAACCGTCACCCGGACGGCCTCGAGAAGTGCGTCGGCTGCGAGCTGTGCGCGTGGGCGTGCCCGGCGGACGCGATCTTCGTCGAGGGCGGTGACAACACCGAGGAAGCCCGGTTCTCCCCTGGCGAGCGGTACGGCGCGGACTACCAGATCAACTACCTGCGCTGCATCGGCTGCGGCCTCTGCATCGAGGCGTGCCCGACGCGGTCGCTGACGATGATCAACTTCTACGAGCTGGCCGACGACGACCGCCAGCGGCTGATCTACACGAAGGAAGACCTCCTCGCGCCACTGCTGCCCGGCATGGAGCAGCCGCCGCACCCGATGCGGCTCGGCGAGAACGAGCAGGACTACTACGTGAACGGTCCGGAGCTGGCTCGCGGGGAGGGCATCAAGTGATCTCCGCGCTTCTGGCCCAAGCTCCGACGGGCGCCGCTGCCGGTGTCTCGACCGGTGAGGCCATCGCGTTCTGGATCCTCGGGCCGCTCTGCCTGCTCGGCGGCCTCGGGATGATCTTCTCCCGCAACGCCGTCCACTCGGCGCTGTGGCTGGTGCTCACGATGCTGAGCCTGGGCGCGCTGTACATGATCCAGTCGGCGCCGTTCCTGGGCTTCACGCAGATCATCGTCTACACCGGCGCGATCATGATGCTGTTCCTGTTCGTCCTGATGCTGGTCGGCCGCGAGAGCTCCGACTCGGTCGTCGAGGTCCTGCGGGGACAGCGGCTGGCGGCGACGGTGCTCGGCATCGCGCTCGCCGCGCTGCTGGCCACCGGTATCTACCGGGCGCTGGCCAACGTCACCCCGGCCGTCCCGCTCGACTCGGCCACCGCGGCCGGCGGCGGGCCGAAGGGCCTGGGCCGGCTGATCTTCACCGACTACCTGTTCCCGTTCGAGCTGACGTCGGCGCTGCTCATCACCGCCGCGGTCGGCGCGATGGTGCTGGCCTTCACCGACCGCCACGGCAAGGGCGGGAAGCTCACGCAGAAGGAACTGGTGCTGCTGCGCTTCCGCGGTGAGCACGACCGGCCGTCGCCGCTGCCGGGCCCGGGTGTCTTCGCCACCGCCAACTCGGTCGCGACGCCGGCGCTGCTGCCGGACGGCTCGGTCGCCCCGGAGTCGCTCTCGGCGATCATCGAGTCCACGTCGGCGATCGAGCTGGCGAAGGAACGCAAGCTCGTCGCGGACGACGTCGAGCACCCGGACGCGCACGCGCTGGTCGGTTCCGAGGGTGCTCCGGAAGGTTCGGAAGGGGAGAAGGCATGACCCCGACGTACTACCTGCTGCTGTCGGCGCTGCTGTTCGCGCTCGGCGCGGTCGGCGTGCTGGTGCGGCGCAACGCGATCGTCGTGTTCATGTGCATCGAGCTGATGCTCAACGCCGTGAACCTGTCGCTGGTCACGTTCGCCCGGATCAACGGCGGGCTCGACGGCCAGATCATGGCGTTCTTCGTCATGGTCGTCGCGGCCGCCGAGGTCGTGGTCGGCCTGGCGATCATCATGGCCATCTTCCGCACCCGGCGCTCGGCCTCGGTCGACGACACCAACCTGCTGAAGTACTAGGAGACCTCCGAGTGACCGCATCATCGTGGCTGCTGGTGGCCCTTCCGGCTCTCGGCGCCCTGATCCTCCTGCTCGCCGGGAAGCGCGCCAAAGCCTGGGGGCATCTGCTCGGCACGGCCACCGTCACGCTCGCCTTCGTCTACGGGCTGATCCTGTTCTTCACGGCGAACACGAGCACCACGACGGACACCAAGCTCTACTCGTGGATCCCGGCCGGCGCCCTGCAGGTCGACTTCGGGCTGCGGATCGACGCGCTGTCGCTGACGTTCGTGCTGCTCATCACCGGCGTCGGCATGCTGATCCACTACTACTCGATCGGCTACATGGCCGACGACGAGGGCCGGTACCGCTTCTTCGCGTACCTGAACCTCTTCGTCGCGTCGATGCTGATCCTGGTGCTGGGCAACAGCTTCGTGACGCTGTACCTCGGCTGGGAAGGCGTGGGCCTCGCGTCCTACCTGCTCATCGGCTGGTACCAGGGCCGCCCGTCCGCCGCGACCGCGGCGAAGAAGGCGTTCCTGATGAACCGCGTCGGGGACGTCGGGCTCGCGCTGGCGATCTTCATCATGTTCAAGTACGCGGGCTCGACCGGCTACGCGCAGGTCTTCCAGGCGGTCGCCGACGGCAAGTTCTCGCCGGGCGCGATCACCGCGATGGCGATCCTGCTCCTGCTGGGTGCCTGCGGTAAGTCCGGCCAGTTCCCGCTGCAGGCGTGGCTCCCGGACGCGATGGAGGGCCCGACTCCGGTGTCGGCCCTGATCCACGCGGCGACGATGGTGACCGCGGGCGTCTACCTGGTGGCCCGCTCGAAGGACATCTTCAACGCCACCGAAGACGGCCGCTTGATCGTCACGCTGGTCGGCACGGTCACCCTCCTCTTGGGGTGCATCATCGGCTGCGCGTACGACGACATCAAGAAGGTCCTCGCGTACTCGACGGTCAGCCAGATCGGCTACATGATGCTCGCCGTCGGCCTCGGGCCGATCGCGTACGCGCTGGGCATCATGCACCTGGTCGCGCACGGCTTCTTCAAGGCCGGGCTGTTCCTCGGGGCCGGCTCGGTCATGCACGGCATGAACGACGAGGTCGACATGCGGAAGTTCGGCGGCCTGCGCAAGAAGATGCCGATCACGTTCATCACGTTCGGCCTCGGCTACCTGGCCCTGATCGGCATCCCGCCGCTGTCGGGCTTCTTCACCAAGGACGCGATCATCGAAGCGGCGTTCAGCCAGGGCGGCTGGCGCGGCTGGGTGATGGGCGGCGCCGCGCTGCTGGGCGCCGGGCTCACCGCGTTCTACATGACGCGCCTGATGATGATGACGTTCTTCGGCAAGGAGCGCTGGAAGGACATCAAGTCCTCCGACGGCCGCGACTTCCACCCGCACGAGTCCACGGCGGTCATGTGGGTCCCGATGGCGGTGCTGGCGGTCGGCTCGGTCGGCGCCGGCGCGTTCTTCGCCCTCGGTGACCGCTTCGCCGAGTGGCTGACCCCCTCGGTCGGCGAGCTGGTGGAGGAACACCACTCGCCGCTGGACGCCGGCGTGATCTCGGCGGGCGCGATCGTGTTCTCGCTGCTGGGTGTGGTGATCGCGTACCTGATCTTCCGCCGTGACGTCCCGGTCGAGCGGCCCGAGCGGGTCTCGTTCGTCACCCGCGCGGCCCGCAAGGACCTGTACGGCAACGCCCTCAACGAGACGCTGGTCGCCCGCCCGGGCACCTGGCTCGCGCGGGCGCTGGTGTTCGTCGACAACCGCGGCGTCGACGGCGCGGTCAACGGCCTGGCCGCCTCCCTCGGCGGCGGCTCCGGCCGGCTGAGGCGGCTCCAGACCGGGTTCGTCCGGTCCTACGCGCTCTCGATGCTGGGCGGCGCGTTCCTGCTTCTGGCGGCTCTCCTGCTGGTGAGGTTCTCCTGATGACCTGGTTGCTGATCCTCATCCTGGTGCCGCTCGCCGGCTCCCTGGTGCTGGCGTTCCTCAAGGGGAACGACCGCGCCGCGGTGCTGGCCGCGCTGGGGTTCTCGATCCTCGAGTTCCTGCTGATCATCCCGTTCTGGCTCAGCTACTCGCCTTCGGGCGCGCGGCTGCAGATGACGTCGAGCTTCGACTGGATCCCGAGCTTCGGGGTGCACATCGCGTTCGGCACCGACGGCATCTCGCTGATCATGATCGCGGTGATCGCGCTGCTGGTGCCGATCGTCGTCGGCGGCCTCGGCACGCTCGACAAGCTGCCGCCGGGCCGCAGCGCGGGTGGTTTCCTCTCGCTGATCCTGCTGCAGGAAGCGCTCACGATCGGCGTGTTCGCCGCGACCGACGTCTTCCTGTTCTACGTGCTGTTCGAGATCATGCTGATCCCGATGTACTTCCTGATCGGCGGCTACGGCGGCGCGAACCGGCAGTACGCGGCGGTGAAGTTCTTCCTCTACTCGTTCCTCGGCGGCCTGATCATGCTGGCGTCGGCGATCGGGGCGTACTCGCTGGCGAAGGACAAGCTCGGGCACGGCACGTTCGACTGGGCCACGCTCGTCACGGTCGTCCGCGACGCGCCGCTGTCCACGCAGATCTGGCTGTTCCTCGGGTTCTTCCTGGCGTTCGCGATCAAGGCGCCGCTGGTGCCGTTCCACACCTGGCTGCCGGACGCGGCGGGGGAGGCGCCGATCGGCGTCGCCGTCCTGCTGGTCGGCGTGCTGGACAAGGTCGGCACGTTCGGGTTCCTGCGCTACTGCCTGCCGATGTTCCCGGACGCGAGCAAGACCCTCGCCCCGCTGGTGCTGGTGCTCTCGGTGATCGGTGTCCTTTATGGATCGATCCTCGCGGCCGGGCAGCGGGACATGAAGCGGTTCATCGCCTACGTCTCGATCGCCCACTTCGGCTTCATCTCGCTCGGCATCTTCGCGTTCAACGAGCAGGCGATGGTCGGCTCGGCGACGTACATGCTGAACCACAGCATCGCGACCGGCATGCTGATCGTGGTGATCGGCCTGGTCGTCGCGCGCGGCGGGTCGACTCGCATTTCGGACTACGGCGGCATGGCCAAGGTGACGCCGTTGTTGGCCGGCCTGTTCCTGCTCGCCGGCCTGTCGACGCTTTCGCTGCCGGGCACCAACTCCTTCGTCTCGGAGTTCCTGGTGCTCATCGGGGCGTATGTCGACCAGCCGGTGTACACGATCCTCGCCACGGTCGGCATGGTCCTGGCCGCGGCGTACGTCCTGTGGCTCTACCAGCGCGTCATGCAGGGCCCGGTCCGCGGTGATGCTGTGTTGTCGCCGGCCCCGACGGGGCCTCCCACCCCGACCAGCGTGGAGTCGGGTGGCGCTGTAGCCACCGCGATGGCGCCGGAGCTGGGCGTCAAGAAGGCCATCACGGACCTGAACGGCCGCGAGATCGCGATCCTGGCGCCGCTGGTCGTGCTGGTCCTAGTCCTCGGCTTCTACCCGAAGCCGGTGCTCGACACAGTCACCCCGACGGTGCAGCAGACGCTGTCCGCGGTCCAGGGAGGCAAGTAACCGTGCTCGACATCCTCCTGACCCAGGCGCCGGAGCCACCGATCGTGACGCCGTCGGTGAACTACCCGGCAGTCCTGCCGATGCTGATCGTCTTCGGCGCGGCGTGCCTCAGCGTGCTGGTGGAGGCGTTCGCCTCGAAGCGCTCTCGGTTCGGCGCGCAGGTCGTGCTGAGCCTGGCGGCGATCGTCGTGGCCGGCGCGAGCTTGTTCATCTACGCCACGGGTGACGCGCCCGCGGGCGGCGTCAAGACGTTCAGCGGGGCCATCTCGATCGACCGGCCGGCGCTGTTCCTCTGGGGCACGCTGCTCGCCCTGGCCGTCGGCGCGGTGCTGCTGATCTCCGACCGCGTGGTCGAGCCGGGCGGCGCGCTGGTCGCGCAGGCCGGCATCCGCCCGGGCACGGTCCAGGACCGCGCCCAGACGGCGACGGTCATGCAGACCGAGGTCTTCCCGCTGATGCTGTTCGCGCTCGGCGGCATGATGGCGTTCACCGCGTCGAACGACCTGCTGACGATGTTCATCGCGCTGGAAGTCCTGTCGCTGCCGCTGTACCTGATGTGCGGCCTCGCGCGTCGGCGGCGTCTGTTGTCGCAAGAGTCGGCGGTCAAGTACTTCCTGCTCGGCGCGTTCTCATCGGCGTTCTTCCTTTATGGACTGGCGCTGCTGTACGGCTACGCGAACTCCGTGAAGCTGGGCGACATCGCGGCCGCGGCGGCCGGTTCGGACCGGTCGGACACGCTGCTGTTCGCGGGCCTCGGTCTGCTTGTGGTGGGCCTGCTGTTCAAGGGTTCGGTCGGCCCGTTCCACACGTGGACCCCGGACGTTTACCAAGGAGCGCCGACGCCGGTGACGGCGTTCATGGCGGCGTGCACGAAGGTCGCGGCGTTCGGCGGGATCCTGCGGGTGCTGTCGGTGGCGTTCGGCTCGACCAGCTGGGAGTGGCGCGGAGTCCTCTGGGGCGTCGCGATCATCTCGATGGTGATCGGCGCGGTGCTGGGCCTGACCCAGACGGACGTCAAGCGCATGATCGCGTACTCGTCGATCGCACACGCGGGCTTCCTGCTGGTGGGCGCGATCGCGATCACGAAGGACGGGCTGTCGAGCACGCTGTTCTACCTGCTGGCGTACGGCTTCACGACGCTGGCGGCGTTCGGCGTGATCAGCCTGGTCCGCGATTCCTCGGGCGAGGCGACGCACCTCTCGGCGTGGGCCGGGCTGGCGAAGCGGTCACCGCTGGTGGCCGGGGTCTTCACGTTCTTGCTGCTGGCCCTGGCCGGGATCCCGTTGACATCCGGTTTCGTGGGCAAGTTCGTGGTGTTCTCGGCGGCGCTGTCGGACGGAATGGCCCCGCTGGTGGTGGTGGCCCTGGTGTTCAGCGCGGTGGCGGCGTTCTTCTACCTGCGGGTGATCGTGCTGATGTACTTCTCCGAGCCGGCGGCCGACGGCCCGTCGGTGTCGGTCCCGGGCTTCGGCACGGGAACGGCGATCTTCTTGGGCACAGCGGTGACGCTGATCCTCGGCCTGGTCCCGGCATTCGCCCTGGGCTGGGCGGGCGCGGGCGGTTTCGCTTCCTGAGTCGTTGCTTTCTCCGGCCGCCGCTCCTGTCAGTTGGGAGCGGCGGCTTTCAGTTTCTGGCTCAGTTGTTTCGGTTCACCGGGCAGGACGCTGATGTAGTCGCCGTCGAGCGCGATCCCGACGCGTCCGGCTTCGAGGTCGAGGTAGTTGACGGTGGCGGCCCCGGCGTAGAGCTGCCCAAGGCCGAAGTGCGGCTGCCGGAAGAAGGCGTCGAGTTCCTGCGCTTCCCGGCTCCGGGCGGGGGCGTCGTCGAAGATGTCGCTCTCTTCGGCCTTTTCGAAGTCTTCCTTCGGCAGCGAGAAGGGCTTGATGGGCGCCGGCTCGTATGGCGGCAGGTTCGCCACCAGAGCGTCTTCCGGGCTTGTCTCCACACCCCTGAGTTCAACCCGATCGCCCAGACAGACGACGGAGACAATGGAGCGTCCACGGGCGGCGACGAGAATGCCACGTTGGGCGGTCTCGTCTCGGGCGTAGCCGTGAAGTGCGGTCGCCGGGCTGTCGATGAGGTGCAGGACGTCTTCGAATTCCGGGGTGAAGCCGTTGCCCTGGATGAAGCCGAGTTCGCTGAGTTCCTCGAAGGCTTCCCGGTTTATGTGCTGTTTCGCGGACGGCGGGATGTAGCGAAGTCCTTTTGCGAGGACTGGGTGAGGATCGCCACCGCCGACGTTGCGCAGGGCGGTGAGCAGGGTGTCCAGGGAGAGTTCGGCGTTGAGCATGTGTTATTTCTTCTCGCCGATCACCGGAGGCATCGGCTTTTCCGGGAAGCCACCGAAGGTTTCGTCGGGGTCGGGGTTTTGCAGGTAGGGGGCTTTTTTCTTTTCGCGGTCTTCTTCTTTGCCACGTCCCCCGCCGAGGGGGCCGCCCATGGGCATGCCGTTGGCGCCCCGCTGTCCGGTGGCCCCTCGGGTGGCAGCCCCGCCGGGGAGCCGTTCCTCGGGCATGCGGGCGCCGGTGTTCGCTCCGGGGGTTCGCATGCCGGGTTGTCCTGGCGTTGTGCCCGTGCTTGTTCCCGTTCCTGGTCGGTACCCGGTGCCGGTATTCGTTCCCGGTTGGTATCCGGTCCCCGTCCCCGGTCCGAACCCGCCCGAGTAGCCCCCGGGGCCGAAGACGCTGTTCCCACCAAAGTTGCCACCGGACTGGCCGGTAGGCCCGAACTGATACCCACCCTGAGCGGCGGCGGGAGGCGTGACGGGCTTGGGAACGTAGCTGTTGGCGTGGGTGCCGTCCGGATCATTGACGCCGGGCTGCTGAGTTTGGTTCTGGAACTGGTTGTGGTTCTGGGTCTGTTGCTGGACTTGGTTTTGAACCTGGTTGTGAACCTGGTTCTGTCCGGGTTGGACGGTCTGCCGGTTCTGCTGCGACGGAACTTGCGGCTGCCGAGGATCCCGAGCCCACTCACCGGTATCAGTGGGGCCGGTAGTGCGGTCAGCCCGATCGGTCATCCCAATGGGCGATCCGGAGTCGGCGAGCTGAGCGTATTGAGCGGGCATCTGCCCACCATTGGTGCCACTGGCGGAGTGATAGGCACTAAAGGCATCGATGTTGGCCTGGCTGTCGGCCTGCCAGCCGGCGACTTTGGTTTTGTAGGGTTCATAACCATCACCGTTGATGGCATGAAGAACATCCGCCGAGGTGAGCTCAGGAGGCTGCGGAGGAACGGGCTTGACGGAGTACTTGACGGTCCCAAAGGCATCCATCTGAGCACCAACGGCAGACTGCGCGGTCCTGAGGTGAACAGCATCATCGGCAGCGGCTTGAACAAGCGGAAGGGTGGCATCAGCGGCAGCTTGCCCAGCACCGCCTTGCCACCCGGACATGGTCTTGGTCCGAAGAGAGCTGATCCGCTGGGCGCGTTCAACCATCCGATTGGTCAGGTTGTTAGCGTCGCGTTCAGCGTTGGATAGCGACTGCGATCCTTCACCGCCGGTGATCTGAGCGTAAATCTCGGCTGCAGTCAGTGGTGTCTCAGCGGTCATCACTGCGCCCCCTTGATGTTGGCTATAACCTTTTCGGCTACTTCATGTGCGGCGGCGCAGGGGTCCTTCTTGCCCACGTTCACTTCGGACTGGGTGATGGAGACATCGATCATTTCGTGGTCGCTGGTACCGATAGCGACAGCGCATCGCCCGTTGCTGGATCGTTCGTCCTGCAGCCCGTATGCGACCGCTGGTAGTCCTGCGACTGGTTCCATGGGCATGAACAGGCGGAACGTCGAGCCTTGCTTCTCATAAATGCCGGTGAGGCCAGCCTGATTCACCTTGTTGAAGATGACGCCGATTTTCGCCTGTGTCGTGCCAGTCGGGTGCCAGTCGCACGTTGGACCACCAGGTGCGTCCAGCTGCTCCTTGGCTGTGGCGCTTGATCCGAGCAGCGTGGCGATTTCCTCGCTCGTCAAGGCTTCACAGGGCGCCTGCTTGAGCCGAGTTGTATCGACCGGCGTCTCGACTTTGGGCACGCCGGGAGCCGGCAATGTGTCCGCCGAACTCGACGACGTGACGACGGGTGTAGCGGTTCCTGCTTTGGTGTCCGAACAAGCTGTCAAGGCCAGCAACGATGCGCTTAACAAGGCGACTGGGCGGCGCATCACAGCGTGCCTCCTGTCTGCTTGATCTCGGTTGCCTGGTTTTCCTCTGCCGTGGCGTACGTGCCCAACGCCGTCACGAACTTCGCGGCCATCGCTCGGCAGTACTCCATCCGTTGCTGGAGGGCGCGATCGAGTGCATCACCCGACGCGCAGATTCGGTCGGCATTGCCAATGCTTGCGTACTCGAGGCCTGGTCCGTGGGTCGTAGCGATGGACCGAGCTTGCTCACGATCATCTTGAAACTCGTGCGCGAGGTCGGACCACTCCTTGACCAACTCATGCAGCGTCGCCTCGTCGTACTCGAAACCCGCTCCGCCGCCCCCGCCCCCATAAGCCCCCGCGCGGTGGGTCAACCCCCGCAACGGCGCTCGCCGGGTGTTCGGGTCGTAGACCGGACCCTCAGACATCGCACAACCCCGTCGTCATCAGCTCTCCCCTAGCTTGCAGTGTGCTCCGCCCCGGGCACCCTGCGTATCCGACGGCCCGCACACTACCAGGGTTCCCTCGCCCCAAAAGACGGGAAAAACGAAGGGCCGCGGCCCCCTCGGCCGCGGCCCTTCGATTCCCCTACGGGGTCGGTGAACAGGACGTGTGGCCCAGCACCACCTGGCCACTGATTCCCGATGCCGGGAGGAAATTGATCCGCAACATCGTCAAACCGATGCTGCCGTCACCCGGGAGGTTCTGCGTGTTGAACACCGCGTTCGCCAGCACCGTTCCGTTGGACTTCTTGATCGGTGCCGAATAACCGACCGGGACCGGGCTCGGGGGGTTCGGGATGCCCGACATGCCTCCGAAGCTCCAGCTCGCGTTCGTCTGCGTCTGGGTCGCCGTGCACGTCACCTTGAACGTCGACAGCTTGACGCGGGGGCCGCCCGCGCTCACCAGGGCCGACAGCTCGAAGTTCTTGCCCGTTGCCGTGGACGTCGTCGTGGTCGCGTCCGTGTCGGGGTTCGTCACCGTCGTCGTGCAGGACGATGTGCCGCCGCCGAAGGTGATGCCCGTCTTCGACACCGGTTGGGCCGTTGCGCTCGTCGGGCCGTCCACCGAGCACTTGCCCTGGACCGGCACCGTGACCGTCGTGCCGGACTTCGTGAACTCGGCCGAGCCGATCTGGGCCACGCCCGGCTGGGGAGCGGCCTGGGCCGGCGCCGCGGCCACGGTGAGTCCTACCACCATCAATGTCCCGGCGAGCGCACCCCGCCTCGCGATCGTGTTGCGCATATCGCGTCCTCCTTGACGACCGGGGAGAGCGACGCTCTTCCTCGAGGTGAATATCCGCCCCCCGGCGACGTCCGTTGCGCCCGAAACCGCTGATCACCCCTTCGTGGATCATGAACCACCCGGTGGGTAATCCCGCCGGTATCCGGATCCGGCCCTGTTTCACCTACAGTGACGGCGGCACGCGGCGGGCCCCTCCGGATCGAGCGCCGCCGAGGTGTCATGTTCGTCACCGTTTCCGCAGGACAGCGGGTAAACGGCGGCGCGGGGTAGCCACTACGCTCAAGGCAATACCCGACCGGTGCACGAGTAGAGCGGAGCCGACGTGTCTGTGCCATCCCCAGCCCCCGGGGCGGGATCCCTCCCCGCTGCGCCGGGTGGCGCCCTCGAGGACCTGCGCGCGTCGGTCGGCCTGCAGATCGCCGACGAGACCCTGCTGCGCGCGATCGCCACCGGGCTGGCCGACGTCGAGAAGCTGCTGCGCGAAGTCGTCCGCAGTGACGTCCAGGCCGTCAACGACGCCGCGTTGCACCTGGTCGAGGCCGGGGGCAAACGCTTTCGTCCCCTCTTCACCCTGCTGTCCGCGCAGTTCGGGCCGAAGCAGGACGACCACGTCGTGATCGCCGCCGCCGCGGTCGAGCTGGTGCACCTCGCCACGCTCTACCACGACGACGTCATGGACGAGGCGGACATGCGCCGCGGCGCCGAGAGCGTCAACGCCCGCTGGGACAACACCATCGCCATCCTCACCGGCGACTTCCTCTTCGCGCACGCCTCGCGCCTGGTCGCCGACCTCGGCACGGACGCGGCGCGGATCATCGCCGAGACCTTCGGCGAGCTGGTCACCGGCCAGATGCGCGAGACCGTCGGCCCCGGACCGGGTGACGACGCCGTCGCGCACTACCTCACCGTGATCGCGCAGAAGACCGGTTCGCTGATCGCCACGTCCGGCCGCTTCGGCGGCATGATGTCCGGCGCCGCCGAGGAGCACATCCAGGCGCTGCGCCGGTTCGGCGACATCATCGGCACCGCGTTCCAGATCTCCGACGACATCATCGACATCGCCTCGCCGTCCGACGAGCTCGGCAAGGCCCAGGGCACCGACCTGCGCGAAGGCGTCCGGACGCTGCCGATGCTGTACGCGCTCGCCGACCCGGGCACGGACCCGCGGCTCACCGAGCTGCTTTCCGGCCCGATCGCCGACGACGCCGTCGTCCAGGAGGCCCTGGAGCTGCTGCGGGCGAGTAGCGGACTCGATCGAGCACGCGTCACCCTTTCCGACTACGCTCAGCGCGCGCGAGCCGAGCTTGCCGCGTTGCCCGCGTCACCCGCCCGGGACGCGTGCGAGTCGGTCGCCGACTACCTGGTCGCGCGCACGCACTAACAGGGGCAGGAAGAGATGTCCATTTTCGGACAGGTTTGGCTGTGGAGTCTCGCGGCGTTCTTCGTCGGGGTGCTGCTCACCTGGCTGGTGCTGGTGCTGCCGCTCCGCAAGAGCGTCCGCAAGCTGGAGAGTTCGCTGGCGCAGGCCCACGCCGACGCCGCGCGGACCCCCGCGAACGCCGCCGGGCTGGCCGCGCCGGGCACCGAGACCTTCACCCGGCCGGAGCCGCGGTTCGAGCCGTCGCCGTCGCGGCAGGAGACGTCCTACCCGGGCACGCTCGTCGCCGCGGCGCCGCTCAACCGCGATGACGTCCACGACGACATCGACGCGGACTTCGCCGAGCTGGACTCGCAGGTGCCGCCGGGGACGCACCCGGAGCCCGACGACGCCTTCCGGCCGGAGCCCGACGACGACGCGTCGTACCGCGCCTCGGAGACCCAGATCCTGACTCCGGTCAGCGAGCCGGAGCCCGAGGACCCGTACCGCACGGCGGCGACCGAGTACCTGGCGCCGGAGGACGAGCTCGAGCCCGCCACGCCGGCGCTTTCGCGGCTCGAGCAGCAGCTCGACCCGGAACCCGCGGCCGGTTCGCTGTTCCAGCCGCCGGCGGGGGAGACGCCCGCGGCGGCGACGCCGGACTGGTTCGACCACGAGCAGCCGAGCGAACGGTCGGCGTTCGAAGAGCCGATGGAGCGCACGCGCTACCTGTCGGTCGGCGGCGAGCAGACCGAAGAGGCCGAAGAGGACGAGCCGGAGGAAGAGCCGCAGTACGCGTTCGCCGGCGACGACTCCGGGGCCAACGGCGAGCTGGAGGTGCCGCCGGAGACGCCGGCCGAGTCGACGCAGGTGCTGCCGAAGCGGCAGCCGCGCGAGGCGTTGCGCGGTGGATTCGAGGCACCGCAACCGATCCAGCCGTCGATGCGCACAGTCGAGCGGCGCGAGACCGACCATTCCGGCGCGCACAGCGGTTCGCTGTTCGAGCCGTCGGTGCAGCCGAACCAGGCCGCCGCACTGGCCGCGCCGGAGCCCCCGCCCGCGCGGCAGGCGGCCGGGGACGCCGTCCCGCCCGGTCCGTTCGGTCCCGGCTCGGCGATGCCGCGGCCCGGCGGCGGACGACCGGGTGACGGGTTCGAGGTGAAGGCGAGCGTCACGGCGTTGCGCTACTGCACCGACGATTCGGCGCAGTTCCCGAAGATGGTGGCCGAGGTGTGGTTCCGGACCGCCGAGGACGCCGAGCGGGTCGGGTTCCGGCCGCTCAGCTGAGTTTTCCGCGACGAAGGGCCGCCCGCGGGCGGCCCTTCGTCGTTTCACGCCGCTTGGAACAGGACGAGCGCGGCGCCGCCGGGATCGTGACCACCACCAGGGAGCCGACCGGCAGGTCCGTTCGTTCTCGCACGATCTTTCCGCCCAGCTCCACCGCCTTCGCCGCCGCGGAGTCCACATCGGACACCGGCGCGTAGGGCAGCCACTGCGGCGTGCGGTCGTCGTCCGGGGCCAGCTCGGTGAGACCGCCCCAGGGCCGGCCGTCTTCGGTCAGCAGGGCGCCGGAGGTCTGCCAGCCCAGCAGTTCGCCGAAGAACCGCCTGCTGCCGTCCGCATCGGACGTCCGGACATCGAAGAACACGAAAGGTCGCATGACCTAAAACTTAGGACACGTGTCCTAATCGAGGCAACCCCCGAACGTCGAAGGCCGCCATGCACCGGGCATGGCGGCCTTCGGAAAAGCAGGAGCTACGCGACCGTCCAGGTGTCCTTGCCGCGCAGGAGACCCTGCAGGTCGGGCGTGCGGGCTGCGCGGGCCTGCTCGACCTGGGCGCGGGCGCCGTCGTCGTACGTCGGGCGCTCGACCTGGCGGAGGATGCCCGTCGGGACGTGGTTGAGGCTCTGGTCGCCCAGGCGCGACAGCGCGAACGCGTACGACGTGTCGTAGATCGACGGGTCGTGCACCACGACGTTGTCCTCGCCGATGTCGGCGACCTTCGCGACGTCGAGGCCGCCCCAGTCGCCGCGCTTGACGCCGAACTCCTGGTTCGGGCCGAAGCGGATCGGCTCGCCGGCGCGCAGCGGGATCAGCCGGGCGGCGGCCTCGTCGGCGTCCTTGAGGACGTCGAACGCGCCGTCGTTGAAGATCGGGCAGTTCTGGTAGATCTCCACCAGCGCCGACCCGCGGTGCTGCGCCGCGGCCTGCAGGACCTCGGTGAGGCCCTTGCGGTCGGAGTCCATCGCGCGGCCCACGAACGACGCCTCGGCGCCGATCGCCAGTGAGAGTGGGTTGAACGGCGTGTCCACCGACCCCATCGGCGTCGACTTGGTGACCATGCCCTGGCCCGACGTCGGGGAGTACTGCCCCTTGGTCAGGCCGTAGATCCGGTTGTTGAACAGCAGGATCTTGATGTTCACGTTGCGGCGCAGCGCGTGGATCAGGTGGTTGCCGCCGATGGACAGCGCGTCGCCGTCACCGGTGACGACCCACACCGACAGGTCCGGGCGCGTGGTCGCGAGCCCGGTCGCGATCGACGGCGCGCGGCCGTGGATCGAGTGCATGCCGTAGGTGTTGAGGTAGTACGGGAAGCGCGAGGAGCAGCCGATGCCCGAGATGAACACGATGTTCTCGCGCTTGAGGCCGAGCGTGGGCAAGAACGACTGGACCGCGTTCAGCACGACGTAGTCGCCGCAGCCGGGGCACCAGCGGACTTCCTGGTCGGACTTGTAGTCCTTGGCCTTCTGCGGCTCGTCGGTCGTCGGCACAAGGTCGAGGCCGCCGACGGTCGGGAGCCCGATGTCGATCGCGGTCATTTCGCCGCCTCCGTAGTGATGATCTCCGAGAACAGGTTCTGCAGCTCTTCCGCCTTGAACGCCATGCCCGCGACCTTGGTGTGGCTGTGCACGTCCACCAGGTACTTCGCTCGCAGCAGCAGCGCGAGCTGGCCCAGGTTCATCTCCGGCACCACGACCTTGTCGTAGCTGCGCAGGATGTCGCCGAGGTTGGCCGGCAGCGGGTTGAGGTGACGCAGGTGCGCCTGCGCGATCGGCAGGCCGAGCTTGCGCACCCGGCGGCACGCGGCCCCGATCGGGCCGTAGGACGAGCCCCAGCCCAGGGCCAGCACGCGCGCCTTGCCGCCGGACGGGTCGTCCACCACGACGTCCGGGACGTCGATGCCGTCGACCTTCGCCTGGCGCAGCCGGACCATCTTCTCGTGGTTGGCCGGGTCGTAGGAGATGTGGCCGGTCTTGTCGGCCTTCTCCAGCCCGCCGATGCGGTGCTGCAGCCCGGGCGTGCCCGGCACGGCCCAGGCGCGGGCGAGCGTCTCGGGGTCGCGCACGTAGGGCCAGAACTCGCCGGAGTCGTTGTCCGCGTTCGGCTCGGACGCGAACTCGACGTGCAGGTCGGGCAGCGTCTCGACGTCCGGGATCAGCCACGGCTCGGAGCCGTTGGCGATCGCGCCGTCCGAGAGCAGCAGCACCGGCGTGCGGTACTTCAGCGCGATCCGGGTGGCCTCGACGGCCGCGTCGAAGCAGTCCGCGGGGGACAGCGGCGCGACGATCGGGACCGGCGACTCGCCGTTGCGGCCGAACATCGCCTGCAGCAGGTCGGCCTGCTCGGTCTTGGTCGGCAGGCCGGTCGACGGGCCGCCGCGCTGGACGTCGATGACGACCAGCGGCAGCTCGACCATCACGCCGAGGCCGACGGCTTCGGACTTCAGCGCGACACCCGGGCCCGACGTCGAGGTGACGCCGAGCGCGCCGCCGTAGGACGCGCCGAGGGCGGCGCCGATGCCGGCGATCTCGTCCTCGGCCTGGAAGGTGATGATGCCGAAGTTCTTGTGCTTGGACAGCTCGTGGAGGATGTCCGACGCCGGCGTGATCGGGTACGTGCCGAGCAGGATCTGCAGGCCGGAGCGCTGCCCGGCGGCCACGATCCCGTAGGCGAGCGCGGTGTTGCCGGTGATCTGCCGGTAGGTGCCCTGGGCCAGCTTGGCCGGGGCGACCTGGAACGTCGTCGCGAACGACTCGGTGGTCTCGCCGTAGTTCCACCCGGCCCGGAAGGCCAGGATGTTGGCCTCGGCGATGTCGGGCTTCTTGGCGAACTTCTCGCGCAGGAACTGCTCGGTGCCCTCGGTGGGCCGGTGGTACATCCACGACAGCAGGCCGAGGGCGAACATGTTCTTGCAGCGCTCGGCGTCCTTCTTGCCGAGGCCGGTGTCGGCGAGCGCGCCCTGGGTCAGCGTCGACATGGCGACCCGGTGCACCTGGTAGGGCGCGAGGGTGTCGTCGTCGAGCGGGTCGGTCGCGTAGCCGACCTTGGTCAGGTTGCGCTTGATGAAGTCGTCGGTGTTCAGGATGATCGTCCCACCGTGCGGGACGTCGGCGAGGTTCGCCTTGAGCGCGGCCGGGTTCATCGCCACCAGCACGTCCGGCCGGTCGCCGGGGGTGAGGATGTCGTAGTCGGCGAAGTGCACCTGGAAGCTCGAGACGCCGGGGATCGTGCCCTGTGGCGCGCGGATCTCGGCGGGGAAGTTCGGCATCGTCGACAGGTCGTTGCCGAACGCGGCGGCCTCGGACGTGAAGCGGTCACCGGTCAGCTGCATGCCGTCACCCGAGTCGCCGGCGAACCGGATGACGACCCGGTCCAGCTTGCTGATCTCGGTCGGCCTGGTCGCGGCGAGCGAGCCGTGACCAGCGCGGTTGCCGTTCGCACTCGTGCTCATGGGTCAGGGATTCCCTCTCTCCCGACGTTGCGGCCATCGGTCGCCTGCCCGGTGTCGTGACACTCAGATCACCAGGCCCTACCACGAGGTTAGCTCGCGCTCGACAACGATGTTCCTAGACTCCCGCCGTCCGGAACGACCTCATTGCTGCGCTAGCGGTCTTCTGTGCTGGTCCGACAAATATGTGTGACCGATGGTAACGTGTAAACCCTTGTCTTCGCTGTGACCCGGGTCTCGCGTAGGGGTGTCCACTTGCTGGGATCAGGAACGGGCGCGGATCCGGGCCCGCATGGCCTCGAGCCGCTCGGCGAACTCCGGCGAGGCCAGCGACGCGAGCTGCGGCTCGATTTCGACGTCGACGGCGTCGGCGTGCGCGGCCAGCGAGGCGGTCGTCCGGAGGCTGCGCTTGGTGGCCAGGAGCGCTTCGCGCGGCGCGGCGACCGCCGGGGCCGCGAGCTCCTTCGCGGCGGCGACGAGGTCGCCTTCGACCACCCTGAGCGCCAGCCCGGCGCGCACGGCCGCTTCGGCGTCGAGCGGCTGCCCGAACAACGTCATCGCGGCGGCCTGCTGGGGGCCGGCCAGCCGCTGCGTCATCCACGTCATCCCGCCGCCGGGGTGCAGCCCGAGCTCGAGGAACCGGGCGACGAACTTGGCGCGCGGCCCGGCGAGGCGGACGTCGGCGGCGAGCGCCAGGTTGAGCCCGGCGCCGACGGCGGCGCCCCCGACCGCGGCGATGGTCGGCAGCGTGCACCGCGCGACGGCGAGGAAGCCCTCGTAGATGGCACGCAGGCCGGTCTCGTCGGCGCTGCCGAGCGCGCTCAGGTCGGCTCCGGCGCAGAACGCGGGCGGCGTGCCGGTGACGATGACGGCGTGGACCGACTCGTCCCGTTCCGCGGCCTCGACGGCGGCCGCGAGCTGGGCGGAGAGGTCGAGGGTGAGCGCGTTGCGGCTGGCGGGCGCGTCGACGGTGAGCAGCGCGACGCCACCGGTGTGCTCGCTGACGATGCTGTCGGTCATCGCGTCAGGGTATTAGTGGTGCATGGGGGAATTGCTGGTGGTGCTGGTGGGCAACCTGCTGACGATGATCGACATGTCGGAGCTGTTCGGCGGCCGCCGTCGCCGGGCCCGGGCGGCGGCGTTCGCGCGCGGCGAGCGGGTCGAGTTCCCGTGCGTGCTGCGCGACGACGAGGCGACGTCCGGCCGCGAGCGGCGAGGCTGGCTCGCGGTGGGCGAGGGGCCGGTGACGTGGCGGACGCCGGGCGCCGAGCCGGTGGGGTTCGACCCGGGCGAGCTGACGATGCAGGCGGTGGACCGCCAGGCGGTGACGTTCCACGCGGCGGGCGGCCGCACGGAGCTGCGGCTGCACCCGGACGAGGCCCCGCTGGTGCTGCGGGCGCTGGCCGGCTGAGGTGGGCTCGGGCTCCGGTCGACCGGGTATCGCCGGTGGCTCCCGGGCCCCTGGCCCATCGGCGAGGGTGGGCCTCCGGCCCCCGGTCGCCAGCGTATCGGCGGGATCCGACGGTTTCGCGCTCTCGGCGGCTCGCGCTCGCCGTCGCTCCACACCCTGCCGGGCCTGTGCATCCCGCCGGCCTCGCCCGCGCCGTCGCCCTCGAACCGTCGGTCCCCGCCGATAAGCTGGAAGACGGGGGCCGGAGGCGTCAGCTCTCCGGCGTCGGCGGCCGCTCCAGCAGCCGCGAAAGCACGACCGTCGACACCGTCCGGTCCACGATCTCCAGCCCGCGCAGCCGCTCCAGCGCCGTCTCCAGGTGGTGGATGTCCGCCGCGCGCAGGTGGACGATCGCGTCCGCCGCGCCCGACACCGTGTACGCCGCCACCACCTCCGGCAACGGCTCCAGGCGCGCCCGGATGCGGGCCGGCGTGATGTTGCCCTGGCACGTGACCTCGACGAACGCCTCCGTTCCCCAGCCCAGCGCCTCCGGGTCGACCACCGCCGTGAACCCGCGGAGGATGCCCGTTTCGAGGAGCCGGTCGACCCGCCGCTTCACCGCCGGGGCGGACAGGCCGACCACCTTGCCGATCTCCGCGTAGCTGGAGCGCGCGTTCGCCACGAGGCACGAAACGATTCGCTGGTCGATGGTGTTCACACGCAACACTTAGCACAGATGCGCGCAGCGAACAGCGATTGATTGCGAGATTAGGCGCCCCTTACCCTGAATTCATGCAGGCGATGCGCGTACCGACCACCCGTCGATACCTGATGTGCCCCCCGCGCCACTTCGCGGTGGACTACGTGATCAACCCCTGGATGGACCCGACCCAGCCGGTCAGCGCCGACAAAGCCGTCGAGCAGTGGGCCGAGCTGCGCGACACCTACCGCCGTCTCGGCCACACCGTCGAGGAGATCGACGCCCAGCCCGGCCTGCCCGACATGGTCTTCGCCGCGAACTCCGGCACGGTCGTCGACGGCCGCGTCCTCGGCTCGCGGTTCCGCGCGCCGCAGCGCGCCGCCGAGGCCGAGCACTTCCGCCGCTGGTTCGTCGAGCACGGCTACCGCGACATCACCATGCCCGAGAAGATCAACGAGGCCGAGGGCGACTTCGCCTGGACCGGCACCCTGCTGCTCGCCGGCACCGGCTTCCGGACCGACCCGGCCGCGCACGCCGAGGCCCAGGAGGTCCTCGGCGTCCCGGTCGTCTCGCTGCACCTGGTCGACCCGCGCTACTACCACCTCGACACGGCGCTGTTCGTGCTCGCCGAGGCGACGGACACGACGCGCGCGCAGATCGTCTACTACCCGGAGGCGTTCTCGGCCGGCTCGCGCCGCGTGCTTGAGCGGCTCTTCCCGGACGCCGTGCTCGCGACGAAGGAAGACGCCGAATGCTTCGGCCTCAACGGCGTTTCCGACGGCCGCAATGTCGTCCTGCCCGTCGAGGCCACCCGACTGGGTGAACTCCTCGCCGATCGGGGGTACGAGCCGGTCTACGTCGACATCTCCGAGCTGCGGAAAGCCGGCGGCGGACCCAAGTGCTGCACGCTCGAAATCCGGAAGGGCTGATTTTCCGGAAAACCTGTAACTCACCCGTTTGCCATGGCGATTAATCGAGGTAACAAATCGACTACTCGCAGTGGCAGGCGGTGGAAGTGGTGACGGTGAACCTCGCCCTGCACGGGATCGGGCGGCCGGCTCGCCAGCTCGACCCCGGCGAGGACGAGCGCTGGGTGACGGTCGAGCAGTTCGAGCGGGTGCTGGAAGTCGTGGCCGACCGCGACGACGTCCACCTCACCTTCGACGACGGCAACGAGTCCGACGTCGAGATCGCGCTGCCGCGGCTGGTCGACCGCGGGCTGACCGCCGAGTTCTTCCCGCTCGCCGGCCGCCTCGGCCAGCGCGGCTACCTCGACCGCGCCGGTCTGCGCGAGCTCGTGCGCGGGGGCATGGAGATCGGCTCGCACGGCTGGGAGCCGCGCGACTGGCGCCGGCTCGACGACAGGCATGCCCGCCGTGAGCTGACGGACGCGCCGAAGCTCCTCGGCGACCTCTGCGGCCGGCCGGTGCGGCGGTACTCGCTGCCGTTCGGCGCCTACGACAAGAAGGTGCTGACGCGGCTGAAGCAGGCGGGCGCGACGCGGGTGTACTCCAGCGACGGCGGCGCGGCGAGTCACGACGGCTGGCTGCAGGCGCGCACCGAGCTGAGCCACGACCTCGACGGCGACTGGCTGGACGAGGTGCTCGTCGCCGGGCACCGGCGGGCCGGGAACTGGGTGAGCCGCGTGTTCCGGCGCGCTGTCCGTTAAGCCTGATTCCGCGCGACCTGCGAGTCCCGGCCAACGGCACACGTCCCGAACCCGTTTCGCACGTCCCGCTCCGGTGAGCAGCCTTTTCGTCAACTTCGTTCGCATGATGGGAAATTCCCGCACCGTCAGGTCTTGTACCGGCTCTCGCCCGGGTGCATCCTGGTCGCCACGCCGCCGTAAGGAAAGTTTCCTAACTAAAGGGAGCACCAGGTATGCGGAAACTGATCCTGCTCGCGACACTGGCGCTGGCCGCGGCCGTGATGCCCTCGGCCCTCGCGTCGGCAGCCCCGGCCCCCGCCGCCGCGCCGGCGACCACCGCGGCCGCCCCGACCGCGGCCCAGCTGCTCGCCAAGACGACCAGCTGCAAGCAGATCTCCAACGGCAAGTACAAGACCGACGAGGACGTCTCCAGCAAGACTGTCGCCGTCTGCGATGCCAACGGCGCCGTGTTCTGGAAAGCCGACATGGACATCGACTGCGACGGCCAGCGCTCCACGCAGTGCAACGAAGACACCGACTGCTGCTACCAGGACGACACGGCGTTCCACCAGTCCGACGGCAAGCCGCTCAACGCCGCGAAGCTGCCCTACATCGTCGTGCCCAGCTCGAGCAGCATCTGGAAGTACTCGTCGTCGCAGCTGAAGGGCGGCGGCTCCTGCGCCGTGATCTACAACGGCAAGGTCGAGTACGCCGTCATCGGCGACACCGGGCCGACGCAGATCATCGGCGAAGCCTCCTACGCCACCGCGAAGGACCTCGGCATCAACCCCGACCCGTCCAACGGCGGCACCGACTCCGGCGTGACGTACATCTGCTTCAAGAACTCGACCGTCTCGCCGATCGAGAACCACGCCAACGCGACGAGCAAGGGCCAGAGCCTCGCGACCACCTTCGTGAACAACAACTGACGCACGCGCGAACCGGGGCCGATCCGCATCTGACGGGATCGGCCCCGGCTGCTGTGCTGGGGGCATGAGCAAGGAACTGCTGAAACTGGCGAACATCGGACCGGCGATGGTCCGCGACCTCGCCCGGCTGGGCATCACCGAGCCCGCCCAGCTCGCCGGGCAGGACGCCGTCGAGCTGTACGAACGCCTCTGCGAGACCGACGGCGTCCGGCACGACCCCTGCGTGCTCGACACGTTCCTGTCCGCGGTCGACCAAGCCGACGGCGCCCCTCCGCGGCCGTGGTGGACCTACACCCCGGAACGGAAACGGCTTCTCGGGACCCGCTGACCGGAACCGCACCGACCGCGTTGCCCACCCACTGCAACATGCATTTTCGAGACCTCATTTTTACCCGAAAACAGTTACGCCTAACGGCCTCCTCACGCATTACCCCGTTCGCCGTCCCGGCGGTAACGATCCAGGGGAGCGCGGCGACCAACTTGAGGGTCGCGTGGAATAGCGGAGGTTTTGGCGTGAGGATCAGTGTCTTCGGGCTCGGTTATGTCGGTTGTGTCTCCGCCGCGTGCCTGGCGGGGCAGGGACACCGGGTGGTCGGCGTGGACGTCAACCCGGTCAAGATCGACCTCGTCACCCAGGGCAAGGCCCCGGTGGTCGAGGAGCGGATCGGCGAGCTGACCGCCGAAGTCGTCGCGAGCGGCGCGCTGAGAGCCACGACCGACGTCGCGGAAGCCGTCGCCGACAGCGAGATCTCGCTCGTCTGCGTCGGCACGCCGTCAGCGCCGAACGGCAGCCTCTCGACCGTCTACCTCGAGCGCGTCGCCGAGGAGATCGGCGAGGCGATCGCGAAGAAGAGCGAGCGGCACACCGTCGTCTTCCGCAGCACGATGCTGCCGGGCACCTGCCTGGACCTGCTGATCCCGATCCTGGAGAAGTCCTCGGGCCGCACGGCCGGCGTCGACTTCGGCGTCGCGGTGAACCCCGAGTTCCTGCGCGAGGGCACCAGCGTCCGCGACTTCTTCGACCCGCCCAAGACCGTGATCGGCGAGATCGACGCGGCCAGCGGCGACGCCGTCGCGGCGCTGTACGAGGGCCTGCCCGGCCCGGTCTTCCGCGTGCCGATCCCGGTGGCGGAGATGACGAAGTACGCCGACAACTCCTTCCACGGCCTGAAGATCGGGTTCGCGAACGAGCTCGGTTCGATCTGCCGGGCGCTCGGCCTCGACTCGCACCAGGTGATCGACGTCTTCCTCGCCGACACCAAGCTCAACATCAGCCCGGCCTACCTCAAGCCCGGCTTCGCGTTCGGTGGCTCCTGCCTGCCGAAGGACCTGCGCGGGCTCGTCTACGCCGCGCACCGCAACGACGTCAGCGTGCCGATCCTTTCGCACGTGCTCGCGTCCAACGCCGATCACCTGCAGCGCGCGTTCGACCTGGTCGCGCGCACCGGCAAGCGCAAGGTCGGGCTGTTCGGCCTCTCGTTCAAGCCGGGCACCGACGACCTGCGCGAGTCCCCGCTGGTCGAGCTGGCCGAGAAGCTGCTCGGCAAGGGCTTCGACCTCAAGATCTACGACGCCAACGTCAGCCTCTCGCGACTGATGGGCGCCAACCGCGAGTACATCGAGAGCCGGCTGCCGCACCTCGGCCAGCTGCTCGCCGGGTCCGTCGAAGAAGTCATGGACCACGCCGACGTCCTGCTCGTCGGCACCAAGGACCCGGACGTGCTGGCGGCCCTGCCGCACGGCGGCGACCGGGCCCTCATCGACCTCGTCCGCCTGCCCGACGCCGCCGAGCGTCGCCTTGAAGAGGGATACGCCGGCCTTGCCTGGTAAAGCGCTCATCCTCGTCGAAAACCTCTCCGTCCCCTTCGACCGGCGGGTCTGGCAGGAGTCCACGACCCTGCGCGACGCCGGGTGGGAAGTCCACGTGATCTGCCCGCAGGGCACCAAGCGCGACACCGAGGCCGAAGCCGTCGTCGACGGCGTCCACATCCACCGGTACCCGCTCAAGGCGGCGACCGGCGGACCGGCCGGTTACCTGCAGGAGTATGGCACCGCGCTGTGGCACACGCTGCGGCTCGCCCGCAAGATCGGGCCGGTCGACGTCGTCCACGCCTGCAACCCGCCGGACCTGCTGTACGTGGTCGCCAAGGTGCTGAAGCGGCAGGGCGCGCGGTTCATCTTCGACCAGCACGACCTCTGCCCGGAGCTGTACCTCTCGCGGTTCGACCGCGGGCAGGACCTCCTCTACCGCGGGGTGTGCGCGCTCGAACGCGCCACCTACCGCGCCGCCGACGTCGTGATCTCGACGAACGAGAGCTACAAGCAGGTCGCCCGGATCCGCGGCGGCAAGAAGCCCGAGGACGTCTTCGTGGTGCGCAGCGCCCCGGTCGTCGAGCGGTTCCACGAGGTTCCCGTCGAGCCCGAGCTGAAGAAGGGCAAGCCCTTCATGCTCGCCTACCTCGGCGTGATGGGCCCGCAGGACGGCGTCGACTACGCCCTGCGCGCGCTCGCGAAGCTGCGGGACGAGATCGGGCGCACCGACTGGCACGCGGTGTTCGTCGGCTCCGGCGACGCCTTCGACGACATGGTGGCGCTCTCGGCGAAGCTCGGGCTGGCCAACCAGGTCGAGTTCACCGGCCGGATCCCCGACGAGGACCTGGTCCGCTACCTCTCCACCGCCGACGTCTGCCTGTCGCCGGACCCGCTGAACCCGCTCAACGACGTCTCCACGATGAACAAGGTCATGGAGTACATGGCGATGAGCAAGCCGATCGTCTCGTTCGAACTGCGCGAAGCGCGCGTTTCGGCCGGCGACGCGGCGGTCTACGCCCCGGCGAACGACGAATCGGCGTTCGCGAAGCTCGTCTCGCAGCTGCTCGACGACCCGGAGGAGCGGGTCCGGATGGGCAAGCTCGGGCAGGCCAGGGTGGCCGGCGCGCTGTCCTGGGAGAACTCGGCGAAGTCCTTGCTCGCGGCATATGAGCACGCAGTGAAGTCCTGATCGCCGTTCGGTCAAGAACTCACGGGACGTGTAACCAATGCTCCCGGTCCGACGACGGTTCGGGTAACCGGCCGATCATGTGAACCCGTTCGGCGTACCCGCTCAGGAATGGAGATACCGCCGTTGACTGACGACACGGTGCGCCTGGCCCTGGTCGGGCAGGTCCTCCGCCGGCGCTGGCGGCTGCTGGTCGCCCTCGCCGTCCTGGGCGCGGCGGTCGGCGCCGGCGCTTCGGTGCTCTTCTCGCCCGGCTACCAGACCTCCTCGAGCGTGCTGCTCCAGGGACCGCGCCAGGCGGACGAGCTGCTCACCCAGGCCGAGGTCGCGACCAGCTCGGTCGTCCTCGACCGCGCCGCGGCCGTGCTGCCGTTCCACCCGAGCGGCGCCGACCTGAAGAAGCAGGTCACGGCGTCCGTGGCGAACGGCAACGTCGTGACGATCACCGTCTCGGCCGACACCGCCGAGCACGCCCAGCAGCTCGCCGACCAGGTCGCGCAGCAGTTCGTCAAGTACTCCGGGCAGCTGGCCAGCAACTCCGCGGACGCGTCGGTGCAGCTGGCCCAGGAGCAGCGCGAAACGCTGCGCCAGCAGGTCCAGCTGACCACGCAGAAGATCAGCGACCTCGCCAAGACCGTCGGCGGCGACCTGACCGTCGAGAGCGTCCAGGTCCGCACGCAGCTCGAAGGCCTGCGGACGTCGCTGGAACAGGCCATCAACGACCTCAACCAGGCCGACCTCGCGACCGGCGTCGGCAACACCGTGGTGCTGGGGGCGTCCGAGCGCCCGACCGGGCCGGCCGCCCCGACCCTGGTGCAGCTCGTCGCCGGGGGCGCGGTCCTGTTCTTCCTCGCCGGCGTGTTCGGCCACCTGTTCGCCGCGCGCGCCGACCGGCGGCTGCGGGGCGAGCCGGAGATCGCCTCGGCACTCGGCTCGCCGATCCTGGCCGGCGTCGACGTCACGACGCCGCGGGGCGACCGCCTCCCGGCGACCGGCCTCTACGGCAAGCTGAGACGGCTGCTCGGCGGCGACCGGCCGTGGGTGCTGCCGCCGGTCGCGACGTCGGCCGACGAGGTCAACCGCGACATCCGCTACCGCCGGGTGCTGGCCCGCCTGGCCACCGGCCCCGCCGACGTCCTGCTGCTCGTGGCCGAGGACGACGAAACCGGCAAGCTGGCCGCCGGGCAGCTCGAGGAGCTGGCCGACCGGCTGTCCGTGCCGCTGCGGACCTTCGAGTTCGCGGCCGGGCGCCCGACGGTGCCGGACGCCGGCCCCGACGCCGGTGTCCTGGTGGTGCTCAGCGCCGGCTCCCGCACCGCGTGGGAGCTCGTCCGGCTCGCCGAAGCCTGCTCCGACGCGGGCCAGGAGATCGTCGGCGCGGTCCTCTCCCATCCCGTCCGGCCGTCCGGGCCGGAAGCCGAACCCGTGGCGGAAGACGCCCCCGAGAAAGCCCTGGCAGGTTCGGCGTGACGACAACCTCCGAAACTCCGGCCGCTCCGCTGGTCGATCTCCAACGCCTGTTCGTCGCGATCCGCCGTCGCAAGCGGCTGTGGCTGGCCACGGCGCTGCTCGGGCTGATCGCCGGCGCCGCGGTGGCGGTCGTGCTCCCGGCGCCGCCGACCGCGGTCACCAAGGTGATCGTCGTCCACCAGGACGACTCGCCGACCGACAGCGGCACGCTGATGCGCACCGACGTCGCCGTCCTGTCGACGACCCAGATCGCCGAAGGCGCCCTGAAGAAGATCAACAGCACCGAGTCGCCCGAAGAGTTCATGAAGAACTACGCGGGTCTGCCCGTGACGAACAACGTCATGCAGATCACCGTCAAGGCGAAGAGCGACGAAGAGGCCGTGGCGCAGGCGAAGGCGCTGGCCGACACGTTCATCACCGACCACGTCCAGCGCAGCCAGGCCGCCGCGGCCGCGCAGTCCAAGGCCATCCTCGACCAGCGGAAGAACGCGCAGGACGAGCTGTCCAAGGTCGACCAGCAGATCTCCGACGAGACCGGCAAGGGCCGCAACGCCAACGCCAGCACCCTCGAAGGCCTCTACGGCCGCCGCGCGGCGCTCGCGTCGCAGATCTCCGACTTCGACTCCCGCGCGCAGCAAGCCGGCATCGGCAGCCCGCAGGTCGCCGCGGGCACCCAGATCGTCGACGCGCCCCGCGCGCTGCCGAAGGCGTTCCTCAAGACCACCGCGACCAACGGCGGCGTCGGCTTCGCCCTCGGCCTGGCACTGGGGCTCGTGATCGCCGCCGTCGGCGCGGTGTCGCGCGACCGGCCGGTGCTGCGCCGCGAGATCTCCACGCACCTCGGCGCGTCCGTGCTCGCCCAGCTGCCGTCCAAGCGCCGGGGCCCGGCGCGGCTGTGGCGGCGCTCCCGGGCGGTGTCCGAACGCCAGCGCGTCGCCACGACGCTGGTGCGCGCCATCAAGAAGGACAAGCCCCAGGTGTCGCTGCTGGAGCTCGGTGCGCCGAAGCTCGCCGCCGCGCTCGCCCTCGACATCGCCGGGGAGCTCGCCGCCGACGGCAAGGCGAGCGTCCTCGACGACCTGCCGGGCGAGGACGTCCGCAAGCTGGCCGCCGAAACGCAGAGCGAGATCACCGTCGTCGGCGCCGGCGACCCGGCCGCCGAGCCGGACGAGCGCCGGGTCGGCGTCGGCACGGTCTCGCCGGGCACCGCGTGGACGGACCTGGAGCACCTCGGCCGGGAGACCGTGCTGGTCGTCAAGGCCGGGCACGCGAACACGCTGTGGCTGCACACCGTGGCGCGGCAGCTCGCCGACCAGCAGATCCCGATCGTCGGCGTGGTGCTGGTCGACCCGGACCCGCGCGACAAGTCCGACGGCACCCTGTGGGACGGCCTGCACACGGCCCTGCGCGGCCGCGCCAAGGCCGCTCCGGCGGTGCACCGCGTCTCGGTCGTCGAGCACGAGGACCGCATCGACGAACTGGCCGCCCGCATCGCCGAGCGCGTCGCGGTCGCCGAGCCGCCGACGCGGCGGATCGCGCCGGTCCGGCCGGTCGGCCCGCCGCCGGCGCTGGCCAAGCCGCCCGCGGCACCGCTGCCGGAACCCGGCAAGGTCAGCGTCCCGGACCACCTGGACGCACCGACGAAGAAGTTCGCCCCGGTCAAGCCGCCGAAGCGGCCGACGCCGTTCAAGCGCGACCACGGCGAACCGGCGCACAAAGGCGAACTGAACGCCGAGCTCGAGTCAGAAAAGAGCGCGGAGGTCTCCTGACCACCGCGCCGCGACGAAGGGGACCCACTCGAGATGTGCGGCATCGCAGGCACCTACCTCTGGCCGGATGGCGGGCCGCTCACCGACCGGCTGACCAAGACGCTGGCCCACCGCGGGCCGGACGGCTCCGGCCGGTACGACCACGCCGTCGGCGGGGGCTCGGTCCACCTCGGGCACCGGCGGCTCTCGATCGTCGACCTGACCGAGACCGGCGCCCAGCCGATGGTCCTCGACGGCCTCGCGCTGAGCTACAACGGCGAGCTGTACAACGCGCCCGAGCTGCGGGCCGAGCTTTCCGCCGCCGGCGTGCGGTTCCGCGGCACGTCCGACACCGAGGTGCTGCTGCAGGCGTGGCGGCGCTGGGGCACGGACTGCCTGCCGAAGCTGCGTGGGATGTTCGCCTTCGCGATGTTCGAGGAAGGCACCGGCGAGCTGTTCCTGGTCCGCGACCAGCTGGGCATCAAGCCGCTGTTCTTCGTGCAGCGCGGCGGCGGGGTCGCCTTCGCCTCCGAGCTGAAGGCGCTGGCCGGCGAGCTGAGCGGGTCGCTGCAGGTCGACAACGCGGCGCTGATCGCGTCGCTGCTCTACTACTGGGTGCCGGACAGCCGCTGCGCCTACCAGGGCGCGGAGAAGCTGCAGCCGGGCACGTGGCTGCGCTGCCGCCCGGATGGCCAGGTCGACCGCGGCCGCTACTGGTCGCTGCGGGAGGTCGCCGAGGAAGGTGCGGCGTTCGAGGGCGAGGTCGACCTGCACGAGGTGATCGCCGAGTCGACGGCCAAGCACCTGATCTCCGACGTCCCGGTCGCGACGTTCCTTTCGGGCGGGCTGGACTCCAGCTACCTGACGGCGCTGGCCGCGCGCTCGCAGCCGGGGATCTCCGCGTACACCATCGGCTTTCGCGCCGAGGACGCGAAGTTCGAGGCGATGCCGGACGACCTCAAGTACGCCCGGATCGTCGCGGAGAAGTTCGGCGTCGACCTGCACGAGATCGAGATCGCGCCGCAGGTGCTCGACCTGCTGCCGAAGATGACCTACCACCTCGACGAGCCGATCGGCGACCCGGCGGCGATCAACTCGTTCATCATCTGTTCGGCCGCGCGCGACGCCGGCGTCAAGGTGATGCTGTCCGGGATGGGCGCCGACGAGCTGTTCGCCGGGTACCGCAAGCACCTCGCGAACCTGATCGCGTTGCGCTACCACAAGGTTCCGGGCGCGGTGCGCAAGCCGGTCGAGTCACTGGTGGACCGGCTGCCGGTCGCTTCCGCCAAGCGCGGGTACCGGTCGGTGCGGTTCGCGAAGCGGTTCCTGTCCTTCGCGGGCCTGCCCGAGGAGACGGCGTTCCGGCGCAGCTACACGATGTACGACCAGGCCGAGCTGCTCTCGCTGGTCAACCCGGACTTCGCAGCCGACGTCGACTCGGTTTTGACCGAGCATGCGGACACCTACAACGACCAGGCGCTCGACGACTTCGTCAACCGCATGTGCCTGGCCGACTCGCGGATGTTCCTGCCCGGGCTGAACCTGACCTACACCGACCGGTCGACGATGGCCGCGTCCACCGAGGTGCGGACGCCGTTCGTCGACGTCGAGGTCGTGCGCGCCGCGTTCAAGATCCCGGGCGACAAGAAGATCGTCGGCCGCGCCGGCAAGGTCGCGCTGAAGAACGCGGCGCTGAACATCCTGCCGAGCGAGATCGTGCACCGGCCGAAGGGCCTGTTCAGCGCGCCGCTGCGGGCGTGGATGAGCCGCGACCTGGCACCGCTGGTGCGCGAAGTCGTCAACGAGGGCGTGCTCGTTTCTTCCGGATTTCTGCAGCGGGAGGCGTTGCAGCGCATGGTCGCCGAGGACGCCGCCGGTCAGGAAGACCGCGGCAAGCACCTCTGGCACGTCTTGACTCTTGAGTATTGGTACCGGAACGCGATGTCTGGAGCGGGAGCGAAGTGAAGCAGGTAGTCCAGAACTACAAGAGCGGTGAGCTGGCGCTGCTGGAAGTGCCCGAGCCCGCCTGCAAGGCCGGCGGCGTGCTCGTCCGCACGGTGTACTCGCTGATCTCGACCGGCACCGAGATGATGAAGGTGTCCGAGGCCAGCCTGTCCCTGGTGGGCAAGGCGAAGGCCCGCCCGGACCAGGTCGCGAAGGTCATGCAGAGCGTCGCCACCAACGGCCTCTCGGCGACCTACCGCAAGGTGACGTCCAAACTGGACTCCTACACCCCGCTCGGCTACTCGCTGTGCGGCATCGTCGAGCAGGTCGGCGACGGCATTACCGACGTCGCGGTCGGCGACCTCGTGGCCTGCGCGGGCAACGAGCACGCCCTGCACTCCGAGCTGAACTGGGTGCCCAAGAACCTCTACTCGCGCGTCCCGGCCGGCGTCGACCCGCGGCACGCGGCGTTCGGCACCGTCGGGTCGATCGCCATGCAGGGCGTCCGCCGCGGCGAGCCGCAGATCGGCGACGTCGCGCTGGTCATCGGCCTCGGCCTGATCGGCCAGCTCGTCGTGCAGCTGCTGACGTCGTCGGGAGTGCGCGTCGTCGGCGTCGACCCCGACCCCGAGCGCTGCAAGCTCGCCGAGAGCCTCGGCGCGCTGACCTGCGCACACCCGGCGTCCGGCATCGTCGACACCGCCGTGGAGGAGCTGACGCACGGCGCGGGCGTCGACCAGACGTACCTCGCCGCGGGCGGCAACACGAACGACCCGGTGGAGCTGGCCGCGAAGCTGTCGCGCGACCGCGGCCGCGTCATCGACATCGGCAAGTGCAAGCTCGACCTGCCGTGGAACGCCTACTACGAGAAGGAACTGGACGTCCGGTTCTCGCGGTCGTACGGGCCGGGCCGCTACGACCCGTCGTACGAGCTCGAAGGCCGCGACTACCCGATCGGCCAGGTCCGCTGGACCGAGCGCCGCAACCTCGAGTGCGTCATCGACCTGATCGCGCGCGACCGCCTCGACGTCGAGCCGCTGATCACGCACGTGTCGGACTTCTCCGCCGCGGTCGAGACGTACAAGGCGTTGAACGAGGGCGAGCTCAAGGCCGTCGCGGTGCTGTTCCGCTACCCGGACGCGGTGGCTCGGACGGAGCCGGTGATCACGTCCGCGCGGGTCGGCGTGGCTTCGGCTTCGTCTTCGGCGGCCGCTTTGCCGGCCGGGCAGGCCGTGCGCCTGGGCTTCATCGGCGCGGGCAACTACGCGTCGTCGATGCTGCTGCCGCACCTCGCCGAGCGTGCGGACGTGCAGCTCAAGCACGTCGCGACGACGTCCGCTCTCTCGGGAGCCAACGCGAAGCGGAAGTTCGGCTTCGCTTCGGCGTCGACGGACATCGACAACGTCCTCGGCGACTCGTCGATCGACGCGGTGTTCGTCGTGACGCGGCACAGCTCGCACGCCGAGCTGACGCGCCAGGCGTTGCTGGCGGGCAAGTCGGTGTTCGTCGAGAAGCCGCTGGCGCTGTCGCCGGAGGAGCTGCAGAAGGTCCTGGACGCGATCGAGGAGTCCGGCAACGACCGCCTCCAGGTCGGCTTCAACCGCCGGTTCGCCCCGCTGCTGCACGAGGCCCGCGGCCAGTTCGGCCCCCGCGTCGGCCCGGCGACGGTCCGGTACCTGGTCAACGCGGGCCGTCTCGACCACGGCAGCTGGTACAACCAGACCGCCACCGAGGGCTCCCGCTTCGCGGGCGAGGGCGGCCACTTCATCGACACGGTGAGCTGGCTGCTCGACGCCGACCCGGTGTCGGTGTACGCGACCGGAGACCTCCAGGTGACGCTCGGCTACGAGGACGGTTCGACGGCGGTCATCACGTACGCCGAGACGGGCTCATCGGGCTTCCCGAAGGAGACCCTCGACCTCACGGCGGACGGCAAGGTCCTGAAGTTCGACGACTTCGTGCGCGCATCGGTGTACTCCCGCAAGAAGTGGGCCAGCTCCCGAATCCCGAAGGGCCGCGACAAGGGCCAGGCCGCCGAGGTGGACGCGTTCCTGACGGCGGTCCGCACGGGAGGCCCGATGCCGATCTCGGTGGCCTCGATGGCCGCGACGACGCTGGCGACGTTGGCCGCGCAGGCGAGCGTCTCGAACGCGGCGCCGGTCCGGATCGAGGTGCCGACCAAGGCGGGTGCCCCGGCATGACCAGGTGTGGGGGCGATCGGGCTGCAGCCGGTGCGGAAGGCGGGTGCTCGGAGATGACGAGCGTCCCGCCGATCCGGCTGGCGCGGAAGGCGGGTGTCCGGCCGGGCGTCGCGCCGGTCCGGCTGGAGCTGCCGCAGGAGGCAGGTGCCTTGGGCAGGCCGAGCGTCGCGCCGGTCCGGTTCTCGCGGAAGGCGAGCGTCGCGCCAGTTCGGGTGGAGCTGCCGCGGGAGGCAGGTGCGCGGACATGATGGGGCCTGGCTGGTACCTGCGCCGGCTTTCCCGGATGGGGCCGGCGGAGGTCGTCGGCCGTGCTCGGCATGCCGTTGTCCAGCGGCAGTGGCGGACTGCCCTGCCCACGCCGCCCGACTGGCCGTCGCACCCGCGCTTCACGGCCGCGCTGCCGGATGGGGTGCTGGGCAAGGTGCCCGGCGAGGCCGTCAAGCGGCTGCTCGCCACCGCCGACGAGCTGATGACCGGCCGCGCCGAGTACTTCGGCGTGGTGCGCTCGGACCTGGAGTCGCCGGACTGGTTCCTCGACCCGAAGACCGGCCGGCGCGCGCCGTCGGACGTGTACGCCTTCGATGTCCCGTACCGGTCGGAAGACACCGTCGGCGACATCAAGCAGATCTGGGAGCCGTCGCGCCACCAGCACCTCACCGTGCTGGCCGCGGCGTACGCCCTGAGCGGCAACTCGGACTACGCGGAGCGCGCGGCCGCCCACCTGCGTTCGTGGTGGGCGGAGAACCCGCCGCTCCAGGGGCCGCACTGGGTCAGCGGCATCGAGCTGGGCATCCGGCTGCTGTCGTGGGTCTGGACGCGCCGCCTGCTCGACGGCTGGGCCGGCGTCGGCGAGCTGTTCGAGGACAACCCGGACTTCCAGCTCCAGCTGTGGCACCACCAGAACTGGCTTTCGACGTTGCGCAGCCACGGCTCGTCGGCGAACAACCACGTCATCGCCGAGGACGCCGGGCTGCTGGCCGCGGCGTGCGCGTTCGGCTGGTTCCCGGAGTCGCCGCGCTGGCGGACCGAGGCGATGCGCTCGCTCGACGTCCAGCTGGGCCGCAACACCTTCGACTCGGGGCTGAACGCCGAACTGGCGTCCGAGTACCACGGCCTGGTCCTGGAGCTCGGCCTCGCGGCGGCGGTCGAGGCCGACGCGGCGGGCACCCCGGTGCCGGATTCGACGTGGGGCGTCCTGCTGCGGATGACCGACGCGCTGGCGTCCATTGTGGACAACCGGCTCCGGCCGCCGCGCCAGGGTGACGCCGACGACGGCTTCGGCCTGATCGTCGACGGTCTCGAGACCGACCGTTGGGCGTCGCTGCTGGCGACCGGCGAGGCGCTGTTCGGCCGGCTCGACTGGTGGCCGCCGATCCCGGGCGACGACGTCCGCACGCCGTTGCTCGCGTCGCTCGCCTCGCGCACTCCGCGGGCTTCCGGCGTCCGCGCCGGGCGCCGTCCCGCCCACCTGCGGGACGCGGGCATGACGATCCTGCGGTCGGGCCGGATCTGGGCTCGCTGCGACGGCGGCCCGCACGGCTTCCTGTCGATCGCCGCGCACGCCCACGCCGACGCGCTGTCGGTGGAGGTCCGCCACGACGGCGTCGACATCCTCGCCGACCCTGGCACCTTCTGCTACCACGGCGAGCCGCGGTGGCGGTCGTACTTCCGCTCGACGCTCGGCCACAACACCCTCGAACTGGCCGGGACCGACCAGTCGGTGTCCGGTGGGCCGTTCCTGTGGACGCGGCACGCGGTCACGAAGGTGCTCGACGTGCGCACCCCCGACGAAGGCCCCTCCCGCTGGACGGCGGCCCACGACGGCTACGCGCCCGCGGTCCACCGCCGCACGGTCCACCTCGACGGCGACGTGCTGAAGATCGTCGACGAAGTGCTCGGCGACGCCCGCCCGGCCGCCCGCCTGGCGTTCCACCTCGGCCCGGCGGTCACCGTCCGGCTCGAGGGGAACGTCGCCCACCTGAACTGGCAAGGCACCGCCACGGGTTCCGTGGCACCGGTGCACACCGCCGTCATGGAACTGCCGCCCGAGCTGTCGTGGACGGCCCACCGCGGCGAGCTCGACCCGCCCCTCGGCTGGTACTCCACGGGCTTCGGCCGGAAGGAACCTTCGACCACGCTCGTCGGCTCCGGCACCCCCGGAAACCTCGCCACCCTGCTCCGCTTCAGTTAGGACCCGCCCGTGACAGCCCGCCGCTCCCGACTCCGCCGTGCCGCTCCGCTGCTCGGCGTCCTCCTCACGGTCGCGGCGTGCTCGAGTGGCCCGGACAGCACCGGCCCGGCCCAGGCGACCGCCGTCCCCAGCGGGTCGGTCGCGGCGGTCTGCGACAAGGAGCCGGCCGGCCCGTCGACGGCCCCGGCGGGCGCGGTCGTCGTCGACCCGGCAGTACCGGGCGACCTCGCCACCAAGACGCGCGCGGCCGGAGGCGGCACGACGTTCTGGCTCAAGCCGGGCAAGCACATCCTCGGCGACGACAAGTACGACCAGGTCTCGCCCAAAGACGGCGACGTCTACATCGGCGCACCCGGCGCGGTCGTCGACGGCCGGAAGATCAACCAGTACGCGTTCACCGGCCACGGGACGAACGTCAAGCTCACCTACCTGACGGTCCAGGGCTTCGTCGCGCCCCGCGACGAGGGCGTGGTCAACCACGACTCCGGCGACGGCTGGGTGATCGAGCACTCGACCATCCAGGACAACGACGGCGCCGGCCTGATGGCGGGCGCGCGCCAGCAGGTGCGCGGCAACTGCCTGCGCCGCAACGGCCAGTACGGGATCAACGCCTTCTCCGGCAACACCCCGATCACCGCGCTGGTCGTCGAGGGCAACGAGATCGCGGGCAACAACACCGGCGACTGGGAAGCCAAGATCGACGGCTGCGGCTGCACCGGCGGCGTCAAGTTCTGGGACGTCAACGGTGCCGACGTGCGCGGCAACTGGGTGCACGACAACAAGGGCACCGGCCTGTGGGCCGACACGAACAACAACGACTTCCTCATCGAGGGCAACCTCATCGAGAACAACGACAGCGCCGCGATCATCTACGAGATCAGCTACAACGCGATCATCCGCGACAACACGATCCGCAAGAACAACTGGGTCGACGGCCGCCGGTACGCCGACAAGGGCGACAACTTCCCGACCCCGGCGATCTACATCTCCGAGTCCGGCGGCGAGCCGCGGATCAAGGCGCGGACGGCGAAGCTCGAGATCTCCCGCAACTACCTGGAGAACAACTGGTCCGGGATCACGTTGTGGGAGAACGCCGACCGGTACTGCAACAGCCCGGCCAACACCTCGTCCGGGGACTGCACCCGGCTGGTGCCCGACGTCAAGACGTGCGCGGACCCGGCCATCACCAGCGGGCCGCTGCTGAGCGACTGCCGCTGGAAGACCCAGCACGTCGACATCCACGACAACAAGTTCGTCCTGGACCCGGCCGTCGTCGGCTGCCAGGCGTCGTGCGGCCGGATGGGACTCCTCTCGAACTTCGGCACCTACCCGGACTGGTCGCCGTACAAGGGCGACGTCGTCCAGGAGGCGATCACGTACAAGCAGGACAACCGCTGGCACGACAACAGCTACGCCGGCCCGTGGACCTTCATCGCTTACACGACCGACCGCATCCTCGAGGTCGGCGAGTGGGAAGGCTCGCCGTACTCGCAGGACACCGGCAGCACGTACACCGCACAGGGCGGGGGCTGACATGACGGCGCAAACCGGTATCGCGGGCATCCGCGGCGACGCCGCGGCCGAGCCGGCGTCGGCGACGCCGAAGTGGGCCGCGCTGGCGTGGGCCCTGCTGATCATCAACACGCTCGGCTCGACCGGCGCGAAGACGGTCATCCCGCTCCCGCGCTCGGTCAGCCAGCTGGTCACCATGGGCTCGCTGATGACGGCGTTCGTGATCGCGCTGGCGCTGAACAAGCACCTGCGGATCCGGCCGAGCGCGTACCTGCTGCTGCTGACGTTGCTGCTGCTGACGAGCATCCTGTCCAGCGCCGACCTGCAGGAGGGCGCCGGCGCGTTGTTCCGGTGCTTCCGGCTCACGGTGTTCGTCTCCACGCTCTGGTTGCTGACCCGCTGGTGGGACGGCGGGTTCACGTTCGTCCGAGCCCATATCCGGACGTACTCCGTCGTGCTCGCGTCGGTGGCGATCGGCCTCGTGATCTCGCCCGGCAACGCGATGCCGGAGGAGTACGGCGGCCGGCTTTCGGGCGCGGTCTGGCCGCTGACCCCGCCGCAGATCGGCCAGTACGCGGCGGTCATCTCCGGGCTCACGCTCCTTCTCTGGTTCGGGCGTCGCACGACGTGGCGCAGCGCGGTGTACATCGTGGTGCCGGCGTTGGGGCTGTTGCTGCTCACACACACCCGCACGGCGACGCTCGGCCTGGTCGCCGGGCTGGCCGTGGCCTTCCTGTCGATGCTGTTGACCAGCGCCCGCGCGCGGAAGGTGTTCGCCTGGACGGTCGGTGTCGGCGGGGTCTCCGGCGTGGTGCTGGCGGGCGCGCTGCAGGCGTGGTTCCTCCGCGGGCAGAGCGCGGACAACTTCTCCAGCCTGACCGGCCGCGCGAAGGTGTGGGACGCGCTGCTGGAGGCCCCGCGGACGACGTCGGAGTACATCTTCGGGGTCGGGCTGACGGACAAGTCCTACGACGGCCTGCCGATCGACAACAGCTGGCTCGCGATCTACCACGAGCAGGGCTTCGTCGGGATCGCGCTGGTGGCGGGGTTCCTCCTCACGTTGGTCGTGGTGGCCGTGCTGCGGCCGCCGTCGCTGGCTCGCGCGTGCGCGATCTTCCTGATCACCTACTGCCTTTCGGCCTCCTACACCGAAGCCGGTCTCGGCGACGCGTCGCCGTACCTGCTGCACCTGGCCCTGGCCGCGTCGCTGCTGGTCCGCGGGGCGCCGCAGTCCGACGAACAAGCATTCATCCCGGCGAAGGGGACAAGCGCGTGAAGGTGCTCGTGGTGCACAACCGGTACCGCTCCGAGCAGCCGAGCGGCGAGAACAACGTCGTCGACGCCGAGGTGACGCTGCTCGCCGAGGGCGGGCACCAGGTGTCGCTGTTCGAGCGCCGCAGTGACGACATCGCCACCATGCCGGTGCCCCGCAAGGCCGCGGTGCCGCTGACGGTGCCGTGGAACCCGGCGGTGCGGAAGGAGCTCGCCGCCCGGCTGCGCGCGTCGCGCCCGGACGTCGTGCACATCCACAACACGTTCCCGCTGCTGTCGCCGTCGGTGGTCGCGGCCTGCGCGGACGCGGGGGTGCCCGCGGTCGCGACGCTGCACAACTACGGGATGGTCTGCCCACCCGGCACGCTCCACCGCGACGGCCGCATCTGCACCGAGTGCGTCGGCGGCGCACCGCTGCCGGCCGTGAAGCACGGCTGCTACCGCGGTTCACGTGTGGCGACGCTCCCGATGGCGGCGAGCACGGCCGTGAACCGGCGCCGGTGGTGGACGGGCATCTCCCGGTTCTTCTGCATTTCGGCGGCTCAACGTGACCTCCTGGTGTCGGCCGGAATGCCCGGCGAGCGGATGGCGGTGAAGCACAACTTCGTCACCGACCCCGGCGTCCGCCGCACCGGCGACGGCAAGCACGTGCTGTTCCTCGGCCGCGTCACCGAGGAGAAGGGGGTCGGCCTGCTGATGCGGGCGTGGGACCGCCTCGGGGGTGCCCTGGGGATCCCGCTGGTCATCGCCGGCACCGGCCCGATGCAGGACGAGGTCGCGACCTGGGCGGACGGCCGCGCCGACGTCTCGTACGTCGGCCTGCAGAACAAGGCGGAGTGCCGGGCCCTGACGGCCGACGCGGTGGCGGTGGTGGCGCCTTCGACGTGGCTGGAGGCGTTCGGCCTGGTGGTCGTCGAGGCCATGGCCGCGGGCGTCCCGACGGTGGCGGCGTCGCACGGAGCGTTCCCGGAACTGGTGGAAGACGGCGTCACCGGTCTTCTGCACGCACCGAACGACGCCGACTCGCTCGCGGACCGGCTGCGGGTGGTGGCCGGCGACCGCAACCACGAGATGGGCGACGCGGCCCGAGTCCGGTACGAGAAGGACTTCACCCCGGCGGTCGGCTTGGACCGGTTGATCGCCGGGTACGAGGCGGCGATCGAGGCGCACGGGTGAGGCAGCTGGTCCGTGAGGCGCCCGCGGCCCTGCCGGCCGCGTTGCGCGCCCCCCTGGCCATGACGGCTGCCCTCGCGACGGCGGTCATGGTCGCCCTGGGCATCCTGCACTTCCACGACTCGGGGCTGACGGGGATCGACGCGGCGGTGCTCCCGTCGATCGACGGCGTCCAGCCGCCGTGGCGGTACGTGGCCCTGGTCTTCGACTTCGGCGGCGAGCCCGTGGGGTCGACGATCCTGGTCGCGGTGCTCGCGGTGGTCTGCTTTCTGCTCCACCGCATCCGGACGGCCGTGCTGACCGTGCTCGGCGTGGTGGCCACGGTGGCGGTGACGACGCTGCTGAAGCCGATCGTCGGCCGCACCATCCACGGCGAGTTCCTGTCTTATCCGAGCGGCCACACGGCGTTGGCCACCGCGCTGGCGGTGGTGATCGCACTGCTGCTGGCCGACCGCCTGGGTCTCGGCCGGGCACCGGCGGTGGTCCTGGTCCTGGGGTTGGCCTTCGTCGCCGGGCTGGCGATGGGGTGGGCCGAAGTGGCTCTGGGCGCCCACTACCCGACGGATGCCCTGGGTGGGTTCTGTGCCGCGCTGGCGGCCGTCCCGGCGACGGCGTGGCTCGTGGATCGCGTGGCCGAACGGCTGTGAGGCCGGGCCGTCGGGCGCTGCGGTGGCTGATCGGCGAATCAGGCTGAGGAATGGTCGCGCCGGATCCGCGTGGTCGCGGGGCTTTCGCAGCCGGTACGGGAACCCCCGCGGTGCTGTTCCGGCTGGGTCGGCGCCGGTCTCCGCCCAGCTGTCGGTCTGGGGCGGTCGCGTTCGTCGGTGGGGTGACCTACCTGCGAAGGAGAGACCGATGATCCAAGACCTGATCGCCGCCGAACGGCGGGAGCTGGCCGACGTGCTCGGTGAGCTGTCGCCGGCCGACTGGGGCTCGGCGACCCTGTGTGCCGGGTGGCGGGTTCCCGAGGTGGTCGCCCACATGACCATGCCCTTCCGGTTCTCGACCGGACGGTTCGTGCGCGAGATGGTGAAGTCCGCGGGCCGCTTCAACCGGATGGCCGACCGCGTGGCTCGCCGGGAGGCCGTCGAGCTTTCCCGGGAGGCTTTGGTCGCCTCGCTGCGGGACAACGCCGACCACCAGTGGCGGCCGCCCGGCGGCGGACCGGAGGGCGCTCTGAGCCACGACGTGATCCACGGCCTCGACATCACGACCGCTCTCGGGCTGGAACGCCGCGTGCCCCGGGAACGACTGGAGGTGGTTCTTGGCGGGATCAGGCCGAAGCACGCGAAGTACTTCGGCGTCGACCTGACCGGCGTCTGCCTGCGTGCCGACGATCTCGACTGGTCGTATGGCGCCGGGACCCCGCTCACCGGTCTGGCCCAAGACCTGCTTCTTGTTCTCTGCAACCGGCGTCTGCCGGCGGGACGTCTTCGGGGGGAGCCGAGCGCGCGCTTCACCACGGTCTGAGCTCCTTCCGCAAAGCCTCCATTGTGGACAGTTGAGCCGTGCCGTACCGCAACGCCTGCAGTCCCGTGGCGCGCGCGGCCGAGACGTTCTCCGCGCGGTCGTCGATGAGCAGGATCCGGTTCGGCGCGACGTCGAGGCGGAGGCAGACGGCCGTGAACGCTTCGGGCGCCGGCTTGCGCACTCCGGTGTCGCCGCTGACGAACCAGTCGGTCAGGTACTCGCCGAGGCCGAACCGGTCGCGCAGGAGCTTCGACCACTCGCCGACGTCGTTGCTCAGGCACCCGAGTCGCACTCCGGTGGCGTCGAGCTCGGCGAGGACCGCGACCACGCCTTCGGTCAGGCGGTGGTTCCGGCAGTACTCCTCGTCCGACGCGCCGGACGCGCCGGCCGTCGCCCAGAAGTCGGCGGAGGACATCTTGCCGAGGCTGCATTCCTGGTACAGCTGGGCGATTTCCTCCCGGCGTAGCACGCAGCCGTGACTGCGGAGGTAGGGCACGAGCAGCTCACCGACGTCGTCGGCGGAGGAGTAGAGGACGCCCATCGCGTCGAACAGGACGACGTCGATCGCGTCGCGGTCGAGGGGTGCGGGGATGGCGGACATGTCTCCGACGGTACCGAACACCCGTGCGAACGCCATCGCTGAAACGGGTGAAGTGCGACTGTCCGGAATTCTCCGTTCGCGACTTTTCCCTTTCACTGCAAGGGAAAGAGTGACCGCAGGCGCGGACCGCGTCGAAAAGTGTCGGACCCCGTCGGCAAGCTCCTGATCAGCAGCCGGCGGTCCCACCGTCGAACGAAGAACACTCGTCCTGCGAGTAGGGCTCCGCCCGCCAGCCCGCAGCGTCGACCGTCCTGGAGGTGTCATGCGCGACGAAGGTCCACGGCCCGGCGTAGGAGTTGTCGTGCCACCGGTTGCCCTGCCGGAAGGTGATCGCCTCCTCCACGACGGTTCCCTTGTAGGGAGACCAGTCGGGGAAGGTGCCGTAGTTCGACAGCAGTGCCATCCGCCCGCAGAGGCTCGTGCAGCCCACCCGTCCCGGGTCGAACCGGAAGGTGTTCCCGTGCACTTCCACGCGCTGGGTCTTCCAGCGGCAGTCGTCGTACGCCGGTGGCTGGGCGATCGTGCCGGCCGTGCACGAAGACTTCGAAGCCACCTTGGTGCAGTAGCCCGAAGACGTGTTGGCCGGGCTGTTGCAGAAGCGGTCGGCGTTCTCCCACAACGTGATCCCGGCCCAGTTGTCCTCGAACGTGTTCCCGCTGATGTCGACGGCCGAGGTCCGGGCCGGCACGCGGGGCTCGCCGCCCGACTCCGACAGGTACACCGTCGCTGCCGGGAAGTTGTCGTCGCGCGACGCGAACGCGCGGCCCTGCACCAGGGTGTTGCCGCGGAACGTGTTGCCGCGCAGTACGAGGTTGTAGCTGGTCTCGTAGAACAGCGCCTCGGCGTCGTTGGCCTCGAACAGGTTGTCCTCGACGAGGAAGTCATTGTTGTCCGTGTCCGCCCACAGGCCGGCACCGTGGTTGCCGTGGACCCAGTTGCCGGTGATGTCGGCGCCGTTCACGGCCCAGAACTTCGCGCCGCCACTGCACCCGCAGCCCGGCACCTTGGCCTCCCAGTCACCGGTGTTGTTGCCGGTGATCTCGTTGCCCTCCAGCACGAGCCCGGTGATGCCGTCACCGGCCTGGTAGGCGTTGAGCCCGTACTGGCCGTTGTTCCGCAGGCAGCTGTGCCGGACGACCTGGCGTGCCCCGGCCATCAGTCCCGCGCCGGCGTTGTCCTCGATGGTCGTGTTCTCGATGAGCCAGCCGTCGCCGGAGTCGTGGTTGACCACGCCCTGGTCCTGGAGCGCGGCGAACCCGCGGATCGTGAGCCCGCGGAGCGCGACGTCGCGGGCCCGCTGGGTGAAGGCCGCCTGGTTGACGCCACGGCCGTCGACGACCGCACCCGGCGCGCCGAGGTACACGTCGCCGTCCTTCGGGGCGACCTGGCCGAACCGGTCGGTGCCGAGCGTGTGGGTGCCGGGGCGGAGCCAGAACGTCGTGCCGGGCGGGTTCGCCGCCGTCTTGGCCGAGAGGTCCCCGTCGACGCCCGGATCGACGGGGACGGCCCCGGGAGGCGCTTCCTCGTGCCCCGCGGGCTGGTGGTCGCACACCGGCCCGGGCCCGTCGGTGGCCCGCGCGATCGCCGGGCAAGCCACGGCGATCAGGAGCGAGCAAGCGGCGACGAGTACCGCACGAGGTCTGCCCATGGATGGAAGTTACGCACGAACGGGCTGGAAAACAGTCACCCTCAAGTGTCCTCATCGGACCCAAGGGGTGAATCCGGCCCGTCCGGGCGGAGATCAGGCGAACTTGCGGAACACCGGCTGCACCGGCCGGCCGCCCATCCACGGAGTCGGGTCGTTGGCGTCGAGGGCCTTCCGGTAGACCGTGCAGGCCTGGGCGACCACGTCGATCGTCTTGTCGATGTCGGCCTCGGTGAGCGCGGCGCTGACCACGAAGGACGGTCCGAGCACCCCGCCGGAGACCAGCTCGCGCAGGAACAGCGTCCGGTACGGCTGGGACGGCTTGAGCTCCTCGTCGAGCGTGCCGAAGACCAGGTTGCTGGACCGGCCGCGGACGACCACGTGGTCGCCGACCCCGATCCCGGCCGCGACCTCGCGGACGCCGGCGGCGAGCCGGTCGCCGAGAGCGTGGAGCCTGCCGATGACGTCCTCGTCGCGGTAGACGTCCATGACCGCAATCGCGGCGGCGAGGGAGTGGGTCTCCGCGCCGTGCGTGGTGGAGAGCAGGAACACGCGCTCCCGGTCGGTGTGCAGCCCGCCGATCTCCATCAGCTCCCGCTTGCCTGCCAGCGCGGAGACGGCGAAGCCGTTGCCGAGTGCCTTGCCGAACGTCGAGAGGTCCGGGGTGACGCCGTAGAGGCCCTGCGCGCCGTGGGCGGACCAGCGGAACCCGGTGATCATCTCGTCGAAGATCAGCACGGCGCCGTGGCGCGTGGCGAGCTCCCGCAGGCCCTTGAGGTACCCCGGCGGCGGGCCGACCGCGGCGGCCGGCTCCAGGATCAGGCACGCGATCTCGCCCGCGTGGCGCTGCAGCAGCTCCTCCGTGGCCTGCAGGTCGCCGTAAGGGAAGGACACGACCGCTTCCGTCGTCTCCTCCGGGATGCCCGCGTTCATCGGCGTGGTGCCGATGAACCAGTCGTCGGTGGAGAAGAAGGCGTGGTCGGCGCACTTGGCGACGATCCGGCGGCCGGTGGCGGCGCGCGCCAGCCGGACCGCGGCGGTCGTGGCGTCCGAGCCGTTCTTGGTGAACTTCACCATGTCGGCGGTCGGGACGGTCTCGAGGAACCGCTCGGCGGCTTCGGCCTCGATGATCGACGGGCGGATGAAGTTGCTGCCCTTGTCCAGCTCGGCCCGGACGGCATCCAGGACTCGCGGGTGGGCGTGGCCCAGGCTGACTGCTCTCAGCCCGGAGCCGTACTCGATGTACTCGTTGCCGTCGACGTCCCAGACGTGGCCGCCGAGGCCGCGGGAGATGACCGGAGCCATCATGTCGGGATACTGGTCCGAGCCCTTGGCGTAAGTGTGCGCTCCGCCCGGGATGACCCGGTGCAGCCGCTCGTTCGCCTCCGTGGAGCGGGGCAAGTTCGTTCCCATGGGGGTCACCTCGTTGGTTTCAACGCCTCTCCGAGAGACGGCGCGCGCTCATCCCGGTCACTGACCATTGTGACCGACAGTGGCCACGAAATGTCCAATTCTGGGTCTTTGTACGAAATTGTGATGTCTTCGGACGGGTCGTGGGGACGATCGATACGGTACGAGACGTCCGAGATATCGGTGAGTGACTGGAATCCGTGCGCGCAGCCCGCGGGGATGTACACGGAAACCTGCGTGTCACCGGAAAGTTCGAACGTTTTCACAGCACGGAATGTGGGCGAACCCGGTCGGAGATCCACGACGACGTCGAAGATCGCGCCGGAAGAGCACCGCACCAGCTTCGCCTCGCCGGCTCCGCCGCGCAGGTGCATCCCGCGGACGACTCCCTTGCGGGAGCGGGAAAGGCTGTCCTGGGCGAAGCCGTCCGGGTCGATCCCCACCGACGCCACGACGTCGCGGTCGAACGTCCGGCTGAAGAAGCCGCGCTCGTCGGCGTGCGGGGTCGGTTCGAACAGGTACACGCCCTCGATCTCGGGCACCGGAATGGCCTTCATCGCGCACCCCCGAAGAGGGCCGCCGAAAGGGCGGCGAACTGGTCCTTGAGTCGTTGGACGTTGTTCTCGTTCCGTTCCGCCAGGATCTGGCGCAGTTCCGGCGAACGGTTTTCGAGTTCGGTGAACTGCTCGACGAGCCGGTCGAAGTCGACGGTCTTCGCCCGCTGGGTGAAACCGTCGAGGCCCATCTCCGCCATCAGCACGTCGTTCTTCGGCGCGTACCCGATCGCGACGGTCGGTTTCGCGACCTTCAGGGCGCAGAGCACGTTGTGGTAGCGCGTGGCCACCACGCTGTCCACCGCCGCCATCTCGTGCATCAGCTCGTCCAAGGTCTCCGCCGTGGCCGCCGTCACCAGCGGGGAAGCGGTCTTCTCGATGATCTCGTCGACGACCTGCCGGTCGATCTGGTCGCCGATGAACAGCCGGACGGGTCTGCCCTGGTCAACGAGCCGGCCGACGAAACGGTTCATCGTGTCCACGTAGTGGCGGTAGATGCGGTCGCCGTCGGCGCGGTCGTCGTTGCCGCCGTAGTAGGCCATCACGCCGACGCCGACGGTGCCCGGCACGCCGTCGGCGTCCGGGGTGGGAAGGGAGAACGCGAGGTCGGGGTAGACCTCGTCGCGGCTGGTGTCGACACCCATGGCGCGCATGGCGTCGCGGGAGATGTCGTCGCGGTAGGAGCGGTAGGCGGCGAGCCTGCCGGCCCAGCGGACCAGCGTCCGGGTGGCCCGCGCGCTGATGTGGTTCGCGCCGACGCTGACCAGCGCGACCTTGGTGCCGAAGAGCCGCCCGGCGGCGGAAAGGAGGAACAGCGAATACGGGAAACCCCACGGACGCAGCGGAAGCGTCGCTTCAAGGACGCCCATGCCGGGCACGATGACGACGTCCTGCTCGCGGACCCAGGCGGCCGTGCGGCCGATGTCGACCAGCTTGCCGAGTCCCTTGAGGACGATCGACCGGAGGCCGGACGCCGTCTCGTACTCGGCCTGGTTCCAGTGCAGGGGCGTGGTGTCGACGCCGTACCGCTCGCGGACGATGTCCGGGCCGCCCACCAGGCCGGTCAGGACGGCGTCCGGGTGCTCGGTGCGCAGGTAGCCGAGCACGGCTTCGAGGGAACCGTCGTTGCCGAGGTTCCCCGAGCCGAGCAGGCCGAAGACACCGACGCGCGGGGCACGCTTCACGCGAGCCTGCCTTCGCGGCCGGCCACGATCTCGTTGACCGTGGTGACGTCGGAGGCGGTCGGCGCGCGGTCCTCGACGCGCTCGCCGTGGCCGGACTTCGCGCGGTTGGTCAGCCAGCTGCCGAGGTGCGCGAAGCACTCGCGCTTGTCGGCGGCCGAGATCGGTGCGCGGCGGATCAGGTCCGCGAAGCCGTAGACGTACTCGCCGAGCAGGCGGACGGTGGGATTCCGGAGCCGGTTCGCGCGCCGCGGGTCCAGATTCGCGCACCGGCTCCGGATGGTCGGGTTGGCCCGTTCCGCGCGGCCCGGGTGGTCGCGGCGGAAGTAGAGCAGCTCGGGCACCTGGTGGAACGCACCGTGCAGGGCCATCTCCGCGGAGTAGGTCCGGTCGGCGTGGTGGTAGCTGTCGAGCGGCTTCACGCGGCGGAGGACGTCGGTGCGGATGACGCCGTAGAAGTCGTCGCCGCCGGGCTCGAACAGGATGCTGCGGAAGCGGTCCGGGGCGTGCGGGGACGCGGTGTTCAGCGTGTACTGGAGCGGCTGGACGATGCGGCCGTCGCCGTCGATGATCGCCTGGTCGCAGTGGGCCAGCATGATCTCGGGGCGCTCGTCGAGGGCCTCGATGCACCGCTTGAGCAGGTCGCGGGCGTAGAGGTCGTCGTGGGAGACCCACTTGAAGAGCTCGGTGCGGGACACGTCGAACACGTAGTTGTGGTTCGGGGTCGCTCCGATGTTCTTCGGCTGCCGGACGTAGCGGATCCGGGAGTCCTTCTCGGCGTAGCGGCGGCAGATCTCGTCGGTGCCGTCCGTGGACGCGTTGTCCGAGATGATCAGCTCGAAGTCTTCGTAGGTCTGGCCGAGCAGGGCGTCCAGCGACTCGGCGAGGTACTCCTCGCCGTTGTACACCGGGAGGCCGAGGCTCAGCCGCGGGACGGTGGTCATGGAGTCCTCATTCCTTGATCGGCTCTTTGATCGGCTCGAAGACCACGGTGGTTTCGTTGATCGTTTCCCTGAGCGGGGCGAAGACGATCGTGGGCGCGTCGAACCCGGGGTCGTCCGGGGCCGGCGGCACGTAGTCGCGCAGCCCGAGCCGCAGCTGCCACCACCAGACGATCGACCCGGTGAGCGTCGCGGTCGCGACACCCCAGGCGGACCCGGCCGCACCGCCGAGGAAGGCACCGGTGATGCCGAACGTGACGTAGAACAGGGAGGCGATCAGCTGCGACCGCAGGCTCCGCGGGGCGGCGCCGAGGGCACGGAGCCCGGCGGCCGCGCCAGTGGCGATGCTCGCGCCGACCACGGCGAGGGTGACCGGGAGGATCAGCGGGGACGACGAGTCCCACACGTCACCCATCACCCAGCGGCCGGCGCTGTCGGGCAGGAGTAGCAGCAGGCCGAGGCCCCAGCACAGCGCGGCGGCGGCCTGCCCGCCGCCGAGGATCACGCAGAAGTGCTTGAGCCGGTGCGGTGCCCGCTGGAGCACGCGCGCACCCTCGGCGACCGTGACCAGCGACAGGCCCATGAGCAGGGCCAGGAACGGGCCGAGCAGCTGCTCGGCACCGCGGACCGCGCCGACGGCGGTGATCCCGGTGATGGCGCCGAGACCGTACGCGCGCAGCTGGGACGCGCCGCTGTTGCTGACGTTCTCGATCAGGTACCGGACACTCAGGTCGCGCTGCGTGCGGAGCCAGCCGGCGAGCTCGCGCGGGTGCGGGAGGATGCCCGTCTGGAACCAGCCGTAGACCGCGGCGAGCGCGGCCGCGATGCCCCAGGCCAGCACGAACGCGACGACCGTCCCGATCCGGCCGGCGATGAACAGCGCCGGCATCAGCGCGACGCCACACACGACGTCGTTGAGGAACGCCTTCTTCCCCTGGCCGCGAGCGAAGAACGCGAACCGCCACGCGTCCTGCAGCAGCAGGCCGGGCAGGACGACGGCGAGCGCGACGAACGCGTTGCCGAGCGGGCCGCCCGCGGCCAGCCCGGCGATCAGGCTGACCACGCCGGTCACGCAGCCGACGCCGATCGCGGTGCCGGACGCGCTGGCGACCCCCAGGCGCCAGCGGTCCTCCGGCACCGCGCTGAACCGCACCATCAGCGGGTCGGTGGCCAGCCCGCGCGACACGTTCAGCACCACGCCGTAGGTGACCCAGGCGAGGCTGAAGATGCCGAACGCGAACGTGCCGAGCTCGCGGGCCACGTACAGCCCGACGGCGAAGTTGGTCAGGCTGGACACCGCCTGGTCGCCGAGGCCCCAGCTCAACCGTCCGGCCATCGCGCGCACCGCGCCCGACCGGAAGATCGAGCGCGGCGCACGGCGGTGGTTGGCCACGGCGCTCACTCCTTGACCAGACCGGCGTCGTGCAGGGCGCGGGCCGCGACGTCGACGATGTCGAACGGCAGGCCGGCCCGCTCGGCGATGTCGAGGAGCGAGTGCTCGCCGTCGGAGAGGTTGAGCACCCAGAGCATCGCCATCTGGGCTTCCTTGGCGTCGCTGCGGCCGCCGAGCGAGTCGTACAGCCCGCGCTTGCCGAGCTGCGGCTCGCCGTACGGGCTGAGGTTGACGTACCGGCGGTTGCGGTCCAGGACGCCGAACGCGTCGCGAAGTGCGCCGAGCGTGTCCTCCATGGCCGCCGGCGAAACGAAACTCGGGTTGTCCGCGGAGGTGTGGTACTCGGGGTAGCCCGCGTACGGCGTCCGCGTCAGGGACCCGACGCCGAGGTTGAAGCCGGGCGAGCAGAACTGGCGCTCGTCATAGCCATACGGCGAGAAGTCGACAACGCGGTGCTCGCGTGACCGGAGCACGTGCTGCAGCACGCGGTCGATCTCGGCGTCGTCGCGGCGGGACTTCTTGTACGTCAACGGTCCCGAGTCGCCCGCGCACGCCAGCACCAGGCCATGACGAACCTTCTCGATCCGCGAGGCGTTGCGTGCCAGCCACGTGATCGAGCCGATCGTCCCCGGCATGAACAGGAACCGGTAGGTGTAGTGCGGCTGAGACTCGGCCAGCTGCTGCGCCAGCGAGACGGCCACCGCGATGCCGGCCAGGTTGTCGTTGGCCAGCGACGGGTGGCAGACGTGGCACGAGACGATGACCTCGTCGGTGACGCGGCCCGGGACGACGTGCTCGCCGTAGGTGAGCGAACCGTCGGCCAGGGTCGAGTCGATGACGACGTCGTACTCGCCGTCGGGCAGCGCGTCGAGCTTCTCCTGCGCGAGGCAGAAACCCCAGGCCGGGGCGTAGTAGCTGGTCCGGTACGGCACCCACGACGGCTGGTCCGGCAGCGTGTGCAGGTGCTCCCGCAGCTCGCTCAGCGGCATCCGCCGCGACACCGGGACGCTGTACCCGACGACGTGCAGGTTCGACTCCTGGAAGTCGATGACGCGCTCACCCGACGGCGACGCGACGTACGCGTCCCGGATGTTCCACTCCTGCGGGATCGTCCAGTCCAGCACCGCCGTCCCGGTCGGGACCTCGTGCCGCTCCAGCGCGATGTGCTCGCCGATGATGTCCAGGGTCTGCCGCACGCCGTCGCCGGTGATGCTGCGGCAGATCGGGTACAGCCGTTCGACCAGGGCGTGCAGCTCCGCCCCCGACCGCAGCTGCGTGCCCGTCACTAGTGCCGCCGCATGGTGTCGTCGATGCGGCCGGCTTCGCCTTCGCTCTTCAGCCAGGCGAGCCGGGTGAACAGCTTCTCGAACGACTCCCGGGTCAGCCCGAACTTGCGGTAGGCCTCGATGAGCTCGACGGCGCCGTCCTTGACCGACCACTCGCAGGCGAAGCCCGGGATGGCGTCGCGGAAGCGCGAGAAGTCGACGCGGTAGGAGCGCGGGTCGGCGCCCGCCTCGCCGGTGATGTTCAGCGTCGAGCCGGGCACGGCCTCGACGACCTCCTGGGCGATCTCGGCGACGGTGACGTTGTTGTCCTCGGTGCCGATGTTGAAGGCCTTGTTGTGCACGGCCTCCTTGGGCGCGGTCAGCGCGGCCGTGAACGCGCGCGCGATGTCCTGGGCGTGCACCAGGGGCCGCCACGGCGTGCCGTCGGAGAGCACCAGCACCTCGCCGGACAGGTGCGCGTGCGCGGTCAGGTTGTTCAGCACGATGTCGCCGCGCAGCCGGGGCGAGTAGCCGAACGCCGTTGCGTTGCGCATGTAGACCGGGGTGAAGTCGTCGTCGGCGAGCTCGTGGACGTCGGCCTCGACGCGCACCTTCGACTCGGCGTACGGCGTCACGGGCTTCAGCGGCGCGTCCTCGTTGACGAGGTTGGCACCGCCCGCGCCGTACACCGAGCAGGTCGACGCGTAGAGGTACCGCCCGACGCCGGCCTCCTTCGCCAGCTTCGCGAGCTTCACCGACGCGTGGTGGTTGATGTCGTAGGTCAGCTCCGGCGCGAGCGAGCCGAGAGGGTCGTTCGACAGCGCGGCGAGGTGGATGACCGCGTCGAAGCCCTCCAAGTGCGAGACGGTGACGTCGCGCAGGTCGACGGCCACCCCGGCCGGGTCGGCCGGCGCGGGCCCGAGCAGGCAGTCCTCGAACAGGCCCGAGTCGAGGCCGGCGACCTCGTGACCGGCGGCGGCGAGCACCGGGGCCATCACCGTCCCCAGGTAGCCCTTGTGCCCCGTCAGCAACACCCGCATCGGATCAGCCCTTCAGATCGAGAGTGAGTTTCTTGACGAAAAACGCTTCGGCGTACTTCGTGGCCGCTTCGATCCCGCGGATCCGCGCCAGGCCGAGGAACGCTTCGCGGTCGTACCAGCCGCGGTGCCGCTGCGACGCGTAGTGCTCCTGCAGCAACCGGACCTTCGACTCGGCGACGTCGTCGTCGAGCGGCTGGTACACCGAAGGGGCCCCGAGGTCGCCGTCCCACTTGACGATCTCGTAGCCCAGCGCCAGGTGGTCGCGGAACGTCGTCGGCACCAGCTTGGCGAGCCCGCGGTGGTCCTGGTGGGCGTCGTCGGTCCGGGGCGCCAGGATGACGTCCGGGTCGGTCCGCCGCCGCAGCTCCTCCAGCGCGTTCTTGGCCTCTTCCCAGTGCGCCGGGAACCGCCCGTCCGGCAGCTTGAGCACCGTCACGTCGAGCTCGGCGCCCGGGCAGAACGCCGCCAGCGCCGTCCGCTCCTCGTCCTCGCGGGGCGTGCCGCCGCCGGAGAGGATCAGGGCGTCCACCTTCAGGCCCGGCCGCGACGCGCACAGCGTCAGCAGGGTGCCACCGGCGCCGATCGCGATGTCGTCGCAGTGCGCGCCGAGGGCGACGACGCCGCCGAGCCGTCCCGGCCGGAGCCCGATCACGCGGTGCTCGCGACGGGCTGCTCCCAGAGCGCCCAGGGCTTCTTGCCGTGCGTGTAGGCGTCGTCGAGCGCAGCGCGCTCCTTGACCGTGTCGGTCGGCTTCCAGAACCCGCGGTACGGGTACGCCAGCAGCCGGCCGCGCTTGGCCAGCTCGCCGCAGCCGTCGGCGACCAGGTCACCGTTCTCCGGGATGTGGTCGAAGACCTCCTGGCGGAGCACGAAGTACCCGCCGTTCTCCCACAGCGGCATCTCGCTGACCGCGGTGATCGACCCGACCATGCCGCCTTCGTCCATCTCGACGCAGTGGAACGACGACTGCGGCGGGACGACCATCATCGACGCGCCCGCGTCGGTGTTCGAGAACCGCTCGATCATGTCGGGCAGCGGGACGTCGGACAGGACGTCGGCGTAGTTCGCGAGGAACATCTCGTCGCCGTCGAGGTAGTCGCGCACGCGGCGCAGGCGCTCACCGATCGGCGACTCGATGCCGGTCTGCACGAACGTGATCGTCCAGTCGGCGATGTCGGTCGACAGCAGTTCGGGCTGCCCGTTGCGCAGGACGAAGTCGTTGGAAATGGTTTCCTGGTAGTTCAGGAAGAAGTTCTTGATGTGCGCCGCGCCGTAGCCGAGGCACAGGATGAACTCCGTGTGGCCGAAATGCGCGTAGTAGCGCATCACGTGCCAGATGAGCGGTCTCGGCCCGACCATCGCCATCGGCTTCGGGACGTCGTCGGCCGCGCCGTTGCGCATCCGCATCCCGTAGCCACCGCAGAAGAGAACGACCTTCACTTCACTGCACCTCGACGATTTCCAGGCGGGGGATGGGGAACACGAGCTTTCCGCCCCACTCACCCACGAACGACAGCTGTTCGGTCAGTTCCTCCCGGAGGTTCCACGGGAGGACGAGCACGTAGTCGGGCCGGTCGGCTTCGATCCGCTCCGGCGGCAGCACCGGGATCCGGGTGCCCGGGGTGAACCGGCCGTGCTTGTACGGGTTGCGATCGACCGTGTACTGCAGCAGGTCCGTCCGGATGCCGCAGTGGTTCAGCAGGGTGTTGCCCTTGCCCGGGGCGCCGTAGCCGACGACGGTCTTCCCGTCGTTGCGCGCCTCGATGAGGAACTTCAGCAGGTCCAGCCGCACGCGGGTGACGCGCTCGGCGAACTCGGTGTACCCGGACAGCTCGTGCAGCCCGGCCGCCTTTTCGCGCTCCAGGACGTCGGTCATCCGCTCGCTGGGCTCGCCCGCGACCTCGTCGGGACGCGCCCAGAGCCGGATCGAGCCGCCGTGCGTCGGCACCAGCTCGACGTCGACCACGGTCAGGCCGCCGGTCGCGAGGGCCCGGCGCGCGGATTCGACCGTGTAGTACTGGAAGTGCTCGTGGTAGATCGTGTCGTACTGGTTCTTCTCGATCAGCGTGAGCAGGTGCTGGACCTCGATGGAGACCCAGCCGTCGTCGGCGACGAGCGCGCGCAGGCCCTTCGTGAAGCCGAGGACGTCGGGGATGTGCGCGTAGACGTTGTTCGCGGCGACCAGGTCGGCCGGGCCGTGCTCCTCGCGCACCTGCCGGCCGGTCTCCTCGGAGAGGAAGGCCGTCAGGGTGGGCACGCCGGCGTCCCGCGCGGCCTGCCCGACGTTCACCGAAGGTTCGACACCCAGACACCGGATGCCGTGCCCGACGACGTGCTTGAGCAGGTAACCGTCGTTGCTGGCGACCTCGACGACGAACGACTTCTCGTCGAGCCCCAGCCGTTCGACCGAGCCGTCGACGAACCGCTTCGCGTGCTCGACCCACGACGTCGAGAACGACGAGAAGTACGCGTACTCGGTGAAGGTGTCGTCAGGATCGATCAGCGGGGGGATCTGGGCGAGCCAGCACTCGGTGCACACCATGAGGTGGAGCGGGAAGGTGGCTTCCGGCTCGTCGAGCTGTTCGGCGGTCAAGAATCGCTCACACGGGGGAGTGGCCCCGAGGTCCACCACGCTGGCCGTGTTTGTCGAACCGCAGAGTCGACATGTGGTCATCTACCAGGCTCCTTGGCTCAGCGGTCGCGATCTGCGCTTAACACGTCGAGCAGGGGTGGATCCTCGTTACAGCGACGCGTGGTGGCCTGGTGGACCGATTCGGAACCGCAACATCACCACGCCGGGCGGGTGACGTGTGTCCGAGATCACGGACGGTGCCGGTCCGGATCCGTAACGTCCACAGTGGACCTGGGCCCTAGGCTGGCGCGATGACTCCGGAGCCGACTCCCCGCCTGAGCGGGATCGCGGGCGTGGTGCTGACGGTCCGCTTCCTGACGGAGCTGGCCCTGCTGGGCGGCCTCGCGCTGGCCGGCACCCAGCTCGGCAGCGGGGTGGCGCTGGCGATCGTCGACGCGGTCCTGCTGCCCGTGGTCGCAGCCGCGATCTGGGGCCTGTTCATCGCCCCGCGGGCGAGCCGCCGGCTGCCGGAACCGGCCCGCTTCCTGGTGGAGTTCGCCCTGTTCGCGGCGACCGGCGTGGTGCTGGCGCTGGTTGGCTGGCTGGTGGCGGGGATCGTGCTGGCCGTCGTCGGCATCGGTGTCGCGGCGCTGACCCGCGTCGTCGCCAAGGACGGCTGAGCCCCCTCCGCCGGGTGGCGGCGGAGAGGGCTCGGGCAACTTGCCGATCGCGAGTTGCTCAGCCGAGCTTGTCGGCGGCCGGGATGACGTCGGTGCCGAACTTCTCCAGCACCGCCGGGTTGTGGACGTTCGGGACCATGCCGAGGGCGACGTGGATGCCGAGCCCGTTCAGCCGCTCCAGCTCCTTCAGCAGCTCGCCGGACTTCTCGCCCGTCTCGCCGACGTCGAGGATGTGGTAGACGGTCTTGACGATCGAGTCGTAGTCACGGCCCTGCTCGTCGCAGTGCCGCCGGAGCACGTCGAGCTTGTGCTCCAGCTCCGGGCTGTTGAACAGGTTGCACGCGTCGGCGTACTTCGCGACGAGCTTCAGCGTCTTCTTCTCGCCGCCGCCGCCGATCATGATGAGCGGACGCGGCTTCTGCAGCGCCTGCGGCACGTTCAGCAGCCGTTCGGCGTCGAAGTGCTTGCTCTTGAACGGCTCGTCGCCGTCGGCCCACATTTGCAGCACGTACTGCAAGTTCTCTTCCAGCAGTTCGAACCGCTCGGAAACGGGCGGGAACGGGAAGCCGAGACCCTTCGACTCCTCCTCGTTCCAGCCCGCGCCGATGCCGAGGACCGCGCGGCCGCCGGACAGCACGTCCAGCGTCGTGATCGCCTTGGCCAGCAGGCCCGGGTGGCGGTAGAGGACGCCGGTGACGACGGTCAGCAGCTTGGCGCGCTGGGTGTGCGCGGCGATGAAGCCGAGGGTCGTGTACGCCTCGAGCATGTCGTTCTCGACGGGACCGACCCCGCCGATCTGGAAGAAGTGGTCCATCACGGCGATGGAGTCGAAGCCCGCGTCGTCGGCGGTGCGGACGACGGCGGCCAGTTCGGCGCCCAGCGCGGACGCCCCGTTCGGCCAGGTGAAGTCGGGGATCTGCAGTCCGAGTTTCATAGTCTCCGACCGTATACCTGGAGTTACCCCAGCCGGGTGCTCAGAAATCCCGGATGAGGGAAACCCTGCCGTGCAAGGGATCCGTGACGAACACCGTGCGCGTGCGCTGGTCGACCGCGACGTCGCCGGGGTTGACGCCCAGCGACAGCTCGCCGGTCAGCGTCCCGCTCGCGCCGTCGATCCGGCTCACCCCGTTCTGGCCGCCGTTGGTGTACACGGTGTTCGTGCCCTGGTGCACGGCCAGCGCGGAGGATTCGCTGCGCAGCAACACGGTCTTGCGCTCGGTGTGCGTCGCCGCGTCCACAATGGACATGTGGTGGATGCCGGAGTTGGCCACGTACACCGAACCGCTCCCGGCGTGCACCGCGACGGCGGTCGGCCGCGCCCCGACCTTCACGCTGGCGACGAACTTCCCGGTGTCGATGGAGAACACCTCCAGGGAGTCCGTGCCGGTGCTGGTGCAGTAGGCCAGCTTGCGGCCGGGGTCGACCGCGACCCCGCCGAGGCTCGGCTTCGGGCCCGGCACGAGCGCGGCGAGCGTGCAGCTGACGCCGTCGAGCACGGCGAGCGTGCCGGTGCCGCCGCTGGCCGCGTAGACGCGGTTGGCCTGCTCGTCCACGGCCAGCGCGGACGCGCCGGCCCCCGCGCCGATCACGCTCACCAGGTCGTGGGTGCGGCCGTCGAGCACCACGACGGTGCCCGCCGGCGGGTTCGCGACGTAGATCCGGTTGGTCGCCGTGTCCACCGCGACGTCACCGGGGGCGCCGCCGACGCTGATCACCGCACCGGCCGCGGCGGTGCGCGGGTCGATGACCGTGAGCGTCCCGGCCTGGGGATCCGTGACGTACGCGAGCCCGGTGACCGGGTTCACCGTGACCGCGGTGGGCGCCCCGCCGAGCTCGATCGACCGGACGTCCTCCGCCCGCGCGACCCCGGGTAGGACCAGTGCGCCGGCACCGGCCGTGACCAGGGCGAACAGGGTCCGCCGGCCTATCGGGCGACCTCGCATCCGCGCCTCCGCTCGTGATCGACTCGCCTCCCGAGCCTAACCCGCGCGATCATCACGTGAAGGAACTTCGCGTCCCCCGATCGCGTTGTTTCCTGTGGGTAACCCACTTCCAGAGCGGACGGAGGCGAGCGCGTGCACGGGCACCAGAACGGACTGAAGACGGCGATGCTGCTCGGTCTGCTGTCGGCGATCATCATCGCGATCAGCGGCCTGTTCGGCCGCGGCGCCCTGGTCATCGGCCTGGTCGTCGCGCTCGGGATGAACGCCTTCGCGTACTTCAACTCGGACAAGCTGGCGCTGCGCGCGATGCACGCGCGGCCGGTGTCCGAGGTCGAGCAGCCGGCGATGTACCGGATCGTGCGCGAGCTCGCGCACGTCGCCCGCCAGCCGATGCCGCAGCTCTACCTCAGCCCGACCGTCGCGCCCAACGCGTTCGCGACCGGCCGCAGCCCGCGCCACGCGGCCGTCTGCTGCACCACCGGCATCCTCGACCTGCTGGACGAGCGCGAGCTGCGGGCCGTGCTCGGCCACGAGCTGTCCCACGTCTACAACCGCGACATCCTCATCTCGTGCGTCGCCGGCGCGCTGGCCAGCGTGATCAGCGTGCTCGCGAACATCGCGCTGTTCTTCGGCGGCAACAACCGCGACGGCAGCCCGCTGGTCAGCCTGATGCTGATCTTCGTCGGGCCCATCGCGGCGGCCGTCATCCGGATGGGTGTGAGCCGGTCGCGGGAGTACCAGGCCGACGCGTCCGGCGCCGAGCTGACCGGCGACCCGCTGGGCCTGGCCTCGGCGCTGCGCAAGCTGGAGGCCGGGACGCGGGCGCGGCCGCTGGTCGCCGAGCCGCAGCTCGTGTCGCAGTCGCACCTGATGATCGCGAACCCGTTCCGGCCGGGCGAGGGCCTGAGCAAGCTGTTCTCGACGCACCCGCCGATCGCCGACCGCATCGCGCGGCTCGAAGAGATGGCCCGGCGCCGGTTCTGATCCCAGCTGGTGGGAGCGGGAATCCGGGTTTCGTCCCAGAAGTTCTCAGGGCATGGTCTCCGCAGAGCTGCATCTGGGCGTCGCCATCGACGGGGCCGGGTTCCACCCGGCCGCCTGGCGGGTGTCCGCGGCCGAACCCGCCGCGCTGTTCACCTCCGGCCACAACCTGAAGTACGCGAAGCTGGCCGAAGCCGCTTCGCTCGACTTCGTGACCCTCGACGACTCGCTGGCGCTGCAGTCCGGCGGCGAGGGCGTCGTGCGCGGGCGGCTCGACGCTCTGCTCACGCTGTCGGCCATCGCGCCCGCGACCAGCCGGATCGGCCTGGTCCCGACGGTCACCACCACGCACACCGAGCCGTTCCACGTCTCGACGTCGGTGGCGACCCTGGACTACGCGAGCCGCGGCCGCGCCGGCGTGCTCGCGGTCCCGTCCTTGACCGCCTCCGAGGCCGCGCACTTCGGCCGTCGCCCGGCTCCTTCACCCCAGGACGCGGAGGCCGAGACCGCCGAGGTCGTCGACGTCATCACCAGGCTGTGGGACAGCTGGGAGGACGGCGCGATCATCCGCGACGCCGCCACCGGCCGGTTCATCGACCGCGACAAGCTGCACTACGTCGACTTCGAGGGCCGCTTCTTCAGCGTGAAGGGCCCGTCGATCACCCCGCGCCCGCCGCAGGGCCACCCGGTGACCGCGGTCTACGGCGACTCGCCGCACGCGGTCGGCGCCGACCTGGTGATCACCCGCGCCGACCACCTCGACGCCGTGAGTGCCGCGGCCGCCCGGTTCCCCGGTGCCAAGGTCCTCGCGACGGTGTCGATCGTGCTCGCCGAGACCGAGCAGGGCGCCCGCGACCGGCAGCACGAGCTGGACGCCCTGGTCCCGTTCGAGCCCGTCGGCCTGTCGTTCGTCGGCACCCCCGCGCAGCTGGCCGCCGAGCTGCCCCGCTGGGCCGCCGAGACCGGCGTCGCCGGGTTCCACCTGCGGCCCGCCGTCCTGCCCGACGACCTCGACCTGCTCGCCGGCGAAGTCGTCCCGGCGCTGCGGGCGGCCGGCGCCTTCCGGACCGGCTACCGCGGCACGACGCTGCGCGACCACCTCGGCCTCGGCCGGGCCGTCAACGCCTACGCCGTCACCCCGGGAGCCTGAGATGACCAAGCAGATCAAGCTCGCCGCGCACTTCCCCGGCGTCAACAACACGACGGTGTGGAGCGATCCCGCGTCGGGCAGCCAGATCGACTTCGCGTCCTTCGAGCACCTCGCGCGCACGGCCGAGCGCGGCAAGTTCGACTTCCTCTTCCTCGCCGAAGGCCTGCGGCTGCGCGAGCACGCCGGCAAGATCCTCGACTCCGACGTCGTCGGGCGCCCCAACACGACCACCGTGCTGGCCGCGCTCTCCGCCGTCACCACGCACCTCGGGCTGGCCGGGACGCTGTCCTCGACGTTCAACGAGCCCTACGAGGTCGCCCGCCAGGTCGCGAGCATCGACCACCTCTCCGGCGGGCGCGCGGCGTGGAACGTCGTGACGTCGCCGGACGCGTGGACCGGCGAGAACTTCCGCCGCGGCGGCTTCCTCAAGCGCGAGGACCGCTACGCGCGAGCCGAGGAGTTCCTGGCCACCGTGCGCGAGCTGTGGGACAGCTGGCAGCCCGGCACTCTGGTGGGGGACAAGGAGAACGGCGTCTTCGCCCGCGACCCCGGCAAGTTCGTCCACAGTGGACCGCAGTTCGACATCCACGGCGAGTTCACGCTGCCGCGCACGCCGCAGGGGCAGCCGATCGTCATCCAGGCCGGCGACTCCGACGAAGGCCGCGAGTTCGCCGCGAAAGCCGCCGACGTCATCTTCAGCCGCCACGGCACCCTCGAAGACGGCCAGGCGTTCTTCCACGACGTCAAGCGGCGGCTGGCCGCGTACGGCCGAGAGCACGGCGAGCTGCTGATCATGCCGGCCGCGACGTTCGTCCTCGGCGACACCGACGCCGAAGCCGAAGAGTACGCGCGCGAGATCCGGCTCCAGCAGGTCCGGCCGGCGACCGCGATCCAGTTCCTCGAGCAGGTCTGGAGCCGAGACCTGTCGGACTACGACGTCGACGGGCCGCTGCCGGAGGTCGACCCCGACCCGGCCGCCGAGCCGCTGACCTGGGGCCGCGTGCGGCACGAGAAGGATCCTGCGCAGGTGGCACGCAAGTGGCGGGCGCTCGCGGAGGAGAAGAAGCTCTCGATCCGCGAGCTGGTGATCGAGGTCACCGCGCGCCAGCAGTTCGTCGGCACGCCGTCCACGGTCGCTTCGACGATCGACGAGTACGTGCAGTCCGACGCGGCCGACGGGTTCGTCCTGGTGCCGCACCTGACCCCGGGCGGGCTCGACGAGTTCGTCGACAAAGTCGTCCCCCACCTGCAGGAACGCGGGGTGTTCCGCACCGAGTACGCCGGGCCGACACTGCGCGAGCAGCTGTTCTAGACCGAAGCTCCCGCGGCCGCGGCGACTGCCTTCACGTAGTCGCCGTAGCCGGACTTCGCCAGCTTCTCGCCCAGCGCGTAGCACTCTTCGGCGGTGATGAAGCCCATCCGCAGCGCGATCTCCTCGAGGCACGCGATGCGCACGCCGGTGCGGTGCTCCAGCACCTGCACGAACTGGCCGGCTTCGAGCAGCGAGTCGTGCGTGCCGGTGTCGAGCCAGGCGAAGCCGCGGCCGAGGTCGACCAGCGCCGCCCGGTCCTGGCGCACGTACGTGAGGTTGACGTCGGTGATCTCGAGCTCGCCGCGAGCCGACGGCGTCAACGCGCCGGCGATGTCGACGACCTCGTTGTCGTAGAGGTACAGCCCGGTGATCGCCTTGTTCGAGCGCGGCTTCGCGGGCTTCTCCTCGATGGAGACCAGCTTGCCGGCCGCGTCGACCTCGCCGACGCCGTAGCGCTCGGGGTCCTTCACCGGGTAGCCGAACAGGACGCAGCCGTCGAGGTCGCGCACGGCCTGCTGCAGGCGGCCGGAGAAGCCCTGGCCGTAGAAGATGTTGTCGCCGAGCACGAGCGCCACGTCGTCGTCGCCGATGAAGTCCGCGCCGATCACGAAGGCCTCGGCCAGTCCGTTCGGGCTGGGCTGCTCGGCGTAGGAGAACGAGACGCCGAACTGGTCGCCGTTGCCGAGCAGCTTGCGGAACATCGGCAGGTCGGCGGGGGTGGAGATGACGAGGATCTCGCGGATCCCGGCCAGCATCAGCACCGAGATCGGGTAGTAGACCATCGGTTTGTCGTAGACCGGCAGCAGCTGCTTCGACACCGCCTGGGTGATCGGGTGCAGGCGTGTCCCGCTGCCTCCGGCCAGCACGATGCCCTTCATGGACTGCCTCCCTCTCCGCGGCCAAGACCCCGCCACCCTACGGGCAGGGCCCGGCGTCAGAAGGCCGGTCCCTTGCCGAAGTACGCGGCGCAGCGGCCGTTGAGCCACTCGGTGGCGATCTCGAGCACGTTCTTGCCGTCGTCGACCGGCAGCACCGTCGAGGAGTAGTTCGGGCAGAAGTTGTTGTAGATGCCGGTGATGTGCACCGGGGCGGGCAGCTCGTACCAGTTGCCGCTGCCGAAGTTGTCGTTCGCCAGCAGCACCTGGCCGTTCTTCGGCTGCGGCTGGCCCTTCGCGTTGGTGTAGATCTGCCCGACCATGACGATCCGGACGCCGTTGGGGCCGCCGGGGAAGAGCGTGATCGTCTGCGCGTGCTGGAAGTAGTTGCCGTTCGCGGTGTTGACGCGCGTACCGGGGTCGGTGGGGCTGCCCCAGTTGGCGCCGTCGGGCGAGATCTTGAAGTACGGGTCGCAATAGCGGTCGCGGAAGTTGCAGATCTCGTAGGCGAAGTAGTAGCGGCCGTCGGGCAGCCTTCGGATGATCGGCATGCCGGGCCGGACCCGGTCCGGCGGGATGGCCAGGGTGAGCTGCTTGGTGCCCCAGTTCACGCCGTCGGTCGAGGCGACGCGGTTGAGGACCTGCGCGTACTTCGGTGCCTGCGTCTCGTCGGCGAAGTGGAGCCAGAGCGTGCCGCCGGCGTCGATGGTGAACTCGGGCTCCCAGACGCCGTCGATGTTGTGTGAGCGCGCGGCCTCGGACAGGAAGACCCACGAGCGGCCGCCGTCCTTGCTGGCCCAGACCTTGATCCCGACGCGCCGCTGCGCCCCGGCGTCCTGCCGGTAGGAAGCGGCCCAGAGCAGGGTGCCCGCGCGGAGCCGCCCGACCCGCTGCGGCAGTTCGTAGAGGGTGCCGCAGCACATGCCGTACCGGCCGTCGGGGTCGTGGATGGCGCCGATCTGGTGGAACGTCGCGCCCTCGTCGGTGCTCTCCAGGACGGGCGTGAACTTGCCGCTGGAGTCTTCGCTGGTCAGCGCGGCGATGATGTGCCCGCGGCCGAAGATCGAGTGGTCGAGCCGGACCAGGCGTGCGTAGGAGCCGAGGCCGGGCAGCAGCAGCTTGCGCTCGGCGGCGCTCGCGGGGGTCAGTGTCGCGCAGATCACGATGAGTGACAGCACGAAGGCGAGCGAACGGCGCATCCTGACCCTCTCCAAGCGGTGACCGCGCGATTACAGCACGCGGGCCCGGTCCTTCGTGGACAGTCACACGGGCATTCGCGCGTTCGAGGGAGCTGCTGAGCGCTTTCGGGTGACCGGTTACGTAACGCTCCGGCAAAGGCCGCCGAAAGATCACCAGGGGGCCGGTTGGTGGCCCCGAGGGGGAACGATGAAGCTCCGGCTGTCCTGCCTGCTGCTGGTGGCGTTGGTATCGGCGTGCGCACCGGACACGGGGTTCGGCACGATCGTCGGGGCGCCGACGTCAGAGTCGGCTTCAGTGCCGCAGCCGCCCACGACGTCCGCGGCCCCGGCGGTGCGCGACGTACCGACGGAGACGCACACGGGCAAGGGCGAGGGCCAGTTCGACGTGACGTGGCCGGCGGACCAGCTGGGCTTCTTCACGTTCGACTGCCCGAAGTGCTCGGCGAACGTGATCATCAGCACCGACGGCGGCGAGTTCAGCCTGGTCAACGCGATCGGCAAGTACAAGGGCACCACGTGGCTCAACACGGACCCGGACCGCCCGACGACGAAGATCACGGTCCTCGCGAACGCGGCGTGGACGGCAACGATCGCGGATCACCGGAGCGTTCCGACGGCGGCACCGGGCGCGCCCTCGTCGGGTAAGGGTGACGCGGTTTTGCGCATCCCGGAGGGGATCGCGAAGGTCAAGTTCACGGCGAAGACCCGAGGGAACGTCGCGCTGTGGGTGCATGCGGAGGATTTCAAGGACCTGCTGGTCAACGAGATCGGGGACGTGGACGTGGAGAAGGAGGTCCGGGGGCCGGCTTACCTGCGGGTGGACGGGTATGAGGCCGGCTGGACGGTGACACCGTCCTGAGCGGGCGTCGCGGGGTTGTTGACCCTCCACTTTGACTAGTGGGTGGCCTCTCGGCATCTCGTCGACCTGGCGCAGCCCGATCACGCCGGGTCAAGGGGCACCTTCGCGCCGACCGTGACCAAGCTCCGAAACTGCCCCTTGCCGCGGCGTGATAGCCCTCTGGGAGGTCGACGAGATGCCGTCTGGTCACCCACGGACGCAACGTACGAGCCCCGCCGGCCATCTCGGAGACCTGCCCGTCCGGCGAGGACATCTCTTCTCGGATCGCCCGCTTACCCGAACCGGGCGGCCACCTTGATCCTCTAGGGAGATCAACCGAGGAGAGCCCGAGGCGCCGCGGCATCGCGGGCGAGTCGCGCAGGGTCGATCCGGGCTCGGCTCGCTGGAGCACGGCGTCCACGTCGGCCGTGCTGAAGATGCGGATCCGCAGGCCCGCCCGCCCGCCGTTGTACCCACGGGCACCTGAAACCAGATACCCGCAGGTCAACGACGATAAGTCACCGGTAGTTGGTGAACTGCAGCGCGATCTCGAAGTCCTTGCCCTTCAGCAGGGCGATCACGTCCTGCAGCTGGTCCTTCTTCTTGCCCGACACCCGCAGCTGGTCGCCCTGGATCTGGGCCTGGACGCCCTTCGGGCCCTCGTCGCGGATGAACTTGGCGATCTGCTTCGCCTTGTCCGAGGCGATGCCCTGGATGATCTTGCCGCCGAGCTTGTAGATCTTGCCCGACAGGGCCGGCTCGTCCGCTTCGAACGCCTTCAACGAGATGCTGCGCTTGATCAGCTTCTCCTTGAACACCTCGACCGCGGCCAGCGCGCGCTCCTCCGTCTCGGACTCGATCGCGATCGCTTCCTCGCCGGACCAGTTGATCGTCGTGCCCGTGCCGCGGAAGTCGAAGCGCGTGCCCAGCTCCTTGCTCGCCTGGTTCAGCGCGTTGTCGACCTCCTGGCGGTCGACCTTGCTCACGACGTCGAAAGAGGGATCCGCCACGTGTCCTCACACCTCGTACTCGCTAGTCAGGGGCCACCCAGCCTAGCCCCGGGTATCCCGGTTGACCCTCACCGGGAGCCGTTGGGTAAGCTTCTTTCCGGCCGGTACGACCGGTCTTGGCGGGTTACCCGAGTGGCCAAAGGGGACTGGCTGTAAACCAGTTGGCTTACGCCTACGGGGGTTCGAATCCCTCACCCGCCACAGTCAAGGCCCCGTGATCCGAGTTCAGATCACGGGGCCTTTTTTGTGGGGAGAACGGCCGGCTTCCCTTGGGGGAGAGGGAAACCGGCCGTCCGGGGGGCGGCGTTCGGGGTTACGCCGCCTGGGAAACCGGCATCGAAGCCGGCGTCAAGGCGAGGTCCAAGACCTCGCGGACGTTCGCCACCGCGTGGACGTCCAGCTGGGCGAGCACCTCGGCCGGGACGTCGTCCAGGTCCGGCTCGTTGCGCTGGGGGATGATCACCGTCTTCATGCCTGCCCGGTGGGCCGCCAGCAGCTTCTGCTTCACGCCGCCGATCGGGAGCACTCGGCCGGTCAGGGACACCTCGCCCGTCATCGCCACGTCCGCGCGGACCACCCGGCCCGAGAGCAGCGATGCCAGCGCCGTCGTCATCGTCACGCCCGCCGACGGTCCGTCCTTCGGGACCGCGCCCGCCGGGACGTGGACGTGGATGCCGCGCTCGCGCAGGTCGCCCACCGGGAGCTCCAGCTCCGCGCCGTGCGACCGCAGGTAGGACAGCGCGATCTGCACCGACTCCTTCATCACGTCGCCGAGCTGGCCGGTCAGCTGCAGCCCGGACGCGCCGGACTCCTTGTCCGCCAGCGACGCCTCGATGTACAGGACGTCACCGCCGGCACCCGTCACCGCCAGGCCCGTCGCCACACCCGGGGTCGCGGTCCGCTGGGTCGACGCGGGCAGCGACGACTCCGGCACGTGCCGCGGGCGGCCCAGGTAGTCCGGAAGGTCGGGAGCGTCGATCGACAGCGGCAACGCGACCTCGTCCAAGGCCACCTTGGTCGCGATCTTCCGCAGCACCTTCGCGATGGTCCGGTTCACGTCGCGCACGCCCGCCTCGCGGGTGTACTCGGCCGCGATCCGGCTGAACGCGGCGTCCGTCAGCACCACGTCCGCCGTGGCCAGGCCGGCTCGCTCCAGCTCGCGGGGGAGCAGGTGGTCGCGGGCGATGGTGACCTTCTCGTGCTCGGTGTAGCCGTCCAGCGTGACGAGCTCCATGCGGTCCAGCAGCGGGCCGGGGATGGTCTCGAGCGCGTTGGCCGTCGCCAGGAACACGACGTCGGACAGGTCCAGCTCGACCTCGAGGTAGTGGTCGCGGAACGTGTGGTTCTGCTCCGGGTCCAGCACTTCGAGCAGCGCCGCCGTCGGGTCGCCGCGGTAGTCGGCGCCGACCTTGTCGATCTCGTCGAGCAGCACGACCGGGTTCATCGAGCCGGCTTCCTTGATGGCACGGACGATCCGGCCGGGCAGCGCGCCGACGTAGGTGCGGCGGTGGCCGCGGATCTCCGCCTCGTCGCGGATGCCGCCCAGGGCGACCCGCACGAACTTGCGGCCCATCGCCTTCGCGACGGACTCACCCAGCGACGTCTTGCCGACCCCGGGAGGGCCCGCGAGGGCGAGCACGGCGCCGGACCGGCGTCCGCCGACCGGGCCGAGACCCGATTCCGCGCGACGCTTGCGCACGGCCAAGTACTCGATGATGCGTTCCTTGACGTCGTCGAGGCCGGCGTGGTCGGCGTCCAGCACGGCCCGCGCCGCGGCGATGTCGTAACTGTCCTCGGTGCGCTCGTTCCAGGGCAGCTCCAGGACGGTGTCCAGCCAGGTGCGGATCCAGCCGCCCTCGGGGGACTGCTCGGACGTGCGGTCCAGCTTGTCCACCTCGGCCAGCGCGGCCTTCTTGACGGCGTCAGGCAGTTCGGCGCCTTCGACGCGGGCGCGGTAGTCCGTCTCGTCAGTGGTGCCGTCGAGCTCGCCGAGCTCCTTGCGGATGGCCTCGAGCTGGCGGCGCAGCAGGAACTCCTTCTGCTGCTTCTCCATGCCCTCGGCGACGTCCTTGCGGATCGTGTCGGTCACCTCGAGCTCGGCGAGGTGCTCCTTGCTCCACTCGAGCGCCTTCTCCAGGCGTGCGCTGACGTCGAGCGCGGTCAGCAGCTCGAGCTTCTGCTCGGTGTCGAGGTACGGCGCGTTGCCGGACAGGTCGGCGACCGCCGAGGGGTCTTCGACCTGCTGGACGGCGTCGATCAGCTGCCAGCCGCCGCGCTGCTGGAGGACCGAGATGACGACGGCCTTGTACTCGGCCGCGAGCTGCGCGGTCCGGTCGTCCGTGGTCTCGGTGGCGTCTTCGGCGTGCACCCAGCGGGCGGCGCCGGGTCCGTCGGCCATCCGGCCGACGACCGCGCGGGAGGTGCCGCGCAGCAGGACGGCGGCCTTGCCGCCGGGCACGCGGCCGATGCGCTCGACCGTCGCGACGGTGCCGAACTCGGCGTATTCGCCGTGGACGCGCGGGACGATGAGGACCTCGGCCTTGGCGGTGCCGGTCGACCGGATGCCGGGGAACGACGCCTGGCTGGGCGTGTTGGCCTGGGCGGACTCCACCGCGGCTCGCGTCTCGGTGTCGGTGAGGTCGAGCGGGACGACCATGCCCGGCAGCACGACGTCGTCATCGAGCGGGAGCACGGGCAGGAGGCGGGTGTCGGACATGTGCACTCCTCGTGTAGTTGAGTCTGCCTAGCTCAACTCTCCGATGGGTGCGTTTGTTTCCGATGGTGCGTTCGCCCACAGCGATCAGGGAAACCGCAGGTCAGCGGCCTGGCTTCACTCCGATACCGCACCACGCGTACGGGCGGGCCTCCGCCTCCAGCGCGTTCAGCTTCCGGTCGGGCCGCCAGTCCGGCAGGTGCACGATGCCCGGTTCGAGCAGCGGCCAGTCGCCGAACAGCGGCTCGATCTCCTCGCGGTCGCGCAGCCACACCGGGTTGCTCGTCTTGCGGTACTGCTCGACGAACCAGCGCAGCCCGGCCAGGGTCTCGCCGGTCCCGTCGCCCTCGCTCATCTGCGAGATCGCGAGCCAGCTCCCGGGCGCGAGCTTGTCCCGGTACGCCTTGAGCAGGCCGATCGGGTCGTCGTCCGGCCCGACGAAGTGCAGCACCGCCATCATCATCAGGCAGACGGGCTTCGAGAAGTCGATGAGCCGCTTCGTCTCTTCGGCGCGCAGCACGGCCTTCGCGTCGCGCATGTCGGCCTGGACGATGCCCGCCCAGTCCGTCGCCGCCTCCTCTTCGAGGATCAGCGTCGCGTGCGCGACCGCGACCGGCTCGTAGTCGACGTACACGACCGTCGCGTCGTGGTCCTCGGGCAGCTCGGCCTCGACGACCTCGTGCACGTTGCCGGCCGTCGGGACGCCGGAGCCGAGGTCGATGAACTGCCGGATGCCGGCCCGCAGCGCCGCCCGCACCGCGCGGTTCATGAACTCGCGGTTCTGCTTCGAGCCGGGGCGCACCAGCGGCCACTGCTGCTCCATGCGCCGGCCGAACTCGCGGTCCACGGCCCAGTTCTGCGTGCCGCCCAGGTACCAGTCGTAGATCCGGGCCGCGGACGGCTTCTCGGTGTCGACGCCTTCGGGTGCTCTCGGCGCGGAATCCCGCTGATCGGTCACTTCCGGCTCCCCTCGCTGCTCCGGGAGCCAGCCTATAAGGACTCGAGACCAGGGGTAATCCGCCAGTCGTTCACCGAACGGCTGGTCGACGCTGCCAGTACGTCCACAGCGGGCGGTACCCCTGCGCGTACCAGAACGGCGTCGACAGCGGGTTCGCCGCCGCGTGGTGCAGGAGGACGACGTCGGCGCCCTCTTCGTCCAGGACGTGGTGGGCGTGGGTGGCGAGCGCGGTACCGACACCGGACGACCGCGCCTCCTTCGCGACGGCCAGCGACGACAGGTAGCCGACGCGGTCCGCCGCGACGCGGTCGCTGATCCAGCCGGTCTCGCCGGGGTGCTGGACGTTCACCATGCCGAGCGGACGGCCGTACAGCTCGGCGATCCACAGTGGCGGTTCCGGGCGGTTCAGCTGTTCGGCGAGGTCCTTGGCCATGATGTCCTCGACGCCCTTGCGCAGGTTGACCGTGCCGTACTGCGCGTCGAAGGAGTGCAGTTCGAGTCCCAGCGAGACGACGGTCTCGAGGTCGCCGGGCTCGGCGCGGCGGATCTTGACGCCGGGGGTGCCGCGCGGGCCCACCGGGTCCATCCGCTCGGCCGGGCGGACCGCGATCACGCGCAGCGGCGCGAAACCGTGGTGCAGCATTTCCCGCGTGCCGGCGGCGTCCCGGCTGGCGCGCGGGACGATCGCGGCGGTCTCGGTGTCGCCGCGCTCGGCGACCGCGCGCAGATGTTCATCCCATCGGGTGAGGAGGGCGTCGAGGGCGGCCGCGGGCTGCGGGCCGGCGAGCTGGAGGTCGAGCCGGTGCTCGGTCAGCGCCCGCCACGGCGCGTTCGGGGCGTCCTGGTCGACCTGGATGCGGGAGGCCAGCCCGGACGCGGCCGAACCGGCGGTCGAGACCTCCAGCACCGCGGCGCTTTCGGCCGCTTCGAAGGGAGAGGAACCGGGGAGCAGGGGATCCGCCGCCGCGAGCCGCGCCGCGTGGTCGGTGGCAATCACGTCGCTGTGCATGGGCACATTGAAGCGCTACCCGGACTGGCGTGCGAAGAGAACCACCCCTGCTCGCCACCCCCCAATGTTTCACCCCTTGGTCCACGCAGGTCAGCGCCATCGAGGCATTGTTAACCCTGGGGTGATCTCCTACTGTCTCGAAAGGGACGCGGGTACGCCCTACGGGGTACGGTATGGCCCTTGTCCACACCCGAAGTCACGGATCAGCACCGGTGGACAAGCCGGGAGGGAAGGTCGGATGCCGGACACCAACGCCCACGGCGACGCCGTCGCACAGGCGCAGCCCGGGCCGGGAGCCGCTTCCGGGACACCGCCCGTTTCCGTCGAAGCTCGCACCGACGAGCGCCGGTTCCGCGCGTACACCTTCGCCGTCCTGAGCATCGGGCTCGTCGCCGCGTTCGCCGTCGGGTCCTGGCTGCCGTTCCACTGGGACAGCAGGCTGCTGTGGATCGGGCCGGTGCTCGCGGTCGCGTTCCTGCTCGCCGAACAGCTCGGCATCAACGTCGACGTCCGCAGCGGCATCTCGTGGACCATCTCCTTCACCGAGATCCCGCTCGTCATCGGGTTCTTCGTCGCGCCGTTCGAGGTCGTGCTGGCCGCGCACCTCGTCGCCGGCATCGGGACGCTGCTCGCGCGCAAGGTCGCCGGCCGCGTCCTCTACAACGCGGGCGCGTTCCTGCTCGAGATCACCGGTGCCTTCGCGGTCGCCGGGCTGGTCAAGTACGCCGTCGGCGCGGGCGTCGGCGACAAGATCCCGTGGGTCGCCGCGCTGGCCGGCACGCTCACCGCGCCGCTGGTGAGTACCTTGCTCGCGCTGGCCGCCGTCCGCGTCCTGCGGCGCCGCATGCGAGTCAGCACCGCGGTCCGGCTCACCGCGCGGATCCTGGTCGTCGGCTTCGTCAACGCGTCCGTCGGCCTCTCCGGCTACCTCGTCATCTCGAACACGCCCAAGGCGTGGCCGCTGGTGCTCGCCGTGTTCCTCGGCCTGACCGCGCTCTACTGGGCCTACTCCGACCTGCTGCGCGAGCAGCGGGACATGGAGGCGCTCTCCGACGTCAGCCTGATGGTGGCCCGCTCCGGCCAGCAGGCGGCGGCGCGTCCGGCCAGCCGCGCCGACGAGCTCGTCGGCGGCGTCGACGTCCGCGAGTGGGCCACGATCGCCGAGCGCATCAAGGACCAGCTGGCCGCGGGCCGCGTCGTGCTGAGACTCCGGCTCGAGCCGAAGGACACCATGCGCGTGGTCGTCGCCGGCGACGACCTGCCGCCCGCCGACCCGGCCGCCGACGACCCGCTGCTGCGCCTGCCCGGCGCGCACGTCCGGCACTTCCGGATCACCGAGGCCAACCCCGACGTCCGCGCGGCGCTGCTCGACCGCGGCGCGCAGGAGGCGCTCGTCGTCCCGCTGCGCAGCGCGAACCAGCTGCTCGGCGTCGTCGAGGCGCACGACCGGCTGTCCCGCTGGCGCGGGTTCGGCAAGTACGACGTGCAGCTGCTCGGCACGATGGCCAGCCACCTCGCGACGTCGCTGGACAACCGGCGCCTGCTCGCGACGCTGCGCCACGACGCCTATCACGACCCGCTCACCGGGCACCTCAACCGGCCGGGCTTCCGGCAGGTGGCGAAGGAACCGTTGCGGGACTTCGCGAACGCCGTGGTGCTGCGGATCGACCTCGACGTCTTCTCGACGGTCAGCGACGCGCTGGGCTACGCCTGGGCCGACCGGATGGTGATCGCCGCCGGCCGCCGCATCCGCGACGCGCTCGGCCCCGACGTCCCGCTCGCCCGCCTCGAGGGCGCGTCGTTCGCGGCGCTGCTCGTCGGCTGCCCGCCCGAGGACGCCCACGCGGCGGCGGAACGGCTGCGCGAGGAGCTGTCCGCGCCGTACCCGGTGGACCGGCTGTCGGTCGAGGCCAACGCGATGATCGGCTACGCGACGACGACGCCCGAGGAGTCCGGCGACGTCGTGGACATCGAAGGCCTGCTGCAGCGCGCCGATGTCGCTGTTCGCGCTACCAAGGGTGGCGAAGAGGTCCGCGGGTACGTGCCGAGCATGGGCCAGATCTTCCTGCGCCGCTTCCAGATGGTCACGCAGTTCCGGCAGTCCCTCGAGGACGGCCAGGTCAGCGTCCATTACCAGCCCAAGATCACCTTGCCGAACCGCCAGGTCCAGGGCGTCGAGGCGCTGGTCCGCTGGGTGCACCCGGAGTTCGGCAGGCTCGGCCCGGACGAGTTCGTCCCGGCCATCGAGGCGGCCGGCCTGATCGGCGTGCTGACGTCGTTCGTGCTCGGCGAGGCGCTCAAGCGCTGCCGCAAGTGGCTCGACGAGGGCCTGCGGATCTCGGTGGCGGTCAACCTGTCGGTGCGCAACCTGGCCGACGAGGACTTCCCGAACAAGGTGGCCCGCGAGCTGGAGCGCGTCGGCATCCCGCCCGAGCTCCTGACGTTCGAGCTGACCGAGTCCGGTGTGATGTCGGACCCGCAGAAGGCGCTGCCGATCCTGCGCGAGCTGCACTCGCTGGGCATCACGCTGGCGGTGGACGACTTCGGCACCGGCTACTCGTCGCTGGCCTACCTGCGGCAGCTGCCGGTCGACCAGGTCAAGATCGACAAGAGCTTCGTCCTCGGCATGGGCACCGACCTCGGCGACCTGGCCGTCGTGCGGTCGATCGTCGAGCTGGGCCACTCGCTCGGCCTGACGGTGGTCGCGGAGGGCGTCGAGGAAGACGTGGCGCGAGACCAGCTCGAGGCGATGGGTTGTGACGTCGCCCAGGGCTACTTGATCTCCCGGCCGCTGCCGGAGGACCGCCTGGAGGCGTGGCTGCAGGCCCGCACGGCGCGCTCGCCGGGACGCCACTCCGAGACCGTGCTTACGCTGCTGACCTGAGGTTTTGTGCTAACGGGACCCCGGTTGCACGGGCGGGTGACAGGGCTTGCTAACCTTTCCAAGTCCTCGCGAGAGGCCAGGCCCCTTTAGCTCAGTCGGCAGAGCGTCTCCATGGTAAGGAGAAGGTCTACGGTTCGATTCCGTAAAGGGGCTCACGACCTCAGCCGCGTCACGCCTGCGTGTCGCGGCTTGGGTCATGTAAGGGCGGTGTAGCTCAGTTGGCAGAGCAAGCGGCTCATAATCGCTGTGTCGCCGGTTCAAGTCCGGCCACCGCTACGCGGTAACGACTGGGGCTGGCCCCCGGGACCTGAGAGAGAAGGAAACGCTGTGGCTGCCACCGACGTGCGACCCAAGATCACGCTGGCGTGCGAAGAGTGCAAGCACCGCAACTACATCACCAAGAAGAACCGGCGCAACAACCCGGATCGCCTGGAGATGAAGAAGTTCTGCCCGAACTGCGGTACGCACCGGACGCACAAGGAAACCCGCTGACGTAGCGCGTTCACACCAGCTTTCGAAGAGCCGCCCCGGACCACCGGGGCGGCTCTTCTGCTGTTGGTAGCCTCTCCGGGTGCCCTTGGACGAGTCGTTCACCGGGCGGGTGTACCCGCCGCAGACCAGCTACGAAGTGAGCCGGGAGAAGATCCGGGAGTTCGCCGACGCGATCGGCGACGACAACCCGGTCTACCGCGACCCGGAGGCAGCGAAGGCGGCCGGCTACCCGGACGTGATCGCGCCCCCGACGTTCCTCACGATCATCAACCTGGCATCGATCAACTCGATCGTCACGGACCCCGAGCTGGGCCTCGACTATTCCAGGATGGTCCACGGCGACCAGCAGTTCACGTACAGCCGCCCGGCCCACGCAGGCGACAAGCTGCTGCTGACCACGCACATCGACCGCATCATGGCCAGGGCGGGCAACGACTTCATCAACTTGCGCGCGGAGATAACGGACGCCGAAGGCGCACACATCGCGACGACGAAGGCCCAGCTAGTGGTGCGAGGGGAGAGCGCGTGAACACCGGCGACGAGCTGCCCACCCTCGAGGTGAGGATCACGCGCGACCAGCTGGTCCGCTACGCGGGAGCGGCCCTGGACTTCAACCCGATCCACTGGAACGAGGCCTTCGCCAAGGAGGTAGGGCTCCCGGACGTGATCGCCCACGGAATGCTGACGATGGCGGTGGCCGGCCGGGTGGTGACGGACTGGCTGGGCGACCCAGGCCGCCTGCTGGACTTCAGCGCGCGTTTCACGCGCCCGGTAGTGGTCCCCAACACACCCGAGGGAGCCCTGGTGGAGATCACCGGCAAGGTAGCGGCCATAGACGACGAGGGCACAGCCCGCATCGACCTGGTGGTCAAGTACGACGGCAAGACGGTCCTAGGCAAGCCCCAGGCACTGGTGCGCACGTAAGACGGCAGCACAAAGAGGGCAACGCGAACCCAGACCGCCCCCAGCACCCCGATCCGAAGCCACAACACGGCCGCCGCCACCGGGTCAAGGCATCTTTCCCGCCTTGACGCGGTCGCGCCGGCCGTAGTCACAATGAGGGCTTCGGGGTGCCGGAGGCCTAGAACAGCTTCAAAACCCCCAGAACAGCATCAGCCATCCCCTGCTCCCCCCGAGCATTGGGATGCAGAGCGGTCCCATGCAGGGTGGGAATCACACCCTCGACCCACCGGGTATCCGAAGCCGTACAAACATCATGCCCCTTACCAGGCGTAGCGGTATCGGCATACCCAGCCGAATGACCATCAGCCTGATCCTCGAGCATCTTGTTCAACTTCCCCAAAGCCCCCCGGAAGTAAGCAACATCCCCAGCCCCGATCGGCAGCACCGGCCAGCACCCATCCCCATCGGGCAGCACGGACGGATACCCGACAACAACGACCTTCGCCTTCGGAGCCTGCTTGTGGATCCGATCGAGCACAGCACCGACCTTCGGCGCAGTGGCATCGATCCGTTCAGCGAGCTGATCACGCCCACCAGCGGTCAGCTTGTCCTTGCAGGGTGACCCGGACCGATGAGCCGTCGCACAGGAAGAAGCCAGCGACAGAAACCCGATGTCGTTCCCCCCGATGCCCAGCGTGACAAGCGTCGTCTTCGCGGTCACGGCATCCAACTGAGGCGGGTTGGAGCCGTTGCCGGTCTTCTGAGAAGCGGTCAAGTTGGCGGTAGTAGCCCCACTGCAGCTGACGTCATCGAACTCGGCCGGCTTCAGATCAGCCGAGACGAGCCGCGGGTAGTTGTCATCGGACCGGTCACAACCAGGCGGCGTCCCGACGTTCTTCCCGGTGCGCGGCGAGGCTGTGTAGGAGTCACCCAGCGCGACGTAGCGACCGCTGCCGTCCCCGGTCGCCGCACCAGCCGGTGGCGCGGACGACGATCCGTGATCCCACTTGTAGTAGCCGTAAGCCAGAAGCCCGACCACGAGTACGACGACGAGGCAGCCGCCCCCGCTGTTCTTCGCCACCCTACGTTTCTACCGAACTCCGGACGGTTTCGACCGCGTCGATCTGGGTGACTAGGGAAAACCTGAACGAGGTATTGACTGTTGCGCGAGACGCGGATCACAGCGAGGGTGGGCCCGTCCGATGTTGTCCGGTGAGAAAGGCAGGAAAGCAAGTGAGCCTGAACCTGAACAAGCTCGTCGACAAGGCCTACGAGGACAAGTCGATCAAGGAGCTGCTGGACGCGCCGCCGTCCGCGCTCGAAGGGCTCACGCCGAAGCACGACGAACTGCTCGCCGAACTGAAGATCAAGACCATTCGCGACCTCGCGAACTGGAAGTACGCCGCCAAGGCCCGGGCACTCGCGACCCTCGCCGACAGCGAGAGCTGAGGCCTCAGACGGCCAGTTCGGCCGCCAGCTCCAGGGCGTGGTCGACGTCCTTGGCGACGTAGTGGAGGTCGACCAGCACCTCCGTGATGCCCAGCTCGCGGGCCACGTCCAGGCACGGCGACACGTCCGCGACCGTGTCGACCCCGGTACCCGCGCGCGGGTTGATCCGCAGCACGCGCCGCAGGGTGCCGGGGTCGCGCCCGGCCTTCTCCGCCGCTTCGAGCGCGACCGACCAGAGGTCGTTCAGGTACTGCTTCGGCATCCAGCCGGCCAGCCAGCCGTCGGCCCGCCGGCCCACCCGCGCCAGCGCCGGCGGCGAGAACCCGCCGAGCAGCACCGGCGGCCGCGGGTCCTGGGCCGGGCGCAGGCCGACCGTCGACGGCGCGATCCGCCACTGCGGGCCCTCGTGCTCGACCGGATCGCCGGTCCACAGCGCCTCGAGGGCGTCGAGCAGCTCCTCGAGCCGCTTGCCGCGGCCCTCCCACGACTTGCCGGTGGCGAAGTACTCCTCGCGCAGCCAGCCGACCCCGAAGCCGACGTCCAGCCGTCCGCCGCTGGCGAGGTCGAGCGAGGTCAGGGCGCGGGCGAGCAACACCGGGGAATAGACCGGGCCGGTCAGGGCGCTCATCCCGAGGCGGGCTGTGCGGGTCACGGCGGCCGCGGTCGCGAGCGTCGTGAACGGGTCCGCGAAGGTCTCGAACTCCTTGGGGTACGGGTGCTCCGGCGTCCCGCCGCCCGGGTACAGGTCGGACGGCTCGTGCGGCGTCAGGATCCGGTCGCCGACCCATAAGGAGCCGAAGCCGAGGTCCTCCGCGGCTGTCGCGAAGCGCGCGACGGCGGCGGGGTCGGCGAGGGTGCCGTACTGGGGGAGCGCCAGCCCGAGCCGCATCCCGCTCACCGGTCCACGACGGACGGACGTGGCGGAGCGGCCGGCCCGGGTGTGAAGCTCCGGAAGTCACACCCCGGGATGCTCGTCATGGCGGACATCCTGGCATGATCGGGTGGTCGGCGGGGAGTTTTCCGTCGGCCGGCCGGGGTGCGGCGGTCGATCGGGGGGCGCGGTTGCGGGCTCTCACGGGGGTTGCCGTAGACTTCGGGACTTGGAACGCACTACGGTCATCCCCGCCTGGATGGTGGGGACGATGGAATGCGTCCTCCGGGGCTCCGAGCGATCGGGGCTCCAAAGGGGTGTAGCTCAATTGGCAGAGCAGCGGTCTCCAAAACCGCAGGTTGCAGGTTCAAGTCCTGTCACCCCTGCGTAACGGAACTGGTGGAGCAGAGGAGTGGTCGTGAGCGACAGCGACGCCAGCGGCGGCGAGCAGGAGCAGGACGGCAGCGGGCAGAAGCCCGAGAGCCCGTCCCGTCCCGTCACAGCCGCTGCCAGGCGTGAGCGACGTGCGACCGCTCGTCCGGCGGGCAAGTCCGCGGCACGTGCGGACGACAAGTCCCGGCCGGCCGGGAAGTCGGGGGAGAAGTCCGCCTCCGACGCGAAGGGCGCTCCGACCCCGAAGCGGGACCAGAAGCCGAAGAAGGCGTCGGTGTTCGCGCGGCTGGTCCGCTTCATCCGCGAGGTGTGGGCGGAGCTGCGCAAGGTCATCTGGCCGAACCGCAAGCAGATGGTCACCTACACGGCGGTCGTGCTGGCCTTCGTGGTGTTCATGGTGGCCCTCGTCAGCGTGCTCGATCTGGCATTCAAGTGGGGCATCGGCAAGATCTTCGGCTGACGCGCCTCGGCGCGCGCCGATGGGGCTCAGGTCCCGGCCTGACCCCGGCAATGATCAACTGAGAGGACGGAACGTGACCTCCGACAACGGCACATCAGCCGGTCATGACCTGACCGAGCTTTCCGACGAGCAGGTGCACGCGGCACTCGGTGACGAGGAGTCCGCGCACCTGGAGCCCGTCGAGGTGTCCGACGAGGTCGACGAAGCCGCTTCCAGCGACGAGAGCACCGAAGACGAAGCCGCCTCCGACGACGCCGAGGCCGAGCCCGCCGCGGCGGACGACGACCCCGTCGCCACGCTGCGCGCCGAGCTGGTCGCCGCGCCGGGCGAGTGGTACGTCGTGCACTCCTACGCGGGGTACGAGAACAAGGTCAAGACCAACCTCGAGACCCGCACCACGACGCTGGACGTCGAGGACTACATCTTCCAGATCGAGGTCCCGACCGAAGAGGTCACCGAGATCAAGAACGGCCAGCGCAAGCAGGTGCAGCGCAAGGTGCTGCCCGGCTACATCCTGGTCCGGATGGACCTGAACGACGCCTCGTGGAGCGCGGTGCGCAACACGCCGGGCGTCACCGGGTTCGTCGGCGCCACCTCGCGGCCGTCGCCGCTGACCGTGGACGAGGTGCTGAAGTTCCTCGCCCCGCGCGTCGAGAAGGAAGCCCCGGCGAAGGGCGGCAAGGGCGATTCCGCCACGACCGCCGCTCCGCTCGGTGGCCCGGCCGTCGAGGTCGACTTCGAGATCGGCGAGTCGGTCACGGTCATGGACGGCCCGTTCGCGACGCTGCCGGCGACGATCTCCGAGGTCAACGTCGACGGGCAGAAGCTGAAGGTCCTGGTGTCGATCTTCGGCCGGGAGACCCCGGTCGAGCTGTCGTTCACGCAGGTCTCCAAGATCTGACGGCTGCAGCGCGGCCGCAGTCCCCACGTCCACGGCAGGTACGCGGGGAACGTAGTACAGGACAGGAAAAGAAATGCCACCCAAGAAGAAGAAGCTTGCGGCGATCATCAAGCTGCAGATCAAGGCGGGTGCGGCCAACCCCGCGCCGCCGGTCGGCCCCGCGTTGGGTCAGCACGGCGTCAACATCATGGAGTTCTGCAAGGCCTACAACGCCGCGACCGAGTCGCAGCGCGGGGACGTCGTCCCGGTCGAGATCTCCGTGTACGAAGACCGGTCGTTCGACTTCAAGCTGAAGACGCCGCCGGCCGCGCGCCTGCTGCTCAAGGCCGCTGGTGTCGAAAAGGGCTCGGGCGAGCCGCACAAGACCAAGGTCGCCAAGGTCACTTGGGACCAGGTCCGCGACATCGCCAAGACCAAGGAGTCCGACCTCAACGCGCACGACATCGACCAGGCGGCGAAGATCATCGCCGGCACCGCCCGCTCCATGGGCATCACGGTCGTCGACGCCTGACGTCTGCAGCTTTACCCGTGGGAGAGCCCCGTGCGGCTCGTCACCACACTGATCCGTTTTCGAAGTTAAGGACAGAAGCATGACCAAGCACAGCAAGGCATACCGCCAGGCTGCGGAGCTCGTCGACAAGGCGCGGCTGTACGCGCCGATCGAGGCCGCGAAGCTGGCGAAGGAAACCTCCAAGACCAAGATGGACGCGACCGTCGAGGTCGCGATGCGTCTCGGTGTGGACCCGCGCAAGGCCGACCAGATGGTCCGCGGCACCGTGAACCTGCCGCACGGCACCGGTAAGACCGCCCGCGTCATCGTCTTCGCCGTCGGCGACAAGGCCGCCGAGGCCGAGGCCGCCGGTGCGGACGCGGTCGGCACCGACGAGCTGATCGAGCGCATCCAGGGTGGCTGGCTCGACTTCGACGCCGCGATCGCGACGCCGGACCAGATGGCCAAGGTGGGCCGCATCGCCCGCATCCTCGGCCCGCGTGGCCTGATGCCGAACCCGAAGACCGGCACGGTGACCCCCGCGGTCGAGAAGGCCGTGAAGGACATCAAGGGCGGTAAGATCAACTTCCGCGTCGACAAGCAGGCCAACCTGCACCTGGTGATCGGCAAGGCTTCCTTCGACACGGAGAAGCTGGTCGAGAACTACGCCGCCGCGCTGGACGAGATCCTCCGCGCCAAGCCGTCGTCGGCGAAGGGCCGGTACCTGAAGAAGGTCACCTTCACCACGACGATGGGTCCGGGCATCCCGGTCGACCCGCTGCGGACCCGCAACCTCCTTTCCGAGGACGCGAACGTCTGAGTCGGACATCACCGGAAAGGGCGTCCCCGCTTGCTGCGGGGGCGCCCTTTCTTCGTGTCTGATGGAGGTCATGCCGACTTTCGCGTCGTTCGACGGCCTCCGGTTGAACTACACCGTCTGGGAGGGCGACGCCGCCCACCGCCCGGTGCTGCTGCAGCACGGCTTCGCGGCCGACACGAACGCGAACTGGATCTCGACCGGCGTCGTCGCCGCGCTGCGCAAGGCCGGCCTGACGGTGATCTCGCTGGACGCGCGCGGCCACGGCCGTTCCGAGAAGCCGCACGACGAGTCCCGCTACACCGAGGACAGCATGGCCCGGGACGTCTCGGCCCTGCTGGACGAGCTGCGCCTCGACGAGGTCTCCCTGGTCGGCTACTCGATGGGCGCGATCATCGCCCTGACGGCCACGGCGGCCGACAAGCGCATCCGCTGCCTGGCAACGGGCGGCGTGGGTTCGGGCATCGTCGACTTCGGCGGCGTCGACACCCGGGTCGTCAAGCCGGCCGACATCGCGTCAGCCCTGCTGGCGGAGGACCCGTCGACGGTCCCGCCATCGGGAGTCCCGTTCCGCCTCCTGGCCGACGCGGTCGGCGGCGACCGCCAGGCGCTGGCGGCAGTGGCACTGGCCTCGCGCGAAGGACACCTGAACCTGTCGTCGATCGGCGTCCCGACACTGGTACTGGCGGGGGACCAGGACCCACTGGCCGCGGAGCCGGAACGCCTGGCGGCGGCGATCGCGGGCGCCAGGCTGGTCCGCATTCCGGGCGACCACATGACGGCGGTGATGTCCCCGGCGTTCTCGGAGGCACTGGTGACGTTCCTGACGGCGCCGCACCCCCGCTGAGTCAGCTGGTCGGCGGCGCCGCCGGGCACGGCGTGGGTTCGTTGGTGTGCGCGACGATCAGCCACTGGCTCTTGTCGACCTTCTGCACGGTGAACGCGCCGAGCGCGGGACCGCCCTTGATGCCGAACCGGCAGGAGCTGATCGTGAACCGGTCGCCGGGCAGGGGCTCCGACACGTACGACGGCATCGACTCGGCGTAGTCGTTCTTGCTGGTGACCTTGCGGTTCAGCTCGTGCACCGCCACCTGGCAGTCGGCGTAGCCCAGGTCCTGGGCGAACTTCTGCTGGATGGGCTCGTCCATCCGCCCGCAGGCCTGCGGCACGAGGTTCTGCGCGATGGCGTCGTAGACCTCGCGGACCGCCTCGTACGGACTGGTCGAGAGGATGCGGTTGGTGTGATAGGTCCCGCCGCCTTCTTGGGCCAGCTGGGCCGACGTCTTGCCGGCGTCGTTGGGGAAGAAGTGGTTGTACAGCCACGTCCCCGCCAGGCCCAGGATCACGATCGCCAGTACCCACGCGATGACCTTCTTGCCGAGCCAGCTCACCCACTTCGGCGCCCGGCGGCGCTCGGTCGGGACCAGCTGGTAACCCGGGGGAACAACCGGCGGCTGGCCGCCCTGCTGGGCGACCGGCTGAGACGTCGGTGCCTGGACGACTCCCGCGTCCGACGGAGGTGCCGGCTGGTTGCCCTGCTGGGACTGCGTGAACCTCAAGTAGTCCTGGAACTGCTGGAACTGCCTGAACTCCTCGAGCTGCGCCGGATCCACCGGCGGCTGCGGACCACCGGAAGAAGCGGGCGCGTTCGGCCCCGCCGGTTCGATTTCCGAGCCCGGCTTTCCGTCATCGCGCTGCTCCGCCACGTGACCATGATGCCCCACGCCGCCGGGAACGTGGGGGTCGGAGAAGGCCTGTCGGCCTGACGAGGTATTCTTGACGACGTTCTACCGAAGACCGCTGGTTTTCCCCGTCCGAGACGGGGAACGAAGGTCCCGCAACTCGTCGGGCGGCCCGCGCAGGAGGAACGAGGCTCGGCACCCTGTGTGCCGTATGACGCCCCGCGCCTGCTTGCGCGAGGGCGTTTCGTCGTATCGGGGGCCCCTCGGCGCCAGTGGAAACACTAGCCAAGAGAGGAGGCGACCATGGCGAAGCCCGACAAGGTGGCGGCCGTCGCCGAGATCGCGGAGAGCTTCCGCACCAGCTCGGCCACCGTCGTTACCCAGTACACCGGCCTCTCCGTGTCCCAGCTGTCCCAGCTGCGCCGCGCTCTCGGCACCAGTGCCAAGTACCGGGTCGCGAAGAACACCCTCGTCAAGCGTGCCGCTGAGGACGCCGGCGTCAAGGGTCTCGAGAACCTGTTCGTCGGCGCCACCGCCATCGCCTTCGTCGAGGGTGAAGCGGTCGACGCCGCCAAGGCGCTTCGCGACTTCGCGAAGGACAACAACGCGCTTGTGATCAAGGGCGGCTACATGGACGGCAAAGCGCTGTCCGTGGACGAGATCAACCGGATCGCCGATCTCGACAGCCGTGAGGTCCTGCTCGCCAAGGCGGCGGGCGCGTTCAAGGCGAAGCTCTCCCAGGCCGCCGCGCTGTTCCAGGCGCCGGCGTCCCAGGTCGCCCGCCTGGCTGCCGCGCTGGAGGAGAAGCAGCGCAACGCCGCCGGTACCGAAGCAGCCGAAGCACCCGCCGAGAGCTGAACCACCCCCCACCCCGAACGTCTAGTTCGTTTTTCTGAGAGGAAGCCATCATGGCGAAGCTGAGCACCGCCGAGCTGATCGACGCCTTCAAGGAGCTGACCCTCCTCGAGCTGTCCGAGTTCGTGAAGGAGTTCGAAGAGGTCTTCGACGTCACCGCCGCCGCGCCGGTCGCCGTCGCCGCCGGCCCGGCCGCCGCCGCTGCCGCCCCGGTCGAGGAGCAGGACGAGTTCGACGTCATCCTCGAGGGCGCGGGCGACAAGAAGATCCAGGTCATCAAGGTCGTCCGCGAGGTCGTCTCCGGTCTGGGCCTGAAGGAGGCCAAGGAGCTGGTCGAGGCCGCTCCCAAGGCCCTCCTGGAGAAGGTCGACAAGGAGGCCGCCGAGGCCGCCAAGGAGAAGCTCGAGGCCGCGGGCGCCAAGATCTCCATCAAGTGATCCCGGGCGCGCGAGCGCCTGTGCACCACCTCGAGAAGGGGCGGGCATCCACTCGGATGCCCGCCCCTTCCGTGTTGCGCGGACGGCTCTCGAAGCGATTCGATGACCATGACCGACTCGCAGCACCTCGAACTCCTCGCGCAGCAGCTGTCCGCCCGCAAGCCCCTGGTGACGCTTTCGCCGGCGGCCGTGGTCGCGCCCGTGCTGTTCCTGCTGGTCCTCGCCGCTTTCACCGTGATCCCCTAGGAGCGGTGTCCGAATAGCCCCGAGTCCCTAAATCGAGGGTTCCGGGCTCCGGAGATCTGCGTCGTTGCCCCGAATGGACTACCGTGCCTCCCGATGCCGATCACGGCGGGGTGACGATGGATCCGGGTCTGGCCAGAAAAGAAAACTGGTGAGTAACCTGTTCGCACTCAGCTCGTTGCACCTGGTTGACGCGGGTTCATGGGGCCCCGGCCCGCACCTGCCGCCGACGTGGGGTGGCTTGGGTGTGGCAGCGGGCGCAATGACGCGGAACAGCTCCTGGAGGTGCGATGGGTGCCGAGGTGGTCATCGAAGGTCTGACCAAGTCCTTCGGTAAGCAGGCCATCTGGCGGGACGTCACGTTGACACTGCCTCCGGGCGAGGTGTCGGCGATGCTCGGTCCGTCGGGAACCGGCAAGTCGGTGTTCCTCAAGTCGATGATCGGGCTGCTCAAGCCCGACCGCGGCCGCTGTGTGATCAACGGGGTGGACATCGTCACCTGCTCCGAGCACAAGCTGTACGAGATCCGGAAGCTCTTCGGCGTCCTCTTCCAGGACGGCGCGCTGTTCGGCTCGATGAACCTCTACGACAACGTCGCCTTCCCGCTGCGCGAGCACACGAAGAAGTCCGAGACGGAAATCCGCCGGATCGTCCTCGAGAAGCTCGACATGACCGGTCTGAACGGCGCCGACAAGAAGCTCCCCGGTGAGATCTCCGGCGGTATGCGCAAGCGCGCCGGCCTCGCCCGCGCCCTCGTGCTGGACCCGGAGATCATCCTGGTCGACGAGCCGGACTCGGGTCTCGACCCGGTCCGCACCACCTACATTTCGCAGCTGTTCCTCGACGTCAACGCGCAGATCGACGCGACGTTCCTGATCGTCACGCACAACATCAACCTGGCCCGCACGGTCCCGGACAACCTGGGCATGCTCTTCCGCAAGGAACTGGTCATGTTCGGCCCCCGCGAGGTGCTGCTGACCAGCGAAGAGCCGGTCGTCAAGCAGTTCCTCAACGGCAAGATGCAGGGCCCGATCGGCATGTCCGAGGAGAAGGACTCCGCCCAGATGGCCGCCGAGCAGGCGATGTTCGACGCCGGTCACCACGCGGGCGGGGTCGAGGACGTCACCGGGGTGCCGCCGCAGATGCAGACGACGCCGGGCGTGCCGACGCGGATGGGCGGGGTCCGCCGCAAGGACCGGGTCATGGAGATCATGCACCGCCTGCCGGACGCCGCGCAGCAGAGCATCATCGCCTCCCTGTCGCCGGACGAGCAGCGCCACTACGGCGTCAGCCCGCGGCGCGTCGCGCAGGCCCAGCAGCAGCAACAGCAGCAGGTCCCGGCGGGTGCCCGCCAGGGCGACGGCGTCCCGAACCAGCACCACGGGCAGCTGCCCGCCGACCAGGTGGCCCGGATCCCGGGCGGCGGCCAGCCGCCGAGACCCGGCACGCACCGGATGCCACCGAGCAACGGGCCAGGTGGCAGGTGAGCTCTCCCGCTTCACAGGCGAAGATCCCCGGGATCGGCATGCTCCGCGAAACCGGGAACCTGTTCGCCCTCGGCCTCGACATCGTTCGTGGCATCTTCCAGCGCCCGTTCCAGCTGCGGGAGTTCATCCAGCAGTCGTGGTTCATCGCGAGCGTGACCATCCTGCCGACGGCCCTGGTGGCCATCCCCTTCGGCGCGGTCATCTCGCTGCAGTTCGGTTCGCTCGCCCGCCAGCTGGGCGCGCAGTCCTACACCGGCGCGGGCTCCGTGCTCGCCACCGTGCAGCAGGCCAGTCCGCTGGTCACCGCGCTGCTGGTGGCGGGCGCGGGCGGCTCGGCCGTCTGCGCCGACATCGGCGCTCGCACCATCCGAGAAGAGATCGCCGCGATGGAGGTGCTCGGCGTCTCCGCGGTGCAGCGGCTGATCGTGCCGCGCACCCTCGCGATGATGCTGATCGCGTTGCTGCTCAACGGCATGGTCAGCGTCATCGGTGTGCTGGGCGGCTACTTCTTCAACGTCGTGCTGCAGGGCGGGACGCCGGGCGCGTACCTGGCGAGCTTCTCCGCCCTCGCGCAGCTGCCCGACCTCTGGGTCGGTGAGCTCAAGGCGCTGATCTTCGGGTTCATCGCCGCCGTCGTCGCGTCCTACCGGGGCCTCAACCCCACCGGCGGCCCCAAGGGCGTCGGGGACGCGGTGAACCAGTCGGTGGTCATCACGTTCCTCATGCTGTTCGTCGTGAACTTCGTGATCACCCTGATCTACCTGCAGATCGTGCCCGGAAAGCTGGACTAGCGCCATGACGTTCCTCCAGGGCGCGAAACGCGTCGCCAACCGACCCCTCCAGACACTGGACACCTTGGGTGACCAGATGTCGTTCTACGGCCGGGCGTTGCTGTGGACACCGCGGACGCTGCGCCGCTACACGAAGGAAGTCCTCCGGCTGCTGGCCGAGGTGAGCTTCGGGTCCGGTTCGCTCGCGGTCATCGGCGGCACGGTGGGCGTGATGGTCGGCCTGACGCTGTTCACCGGTGTCCTCGTCGGCCTCCAGGGCTACTCGGCGCTGAACTCGATCGGGACGTCGGCCTTCACCGGCTTCCTGACGGCGTTCTTCAACACCCGCGAGATCGCGCCGCTGGTCGCCGGCCTCGCCTTGAGCGCCACGGTCGGCGCCGGGTTCACCGCGCAGCTGGGCGCCATGCGGATCTCCGAGGAGATCGACGCGCTGGAAGTCATGGGTGTGCCGAGCCTGCCGTACCTGGTGACGACGCGGATCATCGCCGGGTTCGTCGCGGTCATCCCGCTCTACATCATCGGCCTGCTGAGCTCGTACCTCGCGTCACGACTGGTCGTCATCTACATCTACAACCAGTCGGCCGGTACCTATGACCACTACTTCGACCTGTTCCTACCACCGCAGGACGTGCTCTATTCGTTCATCAAGGTGCTGATCTTCAGCGTCCTGATCATCCTGTCGCACTGCTACTTCGGGTACCGCGCGACCGGCGGCCCGGCCGGTGTCGGCGTCGCGGTCGGCAAGGCCGTGCGCCTGTCCATCGTCACGGTGTCGATCATGAACTTCTTCATCGGCTTCGCCATCTGGGGAACCGACGTCACGGTAAGGATCGCGGGATGAGGACGCTCCGACGCAGGCTGCTGGGCCTGGCGCTCATCGCCGTGATGGTCGGCGGCGTGGCGCTGTCCATCGCCATGTACGACAAGGCGTTCACGTCCGTCGTCACGGTCAAGCTGCAGGCCGACAAGATCGGCAACCAGCTGATCAAGCAGTCCGACGTCAAGGTGCGCGGGCTGATCGTCGGCTCGGTCCAGGACATCGTCGCCACCGACCACGGCGCGGAGCTGACCCTCGCGCTCAGCCCGGAGTCGGCGAAGCTGATCCCGGAGAACGTCTCGGCGCGGTTCCTGCCCAAGACGCTCTTCGGCGAGCGGTTCGTTTCGCTGGAGATCCCGAAGGACCCGTCGGCCAGGACGCTGGCCAGCGGCGACGTCATCCCGCAGGACCGCACGTCGAGCGCCGTCGAGCTGGACCAGGCCTTCGAGCACCTGATGCCGGTGCTGCAGGCGGTGCAGCCGCAGAAGCTGTCGGCGACGCTCACCGCCATCTCGACGGCCCTGCAGGGCCGCGGCGACCAGCTCGGCGACACGCTGACGCAGCTGGGCACCTACATCGGCGAGCTGAACCCGCACGAGCCCGAGCTGCAGCACAACCTCAAGGCGCTCGCGGAGTTCTCCGACCACCTCAAGGACGCCGCGCCCGACCTGGTGCAGAGCCTCGACAACCTGAGCACGACGACCCGGACCGTGGTCGACGAGCAGCAGAACCTCTCGAACCTCTACGGCAGCCTGACCCAGGCTTCGGTGGACCTGCAGACGTTCCTGCAGAACAACAAGGACAACATCATCTCCCTCGCCAGCACCGCCCGGCCCACGGCCGAACTGCTGGCGAAGTACGCGCCGGAGTACCCCTGCGTGATCTCGCAGATGGCCGACAACGTGCCGCTGATCGACCAGGCGCTCGGCAAGGGCACCGACAAGCCCGGCCTGCACGCGACGATCGAGATCATCGTGCCGCGCGCGCCGTACCAAGCGGGCAAGGAGGAGCCGCGGTTCGAGGACAAGCGCGGTCCGCGGTGCTACGACATGAAGGACATCCCCAAGCCGTTCCCGTCGGAGCCGCCGGACGGCGCGTTCCAGGACGGCACGAAGCACCAGACCGCGCCCAAGACCGTGGGCGACGGCCTCAACCCGGCCAAGTTCAAGGCCGACGCGGCCGGCGGCAACGGTAGCGGCGGAGATCTGGCCTACTCGCCGGCGGAGCAGGGCTTCCTGGCCGACCTCCTCGGCCCGCAGCTGGGCATGAACGCGGCCGACGTCCCGGGCTGGAGCTCGCTGCTCGTCGGACCGCTCTACCGCGGGGCGGAGGTGACGGTGAAGTGAGGGGACTGCTCGCACCGCTGATCAAGCTCGGCGTCTTCGTGGTCGTCACCGTGGTGCTCACGACGATCCTCGGGATCAGCATCGCCAACATCAACACCACCAGCACCAACGCCTACAAGGCGCGCTTCACCGACGCGACGCTGCTGCTGCCCAACGACGACGTCCGCATCGCCGGCGTCCGGGTCGGGCAGGTCAAGGACGTCAAGATCGTCGACAAGCGCCAGGCCGAGGTCGAGTTCGAGGTCGACGCCGGGCGGACGCTGCCGGCCGGGGTGACCGCGCAGATCAAGTTCCGCAACCTGGTCGGCCAGCGCTACGTCTCGCTCGGCGAGGGCGAGAACTCCGGCGGGAAGACCCTCGGCCCCGGCGGCACCATCCCGCTGGACCGCACCACCCCCGCGCTGGACCTGACCGAGCTGTTCAACGGCTTCAAGCCGCTGTTCACCGCGCTCAACCCGGACGACGTCAACAAGCTGTCCTACGAGGTCATCCAGGTCCTGCAGGGCGAGGGCGGCACCGTGGAGAGCCTGCTGTCGCACACGGCGTCGCTGGCCACCACGATCGCCGACAAGGACCAGGTGATCGGCCAGGTCATCGACAACCTCAACTCGGTGCTCGACACGGTCAACGCGCACACCCCGCAGCTCAACGACCTGATCGTCAAGCTGCAGCAGCTGGTGTCCGGGCTGGCCGCCGACCGCAAGCCGATCGGCGACGCGATCGAGAGCCTCGGCAACCTGGCCGAGACGACGTCGGGCCTGCTGGGTGACGTCCGGGAGCCGCTGAAGAACGACATCAGCGCCCTCGGGAACCTCACGGACCAGCTCAACAAGAACGAGCCGGAGCTGGAGCACTTCATCCAGTTCCTGCCGACCAAGGTGAGCACGCTGACCCGCACCGCGGACTACGGCTCCTGGTTCAACTTCTACGCCTGCGAGTTCTCCGGGAGCGTCAGCTTGCCCCCCTTGATCCCCGAAGTGTCGCTCCCGCTGGTGCCTCTCAACCGGGAGAGGTGCAAGGGATGAAGTCCTTCCAGAAGCGCAACCCCGTCCCGATCGCGCTGGTCGGCATCGCCGTACTGGCCCTCGGTTTCATCGCCGCGCTGAACTCCGACGACCTGCCGGTGATCGGCGGCGGGACGACCTACACCGCCGAGTTCAGCGAGGCCTCCGGGCTGCAGAAGGACAACGACGTCCGGGTCGCCGGCGTCAAGGTCGGCAAGGTCAGCGACATCGAGCTCGACGGCGCGTCGGTCAAGGTGTCGTTCAAGGTCAAGGACGCCTGGCTCGGCGACCGGACCAGCGCCGCGATCAAGATCAAGACGCTGCTCGGCCAGAAGTACCTGTCGCTGGACCCGCAGGGCGAGGGCTCGCTGAACCCGGGCACCGGGATCCCGCGGGACCGCACGATGGCCCCCTACGACGTGCTCGACGCGTTCCGCGGGCTGTCGCAGACGGTCGACAACATCGACACCCAGCAGCTGGCGAAGAGCTTCGACACCATCTCGGGGACGTTCGCGAACACGCCGGAAGACGTGAAGGGCGCGCTGTCCGGGCTGTCGAAGCTGTCGGACACGATCGCCTCGCGCGACACGCAGCTGTCGAACCTGCTGGCCAACACCCGCGAGGTGTCGCAGACGCTGGTCGACCGCGACACCGAGGTCCAGAAGCTGCTCGACGACGGCAACCAGTTGCTCGCCGAGCTCTCCAAGCGCGAAGACGCGATCACGTCGCTGCTGAACGGCTCGCGTGAGCTCGCGACGCAGCTGCAGGGCCTGATCGACGACAACGGCAAGCAGCTCGACCCGGTGCTCACCTCGCTGGACCAGCTGACGTCGATGCTGCAGCGCAACCAGGACTCGCTGGCCCAGGGCATCGCGAAGTTCGCGCCGTTCATCCGCGTCTTCACCAACACCATCGGCAACGGCCGCTGGTTCGACAACTACATCTGCGGCCTGGTGCTGCCGTCGTTCGGCCCGATCAACGAAGAGGGGTGCTACACGAAATGAGTGACACCCGCTTCGGAATGGCCCTGACCCGGGGCTTCACCATCGCGATCGTCCTCGCGCTCGTCGTCGCCGGCGGGATCTGGTGGACGCTCAAGGACGCCGGCCGCAACCACCTGACCGCGTACTTCGCCGGTGCCGTCGGCCTGTACGAGGGCAACAGCGTGCGGATGCTCGGCGTCGACATGGGCACGGTCACCAAGATCCAGCCCATGGGCAACCAGGTGAAGGTCGAGTTCGAGTACGACCGCTCGGTCGCCGTCCCGGCCGACGCCAAGGCGCTCATCGTGGCGCCGTCGCTGGTGTCGGACCGCTACGTCCAGCTCGCCCCGGCCTACACCGGCGGTCCGCGGATCTCCGACGGCGCGGTCATCGGCCTCGACCGCACCGAGGTGCCCCTCGAGGTCGACCAGCTGGCGGCCAGCCTGGCCAGGGTCAGCGAGACCCTCGGCCCGAACGGCGCCAACAAGAACGGGTCGCTGTCGAACCTGCTGACCACCGCGGCGGCCAACGTCGACGGCAACGGCCAGGCCCTGCACGACACGATCACCAAGCTCGGCCAGGCGGCCGGCACGCTGTCGGGCAACAAGGACGACCTGTTCTCCACCGTGGAGAACCTCGGCAAGTTCTCGCAGACGCTGGCCGACAGCGACAAGCAGGTCCGCAGCTTCGAGAGCCAGCTCGCCGACGTCAGCGGCTACCTCGCGTCCGAAAAGGACAACCTCGCCGCGACCGTCCAGCAGCTCGGCACCACGCTCACCTCGGTGCAGGCGTTCATCGACCAGAACCACGAGCGGCTCAAGTCCAACGTGGACAAGCTGGCCGGCATCACCAAGGTGCTCGTCGACCAGCGCAGCTCGCTCGCCGAGATCCTCGACGTCGCGCCGGTCGGCCTGAGCAACCTGGTCAACACCTACAACGGCTCGGCGGGCACGCTCGACGCCCGGCCGAACCTCAACGAGCTGACCCAGCCGCCGCTGGTGATGATCTGCCGGCTGCTCAAGCAGGCCGGCAAGGGCATCCCCGACGTGCTGGGCAGCGCCTGCGAGGGCATCGCCGGCGTCGTCGACAAGGTGATCCCGCTGCCGTCCGTGGCGCAGACGGTCCAGGCGCTCCAGGCGGGCCAGCTGCCGCCGCTGCCGCTGCCCATCGCCGGGCAGCTCTACGGAGGTGGCCAGTGAGGAAGCTACTGACCGTCGGGGCATTGGCCACGGTGTCCGCGCTGGTTCTCTCGGGCTGCGCCTTCAAGGGCATCTACGACCTGCCGCTGCCCGGCGGCGCCGACCTCGGCGACCACCCGTACACGGTGAACGTCGAGTTCCGGGACGTGCTCGACCTGACTCCGCAGGCCGGGGTCAAGGTCGACGAGGTGCCGGTCGGCCGGGTCGAGAACGTCGGGCTCACCAAGGACGGCTGGCACGCGCTGGTGACGCTGAAGGTCAACGGCGGCATCAAGCTGCCGGCCAACGCGATCGCCAACGTGAAGCAGTCCAGCCTGCTCGGTGAGAAGTACGTCGAGCTGGCCTCGCCCGGCGACGACCAGGCCCAGGGCAAGCTCGCCGACAACGCGACGATCCCGCTGGCCCGAACGAACCGCAGCGTCGAGGTCGAAGAGCTGCTCGGTGCGTTGTCGCTGCTGCTCAACGGTGGTGGCATCGACCAGCTCAACACCATCACCAAGGAGCTCAACAACGCCACGTCCGGCCGCGAGCCGGACATCAAGGCGCTGCTGGACAACGCGAACCAGCTGGTCACGAACCTCGACCAGCAGTCGCGGAACATCACCCGGGCCATCGACGGGCTGAACCGGCTGTCCTCGACCCTGAACGGCCAGAAGGACAAGCTCGTCGGCGCGGTCGACAACCTCGGACCCGGCCTCGGCGTGCTGGAGCAGCAGCGCGGCCAGCTGGTCACGATGCTGCAGGCGCTGGACAACCTCTCCGGCGTCGCCACCGACACGGTGAACCGCTCGCAGAAGGACCTCGTCGCCGACCTGAAGGCGCTGACGCCGACGCTGCAGAAGCTCGGCGAGGCGGGCAACGACCTGCCGAAGGCCCTGCAGATCCTGCTGACGTTCCCGTTCAGCGACCAGGCCGTCAACGGCGTCAAGGGCGACTACTTCAACCTGTACGCGAAGGTGGACCTGAACCTGAAGACGGTCGTCGAGAACCTGGGCAACAGCCGCCAGAACATCCTGTCCGGGCAGCTGCCGCTGGCGGGGCTGACCGGCGGTACCGAAGGCGCGTCGGGCAACCCGCCGCTGCCGATCCCCGGGGAGAGCGGCCAGCCGCAGTCCGGGCAGTCGAAGCCGGGGCTCGGCAACCTCTTCGGGCTCCTGCCGGGAGGTGGGGGCTGATGCTGGTACGCCGGACGAAACTCCAGCTGGTCGCCTTCGCGATCATTTCGGTCGTCGCGATCGTGTACGCGCTGATCCGGTTCGCCGGGCTCGGCACCGTCTTCGGCAACGACGGCTACACGGTGAAGCTGCAGCTCAACGAGTCGGGCGGCATCTTCACCAACGCCGAGGTCACCTACCGCGGCTACAACATCGGCCGGGTCGGCGAGATGCGGCTGACCCCGACCGGGCTCGAAGCCGACCTGAACATCGACCCGTCGGCACCGCAGGTGCCCGCGGACCTCGACGCGGTCGTCGCCAACCGGTCGGCGGTCGGCGAGCAGTACGTCGACCTCAAGCCTAAGGCCGACAAGGGCCCGTACCTGGCGGGCGGCTCGGTGATCCCGGCGTCGAAGACGACCACCCCGCTCAGCACCGACCGGCTGATCGGCGACCTCGACACGCTCGCCGCGTCGGTCCCGGTCGACTCGCTGCGCACGGTGGTCGACGAGTCCTACGACGCCTTCCGCGGCACCGGCGGCGACCTGCAGAAGCTGCTCGACACCGCGCGCAGCTTCACCGCGACCGCGCAGGAGTACCTGCCGCAGACGATCCAGCTGCTCGACCAGGGCGGCAAGGTGCTGGACACGCAGAACGACGAGGCCGAGAACTTCGCGTCGTTCAGCAAGAGCCTCAACGAGCTCACCGGGACCCTGAAGAACTCCGACGGTGACCTGCGCAAGCTCATCGGCATCACGCCGCAGGTGGCGACGCAGATCAGCCAGGTGCTGAAGGAGTCCGGGCCCGGCCTCGGCGCGCTGACGGCGAACCTGCTGACCACGGCCAACCTGACCGTGACCCGGCTCGACGGCATCGAGCAGGGCCTGGTCACCTACCCGGCGCTGGCCGGCGCGGCGAGCAGCGTGGCGCCCGGCGACGGCACCGCACACCTCGGCCTGGTGCTCAACCTCTTCAACCCGCCGGCGTGCACGAAGGGGTACCTGCCGTACTCGCAGTACCGCACCGGAGCCGACACTTCGCCGAAGCCGGCGAAGGAGGACGCGTACTGTGCCGAACCGAAGGGCAGCCCGATCAACGTCCGGGGTGCGCAGAACGCGCCGTACGGCGGGGTGCCGGTCGCGCCGTCCTCGAGCGACGTCAACGCGAACGCCAACCGGCCGGCGGAGGAGCTGGCCGAGGAGCGGGACACCCGGGGTGTGCCGGGCATCGTCGGGAGCCCCGGCGTCAGCCTGACCAGCCTGGGTTCGCTGCTCGGCCTGGCCTGACGTGGATTTGATGACCGTTACCTACCCTGGAGTGCTATGAGTGCGGACGAGCCGGCCGACGTGGCGGTGAAGGAGCCCGAAGCGGCGCCCGCGGCCGACGGGACGCCGCCGAAGGAGTCTTCGCGGATCCTGGTGCTCGGCGCCGCGGCGCTGGCACTGGCCGCGCTGATCGCGGCGGCGATCTTCGGCGTCCAGTGGTGGGTGGCGGCGAACGACGACAACGCCGGCTTGGCGGCCTCGCGCGAGGCCGTGGTCAAGGCCGGCACGAACGCGCTGAAGGCCTACACCGAGGTCGACTACACGGACCTGGACGGCTTCTTCGCCCGGCAGAAGTCCGTGTCGGACGACAAGATGTCGCAGCAGATCGACCAGTCGGCGCCGACGTTCCGCAAGGCGCTCGCCGACGCCAAGACGAAGGTCACCACGGACGTCCAGGACATCGCCGTCGAGGAGCTGGACGACCACGAAGGCAAGGCCAGCTTCCTGGCCGCCATCGCCACGACCGTCACCCAGGGGGACAAGAGCAGCGCGAAGCCGCTGCGCCTCGAGGTGTCGATGACCCGCGTGGGCGACGACTGGAAGCTGTCCGGCATCGACAGCGTCCCGCTCGTCGCGGCCGGCCAGTAGCGTCTTTCAGAAGGAGCAGCAGTGCCCCCCTCCCGCCGCCAGCCCAGCACCCCGCCGTCGCGCCGGCCCCGCGTGGCCGGTCTGCGCAAGCCTGCCTCGGACGAGTCCGCCGCCGAGCGGACCGGCCAGCTCCCCGCGGTGCCGTCGCCGCCGGCCGAGACCAAGAAGCCGCGGCCCCGGCCCGCGCCGCGTCCGGCGCCGAAGCCGGCCGCCAAGCCCGAGTCGTTCGAGGCCGCGAGCGGGCAGCTGGACACCGCGCCGTCCGCCGAGGACACGGCGGTGTTCGCGGCGGTCGAGACCGAGGACGAGGCCAAGGTCGACGCCCTCACCGGCGAGCCCGAAGCCGAGGAGGCGCCCGCGCGGCCGGCGCCGCGGCGGAAGAAGCGCGACACGGGGATCGCGAAGCCGACCGACGTCGCCGAGGTCCCGGTCGCCGACGAGGAGGAGCCGGCGAAGCCCGCGGGCCCGAAGGCGCAGCGGCCGTACGTCGTCGCGGGCGCGTTGGTGCTCGTCGCGCTGGTCCTGGGCGGCCTGGCGTTCTGGTTCAAGTCCGAGGAGGTCGCCGTGTCGCAGGCGACCAGCAACACCGCGCTGCTGGACGTCGCGAAGACGGCCCAGGTCAAGGACGCCGTGTCGAAGGCGGCCGAGGCGCTGTTCTCCTACGACTTCAACAACATCAAGAAGACCGAGGACGCGGCGAACGACCTGCTCGCCAACGACGACGTCAAGAACAAGTACAACTCGCTGATGGGCGAGGTGAAGCGGCTCGCGCCGGCCCAGAAGATGATCGTGACGTGCAAGGTGACGCGCGCGGCGGTGATCATGCTCAACGGCGACCTGGCGAAGGTGATGGTCTTCGTCGACCAGACCTCGACCCGCACGGACACGAAGAAGACGACCGCGGGCACCGCCCAGCTCCACCTGAACGCCCAGCTGCAGGGTGACAAGTGGAAGATCACGGACATGGACACCTACAACGCGCCCAAGGTCCCGGCGGCCACCCAGGCGCCGGCGTCCTCGGCCCCGCCGGCGTCGCCCTCGCCGACGAAGTAGCGCTCGCGACGGCCGCGGCCCGTGACCCCGATCGGGTCGCGGGCCGCCGCTGTGTCCGGGGCTCAGCGGCCCGTGGCGCCGCGCTCCGCCCGGGGTGGTCCGACGGGTGCCGATGGAGGCGTCCGGGGCGTCAGCGAGGACGTCGTCCGGCGCGGGGCGCGTGCGACGCCTGGGGCCGCTGGGACGGCGTCCACCCGGTCACTCGAAGCGCCGCGACACGCCGTTCGCGGCGGAACCGGTGCCGTCCGAAGTGGCCTGGAACACAGGGTGCGCCGGGGTCGAAACAGGGTAAACGCCCAGGTCCAACCCCTATTACTGGCGCTACTCGCCGGTAACTGGAACACTATACGGCCGCTCACGCTCCGCTGAACCTCTTCCACGCTGCGCCAACCGGCGGGACCCCCGTGTGGCATCTTGACTCTCGGGCCCGGTGGGTTCACGCTTACTCCCGAACGGCGAAACCGGCGGCCCTTGCGGGAGGGACAACCGGTTCGCCTGGAGGCATACCTGAAGACGTCGCGAGGCAGGCTGGGCCCCATCGGGAGCGCCCCCTGGACAGACCGCGCCGTTCGGGCTAGACTGCCTCTTTGCGCTGCCCTCTTTCAGGCTGCCCGGAGCCGGTAGTTAGGATAGTGGGCACACGGCACCCTTGACAGTCGCTGATAGCTGTTGCTATGGCGGCCGTCACCGCTCATTGTCCCCGGAAGGACGCATCTTGGCAGTCTCTCCCGCGAACCAGGCCACTGCTGCGACCACCTCGGCTGAATCTCGCTCGGAGTCCACGGGAATCCCCGGCGCGCCCAAGCGGGTTTCCTTCGCAAAGATTCGCGAACCGCTCAACACGCCCAACCTGCTCGACGTCCAGATCCAGTCGTTCCAGTGGTTCACCGGGGACGAAGCGTGGTTCGAACGCCGTGTCGAAGAAGGTGAAGAAAACCCGGTCGGCGGCCTCGAAGAGGTCCTGAACGAGATCTCCCCGATCGAGGACTTCTCCGGTTCGATGTCCCTGTCCTTCTCCGCTCCGCGCTTCGACGAGGTCAAGGCCTCGATCGAGGAGTGCAAGGACAAGGACATGACCTACGCCGCCCCGCTGTTCGTGACGGCCGAGTTCGTCAACAACAACACGGGCGAGATCAAGAGCCAGACGGTCTTCCTCGGCGACTTCCCGGTCATGACCGACAAGGGCACGTTCATCATCAACGGCACCGAGCGTGTCGTCGTGTCCCAGCTGGTCCGCTCGCCGGGCGTCTACTACTCGAAGGACGTCGACAAGACGACCGACAAGGACGTCTTCAGCGTCCGCGTGATCCCGAGCCGCGGCGCGTGGCTCGAGTTCGACGTCGACAAGCGCGACACCGTCGGCGTCCGCATCGACCGCAAGCGCCGCCAGCCGGTCACCGTGCTGCTGAAGGCGCTGGGCTGGACCACCGAGGCGATCCGCGAGCGCTTCTCCTTCTCGGAGACGCTGCTGGCCACCCTCGAGAAGGACCACACCGCCGGTACCGACGAGGCGCTGCTCGACATCTACCGCAAGCTGCGCCCGGGCGAACCGCCCACCAAGGAGAGCGCGCAGACCCTGCTGGAGAACCTGTTCTTCAAGGCGAAGCGCTACGACCTGGCCAAGGTCGGCCGGTACAAGGTCAACAAGAAGCTGGGCCTCGACACCCCGTACGACACCGGGACGCTGACCGAAGAGGACATCGTCACGACCATCGAGTACCTGGTCCGGCTGCACGCCGGCGAGGACAAGGTCACCGGCGCGAACGGCACCGAGATCCCGGTCGAGACCGACGACATCGACCACTTCGGCAACCGTCGCCTGCGCACCGTGGGCGAGCTGATCCAGAACCAGATCCGGGTCGGCCTGTCGCGCACCGAGCGCGTCGTGCGTGAGCGCATGACCACGCAGGACGTCGAGGCGATCACCCCGCAGACCCTGATCAACATCCGCCCGATCGGCGCGGCGATCAAGGAGTTCTTCGGCACCTCGCAGCTGTCGCAGTTCATGGACCAGAACAACCCGCTGTCGGGCCTGACGCACAAGCGTCGTCTGTCGGCCCTCGGCCCGGGTGGTCTGTCCCGTGAGCGCGCCGGCATGGAGGTCCGGGACGTCCACCCGTCGCACTACGGCCGGATGTGCCCGATCGAGACGCCGGAAGGCCCGAACATCGGCCTGATCGGCTCGCTCTGCTCCTACGCGCGGGTCAACCCGTTCGGCTTCATCGAGACGCCGTACCGCAAGGTCGTCGAGGGCCGGGTCACCGACCAGGTCGACTACCTGACCGCGGACGAAGAGGACCGGTACGTCAAGGCCCAGGCCAACGCGCCGATCTCGGACGACGGCACCTTCGTCGAAGACCGGGTCATGGCCCGCCGCAAGGGTGGCGAGGTCGAGCTGATCGACCCGCTCGACATCGACTACATGGACGTCTCGCCGCGGCAGATGGTCTCGGTCGCGACGGCGATGATCCCGTTCCTCGAGCACGACGACGCGAACCGCGCCCTGATGGGTGCGAACATGCAGCGCCAGGCCGTGCCGCTGCTGCGCAACCAGGCCCCGTACGTGGGCACGGGTGTGGAGCTGCGCGCCGCGGTCGACGCCGGTGACGTGCTCGTCGCCGAGCAGGCCGGCATCGTCGAGGAGCTCTCGGCCGACCTGATCACGATCATGCACGACGACGGCACGCGGAAGAGCTACGGACTGTACAAGTTCCGCCGCTCGAACCACGGCACCTGCTTCAACCACCGCCCGATCGTCAACGAGGGCGACCGGGTCGAGCAGGGTCAGGTCATCGCCGACGGCCCGTCCACCGAGAACGGTGAGATGGCGCTCGGCAAGAACCTGCTCGTCGCGGTCATGCCGTGGGAGGGCCACAACTACGAGGACGCGATCATCCTCTCGGAGCGCCTGGTGCAGGACGACGTCTTGACGTCGATCCACATCGAGGAGCACGAGATCGACGCCCGCGACACGAAGCTGGGCGCCGAGGAGATCACCCGGGACATCCCGAACGTCTCCGAGGAGGTCCTGGCCGACCTCGACGAGCGCGGCATCATCCGCATCGGTGCCGAGGTCCGCGACGGCGACATCCTGGTCGGCAAGGTCACGCCGAAGGGCGAGACCGAGCTGACGCCGGAAGAGCGCCTGCTCCGCGCGATCTTCGGCGAGAAGGCCCGCGAAGTCCGCGACACCTCGCTGAAGGTGCCGCACGGCGAGACCGGCAAGGTCATCGGCATCCGCGTGTTCTCGCGCGAGGACGACGACGAGCTACCCCCGGGCGTCAACGAGCTGGTCCGCGTCTACGTGGCCCAGAAGCGCAAGATCCAGCCGGGCGACAAGCTCGCCGGCCGGCACGGCAACAAGGGCGTCATCGGCAAGATCCTGCCGGTCGAGGACATGCCGTTCATGGAGGACGGCACCCCGGTCGACATCATCCTGAACACGCACGGTGTGCCGCGACGGATGAACATCGGCCAGATCCTCGAGCTGCACCTGGGCTGGCTGGCCTCGCAGGGCTGGACGATCGAGGGCAACCCGGACTGGGCGGCCAACCTGTCCGAGGAGCTCTACGACGTCGCGCCCGGCACGAACACCGCGACCCCGGTGTTCGACGGCGCGAAGGAAGAGGAGCTCACCGGGCTGCTCGGGGCGACCAAGCCGAACCGCGACGGCGAGCGCATGGTCAAGGAGAACGGCAAGGCGACCCTGCTGGACGGCCGCTCCGGCGAGCCGTACCCGTACCCGGTCGCGGTGGGCTACATGTACATCCTGAAGCTCCACCACCTGGTCGACGACAAGATCCACGCCCGCTCCACCGGCCCGTACTCGATGATCACGCAGCAGCCGCTGGGTGGTAAGGCGCAGTTCGGTGGCCAGCGCTTCGGTGAGATGGAGTGCTGGGCGATGCAGGCGTACGGCGCTGCCTACACGCTGCAGGAGCTGCTGACGATCAAGTCGGACGACGTGGTCGGCCGCGTCAAGGTGTACGAGGCCATCGTCAAGGGGGAGAACATCCCCGAGCCGGGCATCCCGGAGTCGTTCAAGGTGCTCCTGAAGGAGCTCCAGTCGCTGTGCCTCAACGTCGAGGTGCTCTCCAGCGACGGTGCGGCGATCGAGATGCGCGACTCCGACGACGAGGACCTCGAGCGCGCCGCGGCGAACCTCGGCATCAACCTGTCCCGCAACGAGTCGCCCTCGGTGGACGACGTCGTGCACTGATCGCGAGCTGAGCCGGGGCCGGCCTCCCGCAGGCCCCGGCTCGCCCGCCACCCCCTCTCTAGCCGAAACAACCCCAAGGGGATCTAGACGTGCTGGACGTCAACTTTTTCGATGAGCTCCGCATTGGTCTCGCCACGGCCGACGACATCCGTCAGTGGTCGTTCGGCGAGGTCAAGAAGCCGGAGACCATCAACTACCGGACGCTCAAGCCCGAGAAGGACGGCCTCTTCTGCGAGAAGATCTTCGGTCCGACCCGGGACTGGGAGTGCTACTGCGGCAAGTACAAGCGCGTCCGCTTCAAGGGCATCATCTGTGAGCGCTGCGGCGTCGAGGTGACTCGCGCCAAGGTGCGCCGTGAGCGGATGGGCCACATCGAGCTGGCCGCCCCGGTCACCCACATCTGGTACTTCAAGGGTGTTCCCTCGCGCCTCGGCTACCTGCTGGACCTGGCGCCGAAGGACCTCGAGAAGATCATCTACTTCGCTGCTTACGTCATCACGGGCGTGAACACGGAGCTGCGCCACAACGACCTGCCGACCCTCGAGAACGAGATCGGCGTCGAGCGCAAGAACCTCGAGACCAAGCGTGACGCGGACATCGAGACCCGCGCGCAGAAGCTGGAAGCCGACCTGGCCGAGCTGGAGGCGGAGGGCGCCAAGTCCGACGTCCGCCGCAAGGTCAAGGAAGGCGGCGAGCGCGAGATGCGTCAGCTGCGTGACCGCGCCGGTCGCGAGCTGGACCGCCTCGAGGAGGTCTGGACGACCTTCACGAAGCTCGACACCCGCCAGCTGATCGCCGACGAGCTGCTCTACCGCGAGCTCGTCGACCGCTACGGCGAGTACTTCACCGGCGGCATGGGCGCGGAGGCCATCCAGAAGCTGGCCACCGAGTTCGACGTCAGCGCCGAGGCCGACAACCTGCGCGACACCATCCGCAACGGCAAGGGGCAGAAGAAGCTCCGCGCGCTGAAGCGGCTCAAGGTCGTCGCCGCGTTCCAGGCGACCGGCAACGACCCGCGCGGCATGGTGCTCGACGCCGTCCCGGTCATCCCGCCGGACCTGCGCCCGATGGTGCAGCTCGACGGTGGCCGGTTCGCGACGTCGGACCTGAACGACCTGTACCGCCGTGTGATCAACCGCAACAACCGCCTCAAGCGGCTGATCGACCTCGGCGCGCCCGAGATCATCGTCAACAACGAGAAGCGGATGCTGCAGGAGGCCGTCGACGCGCTGTTCGACAACGGCCGCCGCGGGCGTCCGGTCACCGGCCCGGGCAACCGGCCGCTGAAGTCGCTGTCCGACCTCCTCAAGGGCAAGCAGGGCCGGTTCCGCCAGAACCTGCTCGGCAAGCGCGTCGACTACTCGGGCCGTTCGGTCATCATCGTCGGCCCGCAGCTGAAGCTGCACCAGTGCGGCCTGCCGAAGGACATGGCGCTCGAGCTGTTCAAGCCGTTCGTCATGAAGCGGCTGGTCGACCTGAACCACGCGCAGAACATCAAGTCCGCCAAGCGGATGGTGGAGCGCTCGCGGCCGCAGGTGTGGGACGTGCTGGAAGAGGTCATCACCGGCCACCCGGTGATGCTGAACCGCGCGCCGACGCTGCACCGCCTCGGCATCCAGGCCTTCGAGCCGCAGCTGGTCGAAGGCAAGGCCATCCAGCTGCACCCGCTGGTCTGCGAGGCGTTCAACGCGGACTTCGACGGTGACCAGATGGCCGTGCACCTCCCGCTGTCTGCGGAGGCGCAGGCCGAGGCCCGCATCCTGATGCTGTCGGCGAACAACATCCTCTCGCCGGCGTCGGGCCGTCCGCTCGCCATGCCGCGACTGGACATGGTGACGGGTCTGTTCCACCTGACCCGCCTCAACGAGAAGGCCGAGGGCGCGGGCGGCGCGTACTCGTCGACGGCCGAGGCCATCATGGCCTTCGACCGCAAGGCACTGGGCCTGCACGCCCCGGTCAAGATCCGCATCACCGACCGTCAGCCGGCGAAGGCCGACGAAGCGGCGCTCGCGGAGAAGGGCTGGGAGCCGGGCAAGACCTGGCTGGCCGAGACGACCCTGGGCCGCGTGCTGTTCAACGAGCTGCTGCCGGCGGACTACCCGTTCATCAACGAGCCGATGCCGAAGAAGCGTCAGGCCGCGATCGTGAACGACCTCGCCGAGCGGTACTCGATGACCCAGGTCGCGCAGACCCTGGACCGCCTGAAGGACGCCGGTTTCTACTGGGCGACCCGCTCGGGCGTCACCATCGCCATCTCGGACGTGCTCACCCCGGTGGGCAAGGCGGCCATCCTCGACGAGTACGAGGGCAAGGCCTCCCAGGTGGAGAAGCGCTACCAGCGTGGTCAGCTGTCGCACACCGAGCGCAACAACGAGCTCGTCAAGGTGTGGACGCAGGCCACCGAAGAGGTCCACAAGATCATGGAGACGGCGCTGCCGGACGACAACCCGATCGCGGTGATCGTGAAGTCGGGCGCGGCGGGCAACATGACGCAGGTCCGGTCGCTGGCCGGTATGCGTGGCCTGGTGTCGAACCCGAAGGGTGAGTACATCCCGCGTCCGATCAAGGCCAACTTCCGTGAAGGCCTGTCGGTGGCGGAGTACTTCATCGCGACGCACGGTGCCCGGAAGGGCCTGGCGGACACGGCGCTGCGTACCGCCGACTCGGGTTACCTGACCCGTCGTCTGGTGGACGTCTCGCAGGACGTCATCGTCCGCGAGATCGACTGCGGCACCACCCGCGGCATCATGATGCCGATCGGCGAGGACATCGGCGACGGCAAGGTCCTGCGCGACCAGCACGTCGAGACCTCCGTGTACGCGCGGAACCTCGCGACGGACGCGGTGGACGCCAAGGGCAACGTCGTGCTGAACGGTGGCGACGACATCGGCGACCCGGCCCTCGACAAGCTGCTCTCCAGCGGCATCTCGAAGGTCAAGGTCCGCTCGGTGCTGACCTGCGAGTCGGCCGTCGGCATCTGCGCGACCTGCTACGGCCGCTCGATGGCGACCGGTCAGCTCGTCGACGTCGGCGAGGCCGTCGGTATCGTCGCGGCCCAGTCGATCGGTGAGCCGGGTACGCAGCTGACGATGCGTACGTTCCACCAGGGTGGTGTCGCCGGTGACGACATCACGACCGGTCTGCCCCGTGTGCAGGAGCTCTTCGAAGCTCGTGTCCCGAAGGGCAAGGCGCCGATCGCCGACGTCGATGGCCGCGTGCGCATCGAGGAGAGCGAGCGGTTCTGGAAGATCACGCTGATCCCGGACGACGGCGGCGAAGAGATCGTCTTCGACAAGCTGTCCAAGCGTCAGCGGCTCGCGAACACCCCGAACGGCCCGCTGGGCGACGGTGACCACGTCAACGTCGGGCAGCAGCTGCTCGAGGGCACCCCGGACCCGCACGAGGTCCTGCGCGTGATGGGCCCGCGTGAGGCGCAGATGCACCTCACCGACGAGGTCCAGAAGGTGTACCGGGCCCAGGGTGTGTCGATCCACGACAAGCACATCGAGGTCATCGTGCGGCAGATGCTGCGCCGCGTGACGGTCATCGACTCGGGTGGCACGGACTTCCTGCCGGGCGAGCTGCCCGAGCGGACCAAGTTCGAGGCGCGCAACCGCTCGACGGTGTCCGAAGGCGGCGAGCCGGCTTCGGGTCGTCCGGTGCTGATGGGCATCACGAAGGCGTCGCTCACCACGGACTCGTGGCTGTCGGCGGCGTCGTTCCAGGAGACCACGCGAGTGCTGACCGACGCGGCCATCAACGGCCGTTCGGACCGGCTCGTGGGCCTCAAGGAGAACGTGATCATCGGTAAGCTGATCCCGGCCGGTACGGGCATCAACAAGTACCGCAACATCCAGGTGCAGCCGACCGAGGAGGCGCGGGTCGCCGCTTACGCGATCCCGTCCTACGACGACGGTTACTACACCCCGGACGTGTTCGGTACGGGTACCGGTGCCGCGGTTCCGCTGGACGACTACGACTTCGGCCGCGACTTCCGCTGACCGAGTCCCGCTCAACGGGAAAGGCCCTCGCCGGGTTTCCGGCGGGGGCCTTTCCCGTTTCCCAACCGTCACCCCAAACGGTTGCGCACCCCGCTAGATTGACGAGGTTCACGCGGTTCGGGGGCTTTGCGCGTTTCCAACGGGTATTCAGGGGTGACTGTTCGTGAACAAATCCAGAAGCGCGAGATCTGTCGCGCGTTCTTTCGCCGTGCTCGCCGCCGCGGCCTTGCTGACCGGCGTGTTCGCCACACCGGCAGGCGCGGAAGATGAGCCGGCACCGACGTCGGTCGCGACGTCGGAGGCACCGTCGAGCAGCTCGGCCGTGCCGACGCCCACGGCACCGGAAAGCGAGCCGGCGCCGGACAGCAAGCCGGCGGTGGTCGAACCGAAGGCGGAGCGGGCGCAGGTCGCGGTCTCGGTCGATTTCGACAAGCCTTCATACGGGACCGACGAAGACGTGACCTTCACGCTCAAGCTGAAGAACGGCGCGACCCGCGCGACCGGCCTCACGATCTACCAGCAGAGTCTCGACCCGACCGACCTGGCCGTGCCGTACGGCGGATGGGGTCCGCTCGCGAGTGCGCCGGGCGTGACGCTCGAACCCGATGAGGCTTTCGAGCTGAAGGTCTCCGGCAAGGTCCGGGACCTCGACCAGCACACCGCGGTCGTGCGGGGGGTCCTGTTCGACGGGTCCGGTTCCAGCGCCAGCCAGTCGTTCAGCTTCAGCGTCCCGGTGACGAAGGTGTCCGGTCGCGCGACGGGGACCGTGTACGGGGACAAGAACGGCAACGGGTCGTTCGACAGCGGTGAGCAGCTGGCCGGCGCCAAGCTCACCTTGCGGTACGTCCACGGCAGCGGCACCTACACCGCCACGAGCGACGCCGCCGGGAAGTTCGGCTTCGACGTCTCGGCCGGGGACTACTACCTCGGCGGCGAGGTCGTCGACGGGTGGCTGATCCCGTGGCAGACCGTGCGGATCACGCCGGATTCGGAGGACCTGCTGGTCCGCGGGGCGCCGCCGTTGAACGGCGCGCTCAAGGCGTCGATGGCCTTCACCCAGGACAGCTACCAGGTCGGCGATCTGGCGCACCTCACCGTGACGCTGTCGAACTCCGGCTCGATCCCGATGCGGGGCGTCGTGGCCGAGTGCAACCGGGTCGGGAGCGACTACGTCCTGCAGGGCACCGGGCCCGGCTGGGGTGACCTGGTCTATTCGCGTGGGGTGACGATCGCCCCCGGTGAGACCCGCACCTTCGATGTCACGGACACGGTGCCGAAGACCGCGTTCAACCGCGGTCTCGTCGTCGCGGCCTGCGACTTCGGGTACTACGAGGTCGACATCGAGAACCACGCGGAGGCCGACGACCAAGCCGCGGTGCCGGGCGCCAAGGGCTCCGTCGTCGGGGACGTCACCCACGGTCCGGGCGAGGGGCTGGCCGGGGTCAAGGTCGTGCTCGTCTCCGACCAGCACTGCCCGGTCACCGGCGAGCAGACGACCGATGCGAAGGGGCACTTCGAATTCCACGACGTGGCGCCCGGCCCCGCGTACCAGCTCTACCTCCTGCCGCCGGCGGGTTGGAAGGTCAAGTACGAGAACCCGACCTCGATCGACGTCTGGGGTGGCCAGGACGGCCGGGTCGGGATCGACGTCGAGGAGGGTGACGCACCCTTGCCGACCGTGCCCGTCAACCCCGCGGACTGCGCGCCCGGTGCCCCGACGTCCACCACTGGTGCGGCGGGTGGTTCCGGCGGCGGCGAAAGCACAGGCGGTGGCCTCGCTTCCACCGGCGTCGACGCCCTCGGGCTCGGCGTGCTCGCGCTGGCGGCCCTGGGTCTGGGCGGTGGACTGGTGATCGGCTCGCGCCGGCGCCGGAACGCGGCCTGACGCACACCGTGAAGCGCCCCCGGTCCACAGTGGACCGGGGGCACTTTCGTTTCAGCGCAGGCTGCACCGCGACACGGGGAAGTCGAAGTAGGTGTCCGGGAACGGTTCGCCGTCGAGGGTGTAGTGCCACCACTCCTCGGGCAGGTTGTGGAAGCCGGCGGCGATCATGGTGCCGCGGAGCAGGTCGCGGTTCTGCCGCGCGACGCCGGTGATCGCCGGGTTGTCGGTGTGGGCGAGCGGGTCGAAGCAGTCGTAGCCGGTGCCCATGTCGACCATGTTGTCGGGGAAGCGCTGGTTTCGCGGCGCGAAGCACGGCTTGAGCGGCTCACCGGGGAAGTACGGCCGCTGGAACCGCGGCGGGAGCTTGACGACGGTGAGGTCCATCGTGCTGCCGCGGCTGTGCCCGGACTTCTCGGCGATGTACCCGTCCTCGAACAGCCGGTCCTTGGCGACGTTCGGGTAGAACTCCGCCTTCATCTTCTCGTCGGCGAGGTCCTTCGCCCACCGCACGAAGTGGTCGACCGCGCGCTGCGGGCGGTAGCAGTCGTAGACCTTGAGCGTGTAGCCCTGCCTGAGCAACTTCGCCTGCGCTTGGCGAAGTCCCGAAGCGGCCTGCCGGGTCAGGATGCAGGTGGGTTCGAGGTAGCCGTCGATGCGCTGCCCGACGAAGTTGTGCGGGGTGGCGTAGCGGATGTCCTGCAGGATCGACGGGGCGACGTCGGAGAGCGCGACGAACTCGGCGGGCGCGGCCGGCGGTGCGGCCTGGGCGGTGCTGGGGACGGCGAGGGCGGCCACCGCGGTGAGGGTGACGGCCAGCGCACGGAAGATCGGCATCCCCCTCGTCTATCAGCCGGAGGCCGGGCAAACAGCCGCCAACCGGTCAGGACCACCCTTCGGAGGTGGTCGCGCGCAGGAAGTCGTCCGTGGGCGGCTGCACCGGCCGTCCCTCGAACTGTGTCGACAGCACCACCGACGACCGCAGCTCGCCGTGCTTGCCGAGCCGCTCCAGCAGACCCTCGAAGTGTTCGAGCGAGGCCGCGCGGATCTTCAGCATCGTGCAGTGGTCGCCGGACAGGCGGTGGATCTCGACGACCTCCGGGTAGTCCTCGGACTTCGACGTCTTCAGCAGGCAGCTGCTCAGCGCGCAGCGCATCTCGACGAACGCCTGCAGGGGCTGACCCGCGCGCCGCGCGTCGACCTGCGCGCGGTAGCCGGTGATCACCCCGGTCTCCTCCAGCCGCCGCACGCGCTCGGCCACCGCCGGCGCCGAGAGGTTGATCCGCCGGCCCAGCTCCTTGAACGACAGGCGCCCGTCGGACTGCAGCAGGTCCAGCAGCCGCCAGTCGACGTCGTCCAGCGGCTTTTCCGAACGGAAGGTCATGGGCCCCATCTTCCTTCCGAAGAGCGGCCGTGGCGACGGATTTGCCGTCGTCCGGCCCTTCGAAAGATCGCCGGGAGTTCCTAAAGTTGCTGGTCATGGGGACTTCGACGGTGACCGGCCGGACCCGGTCGATGGGCGCGCTGTTCGCGGGCGTCGCGCTGCTCAACACGGCCACGGTCGGGCTGAGCACCGCGGCGACGCTGATCGTCGCCGCGGGCAGCGGACCGGGCTGGAGCGGGCTGCCGAGCGTCGCGAACGTGCTCGGCACGGCCGCCGGCGCGCTCGGCGCGGGACTGCTGCTGCCGGCCCACGGCCGCCGTCGCGTGCTGGCCGCCGGGTACGGGGTCGCCGCGGCCGGTGCGCTGGTCGCGTTCGCCGGCGCGCTGACGACGTCGCTGGTGCCGCTCCTGCTCGGCATCCTGCTGGTCGGCCTCGGCAACGGCGGCGCGCAGCTGTCGCGCTACCTGGCCGCGGACCTGTACCCGGAGGAACGCCGGGGCCGCGCGCTGTCGAACGTCGTCTGGGCCGGGACGATCGGGGCACTCGCGGGGCCGGCGCTGATGGCGCCGGCGGCCGACCTCGCCACGCGCTTCGGCTGGCCGTCGCTGTCCGGGCCGGTCGCCGTCGCGGTGCTGGCCACGGCGGGCGCGGCGCTGGCGGCCGCGTTCCTGCCGCGGCACGTCCCGCCCCCGCGGGAAAAGCCGGTGACGGCGCCGGTGCGCGCGACCGGCGTCGCGCGGCCGCTGGTCGCGATGGTCGCCGCACAGCTCACGATGGTCGCGGTGATGACGATGACGCCGTTGCAGCTGGAGGACCACGGCCACGGTCTCGACGTCGTCGGCTGGGTGCTGAGCGCGCACCTGTTCGGCATGTTCGCTCTGGCGCCGCTGTCCGGCCGGATCGCCGACCGCTGGGGCCCGGGCGTCACGATCAACGCGGGTCTCGGGGTCCTGGCGCTGTCGACGGCGACCGCGCTGGCGGCACCGACCGCGCACACGTCCGGCCTGCCGGTGGCGTTGTTCCTGCTGGGGTACGGCTGGAACCTGGTGTTCGTCGGCGGCAGCGCGCAGCTCAGCCGCGACCTCGCCCCGGAGACGCGCAGCCGGGTGCAGGGGACCGTCGACGCCGTCGTGTGGTCGGCGTCCGCGCTGGCCGGGCTGGGCTCCGGGCAGCTGTTCGCCGGCGGCGGGTACGGGCTCGTCGTGGTCGTCGGCGGGGTGCTGGCCCTGCTCCCGCTGGTGCTGCTCGTCCCTCGTAACGGCCGGTAGCCGGGTCGTTGTCGGCAAATCTCTCGTCGCCGGGTGCGCGGTGCACTGGCGAAGATGGGCCGTGGCTGACTCTGTGCCCTTCACGGACAACTTCTCGGACCTCTCGAACACGCAGGGGTACCAGTTCGAATTCCGCTGCGAGCGCTGCGGCAACGGCTATCGGTCCGCTTTCGCGCGCGACAACATGGAAACCGGGCGAAGCGTGCTTCGCACGGTCGGCTCGTTCTTCGGCGGGACGCTGCGAGACCTGAGCAACTCGGCCGACCAGTGGCGCTACGACCGCGCGACCAACTCGCCGGCCAAGGACCGCGCACTGGCCGCCGCGGTCAAGGAGATCACCCCGAGCTTCCGCCAGTGCCGCGGCTGCGGCGACTGGATGTGCCACGACCAGTGCTGGAACGAGGAGATCGGCCAGTGCCTGCGCTGCTCGCCGAGCGTCGCCGAGGAGATCTCGCGCGCGCAGGCGTCGGCCCAGCGCGACCAGATCTGGGACAAGGCCCGTGACAAGGACTGGACGTCCGACCTCGACCTCGACACCCGGGCGAAGGTCACCTGCCCGGGCTGCGGCCTGAAGGCCGACGGCGGGAAGTTCTGCTCGTCGTGCGGGACTTCGCTGGCGCTCAAGGTTCGCTGCGGCGGCTGCGGGAGCGAGGGCAACAAGCCCGGCGCCCTGTTCTGCTCGGACTGCGGCGGCAAACTCTGACCGGAGTTCCCGGCACTTCATAACGAATCGATAACCAGCAGTCCCGGCGTTCAGGCGCCGGGGCTGCGCCATTGTGACCAACCGTGACACGCCCGGTTGGTCTAGACGCGGTGCCCACCCATTCGGCCTAGTGAGCCTCGTCAAGTCGGTTCGACCAGTGGGAGATTAACCCGTTCGTGGCAGTTCTCATTCTTTGATCACGGTTGGACCCTTTGCCCGCTTGGCGCGAATGTCCCCACGGTTTCCATCCGTGAAGAACAGGGAGAACCATGCGATCAACTCCGTCGCGTCCGGGCCGGTGGCGAAGGGTGGTGACCGGCGCCGCGGCACTCGCCCTCGCGGCCGGCGCGGTCACGTACACCGGCTCGTCCACCGGCGCCTACGCCGACGTCCAGACCGTCACCGACACGAAGACCGCGTCCGACGGCAAGCAGTACTGGGTGCAGAACCACCTGGCGTCGAAGGATCTCGCGCGGGCGGAGAGCGGCACGCCGAAGAAGTGGCTGCTCGTCTGGGCCGGTGACGAGAACATCGCCGACACGCTCGTCAAGGACGTCAAGAACCTGCCGGGCACGCTCGGCGGCGGGCTCAACAAGATCAAGAACGCCTTGCCCGGCCCGGACTTCCTGGCCGTGATCGACGCCACGCAGGGGTCGCCGACGTACGGCAAGGTCGTCAACACCGCCACCGTCGGCCCGCTGGTCGAGAACGAGCCGCACCACATGCAGTACGTGTGGCACCGGGGCGACACCGTCTACGCCGGGGCGCTGTTCGCCGCCGCGACGTACGCCTTCGACGTCAGCGCGTTGCCGCAGCTGAAGCTCAAGGGCGTCAGCCTGCCGACGAACACGCTCGGCGGCTCGGTTCCCGACGCCTACTGGGTGCTCAAGGACGGCACCGCGTACGGCACGTACATGGGCGGCCCGGTCGTGCCCGGCCCGCACTCGTACGCCGACGGCTCCACCCAGATCGGCAACGGCTTCGCGGGCAGCCCCGGCGAAGTCGTCCACTTCGGCAAGAACGCCGAGGTGCTATCGGAGTCCCCGGCGGCGACCCCGCAGGGCGACAACCAGAAGCTCTGCGACAACCTGCCGCAGCTGGGCAAGCCGACGTGCGCCAACCCGCACGGCATCCAGGCGCGCGAGGACCTGAACACGCTCGTCACGAGCGACTACGCCGAGCCGCGCAACATCATCCTCGACCCGGTGAAGCAGCCGTCGCCGTACCTGCGCCGGCCGACCGTGCGGACCTGGGACATCGCCGACCGCAACCACCCGAAGCTGAAGTCGGTGTCGTACCTGCAGGACGGCCCACGCGCCGATCCCGCCGACCCGCTGCACGCCGAGAGCCGCGCGGTCATGGAGACCACGGTGACGAACCTGCCGGGCCACAAGGGCGCGTTCGCCCAGACCATGCAGGGCGGCGCGGTGTTCTACACGCCGGACATCACCGCGGCCGAGCCGCACTGGATCGAGGTGTTCGACGACGGTGCCGCCAACAAGTCCATCTACGCGAACAACGACTCGAACGGCGCCAGCTCCAACGGCGGCTGGATCCAGACCAGCCCGGACGACAAGTACCTCTACCGCGCGATCGTCGGGCGGCAGAAGGGCACCCTCTCGGCCGACGACCCCGGCACCACCGGCGGCGTCTACGTCCTCGACATCCAGAAGCTGCTCGCCGCCGGCGACAAGGTCGAGGACATCCAGGGCCGGGTCGACACCAAGGCGAAGGCGCAGCAGGGCGGGGGCGGCGACCTGCCGACCGTCGTCGGCGCGGCCCCGATCAACCCCGGCACGCCGGGCGCGGGCCCGCACTGGGGCGTCTACGACAACTGGGCGCTCGGCAGCGACGGTTTCTACCGCGAAACCACGACGCCGCAGCACCTCGCGGTGTCGAACTACTTCGTCGCGCGGTCCGGTTTGGACGGTGACCACAAGGTCAACCTGCTGAACCTCGGCCCGGACGGGAAAGTCGCGGTGGACTCGGACTTCCGGGACGAGTTCACCGGCCAGGTCGGCATCAACTTCAACCGCAAGTCGTGGCCGCACGGGGACTTCGGCAACGCCAAGCCGCACTCCGAGCTGTTCGTGGTCGCGGACGCGGACATCAAGTAGCCGACGCGGGCGGGGTCGCCCGCGGCCCCGCCCGTCTCCTCCCCGGAAGGTTCCGATGGATCACTCCCACGCCGCGCCCACCGGCTCGTCCACTGTGGACATCCTGGCGCTGGTCCTCCGGCTGGCCCTCTTGCTTTCCACGGCTTTCCTCGCCGGCGGCGGCCTCCTGCGCCCGCCGGGGCGGCGCCCGCCGCGCACGCTGTACGTCCTCGGCGGGGTTTCGGCGCTGCTCGCCGTGGTGTCGGCCTTCGCCGTCGACGTCAACGTGGTCGCCCTGGCGATCCACGTCGTGCTCGCGGTGGCGGTGCCGGTCCTCCCGCGGGCGAGCCGCTGGACGTCGGCCGCGCTGCTGGTGCTCGTCGTGCTGGAGACATCGCTCGGCGGCACCGGCGTCGAGTTCGCGATCGACACGGTGTTCGTCGCCGGGGCGGCCGTGTGGTTCGGCTTCGCGCTGCTCGGGCCGGTGACGACGGCGGCCGTCCGGCCCGGGCCCCTCGCGCTCACCCTCGGCGGCCTGCTGGTCCTGGCCGGCGCGGTCCGGTTCGGGTTGTCCGGCCTCGGGTTCGACCGGCGGCTGTACACGACGCTCTTCGGGCTCGCGGTGCTCGCGGTCGTGGTGCTGCCGGTCGTGGTGAGCGTGCTCGCCGGGGTCTTCACGGGCCGCGCTTACCGTTTCGGCGCGGCCGCGGTCGCGCTCGGGTTCCTCGCGTGGGCCGCGCTCGGCGCGATCCCGGCACCACCGCCGCTGCCCGTCCCGGGCGTACCGCTGCTGGCCGACGAGGCCGGGTTCCCCGTGCTGGTCAGCCCGCAGCGGCCGGGGCGCAACGTCGTCCACTTCCCGCCCGGCGCGGGCGACGACCTGTCCGTCGGGGCCGGCGGGCTGGTCACGAAGGCCGTCGCGCGGCCCGGCGCCGAGGGCACGTGGGCCGACGTCGACCTGCCGCCCGGCCGCAGCGACCTCGAGATCCGCCGCGGTGACGCGACGACGGTCGTCGAGGTCGACGCGGGCACAGCACCCGGCCCGGTGGTCACCGAGGCCGACGCGCCGGAATGCGCGTCGGCGGCCCTCGGCGGCCTGGTCGCCGGCCGCTCCGACGTGCTGACGGCGTGCCCGTCCGACGCGCTGACGCCGGAGGACAGCGGTGCGCTGGTCAAGCTCGTCGAGTTCCTCGCCGGGCGGAAGCCGTCCGCGATCACGCTGGTGGAGGACGACTCCCCACGCGGAGCCGCGGCGGCGAAGCTGGTGCGGGACACGGCATCGCGCACCGGACTGGCCGTGCGATCGGACGCCGGGCCCGACACCGCGCTCGTCGTCGTCTCGGGCTGGGCCGCGGGGTACACGGCGATGACGCGGGCCGCCGAGCTGCAACGGCTGGAGCCGACGCACCAGTACGGGCTCTACCTGGCGCCGTGGCTGCTGAACGGGCCGATCGTCAACGCCGTCGCGAGCGCGTCGCTGCCGCTGCGCTTCGACCCCCGCGACGCGACCGCGGTCGGGTATGCCGTCGCGGTCGGCGACCGCTTCGGCGGCGAAAGCCCGACGCTCGGCGGCTTCCGGAGCTGGCTGGGCGCGGACCGTTCGGCGGGGGAGGTGCAGATCTTCGCCGCCGCCCAGGTCAACGCCATGCCGATGTACCCCACCGAACCCCACGCCACCGGAATGGTGATGGACCGCGACTACGCGGGCCAGTGGGTCCCCGACGGAACCATCGTGCCCATCACGTCGGTTCTCCGCTGAAACCCCTTGTTATGAAAGGAAAAGCATGAAGCGTCTTGCTGCCCGCGTGCTGCTGCCGCTCGCCGCGGCGACGGCGTTCACCGGCCTGGCCGCCGAGGTCGCCTCGGCCGACCCGACCGACGGTTCCGTCTGGCTGGTGCCCGGCGTCGACCTCGGCGGCGTGCTCGGGCCGATCGGCCAGCCGGTCGACCTGCTCGCGCCCGTCTTCGACCTCATCACCGCTGTTTCCTGAAAGGCAGAGAACCATGAAGAAGACCCTCGCTGTCGCGATCCTCACCGGCGCGGCCCTGTTCGGCGCGGCGGCGCCCGCGCTGGCCGCCGACACCCCCGGCGTCGTCGTGGTCGACGAGCCGGACACGAGTGGCCTGAACAACATCTGGACGTTCGCGCCGCTCGGCGTCCCGGTGCTCGGCCTGATCCAGTCGATCAACGGCGTGCCGGGCAAGATCCTGCCCTCCTTCTGACCCTCCGGCGGCCCCTCACCCGAGGGGCCGCCGTTCGGGCAGGGGAGTGCCGCATCTCCCTGGGCGGGCGCGTGGTGACCGCGCGGAAGTCGGCGCCCGGCGAAGTCGCCGCCTGCGTCAGCTGAGGGTCTTCGCGAACCAGTGCTCGGCGAACTGCCTGTCGTTGAAGGGTTCGACCTCGTCGTAGCCGAGCTTCGCGTAGAGCGCGCGGGCCTCGACGAGGTCGTGGCGGGTGTCGAGCCGCATGAGGTCCGAGCCGAGCCGCCGGGCCGCGTCCTCGGCGGCCGCCACCAGCACGGGGCCGCCCGCGGTCCCGCGGTGGGCCGGCTTGACGAACACCTTCGTCAGCTCGCTGATCCCCGGCGCGACGACGCGGGTCCCCGCGCAGCCCGCGACCTCGCCGTCGCGGTACCCGACGAGGAACGCCCCGGTGGGCGCCATCAGGTCGGTCCCGGGCTCCTCGGCGACGTACCGCGTGAGCTCGGCTTCGGTGATCGGACGCCCGTAGTAGCGCGAAGCGACTTCGTCCATGTACTCGCGCATGATCGCGACGGCGTCCGGGTGAGCGATGTCAATCTGGGTGATCTTCCAGTTCACGTCCTCATCCTGGGGTCGCTGTCCAGCGAATTGGCCGGGCCCCGGGCACCATGAAGGTATGACGACGATCACGAAGCGCCTGACAGTGGTGGCCGTCCTGCTGATCACGGTGGGTGCGATCCTGCTGTCGGTGGGCGCGCTCGGCTTCCGGTCCGACGAGCAGGCCGACGCCAACATCGGCGCGGGGTTCGCCCTGCTGGCCGGGCCCTACATCGTGGGTCTGGGCCTGGTGTTCGCGCTGTCGGCGGGCTTGACCCACCTCACGACGCGCCGCCGCTGATGCTCCACAGCGTCGCGGGCAGCCGGTCGGCCAGGTCGGCCAGGTAGCCGGCCTCGGCCACGATGTTCTGCCTGGTCGCGCAGCCCTGACCCCAGGTGCGGGCGGACCCGTGCTCCACGACGACGTCCCGCTGCCCGAACCGCGGGTTCGCCGCCAGCCACCGGGACAGCTCGGCCGCCAGCCGCGGGTCCGTCGGCATCGTCACGCCCTGGCCCGGGACGATCCGCAGCTCCGGGCACGGCGGCACCCGCACCTGCGTGACGTGGATGTCGCGGAAGTACGTGTGGTCGTCGAAGTGCCGGTACGGCTCTTGGCCGTCGACGGCGATCACCGGCCGGTCGCCGTGGCGGAACTCGACCCACGACTTGTGGTCGCTGCCGGCCAGCGGAAGCCCGGTCGGGTGGATGACCCCGAACGTCGGCGCCGGGTTCGCGTCGCCGGCGACGCCGCTGTGGAACGTGCCGCCGCGCTCGGCCGCGAAGGCCTTGAACCAATGCTCCCGGCGGCCCTCGACGTACTTCGTGTGCGAGCGCCACCAGAGCGCGGCCGCGGCCGCGAACCCGGCCACGATCAGGACGATCACCAGTGCCAGGATCATCAGAAGTCCAGGTCCTCACGGGTTTCTTCGTCGGATTGAGTCCGGCCGGTCTCGCCGTAGTCGCTCGCCTTCTTGGCGTTCTTGACGTGGCTGTTGAGCTTGCCGAGGTGGTCGTTCAGCGTCTTCGCCGGGTTGTCGCCGGGCTTGGCCGGGTTGAAGCCGAAGACGCCCTTGGCCGCCGCCTCGCCGCCCTTCTTCGCGATCTCGGACAGCGCGTTCTCGCCGGTCCGCTTGCCGATCATCCCCTCGGCGCCCTTGAGCTTGTCCACCATGCTCTTCCCCGCGTTGCTGTCGGCGAGCTCCTTCAGCTTGCCCGCGGTCTTGCCCTCGGTGAAGATCTTGCCCAGCTTCGTCGCGGCCAGCTTGGCCTTCATCTTCTGCAGCCAGTCGAGGATCTTCTGCAGCAGCTCGCGGACCTTCGAGACCTTTTTGGTCGTCTTCGCGGCGGTCGTGCCGAGCTTGACCTCCGACGCCGTGCCCGCGGTGGCGACCGACGCTCCGCAGGAGGGCACCGCGGCCGCCAGCGCCGGGATCCAGATCATGATCAGCCACGTGACCAGCTCGGTGAGGATCGCCTTGATCAGGTCCTCGATGAAGCTCATCAGCATGCTGCTCAGCTGCAGCATCTGCGCCATGTCGCCGGACTTCGCGGAGACCCCGCCGATGCCGTGGGCGAACTCGCCGAGCGACGTGCGCGCGGCGTCGCCGGCGTCGCCCTTCCAGCCGGCCAGCGACGTGTCCGCGACCTCGGCGAAGTTCTTCGCCAGCTGGTCCAGCCCGGTCGCGATGGCGTTGAAGTTGTCCGCCGCGATGCCGAGCGCGGGCCCGTCGCCGCTGACGAAGTGGATCGCGTCCTGGATCGGCTGGACGGCGCTGATCAGGAAGTTGAGCCCCTGCCCGACGAGCCAGCCGAGCGGGTCGGTGGCGATGTCGGTGATCGTGCTCGCGCTCGACTGGATGAAGCTCGTCGTGTCGGTCGCGATGCTGCCGAGCCCGAGGGCGATGTCGACGCCGTCCGGGTGCGGCGCCGTGGCGGCCTTCGCCACCGAGACGAAGTCCTTCCCGACGGTCACGGCGCTGCCGACGAAGGGGGTCGCCTTGACCGCGTTGTCGACGTTCACCCCGAGCACGGTGGCCGGGTCGTCGCTCTTCACGCTGACGCCGCTCGCGACGTCCTGGAACTCCGCCATCGTTGCTCCTACGGCTTCTTCGGGCCGTCGAGCAGGACCTCGACCTGCCCGAAGAAGGCCTTGTGGTCGTCTTCGGTGCCTTGGTAGACGCTCGCCGCGTCGGTGAACTTGCCCTGCGCCGACGTCAGGCCTTCGGCCATCGACGCCAGCAGGTCGCGCAGCTCGTGCAGCGTTTCGTCGTACCCGTGCTTGGTGAACAGGCCCACCACGCCCCACGACTTGTCACCGACGTCGGCCTGGCCGACCTTCTCGGTGAACTTCGCGCCCTGGTCCTTGTACTTGCCGAGCACGCCGACGTACTCGCGCAGCGCGTCGACCTCGACCTGGTAGCCGCCGGTTCCGTCGGGCATCAGTCCTCCTCGTCGAACAGGTTCCGCAGGAAGCTGTCGCCCGCGGACCCACCGCTCGCGGGCGGCGGCGGGGGTGGCGGGGTGTCGCCGGCCTGGCGCAGCACCCGCTCCTCGGAGAAGTCCTCGGCGGGGGCCGGCGTCGCCGGCGTTCCTTCCGCCAGCTTCGACCGCATCTCCTCGACCGTGGTTCCGAACGCGACGGCCTGCGTTTCGAGGACCTGGTCGACCAGGCCGAGCTCGTCGCCCAGGTGCTCCTGGACGAGCACCGCCTGCCGCCGGGCCGCGTCGCCGACGGCCTCGCGCAGGGTCGCCATGAGCGTCGCGGCCAGCGCCTGCGAGCCCTTCGCGAGCGCCGCGTCGGTGAACGTGACGTCGAGGACCGCGCCACCCGGACCGGTGACCACGGTCACGCCGCCGTCGGGCGACGACGCACCGGCTCTCAGCCCGGCCAGCTCCTGCTGCATCGCGTCGAGGCCGGCGTACCGGTCGTCGACGTTCCGGATGCCCGACTGGAACCGCTCGAACTCGGTCACCAGCTGCTCGAACTCGGCCGACATGTCTGTGGCTCCTCCCCGCTCGCCCGGTGCTCGCCACCCATCGTGGCTCCTCGGCGACGGTGTGACGCACGGAACGCCCGATCCGATCCCACTGCGTCACCCGGTCGGGTAATGGGTAGGTTTCCGGCCGCAAGGGGAAGCAGGGGACGAGCGCTAGGAGTGCGTGATGAGCAGCAGCGAAGGGGCCGAGCGGCCCGACGAAGAGAAGAAGTCGAGCGGCAGCCACGCGGCGCCCGAGGGGGCGGGCGTGCACCCGCTCATCGACCTCTCCCGCGACCCGAACCCGGGCAAGCCGGACCACGCGAAGCCCGACGAGGACTGAACCGCGGGCCGGTCGGTCCGGAGACGCCAGGCGGGGGGCCTGGCTCCGGCCGGCCGGCGCGGTGCTCCGCCCGGTCCGGGAACATTCCCCAGGCCGGGGCTGTTGTAGACGCTGTGGCCGGTGGTCCCGGCCGCGATCACCCGGGAACGACCGGCGCCAGAACCGCGGCGCCGCAACGGGGTGACCGGAGTGCGGAACATCCCGCGGCCCGGTGCTGTTCGGAGGTAGGCTGAAGGTTCGCCGACCTTCGGACCCCCCGCCGCGTTCCGCCCCGACCCGGGCGGGTATCTTTGGAGACCGTGCCCGGCATGCGTCGGGCCGCTCCGCGTGCCGTGCGGCATGGGCGGGGTGCTCAGGCACCCGGTCACCGGCTTCGGCAGGTCGGGGTTCCGACGGAAAAATCCCTCCGGGAAGTTACCGGTCGCGAGACCGTGACGCGGGCCGACACGCCCGACCGCGGGGGCCGGTGAAGACACGAAGAAGCAGATCACGACAGGAAGCTGGTCCATTGCCCACGATCCAGCAGCTGGTCCGCAAGGGCCGCCAGGACAAGGCTGCCAAGCAGAAGACCGCGGCCCTCAAGGGGAGCCCGCAGCGGCGTGGCGTGTGCACTCGCGTGTACACCACGACCCCCAAGAAGCCGAACTCGGCGCTTCGCAAGGTCGCGCGTGTGAAGCTGACCAGCGGCATCGAGGTCACCGCCTACATCCCCGGTGAGGGCCACAACCTGCAGGAGCACTCGATGGTGCTCGTGCGTGGTGGTCGTGTGAAGGACCTTCCGGGTGTCCGTTACAAGATCATCCGCGGTTCGCTCGACACGCAGGGTGTCAAGAACCGCAAGCAGGCGCGCAGCCGGTACGGCGCGAAGAAGGAGAAGAGCTAATGCCCCGCAAGGGTCCGGCCCCGAAGCGGCCGCTGATCTCCGACCCCGTCTACGCCTCCCCGCTGGTCACCCAGCTGGTGAACAAGGTGCTGAAGGACGGGAAGCGGTCCCTGGCCGAGCGCATCGTTTACGGCGCGCTCGAAGGCGCTCGCGAGAAGACGGGCACCGACCCGGTCGTCACGCTGAAGCGCGCCCTCGACAACGTGAAGCCCACCATCGAGGTGAAGAGCCGCCGCGTCGGTGGCGCCACCTACCAGGTGCCGATCGAGGTCAAGCCGGGCCGCTCCACCACGCTGGCCCTGCGCTGGCTGGTCTCCTTCTCGCAGGCTCGCCGCGAGAAGACGATGATCGAGCGCCTGCAGAACGAGCTCCTGGACGCTTCCAACGGCCTCGGTGCCTCGGTGAAGCGTCGCGAGGACACGCACAAGATGGCCGAGTCCAACCGGGCCTTCGCGCACTACCGCTGGTGATGACCGCCCGGCTGTCGACCAAGCCATGCCGGGCCCCAAGCTTGAGAACAGGGGAACACTCTCGTGGCACGTGACGTGCTGACCGACCTGACGCAGGTCCGCAACATCGGCATCATGGCCCACATCGACGCCGGCAAGACCACCACCACCGAGCGGATCCTGTTCTACACCGGGGTCAACTACAAGATCGGTGAAGTCCACGACGGCGCCGCCACCATGGACTGGATGGAGGAGGAGCAGAAGCGGGGTATCACCATCACCTCGGCTGCGACCACCACCTTCTGGGACGACCACCAGATCAACATCATCGACACCCCCGGGCACGTCGACTTCACCGTCGAGGTGGAGCGGAACCTGCGGGTGCTCGACGGTGCGGTCGCCGTCTTCGACGGCAAGGAAGGCGTCGAGCCGCAGTCCGAGCAGGTCTGGCGGCAGGCGGACAAGTACGACGTCCCGCGCATCTGCTTCGTCAACAAGATGGACAAGCTGGGTGCGGACTTCTACTACACCGTGAAGACCATCGTGGAGCGCCTCGGCGTCCGCCCGCTGGTCATCCAGCTCCCGATCGGCGCCGAGAACGACTTCGAAGGCGTCGTCGACCTGGTCCGCATGAAGGCGCTGACCTGGCGCGGCGAGGTCCAGAAGGGCGAGGACTACTCCGTCGAGGAGATCCCGGCCGACCTGGCCGAGCTGGCCGCGGAGTACCGCGAGAAGCTCATCGAGACCGTCTCCGAAGCGGACGACACGCTGATGGAGAAGTTCCTCGAGGGCGAGGAGCTGACGGAGGCCGAGATCAAGTCCGGCATCCGGAAGCTCACGATCACCCGTGAGGTCTTCCCGGTCCTGGCCGGTTCCGCGTTCAAGAACAAGGGCGTCCAGCCCATGCTCGACGCGGTCATCGACTACCTGCCGTCGCCGCTGGACATGCCGGCGGTCGAGGGCACGCTGACCGACGGGGAGACCCCGGCCACGCGTACCGCTTCGGTCGACGAGCCGTTCGCCGCGCTCGCCTTCAAGATCGCCGCGCACCCGTTCTTCGGCAAGCTGACCTACATCCGGGTGTACTCGGGCAAGGTCGCCGCCGGCGCTCAGGTCATCAACGCGACCAAGGAGCGCAAGGAGCGCATCGGGAAGATCTTCCAGATGCACTCCAACAAGGAGAACCCGGTCAACGACGCCCAGGTCGGCCACATCTACGCGGTCATCGGGCTGAAGGACACCACCACGGGCGACACCTTGGCGGACCCGCAGAACCCGATCGTGCTCGAGTCGATGACGTTCCCCGAGCCGGTCATCCGGGTCGCGATCGAGCCGAAGACGAAGGCCGACCAGGAGAAGCTGTCCCTGGCGATCCAGAAGCTGGCCGAAGAGGACCCGACGTTCCAGGTCAAGCTGGACGAGGACACCGGCCAGACGATCATCGCGGGTATGGGTGAGCTGCACCTCGAGGTGCTGGTGAACCGGATGAAGTCCGACTACAAGGTCGAGGCGAACATCGGTAAGCCGCAGGTCGCCTACCGCGAGACGATCAAGAAGACGGTCGAGAAGCTCGACTACGTCCACAAGAAGCAGACCGGTGGTTCCGGCCAGTTCGCGAAGGTCATCGTGAAGCTGGAGCCGCTCGAGCGCACCGATGGCGCGCTCTACGAGTTCGACAACAAGGTGACCGGTGGTCGCGTGCCGCGGGAGTACATCCCGTCGGTCGACGCGGGCGCGCAGGACGCGATGCAGTACGGCGTCCTGGCCGGCTACCCGCTCGTCGGGTTGAAGTTCACCCTGTTGGACGGTGCTTACCACGAGGTCGACTCTTCGGAGATGGCGTTCAAGATCGCCGGTTCCATGGCGATGAAGGAAGCCGCGAAGAAGGCTCACCCGGTGATCCTGGAGCCGATGATGGCGGTCGAGGTGACCACGCCCGAGGACTACATGGGTGACGTCATCGGTGACCTCAACTCCCGCCGTGGTCAGATCCAGGCCATGGAGGAGCGGTCGGGTACCCGCGTCGTGAAGGCGCTGGTCCCGCTGTCGGAGATGTTCGGCTACGTCGGTGACCTCCGGTCCCGCACGCAGGGCCGGGCGAACTACTCCATGGTGTTCGACTCCTACGCCGAGGTTCCCGCGAACGTCGCGAAGGAAATCATCGCGAAGGCGACGGGGGAGTAACTCCCCCACCGCGCGCGGGCATTAAGGGACTCTCCTGAACGTCCGCAGCACCGACGAAGGAACATTCGGGGGTCGGCAGCCACGCCGGCCCCCGAGCACAAAGCGAAATCAGTCCAGGAGGACATTCCAGTGGCGAAGGCGAAGTTCGAGCGGAGCAAGCCGCACGTCAACATCGGGACCATCGGTCACGTCGACCACGGCAAGACCACGCTGACCGCGGCGATCACCAAGGTTCTGCACGACAAGTACCCGGAGCTCAACGAGTCCCGGGCGTTCGACCAGATCGACAACGCGCCGGAAGAGAAGCAGCGCGGCATCACGATCAACATCTCGCACGTCGAGTACCAGACCGAGAAGCGTCACTACGCCCACGTGGACGCCCCCGGTCACGCGGACTACATCAAGAACATGATCACCGGTGCCGCTCAGATGGACGGCGCGATCCTCGTGGTCGCGGCGACCGACGGCCCGATGCCGCAGACCCGTGAGCACGTGCTGCTCGCCCGCCAGGTCGGCGTGCCCTACATCGTGGTCGCGCTGAACAAGGCCGACATGGTCGACGACGAGGAGATCCTGGAGCTCGTCGAGCTCGAGGTCCGCGAGCTGCTGTCCTCGCAGGAGTTCCCCGGCGACGACGCCCCGGTCGTGCGCGTCTCGGGCCTCAAGGCCCTCGAGGGCGACGAGAAGTGGGCCGAGGCCGTTCTCGAGCTGATGACCGCCGTCGACGACAACGTGCCGGACCCGGTGCGCGAGCTCGACAAGCCGTTCCTCATGCCGATCGAGGACGTCTTCACGATCACCGGTCGCGGCACCGTCGTCACCGGCCGCGTCGAGCGTGGCGTGGTCAACGTGAACGAAGAGGTCGAGATCGTCGGCATCAAGGAGAAGTCGACCAAGACGACTGTCACCGGTGTCGAGATGTTCCGCAAGCTGCTCGACCAGGGCCAGGCGGGCGACAACGTCGGCCTCCTCGTCCGCGGCATCAAGCGCGAGGACGTCGAGCGCGGCCAGGTCGTCGTGAAGCCGGGTACCACCACCCCGCACACCGACTTCGAGGGCCGGGTCTACATCCTGTCGAAGGACGAGGGTGGCCGTCACACCCCGTTCTTCAACAACTACCGCCCGCAGTTCTACTTCCGCACCACCGACGTGACCGGCGTCGTGACCCTCCCCGAGGGCACCGAGATGGTCATGCCGGGCGACAACACCGACATCTCGGTCGCGCTGATCCAGCCGGTCGCGATGGACGTGAACCTGCGCTTCGCCATCCGCGAGGGTGGCCGCACCGTCGGTGCGGGTCAGGTCACCAAGATCATCAAGTGATTTAGGCGCCCCTCCCGGGGGCAATACACCCCCGGGTCAGGGGCGTCAAATCACGTGTGCGACACTATTCAGGTTGCTCGTCCTGGGGCGGCCGATCCCTTCGGGTATTTGACGAACGGGTCCGGCCGCCTCGGTGCGAGTGGCCACGGTCCGCCGAGCTCTTCCTTCGGGTTGCAGGCGAGCGGGCAAAGGCAGTGAGACGACAGCGCTTGCAAAAGCAGAGCCGGCTCATAGCCTCCTCACGTTGAGGAAGACCAGGCAAGACGACGATCCCACGGGATCCGTCTGTGCGTCGGGCGCGACACGCCCGACCGCGTGGACCGGGGACAGGGCCGTTGAACTGCGGAAACTCTGGTCAGGATGGCGACATCCGGACCGGGTTTGTGAGATAGCGGCACGAGACGACAAGGAACGAGCAGCCACCATGGCGGGACAGAAGATCCGCATCCGGCTCAAGGCCTACGACCACGAGGCGATCGACACCTCGGCGCGCAAGATCGTGGAGACGGTCACGCGCACCGGAGCCCGTGTTGTCGGGCCGGTGCCGCTGCCCACCGAGAAGAACGTTTACTGCGTCATCCGCTCGCCGCACAAGTACAAGGACTCGCGCGAGCACTTCGAGATGCGCACGCACAAGCGTCTGATCGACATCCTCGACCCGACGCCGAAGACGGTCGACGCGCTCATGCGCATCGACCTGCCGGCGAGCGTCGACGTCAACATCCAGTAAGCGTTGGGCGAGCGGCGGAGATAAGAGACTCATGTCTGACAGGCAAATGAAGGGCATCCTGGGCACGAAGCTCGGCATGACCCAGGTCTTCGACGAACAGAACCGGGTTGTCCCGGTGACCGTCGTCCAGGCCGGCCCGAACGTGGTGACCCAGGTTCGGACCCAGGACAAAGATGGCTACACGGCCGTGCAGCTGGCGTTCGGCGCGGTCGACCCGCGCAGGGTGAACAAGCCGCGCACCGGCCACTACGACAAGGCGGGCGTGACCCCGCGGCGCTTCCTCGCCGAGCTGCGCACCACCGACGCCGAGACCTATGAGGTCGGCCAGGAGATCACCGCCGAGGTGTTCGCCGCCGGCGTCGAGGTCGACGTCACCGGTACCAGCAAGGGCAAGGGCTACGCCGGTGTCATGAAGCGCCACGGCTTCAAGGGCCAGGGCGCGAGCCACGGTGCCCAGGCCGTGCACCGCCGTCCGGGCTCGATCGGTGGCTGTGCCACCCCGGGCCGCGTTTTCAAGGGCGTGCGCATGGCAGGCCGGATGGGCAGTGACCGGGTCACCACGCAGAACCTGACCGTGCACGCCGTGCGTGCCGAGGACGGCCTGCTGCTGATCAAGGGCGCCGTGCCCGGTCCCAAGGGCGGCCTGCTGTTCGTGCGCAGCGCCGCGAAGGGTGGTAACTCCGAATGACAAGCGTCGAGCTGAAGACCCCGGCCGGTAAAGCCGACGGCACCGTGGACCTCCCCGAGGAGATCTTCGACGTGCAGGCCAATGTCGCGCTGATGCACCAGGTCGTGGTGGCCCAGCAGGCCGCCGCCCGCCAGGGCACGCACGACACGAAGACCCGTGGTGAGGTCTCCGGTGGCGGCAAGAAGCCGTACCGGCAGAAGGGCACCGGCCGTGCCCGCCAGGGTTCGACCCGCGCGCCGCAGTTCGTCGGCGGTGGCGTCGTCCACGGCCCCACGCCGCGCGACTACTCCCAGCGCACCCCGAAGAAGATGAAGGCCGCCGCTCTGCGTGGCGCCCTCTCCGACCGGGCGCGCGCCGGCCAGCTGCACATCGTCACCGAGCTGGTGACCGGTGAGAAGCCGTCCACCAAGGCCGCCAAGGCCGTGCTCGCCGCGGTGACGCAGGCGAAGCGCGTGCTCGTGGTGCTGCACCGGGACGACGAGTACAGCTGGGTTTCCCTGCGGAACCTGCCCGAGGTGCACCTGCTCTGGGCCGACCAGCTCAACACCTACGACGTGCTGGTCAACGACGACGTCGTGTTCACCAAGGCCGCGTACGACGTGTTCGTCGCCGGCCCCGCCCGCGGCAAGACCGTCAAGGCTTCCGCGCGGTCGGGCGAGGTCACGGAAGGGAGTGACGAGAAGTGAGTTCGGTCGCCATTCCGGACCCCCGCGACATCCTGCTCGCGCCGGTCATCTCCGAGAAGTCCTACGGGCTGCTCGAGGACCACAAGTACACGTTCATCGTCCGCCCGGACGCCAACAAGACCCAGGTCAAGATCGCGGTCGAGAAGGTGTTCGGCGTCAAGGTGGTCAGTGTCAACACGGCCAACCGCAAGGGCAAGCGTAAGCGGACTCGCGCCGGCTTCGGCAAGCGCAAGGACACCAAGCGCGCCATCGTGACTCTTTCGCCTGAAAGCAAGGCGATTGAGATCTTCGGCGGACCCACCGCGTAAAGGACTGAGCTGACAATGGGCATCCGCAAGTACAAGCCGACGACCCCCGGTCGTCGCGGTTCGAGCGTCTCGGACTTCGCCGAGATCACTCGCTCCACCCCGGAGAAGTCGCTGCTGCGTCCGCTGAGCGGCACCGGCGGTCGTAACTCGTCCGGCAAGATCACCACCCGGCACAAGGGTGGCGGCCACAAGCGCGCGTACCGGCTGATCGACTTCCGCCGGAACGACAAGGACGGCGTTCCCGCCAAGGTCGCGCACATCGAGTACGACCCCAACCGGTCCGCTCGAATCGCGCTGCTGCACTACGCCGACGGCGAGAAGCGCTACATCATCGCGCCGGAGAAGCTCAAGCAGGGTGACACGGTTGAGAACGGCCCCCGCGCCGACATCAAGCCGGGCAACAACCTGCCGCTGCGCAACATCCCGGTCGGCACCGTGATCCACGCGATCGAGCTCCGCCCCGGCGGCGGCGCGAAGATGGCGCGGTCCGCGGGCGCGAAGGTGCAGCTCGTCGCCAAGGACGGTCCGTACGCCCAGCTGCGTCTCCCCTCGGGTGAGATCCGCAACGTGGACGTGCGCAACCGCGCCACCATCGGCGAGGTCGGCAACTCCGAGCACGCGAACATCAACTGGGGCAAGGCCGGCCGCAACCGCTGGCGCGGCAAGCGCCCCACGGTCCGTGGTGTCGTCATGAACCCGGTCGACCACCCGCACGGTGGTGGTGAGGGTAAGACCTCCGGTGGTCGCCACCCGGTCAACCCGAACGGTAAGCCCGAGGGTCGCACGCGCCGGCGCAAGCCGAGCGACGCCCTCATCGTCCGCCGCCGGCGTACCGGCAAGAACAAGCGCTGAGCAGGGAGGTAGAAGAACATGCCACGTAGCCTCAAGAAGGGCCCCTTCGTGGACGACCACCTGCTCAAGAAGGTGGACGTGCTCAACGAATCGGGCAAGAAGACCGTGATCAAGACTTGGTCGCGCCGCTCGACGATCATCCCGGACTTCCTGGGTCACACGATCGCCGTGCACGACGGCCGCAAGCACGTCCCGGTGTTCGTCACCGAGGCCATGGTGGGTCACAAGCTGGGCGAGTTCGCCCCGACGCGGACCTTCAAGGGTCACATCAAGGACGACCGCAAGTCGCGCCGCCGCTGAGCGGGCACGAAACAAGACAGGAAGTAGCGATGAACGCCCAGAACGACGCGACGGTCGAGGCCTTGCCTACGGCTTACGCGCGGGCTCGCTTCGTCCGGGACTCGCCGACCAAGGTGCGCCGGGTGATCGAGCTCATCAAGGGACGTAGCGCCGCCGACGCCTTGGCCGTGCTCCGGTTCGCCCCGCAGGCGGCCAGCGAGCCGGTCGCGAAGGTGCTCGCCAGCGCCGTGGCCAACGCCGAGAACAACCTTCAGCTGGACCCGGACACCCTCTGGGTCAAGAACGCGTACGCCGACGAGGGCCCGACCCTCAAGCGGATCCGCCCGCGGGCCCAGGGCCGTGCGTACCGGATCCGCAAGCGGACCAGCCACATCACCGTCGAGGTGGAGTCGCGTCCGGCCGTCGCGCCGAAGGCTCAGAGCAAGAAGAAGGCAGGTGGCCGGTAGTGGGCCAGAAGATCAACCCGCACGGTTTCCGCCTGGGTATCACCACGGACTGGAAGTCGCGCTGGTACGCCGACAAGCAGTACGCCGAGTACGTGGCCGAGGACGTCAAGATCCGCAAGCTGCTGGCGACGGGCATGGAGCGCGCCGGCATCTCCAAGGTCGAGATCGAGCGCACCCGTGACCGCGTCCGCGTCGACATCCACACCGCCCGGCCGGGCATCGTCATCGGCCGCCGCGGCGCGGAGGCCGACCGGATCCGTGGCGCGCTGGAGAAGCTGACCAAGAAGCAGGTCCAGCTGAACATCCTCGAGGTCAAGAACCCCGAGGCCGACGCCCAGCTGGTCGCCCAGGCGGTCGCGGAGCAGCTTTCCAACCGTGTGGCGTTCCGCCGCGCGATGCGGAAGGCGATCCAGACCTCCATGCGCTCGCCGCAGGTCAAGGGCATCCGCGTGCAGTGCGGCGGTCGTCTCGGCGGTGCCGAGATGTCCCGCTCCGAGCACTACCGCGATGGCCGCGTCCCGCTGCACACGCTGCGCGCCGACATCGACTACGGCTTCTTCGAGGCCAAGACGACGTTCGGTCGCATCGGCGTCAAGGTGTGGATCTACAAGGGTGAGCTCGTCGGTGGCCTGAAGGCTCGCGAGGCCCGCGACGCCGCCGAGCGCGCGCCGCGTCGCGACCGCGACCGCAGCGACCGGCCGTCCCGTCCGCGTCGTTCCGGCGCCTCGGGCACGACCGCCACCTCGACCGAAGCCGGCCGCGCCGCCGCTGCCGCCACGACCGAGGCGGCCCCGGCCACCGAGACCGCAGAAAAGACGGAGGGCTGAGACGTGCTCATCCCGCGCAGGGTCAAGCACCGGAAGCAGCACTCCCCGAAGCGCCACGGCGCCGCCAAGGGTGGCACGAAGGTCAGCTTCGGCGAGTACGGCATCCAGGCGCTTGAGCACAGCTACGTGACGAACCGGCAGATCGAGTCCGCTCGTATCGCCATGACGCGTCACATCAAGCGTGGCGGCAAGGTGTGGACGACCATCTACCCGGACCGCCCGCTGACGAAGAAGCCGGCCGAAACCCGCATGGGTTCCGGTAAGGGTTCGCCCGAGTGGTGGATCGCCAACGTGAAGCCGGGCCGCGTGATGTTCGAGATCTCGTTCCCGAACGAGGAGACCGCCCGTGAGGCCCTCCGTCGCGCGATCCACAAGCTGCCCATGAAGTGCCGCATCGTGACCCGTGAAGGTGGTGAGTTCTGATGGCGAACGCTGGTGCTCTGGCATCGGAGCTGCGTGAGCTCACCGCGGAAGAGCTCGTCCTGCGTCTGAAGGAATACAAGGAGGAGCTCTTCAACCTCCGCTTCCAGATGGCGACCGGGCAGCTCGACAACAACCGCCGTCTGCGCACCGTCCGCACGGACATCGCGCGGATCTACACGGTCATGCGCGAGCGCGAACTCGGCCTGTCCGTTGCCCCCGACGCCGAGAGTGAAGGTGCCGCATGAGCGAGCCCACCACCGAGACGCCGGCCCGGAACGACCGCAAGGTCCGCGAGGGCTACGTGGTCTCGGACAAGATGAACAAGACGATCGTGGTCGAGCTCGAGGACCGCAAGAAGCACCCCCGTTACTCGAAGGTTCTCCGCAGCACCACCAAGGTCAAGGTGCACGACGAGAACAACGAGGCGGGCGTGGGCGACCGGGTCACCCTGATGGAGACCCGCCCGCTGTCGGCGACGAAGCGGTGGCGCCTGGTGCAGATCGTGGAGAAGGCCAAGTAAGCAGGGCTCTTTCAGAGTTCTTAGTTCCGCAAGGCTCGCTCGTCGGGGCGAGAACCGGCGCGACATACAGGAGTTGACGTGATCCAGCAGGAGTCGCGGCTTCGGGTAGCCGACAACACGGGTGCGAAGGAAATCCTCTGCATCCGCGTTCTCGGTGGCTCTGGGCGGCGCTACGCCGGCATCGGCGACATCATCGTCGCCACCGTGAAGGACGCCATCCCGGCTGCCGGGGTGAAGAAGGGCGATGTCGTCAAGGCTGTCATCGTCCGCACGGTCAAGGAGCGTCGTCGTCCGGACGGTTCCTACATCCGGTTCGACGAGAACGCCGCCGTGCTCATCAAGAACGACAACGAGCCCCGCGGGACCCGCATCTTCGGCCCGGTGGGCCGCGAGCTGCGCGACCGAAAGTTCATGAAGATCATTTCGCTCGCGCCGGAGGTCTTGTGATGAAGGTGAAGAAGGGCGACACGGTCGTCGTCATCGCCGGCAAGGACAAGGGCGCCAAGGGCAAGGTCATCCAGGCTTACCCCGAGCGCGACCGCGTGCTGGTCGAGGGCGTGAACCGGATCAAGAAGCACACGCGGATCACCCAGACCCAGCGCGGCGCGCAGTCCGGTGGCATCGTCACGCAGGAGGCGCCCATCCACGTCTCGAACGTGATGGTCGTCGACTCGGACGGCAAGCCGTCCCGGGTGGGTTACCGCATCGGCGAGGACGGCAAGAAGGTCCGGATCTCGCGCCGGAACGGTAAGGACATCTGATGACCACCGCAGAGAAGGTCGCGCCGCGCCTCAAGGTGCGCTACCGCGAAGAGATCAAGGGCCAGCTGCAGGCGGAGTTCTCCTTCGTCAACGTCCACCAGATCCCGGGCGTCGTGAAGGTCGTCGTGAACATGGGCGTCGGCGACGCCGCCCGCGACAGCAAGCTGATCGAGGGTGCGGTCAAGGACCTCGCCCTGATCACCGGCCAGAAGCCCGAGGTTCGCAAGGCCCGCAAGTCCATCGCGCAGTTCAAGCTGCGCGAGGGTCAGCCGATCGGCGCGCGCGTCACGCTGCGCGGCGACCGCATGTGGGAGTTCCTCGACCGGCTGCTGACCATCGCGCTGCCGCGTATCCGCGACTTCCGCGGGCTTTCGCCCAAGCAGTTCGACGGCCACGGCAACTACACGTTCGGTCTCAACGAGCAGTCGATGTTCCACGAGATCGACCCTGACTCCATCGACCGCCCGCGCGGCATGGACGTCACCGTCGTCACGACCGCCACGAACGACGACGAGGGCCGGGCGCTGCTGCGCAAGCTCGGCTTCCCGTTCAAGGAGAACTGAGCCGATGGCCAAGAAAGCACTGGTCCACAAGGCCGCGAAGAAGCCGAAGTTCGCCGTGCGTGCCTACACCCGCTGCCAGCGGTGCGGCCGGCCGCACGCCGTGTTCCGCAAGTTCGGTCTCTGCCGGATCTGCCTTCGCGAGATGGCGCACGCGGGCGAGCTGCCCGGGGTCCGCAAGTCCAGCTGGTAGAAGCGTTCTTCATCTTTAACTCCCACTTCGCCACAGGCCCCGCCGCCCGCACTCCGGGCGGCGGGGAACCAGGCGAGAAAGGTTGACAGGTCACCATGACGATGACCGACCCGATCGCAGACTTCTTGACCCGTCTGCGTAACGCGAACTCGGCGTACCACGACGAGGTCGTGCTTCCCCACTCGAAGCTCAAGGCGAACATCGCGGAGATCCTCAAGCGCGAGGGTTACATCGCGAGCTACCGCGACGAGCCGGGCGAGAAGCACAAGAACCTGATCGTCGAGCTCAAGTACGGCCCCAACCGTGAGCGGAGCATCGCCGGCCTCCGGCGCGTCTCCAAGCCCGGTCTGCGGGTCTACGCAAAATCGACCGAACTGCCGTCCGTTCTCGGTGGCCTCGGCGTCGCGATCATCTCGACGTCTTCGGGGCTGCAGACGGACCGTCAGGCCAAGCGAAACAGCGTGGGCGGCGAAGTCCTCGCCTACGTCTGGTAAGGAAGGGGGCACAGACATGTCACGCATCGGAAAGCTGCCGGTCGCCGTCCCCTCCGGGGTCGAGGTGACCATCGACGGTCAGCGCATCAGCGTCAAGGGCCCCAAGGGGACCCTGGAGCACACCATCGCCGAGCCGATCACGGTCGAGCGCGACGACGACGGAACACTGCTGGTCAAGCGCCCGGATGACGAGCGCACCAGCAAGGCCCTGCACGGCCTCACCCGCACCCTGGTGAACAACCTGGTCGTCGGTGTGACCGCGGGCTACGAGAAGAAGCTCGAGATCCACGGTGTCGGTTACCGCGTGCAGGCGAAGGGTTCGGACCTCGAGTTCGCCCTCGGCTACTCGCACCCGGTGAAGATCGAGGCTCCGGAGGGCATCACCTTCAAGGTGGAGACCCCGACCCGGTTCTCGGTCTCCGGTATCGACAAGCAGAAGGTCGGCCAGATCTCGGCCGTCATCCGCAAGCTGCGGCGCCCGGACCCCTACAAGGGCAAGGGCCTGCGCTACGAGGGTGAGAAGATCCGCCGCAAGGTCGGAAAGACGGGTAAGTGATCATGAGCGACACGACTACGAAGCGCAAGCCGGTGGGCAAGGACATCTCGACCCGCCGCCGCGTCGCGAAGGCCCGTCGGCACTTCCGGCTCCGCAAGAAGGTTTCGGGCACCGAGCAGCGTCCCCGCCTGGTCGTCAAGCGGTCCTCGCGGCACATCGCCGTGCAGGTCATCGACGACCTCGCCGGCCACACGCTGGCCTCGGCGTCCACCCTCGAGGCGGACCTCCGGTCGTTCGACGGTGACAAGAAGGCCAAGGCCGCCAAGGTCGGGGAACTCGTCGCCGAACGTGCGAAGAACGCCGGGATCACGGCTGTGGTGTTCGACCGTGGGGGCAACGCCTACCACGGCCGCATCGCCGCGCTCGCCGACGCCGCCCGTGAGGCGGGGTTGGAGTTCTGACGATGCAGAAGCTTGTTAACGGAAGGAAAGCCTGATGCCGGGACGTACACGGCAATTCGGCGGCGGACAGGGCGGACCCGGCGGACAGGGCGGCAACGACCGCAATGACCGTCGCGGTGGCGGCCGGGACCGGCGCGACAGCGGCCGTGGCGGGGCCGGCCAGGACAAGACCCCGCACCTCGAGAAGGTCGTGACGATCAACCGCGTCGCCAAGGTCGTCAAGGGTGGTCGTCGCTTCAGCTTCACCGCCCTCGTCGTCGTCGGTGACGGCGACGGTCAGGTCGGCGTCGGCTACGGCAAGGCCAAGGAAGTTCCCGCGGCCATCGCCAAGGGCGTCGAGGAAGCGAAGAAGAACTTCTTCCGCGTCCCGCGCGTCGGCGGCACCATTCCCCACCCGATCCAGGGTGAGGAAGCCGCCGGTGTCGTGCTGCTCCGTCCGGCTTCCGCCGGTACCGGCGTCATCGCCGGTGGCCCGGTGCGCGCCGTGCTGGAGTGCGCGGGTGTCCACGACGTGCTGTCGAAGTCGCTCGGCTCCGACAACGCGATCAACATCGTGCACGCGACCGTGGCGGCCCTGAAGGGTCTGCAGCGTCCCGAAGAGGTCGCGGCCCGCCGCGGTCTCCCGCTCGAGGACGTCGCGCCGGCTCGGATGCTGCGCCAGCGCGCGGGTCAGGGGTCCTGACATGGCTCAGCTCAAGGTCACCCAGGTCAAGAGCAAGATCGGCACGAAGCACGCTCACCGCGAGTCGCTGCGCACCCTCGGGCTGCGCAAGATCCGCCAGAGCGTCGTGCGTGAGGACACCTCCCAGGTTCGCGGCCTGATCCACACCGTCCGCCACCTGGTGGAGGTCGAGGAGGTCCAGTCATGACGGCCATCAAGATCCACCACCTGCGCCCGGCTCCGGGCTCGAAGCGCGAGAAGATGCGCGTCGGCCGTGGTGAGGGTTCGAAGGGCAAGACCGCCGGTCGCGGTACGAAGGGCACCAAGGCCCGGAAGAACGTGCCCGCCGGGTTCGAGGGTGGGCAGATGCCCATCCACATGCGGCTCCCGAAGCTTCGCGGCTTCAAGAACCGCTTCCGCACCGAGTACCAGCCGGTGAACGTGGGCGACATCGCCCGCGTCTTCCCGGACGGTGGCAAGGTCGGTGCCGAGGAGCTCGCCGCCGCGGGTCTCGTCCGCAAGGGCAAGCTCGTCAAGGTGCTCGGCAACGGTGACGTCGACGGCGTCAAGCTCGACGTGACCGCCGACGGTTTCTCCGGCTCCGCCAAGGAGAAACTCGAAGCGGCCGGTGGCTCCGCCACCACCAACTGAGCTGAATCTCGTCCGAAGGCCCGTCTGGTTCGCCAGGCGGGCCTTCGGCGTTCCCAGATTCGCTTGTGGTGGCCCCGGTCCGCCGGAAGGATCGGCGGAATGGCTCCCCCTCGCCGGCCGATCCGCCTCGGCCCCTTCGCGCCGGTGTTCACCGCGCTCGCGTTCACGCTGACGGTCCTGGGAACGTTCCTGCCGTTCTTCCGCACCGAGCAGACGGTGGGGCTGGAGCCGTCCGGGATCGCGCGGACGACGGTGCGGGCCTGGCGGATCGACTTCACGTTCCCGGGCCAGGGGGAGCTCAGCTCGCCATCGGTGCCCTTGGGGCTGCCGCTCCTGCTGGCGAGCGCACTCCTCCTGGTGGCGGGGATCCTCGGCATCCGCCAGTCGGTGACGGGCCACCCGTCCGCGGCCACGCGCCGGACGACGCTGCTGGGAGCGGCGTTCCTGGCGGGAGTGGTGTGCACGATCGCCGTGCACGGCGCCCGCGGGCTGTTCGACGACAGCGCGCCGGAGATGGAGACAACGCCGATGGCCGGCATGTGGATCCTGGCGGCGGCAGTCTTGGCAGCAGCGGTATCGGCGGTGTTGGGCCACCAACGGGTCGCGACGGGCCGCCCGGAGTGGGCGGACCCCGAGGCCGCGTACGCGGACACGACAACGCCACCATCGGGCGTCGCGATCACGGTCCTGCCCCCGGAGGGCGACTGACCGGACAGGTTCCTTGCCGCGCCGCGGATCCGGACGGAGGATCACAGGGTGGACAGACCGTCGCAGAAGCCGCCCGAGCACCCCGACCCGCCATCCGAGGCGGGGGAGTCGCCGCTGAGCTTCCCGGTCGAGGCCCCGAAGCTCGCGGGCGTGGAGCCGGGCGCGGGGGAGCCGCTCAGCTTCCCGGCGGAGGTCGCACCGTCTGTGGGGTCGGGGGAGGCGGCGGACCCGCTGGCGTTCCCGGCGGAAGCGGCGCGGGCGGGTGAGCCGCTGGTCTTCCCGGCTGCGGTGGCACCCGCGGCACCCGCCGATCCGCTCGACTTTCCCGCACCGGCCCTGCCCGCAGCCTCGCAACCCTTCCCAGCCCAAGCCGCGCAGCTGCCGTACCCGGTCGCCGAGCTACCGGGCTCGGTCACCGCCATCCCGGCTCCGGTCCCAACCCCCGTCCCGGCAGCCCCTGACCCCGCACCCACCCCGGCCACCGAAGCCACCACCCCCTCCGGCCTCCTCCGCTTCCTCCCACCGGTCCTCACCGCCGCAGCCGCGCTCATGACCGCCGGGGGCGTCTTCCTCCCTCTCTTCCGGCTGCAGGAGCACGTCACCGTCCGGCAGCGGTTCTTCGAAGCCCAGCTCACCGTCACCCAGACCGCCTGGGGAAGCCGCGTCGACATCCCCGGGCAGGATGCCGTCGACCAAGCTGCCCCGCCCGTCGGTATTCCGCTGGTCCTCGCCGTTCTCGTCCTGGCCGTCGCCGCTTTCACGGCCTTCTCGCGGCCCGGTCGCGGGGTCGGCCGGTGGCTGATCGCCGCGGCGGCGCTCTTCACCGCCGGTGTCGTCAGCACCGTCGGCATGATCGGGCCCGGGTGGGCCGCCATGGCGGACGGCATGGACCTCGAGGTCATCACCGCGGCCGGCATGTGGCTGCTGATCGGGGGCACCCTGCTGGCGGCCGTCGCGGCCGTGCTCGCGTACCTACCCGCCTGGCGGCGCGCCGGCGAAAGCTGGGCCGATCCCACGCTCGCCTACGCCGACACCCCGACCCCGCCCACCGGCGTCGCCATCACGGTGCTTCCCCCGGAAGAGCCCGGACCCGAACAACCAGGACAACCCGGATAACCCGCTCGCCACCGGGGTTACCGTGAGAACCATGACGTGGCTGCTGGTCTTCTTCGGGGCGTCCGTGCTCATCGCGCTTACGCCAGGGGCGAACAACCTGCTCGGTCTCCACCACGGGATGACGCACGGTGTTCGCCGCGGCCTCGCCGGGCTGGGTGGCCGGCTGGCCGCGTTCACCCTGCTGATCACCGCCGTGGCGGCCGGGCTCGGGCAGCTGCTGGCCGCGTCCGAGACCGCGCTCACGATCATCAAGTGGGCCGGTGCCGCCTACCTGCTCTACCTCGGCGTGCGGATCCTGTGGTCGACCTTCCGGCACAAGAACGACGAATCGGGCACCCCCGAAACCAAGGCCGAGCCGGCGACGGCGTGGCGGGTCGCGCGCAAGGAGTTCGGCGTCGCGATCACCAACCCGAAGGCGATCCTCATCTTCACCGCGTTCGTCCCGCAGTTCATCGACGCAGGTCACGGGCCATTTTCGGCCCAGATCGCCCTGCTCGGCGCGGTCTACCTGCTGGCCGAGTTCCTGGCCGGCTCGGTGTACGTCGGGGTCGGCGCCGCGGTGAAGTCGATCGAGCTGACGCGGCGGGCGCGGCGCAACGTCGATCGTGGCACCGGTGTGGTCCTCGTCGGGCTGGCCGGCGTGCTCGCGACGTCGACCGCCTGACCGGATCTTGTGGCCCTGTGTCAAGGATTACGGGCAACCCGGCGATGTGGATCAACCCGCCGGAGCAACCTTGGTACGGAAAACGCACACGCACTGCGGACACGCCCTGTGAAGCTGTTAGAGTCGGCGACACGCTTCGGGACGAGTGTGCCCCGAAGCGTTCCTGGCTTGCGTGCCAGTAGTGCTGTGTGTTCCCGCCGGCCACCCGTGCCGGCCAAGCCGATCGTCGGTTGAGGACGGCCGACGACGCCGAGGAGGTCCCCCGCGTGTTCAGCGCCTTCCGCTCGGCTCTCGCGACGCCGGATCTACGCAAGAAGATCCTGTTCACGCTAGCCATCGTCGCGGTCTACCGAATCGGTGCGACCATTCCGGCACCCGGGATCTCATACGGGGCGGTACAGGCCTGTAGCTCCCAGGCGCAGCAGGAAGGCGTCTACCAGCTGCTGAACCTGTTCAGCGGCGGTGCGCTGCTGCAGCTGTCGCTCTTCTCGACCGGCATCATGCCGTACATCACGGCGAGCATCATCATCCAGCTGCTGACCGTGGTCATCCCGCGGTTCGAGGAGCTGAAGAAGGAAGGCCAGTCCGGCCAGGGCAAGCTGACCCAGTACACCCGGTACCTGACGGTCGCGCTGGCGATCCTGCAGGCCACCGGCGTGGTCGCGCTCGCGGACCGCAAGCAGCTCTTCCCGGACTGCGACCAGCCGATCATCCCGGACAACAGCGTCTACTCGCTCGCCATCATCGTCATCACCATGACCGCGGGCACCGCCGTCATGATGTGGCTGGGTGAGCTGATCACCGAGCGCGGCGTCGGCAACGGCATGTCCGTCCTGATCTTCCTGAACATCGCCGCGCGCATCCCGGTCGAGGGCGGCAACATCCTCAGCAACGGCGGTGGCGTCGCGCTGACGATGATCTGCGTCTTCGGCCTCGTGATCATCGCGAGCGTCATCTTCGTCGAGCAGGGGCAGCGCCGGATCCCGGTGCAGTACGCCAAGCGCATGATCGGCCGCCGGATGTACGGCGGCACGTCGACCTACCTGCCGATCAAGGTGAACCAGGCCGGCGTCATCCCGGTCATCTTCGCGTCGTCCCTGCTGTACCTGCCGGACCTGATCAGCCGCCTCGTCGGCGACCAGAACGCCAACTCCGGCTGGCAGGTCTTCATCAAGAACTACATCGTGAACCAGTCCAGCTGGGTGCACATCGCGCTGTACTTCGCGCTGATCATCTTCTTCACGTACTTCTACATCACGATCACGTTCAACGTGGACGAGCGCGCGGACGAGATGAAGAAGTTCGGTGGCTTCATCCCGGGCATCCGCCCGGGCCGTCCCACCGCGGAGTACCTGAGCTTCGTGCTCGGCCGGATCACCCTTCCGGGTTCGCTGTACCTGGGCATCATCGCGATTCTTCCGAACTTCTTCCTGTCGGTGACCGGTAGCGGGAACAACCAGAACTTCCCGTTCGGTGGCACGGCTGTGCTGATCATGGTCGGTGTCGGGCTCGACACCGTGAAGCAGATCGAAAGCCAGCTGATGCAGCGCAACTACGAAGGGTTCTTGAAGTGACGCGGCTGGTTCTCGTCGGTCCGCCAGGCGCGGGCAAAGGTACGCAGGCGGAGGCTCTGTCGGAGCAGCTGCGCATCCCGCACATCTCCACGGGTGAACTGTTCCGCGCGCACGTCGGCCAGGAGACCCCGCTGGGTCAGGAAGCCAAGCGCTACATGGACTCGGGCGAGCTCGTGCCCGACTCGGTGACGAACGAAATGGTCCGCGAGCGGCTGGCGGAGCCGGACGCGAAGGTCGGCTTCCTGCTCGACGGCTTCCCCCGCAACACCAAGCAGGCCGAGGTGCTCGGCGAGATCCTCGGCGACGCCGACGTCTCGCTCGACGCCGTGATCCAGCTGCAGGTGCCGGAGGACGTCGTGGTCGCGCGGCTCATGTCGCGCGGCCGCGCGGACGACACCGAAGAGGTCATCCGCCGCCGTCAGCAGATCTACGTGTCCGAGACCGCGCCGCTGCTGGAGTACTACGCCGGCATCCTGGTGACCGTCGACGGCGTCGGCAGTGTCGAGGAGATCTCCGGCCGGGTGCTGAAAGCGCTGCGCGACCGCACGTGAATCTCGGAGGATTGCGTGTTCTGCAAGTGCTCCGGCGTGGGCGCATGATCGAGGTCAAGACCCCGGACGAGCTGCAGGCGATGCGGGCCGCGGGGCTCGTCGTCGCCCGCACGCTGGCGGCCGTCCGCGCCACCGCGAAACCGGGCGTCAGCACGGCCGAGCTCGACGAGCTGGCCGAGCAGACGATCCGGGACGCCGGCGCGGTGCCGTCCTTCAAGGGCTACCACGGCTTCCCGGCGTCGATCTGCGCGTCGGTGAACGAGCAGATCGTCCACGGCATCCCGGCGAAGACCCAGGTGCTGGCCGACGGCGACATCATCTCCGTCGACTGCGGGGCGATCCTCGACGGCTGGCACGGCGACTCCGCCGTCACGCTGGCCATCGGTGACGTCTCCGGCGCCGACCTGGCGCTGTCCGCGGCGACCGAAGCGGCGATGTGGGCCGGCATCGAGGCGGTCAGCGCCGGCGGCCGGTTGACCGACATCTCCTACGCCGTCCAGTCGGCCGCCGAACGCGCGGGCCGCGACGACGGCATCGAGTACGGGATGATCGTCGAGTACGGCGGCCACGGCATCGGGCGCCAGATGCACATGGACCCGTTCCTGCCGAACATCGGCAAGCCGGGCAAGGGCCCGCGGCTGAAGCCCGGCATGGCGCTGGCGATCGAGCCGATGCTGACCGGCGGCGGCGGCGAAACCCGCGAGCTGGACGACGGCTGGACGGTCGTCACGGCCGACGGCTCCCGCGCGGCCCACTGGGAGCACACGGTGGCGATCACCGAAGAAGGCCCCTGGGTTCTCACCGCTCCTGAAGAGGCCTGACCTGCGGTTTCACCCTTCCGGGGTGATCGCGGTCACGGCAAGTTGAGCGTTCTCCTAGCATGGTTACCCCCAGTTTGGGGGTCGCGACACGGGTTGCGTACACTGTCAAGTCGGCGCACTTATCGTGCCCGGATCCTGCGCGCTCGTGAATTCACGGTCTTGGGAGTCGGGCACCAGTGTGCCGACGTTCCACCCAGACAGGCACTCGTGCTCAACTGATCACACAGTGTAGCGATAGTGTAGCGACAGGAAATGCGGAGGACATGGCGAAGAAAGACGGGGCCATCGAGGTCGAAGGCCGCGTAGTCGAGCCGCTCCCCAACGCGATGTTCCGCGTCGAGTTGGAGAACGGTCACAAGGTCCTGGCACACATCAGCGGCAAGATGCGGCAGCACTACATCCGCATCCTGCCGGAGGACAGGGTTGTCGTGGAGCTCTCGCCCTACGACCTCTCTCGTGGTCGCATCGTCTACCGCTACAAGTGATCACGAAGAGCAGCTCAGAAGCAGGAGAGCAGAAGACGTGAAGGTCCAGCCGAGCGTCAAGAAGATCTGCGACAAGTGCAAGGTGATCCGCCGTCACGGCCGGATCATGGTGATCTGCGAGAACCTGCGGCACAAGCAGCGGCAGGGCTGATCGCTGAACCTTATTTTGGTTAGGACGGCGCTACGGACCGCAGGTCACCTGCCTGTGGTCACCTTCGCGCCGGCCGACGGCAGAATAAGGTTCACCTCGCACTCGACCAGAGTGGATTGACGGCTACACACCCTCCCCGCACCTGCCGGGCCACGCGAGTGGCCCGGTTCACCCCCGGACTTCAGGCCGGGGCCGGGACACCCGAAGCGCAAGCAGAGGGCACGACAGGCGAGTCGGTCCCGGAACCGGACGGGGAGCAGACCTGAGGATGAATTCAATGAAGGAGCATCAACGCCAATGGCACGACTCGCTGGCGTAGACCTCCCCCGCGAAAAGCGGTTGGAGATCGCGCTTACGTACATCTACGGCATCGGCCGTACCCGCTCGAAGCAGCTCATCAAGGCTGCCGAGCTCAACGCGGACACCCGCGTGAAGGACCTCAGCGATGACGACCTCGCGAAGCTGCGTACGTACATCGAAGAGAACTTCAAGGTCGAGGGTGACCTTCGCCGCGAGGTGAACGCCGACATCCGTCGGAAGATCGAGATCGGGTGCTACGAGGGCCTTCGCTGGCGCCGCGGACTTCCCGTCCGTGGGCAGCGCACGAAGACCAACGCCCGTACCCGCAAGGGTCCGAAGAAGACGGTTGCCGGCAAGAAGAAGGCTGGCAAGAAGTGAGCGTCCAGGGCAAGAAGGTCGTGCAGATGGGCGGCGTCCAGCGCCGTGGCACGGCTTGCGTTTCGCCCAAGGCGCTCTACGCCCGCCCGATGGCGCTCCGCAACCTGTACACCGACGCCGGTTCGATCATCCGGCGCGGACAGGCCGAAGCGGTCGCCGCTCACCAAGAGAACGCGCGCTAACAGGAGATCCCTCACAACATGCCACCGAAGTCTCGTACTGCGGCCGGGGCCAAGAAGGTCCGCCGCAAGGAAAAGAAGAATGTCGCGCACGGTCACGCGCACATCAAGAGCACCTTCAACAACACCATCGTCTCGATCACGGACCCGACCGGTGCCGTGATCGCGTGGGCGTCGAGTGGTCACGTGGGCTTCAAGGGCTCGCGCAAGTCCACCCCGTTCGCCGCGCAGATGGCCGCCGAGAACGCTGCCCGCAAGGCCGCCGAGCACGGCATGAAGAAGGTCGACGTCTTCGTGAAGGGCCCGGGTTCGGGTCGCGAGACGGCGATCCGCTCGCTGCAGGCGGCCGGCCTCGAGGTCGGCACCATCCAGGACGTGACCCCGCAGCCTCACAACGGCTGCCGCCCGCCCAAGCGGCGCCGGGTCTGAGGAACGGGGAGGAGTAAGAAGAAATGGCTCGTTACACCGGCCCCGCGACGCGTATTTCGCGTCGCCTCAAGGTTGACCTCATCGGCGGCGACCAGGCTTTCGAGCGTCGCCCCTACCCGCCGGGCCAGCACGGCCGCGGGCGCATCAAGGAGTCCGAGTACCTCCTGCAGTCGCAGGAGAAGCAGAAGGCTCGCTACACCTACGGCGTTCTCGAGCGTCAGTTCGTCCGGTACTACAAGGAAGCCGTCCGGCGTCCGGGTAAGACCGGTGAGAACCTGCTGCAGATCCTCGAGTCCCGCCTGGACAACGTGATCTACCGCGCCGGCATCGCCCGCACCCGCCGTCAGGCGCGTCAGCTGGTGAGCCACGGCCACTTCCTGGTCAACGGCGTCAAGGTCAACGTCCCGTCCTACCAGGTCTCGAAGTGGGACATCATCGACGTGCGGCCGAAGTCGTTCTCGATGCTGCCCCTGGTCGTGGCCAAGGAGTCCTACGGCGACCGCCCGATCCCGGCGTGGCTGCAGGTCGTCCAGTCCAACCTCCGCGTGCTGGTCCACCAGCTGCCGGAGCGTGCGCAGATCGACGTTCCGGTTCAGGAACAGCTGATCGTCGAGCTCTACTCGAAGTAGTCCGGCCCCGGCTGGACCACGGGCGGCGGCGCAACAGGTGCGCCGCCGCCGCGCCATCCCTTCGACGTCATATGGCGGGCGTCGTCTGGAAAGGAATTAGGAAGAATGCTGATTTCCCAGCGGCCGGCTCTCGGCGAAGAGACGGTCAACGAGACCCGCTCCCGGTTCACCATCGAACCGCTGGAGCCCGGCTTCGGCTACACGCTCGGCAACTCGCTGCGTCGTACGCTGCTGTCGTCCATCCCGGGCGCGGCCGTGACGAGCATCCGCATCGACGGCGTGCTGCACGAGTTCACCACCGTTCCCGGGGTGAAGGAAGACGTCACCGACATCATCCTGAACCTCAAGGAGCTCGTGGTGTCCTCGGAAGAGGACGAGCCGGTCACCATGTACCTGCGCAAGCAGGGCCCCGGTGAGGTCACCGCCGCTGACATCGTGCCCCCGGCCGGCGTCACCGTGCACAACCCGGACCTGCACATCGCGTCGCTGAACGGCAAGGGCAAGCTCGAGATCGAGCTCGTCGTCGAGCGCGGCCGCGGTTACGTTCCGGCCCTGCAGAACAAGCAGGCGGGCGCGGAGATCGGCCGGATCCCGGTCGACTCGATCTACTCGCCGGTGCTGAAGGTGACGTACAAGGTCGAGGCGACTCGTGTCGAGCAGCGCACCGACTTCGACAAGCTGATCCTGGACGTCGAGACCAAGCCGTCGATCACGCCGCGCGACGCGGTCGCGTCGGCCGGCAAGACGCTGGTGGAGCTGTTCGGTCTCGCCCGCGAGCTGAACGTCGACGCCGAGGGCATCGAGATCGGCCCGTCGCCGCAGGAAGCGGACACCATCGCCGCCTACGCGATGCCGATCGAGGACCTGGACCTCACCGTCCGGTCGTACAACTGCCTCAAGCGCGAGGGCATCCACACGGTGGGCGAGCTGGTCTCGCGCAGCGAGGCGGACCTGCTCGACATCCGCAACTTCGGCGCCAAGTCGATCGACGAGGTCAAGCTCAAGCTCGTCGGCCTCGGCCTCGCGCTGAAGGACAGCCCGCCCGGGTTCGACCCGACCGCGGCTGCCGCCAGCTACGACGGTGAAGGCTGGTCGGAGGGTGTCGGTGGCATCGCCGACGGGATTTCGGACGGCCACCACGACGATGGCCAGGACTACGCAGAGACCGAGCAGCTCTAGGGCTCTGTGCCTGGACGCTGCGAGCTGAACTAGTAGGAGAACCAATGCCCACCCCTACCAAGGGAGCCCGGCTCGGCGGGTCGTCCGCGCACGAGCGGCTGATCCTGGCCAACTTGGCCACGCAGCTGTTCGAGCACGGCAAGATCACCACGACCGAGGCGAAGGCGAAGCGGGTCCGTCCGCTGGCCGAGAAGCTGATCACCAAGGCGAAGCGGGGCGACCTGCACAACCGCCGGCAGGTGCAGCGCGTCGTCCGTGACAAGGACGTCGTCCACAAGCTGTTCGCCGAGATCGGCCCGCACTTCGCGGAGCGCGAGGGCGGCTACACCCGCATCACCAAGACGATGCCGCGCAAGGGCGACAACGCCAAGATGGCGGTCATCGAACTGGTGCCGGAGAAGACGGTGACCTCGGAAGCCGAGCGCGCTCGGAAGACGAAGTTCGCCAAGGACGAGAAGCCGGCTGCCGTCGAGGCCGCCCCCGCTGCCGAGGAAGCCGCTACCGAGGCTCCCTACGGCGAGGGCAGCCACGCCGCGCTCGAGGACGGGACGCAGCCCGAGGGCTTCCCGATCAAGGGCAACGACGAGTCGAAGTACTACCACACCGAGGAAAGCCCGTACTACGAGCAGACCAAGGCCGAGGTGTGGTTCGCCTCCGCCGAGGCTGCCGAAGCCGCGGGCTTCTCGCTGCCGCCGTCGCAGCAGGACGACGAGTCCTGACGACGGAAGCCGTACCGAACGAGCCCGCCACTCCCGCTGGGGAGGGCGGGCTCGTTCGTCTGCGCCTGGACGTCTCCTACGACGGCACGGACTTCTCGGGCTGGGCCCGCCAGCCGTCGCGCCGCACGGTGCAGGGGGTCCTGGAAGAGGCGCTGCACCGGCAGCCCCCAGGGGCGTCGGTGCCCAAGTCCGTGGTGGTCGCGGGCCGCACGGACGCCGGAGTGCACGCGACGGGCCAGGTGGTGCACGTCGACGTCGTACCGCTGTCGGAGCCTTCGGGCCGGATCCCGGTCTCCGCGCTCGGCGTGCCCGACCTGACCCGCATGACGGGCCGCTGGAACCGCCTCCTCCCGGGCGACGTCCGGGTGCTGGGCGCCCGGGTCGCCCCGGACGGTTTCGACGCCCGGTTCTCGGCGATCCGCCGCCACTACCGCTACCGGGTGTCCGACGCGCCGTGGGGCGTGGACCCGTTGCGCCGCAACGACACGCTGGCCTGGAACCGTCCACTCTCGACGGACGCAATGAACGCGGCGGCGGCGTCCCTGCTGGGCCTGCAGGACTTCGCGGCGTACTGCAAGCAGCGCGACACGGGCACGACGATCCGCGAGCTGCAGCGCCTGGAGTGGCGCCGGGTCGACGAGCACCTGCTGGAGGTATCGGTCTCGGCGGACGCGTTCTGCCACTCGATGGTCCGCAGCCTGGTGGGAGCGTTGCTGTTGGTCGGCGACGGCCGTCGAGGACGTGACTGGCCATCGGAGGTCCTGGCGAGCGGGGTCCGTGACAGCGCGGTGGCCCCTGCGCACGGGCTCACGTTGACGGCGGTGGACTACCCGCCGGACGCCGAACTCGCGGCCCGCGCCGAGCAAACGCGCAACGTCCGCACGTCACCCGGACAAGATCAACAGATCGGGTGAAGGCGGCGAGCACGCCGTCCGGGATGTGGCATGTTCGAGGCATGTCGACAAGTCTTCGTCGCATCACCGCGGGAATCGCGGCCGCTTTCGGCGCCGCGCTGATGCTCCCCGCCACGGCCACCGCGGCGCCGGTCCCGTTCCCCTGCGGGTACAGCTCGCAGGGGATGGACGCGCACTACCGGCACTGCGCCAACACCTTCGCCCTGATCCACGTGGACTGGGACAACGGCAACCACTACACCGACTGCTACGGCCCCTGGGACGAGCAAACGCTCTGGCACGACGGCACCCACCGCCAGGTCAACGCGTACTTCGTGAACACGCCGCCGCGGCTGCTGAAGAACGTCTCCGGCAACTGGATCTGCAGCGCCTCCCAGCCGGACGCATAGAAAAGCAGGTGGCTCCCCGAGGGGAACCACCCGCCTTCGTCGTGAAGAGCCTCAGTCGCCGCGGCGGACGGGGCCCAGGAGCTGCTGCTCCTTGCCCGTCGTCACCAGCCTCAACGGCCGCCACAGGTTGCGGCCCAGGGCCACCACCTGGTCGTCCTTCAGCATCGTCAGCTGGCGCATCATCTGCGGCGGCAGGTTCCAGATGCGGCCCGCCAGCTCGGCCTGGCCGGCCGGGAGGCGCTGCATCAGCACCAGGTCCGCCGCGTTCGCCGTCACGCCCGCCTGGGGGTGCAGGTACGGCAGCACGTACACCGTCGTCTGCCAGGGCGACCGCGGCGGGAACAGGTCCTGCGGGGTCGGGCCGCCGTCGGTCACCACCAGCAGCGGTGCGTCCTCCGACGGCCGCGGCAGCTCGACCGGCGACAGCCGCCTGATCTGCACCAGCGGGGATGGCCGGCCGTCGCCGCTGCCGGCTGCTCGGGACAGCACCTGCCACTCGGTCGGGCGACCGGTCGCGACCACGACCCACGCGCCGACCGCCATCGCGCGCATCGCCACCTGGCGGGCCAGGTACAGGCCGCCCACCAGGACGATGCGGGTCGGCGTCGAGCGCAGTGCCGAGATCGTCAGCGGCTCGCCCTTCAGGCCCGAGCCGAGGACGATGCCGCCGCGGTCGCCCGAGGGGCTGACCGCGTCGAGCATCGCGGGGTCGACCGTGAACTCCGGCGCCACACCGGTGTTCTGCCCGGCGTCGCGGACGCGGGAACTCATGCTGTGCCTCCGATCGGCAGCGTCGCGGCGAACGCCGAGACCTGGAGCCCGCGCAGCGGCGTCAAGTTGACGTCCAGCCGCTCGGCCAGCCCGTGCAGCCGCTGGTCGGCGGCGTCGAGCTCACGCGGGTTGCGCGCGCTCACCCGGACCACGCCGCGCAGGCCGATCTTGCCCTCGTCGGACGCCGGGGAAATCGACATCGCGAGCGTCGACGACAGCGCGCGGACGCTCGTCAGCGCGTTCAAGCTGCCGGCGATCTTGCCCTTCGGCCAGCCGGTGATCGCGTAGCTCGCGTGACCGATGCCGGCCGCGGTCACGCCGGACCAGCGCTCCTGCAGCGTCACCTTGTTCGGCGAGCCGGCGACCGACGTCAGCTCCGCGGCCGAAATGCTCGCGCGCAGCAGCTCGTCCGGGTCGAGCGGCCGGGTCGGCACGCCCTGCGACTCCAGCGCGTTGCGCACCCGCGAAAGCGCGCCGATCAGCGCGCGGTGGGCGCCGACGACGCCGCCGCCCCGCTCCCGGATCGCCGCCGGGCAGCGCTTCGGGTCCAGCCGGATCGCGACCCACGTCGTCCGCCGCGCCGCCGCGGGCAGCGGCCCGAGCACCTCCATGTAGGAGCTCAGCGCGGGCGAATCCGCCGGCAGCGCCGCGCTGCCCGGGTAGCAGTGCCAGATCATCTGGATCGAGTCGAGGACCACGCCGCGGTCTTCGAGGCACGGCGCGAGCGCGGACAGCGGCAGGCTCGGCGCGCCACCGGCCTGGGTGATCAGCGCCGGCGTCGGCTCGACGAGCAGCACCGCCGTCCAGGTGCCGTCGTTCCAGGCGAGCCCGACCTGCTGGCGTTCGTGGTCGACGCCGTGCGCCACGACGAGATCCGGCACCGCGATGCGGAGCAGGTTCACACGGGCGTCGTCCGGGCCGGTCACGGTGGTCTCTTCGGCGGCCAGCTCCTCGACCGTGCTCGGCGGCAACGGATCCGCGACACGATCGTGCGAACGGAAGGAGTAGCGCATCGTCAGCCCGATCCACTGGGTGAACCAGCGGCCGCGCCAGCGCAGCAGCGCGACGATGAGGGCGAAGCCGACGACGCCGATCGCGACGTACTTCATCGACATGTTGATCGCGAGCAGCACGAGCCCGACCGCGAGCCCGACCTCGAGCACGACGAGGTTCGCCACGGGGAGCGGACCGAGGCTCACGCCCGAGGACCGGCGCCGCGCGGGGGGCGCCATCCGCACCGGGCTGGGCGGGGGAGTGGAGGGGCCGCTGTCGTCGGGTCCCTGCGGACCGCCGGGGCCGCCAGGACCACCGCCGCCCGGGCCACCGGGGCCACCAGGTCCACCAGGACCGCCGGGGCCACCGCCACCGGGCCCACCAGGACCGCCGGGGCCACCAGGACCACCGGGACGTCCGCCGGGGCCACCAGGACCACCAAGGCCGGGGCCGCCGGGACCGCGCGGGGGCATGGAGGGACCGCCGGGGCCACCACCGGGTCCACCGGGAACGCCACCGGGCCCGCCCGGCACGCCTCCCGGACCGCCGGGGCCACCGGGTCTCCCGGGCCGCGGCGGCGGGCCCGGCGGGCGGCCGGAAGGCGGGGGCCCGGGTGGGCCAGGCGGACGTGGAGGAGTGGTGACGGACATCCGCGCTTTCTCTTCCCCTCGTGCTTGCTGCGTACCCGGAAGCCGGGTCCCGGGGAATCCGACCCTAGCCGGAGTTGGTAGAAACCCCACACCAGACGGTCCCCGTACGGCTATCCTGCGGAACCGTACCGCGACGGGGAGAGCTGTAGGTCGAGAATGCCATCAACACCCACGACTAAGTCTCAGGTTCAGGCGTACAAGTTCGTCCTGCGCCGGATGCAGTCGGCGCTGGTCCGGCGGGACGCCGTGATGCTGCACGACCCGATGCGCACCCACACGAGGGCGACGATCGTCGGGGTGGTGCTCGGTGCCCTCGTCGCGATCGTGTTCGTCGTCTTGGCCCTGCTCAGCCCGGCGCCGTCGGTGCCCGAGGCCGGCGGCATCGTGATCGGCGAGGAGTCCGGCACCGTCTACGTGGTGATGGGGAACCCGAAGACGCTCGTCCCGACGTTCAACCTCGCGTCGGCGCGGCTTCTCCTGCTGGCTCAGCAGAAGAATTCGAACACGGGCAACAACCCCGGGGCCGCGCCGGCCGCCGCCCCGGCCCCGGCGAGCCCCGCCGCTGTGAAGAATCCCACTGTCGTTTCCGACGAGCAGCTGAAGAACATCCCGCGCGGAAAGCTGACCGGGATCCCGGACGGACCGCAGCTGATCCCGACGGACTCCCAGCGGATCACCCCGAACTGGGCGGTGTGCGACCAGGTTCAGCTCGACCCGACGCTGCCGGTGCCCGACAGCGTCAACCAGACCAACACCTACGTCTTCGGCGGCGTCGCCCCGAGTGCCCTCGGCACCGAGCTGGGCGAGAACGAGGCGCTGCTGGCGAAGGCCGACAACGGCAAGACCTACCTCGTCTACCGGCTGCCCAGCACGCAGAACCGCCCGAACGCCAACACCGTCCGCGCCGAGATCGACGCCAGTGACACGCGCAACGCGGTTTCGACGGCGCTGCAGCTGAACCAGAAGCCGCGGAAGATCACGCAGGGGCTGCTGAACGCGATCCCGGAGGTCCCGCCGCTGATCCCGCCGCAGGTTCCGGACGGCGCGGCCCCCGGCAACCTCGACGGGCTGAGCGCGGGCGACGTCTTCGCCACGCAGCCGACCGGTGCCGAGCCGCAGTACTGGGCGATCACCACCCGCGGCATCCAGCAGGTGTCGAACGCGGTCGCCGACATCATGCGCGTCGCGAAGCACGGCAGCGCGAGCGAGCTCCGCACGCTCGGTCTCGACAAGCTGTCCGGCCTCACCGTCCTGAAGCCCGGCGACCCGGACTACATCCCGGTCGACGAGTTCCCGCGGTCGGTCCCGACCGTCCTCGACGCGACGAAGAACTCGGCGGTCGCCTGCCTCGGCTGGTCCGTGGTCGGCGACGGCGACAACCGCGACGGCCACACGTCGGTCTACATCGAAACCCAGCTGCCGGGCCAGAACAGCCGCGGCCCGAAGTTCGCCACGACCAAGGTGACCACGCCGGGCCCGAACCGCGTGCCGATCAACGGTTTCTACCTCCAGCCCGGCTTCGGCGCGGTGGTGCAGTCCGCGACCGGCAAGGCCAGCTTCGGCAAGGGCGCGATCCAGCTGATCTCCGACCGCGGCATCCGCTACAGCGTCCCGGACGCCGCGACCGCCGACGCGATCGGCTTGAACAACCGGCAGCCCGCGCCCGAGTCGGTCATCGGCCTGCTGCCGACCGGGGCTTCGCTGAACACCCAGGACGTGCTCAAGCAGTTCGACTCGGTGCCGATCGACCCGAACGCCGGCTCGTTCCCGAGCCAGACTCCGCAAGCGGGCGGCTGAGGCGGAACCACCGGGCGGCGTCGGACGTCACACGCCCGATGGATCTTCTGGTGAGCGGAGAGGTGCCATGGCCGGCTTGAGGATGGACGGCGTGGTCGTCGCCGACTACGCCCGGACCGCTGAGGAGGCCGCTGACGACCTGCACGCGGCGGCGGCCGACGTGGGGGGCGAAGGCGTTTCCGGTGAGTCCTACGGCCCGCTGGGGGCGCGGATCGGGCTCGGTGAGTCCTACGGCCGCGCGGCCGGCGCGCTCCGGCGTCAGCTGTCCGACGGCGCCGAGGCGCTGAAGTCGGCCGCGGAAGCGCTGCGGCAGGTCACGGTCCGCCACAGCGGGCAGGACGCCGAGGCCGCGGAGCTGATCAAGCGGGCCGGCAGGGTCGAATGATGTTCGCCGAACCGGAAGGCTCCACGGACTCCATTCCGCACCCCCTTTCCAAGCGGGCCGCCGCGCCGGTGCCCACGGCGCCCGCAGTGGCCTTCGCGCCGGACGCGGAAGGCGACGAGATCGCCGCCACGGCCGAGCCGTACCTGGCGTACCTCACCGACGTCTCGCACCAGCTCGGGCTGGTCGATCCCGTCGAGACGTACTTCCGCCCGCTGATCGGCCGCTGGGGCGACCTCGGCGCCGAAGCCGGGCGGCTGCGCCAGGCCGCCGCCGCCGCGGCCGAGGTGTCCGCGCGGCTCGATGACGGGCTCGGCCGCCTCGACGCCGGCTGGGAAGGCCGGGACGCCGACGCGTTCGTCGCGTACATGCGTGAGATCGGGGCGGCGGGCGGCGACCTCCAGGAGGCGCTCACCGTCCTCGCCGGCGCGCTCGACGAACTGGTGACGACCCTCCGCCACGTCGTCGTCGACCTCGTCGAGGTGCTGGTCGACGCCGCGGACCTGATCTCCGAGACGATGACCCTGCCGAGCGGGGGCACCAAGCGGGCGCGCACCCAGCTGCAGGAGACGCAGGAGTCGGCGAAGGGGCTGTACGAGACCGCGCGGGACGTCCTCGAGGCGTTCGACCGGCTTTGCGACGGCGTCGACGACCCCGACGCGGCCGCCCGGAGCATCGAGATCGCGCACCGGTACCCGGAGGAACGGTTCCGGCTGCACGACGACTCCGTGATCGGCACTTCCGCCGCCGAGGAACCGGCTACAGCGGCTTCAGCGGCTGCAGTGTCGGACGCGGACTCGGCTTCGGACTCCGGGGACGCCACCACGCCGTCGTCGGCGAGCGGGGACCCGGCGGCGCCGAAGCACACCGCGGCGGGCCCGCCGGAGGCCGCGCAGCCCGCCGACGCGGCACCTCAGCCGCAGCCGGCGCCGGACAGCTCGGCGAACCAGAGCACGTCGGGCATGCCGATGATGCCGATGATGGGCTTCGGAGCGTTCGGCGGAGGCGGCGGCGGACAGCGCCAGTCGAAGAACCGGCCGATCGTGAAGTCGTCGGAACTGCTGGGGGAGCCCGGTTTGGTGGCCCCGCCGGTCATCGGCGAGGACGAAAACCCGGCGCCGAAGAAGAAGCCGCCGGCGAAGTGACCCGGTCCCGGCCCGCGGACTCCGCGGGCCGGGCGGCCACCGTCAGCGGCGGGCCGGGGCTTCTTCGGGCCGGTTGCGGCGGATGGTGCGCATCACGAACAGCGTGATCAGCAGCGCCACGATGCCGCCGCCGGTGCCGGCCAGCGCCACGATCATCGGGGTCGAGCTGTGGTCGTTCGCCGGCGGGAGCTGGGCCAGCTGCGGCGGCGGGATCGGGGCCAGGTTCCCCACTTCCGACGGCAGGCTCTGCGTCAGCGCCGCCACCGGGTCGATGACGCCGTAGCCGACGAAGTTGTCGCGCCCGCCCGGAGCCGCCGGGTGCTGCGCGGTCTCCTTGATCCGGTTGATGATGCCCTTGGCGTCGAGGTTCGGGTACTTGGCCTTGACCAGGGCCGCGACTCCCGCCACGTACGGCGAGGCGAAGCTCGTTCCCTGGATCGGGCTGGCCTTGTCACCGCTCTCGAACGTCAGGTTCGCCAGGCCGGTGGAGCCTTCGGCGGGGTCGAGCGAGATGATCTGCGTCCCCGGCGCCGCGACCCCGACCCACGGGCCGTGCACGCTGAACGAGGCCACGCTGCCGAACTCGTCGATCGCCCCGACCGACAGCACGTCGTCGGCGAACCACGGCGGCGTCACGATCGTCTTGGGCTTCTTCGCGTCCGGCTGGTCGTTCTGCGGGCAGGTGTCCGTCGCGTTGCCGGCGGCGGCGACGATCACGATGCCCGCCAGCGCCGCGTGGTGCACCGCGGCCTGGACCTGCTGCTCGCCTTCGGTGATGTTGCCGGTGGCGGTGCGGCAGTTGTCGACCGACATGTTGATGATGTCGGCCGACTTGCGGTCGGCGATGCCGCGGATGATCTCGGCCAGCGTCTTCAACGTGCCCGCGGTGCCGGCCTTCTCCAGCTGGCGGCCGCCGTTCGACTGCCCGGGAGACGTCTGATCGCCGTCACCGGTGCCCGAGCCGCCACCGCCGCTCGGCGGGAGCGAGGTCTCCGACCCGGTGGGCGGGTTGGTGCTCGACGACGGCGTGCCGCCGGTGGTGTTGCTCGCCGGCGGCGTCGGCGTCGAGGTGTCGGGCTCGTAGTTCTCGCTCAGCTGGCGGTAGGACACGATCGTCGCGTCCGGGGCCACGCCGATGAACCCGACCTCCGGGTTGTCCGGCTTCGCCGCGATGATCCCGGCGACCTCGGTGCCGTGGCCGTCGCAGTCCTCGAGTCCCTTCGGCTGGCCGCTCGTCGGTGTCGCGACGTAGTCACCACCGGACTCGAGGTTCGGCAGCCAGGGGTGCCTCGTCACGCCCGTGTCGACCACCGCGACCTTGACGCCCCGGCCGACGCCGCCGTTCGTGGCGGCCTTGACGATCTCCTGGGCCTTCGTGATCTGCAGGTAGTCCTGACCCCACGGCCGGTTCTTCAGCACGATGTTCTGGCCCAGCGTGCTGCGCTGGACGCAGCCCTTCGACTGCTTGTACTTCTTGTCCGGCTGGCCCGTGTCCGGGAGCAGCTTGGTCATGTCCACCGGGGGCGGCGTCGCGAAGTAGCCGTCGGCGGGCGCCTGCTGCGCCCAGACCGGCACCGCGACGGCCACCGAGGAGAGAAAGCCGATCGTGCCGGTCAGCAACGCCGTCGTGGTCCGCCGGGTGGCGCCGAAACGCCGTCCTACTGCCATCCGAGACTCACCCGATCCGGTCACTTGAAGTTCAGGTGCCGCAGGGTGGTGTACAGGTCCATCACACCCAGGGCGAGGGGGAGCACGGAGGCGATGCAGAGCGCCTCGATGATCTCCACCGTGCGCCGCAGCGGCGGCGAGAAGCGCTGGTTGGGGAAGATCACGCCGACCACGAGCGCGCCCGCGGCCAGCAGGATCAGGATGCCGAAGACGTAGAGCAGGCGGTTCTGCGCGCTCGCCGAGACCAGCCAGCCGATCGCGATCCCGGTCGCCGAGACGAGGCCCGTGGTGAGCAGGGCGATCGCCTGGCTGCCGTTGGCGTACGCGCGGGCGCGCAGGAGCAGCACGAGCGTCGCGACGACGCCCAGGATGATCCCGAACGCGCCGGGCGCGCTCGCGGCGATGATCGCGGCCAGCGCGACCGTGACGCCGCAGCCGACCATCAGGCCGGTCATGTAGTTGTGCGCGATCGCCGTGCGGCGCTCGATCGCCCGGTAGTCCGGGAAACCGGAGTCTTCCTTGAGCTCCTCCGCGCTGCCCGGGACGTGCGGCAGCGGCAGCTTCGCGAGCCAGATCGTGGCGCGCGGCAGGATCGAGATGCAGGCGAGGGCGACCGCGACCGTCCCGGCCGCGATCCCGGCCGCCGGGTGCGCGACGAGCGTGCCGAACAGGAAGGCCAGGCCGCCGAAGGTGCCCGCGGTGGCGGCGGCGATGAACGTCGTGATGCCCGCGCCGATCACCATGATGCAGACCGACGCGACGATGATCACGAGGACCGCGCCGAGCAGCAGGTTCGCCCGCATCGACAGGCCGGGCACGATGTAGAAGCCGCTGACGAACGCCAGCGGCAGGCCGCCGGCCGCGGCGATCAGCACCCCGGTCGCTTCCGCGCCGTAGGCCTTGGCGAGCGTCGCGCCGATCGCGACGCACGCGATCGCGCCGATGCCGCCGGCGATGGCGGCGCCGAGCGCGTTGCCGCCGTAGAGCGAGCCGCTCATGAACAGCGCGATCGCGGCGGCGACCAGCGCCAGCCCGCCCGCGACGTGCCCGAAGCGGTTCGCCGTCTCCTTGGTCCAGGGGCGGAAGCTGTCGGGGGAGGACTCCGCGATGGCGTCGACGACGTCGTCGTACAGCGGCGGCGGCGGGTTCTCGTTGCGCTTGCGCAGCTGGAGCAGCTCGCCGTCGACGACGCCGAGCGAGGCCAGGGTGCGGCTCGGGTCGAGCGGGGCGTCCCCGAGCTTGGCGAGCGCCCAGCCACCGTGCCGGGCCCCGCCGTCCGGCGACGACTCCTTGGCCATGTCCAGGAGCATCGGCAGGAGATCGGCCACCGCGACATCGGCGGGCAGGGCCACATCGATCCGCGTCGAGGGCGCGACGACCGTCACCCTGCTGAAAACTGTCGTGCCCGTAGCCACTGCACTGCCCCCGCTCGGTCGAGACTGCTCCCGGGGGAACTTATACCGAACCCCGGTGCCGACATCATCGAACGTCCGAAAATCACCGTCATCCGCAGGTCGGGTCCGGAACTCGGGCGTTACTGTCGGTGGCAGGCCCTACACTCGCCGGGCGAGGGTGGGGCAATGTTCACGAGGGGATCCGGCATCCGGCGGAATTCCCCCACGGCGTTCGATAGGTTGTTCGCGCACCAAGCGGTGGCCGCCATCGTCGAGTTTGAATGAGGGGTCCTTCGATGAGCACGCTGCAGTTCAAGAAGTCGCCACGGCTGGCGGCACCGCGCCCGCCGGGTGGTGAGGTGCACCTCGAGCCGCCGCCCGAGGTGCCCCGCGTCATCCCCGGCAACATCGTCATGAAGGCGCTTCCGATCGTCATGATCGTCGCGTCGCTCGGGATGATGGTCTTCATGTTCCAGGCCAGCAACCGGAACCCGATGATGATGGCCATGGGCGGCATGATGGTCGTCGGCACGCTCGGGATGATGGCCGGCGGCGGTGGCAAGGGCGGTGGCGCCAAGCGCGCCGAGATGGACGAGGACCGCAAGGACTACCTCCGTTACCTCGGGCAGATGCGCGACCGGGCCCGTGAGGCGATGGTCGACCAGCGCGCCGCGCTCGAGTGGGTGCACCCCGACCCGCAGTCGCTGTGGTCCCTCGCGGCCAGCCGCCGGATGTGGGAACGCCGCCAGAACGACCAGGACTTCCTGCACCTGCGCGTCGGGCGCAGCTCGCACCGCCTCGCGACGCGGCTGGTCCCGCCGCAGACCGGGCCGGTCGACGAGCTGGAGCCGATCGCCACCCTCGCGCTGCGCCGGTTCGTGCGCGCGCACTCGATCGTGCCGGACCTGCCGACCCAGATCACCCTGCGCGGGTTCGCCGCGGTGAGCATGCAGGGCGACCGGGCGCTGACCCGCGGCCTGACCCGCGCGATGCTCGCGCAGATGGTCGCCTTCCACAGCCCCGACGACGTGCTGATCGCGGTCGCCACCGCGGGTCGCGCGAAGGAGGAGTGGGAGTGGGCGAAGTGGCTCCCGCACGCCCAGCACCCCACGCTCGCCGACGGCATCGGCCAGCTCCGGATGATGGCCGGGTCGCTGGCCCAGATCGAAAACTGGCTCGACGAAGAGCTGCGTGACCGCCAGCGGTTCTCCCGCAACGCCACCCCGGCGCCCGACCAGCCGCACGTCGTGATCATCATCGACGACGCCGAGGTCACCCGCGAAGAGCAGATCATCCTCGAAGAGGGCCTGGTCGGCGTCACGCTGGTCGACCTGTCGGACTCCATCGGCAACCTCGCCGCCCGCCGCGGGCTGCGGCTGGTCGTCGAGGCCGACAGGCTGGGTGCGCGCAGCGCCGGCGGCGTCGAGTGGTTCGGCCGCCCGGACACCCTCAGCCTGGTCGAGACCGAGTCACTGGCCCGCCTGATCTCGCCCTACCGCGTCGGTGGCGCGGCGGGGCAGGACGTCGGCGACGAAGAGCCGCTGCTGTCGAACCCGTCGTTGCTGGAGCTGCTCGGTATCCCGGGTGACCCGATGACGTTCGACGTGCAGCAGGCGTGGCGGCCCCGCCCGATCCGTGACCGCTACCGCGTCCCGTTCGGTGTCGGTGAATACGGCCAGCCGGTGGAGCTGGACATCAAGGAAGCCGCCGCGGAAGGCATGGGCCCGCACGGTCTGTGCATCGGCGCGACCGGTTCCGGCAAGTCGGAGTTCCTCCGCACGCTGGTGCTGGGAATGCTGGCCACGCACTCGTCGTCGACGCTGAACTTCGTCCTCGTCGACTTCAAGGGTGGCGCCACGTTCCTCGGTCTGGACAAGGCACCGCACGTCTCCGCGGTCATCACCAACCTCGCGGACGAAGTCACCCTGGTCGACCGCATGAAGGACGCGCTGGCGGGGGAGATGAACCGCCGTCAGGAAGCGTTGAAGAACGGCGGTAACTTCAAGAACGTCTGGGAATACGAGAAAGCCCGCGAGAACGGCGCCGACCTCGACCCCCTGCCCGCGCTGTTCATCGTCTGTGACGAGTTCTCCGAACTCCTCGCGGCGAAGCCGGACTTCATCGACCTGTTCGTCGCGATCGGCCGGCTGGGCCGGTCGCTGCAGATGCACATGCTGCTCGCCTCCCAGCGCCTCGAAGAAGGCAAGCTGCGCGGCCTCGACTCGCACCTGTCCTACCGGATCGGCCTGAAGACGTTCTCCGCGGCGGAGTCCCGCGCGGCGATCGGCGTGCCGGACGCGTTCGAGCTGCCCTCGGTCCCCGGTGGCGGCTACCTCAAGTTCGACACCTCAACCCTGGTCCGCTTCAAGGCCTCCTACGTGTCGGGCCCGTATCGCCCGGCGGGGATCCAGGCCGCCGGCCCCGCGGCGACGGTGGTGCGGGCGGACAAACGCCCGCAGCTGTTCGTGCCGGACTTCGTGGAACTGCCGAAGGAACCGGAACCGGAGCTGATCGAAGCGGCCCCGAAGGAAGCGGCGCCGCAGTCGGAGGAGGCGGTCGAACCCAGCGAGCTGGACGTGATCGTGTCGCGGCTGATCGGGCAGGGCCCGCCCGCGCACGAGGTGTGGCTGCCGCCGCTGAAGGACCCCAACTCCCTCGACACGCTCCTGCCGAACCTCAACCCCACCGACGACCGCGGTCTGTCGCCGGTCGGGTTCTTCGGCAACGGCCGGCTGCAGGTCCCGCTGGGGATCGTCGACCGGCCGTACGAGCAGCGCCGCGACCCGCTGTGGGCGGACTTCTCCGGTGCTGCCGGGCACGGTGTGATCGTGGGTGGGCCGCAGTCGGGCAAGTCGACGATGCTGCGGACGCTGATCATGTCGATGGCGTTGACCCACACCCCCGAAGAGGCGCAGTTCTACTGCCTGGACCTCGGTGGTGGCACCCTGGCAGGCCTCGCCGACCTCCCCCACGTCGGTGGCGTCGCCGTCGCGCGGCGGGAGCCGGACAAGGCCCGCCGGATCGTGGCCGAGCTGACCACCCTGCTCGTCGAGCGGGAAGGCCGGTTCGGGGCGCTGGGCATCGACTCGATGACCGAGTTCCGCAACCGCAAGCGCCGGGGTGAGATCCGCGCGGACCAGGACCCGTTCGGCGACGCGTTCCTGATCGTCGACGGCTGGCGCGCCCTGCGCGACGACTTCGAAGAGCTGGAAACCACGATCACCCGGATCGCGACGCAGGGTCTGTCCTACGGCGTGCACGTGATCGTGGCGGCGAACCGGTGGGCGGACATCCGCCCGGCGATCAAGGACATGATCGGCACCCGGTTCGAGCTGCGGCTGGGTGACCCGACCGAGTCGGACATCGACCGCCGCGTCGCGGTGAACATCCCGACCGGCCGCCCGGGCCGCGGCCTGACCCGGGAGAAGCTGCACCTGCTGGGCGGGCTGCCCCGCATCGACGGCTCCAGCGACCCGGAGACGATCGCGGCCGGCGTCGCCGACGCGGTGGCGAAGGTCAAGGGTGCGTGGCGCGGGCGGGTGGCGCCGCAGGTCCGGCTGCTGCCGGAGATGATCACCTACGACGACGTCCTCAAGCTCGACCAGGCCCGCGACTCCAAGCTGATCCCGATCGGGGTCAACGAGGAGGACCTGCAGCCGATCTACCTGGACTTCAACGCCGAGCCGCACTTCTACGCCTTCGCCGACGGCGAGTCGGGGAAGACGAACCTGCTGCGGCAGATCGCCCGCGGCATCTCCGAGCGGTTCACCTCCAAGGAAGCGCTGATCCTGCTGGTCGACTACCGGCGCACGATGCTCGGGTTCGTCCAGGGCGACTCGCTGCTCGGGTATGCGGTGTCGGCGGCGCAGCTGGAGAGCATGGTCAACGACGTCTTCAACTCGATGACGCGTCGGCTGCCGGGTCCGGATGTGACGCAGGAACAGCTGAAGACGCGGTCGTGGTGGAAGGGCCCGGAGCTGTTCATCCTGGTCGACGACTACGACCTGGTGGCCACGTCGTCGAACAACCCGCTGCGGAAGATCTCCGACTTCCTGCCGCAGGCCAAGGACGTCGGCCTGCACCTGGTGGTCGTGCGCCGCACCGGTGGTGCGTCGAAGGCGATGTACGACCCGATCATCGGCAAGCTCAAGGAGATCGCGGCACCGGGCATGGTCATGAACGGCTCGCGGGACGAGGGTGCGCTGGTCGGCAACATCAAGGCCAGTGCGATGCCGCCGGGCCGAGGCAACCTGATGACGCGCAAGTCGGGTAAGCAGCTCATCCAGGTGTCGTGGATCCAGCCCGACTAGATACGGCGACAGGGCGTCCCTCGCCGAAGGGTAGGTTCCTTCCCGAGGGCGCGCCCCGTCGGCCGGGCGTGGGGGATTGCGACGGAAATTGCGGGAGCTGCTGGTGACGGTCCGGGTTGCGGTGGACTTCGGGACGTCGAGCACCTGCGTCGTCGCCTCGGTGAACGGGCGCGATCCGCAGGTCGTGGTGATCGACGGCCAGCCGCTGATGTCCTCGGCGGTGTTCGCGGCGGCGGACGGCACGCTGTTCGTCGGCCAGGAGGCCGAGCGGCAGGCGGCCGTCGACCCGTCGCGCTACGAGCCGAACCCGAAGCGCCGGATCGACGAAGGCGAGCTGCTGCTCGGTGACAGCGTCCTGCGCGTCACCGACGTCGTGCACGCCGTGCTGGGCCGCGCGGTCGCCGAGGCGCGGCGCCTCGCCGGCGAGGCCGAGGTCGACCTGCTGGTGCTGACCCACCCCGCGGACTGGGGTGCCATCCGCACCCGGCTGCTGCGGCAGGCGGCCGGCGGGCTGGCGCGCGAGGTCGCGCTGGTGCCCGAGCCGGTCGCGGCGGCGGTCTACCACGCGGCGACGTTCGCGCCGCAGGACGTGACGAACGACCGCACCGTCGAGTTCAGCGGCCGTCCCGGCGACGCGCTGGCGGTGCTGGACCTCGGCGGCGGCACGGTCGACGTCAGCGTGGTGCGGCGACTGCCGCCGGACACCGCGCGCGACCGCGCCGGCCGTCCGCAGCGCGGCGGCTTCCAGGTGCTGGCCACCCGGGGCGACCCGGCCTTCGGCGGCGCGGACATCGACCAGGCGCTGCTGGAGCACGTCGGCGCGCTCGTGGCCGGGGCGGAGCAGGACGCGTGGCGCCAGCTCGTCGAAGGGCGTGAGCTGGTCGACCGGCGCCGCCGCCGCGTGCTGCGCCAGGACGTTCGAGGGGCCAAGGAAACGCTTTCGCGGCACGCCTACACCGACGTGCCGATGCCACCGCCGTTCGCGGACGCGCACGTGACACGCGAGGACCTGGAACGGCTGATCACCGCGCCGCTGGGGCGCGCGGTGGAGCTGACGGTCGCGGCGATCGGCGACGCCGGCCTGCGGCCGAAGCAGCTCACGGCGATCTTCCTGGTCGGCGGGTCGAGCCGGATCCCGATGATTTCGCGGCTGGTGCACGAACGCACCGGTGTCGTCCCGACGAGCCTCGACCAGCCCGAGACGGTGGTCGCGCGCGGCGCACTGCGGGCGGTGCTGGTCGACCCGGACCGCACGGGCGCGCTGCCCGGCGAGGCGATGGCCCGGCTGGGCGCGGTGCCGGGCGGTGCCCTCAACCCGGCCGCCCAGCGCACGGAGGTCGTCCGCCCCGGCGACGTCGCCCCGCGCCCCGGCGACGCGGGCCAGCGTCCGGCGCCGCCGCGCGCGCCGGTGCCGCCCGCCGCCAACGGCTTCCCGAACCGCGCCGCCCCGCCGCCGTCCCCACCGCACGGTCAGCCGGTGGCCCGGCCGCCGTGGACCCCGCCCGCCGGTCAGGCCGGGCCGCCCGGCAACCGTCCCGGCGGGCCCACCGCGCCGCCGGAGAAGAAGGCCGGCCGCGGAAAGCTGTGGGGGATCGTCGCCGGCGCTGTCGTCGTCGTGGCCGCGCTCGTCGTCACGGGGATCTTCGTGTTCAGCGACTCCGGCGGCCAGGCCGAGACCGGCCGGACGCTCGCGCAGTACGACTTCAAGTTCGTCTCGCCCGAGGACTGGGTGCAGACCGACGACCGGGTCGCCCAGCGGCAGGTCGTGATCCACCCGCAGGAGTCCCGGGACGGCAACGACCTCCTGGTCGCGCAGGAGTTCGTGATGGAGTACGACGCGACGGCGGACCCGCAGAAGCTGGTGGACGAGCTCAGGACCGGTGCGGAGAAGGACCCCGACCACTACGGTTCGTTCAACCCGGCGCTGTCGTACGCGGGCAAGACCGTGATCGGCTACCACGAGATCAAGAAGGACCGGCCCGACCTCCAGGTCGACTGGTACGTCGTGGCCAAGGGCCGGATCCGGGTCCACGTCGGCTGCCAGTACGCCACGGCACAGCTGCGCGACCGGGTCGCCGCCGCCTGCACGCAAGCCGTGCGCACGGTCGAGATCCTCAACTGAGAGAGAAGGCACGCGGTGCCGTCCGAAGAGTTCGAAAGCGCCGCGTCGGCCTTCCGGCGCACCGGTGAAGACGCGGTGACGCACGCGCGGCGCGTCACCGGAAACGCGAAGGCGCGCAGCCGGCGTCACCACAGCGAAAACGTCGAATTGCTCAAGCGAAGTGGCCGGGGCGCGAAGTCCGGCGATCCGACTCCCGGCACGCTGCGCGCCGCCGCGGAACGGTTCCGCCGCGCGCGCGGGCTGTCGGTCCCGACGGTTCCGGATCCGGCCGATTCGGTTCCTTCGCGTTCGCAATCCAGCGCTCGCGCCCCTCGATCGGGTGATGAGGACGAAGACTTTTCCCAGATGCGAATCATGAATCGCGACGCATGAGTGCCCGTCGGTGATCGCTGTGCGTGTGCTAACCACGCTGGTGGAGAACACTTTTTCGAGTGACGCGTCGCCGGGACGGGGCGATTCGTTGCTACCGGCCGCGATCGGTTCCCGGCGAGAGCGTTCACGCAAGCAACTACTTGCGGGCAAAGCACGACAAGGGGGAACCGGACATGGCAGGGTCTGCGTCGTAGGGCCGTACAAGCGAGCAAGAAGTTGTTACGGCCGACCATCACTCTTACGAAGGGGGTTCCGGTATGAGCGCCGGGTCCGGATTCCAGGGAACAGTTGCACAGTTCACCGACGCCGAGGGCAAGGTCACCGAGGTCCGCGCCGGGATGGACGCGAACCTGTCCACGCTGCGCGACCGCATCGAGGCCACCCGCGCGGGCTGGCAGGGTGAAGCGCAGAAGGCGTTCGACCACGTCATGATGCGCTTCGACGACGACGCCCGTCAGATGAACCAGGCCCTGCAGAAGATCGCGGACCTGCTGCGCGAGGCCGGTTCCAAGTACGAGAAGTCCGAGCAGCAGCAGCAGGAGATCCTCGGCGCCGTCAACCGCGGCTTCGACGCGCTCGGCTGAGCACCACCCCTGAACTTTCTTTACACCCACCCAAATTCTTGAGTACCGAGGGAGCACATCATGCCTGATGGCGCCGGCATTGTCGTTAATTACGCCACCATCCGCGCGGCTGCGGACGACTGCACGCAGACGGGTGGCGAGCTGCAGCAGGCGTTCGACCGCCTGAAGGACGACCTCAAGCCGCTGATCACCACCTGGACCGGTTCCGCCAAGGAGCAGTACGACCAGGCCCAGCGCACCTGGGACCAGAAGTTCGAGGACCTGAAGCAGGTTCTGGCGCAGATCGCCGCCGCTCTGCCGCAGATCGCCGATGGCTACCAGCAGACCGACAGCGCCGTCGAAGGCCTGTTCTGAGCCGCTAGCCCCGGGAACCACGGCGGGCCCGCACTTCGGTGCGGGGCCCGCCGTTTTCCTTTTCCGGCAAGGGAAAACTCAGTGCGGCGCGCCGACCTCGTACTCGGGCCGGTCGTTGAGCACCCGCACGGTCACCTTCTTGTCCTGCCCGCCGATCTTCACCGTGCAGTCGAACGTCGTGCCGTTCACGGCGGCTTCGTTCGCCGGGCACTGCGCGTTCTTCACGTCCGGCTCGCCGTAGTTCTCGTTGAGGACCTTGACCACACCGTCCTCAAGGGACTGTTGCTCGAGCACGTCGCCGCGGAACGCGCCCAGCAGCCACGCGGCCCCGCCGCCGACGGCGAGCACCAGCACGACGGCGCCGGTGATCAGCAGTGGTTTCTTGGACTTCGGCTGCTTCTTCCCGGGCTCGGCGGCGAACGCGCCGAGGCCGCCGTACTGGCTCGGCTGGAACCCGCCGCCGTACTGCTGCTGCCCGGAAGCCGGCCCGGAAGGCTGTGCCGGCCACCCGCCGCCGGGCGTGCCCGGCTGCTGGGGCGTCGGCTGGGACGGCGGCTGCCACGGACCGCCGGCGGGCTGCCCCGGCTGCCACGGCCCCGAGAACGACCCGCTCGTGCCCGGCTGCTGCGGCGCCTGGTTCCACTGGCCGGTGTAGGAACCCGAGACCGCGCCCGGGTCCGCGTTCTGCTGCCACTGCCCGGCGTGCGGGCCGGTCGCCTGCTGCTCGGGTTGCCAGGCGCCCGGCTGCTGAGGCGGGTTCGCCGGCGGCTGCCACCACTGCGGCTGCCGCGGGTCGGGCGGCTGGGACGGCGGTGTCATCGGAGGTCACCTCGGGTCGTGGCCACGGTTCAGCTGCCCTGCGCTTCGCCGAGCCGGCGGTAGAAGTCGTCCATGGCGGCCCGGTCGGGCAGCACCGTGATCTGCGCCGCGTCCGGCAGCTTCGGCATGTCCTGCAGGCTGGCCTTGCCGGTGAACCGGAAGTCGTACTTGAGCTCCACCTGGTGGCCGTCGCCGGCGAACTTGGCGTCCATCACGAACGAGACCAGGCTGCCGTCCGGGTTGAGCGTGATCGTGGTCGGCACCATGGCCTTCTTCAGCTCCGGCCCGACCTGGCTCGTGATGCTGGCCGGCAGGATCTCGACCTTGTTCTTGACGAAGACCTCGAACGGCACGGTGACCGTCAGCGCGGTCTTGCCGTCGCCGAGGCTCTTCGCCCCGCGGACCGCGCGCTTGTCGGCCTTGTAGGCGTCGACGGTCGAGTCCGCCATCCGGCACGGGGTCAGCACCCCGCCCCAGGCGCACGGCAGGATCAGGCCGGCCTCGGGCTTCGGCATCGACACCCACGCCGTGGGCGAGACGCCCTTCTGGACGTACATCGGGCCGAGGTAGGTGTACTCGACCGCGCCGTCGGCCGGCGTGTAGGTGTCGATGATCTCGTCGGGGTTCTTCTGCGACCGGTGCCGCACCGCCCGGCTCTCCGGGCTGCCGGTGCGGGCCGACGTCACGGTGCTGTGGATCCACTTGTCGTCGAACTTGAAGTAGGCGTCCAGTGAGTTGGTGACGTCGCGCGTGTCGGTGATGGCGTCCCCGAGCTTGCCGATGACCTGCTCGAACTTGCCGCCGACGTAGTCCGCCGCGTCGTCGCCCTTCGGCAGGGCGGTACCGGCCTTGGCCGTGCCGCAGGCGCTGACCAGGGCCAGGACGGCAGCCAGGACGAAGATCGCCGTCGGTCGTCTGTTCATCGCCGTCCCCCCGCTCGCGGTGTCGCCCGGATCGTCTCATCCTCGCGTGTCGGGGCGGCGCGTGCAGGCACTTCGGCGGGAAAACCCGGTAGAGTCCGGCTGCGCCCGGGCCGTTCGATGCCTAGGATGTGCCCACCAACCCACCCCGATGCACAGCGGCGGTGGGCGTGCGGGTATCTTCATATGTCGTTGTGCGTTGCGGCGCATCAGCGCGCTAGGCCCGCACAGAACCCACACGCAATGTTGACGACGAGGTAGACCCTTGCCCACGTACAGCCCCAAGCCCGGCGACGTCACTCGTGCCTGGCACGTGATCGACGCCGAGGATGTCGTGCTCGGCCGGCTTGCGACCGAGGTCGCCACGCTGCTGCGCGGCAAGCACAAGCCGACCTACGCCCCTCACATGGACACCGGCGACTTCGTCGTCATCGTCAACGCCGAGAAGGTCGCGCTCACCGGTAACAAGCGCGAGCAGAAGTTCGCGTACCGGCACAGCGGTTACCCGGGCGGTCTGCGGAAGCGCTCGTTCGGCGAGCTGCTCGACACCAAGCCCGAACACCTTGTCGAAAAGGTCGTCAAGGGCATGCTGCCGAAGAACAAGCTCGGCCGCGCCCAGGCGAAGAAGCTGAAGGTCTACGCCGGCCCGCAGCACCCGCACACCGCGCAGCAGCCGCAGGTGCGCGAGATCACCAAGATCGCGCAGGTCGCGCAGTGAGTGAGGAACAGTCTGTGACCAGCACCGAGCCCGAGACCGCCGAGGTCACGACCGAGGCGACCGAGACCGGCGCCGTCGAGACCAGCGAGACCCCGGCCGAGACCACCGAGGCCCCGGCCGCTGCCGAAGCCCCGGTCGCCGCCGAAGCTCCGGCCGCCGCCGAAGCCCCGGCTGCCGGTGACGCTCCGGTCGCCACGAGCGAGTCGGCCGCCGCGCCGCGCCCGTCGCGTGCCGCCGGCGGCAACGCGCAGACCGTCGGCCGCCGCAAGGAGGCCGTCGTCCGCGTGCGTGTCGTCCCGGGCACCGGCGAGTTCAAGCTCAACGGCCGCACCCTCGAGGAGTACTTCCCGAACAAGGTGCACCAGCAGCTCATCAAGGACCCGCTGGTCCTGGTCGAGAAGCCGGACTCGTTCGACATCTTCGCCAACCTGCACGGTGGCGGCGTCTCCGGCCAGGCCGGCGCGCTGCGCCTGGCGATCGCCCGCGCCCTCATCGAGGTCGACGCGGACGACCGTCCCGCCCTCAAGAAGGCCGGCTTCCTGACCCGTGACGCGCGCGCCACGGAGCGGAAGAAGTACGGCCTCAAGAAGGCCCGCAAGGCCCCGCAGTACAGCAAGCGCTGATCGCGCCTCTGGCGCAACCCACCGGAGCGCCCATCCGTCCATCGGATGGGCGCTCTGTTGTTTTCAAGACTCGGCGTTTTTCAGGGGTGTGTCGTTTTCGCCTCCGGGAGCGACACTCGGGGGTGGCGCAAGGCGGTCCGCCCACGTCGCTAGGTTGTCGTGGTCATTCCACAAGGAGGTCGATCGATGGCACGCCTGTTCGGTACCGACGGGGTCCGTGGCCTGGCCAACGCCGAGCTGACGCCCGAGCTGGCGCTGGCGCTGGCCGCCAGCGCCGCCCGCGTGCTCGCCGCGCACGACCGCTCCCACCGGCCGATCGCGGTCGTCGGCCGCGACCCGCGTGCCAGCGGCGAGATGCTCGAAGCCGCCGTCGTGGCGGGTCTCACTTCCGCCGGAGCCGACGTGCTCCGCGTCGGCGTGCTGCCGACGCCGGCCGTCGCCTACCTGGTCGGCTCGCTCGAAGCCGACCTCGGCGTGATGATCTCCGCCTCGCACAACCCGATGCCCGACAACGGCATCAAGCTCTTCGCCTCGGGCGGCCACAAGCTCCCCGACGGCATCGAGGACGAGATCGAAGCCGGCCTCGCGGACGGCAAGGTCCGCCCGACCGGCGCCGGCGTGGGCCGCGTCCACGACGTCGACGACGCCCTCGAGCGCTACGCCACCCACCTGCTCGGCGCCACGCCGCACTCGCTCGCCGGGCTGAAGGTCGTCGTCGACTGCGCGAACGGCGCGTCGTCGGCCGCCGCCCCCGAGGTCTACCGCCGCGCCGGCGCCGAGGTCGTCGAGCTGTACGCGGAGCCGGACGGCGTCAACATCAACGAGCACTGCGGCTCGAACCACCCGGAGAAGCTGCGTGAGGCGGTCGTCGCGCACGGCGCCGACCTGGGCATCGCCCACGACGGCGACGCCGACCGCTGCGTGGCCGTCGACTCCGCCGGCGAGCTGGTGGACGGCGACCAGATCATGGCGGTGCTGGCGCTCGCGTTCGCCGAGTCCGGCGAGCTGATCAAGGACACGCTGGTCGCGACCGTGATGAGCAACCTCGGCCTGCACCTGGCGATGAAGGCCCACGGCATCGCGGTCGTCACGACGGCGGTGGGCGACCGGTACGTCCTCGAGGAGCTGCGCGCGAGCGGCTTCGCCCTCGGCGGCGAGCAGTCCGGCCACGTCGTGCTGCCGGCGCACGCCACCACCGGCGACGGCCTGCTCACGGCCTTGCGCCTGATGAGCCGCATGGCCGAGACGGGCAAGTCCCTCGAAGACCTCGCGGCCGTGATGAACCGGCTGCCGCAGGTCCTGGTGAATGTCCCGGTCGCGGACAAGGCGGCGGTGGCGGACTCGAGCGAGGTTCGCGACGCCGTCACCGAGGTCGAGGCCGAGCTGGGCGAAGAGGGCCGGGTGCTGCTGCGCCCGTCCGGCACCGAGCAGCTGGTCCGCGTGATGGTGGAGGCCACGGCCCAGGCGACCGCGCAGGCCGCGGCCGACCGGCTGGTGGGCGTCGTCTCAGCGGTTTCCTGACCGGGTGACCACGGCCTTCGCCAGGCCGTGGAACACCGGGTGGGTCTTCCACTCGACGTCGCCGACCGCGCAGCCGCCGTCGAGGAGCTTCGCCAACGCCGTGAGCGCTACTTCGCCCTCGGCCAGCGCGACTCCCGAACCGGGGCACGCGTGGCGGCCGAGGCCGAACGGGAGCCCGTCGGTCAGCGACACCGCCAGCGGGCCGTCGGGTGCGAAGCGCAGCACGAACCGCGCCGGGCAGATCGAGGTCACCAGCTCACGCACGCTCCGCGGGCTGGAAGTGGCCAGTTCCAGCCCGGCGCAGGCCAGGAAGTTCAGCGAGTTCTCGTAGGCGGCGTGCGCCAGCACGACCGGGTTGAGCATCAGCTCGTCCTCGTCGAGCCGGCCGGCCGCGTGGGCCTCCCGCAACGCCGTCAGACCGCCCGGCCCGGCTTGCGTCCGGCTCAGCTGCACCGCGAGCCGGAACGCCGACGCCTGCCCGGCGCGGTCGGCCCCGCCGAAGACGTCGAGGTTCGCCGTCGTCCTCTCCAGGTGGTCCAGGAAGACGTCGTCGAGGGGCACGCCCAGCACCGCCGACGTCACCGCGCCCGCCACCGGCCGCGCGAAGTCGCGCACGAGGTCGAACGACGACCCCAGCCCCGCGACCACGGCTTCGATCTCCGCGATCACCGAGCCGGGGAGTGGCTCGAGCCCCGCGATGATCTCCCGCAGCACGCCGCGCACCCGTGCGTGGCCGTCGCCGTCGCGCAGCAGGACGCTGGGCGAACCGCCACCGGGATCGGACGTCAGATCGGGGGAACGCAGGGCGTGTGCGCACGCGTCGCGGCCGGAGACCAGGCCGATCCCGTGCCGTTCGAACTCGTCCATCGCCTGCCCACGGTAGGGCAGGATGAGCCCGTGCCGCCCGCAGATGTCCCGGAAGAGGTCCTGACCACGCCGTTCACGGACTACCTGCTCCGCAACGCCGCCGTCGACCGCCCGGCCTTCACCTGCCGCACCTTCCCGGGTCCCGCGGACCACACCCTGGGCTGGCCCGAGCTGCTCGACCGCGTCCGCGGCGTCGCGCGCGAGCTGCGCCGCCGTACCCGGCCGGGTGACCGGGTGGCGATCGTCGCCCGCCAGGACCTCGGGTACGTCGTCGCCTTCCTCGGGACGCTCTACGCGGGGCGGGTCGCGGTGCCGCTGTCCGTCCCGACCGGCCGATCCGGCCGCGCCCGGATCGAGTCGGCCTTCGCGGACGCCACTCCGGCGGCCTGCCTGACCTCCCGAAACCTCCTGGACAAGATCCCGTCGGGCCCTGCCTTCGCCGTCGAGGACATCGAGCCCGACGACACCGAGCCGCCCGCCGAGGTGGCCATGACCGACCCGGCGTACCTGCAGTACACGTCGGGTTCGACGCGCAGTCCGGCCGGCGCCGTGATCTCGCACCGGGCGCTCGTGGCCGCCTGCTGGCAGACCACCGGGTGCTACCACGCGGACGCGTCGACCCACCTCGCCGGCTGGGTGCCGTTCTTCCACGACATGGGGTTGATCCTGCTCGTCGGCGTGCCCGTCTTCCTCGGCGCGCACTCGGTGTTCTTCACGCCGATGGAGTTCGTGCGCGACCCGCTGCGCTGGATCCGGCTGCTCGCCGAGCACCCCGGCGCGATCACCGCCGCGCCGAACTTCGCCTTCGACCTGGTCGCCGAGGCCGCCGGCGAACTGGCGGGCGTCGACCTCTCGCACGTCAACTCCGTGCTGAACGGCAGCGAGCCGATCCGCGCGGCCAGCGTCGACGCCTTCGCCCGCGCTTTCGCGCCGTTCGGGCTGCCGCGCACCGCCATCAAGCCGTGCTACGGCCTGGCCGAGGCCACGGTGTTCGTCGCGAGCGCGGGTGACGAAGGCCCGACGGTCACGAAGTTCGACCGCGGCGAGCTGGTGTCCGTGGGGCGGCCGTACGGCCAGCGGATCCGCATTGTCGACAAAGAGATCCAGGTGTCCGGTCCCAACGTCGCGGACGGCTACTGGGGGCGGGACGGCGGGTTCGCCGAGGACGGCTGGCTCCGCACCGGCGACCTCGGCTTCGTCCACGACGGACAGCTGTACATCGACGGCCGGCTCAAGGACCTGATCATCGTCGACGGCCGCAACCACTACCCGCAGGACATCGAGGCCACGGTCGAGGCGGCGCACGCGCGCGTCCGGGCCGGGCGCGTCGCCGCGTTCGCCGTGCGGGACGAGCGCGGTGAGGGTGTCGCGGTCGTGGCCGGCTGCACGGCGCCGGACGACGACGTCGAGACGGCCGTGCGGCGGGCCGTGTCGGCGGGCCACGACCTGCCGCTGCGCGCACTCTGGCTGGTCCCGCCGGGCGCGGTGCCGCGGACCTCCAGCGGCAAGGTGTCCCGCGCCGCGGCCCGCGACCGCTGGTGGGGCGAGAATGGGCGCCATGACTGACGCGGGCGAGTACACCGACGAGATCAGGAAGATCGTCTGCACCGCGCTGCAGCTGCCCCTCGAGCGGCTCACCGACACGACACCGTTCGACGACATCGGCATGACGTCCCGCGAGCGCATCCAGCTGCTCGCCCGGGTCGAGGTGCGCTACGGCGTCTCCGTCGACCTGGACGAGCTCGACCGGCTGGTGGACGTCCGCGGCGTGGCCGAAGTCATTTCCGAGACGGTCGCCGCGCAGCACCCCACCGGGTGAGTGCACTTGGGCAAAGCCCAGGTCGGCCGCTCGGCCGAACGCTAGACTCTGTGTGCATCTGCGACGGCACCGAACGGCGTCCGGGTGCGTCACAGTCTTGACACCGGAACAGGGGCTGTGGATCGAAGGGGGCAAGCCGACCATGCCAAACGGTTACGAAGCGAGTTCTGAGGCGATGACGCGGGCGCAGGTCCGCCTCAACGACGTCGCGGACGACCCGGCCGCCGAGGCCAAGAAGGTCGCGCCGACCGAAATCGCGCAGGCGGACTTCGGCCGTGTCCACGGTGACGGCTACGGCAAGTACAAATCCGGGATCGACGAGATCGGCGCGGGGATGACCGGGCTGTCGAACGCGCTGATGAACCTCGGCAGCGGAATCGGGACCGCCGGGTCCAAGTACACCGCGCAGGAATCGCACGCCGGCGCGCAGGCGAACTCGGCGGGGAGCAAGTAATGGCGGACTGGGCCGAAGTCAAGAAGATCCTCGATGATCCGAACGTCTCCATGGAGACGAAGACGGAGCTCATGGAGGAGTACGACCGCAACACCTTCAACTTCAACGACGAAGAAGAGAAGTACGCCAAGGAGTACATCGAGAACTACTCCGACGACGGCGGTGACTACCGGGTCTTCGAAAACGACGACACCGACGAAATCGTCGCGCGGGCCAAGCAGGAGTCGCAGGCCAAGGGCAAGGAACAGCAGGCACAGACCGACCGCAAGAACACCGCGAAGAAGAACCTCGACGGAATCGCGACGCCCACGCTGGGTGCCGGCGCGAAGACGTCCGACGAAATGCTCGACCAGGGCAACGTCACGGTCGACTTCCTGGTCCTGTGGACCGACGAGATCTGGAACAAGATCAAGGGCGGGTCCGGCCACATCGACTCGCAGAAGGACCTCAAGGACAAGTTCCACGAGAACCGCGGCATCCAGTTCCAGAAGTTCCTCACCGAGGCCGACGACCTTTCGAAGGCGCACAAGGTCGTCGAGGACACGCTGACCAAGAGCGACACCGAGCTCCAGACCCTCTTCGGGGAGTGGAAGGGCAAGGGCGCGAACGCGGCGGAGATCAAGTACGACGAGGCGATCAAGCCGCACGCCAAGGAGCTGTCGCAGCAGATCGACGGCGCCGCGAAGCTGATCCCGCAGACCGTGACGCACGTCTACGACGCCGTCAAGAAGAAGGTCGACGAGGTCCTGCAGCTGCACCGCACGACGGTCGCCCAGGCCGACATCAACATGGCCAAGGACGTTCTCAAGATCGCCAACGGCGAGACCGAGGAGTTCGACGACTTCATGAAGGTCGCGGGCTGGGTCGACGCCGTCAACGCGAAGAACGGCAACCAGACGAACCTCGCCGAGCGGCTGCAGAACGACGACTGCGGCTTCAACGACGAGAACAAGGAGTACGGCCGCAACGTCTGCCGCTACTGGCGTGACGGCGCGTTCGCGACCGAGTACCAGGGCCTGATCAACGCCTTCAACGGCTCCTGCAAGTCCGCCAAGGACACCATCGACCAGCAGTTCGGCGCGCTCGAGCGGTTCATGGACGGCTACCGCAACCAGCTCACCGAGGCGAAGAGCGACGGCGGCGGCGACAAGAGCGGCGGCGGCGACACGCACAACGGGAACGGCGGCGACACCGGCGGCGGCTCGAACGGCGGCGGCGGGTCCACCGGCGGTGGCGGCAGCACCGGGGGCGGGGGCAGCACGGGCGGCGGGGGCAGCACGACGCCGTCGGCGGCCGAGCCGCCCGCGGCCGAGGACCCGGCCAAGCCCGAGGACGGCAAGAACCCGATCACCGGGAAGCCCCTCGAGATGGACCCGGACACCGGCAAGCCGTACCCGATCGACCCGACGACCGGTGAAGCCATCAAGGACACCGACGACACCGACACGGTCTCGGTCAAGAAGGGCGACAACACGATCGAGATGTCCGAGCCCGACAAAGAGGGCAAGCAGGACATCTCCGTGGACGACGGCCACGGCAACAAGAAGGACTACCACCTCGACTGGGGTGACGACGACAAGGCCGAAGCGGGCAAGGACGGCAAGGACGGCGCCAAGGCCGACGACGGCAGCTTCGGCCCGCAGGGTTCGCAGCAGGGGGCGGTCAAGGACGGGCAGCCCTCGGCCGATGGCAGCTACAAGCCGGGTCCCGACGGCAAGATCCACATCAAGGACGGCAACCTCGAGATCACGGCCGAGCGGCCGGAGGGTCCCGACGGCCCGACGATCGTGACCGTCGACGACGGCAAGGGCGAGCCGACGACGTACACGCTCGACGAGAAGGACGACCCCAAGGCGAGCGACCTCAAGACCGACCCCGCGTCCACGGACGGCAGCGGCTCCGCGATCCGGCACGACGCGGACGCCGAGTCGCCGCTGACCAAGGACCCGGCACCGGCCAACCCGGACCCGGGCTTCACGCAGGGCGCGGCGGCGGCCGGCTCGGGCGGGTTCAGCACGCCCGGGGGCCAGGACTTCTCCGGCGACTTCGGCGGCAGCGTCGGCGCGGAACCGGCGGTGGCCGTGGCCGACGCGGGTGCCGGCGGCGGCGACGCCGGGGTGGCCGGCGGTGGCGGTGGCGATTCGACGACCACGGCCGGGGCGAGCGACTTCGGGTCGGCCGTCACCGGCGGCGGGACGGCCGACTTCGCCGGCGCGGTGTCGCTCGACCCGGGCGCGCAGACCGGCAGCGACACGTCCCTGCCGGCTTCCGACGGTGGCGTCCTCGGCGCGACCCCGGTCGACCCGGGCGCGCACCAGGCCGCCGCGAGCGCGGGCGGCGGGATGAGCGGCATGAGTGGCATGGGCGGGATGATGGGCGGCATGGGCGGCGCACCGGGTGGCGGCGGTGGCGGCGACCAGCAGCGCGGGCCCAGCCAGTACCGCATCGAGGGCGGCGTCTTCGAGACGAGCGGCGCCAAGGGCCGGATCAGCGGCTCGCTCGACGACGAGGGTGACCGTTCGATCCGGTACGACCGGTGACCAGGGCCAGGGCTGAGGAGGGGCGATGACCAGCGCCGAAGACCGGTACCGCGCGGCGATCTCGACGATGGACGCCGCGGCGCGCGAGCAGGACGAGCAGCGGGGCCTGCGCGAACGCCGTGTCGCGGAGGCCGAGACGCAGGCTCGCGAGGGGCTGAAGAACGAGCTCGCCGCCGCGCAGAAGTACGCCGAGCACATGGACGAGCTCAACAAGCGCAAGCAGAGCGCGGGCGGCTGGGCGACGGAGAAGACGCTGGCCGACAAGGGCCGCGAGTCCTTGATGGAGTTCGGCGTCGCGGACGAAGAGGCGGACACGGGCCGCACGCCGTACCCGACGCCGAGCTACGGCACCCCGATACCCGCGGCGGCCGCGGTGACGCCGCCGCCGGAACCTCCCGCGCCCCCGGCGGCGCCGGAGCCGCCGAAGCGGGGCCGGCACGCGCGTCAGGTGGAGGACGACGACGACTTCTCCAGCACCAGCTGGCTGGTCTGAGGTTCTTCGGAAGGGCCCGGCTCCGGCCGGGCCCTTTTCGCGTCAGTGCGCGGGTTCTTCTTCGCGCTCGATGGGGGCGCGCTTGACGTCGGCTTCCAGCAGAGGCCGCCACTTGTCCGTGCCGGTCAGATGGGTCAGGAAGAACGCGGTGAACAGCGCGCGCGTGAGCTGCTGGGTCTTGCGGTGCGGCTTGCCGTGCATGATCAGCTGCGACCAGTGCCGGCCCTCGGTGACACCGAGGTGGGTCGACTTGCCGAGGGTGCGCAGCTGGACGTCTTCGCCGCCCCAGGCGTTCGTGATGGCCTCGGCATGCCCGACCTTAGGCGCGACGAGATCTTCTTCGGCGGCGAGGTGCAGGCCGGGAACGGTGATGGCCTTGGCCGACTCGGTGGCCGGCGGGAGCGTCTGGGCAGCGGTGATGGTCGCGACGGCCTTGATCCGCGGGTGCTCGGACCGCGCGTCCTGAGCCGCGGCGAGGACGGCGGAGCCACCCCCGGTCGAGTGCCCGGCAAGGCCGAGCTTGCCCGGGTCGACGCTGATGCCATCCGGCCCGAGCCGCACGGTCGTGACGACGTCAAGGGTGGTCATCAGGTCGGCGGCGAGCAACCGGTGCGACGGCAGCGGCCCCCGCTGGGTAGCAGGCGCGGCGGCAACAATGCCCCAGCTGGCAAGGTGGTGCAGCAGCTGCCGGTACCGATCAGGAGGCTGCAGCCACCCGTGCCCGAAGGCAACGGCGGGCAACCCAAGCCCAGCGCGCGGCGTGAAGACCACACCAGGCAGCCCAACCAGGGCAAGATTGCCCCGCAGGACCTCGTGCGGACCGGGGTGCATCAGCTCCGCGAGCAACTGCTTGGGCTTGCTGGCCATAGAGGGAACCCTACTGCGCACCCCGGCCAGAGGCGCGCCCGCCGCCCCGGCGAGCCAAAGGCACGAGACCGGCAGCCGAGAGCAGAACAGGCACTCCACCCAGCCCCAGCCCACCACCCCGATCCGAAGCCAGAACACGGACGGCAACACCGGGTCAAGGCATCTTTCCCGCCTTGACGCGGTGCTGCCGTCCGTAGTGACAATCAGGCGCCGGGGTGGCGGGCAAACGAACGCCACATGTGGGTGACAAAGCATTGGTCCGGACCACAGCGTCAGAGAAACCCCCAGGTCAAACTCGGTAACCAGACCCCGTCAACCCGCCGAACATCCCTCGTTAGGCTGGTGCGCGTGTGTGGAATCGTAGGATACGTCGGGCACCGCCCGGCTCTGGACGTGGTCCTCGGCGGGCTCCGGCGCATGGAGTACCGCGGGTACGACTCGGCCGGGATCGCCGTGCTGGACGGTGGCGAACTGACCGTCGAGCGCAAGGCGGGGCGCCTGGCGAACCTGGAAGCCGAGCTCGACAAGGTCGGCCGCGAGAGCATCACCGGCACCGCCGGCATGGGCCACACCCGCTGGGCCACCCACGGCGCGCCGATCGACCGCAACTCGCACCCGCACCGCGACGCCTCCCAGCGCGTCGCCGTCGTGCACAACGGCATCATCGAGAACTTCGCCGCCCTGCGCGCCGAGCTCGAGGCCGACGGCGTCGAGATGGCCAGTGACACCGACAGCGAGACCGCCGCGCACCTCGTCGCCCGCGCCTACACCGAGGGTGAGACGAAGGGCGACCTCGCCGCCAGCGTCGCCGCCGTCTGCCGTCGCCTCGAAGGCGCCTTCACGCTGGTTGTGACGCACGCCGACCAGCCGGACACCATCGTGGCCGCGCGCCGGTCGTCGCCGCTGGTCGTCGGGGTCGGGGACGGGGAGCACTTCGTCGCCTCCGACGTCGCCGCGTTCATCGAGCACACCCGCGAGGCCGTCGAGCTCGGCCAGGACCAGCTCGTCGTCATCACCCGCGAGGGCTACGAGGTCACCGACTTCCACGGCGACGCCGCCCAGGCCAAGCCGTTCACCGTCGACTGGGACCTGTCCGCCGCCGAAAAGGGCGGTCACGAGTACTTCATGCTCAAGGAGATCGAGGAGCAGCCGGAGGCGCTCGCGAACACCCTTCGCGGGCACTTCGACAACGGCCGCATCATCCTCGACGAGCAGCGCATCTCCGACCAGGACCTCCGTGACGTCGACAAGGTCTTCGTCGTCGCCTGCGGTTCGGCCTACCACTCCGGCCTGGTCGCGAAGTACGCGATCGAGCACTGGACGCGGCTGCCGGTCGAGGTGGAGCTGGCGTCGGAGTTCCGCTACCGCGACCCGGTGCTGGACCGCGCGACGCTGGTCGTCGCCGTGTCGCAGTCCGGCGAGACCGCCGACACGCTGGAAGCCGTCCGGCACGCACGTGAGCAGAAGGCGCGCGTCCTGGCCGTCTGCAACACCAACGGCGCGCAGATCCCGCGTGAGTCCGACGCCGTCCTCTACACCCACGCCGGGCCCGAGATCGGCGTCGCGTCGACCAAGGCGTTCCTCGCCCAGATCGCGGCCAACTACCTGGTCGGCCTGGCGCTGGCGCAGGCCCGCGGCACCAAGTACCCGGACGAGGTCGCCCGCGAGTTCGCCGAGCTGGAGGCCATGCCCGCGGCCGTCCAGAAGGTACTGTCCACTGTGGACCAGGTGCGCGACCTCGGCCGCCGGATCGCCGACTCGAAGGCGGTGCTGTTCCTCGGCCGCCACGTCGGGTTCCCGGTCGCCCTCGAAGGCGCGCTGAAGCTCAAGGAACTCGCGTACATGCACGCCGAGGGCTTCGCCGCCGGCGAGCTCAAGCACGGCCCGATCGCGCTGATCGAGGACGGCCTGCCGGTCGTCGTCGTGATGCCGTCGCCCAAGGGCCGCGCGGTGCTGCACTCGAAGCTGGTGTCGAACATCAGCGAGATCCAGGCCCGCGGTGCCCGCACGATCGTGATCGCCGAAGAGGGCGACGAGACGGTCCGGCCGTTCGCCGACGAGCTCATCGAGGTCCCCGCGGTGCCGACGCTGCTGCAGCCGCTCGTGTCCACGGTGCCGCTGCAGGTGCTGGCCGCGGAGATCGCCCGCACGCGCGGGTACGACGTCGATAAGCCGCGTAACCTGGCGAAGTCCGTCACAGTCGAGTAGTCGCCGGAGGCTCCGCCGTGCAGGGAATCTGGACCACGGAACGGATTCGCGAGGCGGAGGCCAGGGCGTTCGCCGTCACGCCGGACGGCGAACTGATGCGGCGGGCGTCGTTCGGGCTCGCGGTGCAGATCGCCGACCTGCTCGAAGACCACACCGGCGGCGTCTCCGGCCGCCGGGCCGTGTTGCTCGTCGGCTCCGGTGACAACGGCGGTGACGCGCTCTGGGCCGGGGCGTTCCTGCGCCGTCGCGGGGTCGCGGTCACGGCGATCCTGCTCAAACCCGAGAAGGCGCACCCCGCCGGTCTCAAAGCACTGAAGCGGGCCGGCGGTCGCGCAGTGTCCGCCGAGGACGGTCCACAGTGGATCGAACGCGCGGACGTCGTGGTCGATGGGATCGTCGGCATCTCGGCCAGCGGCTCCCTGCGACCGGACGCCGCGAGGCTCGTCGAGCTGGTCGAAGCCCCGATCGTCGCGGTCGATCTGCCCAGCGGCGTCGACCCGGACACCGGCGCGGTCGACGGCCCGGCGGTGAAGGCGACCCGCACGGTGACGTTCGGCGCGCTCAAGCCGGTGCACGCGCTGGCGCCTACGTGGTGCGGCGAAGTCGTGCTGGTCGACATCGGCCTCGAGCTGAGCGACCCGGACCTCCAGCGCCTCGACGTCGTCGACGTCGCCGCGGCGTGGCCGGTGCCCGGCCCGGACGACGACAAGTACAGCCAGGGCGTGGTCGGGATCGCGGCGGGCTCGGCGACGTACCCGGGCGCGGCGGTGCTGGCGGCGGGCTCGGCGGTCCGCGCGACGGCCGGGCTGGTGCGCTACGCGGGCCACGCGGCCGACGTCGTCCGGCAGCAGTGGCCGGAGATCATCGCGACGGGCACGGTCGCCGACGCCGGTCGCGTCCAGGCGTGGGCGGTCGGGCCGGGCATCGGCACCGGCTCCGAAGGCCGCGACGTGCTGCGGCACGTGCTGGGCCAGGGCGTCCCGGTCTGCGCGGACGCCGACGCGACGACGATCATCGCGAAGTCCCCGGACGTCCTCGACGCCCGCGACCCGGACACGCCGCTGGTCCTGACTCCGCACGCGGGCGAGTACGAGCGCCTGATGGGCCGGAAGCCGGGCGCGGACCGGGTGGCCGCGGCCCGCGAAGCGGCGAAGAAGTACAACGCGGTCGTGCTGCTGAAGGGCCACGTCACGGTGGTCGCGGCCCCGGACGGTCGCGTCGCGGTCAACACGCCCCGCGGGGCCTGGCTGGCGACGGCGGGCTCGGGCGACGTGCTGTCCGGCCTGGTCGGAGCTCTCCTGGCGGCCGGCCTGGACCCGTGGCTGGCCGCCGCGGCGGCGGCGAACGTCCACTCGCTGGCGGGCGCGGTCGCGGCCCAGAACGCCCCGACGTCGGCATCGGGCCTGGTCCACGCCATCCCGGAGGCGATCCGGGCGATCCGCTCTCTAACGTCCTGAGAAGAGTTATCGAGTTCTCTGTTAACTCCGGGCGGCAAATCTGGTAAGAATGCCGTGTGAGCGGCAGCACAGCATCTGGAGACCGGAAGACCCGGCCGTCCGATGCTGTCGTCGAACAGCGCCGGCAGGACATCCTCGACCACGTCATCGAGCACGGCGAAGCCCGCATCGACGACCTGACGACGAGGTTCCGCGTCAGCCTGATGACCATGCACCGCGATCTCGACGACCTCGCGGAACGCCGTCTCCTGCGCAAGCTCCGCGGCAAGGTCGAGGCCTACCCGGCCCTCACCATCGAGACCGCCGCCCGCTTCCGCGACACCCTCCACCACGGCGAGAAGGAAGCCCTCGGCGAGGCCGCCGCGAACCACGTCCAGCCCGGCCAGACCGTCTTCGTTGACGACTCCACCACCCTCCTCCCGCTGGTCAGGCGGCTCGCCGAGATCGACGCCCTCACCGTCGTCACGAACTCGCTGCACGCCGCCCGGCTGCTCGGCCCGAAGATCGACGTCGTGCTGGCGGGTGGCCGCTACTCCCACGAGTACGACTCCTGCGCCGGCCCCGAGGTCCTGAACCTGCTCGACTCCATCCGCGCCGACATCTCGTTCGTCTCGGTCACCGCCGTCGCCGTCGGGCGGCTCTTCCACCCCGACCGCGACTACGCCGAGCTGAAGAAGGCGGCGCTGCGGGTCGCGAACCGGACGGTCCTCGTCGTCGACCACTCGAAGTTCGGCCGGACCGCCACCTACGGGCACGGCGACGTCGGCGACTACGACCTGCTGATCACCGGCGAAACCACGCCGACCGAGGAGATCGAGGCCGCGCTCAACGCCGGCACCACGATCGAGATCGTCGAACACGTCGCAGAGGGGCAGCCCTATGACAGCTGAGCTGGTCGCCGGCATCGACTCGTCCACCCAGTCGACCAAGGTCGTCGTGTGCGACGCCGCAACGGGCGAAATCGTCCGCACCGGCCGCGCGCCGCACCCCGAGGGCACCGAAGTCGACCCCGCCGCCTGGTGGGACGCCTTCGGAGAAGCCACGAAGGGCCTGCTCGACGACGTCAAGGCCATCGGCGTCGGCGGTCAGCAGCACGGCATGGTCACCCTCGACGAGAACGACGAGGTCGTCCGCCCCGCGCTGCTGTGGAACGACACCCGCTCCGCGCAGTCGGCGCTCGACCTCGTCGACGAGCTCGGCGGGCCCTCGGTCTGGGCGAAGTCCGTCGGCTCGGTGCCGGTCGCCAGCTTCACCGTCACGAAGCTGCGCTGGCTGGCCGACAACGAGCCCGCGCTCGCCGACCGCGTCGCCCGCGTGCTGCTCCCGCACGACTGGCTGACCTGGAAGCTCACCGGCGGCAACCCGGTCACCGACCGCGGCGACGCGTCCGGCACCGGCTACTTCTCGCCGTCCGACAACGCCTACCGCCTCGATGTCCTGAGCCACGCCTTCGGCGGCCGGACGCCGGAGCTGCCCACCGTGCTCGGCCCGGCCGACGCCGCCGGCCACACTTCCGGCGGCGTGCTCGTCTCGGCGGGCACCGGCGACAACATGGCCGCCGCGCTCGGGCTCGAACTGCGGGCGGGCGACGTCGTCGTCTCGCTCGGCACCAGCGGCACCGTGTTCGGCGTCGCCGAGACCGGCGCGGCCGACGCGTCCGGCGAGGTCGCCGGGTTCGCCGACGCCACCGGCCGGTTCCTGCCGCTCGCGTGCACCCTCAACGCCGCGCGCGTGCTCACCGCGACGGCCGGCATGCTCGGCGCGACGCTGAGCGAGTTCGACCGGCTCGCGCTGCGGGCCGAGCCCGGCGCCGGCGGCCTGACCTTCCTGCCCTACCTTGACGGCGAGCGCACCCCGAACCTGCCCGGCGCCACCGGCTCGCTGGCCGGCCTGACCAGGGCGAACATGACCCCGGAGAACCTCGCGCGCAGCGCCGTCGAAGGCATGCTGTGCGGCCTGGCCGCCGGTCTCGACGCGGTGCGCGCGCACGGCCTCGACGTCCACCGCGTGCTGCTGATCGGCGGGGGCGCGCAGTCGGCCGCCGTCCGCACGGTCGCGCCGCTTGTGTTCGGCGTGCCCGTGCACCTGCCCGAGGTCGCCGAGTACGTCGCCATCGGCGCGGCGCGGCAGGCGGCCTGGGCCCTGACTTCCAGTGCGGAACCCCCGTCCTGGCAGGAAAACACCAAGACGCGGCTCGAGCTGGACGAGCCGACCGAGGCGCAGCGCGCCGAGGGCCACCGGATCCAGCAGCGCCACCTCGAAGCCCGCGAAGCGGCGCACGGGGTCCGGCGGAATCTCGGAGAGGACTGACCGATGGCTTCCATCACCTACGACAAGGCGACCCGGCGTTACCCGGGTTCGGAGCGCCCCGCGGTCGACGCGCTGGACCTGGAGATCGCCGACGGCGAGTTCCTGGTGCTGGTCGGCCCGTCCGGCTGCGGCAAGTCGACCAGCCTGCGGATGCTCGCCGGCCTCGAGGACATCGACGACGGCGCCGTCTGGATCGGCGACCGCGACGTGACCCAGCTGCCGCCGCGTTCGCGCGACATCGCGATGGTGTTCCAGAACTACGCGCTGTACCCGCACATGACGGTCGCGCAGAACATGGGCTTCGCGCTGAAGATCGCCGGGCGCCCCGCGTCCGAGATCAAGCAGAAGGTCCTCGAGGCCGCGAAGCTGCTCGACATCGTGGACTACCTCGACCGCAAGCCGAAGGCGCTCTCCGGTGGTCAGCGCCAGCGCGTCGCGATGGGCCGCGCGATCGTCCGCGAGCCGCAGGTCTTCCTGATGGACGAGCCGCTGTCGAACCTCGACGCGAAGCTGCGCGTCTCGACGCGTACGCAGATCGCCGCGCTCCAGCGCCGTCTCGGCGTCACGACGGTCTACGTCACGCACGACCAGGTCGAGGCCATGACGATGGGTGACCGCGTCGCGGTGCTCTCGGACGGCCTGCTCATGCAGTGCGACACCCCGCGCGCGCTGTACGACCGGCCCGCAAACGCTTTCGTCGCCGGGTTCATCGGCTCGCCGGCGATGAACCTCGTCACCGCGAAGCTGACGGCGGACGGCGCCGAGGTCGGTGGCGCGCGCGTGCCGCTGACCCGCGAGACCATCGCGGCGGCCGACGGCGACACCGTGACCCTCGGCTTCCGGCCGGAGGCCCTCGAGGTCGCCACCGGTGAAGGCACCCTGCCGATCAAGGTGGAGCTGGTCGAGGAGCTCGGCTCGGACGCCTACGTCTACGGCAAGCTCGCCGAGACCGACGCGGCCGACAACAAGTCGAACGTCGTCGCCCGGGTCGACCCGCGCACGCCGCCCGCCATGGGCGACACGCTCAACCTGCGGATCCGTCCCGACGAGCTGCACGTGTTCTCCGCCACGTCCGGGTTGCGCCTGCCCTGACCTCGGGTCATGGGAAACTGGAGGGCGCTATGACCTCCAGTTTCCCCAGGGCCCAGGTCGACATCGACCTCGACGCGATCCGCCACAACCTCAGCCTGCTGGGCGCCCGCGCGCCCGGCTCCGAGGTGATGGCGGTGGTGAAGGCCGACGCCTACGGCCACGGCGCGCTGCCGGTGGCGCGCGCCGCGGTCGAGGCCGGGGCGAGCTGGCTCGGCACCTGCTCGCTCGGCGAGGCTCTGGCTCTGCGCGAAGCCGGGATCACGACCCGGCTGTTCAGCTGGCTGGACACCCTGGACGTCGACTTCGCGGCCGGCCTCGAGGCGGACATCGACGTCGCCGCCAGCTCGCTGGGTGAGCTACGCCGCATCGCCGACGCCGCGAAACCGGGTACCCGGGCCCGTGTGCACCTCAAGATCGACACCGGGCTTTCGCGCAACGGCTGCCCGCCCGCCCGCTGGGCCGAGCTGGTCTCCGCCGCCGCGGCCGAACCGCGGGTCGAGGTCGTCGCGATCTGGTCCCACCTCGCGTGCGCGGACGAGCCGGACCACCCGGCGACCGACATGCAGGCCAAGCGGTTCGCCGAGGCCTACGACGCCGCTCGCGCCGCCGGGCTCGACCCGAAGCGGCACCTGGCGAACTCCGCGGCCCTGCTCACCCGGCCGGACCTGCACTTCGACGTCGTCCGGCCCGGCATCGCGATGTACGGGCTCAACCCGGTGCCGAAGGCCGAAGACCTGCGGCCGGCCATGACGTTCCGGTCCGCGGTCGCGCTGGTCAAGCGCGTCGAAGCCGGCGAATCGGTGTCCTACGGGCACACCTGGACGGCGTCGCGCGACACGAACCTGGCGCTCGTGCCGGCCGGGTACGCCGACGGTGTGCCGCGGTCGCTGTCCGGGCGGATGGACGTCTGGCTCGGCGGGCAGCGGCGGCCGGTGGCCGGGCGGGTCTGCATGGACCAGCTGGTCGTCGACTGCGGTGACGACGAGCCGTCCGTCGGCGACGAGGTCGTCCTGTTCGGCGCCGGGACGCACGGCGAGCCGACAGCCCGCGAATGGGCCGACAAGCTGGGCACCATCGACTACGAGATCGTCACCTCGATGTACCGCCCGCGGGTGCGGCGCCGGTATCTGGGAGAGCGCTCGTGACACCTTCACGTCGACTGCTGGCCATCGCCGGCGGGGTCGGGGCCATCGCCACCGGGACTGCCGCCGCCGCAATCGTCGCCGCGCAGCAACGGCGGCACAGTGAGGATCCGTACGTGGACGAGCCGCTGGGGGAGCTGAAGCCGGACCGTACTTACACGGTCGCGGCCGACGACGGCACGCCGCTTTCGGTCGAGGAGATCGACCCGGGGGACGGCGGCAAACCCGAACTGACTGTCGTGGGGGTGCACGGCTTCGCGCTTTCGCGTCGCTGCTGGCACTTCCAGCGTCGCGACCTGGCCTCCCTGAGGCTGCCTCGTGTGCGTCAGGTGTACTACGACCACCGCGGCCACGGTCTGTCCGGTGCGGCGTCCGCGGAGAATTCGACGATCGAGCAGCTGGCGCGCGACCTCGACGTCGTGCTGCGGTCCGTGGTGCCGGACGGGCCCATCGTGCTGATGGGGCACTCGATGGGCGGCATGGTGATCATGGAGCTGGCCGCCGAGTTCCCCGAGCTGTTCGAAGAGCGGGTCGAAGGCGTCGCGTTCATCGCGACCGCGGCCGGCGAAGTGGGCGCACGCGGGTTGCCGCGGTCGCTGCTCTCGAAGTACAACCCGCTGACGCGCGCCGCCGGCGGTCTCGCCGGCTGGCAGCCGGGGCTGGTCGAGTTCGTCCGCGCCGCGGGCGGGCAGCTGACGCGCCAAGCCGTGCGGCGCCTGGCTTTCGGCAGCCGCGACGTCGCCCCGAGGCTCGTCGACTTCATGCTCGAAATGCTCGAGGTGACGCCGGTCCGCGGGCTCGTCAACTTCGTCGACACACTCGGCAGCCACAACCGGTACGCGGCGCTGGCTGGGCTGAAGCACGCGGAAGTGCTGGTCATCGGTGGTGACTCGGACCGGTTCACGCCGTTCTCGCACGCCGAGCGGATCGCCTCCGAGCTGCCCGACGCGGAGCTGGTGCGCGTCCGCGGCGCCGGGCACATGGTGGTGCTCGAGCAGCCCGAGCTGGTGAACAGCCATCTGATAGATCTCCTGCAACGCTGTTCCGGTGTGGACGGCGTGCTTTCGGCACAGCGAAACTGGTGGTGGCAGCGTTGACGTTGGTGTTCCCGACGCCCGAAGACACGATGGAGTTCGGCCGGTCCCTGGGCCGTTCCCTGCGCGCGGGTGACCTGGTCCTGCTCGCGGGACCCCTTGGCGCGGGCAAGACGACGCTGACCCGCGGCATCGCGGACGGCCTCGGCGTCGGCGGCCGGGTGAGCTCGCCGACGTTCGTGCTGGCCCGCGTCCACCCGGCGGGCGCGTCCGGAGTGCCGTTGGTGCACGTGGACGCGTATCGCCTCGGCGGCGACCTGTCCCAGCTGGACGACCTGGACCTGGACACGGACCTGGAACGCTCGGCGATCGTGGTCGAGTGGGGCGAGGGTTCGGCGGAACGCCTGTCGGCCGACTACCTGGTGGTGCGGCTGGACCGGCGCGAGGACGACGTGCGCGAGGTCGTCCTCGAACCGCACGGCATCTGGGCCGACCGGACTCCGGAGCTCGCCAAGACCTCGTGAGTGAGAAACAGTGTTCTAACCCTGTTTCCCACTCACGAGGTAGCTGCGGTCAGCCGCCGTTGTACTGCTGGTAGGCCGGTGCCCGGAACGTCCTGGTGCCGGCGCCCGCGATCTTGTCGACCGCGCGCAGGAACTTCGGCCCCATCTTCGCGCTGGCCTGCCGGACCGGGTGCGTGGCCCCGAAGTCCTCCGGGTTCGCCTGGCCGTGCGCGAACATCGAGTAGATCACCACCGGCTTGCCCGCGGCGTCGAACATGATCCCCGCCTCGTTGCGGCCGTCGTTCAACCAGCCCGCCTTCGTGGCGATCCTCGCCCGGTCGACGGACGACATCTCACGGCGGATGCCGTCGGTGAACGCCACCTGCGACCGCAGGATGGACAGCAGGTAGTCCGTCGATGCCGGGCTCAGCAATGTGCCCGCGACCAGCGCCTTCAGCAGGTCGTGGGTCTCGCGCGGAGTGGTTTGGCCGAGGAAGTAGCGGTTCGGGTTGGCGACCGGCGTGACCTGGGTCTTGGGGAAGCCCTTGGTCACCAGGATCTGGTTGATCTCGGCCGCCGGAACCACGAGCCCCACCAGCCGGACGCACGTGTCGTCCGAAACAGTGAGGAACAGCGACAGGACATGGCCCAGCGTGAACGCGCTCGGGTATGCCTTGTCCAGGATGATGATGCCGTCACCACCCGGCACGACGATGCTCTCCGGCACCTGGACCTGCTGGTCCAGGGTGAGCAGGCCGCGGTCGATCTTGTCCATCAAGGTGACCGCGACGGCCACCTTGTTGACGCTGTACGCCTCGACGATCTCGTCGGACGCCACGTCGACGGCGGCCTCGTCGGCCACGCTGATGTAGGAGTTCCAGATGCCGCCTGCCTCAGCGGCCGCGGTGTCGTAGACGCGCTTCACCTTCTGCCTGGCCCGGTCCGGTGTGGCCGGGCTGGCCTCGATGTCTGCTTCCTGCGCGTACGCGGGAGAGCCGGCCAGAATGCTTCCAGCGGCGACGGCGGTCCCCAAACCGAACGCCGCCCGCCTGTTGAGTCGATACCCCATCACAAGATCCAACCACGGATGGACCCGCCGGTGGCACAAAGCTCGCCAAGCGGTCGTGAGTGAGAAACAGTGTTCTAACCCTGTTTCTCACTCACGACCGCGCGGGCGACCCCGAGGTCCACCAGGTCCTGGGGCCGCAGGTGCAGCTGGTCGGCCAGCTCCGGCACCTCCGAAGCCGGGCGCTTCAGGATCGCCGCCGCGGCTTCCGGGGACGTCACCGAGAAGTACGCGTCCGGCGTCACCCACGTCGACCCCTGTGCCGCGAACGCCAGTGCTCCGCCCGAGCCGCCCTCGCCGATCACCAAGGTCGTCACCGGGATCGACGCCGTCGCGACCGCCTCGAACATCGCCGCGATCGCGCCGCCCGCGCCCGCCTGCTCCGCCGCCGCGTCGTTCGCCGCGCCCGGGGTGTCGACCAGGGTCAGCACCGGGATGCCCAGCCGGGAAGCCAGCTTGACCAGCCGCGCCGCTGTCCGGAAGCCCGCGGGCAACGTCGGGGTGCCGCACTGGGCCGCGTAGGCGATCGTCCGGCCGTCGCGCCAGCCGAAGCCGCACGCGACGCCGTCGTCGACACCGCCGGCCCGGTCACCGCTCACGTCCGAGCGCCAGTCGAAGTACGCGTCGAGGTACTCCACGGCTCGCGGCCGGCGCGGGGAACGTGCCGCCGCCACGGCTTCCCAGCCCGTTTCGGGAAGGGAAGCCTGCCGCAAAGCCGAAGGCGGGGGAGCCGCCGCCGACGAATGAGCCGTCAGCAGCCGCAGCCACCGTTCCAACGTCGCGCCGAGTTCGTCGGGCGACACCAGAGCGTCGACCTGGCCCCACTCGTACTTGGCCTCCGCCGTGTACGCCTCCGGCGAACCGGCCGGCCGCACCCGCGAGCCCGCGAAGCCGACCTGAGCCTCCGGCAGCGCGAGGATGACGTCGGCGCCCGCGCCGAGCGTCGCCCAGCCGCCGCCGGTCGTCGGGTCGCGCAGCACCGAGATCTGGGGAATGCCCGAAGCCCGCGTCAGCGCGGACGCCCGGGCCACCCGCTGCAGCTGCATCAACGCGCGCATGCCCTGCTGCATGCGGCTGCCGCCGGTCGAAACCAGCGAGACCACCGGCAGCCGCGCGTCCCGCGCGTGCGCGAACGCCGCCTCGATCCGGTCGCCGGTGCGCTGCCCGAGCGACCCGCCGAGGAACCCGAACTCGAACGCGATCAGCACGGCCTCGACGTCGCCGATCTTCGCCGTCCCGCAGACGACCGACTCCTTCTCGCCGGTGCGTTCTTCGGCGGCGGAGCGGGCTTCGCGGTAGCCGGGCCAGTGGATCGGACCGTCGGCCGGCTCGTCGCGCAACGGCGTGGGGAACTCCTCGAAGCCGTTGGCGATCGCGCCGACGACCTCGCGCGCGGGCTGCCTAGTCACCGAGCGCTCGCTTCAGGACCTTGCCCATGTCGTTGCGCGGCAACGCGTCCAGGTACCGGACGACCCGCGGCCGCTTGTGCGGCGCGAGCAGCTTCGCGACGTGGTCGGCGAGTTCGTCGGCCGCCGGCGGTTCCCCGGACGGCACGATCCACGCGACGATCCGCTCGCCGAGGTCGTCGTCCGGCTCGCCGGTGACGGCCGCCTCCGCGACGCCGGGGTGCTCGAGCAGCGCGTTTTCGATCTCGCCGGCGCCGATCTTGTAGCCGCCGCTCTTGATCAGGTCGGTCGCCTTGCGCCCGACGATCTGCACGTAGCCGTCGGAGTCGCGGGTGGCCACGTCGCCGGTGCGGAACCAGTCGCCGTCGAACGCGGCCGCCGTCGCGTCCGGGCGGTTGAGGTACTCGGTGAACAGGTTGGGCCCGCGCACCTGGATCTCGCCGACTTCGCCGACCCCGTCGAGCGCCTCACCGGCTTCGCCGACCAGCCTGAGTTCGACGCCCCGCAACGGGACGCCGACCGTGCCGGGCTTGCGTTCGCCGTCCGCGCGGACGCTGGTGTTCATCAGCGTCTCGGTCATCCCGTAGCGCTCGACGACCTGCTGGCCGGTCGCCGCGGTGATCCGCTGGTGGTCGTGCACCGGCAGCGCCGCGGACCCGGACACGAGCAGGCGCGCGCCACGCAGTGCGTCCGCGAGCGCGGTGTCCGTTCCGACCTCGCCGGCGATCCGGTGGTACATCGTCGGGACGCCGAACAGCATCGTGGCGCCGGCCGACAGCTCGCGCGCGACGCCCTCGGTCGAGAAGCGGCCGAGGTGGTGCACCGAGCCGCCGCGGCGCAGCGGGCCGAGGATGCCGAGGATCAGGCCGTGCACGTGGAACAGCGGGAGCCCGTGCACGAGGACGTCGTCCGCGGTCCAGCCCCAGGCGTCCTCGAGGGCGTCGAGGGTGGTCGCGATCGAACGGCGGGGGAGGACAACGCCCTTCGGCGGGCCGGTGGTACCCGACGTGTAGACGATCAGCGCGGGCGTCTCGGGGTCGGGTTCGTCCGCGAGCGACGTCTTCTCGCCGGTCAGCGGGATGTCACGGCGGGGCAGCCCGGCCAGGCCCGCGGGCAGCTCGACGCCCGGTTCGGCCAGCACGAGCTGCGGTTCGCTGTCGGCGAGGATGTGCGCCAGCTCGCGCTCGCCGATCTTCGGGTTGAGGGGCACGGCCGGGACGCCGGCGAGCAGCGCGGCGACGACGGCGACGCTCGTGTGGAGGGTCGGGGTCGCCCAGACCGCGACGCGGCCGCGTGGCAGCTCGCGGGCCAGGCTGCCGGCGACCGCAGCGAGCTCGTCGTAGGTGAGAGCCTGATCGCCGAACCGGAGGGCGTCCTTGCCCGAATCCGACAAGAGGGTGGGGAACAACGGGTCGGGCACCGCGGGGACCTCCCAGAGTCGCACTCGCTCCGCACGTTACCGTGCGGATCAGTCCCCTGCAGCAAGCGGCCGAAGACCCTGGTCGTACGCTTGCTTACCGTGTTGGTACTGGCGATCGATACCTCGACCCCGGCGGTCACCGCGGGCGTCGTCGAGGTGGACGGCGACGAGGTCCGGACGCGCGGCGAGCGCGTCACCGTCGACCCCCGCGCCCACGGCGAACTGATCATGCCGCACGCGCTGGCCTCCGCCGAGGCCGCCGGAGTGTCCCTCAAGGACCTCGACGCGATCGTCGTCGGCGTCGGTCCCGGCCCGTTCACCGGCCTGCGCGCCGGGATGGCCACCGCCGCCGCGCTCGGGCACGCCCTCGGCCTCCCCGTGTACCCGGTCTGCAGCCTCGACGCGCTCGCCGCCGACGTCGTCCGGAGCGACAGCGCTTTCCTCGTCCTCACCGACGCCCGCCGCCGCGAGGTCTACTGGGCCGCCTACGACGCCGCCGGGAACCGCACCGACGGCCCGCACGTCCAGCGCCCCGCCGAACTGGAAACCGGCATCGAGGTCGCGGCCGGCGACGGCGCGGTGCTGTACGCCGCCGCGCTCGGGGTCCAGCCGATCGAGCCGCGCTTCCCGTCGCCCGCCGGCCTGGTGAAGGCCGCCCGGACCGCGTTGCTGGCGAAGGAAACGCCCGAACCACTGACACCTCTGTACCTGCGCCGTCCCGACGCCGCGGAGCCCACCGCGCCCAAACGGGTGACCACGCCGTGAGACTCGAGCCACTGCGCCGCCGGGACATCGCCCGGTGCGTCGAGATCGAGCAGATCCTCTTCCCCGGCGACGACCCGTGGAGCTCCCGCGCCTTCCACTCCGAGCTGGACATGGGCAACTTCTACCTCGCCGCGCGCCCGGACGAGACCGACGAGCTGCTCGGGTACGCCGGGCTGGCCGTCGTCGGCCGGCGCCGCGGCGAGTACGAGGCGACCGTGCACACCATCGGCGTCGCGCCCGAATACCAGGGCCAGGGCATCGGCAAGGCACTGCTGCGCGCCCTGCTCGTGCGCGCCGACGAGTTCGAGGCGCCGGTGTTCCTCGAGGTCCGCACCGACAACGAGACGGCCCTCGCGCTGTACGAGAGTCACGGCTTCGAACGGCTCGGCATCCGGAAGCGCTATTACCAGCCCTCCGGCGCCGACGCGTACACGATGGTCCGCCCGGCGCGGACGCGAGACGAGGTAGCACGCTGATGTCACGCATCATCATGGGCATCGAGAGCTCGTGCGACGAGACCGGCGTCGGCCTGGTCCGCCTGCACGACGACGGCACGGTCGAGCTGCTCGCCGACGAGGTCGCCTCCAGCGTCGAGCAGCACGCCCGCTTCGGCGGCGTGGTGCCCGAGGTCGCGAGCCGGGCGCACCTCGAAGCGATGGTCCCGACGACGTCCCGCGCCTTCGAGAAGGCCGGGCTCACACTGTCCGATGTGGACGCCATCGCCGTGACGGCCGGGCCGGGCCTGGCGGGCGCGCTGCTCGTCGGCGTCTCCGCGGCGAAGGCGTACGCGACGGCGCTGGACGTGCCGCTCTACGGCGTCAACCACCTGGCCGGGCACATCGCGGTGGACACGCTGCAGCACGGGCCGTTGCCGACGCCGTGCCTGGCGCTGCTGGTTTCCGGCGGGCACACCCAGCTGCTGCGCGTTGACGACATCGCGTCGGAGATCACCGAGCTGGGGTCCACTGTGGACGATGCGGCGGGCGAGGCGTACGACAAGGTCGCGCGTGTGCTCGGCCTGCCGTACCCGGGCGGTCCGCCGATCGACAAGGCGGCCAAGAACGGCAATCCCGCCGCGATCGCGTTCCCGCGGGGGATGACTGGCCCGCGCGACGCGAAGTTCGACTTCTCTTTCTCCGGCTTGAAGACGTCGGTGGCGCGCTGGGTCGAGGGTGCGGCGCGGCGCGGGGAAGAGATCCCGGTGGACGATGTCGCGGCGTCGTTCCAGGAGGCTGTTGCGGACGTGCTGACCAAGAAGGCGATCCGGGCGGCCCAGGAGCAGGGGATTGGCACTATCGTGATTTCCGGTGGTGTGGCGGCTAACTCGCGGCTGTCGTCGCTGGCGGCTGAGCGCTGTGCCGCGGCTGGGATCGAGCTGCGGGTGCCGCGGCCCAGGCTGTGTACGGACAATGGGGCGATGATCGCTGCGCTGGGTGCGCATGTGGTGGCGGCGAAGCGTCCGACAGCGGCGCTGGACTTCAGTGCTAACCCGGCGTTGCCGGTGAACGTGGTGTCGCTCTAGGGTCGTTCGCCACCCCGACGCCTGATTGTGACTACGGCCGGCGGCACCGGGTCAAGGCGGGAAAGATGCCTTGACCCGGCGTCGCCGGCCGTGTTCTGGCTTCGGATCGGGGTTGCGGGGGGTGTGGGTCCCGTTCTTCCGGGGCGCGTGTTACGAAGCCGCGGCGTGTTTGTGTGCCGGGGAGCCCACGCCCAGCAGTTCCTCTATTGCCGCTACCGCCAGGGTTGCCGCATCGCCTTCGCCGTATGGGTTTCCCACCTGTGCTGGCCGTAGCTCGCCGCTCAGTAGACGTGCCGCTGTGTCGGCGATTCGCTCCGTGTCCGTTCCCACCAGCCATGCGCACCCTGCCTCCACGACCTCCACCCGCTCGGTGACGTCGCGTAGGACCAGCACCGGCGTGCCGAACGTCGGTGCCTCCTCCTGGATGCCGCCCGAATCCGTCAGCACCAGTGATGCCAGGCGCAGTGCGCGGACCAGGTCCGGGTACTCCAGCGGGTCCGTCACCGTTACGCGCGGCAGGCCGCCCAATGCCGCGTCGACCTGGGCGCGGACCTGGGGGTTCGGGTGGGCCGGGAACAGTACCTGCACGTCCGGGTGCTCGGCCACGATCAGCTGCACCGCGGCCAGCGTGCGCTCCAGGGGCTCGCCCCACGACTCGCGGCGGTGCGACGTCACCAGCACCAGCCGCTCGCCCGCCTCCGCGATCTCCATCTCCAGTAGCGCCAGCGCCGTGTCGCGCGCCGGGAGGTCGCGCGCCGCGATCTCCAGCACCGCGTCGACGACCGTGTTGCCCGTGACCGCGATCCGCTGGCGCGCGACGCCTTCCGAGCGCAGTTCGGCCGCCGCGCCGAGTGTCGGCGCCAGGTGCAGCGCGGCCAGCCGGGACACCATCTGCCGCGCGCCCTCCTCCGGGAACGGCGCCGTGAGGTCGTGCGTGCGCAGCCCGGCTTCCAGGTGCACCACCGGGATGCCCAGCCAGAACGCGGCCAGCGCGCCGGCGAGGGTCGTCGTGGTGTCGCCCTGGACGACGAGCGCGGCCGGCGAGAACCGGCGCAGCACGTCGTCGAGCGCGGGCAGCAGGCCGGCGACGAGCTCCGCCTGACCGCCGGTCACGCGCGGCGGCACGTCCAGCCACGCGTCCGCGACCAGGCCGAACGGCGACAGGGCCTGCTCGACCATGCCCGCGTGCTGCCCGCTGTGGACCAGGATCGGCCGCAACGCGGGGTGCGCGTCGAGCGCCAGCGCCAGCGGCGCGAGCTTCAGCGCTTCCGGCCGCGTCCCGGCCAGCAACATCACATCCACCCCGCGGTGCCCTTTCTCCACATCGTCCAGTGTCCAGGAAATCGTTGACAACGGGGCCGCCGGCGTGCGAGGGGCACACGCCGACGGCCCGGTTCTCAGTGAGGCTTGTTCAGCCGTCGCCCGCCGCACGGCAAACCTGCCCACCGCCGTTTCCGCGCGGGAAGCGGCGGGCTGACCAGAACAAGCCTCAGTCCCGCGCCCGGGAGAGGCGACGGTTGCGGCGGTGGACGGCGATCAGCGCGACGGTCCCGAGCAGGACCAGGAGCACGCCGACGGCCAGCCACCACCCGACGTCGGCACCGGTGGCGGCGAGGGTGCCCACCCCGCCACCGGCCACGCCGACGCCCGCACCCGGCATCTTGTACATCCGGGCCTCACTCAGGCCTGGGTCGCGCGACGGCGGTAGATGCGCGTGCCGACCGGCAGGGCGATGGCGCCGAGCAGGCCGAGCCCGATCCACAGGCCCGCGCCGGACGCCAGCGGGATCGGCGGCGCGGCCGGGCCGCAGGTCGCCGACGAGACGATGACGTCGCCCGAGCCGAGCGCGCCGACGACCCCGCCGAGCAGCTTCACGTGGAGAGCGTTGACCGTGAGGCTGCCGTCGTCGTTCTTGATCTGCTCGTTGAGGATGATCGTCGCGACGTTGACCAGGCCGACGGCCACCTTGATCTGGGTGTTCGGCGCCGGGTTGGCGTCGACCGCGCCGATGCTGCCGAGCTTCGCGTCGGCCAGCGTGCTGCTGCCCTTGACGCCTTCCTGGGTGGCGGTGCACACGGCTTCGACCGTCTTGACGCCGACGTTGCCCAGTGCGGCCTTGAGCAGCGGCAGGCCGACGTCGGCGGTGGTCGCCTTCGCCGTCACCGCGCCGGAGTTGTCGTCTCGCTTGGCTTCGGTGGTGATCACGCCGGCGGTCAGGATGCCGGCCGCGGTGGCGCTCGCCACGGTGCTCGTCGTCGGGCCCGCGGTGCTGGCGGCCGCGAGCGGACCCACCTTCACCGCGGGCTGGCCGAGCAGCGTCACGTCGACCTTGACGCCGTACGCGGAACCGTCGCCGGGCGCGGCCGAAGCGGGCGCCGCGCCGGCGAGCACAACGCTCGCCACGACCGCGGCGAGCAGTCCGCCACGGCGTACGAGGGAGCTCTTCATCAACTGATCCTCCGATTTCGGTGAGGTCTCGAAGATTTCGCAAATCGACTATCGCCAAGCGCGGTCCGAATAGCACACAAAATTTCCCGTATCACCGCATCGGGTATTCTCCGGGACTGTTTCCGCAGGTCGTCGTCGAGGTCACCCGGACGGCCTAGCAAGTTCACGGTTGATGCTGCCGAATGGCCGCTTGGACCAAGTTCGACGAATCGACCCCGAGAGGACCTTCGTGGCCGTAGCGAGCGCTCCGAACTCAGGCATGACACGGTTTCCGCTGGTCATCGCGCTCGGCGCGCTGGCCGCCGCGGGGGTCGCGGTGGTGCTGGCCGAGCGGTTCTACCGCGAACTGGAAGTGCGTCTCGCCGGCGCCATCCTCGACGTCATCACTACATCGGGTGTTTATGTCGCGCCCGATCGGGAGTCCGTTTACTTTGGGTTGAGCAGTGCTACTCCATTGGGGTTGAGAATGACCCCGGAATGCTCTTCGGCGTTCCTTTTGCTGCCCCTGCTCGTTGTGACCATGGCCATGTTGTACTTCCGGCCCGCCAATGCGAAGCGGCTCTTCTTTTCCCTCGGCATTTCCGCGCTCGTCGTCGTGCTGGCGAACCAGCTGCGCATTCTGACGATCGTCGGGCTGGTGCACGAGTACGGCACGGACGAGGGCTACTACTGGGGCCACACGCTGCTCGGCTCGATGGTCAGCGTGTTCGGCGGCGCCGTCTCGCTCGTCCTGTTCGTCTGGCTGGCCACCCGGAAGAAGAAGGCATGAGCGTCAAGGTCCTGCTGGCGATCACGCAGGCGTTCGCGCTCACGATGAGCGTGGCGTTCCTGGTGTACGTGGTCTTGATCGTCGTGCCGTACCTGCGCCGCAAGCCGGCCCCGGTGGGCGACCCGGCGGACTTCACGTGGCACTTCTTCGTGCCGTGCCGCGACGAGGAGTCGGTCATCCGCGAGACCGTGCGCTACCTGCGCACGACGTTCCGCAAGGCGCACGTCTGGGTCGTCGACGACGACTCCGACGACCGCACGGCCCGCGTCGTCCGGATGCTGTGGCGGCGCCACGGCGGTCCCGACCCGTACCTGCACCTCGTGCCGCGCGTGCGGCCCGAGGCCCGGACCGGCAAGGGTGACGCGCTCAACGCCGCCTACCGGGCGCTCAACGAGTGGATGGGCACGGAGACGGCCCGCGACGACGTCGTCGTAGTGGTGGTCGACGCTGACGGCCGCCCGGCCCCGAACTGCCTGGAGGTCTGCGCGGCGGACCACCTCTTCGGCGACGCGGGGATCGGCGCGGTCCAGCTCGACGTGTGGATGAGCAACGTCGCGACGCCGCCGCCGACGCGCAACCCCGTCGGCCGCTGGTTCGGCCTGAAGCTCGCGCAGCTGCAGGACCTCGAGTTCCGCACGGCGATCGCGGCGATCCAGACGTCCCGCGGCTTCACCGGCACGATCTCCATGGGCGGCAACGGCCAGTTCACCCGGCTCACCGCGCTCGACTCGATCGCCGGTTCCGACGAACAGCCGTGGCGCGGGTCATTGCTGGAGGACTTCGAGCTCGGCGTCCACCTGCTGACGGAAGGCTGGCGCACCGGGTTCACGCCGGATTCCCATGTGGCGCAGGAAGGTCTGTACAGCCTGCGGCGGTTCCTGGTGCAGCGCACGAGGTGGGGCCAGGGCACCATGCAGTGCGCCCGCTACCTGCGGCGGATCTGGGACTCGCCGCACGTCAGCACGCTCGGCGCGGCGGAGATGATGTACTACCTGGCCCAGCCGTGGCTGCAGCTGCTCGGCTCGCTGCTGTACCCGATCCCGTTCATCCTGCTGATCGCGAGCACGGCGGGCGATCCGGCGCAGATGTGGGCGTGGTTCACCGGCGGCGCGTGGATCCTCTTCGCCATCTACGGTTCGTTCGGGCTGCTGCCGTTCCTCGTCTGGGGGCCGATCTACCAGCTGAAGTGCTTGCGCAGCAAGAACATCCTGCGCGGGATCGGTCTCGGCTTCGCGTACGCGGCGTACATCTACACGTTCTACGTGACGTCCTGGCGCGCGTTGTTCCGGCTGGTCCGCGGCCGCAACGGCTGGGCGAAGACGCGCCGCAACACCGAACAGGCGGCCGGGGCGAAGGTCGCGCTCGACGCGTGAGCGCGACCTCCGCCACCGGTCAGAACGCCGGCAGGAGCCGGACGTCGTCCGCCTTGACGAACGCGATCCGGTGCCCGAACTGGATCTGGACGTACTTGAGCTTGCCCTTCACGACCACGTGGTCAGCGACGTCGAACGTCGTGGCCGAGTAGTACTCCGAGCCGACCGTCCCGGCCGAGGAGTACCGCTGCCCGGCCGCGAGCGTGTACGGCAGCGGCGTGATCGCCTGCACCGTCACGTTCGCCGGGTAGGCCTCGGGCTCGGGGTAGGCGCGCCCGTAGACCGGGATCGTCGCGAGGCCGGGCTTCGGCGTCACGACCAGGCCGATCGCGGGCTTGGCGACGCGGGCGTTGCGCGGGTTGTGGAACCAGCCCTTCTGCCCGAGGTACCAGACCGCCGTCCAGTCGCCGCGCACGTCGGCGACGGCGTACTGCTGCCCGGTCGCGACCCGGCTGCCGACGTCGGCGACGTCCATCGTGGACGCCGTGCCGTCGGTGTGGAGACCGGCGTCCTTCAGCAGCGGCGAAGCGTCATTCGGCTCGGAGTGCAGCACGACGGCCTCGGATCCCCGCGCCGCGCACGGGGTCCCGGGGCTGTCGCAGCCGGTGAAGATCGGCTGGTTCTTCGCGAAGTCCGGGTCGATGGTGACCAGCGACGAGCCGGGCAGCCCGAACCCGCCGAGCGGCGCGCCCAGCAGGTCGAAGTAGTGCGACCAGTCCCAGTAGGGGCCCGGGTCCCAGTGCATGCCCTTGATCGTCGACGGGATCGTGCCCGGCACGTTGTCGTGCCCGATGATGTGCGCCCGGTCGAGCGGGATGCCGTACTTGCGCGAGAGGTAGCCGACGAGCTTCGCGCTCGAGCGGTACATCGCTTCGGTGTACCAGGTGCCCTTCGCGGCGAAGCCCTCGTGCTCGATGCCGATGGACTTCGCGTTGACGTACCAGTTCCCGGCGTGCCAGGCGACGTCCTTGGTCGGCACGTGCTGCGCGATCAGGCCGTCGGCCGAGCGGATGGTGTAGTGCCAGCTCACGTACGTCGGGTCCTGGGCGAGGTCGAGGACGTTGTCCCAGTAGCCCTCGGTGTCGTGGATGACGATGTGGTCGATCTTCTGGCTGACCGGCCGGTTGGCGAGGTCGTGGTTGCCGTAGTCGTCGTTCGGCAGCTCCTGGTAGGGAGCGGGGACGGACTCACAGGCGACGGTCCGCGGGCACTCGACGTTCGCCGGGTTCCCGGCGTGCTGCGTGACGGCGACGTCCGGCGTCGCGGCCAGGCTGACCTGCTGGCCGTCGTCGGTGGTCCGGGAGATGCCGCTCTTGATGGTCTCGAAGACCTCGTCCGCGAAGGTCTGCGCGGCGGTCGTTTCGGTCGACCCGCTGTACTGCGCGACCGCGTCGTACCAGTCGGTCTTCCCGGCGTGGTACTTCGCGAGCAGCGCGGCCCCGCCCCGGATGTTCTGTGCGGGGTCGGTGCGGAGGGTCTCGGCTTGCTGGCCGGTGAGCTGCGCGGCTTCGTCGATCGTCTGCAGCCCCTGCGGCGGGGCGGCCGGGCCGGCCTTCGGGTGCAGCGCCGGCCGGGCGTCGTCGCCGCGCGGGTCTTCGGTGCCTTCGTCGTGGTGGCTGGTCGCGATGCCGGCTTCACGCAGGTCCGTGAGGTGCATCGGGCCGTAGCCGGCGGACGTGCTGGGCGTGCCGGCGTTGAAGTCCCAGCGGGACTCGAGGTAGGAGACGCCGAGGAGGACGTTCTCCGGGACGCCGAACTCGCTTGCCGCGGCGGCGAAGTCGCGTTGGCGGGTTTGGGTCGGGTCGGCTTGGGCGGGCGCGGCTGCCAAGCCGGTGAGGAGGGTGGCTGCGGCGAGGAGCGCGGCCGATCTCGGGAGGGGACGGGAGGACATGGGCATAAACCCCCAGGGTTCAGGTGCCAGACGGTGAGAACCTAACCAGAAACTCACGGTGGGGGTAGGGGCCATCCCTCGCTGCCCGAGCGTTCAACACCGGTCATCCGGCGTCAAGGGCGCCTTCGGCGTCGCTTCGCGATGAGCTTCGCTCACCCTTGACCCCGGCTGCCCGGTGCTGACTGCGGCAGGGACGAGGGGCGGGGCGGTGTAGGGCTTGCCGCCGGTCAGAGGGCTGCCGGGCTCGTTCGGGGCGGCCGTGGGGACCCTCCTTGCACGACTGGCACTCACGTGGCTAGAGTGCTAATCGCACGGCCCGACAGCCCCGGCACCCGCGACGGCGGGGGTGGTAGAGCCGTAACTACATCCTGCCGACGCTTTCGACGACCGTGGAGGTCAACCCGGTGAGCGTGAACATCAAGCCGCTCGAGGACAAGATCGTTGTCCAGACGAGTGAGGCCGAGGAGACGACCGCTTCCGGCCTCGTCATCCCCGACACCGCCAAGGAGAAGCCCCAGGAGGGCAAGGTTCTGGCCGTGGGCCCGGGCCGGATCGACGACAAGGGCAACCGCGTCCCGCTGGACGTGAACGTCGGTGACGTCGTCATCTACTCGAAGTACGGCGGCACCGAGGTCAAGTACAACGGTGAGGACTACCTCATCCTGTCCGCCCGCGACGTGCTGGCCGTCATCAACTGACGTCCGCTCGCAGCGCATGACGCCCCGGGCCCCGCACAACGCCGGGGGACGGGGCGTTCTTGCGTCTCAGAGACACCGGAAGGTAAGCGGAACACGCTATGCCCAAGCAGATCAAATTCGACGAGGACGCTCGTCGCGCGCTGGAGCGCGGGGTGAACAAGCTCGCCGACGCCGTCAAGGTCACCCTCGGCCCGCGCGGTCGCCACGTCGTGCTCGACAAGAAGTTCGGCGGGCCGACCATCACCCTCGACGGCGTGACCGTCGCCCGTGAGATCGAGCTCGACGACCCGTTCGAGAACCTCGGCGCGCAGCTCGCCAAGAGCGTCGCCACCAAGACCAACGACGTCGCCGGTGACGGCACCACGACCGCGACCGTGCTCGCGCAGTCGCTGGTGAAGGTCGGCCTGCGCAACATCGCGGCCGGCGCGAACCCGTCCTCGATCGGCCGCGGCATCGAGGCCGCCGCGGAGAAGGTCATCGAGGTCCTCAAGGCCAAGGCCACCCCGGTCAAGGGCCGCGAGAACATCGCCCAGGTCGGTACCGTCACCTCCCGTGACGCCAACATCGGCGCCCTGCTCGGCGAAGCCGTCGAGAAGGTCGGCGAAGACGGCGTCATCACCATCGAGGAGTCGTCGACCCTGGCGACCGAGCTGGTGATCACCGAGGGTGTCCAGTTCGACAAGGGCTTCCTCTCGGCGCACTTCGCGACCAACCCGGAGGAGCAGAAGGCGATCCTCGAGGACGCCTACATCCTGCTCGTCCGCGAGAAGATCTCGTCGCTGGCGGACCTGCTGCCGGTGCTCGAGAAGGTCGTCGAGGCCAAGAAGCCGCTGCTGATCATCGCCGAGGACGTCGACGGCGAGGCGCTGTCCACCCTCGTGGTGAACTCGCTGCGCAAGACGATCACCGCCGTCGCGGTCAAGGCGCCGTTCTTCGGTGACCGCCGCAAGGCGTTCCTGGACGACCTCGCGGTCGTCACCGGTGGCGAGGTCATCTCCGCGGAGATCGGCATGAAGCTGGCGGACGCGGACCTCGGCGCGCTCGGCAGTGCCCGGCGCATCGTCGTCACCAAGGACGACACCACCATCGTGGACGGCGCCGGCACCAAGGACGCCACCCAGGCGCGGATCGCCCAGATCCGCAAGGAGATCGAGAGCACCGACTCCGACTGGGACCGCGAGAAGCTGCAGGAGCGCCTGGCGAAGCTGGGCGGCGGTGTCGCGGTGATCAAGGTCGGCGCGGCCACCGAGACCGAGCTCAACGAGCGCAAGCACCGCATCGAGGACGCCGTGGCGGCGACCAAGGCGGCCGTCGAAGAGGGCATCCTGCCCGGCGGTGGCTCGGCCCTGGTGCACGCGGTCAAGGAGCTCGAAGACGGCCTCGGCCTCGAGGGCGACGAGGCGACCGGTGTCCGCATCGTGCGCGACGCGCTGTCCGCCCCGCTGTTCTGGATCGCGACCAACGCGGGCCACGAGGGCGCGGTCATCGTCAACAAGGTCCGGGAGCAGGGCTGGGGGCACGGTTTCAACGCCGCCACCGGCGAGCTGACCGACCTGCTGGCCGCCGGCATCGTCGACCCGGTCAAGGTGACCCGGTCCGCGGTGGCGAACGCCGCTTCGATCGCGCGCCTGGTGCTGACCACGGAGAGCTCGGTCGTCGAGAAGCCGGCCGAGGAAGAGCCCGCCGCGGGCGGCCACGGCCACTCGCACTGACGCGGTTCACGACGAACGGGGCGGCACTCCAGCCGGAGTGCCGCCCCGTTTCGTTCCCGGGAAGCACGGAGGGCGGCACCCCACCCGGTGCCGCCCTCCGTTGTCTGTGGCCGCTCAGCCGCCGGACATGCTGAGCGCGCGTTTGTCGGACTTGATGAGGTGCTCGCGTTCGGACTCCGAGAGCCCGCCCCAGATGCCGTAGGGCTCGTGCACCGCGAGCGCGTGGCTGCGGCACATCTCCAGGACGGGGCAGCTCAGGCAGACCGCCTTCGCCCTGGCCTCCCGCCGTGCCCGCGCCGGGCCGCGCTCGCCGTCCGGGTGAAAGAAGGACGCGCTGTCCATCCCCCGGCACGACCCTTCGAGCTGCCAGTCCCACATGTCGGCGTTGGGTCCTGGGAGCCTGCGCGTGTCTGCCATCCTGACCGCCTCCGTCAATCGGTCGATGCCGCTAGCTGCTCTGCTGTGGTGCCGATACTCCATTCGGTGCAACGGCGGTAACGTTAGAAGCGCGCCAATAGTTGTTCAAGCGATTCGGGTCGATTCAGCCGTTAGGCATCCCCCGGATGTGTGAGCAGGGGTTTCGCCTCCGGTTGCCGACTCCGCTGAGTGCCTGGATATTGAGGCTCGTGGGAGCTGGGTCGGGTACCGAAGAACCCACCCTGCCGGTGGCCTCGGTCGCCCGCCGGCTCGGGGTCGCGCCGTCCACCCTCCGAACCTGGGACCGCCGCTACGGGCTCGGCCCGAGCCGGCACACCGACGGCCGTCACCGCCGCTACGGCAGCTCCGACATCGGCCGGCTCGAACTGATGCAGCGGGCGTTGCTGAGCGGCGCGTCGACGGCCGAAGCCGCGCGCTACGCCCTCGAGCAGATGCCGCGGTCCGGATTGCCCCAGCCGGAAGGCCCCGAGGATCCGCCCGGCGGTTCCGGTGTCGACGACGGGCTCGAGGTGCGCTCCCGTCTCGCCCGCCGCCTGAGCACGGCCGCGCTCGCGATGGACGTGGGCGCGGTCCAGCGCATGCTCGCGGACACGATCGCCGAGCTCGGCGTCCTCCCGGCGTGGGCGGGCGTGCTCGAGCCGGTGCTGTCGGCGCTGGGGGCCCGCTGGCGCGGGGCGAGCGCGGGTGCGGAGGTCGAGTACCTGCTGGCGGAGTGCGTGTTCGCGGCGCTGGTCCGCGCGACCCCGGTGCTCGACGAGCCGCGCAACACGCGCCCGGTGCTGCTCGGGTGCGTCCCGGAGGAGCGCGACTCGATGCCGATGTACGCGCTGGCGGCCTCACTGGCCGGCCGCCGCATCGGGGCCCAGCTGTTCGGGGTGCCGCTGCCGGCGGAGGTGCTGGCGGTGGCGGTCCGCCGGAGCGCCCCGGCCGCGGTGGTGCTGTGGGCGCACCGGCGAGGGGTGGCGGACACGCGGTTGTTCGCGCGGGTCTCGCGGGGGCGGCAGCGGAGCCGGTTGTTCGCGTGCGGGCCCGGGTGGGACCCGGCGGGGCTGCCGGACAAGGTGGAGCTGCTGGCGGACCTGCCGGGAGCGGCGGACCGCATCGAGCACGTCCTGGTCGGCGGGCGCGGGTAGCCGGACGCCGGTCGCGGGTGCGCAGACATGACGTCCGCGACTTCGATCATGTTTCTGTCGGTGCCACCCGCTAGAAAGGACCCGTGCACGAACCCGCCCTCAGGGCCGCCGCGTTCGGGAGCGATCCGCTGCCCGATCCCGCCGTCACGCGCGGCCACGGCGGCCCCAGAGCGCGGCTGCTCGCCGCTGTCGTCCTTGGTGCCCGGGGGCGCTATGCCGCCGCCGCGGCTCTCCTGGACGCTCTCAGGGGCGGGGCCGACCCACTCCACGCCTCCCTCGCCGCCAGCACCCTCGCCGCCCACCGGCGGCAGCTGGGCGGCCACCGGCAGGCCCGCGCGCTCGACGGCGAGGCCTTCGCGAAGGCCTCGGGCCTGACGAGCGACCCGGACCCCGACGGCCTCAACGCGGCGGGCGCGCGAGCCGACGCCCTCCTCGGCCTGGCTGCCGACAACCTCGCCCTTGGGCGCCTCCGGGCCGCGCGGAGGCTCGCCGGGCGGGCGGCGGCCGAAGACGATGGCTGGCGCGCGACGGTCCGTGGCGGCTGGGTCGGCGCCGAGATCGAGCTCGCCGCAGGTCAGGGCGCCGCCGCCGTGCCGCCCGCCGAGCGCGCATTCGAAACCGCCCGTGCCCGCGGTGCGCGGCGGCACACCGTGAAATCCGGGATTGTGCTGGCCGTGGCCCTGCGAGCCGCCGGGGCTCCCGATCACCGGGAGATTTCGGACGGTCTTGTCGGAAATGCAATGGCGACGGCCGAGGAATGCGAACTCCTTTCACTTTTGTGGCCGGCGGCCCTAGTCATGGCCGATGTGCGCCCAGGACACGCCGAGGAGTATCGATTCAGAGTCGCGCAGGTGTTGCACGCAGTGTTACGAAGCGCAGATCCTGGCGGAAGGAGGATCGCGGGGGAATCGCCATGGGTCCCCGCCCCGGGTGGTTGAGCCGTCGGAATGGGGTGTTCCGGCATCCGGGCTAAGAAACTTCAAAAAAAGCCACCGGATCGTGTCAAGGTTCGGGCTAAAGCGTCCGATAGGGGAAGTGGAATGTCACCCGGCTGCAGGAAGGAAACCCCGTGACGACGGTCTTGATCTGCGACGACCGACGCAGTGTCCGTGAAGGGCTCACCCGAGTGATGTCCGCGGTCCCTGGGGTCAGTCGCATCGACTGCGTAGCGCACGGTGACGAGCTGCTGGCCCGGTACTCCCGTCAGCCCGTCGATGTCGTGCTGGTCGGAACGCAACGCGCGGTTCCGACAGGTGTCGAAGCCACTCGACGGCTCGTCTCCGCGAACCCCCAGGCGAATGTCATCGTCTTCGGAGCCCCGGACGACGCGGGCAGCATCGCCGCCGCGATCGCCGGCGGTGCCCGCGGCTACCTCCGCTGGGACGCGTCCCGGCCGGAGCTGGTCGCCGCACTGGCCCACACCCTGGCGAGCACCTCGGTGCCCGCGCCCCGTCAGCCGTCCGACCCGGGCGTCCAGCTGACCGAGCGCGAGCTTCAGGTGCTCCGTGGGATGAGCCAGGGCAAGAGCAACGGCCAGATCGGCCGCGAGCTCTACCTGTCCGAGGACACGGTGAAGACCCATGCCCGGCGGCTGTTCCGGAAGCTCGGTGTGCGCGACCGCGCGCAGGCCGTGGCCCACGGCTTCCGTCGCGGCCTGGTCAGCTGATCCGTCCCCGCGGCTTCTCCTCGATCCTGACACGGCCGGAATACAGGTGACGACGGGCCAGGGCGCACCGCCCTGGCCCGCATCTGTGTGGTCCCCATCACACTCCGGCGCCCAACCCTGGGCTGCCTCCGGGCGGATTCCCGTCCCGGCACCCGTCCCTCCGACGGATCTCGTAACCCGTGACGCCGTTCGTTCGTTGAACCGAAGGCTTCGACCGCGGGTCCGCAGGACCATCCGTATTTCCGCGCCTCCAGGCGGTGCGGCGCGCCGGGGAACACCGCGCGCGCCGGTCCGAAGCGGGCCGAAGGTACGGTAGCGGTCACCGGTTCGAGGTGGAGGCGACCACGGGCCGGGTTCTTTGCACACCTACGCGTAACACTGGGACTGTTGTCTGCGATGGCCAATGTGGGGGATGGACTGGATGAACCGGTCGCCGCTGCTGTCGAGGGAGATCCCCAAGCAGTGGAGCGGCTGCTGGCTGCCATCCGTCCACTGGTAGTGCGGTATTGCCGCGCCCGGGTTGGCAGGCAGGAGCGATCGTTCGCTTCGGCGGACGACGTTGCGCAGGAGGTGTGTCTCGCGGTGCTAACGGCATTGCCCTCGTACCGCGACCAAGGCCGTCCGTTCCTGGCCTTCGTCTACGGGATCGCCCAGCACAAGGTGGCCGACGCGCACCGCGCCGCGGCCCGCAACCGTGCCGAACCGGTGGCCGAGATCCCCGACGAAGTCGAAGGCGGGGTCGGCCCCGAGCAGCGGGCGCTGCAAGGTGAACTGAACGAGCGGATGTCCCAGTTGTTGCAGGTGCTGCCGGACAAGCAACGGGAGATCGTGGTGCTGCGGGTGGTCGTCGGCCTATCGGCGGAGGAGACCGCGGACGCTGTGGGGTCGACCCCCGGCGCCGTCCGCGTCGCCCAGCACCGCGCCCTCGCGCGGCTGAGAAAGGTCCTGGCCGCGGAGGAGGTGATCTGAGTGACCGGTCACGAGAAGGGCTACGAGCCCGATGACGTCTTCGGAAGTGGCTTGTCGTCGTCGGAGGCGGAGTTCGCCGCCGACCTGTCGGCGGTCCAAGCGGACGACGCGCTGCTCGACGCTCTCGGCGGGTCCGACCCGGCATTGGCCGACGGACTCGGCGACCAGGAGCTCAACGCGTTGCTGGTGGCGTGGCGAAGAGACATCGACAGTGAGCCTCTGGCCGAACTAGTCGACGTCGACACCGCGGTGCGGACCGTCACCACCGCGAGTCTCGCGAAGCAACACGCTTCGAGCGGACGCCGCCGCAGGCTGCTCGTCCCGGTCGCCGTCGCCGCCGCCGTGCTGGCGATCGCGTTCACCGGCACCGGGCTGGCCGCGCGCTCCGCGCAACCCGGCGACACCCTGTGGGGCCTCGCGAAGGTCCTGTACTCCGATCACACCCGCTCGGTCGAGGCGGCCGCGAACGCGAAACTCGACCTCGAGAAGGCGAACCTGGCCATCGCCGGCGGCAACCTCGACGCCGCCCGCGAAGCCCTCGACGCCGCTCAGGCCGCCCTTTCGCAGGTCAGCGACGAGGACAACCGCGACCAGCTGATGGAGCAGCACCGGCAGCTCGCCGCGCAGCTCCAGAACCCGGACGCGCCGGTGCAGGGCCCGACCCAGACGACGTCGACGCAGGTGCCGCCCGGTGCCTCGTCCACGCAGGTGCCGCCGGCCGGCTCGGCGACGTCCATCCCGGGCAGCGGCAGCGGCACCACCAGCCTGCCGGGCACCGGGACGCCGACCCCGACGCCCCCGCCGCCGACCACCACGCCGCCCCCGCCGACCACCGAGCCGCCGCCGTCCACCACGGCCGCGAGCGGCAACGACCCCGGCACGAACACCGGGCGCAGCGAGTCCGCCGTCGGCGGGCAAGGCGCCGGCGGGTAGGAGCTCCGGATACGAGAAAGGCCCTGGTGAGCAAGCTCACCAGGGCCTTTCTGTATGGCTTTAGTAGGCGCTTTCGTTGGCCGTCACACCGTCGGCGAAGCCCCGGCAGTAGTCCCAGCTCACGTAGTCGCCGGGGTTCGGGTCGTAGGCCGGCTCGTGCGGGCGCATCCGCCCGTCGGCCAGGAGCTGCTCCAGGCTGGCCCGCAGGAGGTGCCAGTCGTGGTAGTGCGGTTCGTCGCACTCACCGCAGTCCACGACGATCCCGCGGACCCCGCGGGGCTCGAGGAGTGCCTGGTAGACGGCCAGATCGGAGAGATCGGCCAGCAGCTCGGTGCGTTCGGAGTCGCTGATCGGCTCGTCCAGCCGGTCCTCGTCGACGAGGAACGCCCGGGCCGGGTCGTCCGGGTCGTCCGCGAACGGGTCTGGAGGCAGGACATCATGCGCCACGGCCTGCACGGTACCGGGCGGTCCCCGCGGCTCGCCCACCGCCCGGGGCAGGCCCGCGCGCCGGATATCATGAGGGGAAGGCTCCGAGTCGCCACAGCGACCCCGCTCATCCCGCGTCAGGAAGGCCCTTCACCCGCTATGACCAGCGACGGCATCACCGCCCCCATGCCGGCCAAATTCGCCATGCTCGGCCTGACCTTCGACGACGTGCTGCTGCTGCCCGCGGAATCGGACGTCGTGCCCAGCGCGGTGGACACCGGCACGCGGCTGACCCGGAACATCACCCTCGGCATCCCGCTGGTCTCCGCCGCCATGGACACCGTCACCGAGGCGCGGATGGCCATCGCCATGGCCCGCCAGGGCGGCATCGGCGTGCTCCAGCGCAACCTGCCGATCGACGAGCAGGCCGCCGCCGTCGAGGTCGTGAAGCGGTCCGAGGCGGGCATGGTCACCGACCCGGTCACCTGCTCGCCCGACGCGACGCTGGCCGAGGTCGACGCGCTGTGCGCGAAGTTCCGCATCTCCGGGGTGCCGGTGGCCGACGCGTCCGGCGCGCTGGTGGGCATCATCACCAACCGCGACATGCGCTTCGAGGTCGACCACAGCCGTCCGGTGTCCGAGGTCATGACGAAGGCGCCGCTGGTCACCGCCCAGGTCGGCGTGTCCGCGAGCGCCGCGCTCGGCCTGCTGCGCCGGCACAAGATCGAGAAGCTGCCGATCGTCGACGGCGCGGGCAAGCTGCGCGGGCTGATCACGGTCAAGGACTTCGTGAAGACCGAGCAGTACCCGAAGGCGACGAAGGACCCGGACGGCCGCCTGATCGTCGGCGCCGCGGTCGGCGTCGGCCCGGACGGCCACAAGCGTGCGATGGCGCTGGCCGACGCGGGCGTCGACGTCCTGATGGTCGACACCGCGCACGGGCACTCCCGCGCGGTCGTCGACACGGTCTCGCTGCTGAAGAAGGAGCTGGGCGACGCGGTCGACATCGTCGGCGGCAACGTCGCGACCCGGGCGGGCGCGCAGGCGCTGGTCGACGCGGGCGCGGACGGCGTCAAGGTCGGCGTGGGCCCGGGCTCGATCTGCACCACCCGGATCGTCGCGGGTGTCGGCGTCCCGCAGATCTCCGCGATCTACGAGGCCGACCAGGCGTGCCGCCCGGCGGGCGTCCCGGTGATCGGCGACGGCGGCATCCAGTACTCCGGCGACATCGCGAAGGCGATCGCGTCCGGCGCGTCCACGGTCATGCTGGGCAGCCTGCTGGCCGGCACCGCCGAGTCACCCGGCGACCTGATCCTGGTCAACGGGAAGCAGTTCAAGGTCTACCGCGGGATGGGCTCCCTCGGCGCGATGCAGTCGCGTGGCCAGGCGAAGTCGTACTCCAAGGACCGCTACGCCCAGGACGACGTGCTGAGCGAGGACAAGCTGGTCCCCGAGGGCATCGAAGGCCGCATCCCGTTCCGCGGGCCGCTGGCCAACGTCGTGCACCAGCTCGTCGGCGGCCTGCGCTCGGGCATGGGCTACGCGGGCGCGAACACGATCGCGGAGCTGCAGGAGGCCCAGCTGGTCCGGATCACCGCGGCCGGGCTCAAGGAGAGCCACCCGCACGACATCACGATGACCGTCGAGGCCCCGAACTACACGACGCGTTAGTCCGCCCTTTCGATCGTTCCCGTCCTGGCCGTGGGCCGCGAAACTCGGCCCATGACCAGGACGGCGATTTCGCGACGGACGGTGGCGGCGGTGACCGCGGCGGCGCTGCTGGGCCTCGGCGGCGGGGCCGCGGCTTCGGCCGCCGACACACCGGCCGCGCCGGCGCAGGTCCAGTCACCCGGTGAGCTCTGGAAGCGCACCGAGCTGTTCTTCGGCACCGGCAAGCCGGACGGCACCGAGGTGACCGACAAGGAGTTCGCGGCCTTCTCCGACCGGGAGATCACCGCGGCCTTCCCGGACGGCTTCACGCGGCTCGACGGCAGCGGACAGTGGCGCGGCGGCTCCGGCGTGATCGTGCGGGAACACACCCATGTGGTGGTACTGCTCTACCCGTTCGCCGATCGCGATGCCGAGCGGGAGATCGAAGGCCTGCGCGCCGACTACGAAAAGCAGTTCCAGCAGGAGTCGGTACTGCGTTCGGACTCGGTGGAGAAGGTCTCCTTCTGAGTTTCCGTAACCTAGAGTGCTTACGGTAATCGGCCTATCGCCTTACGTGGCCACTTTAGTGTGCACTGAACGGCATGACGATCAGCCGCTTCACGCGCGTGCTGCGCACGGTGTTCTTCACGGCCGTCGCGCTCGTGTCGCTGTTCCTCGGCGGGATCGTCTGCCTGATGTGCCAGGTGCTGGCCGGCCGCGACGCGCCCACCTACCGCGTCGAAGGGCACATCGTGTCCCACGAGCAGGGAGCGCTCCCCGTCGGCGGCGACGAGAACGCGGTCAGCCACACCATCGCGGTCGACGCCGGGAACCGGCTCTACCGCGTCACGGCCGTCGGTCCCGACCTCGACCTGCCCGCCGGCCAGCCGGTCGCGCTCGACGTCTCGACGGCGGACGGCGGCATCGCCTACCTCCGCGCCGGCGGCGGCGTGATCGACCTGCGGCCGGGCGTGATCCGGCCGGTGCTGCTGATCTGCGCGGCCCTGCTCGCACTGGGCGCGGTGTACTTCGGCGCGGTCCGGCTGAGCGTCTACCCACCGGTGGCGACCTGGCTGGCCCTGGTCCTGGGCGCGCTGCTGGCGCCGGTCGTCGTGTTCGTGCGGGTGTAGCCGTGGCCGGGAGACTCGTCTTCCCCGCGGTGAGCGCGGCCATCGCCGGGGCCGCGCTGACCCTCGGGACGTGGGGGGTCCTCGACGCGGGCGGACCGGCCGAGCGGGAAGAAGCCACCGTCGAGAGCCGGGGCCAGCACGACTCGAGCTCGACGGGCCACCGGTACGACCTCGTCCTCCGCACGGCGGCCGGCGAGCGCTTCGAGGTCGAGTCGGGCGACGCGAGCCTCGACCTGGAGCCGGGAGTGCCGGTCCGCCTGGATGTTGCCGAGTTCGGGCGGTCGGTGCAGGCCGTGGAGGCCGGCGGTCACCGGGTGAGGGTCGGGAATTCGCCCGTCGCCGTCGGCGTCTTCGTGGCGGCGATCGCGGTCATGGCACTGGTCTTCACGCTGATCTGTGTCGCGGAAGCGGACCGGCGCGCACTGGCCGCGTTGACCGCGACGGCCGGGTTCGTGGCGGGCGCACTGCCGGTGTTGCTGCTGTTCTAACCCCCGTGCGCGGGTCACCCACGCGGACTAGCGACAATGGGGCACGGCAGATTGTCGTCGTCGGAGGAGGCTTCACGTGCGGGACCTGGTCGAGATCGGGATGGGCCGCACCGCGCGGCGGGCTTATGACCTCGACGACGTCGAGATCGTGCCGTCGCGGCGGACCCGGTCGTCTTCGGTGGTGTCCACTTCCTGGCAGATCGACGCCTACCGCTTCGACCTGCCGCTCGTCACGCACCCGACGGACGCGATCGTCTCGCCCGGCACCGCGGTCGCCGTCGGCGAGCTGGGTGGCCTGGGCGTGCTGAACGCCGAGGGCCTCTGGGCGCGGCACGCGAACGTCGAGGACGCCATCTTCCAGCTGGTTCGCGCGGCCGAGGACCTCGAGGACCCGACCGCGGTCGGCCGCGTGCTGCAGGAGCTGCACGCCGCGCCGATCCGGCTCGACCTGCTGACCGAGGCGATCAAGACGGTCCGCGAGTCCGGCGTCACGGTGGCCGCGCGCGTGAGCCCGCAGCACGCCGCCGAGCTGACCCCGGACCTGATCGCGGCGGGCGTCGAGATCCTGGTCGTGCAGGGCACGATCATTTCCGCCGAGCACGTGGTGCGCGAGGCCGAGCCGCTGAACCTCAAGGACTTCATCGGCCGCCTCGACGTGCCGGTGATCGCCGGCGGCGTCAGCGACTACCGCACGGCGATGCACCTGATGCGCACCGGCGCCGCGGGCGTCATCGTCGGCCACGGCTACACCCCGGGCGTGACGAGCACGGACCGCGTCCTCGGCATCGGCGTCCCGATGGCCACGGCGATCATCGACGCGGCGGCCGCCCGCCGCGACTACCTCGACGAGACGGGCGGCCGCTACGTCCACGTCCTGGCCGACGGCGGCATGACGGTGTCGGGCGACATCGCCAAGGCCATCGCGTGCGGCGCGGACGCCGTCATGCTCGGCTCACCGCTGGCCGCCGCGCAGGACGCGCCGGGCCAGGGCCTGTACTGGACGGCGGCGGCGGCGCACCCGTCACTGCCGCGCTCGCGCGTGGCGGCCGGGCCGGACTACGCGGTCGACCTCAAGACCCTCCTGTTCGGGCCGTCATCCGACGCGGAAGGCGTGGTGAACCTGTTCGGGGCGCTCCGTCGCGCGATGGCGAAGACGGGCTATTCGGACCTCAAGGAGTTCCAGCGGGTGGGGCTCACCGTCCGCCGGTGAGGGTTGACGCTCCGCGTCAGACAACGCAGAGTGTCTGAGGTAGAGCGCTGCGTGGCCGGGGAGGGCGACGATGGGTCCCGTGTACGACCCGAACGTGGACTGGTCGTTGCCTGGCCCCAACGGTGTTCCGGTGGCGGGTTCGTATGGAGTGTCGGGTGACCCTGGGGCCGGGTTCGCCTACGACGAGGCGACGCTCCGCGAGCTGGCCAAGGACTGGGACGACATGGCCAATGAGTTCAACCGAGACCGCGAGAACGCAAACACGATCGCTCGAGCTCGGGGACCGGGGCTGGAGTACGCCAGCCAGGGAAATGCCGGGCAGGTCCGGACTTCTGGCGAGGCGTTGCTGGAGACGTTGGCCGCGCGTGAGGAGTACTGCCGGGCGATGGCGGACAGGTTCCGGGCTGCGTTGGGTAAGTACGCCGCTGGTGAGGACGCTCATCGGACTGAGATCGACCAGGCCGGAGGCAGTCTGTGATGCGCCGCGTGATCGTTCCGCTGAGTGCTGCGTTGCTGGCGCTCGGGGCTTGTGACACCACAAACGGGGGTACGGCGGTTCCAATTTCGTCCGCATCGCCTTCCTCCGAGGCGGTGGACGAGGTTCCTGGGCCGGACGTGCCGAAGGTGGCGAACCCGATCGACCTCACGAGGCTGCAGAAGGCGCCGTGTGATGCGTTGACGCCGGCCCAGGTCGCCGGGTTGCTGGGTTCGGAGGTGGAGACAAAACCCGAGCCTGACGCGGACGTAGGCCCCAGGTGTAACTGGCATGCGCCCGGCAGAGCCGGCGTCGGCATCATTTTCGGCAAGGACAAGCGTGGTCTGACCAGCGTCTATGCCGCGAAGGGGACGACCTATCCCTTTTTTGAGCCGTTAGAGCCCGTTGACGGGTATCCGCTGGTCGCTTACGACGGCGTCGGAGATCAGCGGGCCAGGGGAGAGTGCACGGTCGCCGTGGGGACCAGTGATACGCAAACCGTCGACATCAGTGTTGATCAGTCCGAGAAGAACATCGGCAAGGGTGATCCTTGCGAGGCTGCGCGCCAGGTCGCGGCGATGGTGCTGGGGAACGCCCGGAGCGGTGGCTGATCGTCGCCCGGCGCCTGACGGTGCCGGGCGACGGATCACTCGAACCGCGAAGGCTCACCTTCCGCCGGTGATGTGCGCGAGGAACGCGGCGAACGCGTTCTCGGAGTAGACGAGGATCGGGCGGGGCACCGGCTGTTTGGTGTCCCGCACCCCGACCACGCCCGGGCCGGCGCCGATCTCGACGCAGGCGTTCTCCTCGAAGTGGCTGTGGCTCGACTTGCGCCAACCGGTGAGCTGCTGGGGGCCCATTTCGGTCCCTCCCGGAAATCGTGTCCCGCCGACGGGTCTCGCCGACGTGGACATCGAGCACTTTGATAATTACCCACAAAGGTCTCGTTGGATGCGCCAAAACGGGTGACTGACGAGTAACTTACCTCTGGTCAGGACGGGAACCCCGGGTTACGCTCAAGGTGTGACTGCCAGTAACACCACCAGTGCGGGTGCCCTCGACTACGACGTCGTCGTGGTGGGGTCGGGTTTCGGCGGTAGCGTCGCGGCGCTGCGGCTCACGGAGAAGGGCTACCGGGTAGCCGTCGTCGAGGCGGGCCGGAGGTTCGCCGACGACGAGTTCGCGAAGACGTCGTGGGACCTCAGGCGCTACCTGTGGGCGCCGCAGGTCGGCTGCTACGGGATCCAGCGCATCCACATGCTCAACGACGTCATGGTGCTCGCGGGCGCCGGCGTCGGCGGCGGGTCGCTCGTCTACGCGAACACGCTGTACCGGCCGCTGAAGCCGTTCTACGCGGACAAGCAGTGGTCGCACATCACGGACTGGGAGTCCGAGCTCGCGCCGCACTACGACCAGGCGAGCCGGATGCTCGGTGTGGTCACGAACCCGACGATCACGCCCTCGGACGTCGTGATGCGCGACGTCGCGAAGGACATGGGCGTCGCCGATTCGTTCCACCCGACGCCGGTCGGCGTGTACTTCGGCAAGCCCGGGGCGAAGGCCGCAGACCCGTACTTCGGCGGCGCCGGGCCCGAGCGCGTCGGCTGCACCGAGTGCGGCGCCTGCATGACCGGCTGCCGCGTCGGCGCGAAGAACACGCTGGTCAAGAACTACCTCTACCTCGCAGAGCAGGACGGCGCGAAAGTCATCCCGCTGACCACGGTGACGTCCGTGCGGCCGGTCGACGGTGGTTACGAGGTCGACCTGAAGAAGACGGGGACGACGTCCCGGCGCTTCCGGACGACGATCACGGCCGAGAAGGTCGTCTTCGCCGCCGGCACCTGGGGCACGCAGAACCTGCTGCACGCGATGAAGGACACGGGCACGCTGCCCGGGCTGTCGCGGCGGCTGGGCGAGCTGACCCGGACGAACTCCGAGGCGATCATCGGCGCGGCCCGCACCGAGGTCGACGAGAGCCGGAACTTCAGCCGCGGGGTCGCGATCACGTCGTCGATCCACCCGGACGAGAACACCCACATCGAGCCGGTCCGCTACGGCAAGGGCAGCAACGCGATGAGCCTGCTGCAGACGATCGCGACCGACGGCGCGTCGCCGGTGCCGCGCTGGCGGCAGGCCGTGACGTTCATGCTCAAGCACCCGGTGCAGGCGGCGAAGCTGCTCAACGGCTACCGCTGGAGCGAGCGCACGGTGATCCTGCTGGTGATGCAGAGCCTCGACAACTCGATCACGACGTACACGCGCCGCGGGCTGTTCGGCCGCCGCAAGTACACGTCGAAGCAGGGCCACGGCGAACCGAACCCGAGCTTCATCCCGGCGGGCCACGAGGCGAACGAGCGCACGGCGGACCGCATCGGCGGCATCGCGGGCGGCACGTGGGGCGAGATCTTCGACATCCCGCTGACGGCCCACTTCATCGGCGGCGTCCCGATCGGCGCCACGGCCGACGAGGGCGTGATCGACCCGTACCACCGCGTGTTCGGCTACCCGGGCCTGTCGGTGGTCGACGGCGCGGCGATCACGGCCAACCTGGGCGTGAACCCGTCCCTGACGATCACGGCCCAGGCCGAGCGCGCGTTCTCCTTCTGGCCGAATAAGGGTGAGGCGGACCTGCGCCCGGCCCAGGACGCGTCGTACATCCGGCTGGAGCCGGTGACGCCGAAGAACCCGGCCGTCCCCGCCGACGCCCCGGCGGCGCTGCGACGGTCCTAGCCCGTTCCCCGACGGCCGACACGCGTACCTGGAAGGCCGACACGCGTACCTGGATGGACGACACGGCACCCGCGCCCCGGCCGAGGGCGTGTCGTCCGGCTGGGTACGCGTGTCGTCCCTTGAGGTACGCGTGTCGGCCGGCCGGGTACGCGGGATCGGACGCCCCGGCGGCGCTGCGACGGTCCTAGACTCGGGGCCGTGACGGCATCCGAGAAGGCGCACGCGCTGCTCGACGGGGTACGGAAGCTCGATGACGAATGGGCGCGGGCCATCGGTGGCCTCGGTGAGCCCGAGCTGCGCGCGCCCAGTGCGTTACCCGGGTGGTCGCGCGCCCACGTCCTGGCGCACGTCGCCCGCAACGCCGATGGCCTCAAGAACCTCCTGACCTGGGCGAACACCGGTGATGAGACGCCGATGTACGCGAGCCCCGAAGCGCGCGAGACCGACATCGAGGCCGGGGCCCAGCGCGGGGCCGCCGACATCCTCGCCGACTTCGTCGCGTCCGCCGCCCGCTTCGAGGAGTACGCCGCCGGGATGCCGGACGACGCCTGGGCGCGGGAAGCCCGCAACCGGCAGGGCGCTCCCGTCAGCGGGGCCGTCGTCGCGCGGATGCGGGTGTCCGAGCTGGCCATCCACCTCGCCGACCTCGACCGGGGCTACGACCTCGACCGCGTCCTGGGCCTCCTCGGCCCGCTCGCCGACGACGTCGTCCAGCACGCGATCGCCTCTCGCGCCGCGCACCTCCCCGCGCTCCGCCTGGTCGCGGGTGACTCCGAATGGACGATGGGTGGCGCCGTCCCCGGGGCGACCGTCACCGGCACCAGCGGGCAGCTCCTGGCCTGGCTGAGCGGGCGTTCCGGCGGCGAGAGCCTCGACGGCGACGTGCCGCGGATCCCCGCCTGGTCGTGAAGGCGGTGTGAACTGACCGTGACCGTCCTCCGTGTACAGATCAGAGGCGCGGATACCCGGGTCCGGCCCTAAACTGGGCGTCCCCGGCAGCGAGGAGTCCGATGTGGACAGCGTGAGCAGGCCAGTCCGGTGACCGGGCAACCCGGCGGACGGCCGCACGTCTTCGACCACATGGACAGAAGGGCGTTCCTCCGGGTCGCGGGCGTGTCGGCGGCCGGTGCCGTCGCCGCCGCGTGCGGACCGGGCGGCCCTTCGTCCCCCGCCGCTTCGACGGGCGCATCGCTGCCGGACACGACGTCCGCGCCGCCCGTCACCAGGATGCCCACCGGCCCGCCGAACTGGGACGACCTGCGCTCCAAGCTGGCCGGCGGCCTGCTGCGCCCGGGCGGCGACGGCTACGACACCGCCAAGCGCGCCTTCAACCCGCTGTTCGACGGCAACAACCCGATCGCCGTGGCGAACGCGAAGAGCGCCAAGGACGTGCAGGCCTGCGTCCAGTCCGCCGCCGGGCGCGTGACGCTCGCCGCGCGCAGCGGCGGCCACTGCTACGCCGGCTACTCGGTGCCCGAGAGCGGGCTCGTCATCGACGTGTCCGGTCTGAACAAAGTGGACATCCAGGGCACGCAGGCGGTCATCGGCGCCGGCGCGAAGCTGAAGGACGTCTACGCCGGACTGGCGCGGGCCGGGCGCGCGTTGCCCGCCGGCTCCTGCCCGACGGTCGGGATCGCCGGGCTGACCCTCGGCGGCGGCATCGGCGTGCTCGCCCGCAAGTACGGCCTGACGTGCGACCACCTGAGCTCCGCGCAGGTCGTCACCGCCGACGGCAAGCTGGTGACGGCGTCCGCGGGCTCCGAGCCGGACCTGTTCTGGGCGCTGCGCGGCGGGGGCGGCGGCAACTTCGGCATCGTCACCGAGTTCACCTTCGACACCGATCCCGCGCCGAACCTGACGGTGTTCTCGCTGCACTTCCCGTCCGGTTCCGCGGCCGGCGTGCTCGGCGCGTGGCAGAACTGGATCGCCGCGGCGCCGCCGGAGCTGTGGGCGAACATCGTGATCTCCGGGGGCTCGCCGGTCCAGTGCCGCGTCGGCGGCTGCTACGTCGGCGCCCCCTCCGGGCTGAACACCCTGCTGAACAACCTGAACGCGAACGCCGGCGCGCGGCCGACGCAGCGCACGGTGAAGAGCCTCGACTACCTCGGCGCCATGAACTACTTCTCGGGCAGCTCGGCCCGGCAGTCGTTCGTCGCGTCGTCGCGGATCATCACGAACCCGGTCGACCCCGCGAAGGTCGTCGCCCTCGCCGACGGCCGGGCGGGCATGGACCTGCTCATCGACGGTCTCGGCGGGAAGGTCGGCGAGCCGGCGAAGGACGCGACGGCGTTCTGGCACCGTGACGCACTGGCCAGCGTGCAGGTCTACGCGCCCGCGACGGCGAAGACCCAGTCGAAGGTGGGGCAGTCGGTCGGCGAGGTCGTCGCGGGTCTCGCGGCGGCCGGCGCGGGCGGCGGGTACGTCAACTACATCGACCCCGCCCTGCCCGACTGGAAGGCCGCCTACTACGGCGACAACGCGAAACGGCTCGGGGACGTCGCGAAGAAGTACGACCCGTTCAACGTCTTCCGGTTCGGGCAGAGCGTCGTGAGTTGATCAGTGGAGCGAAGCTCCTCCGTTGAGGGTGGCGGCGGGGGCATGGATGGACTAGAGGTCGATGCCGGTGAAGACCGTGACGCGCTCTTCCGTCAGGTCGTTCATGGCCGCGAGCACGCCCTCGCGGCCGACGCCGGAGCCCTTGACGCCGCCGTAGGGCATCTGGTCGGCGCGGTACGACGGGACGTCACCGATGATCACGCCTCCGACCTCCAGCTCCGCCGACGCGTGGAAGGCCAGCTGGACGTCGGTGGTGAAGACGCCGGCCTGCAGGCCGTACGCGGATTCGTTGACCGAGCGGAAGGCCTCGTCCACACCGTCCACAACGGACACCGCGAGCACCGGGCCGAAGATCTCCTCGGCCCAGGCCTTGGTGTCCGGCGGGACGTCGGTGAGCAGCGTCGGCGCCACGGTCGCGCCGTCGCGGGTGCCGCCGGTGAGCAGCTTCGCGCCCGCGGCCACCGCCTCGTCGACCCACGCGACGATCCGTTCGGCGGCGGCCTCGTCGACGACCGGGCCGACGTCGGTGTTGCGGTCGTACGGGTCGCCCGTCCGCTGCGATTCGACGGCCTCCAGCAGCGCGGGCACGAACTCGTCCGCGACGGCGGCGTCGACGATCACCCGCTGCACGGCGATGCACGACTGCCCGGCCTGGTAGTTGCCGAAGGTGGCGATGCGGTGCGCGGCGCCTTCGGGGTCGGGCCAGTCGCGCAGCACGACGGCCGCCGCGTTGCCGCCGAGCTCCAGCACGACGTGCTTGCGTGGCGCGGCGTCCTTGAGCGACCAGCCGACCGGACCCGAGCCGGTGAAGGACACGACGGGCAGCCGCGGGTCGGCGACGAGCGCCTTCGTCTCTTCGTTTCCCAGCGGCAGCACGGAAAACGAGCCGTCGGGCAGGTCCGTCTCGGCCAGGATCTCACCGAGGATCAACGCCGACAGCGGCGTCCGCGGGGCCGGCTTGACGATGATCGGCGCGCCGATCGCCAGCGACGGCGCCACCTTGTGCGCCACCAGGTTGAGCGGGAAGTTGAACGGCGCGATGCCGAGCACCGGCCCCCGCGGCACGCGGCGGGTCAGCGCCAGCCGCGCCTCGCCCGCGGGGTCGGTGTCGAGGCGCTGGACGTCGCCGCTGAACCGGCGGGCCTCCTCGGCGGCGATGCGGAACACCGACACCGCGCGGGTGACCTCGGCTTCGGCCCACTTCAGCGGCTTGCCGTTCTCGGCGGTGATGACCTCGGCGATCTCTTCGGCGCGGGCGGCGAGCACCCGGGACACGTGCTCGAGCGCACCGGCGCGGACGTGCGCGGGGGTGGCGCGAAGCTCCTTCGCGACCGACACCGCGGCGGCGACCGCGCGCTCGACCTGCTCCGGCCCGGGCACGGCGACCGTGGCGACCTCGCTGCCGTCGTACGGGTGGTGCACGACGAAGGTGGTGGCGCCCGGCTCCGGGTGGCCGGCGATCCAGGCGGGGCGCGGCTCGGGGGTGATCATGTCCATGCGTACCAACGTAATCCGGGTGGGAACCCCCGAAAGTGGAACCCACCCGGACGGGTCACGGCTTGATGAGCACCTTCAGCGCCTCGCGGTTCGCCATGGCCCGGTAGCCGTCCGGCACGCCCTCGATGTCGATCGTGCGGTCGAAGACGCGACCGGGCCGGTACTTGCCTTCGAGGACGTCCGGCAGCAGCTCGGGGATGTAGTGCCGCGCCGGGGCGACGCCGCCGGTGATCGTGACGTTGCGGCGGAACACGCCCACGCCGATCGGGCCCTCCTCGTACTGCGGCAGGCCGACCCGGCTGACCGCGCCGCCCGCGCGCACGACCCCGATGGCCATCTCGAAAGCGCCCTTCGTGCCGACGCATTCGAGGACGGCATGTGTGCCCTGGCCGTTCGTCAGCTCGCGCACCTTCTCGACGCCTTCGTCACCGCGCTCGGCGACGACGTCGGTCGCGCCGAACTCACGGCCGAGGTCGGTGCGGGCCTGGTGGCGGCCCATGAGGATGACCCGGTCGGCGCCGAGGCGCTTCGCCGCGAGGACGGCGGAGAGCCCGACGGCGCCGTCGCCGATGACGGTGACGTTCTGGCCCTCGCTCACCCGCGCCTTCACCGCGGCGTGGTGACCGGTCGAGAACACGTCGGACAGCGTCAGCAGGGACGCGAGCAGGTCGTCGTCCTCGGTGTGCGGGAGCTTGACCAGCGTCCCGTCGGCCAGCGGCACGCGCACGGCCTCGCCCTGCCCGCCGTCGACGCCCTTGGCGCCCCAGCCGCCGCCGTGCAGGCAGGACGTCTGGAGGCCTTCGCGGCAAAACTCGCAGGTGTTGTCTGACCAGACGAACGGCGCGACGGCGAGGTCGCCCTTCTTGAGGGTGGTGACGTCGGAGCCGGTCTCCTCGACGATCCCGAGGAACTCGTGCCCGATCCGGCGGCCGTGCTCGCGCGGCGGCATGTCGGCGTACGGCCAGAGGTCGCTGCCGCAGATGCAGGACCGCACGACCCGCAGGACGACGTCGGTCGGCTCGGCCAGTTTCGGGTCCGGAACGGTCTCGACCCGGACGTCGCCGGCGCCGTAGATGACTGTCGCTCGCATGCCAGTGCCTTTCCCGTGGAGGTTCGTGACAAACGTCGGGGGTGCGGCGGCGCTGTCGAGCCTAGATTTTCGTCCATGACCACCCGCGCCGCATCCCGCAGCCCGTTCGGGCGACTCACGCTGGGAGCCCGCCGCCCGTACCTCACCGCCGCGGTGTTCCTGGTGACGCTGGCGTGCGGGATCGCGCAGCTGGCGCACCGGCCGCTGTACGACGCCGTCGTCCGCGACGCGGCGCGCATCGACGACGGCCAGTGGTACCGCCTGGTCACGGGGATGTTCTTCCAGGACGGCTGGGCGTTCGGCCTGGTTTCGAACCTGCTCTGGCTGGCGGTGTTCGGCACGCTCGCCGAGCGCGTGTTCGGCCGCGCGCGCTGGCTGGTCCTGTACTTCGGCTGCGGCCTGTTCGGCCAGTTCATGAGCTACGTCTGGCTGAACCCGGTCGGCGCGGGCAACTCGATGTGCGTCGTCGGCCTGATCGGCGGCCTGACGGCAGTGGTCATGGTGGCCTCACGCCGCTACGGCGTGGTGTTGCCGGTGCAGTTCCGCGTCATGGCGTTCGCGGTGCCGGTGCTGGCGGTGGTCGACACGGTCGTCCACGACAACCACGGCCTCCCGTGCCTGCTCGGGATCACCCTCGGCTTCCTGCTCCTGCCGCGGCCGGTCGTGAGTGAGGAACAGGGTTAGAACACGGTTTCCCACTCACGACGCCGGTCAGTCCGGGTAGCGGCCGCCGAGCCGCTGCCAGTGCGCGACCAGCTCGACCTGCACCGGCACCGCGAGGAGCTCGGCGAGGTCCGCTTCGGCCGCGCGGGCCGCTTCCTCGGTGAGCTCCCACTCCCGGTCTTCGAGCCGGGCGTTCGAGCCGAGCACCCCCACCGGCTGCCCGCCCGCGCCGCTGCGCAGCTCCGCCCGGGCCTGCGCGGCGGCGATCCGCTCGCACCGCAGCAGGTCGGCCCGGCCCAGGTCCTCGGTGTGCCGCGCGTCGAGGACGATCCCGCCGCCCGAGCGCACGCCGTACCGGGCGGCGATGCGCAGGAGGTCGTTGCTGAACGCCCGCGTTTCGGCGGGCAGCCACGACAGCCGTTCCCAGTCGGGCGCCGGCTGGTCGTCGGCCCGGCAGACCGCGTACCCGGGCACGTCGCACCAGGTCAGCCGGGCCGGTGGGCGGAGTCGGTAGAGCATGCGCGGGGTCCCCCTCGGCGGTGGCGGCCCCGGTCGGAGCCGCCCTCGATAACCGATGAATCGGACCGATGATGACTCGGTGTTACACGAACCTGCTCCGGTAAAGATCGCGCAGCAGGAGGATCTCGGCGCAGTGGTGGATCATCTCGCGGTGGATGTGCAGCACCAGGGTGGCCATCGGGTACTCCGCGTACGGGCCTTCCGCCGGGCCGCACGGCCGCGCGAGCGCGTCGTCGTCGAGGCCCTTCACCCCCTCGACCCACCGGGCGTAGTACTCGTCGAGCAGTGCGATCGCCTCGGCGGCGGTGCCCGGGTACCGGTAGTCGTCGTAGGACATCGCCGGGCCGCCGAAGTGCGACGCCGACCGCATGCCGAGCACGCCGACGAGGATGTGGCCGAGCCGCCACGCGATCGTCGTGACCGGCGGGGGAGTCGGCTCGGGGAAGGCGAAGTCGATGGTGAAGGGGCCGCTGCCGATTTCGTCGTCGGACTTCCGCGGCCGCACGGTCCAGCACCCCGCGACCGGCTCCCAGAAGTACTCCTCGTCGGTGAGTCCCTCGAGCTTCGGGCGCACGAGCACGTTCCAGTGGAAGTCGAGCTGATCGGTCAGTTCCTTCGTCCAGTTCACAGCCATACCGGGCACCGTAGGCCCGATCGAGGACAGGGACGGCCCTGAATCCCGGGTGACCCAGCCCACCTGGGACGATGGTGGGGAATCCCGCCGCTGCCAGGAGGTCCTCAGGTGCCCAACCCCACCGGTCCGGTTCTCGTCGTGGACTTCGGGGCGCAGTACGCGCAGCTGATCGCCCGGCGCGTCCGCGAGGCACAGATCTACTCGGAGGTCGTGCCGCACAGCGCGTCCGTCGAGGAGATCCTCGCGAAGAACCCCGCGGCCATCATCCTTTCCGGCGGCCCCTCGAGCGTGTACGCCGAAGGCGCGCCGGGCATGGACCCGAAGCTCACCGAAGCCGGCGTCCCGATGTTCGGCATCTGCTACGGCCACCAGCTGCTGGCCAGCGCGCTCGGCGGCGTCGTCGAGCCGACCGGCGTCCGCGAGTTCGGCCGCACCGAGGTCCGCGTGACCGGTGACGGCGGCGTCCTGCACGCCGGCCTGCCCGCGCACCAGCCCGCGTGGATGAGCCACAACGACAGCGTCACCAAGGCCCCGGAGGGTTCGGTCGTCACAGCCTCCTCCGACGGCGCCGAGGTCGCCGGCTTCGAGGACGTCGAGCGGCGCTTCGCCGGCGTCCAGTACCACCCGGAGGTCGCGCACTCGCCGCACGGCCAGGAGGTGCTGCGCCGGTTCCTGCACGACATCGCGGGCATCAAGCCGCAGTGGACGACGTCGTCGATCGTCGAGGAGCAGATCCAGCGGATCAGCGACCAGATCGGTGACGGCCGCGCGATCTGCGGCCTGTCCGGCGGCGTCGACTCCGCCGTCGCGGCCGCGCTGGTCCAGCGCGCCATCGGTGACCGGCTGACCTGCGTGTTCGTCGACCACGGCCTGCTGCGCGCGGGGGAGCGCACCCAGGTGGAGCGCGACTTCGTCGCCGCCACCGGCGTCAACCTCGTGACCGTGGACGCGCGCGAGCGCTTCCTCGACGCGCTCGCCGGCGTCACCGACCCGGAGCAGAAGCGCAAGATCATCGGCCGCGAGTTCATCCGCGTGTTCGAGCAGGCCGAGCGCGACCTCAAGGCCGAGGGCGACTACAAGTTCCTGGTCCAGGGCACGCTCTACCCGGACGTCGTCGAGTCCGGCGGCGGCGAGGGCACGGCCAACATCAAGAGCCACCACAACGTCGGCGGCCTGCCGGACGACCTGGAGTTCGAGCTCGTCGAGCCGCTGCGGCTGCTGTTCAAGGACGAGGTCCGCAAGGTCGGCACGGAACTGGGCCTGCCCGAGACGATCGTGCAGCGCCAGCCGTTCCCCGGCCCCGGCCTGGGCATCCGCATCATCGGCGCGGTCGACGCCGAGCGCCTCGAGACCCTGCGCTCGGCCGACCTGATCGCCCGCGAGGAGCTGACGGCCGCCGGGCTGGACCGCAGCATCTGGCAGTGCCCGGTGGTGCTGCTCGCCGACGTCCGCAGCGTCGGCGTCCAGGGCGACGGCCGGACGTACGGGCACCCGGTGGTGCTGCGGCCGGTGTCGTCCGAAGACGCGATGACCGCGGACTGGACGCGCCTGCCCTACGACGTCCTCGAGCGGATCTCCACGCGCATCACCAACGAGGTCGCGGAGGTCAACCGGGTGGTCCTGGACGTGACGTCCAAGCCGCCGGGCACCATCGAGTGGGAGTAAGACCCCCGGATAGGACTCGAGGCCCTGGCGTGGGATCCAGGGCCTCGAGAGTGAGTGGTGTTTCCGGTTACCGGCGGCGTTTGCCGAACGACGCGCCGAGGAGCAGCAGCCCCACGAACACCGCGCCGCCGGCGATCACCCAGCGGAAGTCGAACTGCGGCAGCCAGCTCGCGCCGTCCGAGAGGACGTAGGCGGAGACCAGCAGCGTCGCGATGCCGACGATCAGGGTGAAGACGTCCAAGCCACCGCGCTTCGCGGGCGGGGCTTCTTGCGGGTTGTCGTAGGCGTAGGGGTTCTGGTCAGCCACGGCGCACCTCCACGTTGCCCACGCTGTTCTTGACGTGCAGGGTGATCTGCTGGCCGCCGGGGCCGTCCGTGCCGTAGTCGACGCCGGTCAGCGCGTCCTGGCTGATGCCGTCGGTCTCGCGGTTGAAGCACTCCGTGTTGCCGGCGCCGGTGTGGCAGTCGTAGGTGACGTCCGCGGTGTCCGGCACGATCACGGTGCTGTCGCCGGCGCCGTTGATCACGTTGGTGGTGATCGGCGAGCCGGCGGGCAACGCGGTCAGGTCGAGGTCGATGTCGCCCGCGGCGTGCTGGTAGAGCGGCTTCAGGTCGGTCACCGAGTGCGGAGTCTCGTGCAGGTCGCCCGCACCGCCGCGGAAGTCGAAGTTCTCGAACGGCACGGTCGTCAGGACCATCCCGGCGATCGCGAGCGGCACGGCGAGCCCGATCAGGCCCCGCCCGCCGCGGGCGAACGCGCCGGTGACCAGTCCGATCCCGACCACGCCGAGCACCAGGCCGATGATGTGCTGCGCGGAGAACCACGTGGCGCCGTTGAGGTTGGCGAGTACGCCACCACCGGCGGTCAGCACGGCGAGCGCGAAGGTCACCGAGCCGATCTTGGAGTTGCGCCGCCGCTCGGGCCGCCGCTGGTAGGTCGGCGGCGTGGGCGGAGGTGGCGGCGACGACGGCGCCTCGGGCAGGTCCCAGCCGGCCGGGTCGGCGGCGAGCGGGTCCCAGCCCTGGCCCGGCTTCGCCTCGGCGGTCGCGGTCTCGGTCATGGTGAAGGCTCCGTTCCCGGTGAAGGCTGAGGTCCGCGGGACGACCGGAGCGGGCCGGTTCTCCTGGCCGCGGCTGCGGTGCAGCAGGTAGAGCGCGATGGCGATGAGCGCGAAGCTGATGAGGGCCCCGCCGTCGAACCACGAGCCGCTGAAGGCACCCCCGACGCTGACGACGGTGAGAACGCCGAGCACGACGGCGAAAGCCGGCGACACCGACGACCGCCCGCGCCCGATGAGGCTTTCGAAGCCGGAGACCTCGTCGCTCTCGCCCGGCAGGAACAGCCACCCCAGCAGGTAGAAGGGAACGCCGAAGCCACCGAAGATCGTCGCGACCACCAGGGCGATCCGCACGACAACGGGATCGATCCCGTACCGGTACCCGATGGCGGCGGCGACGCCGGCCACCTTCCGCCCGGCGTGCGGCCGCCGCGGCCGGCTGACCCAGAAGTCCTTGACGGTCTCCTCGAAGCCGTTCAACGGACTCGGCTTCGGTGCCCGTGTCTCACTCGCACCACTCATACCGAAGAGCATGCGGCACGCGCGTTCGGCGGACATCCGGGATGGTCCCTGAGGTTTCCCGGAGAAGGATCGGGCGGCCGGTGCCGGATCAGGGACTTCCCCGATGGAAGCCCACGCCACCGCGTGTGACCATGGACCACGTGCAGGATGCCCTCGACCACGTAACCCCCGACCAGGTGGCCGTCCCGGAGAAGCCCAAGATGTTCCGGCGGCGGTCCGGGCGGGCGATCGCCGGGGTCGCCGGTGGGCTCGCCGATCACCTCGGGGTGCCCGTCCTCTGGGTGCGGACGGCCTTCGCGCTGCTCGCCGCCCTGAACGGGGCCGGCCTGCTCGCCTACGGGCTCCTCTGGGTCTTCGTCCAGCAGCAGACCGAGGAATCGGCGAAGGCGCCCACCTCGAAGGAACGCCAGCAGGCGTTCGGGCTGATCGCGTTGGGGGTCGGCCTCGCCGTCGCCAGCGGGACGCTCACCGGGTTCATCAGCGGCTGGGTCGCCGTGCCGCTCGCCGTCGCCATGATCGGTCTCGCGGTCGTCTGGCGCGAGGCCGACGAGTCGCAGCGACGCCGGTGGCGCGTCGGCGCGAAGGACGGCTTCGCGGGCGCCTTCCTCGGCGGGGGAGGCTGGTCGGCGGCCATCCGGATCGTCGCCGGCGTCGCGCTGGTGATCACCGGCATCGGCGTCGTCGCGCTCCGCAGCGGCAGCCTCGACCAGGTCCAGTTCGCGCTGATCGCCGTCATCGCGACGCTCATCGGCGTCGCCGTCCTGACCATCCCGTTCTGGCTGCGGCTGGTCCGCGACCTCTCCGACGAGCGCAAGGCCCGCATCCGCACCGACGAACGCGCCGAGATCGCCGCGCACCTGCACGACTCCGTCCTGCAGACGCTCGCGCTGATCCAGAAGCAGAGCGAGCAGCCGCGCGAGGTTGCACGGCTGGCCCGCAGCCAGGAACGCGAGCTGCGCGGCTGGCTCTACGGCCCCAACGGCTACGGCAAGCCCGTCGAGAACGCCGAGGAAGCGACCGGCCAGCTGTCCGAAGCGCTCGCGACGGCGTGCGGCGAGGTCGAGGACACGTTCGCGATCTCCGTCGGCCAGGTCGTCGTCGGCGACGCCGAGCTGGACGACTCGCTGGTGGCGCTGGTCCAGGCCGCGCGCGAAGCGATCGTCAACGCCGCGAAGCACGCGGGCGTCGAGGAGGTCAGCGTCTTCGCCGAGGTCGAGCCGACGTCGGTGACGGTGTTCGTCCGCGACCGCGGCAAGGGCTTCGACCCCGACCTGGTCCCGGACGACCGCCACGGGCTCGCCGACTCGATCCGCGGCCGGATGACCCGCCACGGCGGCACGTGCAAGGTGCGCACCGCACCGGGGGAGGGCACCGAAGTGCAGCTCGCCATGCCGGTGAAAGCGGGCAAGGGGGCAGCGTGAGGCGGCTATGCTCGAAGTCGTGACTGACACCCAGCGCGAACCGGTGAAGGTGTTCCTCGTCGACGACCACGCGCTGTTCCGCGCGGGCGTCCGCACCGAGCTCGACTCGATCACCGACGAAGTCCGGGTGGTCGGGGAGGCCGGTTCGGTCGCCGAAGCGGTGGCGGGCATCGCGCGGACCAAACCGCAGGTGGTGCTCCTCGACGTCCACATGCCCGACGGCGGCGGCGCCGAGGTGCTGCGCCGCGTCCGTCCCGAGCTGCCGGACGTGGTGTTCCTGGCGCTGTCGGTGTCCGACGCGGCAGAGGACGTCATCGCGGTCATCCGCGCGGGGGCGCGCGGGTACGTGACGAAGACGATCTCGTCGAAGGAGCTGGTCCGCGCGGTGGTCCGCGTGTCCGACGGTGACGCGGTGTTCTCCCCGCGCCTGGCGGGCTTCGTGTTGGACGCGTTCGCGGACCGCCCGGGCTCGGCCCCGATCAACGACCCGGAGCTGGACCTGCTGACGCCCCGAGAGCGCGACGTCCTGCGCCTGCTGGCGCGCGGGTACGCGTACAAGGAGATCGCGTCGGAGCTGTTCATCTCGGTGAAGACGGTCGAGACGCACGTGTCGAGCGTCCTGCGGAAGACCCAGCTCTCGAACCGCTACGAGCTCTCCCGCTGGGCCTCCGACCGCCGCCTCGTCTGACGCTTCGGCCCGCTGGTCCATTCGCGGCGGCCCGCCCGCTCGGTGTGTTGCGAACGGCCCACTCGTGCCCACAGCCGGCCGCCCCGTCATGCCTCCGACCGAAGAGAACGTTCGGTCAGTCGGCCAGGGGAGCGAGCGGCCGCGGCGCGCGACCGGTGGTGTCGTCACCAAGCCCATCCGCTTGGTCACCGGGCACTTCCGCGACCACTCGCTCCGGCTTGCGGAGGCGGGTCAGCGCGACCCCGCCGAGGACGACCACCATGCCCGCGATCACCCGCAGGTTCAGCTGCTCGCCCAGGAACACCGCGCCCAGCAGCACCGAGACCACCGGCAGCAGGTACCCGACCACCGACGCGGCCACTGCACCCTCCGAAGCCAGCAGCTGGTAGTTCAGCGCGAACGCGATGCCCGTCGACCCGATGCCGAGCACCAGCATCGCCAGCAGCGGCCCCACGCCGAAGTGCACCGGCGTGAACCCGCCCGCCGGCAGTGCCAGGACCAGCATTCCGCTGGCCAGCAGCATCTGCCCGGCCGAGAGCGCGTACGGCGAAGCCGACGACGAAGACAGGTACTTGCCCTCGTAGACGAACGCGAAGCCGTAGCTCGCCGCCGCCGCGAGGCAGGCCAGCGCGCCCCAGCTCAGCAGCCCGGATGCCTGCCACGGTGCGAAGATCAGCAGGATCCCGCCGAGCCCGATCAGCAGTCCGGCCAGGCGCGCCCCCGCCATCCGGGACGACGTCCCCATCAGCGGCGCCGCCAGCAGCACCCACAGCGGCGTCGTCGAGTTCAGGACCCCGGTGATCCCCGAGTCGACGGTCGTCTCGCCGATCGCGAACAGCAGGAACGGCAGTGCGTTGTGGAAGAACGCCGCGACGGCCAGGTGCCCCCACATCCGCCGGTCGCGCGGCAGGCGCGCCCGCTGCAGCCGGCACAGCACCAGCAGCATCGCCGCACCGAGCACGAGCCGCGCCAACACCAGCTGCACCGGCGAGAACATCCCCAGCCCCAGCTTGATCCAGAAGAAGCTCGAGCCCCACATCAACGCCAGCGCGGCGATCCTCAGCAGGGTCTTCGACTCGCCCACCCCAGTTCCTCCTTCTCCGATCAAGCGCCAGCTTCGTCCGGGAAAGACATAAGGACAAGCGAAAATAACTGCAGGAACCTTTAAGCGCAGCTGTACGATCAGGGGCATGCTCGACGTCCGCCGCATGCAGGTTCTCCGCGCCGTGATCACCAGCGGGTCGATCACCGCCGCGGCCCGCAACCTCGGCTACACGCCGTCCGCGATCAGCCAGCAGCTGTCGGCGCTGGAGCGCGAAGCCGGCACCGCGCTGCTCGAACGCGTCGGACGCGGCGTCCGGCCGACGCCGGCGGGCGCGCTGCTGTCCGAGCACGCCGAGACGCTGAGCACCGAGCTCGCGAAGGCCGAAGCGGCGCTGACCGAGCTCAAGGAGGGCCGCATCGGCCGCGTCGCCATCCGCTACTTCTCGACGGCCGGCGCGTCCCTGGTCGCGCCCGCCACGGCCGCGGTCCGCCGCGAGCACCCCGGCGTCCGCCTGGACCTCAAGCTGGTCGAGCCCGACGACCCGATGACGGAAGTCGAAGCCGGTGACGCCGACGTCGCGATCACCGTCTTCCCGCGCAAGCGGCAGCCCGGCAAGGGCGTCGAGCTCGTCCACCTGCTCGACGACCCGTACCGCGCCGTGCTGCCGAAGACGCACCCGCTGGCCCGCAAGCGCGTGCTCGACCTGACGGAGTTCGCCGAGGAGCCGTGGGTCGGCGTCGACGGCCTGCCGGGCGTCTGCCGCGACATCCTGGACAGCGCCTGCGCGTCCGCCGGGTTCGCGCCGAACGTCGTGGTCGAGTCCGAGGACTACCAGACGGCGCAGGGGTTCGTGGCCGCAGGCATCGGCGTCGGCCTGATCCCGGAGCTGGGGCTTGGCGCGCTGCACCCCGGCGTCGTCGTCCGCAAGATCCGCAACCCGGAGCCGGTCCGCGCGATCCACGCCGCGGTCGCGTCACGGGCGTGGGGCCACCCGGCCGTCCGCACGCTGCTCGAAGCCATGCGCGCGGCGACCGCCAAGGTGGCCTAGACGAAGAACAGCTCCGAGACGAGGATCCCGACCAGCACGGCCGCGAGGATCGCGGCGATGGTGACCAGCGTCTTCTTCGACACCGGCAGGTTCCACGCCTGCGGCTGGGCCGGGGCTTGCGGTCCCGCCGCGGGCCCCGGGGCGTACTGCGTCGGCGGCGGCACCGGCTGCATCCGCTGCGTCTCCTCCGCCGAGGAGTAGCCGGGCGGCCCGGCCGGGAGCTGCTGCTGGAACTGCGGACCCGAAGGCGGCATCTGCGTCGTCGCGGCCGCCAGCCCCGGGTTGAAGGGCGGCGGCGGGGGCGGCGGGATCCCGGGGTTGGTCGGCGGGATGAACGCCGTCTCACGGCCTTCGGTGATCGCGCTCAGCGCGTGGACGGTGTCCGCCATCGTCGGCCGCGTCGTCGGGTCCGAGCGCAGCATCTTGCGCAGCGCCGCGGTCAGCACGCCCGCGTTCTGCGCCGGCCGCTCGGACGACTGCCCGTCGTCCCCGAACGGCGGCACGCCCTCGACGGACGTGTAGAGCGTCGCGCCCAGGGAGAAGACGTCCGCGGCCGGCGTCGGCGGCAGCCCGCGCGCGACCTCAGGGGCCACGTACGCGGCGTGGGGCCCGCCGCCGCTGATACCGATGTCGGTGAGCTTCACGCCGCCGTCGTCGGCCAGCAGGACCGTGCCCGGCTCGAGCGTGCGGTGCACGAACCCGGCCTTGTGGATCGCCGAGAGCGCGTTGCCGAGCTGGATGCCCAGCTGCGCCGCCTGGTCGGGGTTGAGCCGGCCGTGCTCGGCGAGGAACGTCGCCATGCTGCGCGACGGGATGTACTCCATCACCAGCCAGACGTCCTGGCCGTCGGGCAGCACGTCGAACACCTTGATCGCGCTGGGGTGCTCGATCCGGGCCGCGTCCTTGCCCTCCTGCATGGCGCCCGCGCGCGCCTGCTCGGCGCGGTCGCCGGCGCCGACGGGCAGGTACATCCGCTTCATCGCGACGGTGCGGAAGAGCCGCGTGTCGAACGCCAGCCACACGATGCCCGCGCGGCCGCGGCCGATCGGCTGGTCCAGCCGGAACCGGCCGCCGACGATGGTGCCTTCAGAACTCAAGACTGACCTCGGAGCATCAAGGGTTGGTTCCGCCCGACGTAGGCGTTGTCGGCGTTGTCGGCGTCGTGCTGTCGGGCGTCGTTTCCGGCGGAGTGGTCTTCGGAGTGGTCTTCGGAGTCGTGGTCTTTTCCGGTTCGGTCTGCCGCGAAGTCGTCCGCTTCGACGAGGTCGTCTCCGACACCGGCGGCGGCACGTCCGCCGTCTCGGTCGGCTCGTCCGTCGTCGACGGCAGCGACTCCGACGTCGCAGCGGGCGTCGGCTTGCTGCTCGACACCGGCGCGGCGGGGTTCTCCGGGTTGTTCGGGCTCAGCAGCCAGACGGCCAGCGCGACCAGGCCCACGACCACGATGCCGCCGATGATCGCCGGGCGCTTCCAGGCGCCGGGCTTCTCGTCGTCATCGTCGGCCGGGCTGACCTGCGGACGCCGCGGCGGAGGCGGCGGGGCCGGCTCGTCTTCGTAGTCGTCGTACAGGTCGTCCGCGTACGGTCCCTGGTCGTGCGGGGGTACCGGCACCGCGCGAGTGGCCGCGAGGCCGGGAGGCACGCCTCCGGCCGCGTAATGCTGGTCGTCGTCGCGGTAGTGGCCGTACCCGTCGTAGTCGTCCTCCGGGTAGCCGGTGCCCTCCGGGTAGTCGTCCTCGTCGTAGTACGGCACGGCCTGCGTCGGCGCCTGGTTGTCGAGCAGGCTGCCCGAGTGCCCCGCGGGGATCTCGTCGAACATCTGGGTCGCGTTCGGGTCCCCGGCGCCCATGGCGCCCGCACCCAGCGCGCCCGCACCCAGCGCGCCCGCGCCCAGGACGCCCGCGGACGGCGCCATCATGGTCTCGTCCGACGGCCCGCCGAGCGGCAGCTCACCGCGGGCGACGGCCGCGAGCAGCTCTTCGCACTCTTCGGCGGTCGGCCGGTGCTCGATGTCCGGGTGCAGCAGCACGGCCAGCACGCTGGCCAGCGGCCCGGACTGGCGCGGCGGGTTGATCTGCCCGGCCGCGACCGCGTGCAGCAGGCTCAGCGTGTTCTCCGACAGCCCGAACGGCGGCTGGCCCTCGCACGCCGCGTAGAGCGTGGACCCGAGCGAGAAGACGTCGGACTCCGGCCCGGGCTCGCCACCGATGGCGACCTCGGGGGCCAGGTAGGCGGGGGTGCCGGCGATCATCCCGGTCTTGGTGACCGTGACGTCGTCCTTGGCGCGGGAGATACCGAAGTCGGTGATCTTCACCGTGCCGTTGGGGGCGAGCAGGATGTTGCCCGGCTTGATGTCGCGGTGGACGATGCCGACCGCGTGCGCCTCGCGCAGCGCCGCGGCGACCTGGGCGCCGATGCGCGCCACCTCGGTCGGCGGCAGCGTGCGGCGTTCCTGCAGCACGGCGGCCAGGCTGGTGGAGTTGAGGTACTCCATGATCAGGCACGGCTGCCCGTTGTCGTCGGTGACGACGTCGAACACGGAGATCGCGTTCGGGTGGTGCAGGCGGGCGGCGATCCGGCCCTCGCGCATCGTCCGCTGCCGGGCGTCCTCCGCGTCGTGCTCGTCCAGGTGCGGCTGGAGCAGGAGCTGCTTGATGGCCACCGTCCGGCCCAGTACCTCGTCATGCGCCTGCCAGACGGCACCCATCGCGCCCGTGCCGATCCGGCCGGCGATGCGGTACCGACCGGCGACCAGGCGACCCTCGTCGCTCACGCGACCTCCCTTTGGGCTCCGACTTCACCAGGGCGTGAGGATTGGTTCCTGGTGACGCGGTCACGAGCACGCCGCGTCGCTGGAGCGTATGCACATGTCGTGGGCTGTGGGCCGGCTCTCCCGAGATCGGCCCGTGACAAGGCTAGGCGCTCACTCTGCGCACACGAATCCGGTACAGGCACTTGAACCACGGGTGAAGGGGCGATCGCCGAGGGCTACATGTATTGGGCCGAGACGAGCTCGGCTTCGGTGATCAACCCGCCCGTGTCGGCGACCCGGAACAGCTGGGTCACGCGCACCAGTGCGCCGTCCGGCCGGTGGAGCGTCGCGACCGCGAGGATCGAGCCGTCCGGCTTGATCTGCGTGTCGGCCTCCTGGACGTCGATGGCGTCCATCGAGCTCCAGGTGCGGACCAGCTCACCGGCCGCGCCGTCGGCCAGCGACGGGCTCAGCAGCGCGAGCGCGCCCGCCGAGTCCCGCGCGATGGCGGCGTAGAAGTCCTTGACGGCCTGGATCTTCCGGCCCGCGCTGCGGGCGTCGGCGGCCGCGTCCGGGACCGCTTCCGCGGTGGCCGGCGCGGCCTGGGTCCGCGGACCGCTGCCGGTCGACTCGTCGGCCGACGGCCCGCCTCCGGAGTGCGTGCCCGAGGTGGGGGAGCTGCGCTGTTCGGGCGCGCCGCCCCCGGCCTGGTGCTGCGGGACGGCGAGGCCGCCGAGCTCCGCGGCGCCGGTGAAGCCGGTGGGCGTGGACTGGCCGCCTTCGGTCACCGCGCGGTGCGCGCTGGTCAGCATCGGCGCGGCGACCACCGCGCCGGCGACGAGCGCTCCGGCGGCGACGAGCCCGGCCAGCTTGGCGCGGCGGACGAACCGGCTCTCCGGCTCGTCGGCGTTCTCGTCCGGCGCGGGTTCGCGGACGGGTTCCGGACGCGGCGGCAGGAACCGCTGCGGGTCGCGGAAGACCTGCTCGAGATAGTCACGGTCGGCGTCGCCGACGCCGTCGAGAATCTCGGCCGGGATCACGTCCTCGACGCGGACGGCGTTGGGTACCTCACGCCGTGTGCGCTGCCGATCAAGCACGAATGTCCTCGCTCTGGGTTCCGGGGACGGTCACTCGGCCGTTCGGCCGGGCTTCCGTTGGTCCGGATGGCCGACTCGTGGCCGGTTCCGGATCCGCTGTCGTCAGGTAACCCTGTGCGGACGAGCATCACCAGGCTTCGTCGCCGGAATGCCGTCGCGATACGACGAGCGGCAGCTTATGTCACCCACCCGGACCAGGGGTAACCGCTCGGCGCACCGCACGTGCATCGGAACGGGCGAACCGCACGTGCATGGTCGGTTACTGGCCGTCAGCTGCGATCTTGTCGCCGTCCCCGAACGTCAGCGTGCGCTGTTCGATCGTCTTGGATCCGTCCGTGTGGGTGATCTCGACGGTGTTCACCGTGACGCCGCGCTGCTGGTCGATGCTGATCTTCCGGACCTCGAAGTACGCGACGTCCGCGTAGCGCTCGGCGAGGGCCTGCGCGCCCTGGTCGTGGAGCTCGCCGGTGGTCACCGACGACGCCGCGGCGGGGTCGGTGGTGACGGTGTTGAAGAACTTCTCCGAGTTGTCCCCCATGGTCTGGGCGTCCGGCGGGAAGGAGTACCACCAGGGCGGCTTGACCGGGGTTTCGCGCTGCGCGGGGGTGACCGGGGGCTTCTGCGGCCGCCCGCTCGGCGTCTTCGCGCCGGACGTCTCCGAGCCGGCGCTGCTGTCGGTGATCGGCGGCCGGGGGACGCCGTCGACGGGGCCCGCGCCACCGCCGCTGGTCCGGCCGGCTGGCTGCTCCGCGGAGGGCGTGCTGTCGTCCGGCCCCGGCGCGGAACCACCGTGCCGGGACGTCGGCCCGGCCTCGCCGGTGGGGTCGATGACGGTCGGCGCGCCCTGGTAGCCCGGCCACGCGCCCTGCACGGCCTGGTCCACCGGCGGCTTCCCGACCAGGTAGGACCCGGCGAAGAGCAGCCCGACGACCACGGCACCGGACGCGCCGGTGGCGAACCAGGCCGCCTTTTTCCACGTCTTGGGCGGCGTCACGGACGCGGGCACCGACCCGATGGTGAAGCCGCCGAGCCCGTCGATCGGGGGCGCGGCGTAGATGCGGACGTCGTCGTCTTCGTGCTCGGTGTCCGCGCCGCGCGGCTGCGGGGTGGCCAGCGAGACGCGAGTGCGCCGGGCGGCCTGGTCGGCGCGGCTCTCGGTATCCGACGGCGCGTCGGCTTCGACGTCCTCCTCCAGCGGGAGGCTGCCGTGCGAAGCGGGGAACAGCGGGGGCGCCGGGCGCCGGTCACGGGGCTGGGGCAGCGACGGCCGCGGGAGCCCGCCGGACGTCAGCTCGGTGTACGGAAAGGAGTCGGACCTCGGCGCCGTGTACGGAAAAGTCCCGGACGTCGGCTGGGGGAGCGGCAGTGAGCCGGACATCGGTTCCGTGTGCGGGAAGGACCTGGACGTCGGCTGGGGGAGCGGCAGCGAGCCGGACATCGGTTCCGTGTACGGGAAGGACCCGGACGCCGGCTGCGGGATCCCGCCGGACATCGGCAGGGACCCGGACACGGGCGGGTCGACCGGCGCCGGGCCGGCCGCGTGGCGTCGCCCGGCGCGGTTCTGGGGCAACGGGGGCGTCCAGCCGTCCGTGCTGCCGAGCCGGTGCCGCCCGGGATGCGCGGGCGCGCCGCCGCGTCCGTGGAACTCCGTGCCGTGGGTCATGTCGACTCGACCACCCGGCGGTCAGCCCGTGACGCCGTCCGGCGGCAGGAGAACCCGATCGGAGCACCCTCACGAGCGGAATCGCGTTCGGAATCCTGCGCAGATGCACGAGCATGCGAGACTGGGCGCGCGGGGCCAGTGCCCCCGCGCGCCCTCCGGGCTCCGCCCGACCCAGACGCAAGGGTCCTCACGGCGTCAACCCTAGGAGCATCCGGCGTAGAAAGTCGCCCCCAAACCTGCAAGTTGCAGAGGTTTCACTCTGTCGGGCGCGACCGAACGGGGGAAAGTGACACTACGAAGTTTCACGCAGTGACATCAGCCCTGCTCAGCGGGTTTCAGCCGCCGGTGCGATAACGGTCACGGGTGGACTGCAGCGCCTTCGTCGCCACCACACCGCTACCCGCCGCGACGAGGATCGCCACGATGTCGAGCGTGGGTCCCCCGGCCGTGAGCAACCAGGCGAACAGCGCGGCCGCGGTGGTACCGCCGGCAACAGCCCAGCGTCCGCGGACGTACTGCGCGACCGGCGCGCCGCCGGCACGCTTACCCGCCGCGTTGTTCAGCATCGCCAGATAACCCACATGGCCCAGCGCGGCCAGCACGCTCGCGAGCGCGACGATGACGGCGATGAGGTTCACGAGCCAGTCCATGACCACAGTCTGCCCGCAGCGCGGTCACCGGTGCCTCAGGGAAGACCCGGAATTCGGACAACCGTTACCGGCCGAGCCTGCCGCGGCCGAGGTTCAGCAGCGCCATCGCCAGCTGGCGGCCCTCCGGGCCGAGCTCGCGGTAGCGCGCGAGCACGTCCATCTCGCGGTTGTAGACGATCCGCGTGCCGCCAGCGGCCATCCGCGCGGCCCCGATCGTCTTGGACACCTCGACCCGGCGTTTCACCAGTCGCAGGATCTCCTTGTCCAGCCAGTCGATCTCCTCCCGGAGCGACGCGATGTCGTCCCCGGCGGGGGTGTGCTCGGCGGGCTGGCCGTCGGCGTTCGTCGCATGTGCGTTCATCGGGACCTCTCCCTCGGGGCCCGGACCCGGCCCCTGGGACGGCGACAGCCCCGGGTCCGTGGACTCCGGGGCTGGCGTGATGGCGGTTCGGGCACTACGCGATCACAGGAGCCGGAGTCCGGGTCCCGTAAAAAACTCGCTCTGTGTGCCGCATGGGATTCAGTATGGCACAGCGGCGCCGGGCCGCTCCCGGAACGAGCGCACCCTGGCATGAACGAAGATGCTCACCGCGAGCCAGAAGATCGGGAAGGCCGGCCAGAAGAACCCGGCGCCCAGCACCGCCCAGCGCACGATCACCACCACCGCGATCGCGACCACGACGGCGAGGTGCAGGCGCAGCGCCGGATGCCGCCGCAACGCGGCCTTCGTCAACGGGAAGCCGGGCCGGGCCGGCGCGGGCCGCGGCAGGTCGGTGGTGAGCGCCGACAGCTCGTCGGTGAACCGGGCGGCGTAGACGTGGGTGAGGCGTTCTTCGACCTCTTCGAGGGTGAGCCGGCCTTCGGAGCCGGCGGTCTGGACGGCGGTGGCGACGCGTTCGCGATCGGCGTCGGCGGCCCGGATGCGGGCGGTGCGGTTGTCTTCCATGTCCGCCGATGCTCCGCGCGACGGGCCCGCCGCGCGTCGGGCGCCAGGCGACACCTCCCGCTACGCCCGCCGCATTAGCCCGGCGCCGGACCGGCCGCGTCGGCACGCTTCTGCCGGAGCCCCGCCCGCCCGGGGTAGCGTGGACAGACGATGGACACCCTCTTCGATCTCCCCGCCGAGACCCCCGCGCGCAAGCCCGCTTCCGGCGGGCAGGCCGATCTGCTCGACGACCTGAACCCGTCCCAGCGCGAAGCCGTCACCCACGCCGGTGGCCCGCTGCTGGTGGTCGCGGGCGCGGGATCGGGCAAGACCCGGGTGCTGACCCGCCGGATCGCCTACCTGCTCGGGCAACGCCGCGTGCACCCCGGCGAAATCATGGCGATCACCTTCACGAACAAGGCCGCCGCCGAGATGCGCGACCGCGTCGCCGCGCTCGTCGGGCGCCGCGCGAACGCGATGTGGGTGTCCACGTTCCACTCGATGTGCGTGCGGATCCTGCGTCGCGAAGCCAAGACGCTGGACATGTCGTCGAGCTTCTCGATCTACGACTCGGACGACACGAAGCGGCTCATCACGCTCGTGGCGCGCGACCTCGACATCGACCCGAAGCGTTACGCCGCCCGGACTCTGGCCATCCATATCTCGAACCTGAAGAACGAGCTCGTCGACCCGGACGAGGCGTCGGCGAACGCGGCCAACGACCTCGAGCGCCGCGTCGCCGAGGTCTACGTCGAGTACCAGCGGCGGCTGAACCAGGCCAACGCCTTCGACTTCGACGACCTCATCATGCGCACGGTCTCGCTGCTGCAGGCGTTCCCGGCCGTCGCCGAGTACTACCGGCGGCGCTTCCGCCACGTGCTGGTCGACGAGTACCAGGACACGAACCACGCGCAGTACACCCTGGTCCGCGAGCTGGCGGGGACCGCGCCGAACGAGTCGGGCGTCGAACCGGCCGAGCTCGTCGTGGTCGGTGACGCGGACCAGTCGATCTACGCCTTCCGTGGCGCGACGATCCGGAACATCGAAGAGTTCGAACGGGACTTCCCGAACGCGCACACCATCCTGCTGGAGCAGAACTACCGCTCCACGCAGACGATCCTGTCCGCGGCCAACGCCGTCATCGAGCGGAACCCGAACCGCCGGGCGAAGCGGCTGTGGACGGATTCGGGCGACGGCGAGAAGATCGTCGGCTACGTCGCGGACAACGACCACGACGAAGCCGCGTTCGTCGCGAACGAGATCGACGCGCTGGCGGAGAAGGGCGAAGCCGACTACTCCGACGTCGCCGTCTTCTACCGCACCAACAACCAGTCCCGCGTCTTCGAAGAGATCTTCATCCGGCTCGGCCTGCCGTACAAGGTCGTCGGCGGCGTGCGGTTCTACGAGCGGCGCGAAGTCCGCGACATGGTCGCTTACCTGCGTGTGCTGGCGAACCCGGAGGACACGGTCAGCCTGCGGCGCGTGCTGAACGTGCCCAAGCGCGGCATCGGCGACCGCGCGGAAGCCGTCGTGGCGACGCACGCCGAGCGCGAGCGGATCTCGTTCGCGGCGGCGCTGCGGGACGCCGTCGAGGGCAAGGTGGCGCTGCTGAACCCGCGCTCGGTCAAGGCGATCAGCGGGTTCGTCGGGATGCTCGACGAGCTGGGTGACCTGATCACTTCCGGCGCCGAGGTCCACGACGTCCTCGAAGCCGTGCTGGAGAAGACCGGCTACCGGGTCGAGCTCGAGGAGTCGGACGACCCGCAGGACCACACGCGCGTGGAGAACCTGGACGAGCTCGTCACGGTGGCCCGCGAGTTCACCGAGATCACCGCCGAGGTCGTCGCGGACGAGAACGCCGAGCTGGTCGTGGAGCCCGGGGTGCCGGCGCCGGGGTCGCTGCCCGCGTTCCTCGAACGCGTTTCGCTGGTGGCGGACGCCGATTCGGTGCCTTCGCCCGACGGCGGCGAAGAAGGCGACGGCGGCGCGGGCGTGGTCACGCTGATGACCGTGCACACCGCGAAGGGCCTGGAGTACCCGGTGGTGTTCTGCACCGGCTGGGAGGACGGCGTCTTCCCGCACATGCGGGCCCTGGGCGACCCGACCGAGCTGGCCGAGGAACGACGGCTGGCGTACGTCGCGATCACGCGGGCGCGCAAGCGGTTGTACGTCTCGCGCGCGATCACGCGGTCGGCTTGGGGCCAGCCGTCGATGAACCCGGCTTCGCGGTTCCTCGACGAGTTGCCGGGCGACCTCGTCGACTGGCGGCGGCTGGAGCCGTCCAGCCGCGGCTTCGGGTCGTTCGGCAGCGGTTCGCGCGGCACGCCGCGGGCGGCGACCACCTGGGGCGGCCGGTCTTCGTCCGCGCCTTCGCCGGGCGTCAGCTCGTTCGGCAAGGGCTGGAAGGACACGGTGGCGCTGAAGCTGGACATCGGCGACCGCGTCAGCCACGACAAGTACGGCCTGGGCACGGTGATCTCGTGCGACGGCGTCGGTCCGCGCGCCACGGCGACGATCGACTTCGGCGCGGCCGGCAAGGTCCGCCTGATGCTGATCGGCAGCGTGCCGATGGTGAAGCTGTAGCTTCCCGCCACTCGTCCGGGTGAACCCGGCGGCGATCTCCGCGATCGCCGCCGGAATCGTCGTACCCCACCGGTAGAACTGACCCCGTAATCGAACACAAGTTCGACGAAGGGGATAGTGTGGTGTGGACGCGGTGCTGTTTCACCTGTTGGCCGAAGGGGTACAAAAATATCTGCGAGGAGTCCTGGGGTCGGCGGTTCCGGATCGGGGTCCGGGCCCTTCGGGGGCTTCAGGAAATCCTTCGCATGCGGGAGCGGAGGCGTGCCGGCTGGCCGCCGCCTGGCGAGCGCTGCTCAGGCAGCACGAGCTCGGAGCGGACGGGCGATGTGTCACCTGCGGCCGGGGACGCCGCTGGACGACACGTCGAGCCGCGCGTGTCCGCTCCGCGGGGGGCGCTGTGCCTTGGGGCTGGTTGCCGGTCCGGAGGCCCGCCGAGCTGTGCACGGTGTGGCAGGTCGCGGTGGCGTACTTCCTCCGCCGCTTGCCGGGCGGGCAGCGTTAGCTGTTTCCGGGCGCTGAGACGCTTTCCGGCGGCTTCGGGCGGACCGAGGGTGATCTCGGGTGGCCCGGGCGGCGTGGAACGGGCTGAAGGGCTCTCGGGCGCCGACGCGGTCGTGGCTGCTGCCACTGTGGACTGTCGCGGCATGCCGGCCGGAGCGGATGTCCGCTCGGCTGAGGGACGACGTCGTCCCTCAGCGGCGAATCATGGCTCTACGGCCGGGTTTTCCGATGTGCGATGGCCCGTGTGCGCAGGCCATCGGGGTGGAGCGAACGGATCAGATGACGATGCCGCGCGCGGCCAGCCACGGCCGGGGGTCGATCTTCTTGGTACCGTTCTGCCACACCTCGAAGTGCAGGTGCGGGCCGGTGCTCTGGCCGCGGTTGCCGATCTCGGCGATCTGCTGGCCGCACTTGACCTTCTGGCCCTCCTTGACGGAGAAGCTGTTCATGTGGCCGTAGACCTGGATCGTGCCGTCGTCGAGCTGGACCCGGACCCAGAGGCCGAACCCGCTGGCGGGGCCGGCGTCGATCACGGTGCCGTCGGAGGCGGCGTAGATCGGGGTGCCGATCGAGTTGGCGATGTCGATGCCGAGGTGGCTCGTGCCCCACCGGGCACCGAAGCCCGAGGTGAAGGTGCCGTGGGCCGGCAGGCAGGTCTTGGGGCGAGAGGCTTCTTCGGCGGCCTTCTTGGCGGCGTCGGCTTCACGCTGCTCACGGGCCTGCGTGATCGAAGCGCTGTCGGAAAGCTTCGCGGCTTCGGCGGAGGCGTCGACCGCGTGCCCGGCCGGCAGGAGCTCGGGGGCGCCCCCGGAGCCCGCACCTCCCGAGGTGAACGACGCGCTGGCGTCCTGGCTGTTGGCCAGGGGCGTCACGGCGGCGTCGGAGTCGGTGATCGTCTTGAGCGTCGAGCCCGCAGCAGCGGCGGCGAACGCACCGGCCGCGACAGCGGCGACCACGACCCGGCCACGAAGGGCCGAGGAGGGCGGAGCGATGCGGTGCGCACCCCGGACACGAACGACCGCACCTTGCAGTGCGTCCTTCAGTGCCGGGGAAGGAGCTTGGCCGCCGGGGGAGCGGTGTGAAGCCAAGACGGAGCCTTCCATCGTCGGGGAGCCTGGTCGAGGACTGTGGGCGGGGGAACCCGGTGAGCCAACCTCGGGGGTGGTTCGCTCGTCGTCCTACTTCGTGACCTGACTGTAATGGGGACCGGGGGACAGTAACGAAGGGGCACCGCTGTAAGCAAGATCTGCCCCGTCGGTCGGCCGATCGGGTGGCAAGGATCTTGCGTCCACCTGTGGGGATTACCCAAAGTTAGACGGGGTTTACTGCATTGGTTGTGACTTGCCTTACAGCTCTTGCGGACCGTTATGGACAGACGAACGGAGTTGAGGGGTCGAAGGGCCGGAATAAGGGTTTGCCTGGTGATGTTCGAGCCTTTTCGACACCTGCGTGCGGCTCGGGTCGAGCTTGAGGCGTGGACACAGGTGCCTCGCGAGGTCTCGCGGAGCGACCGTTCATCGACGCACGTGAACCGCTCACCGACTCGCGCCGGAATCCGATTCGTTGGTGCCGGGTTTGTCCGAGTTCTCGGGGTTGCGCGGCGAGGATTCATAGGTTCCTGGTGACCGGGTCACGCTTTCGACCACCGTCGATCAGGCCGAGACCCAGCCCAACCAACGGCGCCTTCATGCCCGGCTCTCCGACGCAGGCCCGACAACTCGCCCCGCCCGGAAGCCCGTACTTCTTGTCGCCCGGCCTTCCGCCTCGCTGGCAGCCCGCACCGCTCGACGACTCGCGCCCCGCTGGGACGTCCCGCACCGGCCGGACTTGCTAGCGTCGCGGGCGATGCCCCCACGCTCAGAGCCCCCGACCGGGAGCACCCCCGGCTCCCCGGCCTCCCCGCAGGACCCCGCGGCCACCCATTCCCCCGGCAAGCGGAAGCCTCCTCGCGCACAGACTTCCCGGCAGACGCCCGAAGAAACCACCGAATCCTCGGAAGCGGCGCCCGGTCAAGTCCCCACCGACGCGCAGAGCCCTCACCCCGAGCCCGCCGACGCGGCGAAAGCCGAGGCCGGCCCGGCGAACACTCGCGCGCCGAGCGCTGGGCCCGGATCCGCCGGCGCGGCGAAGGCCGGGTCCGCCCGTGCGGCGAAAACCGGGGCCGGCCCGGCGAACACTCGCGCGCCGAGCGCTGGGCCCGGATCCGCCGGCGCGGCGAAGGCCGGGTCCGCCCGTGCGGCGAAAACCGGAGCCGACTCGGCGAACACCCGCGCGGCGAGCGCTCGGACCGAGCCCGCCGCTGCGGCGAAGGCCGGTGCCACCGGCGCGGCGGCTGCTCGCTCTGGACCTACCTCCGCGGCGGAGCCCAGGCCCACTCGCCCGGCCGGCCCGGCAACCACCCGACCCAAGCCCCCGGCAACGGCCGAACCCCCCACCTGGGCCGAAGACACCACCCCCTCCGGCCCCCTGACCACCGCGCTGGTCCTAGCCGCACTCGGCGCCATAGCTCTCACCGCCGCTGGCTTCATCCGCGTCTCCCCGGCCGCAGCCCCCGGCTTCACAAGCTGGCCCTGGCTAGCCGTCCTCGCACTCGCACCCGTCGTCGCCGCCATAGGCGCCGCCGGTCAAAGACCCGCCCTCGCCAAAGGTCTCCTCCTCGGCCTGGCCGCCCTCGCCCCCGGCCGGCTGGTGCTCGACCTCCAGTTCGCCGTCAACGGCCCCCTCACCATCCGCCCCGAGCTCTACCTCCCCGACCACTTCATCGGCGGCTCCGCCGTCGGCGCGGGGTTCTGGCTGCTCCTCGCCGGGCAACTCCTCACCGGGGCCGCCGGGATTGCCGCCTGGCGGGCCGGCCGAAACAACGACGAACCCGAACGCCGACGGTGGCGGCTGCTCGTTCCGCTGCTCGCCGTGACCGCCTCCGTCGGGCTGCTGACCGCTCCCGTCGGCTCCGACAACGGCTTCCTCCTCGCCCGCGCCGCTTTCGAAGGGCCCTGGCCCGCGCTCGGCGGCTACCTGCTGCTCGCCGCCGCGCTGCCGCTGACCGCTGCCCTCGCCCTCGCCTCTCCCTCCGAAACCACCGCGAAAGGCACCCTGCTCGGCCTCACCGCCGCCGCCTTCGGGGTCGCCGTTCCGCCCGTCCTCTCCGGCCTGGCGAGAGATGACCTGCACGTCGCCTGGGGTCCCGTCGTCGTTCTCGGCGCGATGGCCGTCACCGCCGGGCTCGCCTTCACCCGGCTGACCGAAGCCACGGAAACCACCGAACGGGACGTCAAGATCGTCGGTCTCTTCTGGTGGCGCCTGACGACCGGCGTGCTCGGCCTCGCCACCGCGGCCGCCGCCCTGATCGGTGCCTTCGCGCCGCAAGTCGCCGTCACCGCGCTCGACCCCGGTGCCGACGCCGTGGTCCGGGCCGCCGCCGAAAGTCCCGCGCGGTGGTTCCTGCTCGTCGCCGCGCTCGTCGTCGCCGTTGCCGCGCTCGGCGTCCTCGTTCCCGCCACGGCCCGGGCCGCACGTCCCGTGCTCGGGCTCGCCTGGGCGGGGATCGTCCTGGCCGGCACCGCCGTCCTGAACACCGCGCTGACCGCCACCCAGGCCGGCAACCTCGCCGGGTTCGGGGGCGCGGACCTCGGCGGTGCCACCCCCGTCTTCAGCTACGACCTCGGCGCCGGCGCGGCGTGGACGTTCGCCGCGCTCGTGCTCGCCGCCCTGGTCGCGCTCGCCGCCGTCGGGACCGGGGTCGTCGAACGCGAGGACGCCGACAGCCGCGCCGAGGCGGGCACGAACCTGCTGACCCCCGTCGTCGCCGGTGGGGTGCTGGCGATCGCCGCCTTCGGGCTGCCCGTCTTCAGCGTGCCCGGCTACCTCGCGCCCGGGCTCTGGTCGAACTTCGACACGCCCTCGTGGGGACTGCTGACCGCCGTCGTGACGGTCGTCGGCGCGGCCGCGCTGGCGCTGCGATCGCGGCCCAAGCCCGCGGCGGCGCTGCTGACCGGTGCTGCTCTGCTCGTCGCGCTGCACGCCGCGGAGCTGCCGCTCGTCGGCGGCACCCTCGGCGACGCGAGCCCGTCGACCGGCTTCTGGGTCGCCCTCGCCGCCGTGGCCGCGTTGCTCGTCGCGGCCGGCCTGGCGGTCGCGGGCGGCCGACGTGAGCCGTGAGCGGCCGCGGGTGCTCGTCGTCGAGTTCGCCCGCCCCGATCCGGCCGCCGTCGCGCTGGGCCGCGCGCTGCGCGACGACGGCATGGAGGTCGTCCACGCCGGCCGGCTGGACACCGTCGAGCAGATCGTCCGGACCGCCGAACAGGAGGACCCGGACGCCGTCGCCGTGTTCGGTGAGCCGCCCGGCCTCGAACGGGCGCTCGACCCCGTCCGCGTGGTCACGGTCGACGGGAAATCCCCGGAAGAAGCCGTGGAACGGTTGCGCGGTGGGCGGTCTCACACCGCGGGAACACCGTCTGACCGCGCACGGTGACCGACTTCACCAGGTGCGGAGTCTCCTTCGTCTGCGCAGGTCGCTAACCTCGACTGGTCCGACAGCGCGGTCCGGTCGCGGACCACCTGCAGTGGCGTGTCGTCAGGAGACTGGAGTAGTGGACCTCTACGAGTACCAGGCGAGGGATCTCTTCGCCGCCCACGGAGTACCGGTTCTGCCGGGCTCGGTGGCTAGCACCCCCGAAGAAGCCAAGGCCGCCGCGGAGCAGATCGGTAACCAGGTCGTCGTCAAGGCGCAGGTGAAGGTCGGCGGCCGCGGTAAGGCGGGCGGCGTCAAGCTGGCCCAGACCCCGGACGAGGCGAAGGAGAAGGCGGAAGCCATCCTCGGCCTCGACATCAAGGGCCACATCACGCGTCGCGTGCTGGTGGCCGAAGCCTCGGACATCTCGTCCGAGTACTACTTCTCCTTCCTGCTGGACCGGTCCAACCGGACCTTCCTGGCGATGGCGTCCTCCGAGGGCGGCATGGAGATCGAGCAGCTCGCCGTCGAGCGCCCCGAGGCGCTCGCCAAGATCCCGGTCGACTCGATCACCGGGGTCGACAAGGCGAAGGCGCTCGAGATCCTGAAGGCCGGCAACTTCCCGGCCGACATCATCGACGAGGCCGCCGACGTCGTCGTGAAGCTCTGGGAGACCTTCGTCTCCGAGGACGCCACGCTGGTCGAGGTCAACCCGCTGGTCCGTGACCCGCAGGACAAGATCATCGCCCTCGACGGCAAGGTCACCCTCGACGAGAACGCGGACTTCCGCCAGCCGGGCCACGAGGCCCTGGTGGACAAGGACGCGGAGAACCCGCTCGAGGCGAAGGCCAAGGCCAAGAACCTCAACTACGTCAAGCTCGACGGCCAGGTCGGCATCATCGGCAACGGCGCGGGCCTCGTCATGTCCACTTTGGACGTCGTGGCGTACGCGGGCGAGAAGCACGGCGGCGTGAAGCCGGCGAACTTCCTCGACATCGGCGGCGGCGCGTCGGCCGAGGTCATGGCGGCCGGGCTGGACGTCATCCTCAACGACACCGACGTGAAGAGCGTCTTCGTCAACGTCTTCGGCGGCATCACCGCGTGCGACGCGGTGGCCACCGGCATCGTCGAGGCCCTGAAGATCCTGGGTGACGAGGCCACCAAGCCGCTGGTCGTCCGCCTGGACGGCAACAACGTCGTCGAGGGTCGCCAGATCCTGGCCGACGCGAACCACCCGCTGGTCACCGTGGTGGACACAATGGACAACGCGGCCGACAAGGCTGCCGAGCTCGCCGCGGCAGGTGCGTGAAGATGTCGATCTTCCTGAACGAGAACAGCAAGGTCATCGTGCAGGGGCTCACCGGCTCCGAGGGCATGAAGCACGCGACCAAGATGCTGAAGTCCGGCACGAACATCGTGGGTGGCGTCAACGCCCGCAAGGCCGGCCAGACCGTCACCATCGAGGGCAAGGACCTCAAGGTCTTCGGCACCGTCGAAGAGGCGATCAAGGAGACCGGCGCCGACGTGTCGGTCATCTTCGTGCCGCCGAAGTTCGCGAAGGACGCCGTCGTCGAGGCGATCGACGCCGAGATCCCGCTGGCCGTCGTCATCACCGAGGGCATCCCGGTGCACGACTCGGCCTACTTCTGGGCGCACGCGGTCGCCAAGGGCAACACGACCCGGATCATCGGGCCGAACTGCCCCGGCGTCATCAGCCCGGGCAAGTCGAACGCCGGCATCATCCCGGCCGACATCTCCGGCCCGGGCCAGATCGGCCTCGTGTCGAAGTCCGGCACGCTGACCTACCAGATGATGTACGAGCTGCGGGACATCGGCTTCTCCACCGCGGTCGGCATCGGCGGTGACCCCATCATCGGCACCACGCACATCGACGCCCTCGAGGCGTTCGAGGCGGACCCCGAGACCAAGGTCATCGTGATGATCGGCGAGATCGGTGGCGACGCGGAAGAGCGCGCCGCGGCCTACATCAAGGACAACGTGACGAAGCCGGTCGTCGGCTACGTCGCGGGCTTCACCGCGCCCGAGGGCAAGACGATGGGCCACGCGGGCGCCATCGTCTCCGGCTCCTCAGGCACGGCCGCCGCGAAGAAGGAGGCCCTCGAGGCCGCCGGCGTCAAGGTCGGGAAGACCCCGAGCGAGACCGCCGTCCTGGCGCGTGAGCTGTACAACAACCTCGGCTGAATTCGCTGAGTAACCGCTGGTCGAGCCGGGCGCCCCACAGGTGCCCGGCTCTTCCGCGTTTCACGACGAAACCTCCCGAGGTATTCACGCGTCTGATGGGCTGGTGGCCTTGGAGTGCGCTAGCGTTCTGCGCACGCAAGCCGCCTCGTCTTCCCCGGGTGCCCGCGTGCCCCGGAGTGCCGGTCGAACCGACAGGAGTGCTTCCCGATGACCTTCCCCAGCGGTGGGCCTGGCTACCCCCAGCAGGGTGGCGGCCAGCAGCCCCCCGGACCGCCGTCCAGTGGCTTCCCCGCGCAGCAGCCGCCGCACTCGCACCAGGCGCCCTCGGGCGCCGCGGGCCTCACGCAGAACCTGCCGCTGCTGCTCGCGCTGGGCGTCGCGGTGTTCGGCCTCGTCCAGTACTTCCTCGGGTTCTCCGACAACGGCAACGTCGGCCTCGGCACGACGTTGCTGCTGGCCGGCGGCCTGCTCGCCGCGATGCACGCCCTGCCGAAGGGCCCGAAGACGCTGCCGTTCGCCGCGCTGCTCAGCGTGCTCGGCGCGCTCGACGTCCTGGACACGCTGATCGGGATGCAGACTTCGCCCGGCATCGTCACCGTCATCCTGATCCTGGGGATCCTGCAGATGGCCGCCGCGGTCGGCGCGGTGCTGATCGAGTACGACGTCGTCAAGCCGCCGGCGCCGAAGCCCGCCGCGCCGTCCTACGGCGGCCAGTACGGCCAGCCCGGACCGTCAGGACAGGCAGGCCAGGCCGGCCAGCCCGGCCAGCAGCAGTACGGCCAGCCCGGTCAGCAGTACGGCCAGCAGCCGGGGCACGGGCCCGTTTCTCAGGCCGGGGAGCCGTCGCCGCCGTTCACACCGGGCCAGTACGGCTCGCCGAACCCGCCCTCGACCACGCCGCCGCCGGGGCCGCAGGCCACGACGTACGCCCCGCAGCAGGGCTCGTTCTTCCAGCAGCCGCCGGGGGACAACCCGCACACGCCGCCCGGCGGTTTCGGCAAGAGCTGACGTAGTTCCCGGCACCCGCTGTGACGCTCTGTGTCACAGCGGGTGTCTTGCACTCCGGGGGTTACTCGACCGGGTGGGTTAGCTTCCCCACGCTGCCCGGCGGCGGCGTGGCTCACCCGGTCGGACCAGCCCGGATGTCAGGGTGCGGATCATGGACCTGCTCACCGACTCCCGCGAGGAGCCGGTGGGCGACCTCGAACCCGACGTCGAACTCTCCGGGGCGGCGCGGGTGCGGGTGTTGCTCGCCGCCGCCCTCGGCCCGCTGGTCACCGGCTACGCCGCCGTGGCGACCGTGCTGACGCTGGTGGCGCTCACCGCCCCGCGCACCGTCTTCTCCGGCACCGGCGTGCTGCTGGCCGCCGGGCCCGGCTGGCTCGCCGCGCACCAGGTGCGGCTCGACCTCGGCGTGCACCCGCTCGGCGTGCTGCCGCTGCTGCCGACGCTGGGCGCGCTCGCGCTGGCCGCGCGGACGGCGTCCGGTGCCGTCGTGCGGCTGGGCTACCGGACACCCCGTGAGGCCTTGCCGGTGTTCGCGACGATCACCGGCGCGCACGCGCTGTTCGGGCTCGTCATCGCGCTCTGCGCGCAGGGCTCGTCGGTGTCGGCGAACCCGCTGGTCGCCTTCGCCGTCCCCGGGCTGCTCGCCGCGGCGGCTTCGGCGGTGGGCATCGTCCGGTGCTGCGGGCTGCCGGACGTCGTCGCCGAGCGCCTCGACCCCCTCGCCCTGCGCGGGGTCCGGGCCGGTGCGCTGGGGCTCGCGGTGCTGGTGGCCTGCGGGGCCGCCGTGTTCACCGTCGCGACCGCGCTGTCCTGGCGGACGGTGGCGGACATGTACGAGCCCGCGCTCGGCAGCAGCTTCGGGATGTTCCTGCTGTCGGTGCTGTACCTGCCGAACGCCGTGACGGCCGTGCTGTCGTTCGTCACCGGCCCCGGCTTCTCGATCGGCGACCTGAACGTCGGGATGTTCGGCTACCGCGGCGGTGCCGTCCCCGGCGTGCCGCTGCTGGGCGGCCTGCCCGAGCACCACGCGGCGTGGTGGCCGGCGCTGCTGGTCCTGCCCGCGGCGACCGGCGTGCTCGTCGGCTGGTCGCTGCGCAAGGTCGACGCGGACCCGGCGCAGCGCATCCGGACGGTCGCGGTGGCCGGCGCGGTGGTCGCGCTCGGCTGCGTCCTGCTGGGCACGCTGTCCGGCGGTCGGCTCGGCGACGGCGCGTTCGACCCGGTGAGCGTCCCGGTCGGCGTCGCGTCGGTCGTCGCGTTCTGCTGGATCGTCATCCCGGGCGCGTTCACGGCGTTCTTCGCGGGTGAGCACGAGCCGCCCGCGCCGCCCGAAGCGCTCGAAGACAACGAAGCCTTCTCGGACGCCGAAGACGTCGACGTCGACGAAGCCGCCGAGGCCGTCGAGGAACTCGAAGAGTCCGAAGAGGACGAAGAGACCGAAGAAGAAACCGAAGAAGAACCCGACGAGGACGCGGAGTTCGACGCCGAAGCCGACGCCGAGCTCGGTCTCGAAGAACCGGCCGACGAGGTCCCCGAAGCCGACGAGGTTGTGACCGGAGGCACCGAGACCTGCGGCGACGTCGAGGCGGCCGAGACCGACCGTTAGGGTTGACGTGACCTGGTGAAGCGCCGTGCGCCCGGCTGCGCACCGCCCGCGGCAAGGAGCCCGCTCTGTCTCAACGGTTGGACCTGCCCACTCCGGTGAAGCTCGTCGTGCTCGCGTCGGGTTCCGGCACCCTCCTGCAGGCGGTGCTGGACGCCACCGGGCGGTCCGGCTTCCCGGCGAAGGTCATCGCCGTCGGCGCCGACCGCACCGGCATCGAAGCGCTGACCCGCGCCGAGCGCATGAGCATCCCGGCGTTCACCGTCCGCGTCGCGGACCACCCCGACCGCGCGGCCTGGGACAAGGCGCTGACCGAGGCCGTCGGGGCCTACCAGCCCGACCTCGTCGTCTCCGCCGGGTTCATGAAGATCCTCGGCGAGCAGTTCCTCGGCCGGTTCACGGTGGTCAACACGCACCCGGCGCTGCTCCCGTCGTTCCCCGGGATGCACGCGGTGCGCGACGCGCTGGAGGCCGGCGTCAAGGTCACCGGCTCGACCGTGCACTTCGCGGACGCCGGGGTCGACACCGGGCCGATCATCGCCCAGGAAGCCGTCGTCGTGGAAAACGACGACACCGAAGACGTCCTGCACGAACGGATCAAGGCCGTCGAGCGCAGGCTGCTGGTGGAAACGATCGAGCGACTCGGCCGCGGCGGCTGCGCCGTGGACGGACGAAAGGTGACATTTCGTGAGCACTGACCTGGGACGGCGCCCGGTCCGCCGGGCGCTGATCGGCGTCTCGGACAAGGCGGGCCTGCTGGACCTCGCGACCGGCCTGCACGCGGCCGGCGTCGAGATCGTCTCCACCGGCGGCACGGCGAAGGCCATCGCCGACGCGGGTGTCCCGGTCACGCCGGTCGAAGACGTCACCGGTTTCCCCGAATCGCTCGACGGCCGCGTCAAGACGCTGCACCCGAACGTGCACGCCGGGCTGCTCGCCGACCAGGGCAACCCCGACCACGTCGAGCAGCTGCGCAAGCTGGACATCGCGGCGTTCGACCTGCTGGTCGTGAACCTGTACCCGTTCACGCAGACCGTCGCCTCCGGCGCGAGCCCCGAGGACTGCGTCGAGAACATCGACATCGGCGGCCCGGCCATGGTCCGCGGGGCCGCGAAGAACCACGGCAGCGTCGCGGTCGTCGTCGACCCGGCCCGCTACGGCTGGGTCCTGGAGCGTGTCGCCGAGGGCGGCTTCGACCTCGCCGACCGCAAGCGCCTCGCCGCGCAGGCGTACGCGCACACGGCGTCCTACGACATCGCCGTCGCTTCGTGGTTCTCGAACGTCTACGCGCCCGCGGACGACTCCGGCTTCCCCGAGTTCTCGGGCATCAGCTGGGAACGCGGCGAGGTGCTGCGCTACGGCGAGAACCCGCACCAGAAGGCCGCACTGTACAAGGGACACCGGGCCGGGCTGGCGCACGCCGAGCAGCTGCACGGCAAGGCCATGTCCTACAACAACTACGTCGACACCGACGCCGCCCGCCGGGCCGCGTACGACTTCGACGGGCCCGCCGTCGCGATCATCAAGCACGCCAACCCGTGCGGCATCGCGGTCGGCACCGACATCGCCGAGGCGCACCGCAAGGCGCACGCGTGTGACCCGGTTTCGGCCTACGGCGGCGTCATCGCGACGAACCGGCCGGTCAGCCGCGAGGCGGCCGAGCAGATCGCCGAGGTGTTCACCGAGGTCGTGCTGGCGCCGGACTTCGACGCCGAGGCGCTGGAAATCCTGCAGCGCAAGAAGAACATCCGGCTGCTGAAGCTTCCCGAGGTCCCGGCGTCACCGATCGAGTTCCGCCAGATCTCCGGCGGCGTGCTGGTGCAGACCGTCGACGCGATCAACGCACCGGGCGACGACCCGGCTTCGTGGACGCTGGCGACCGGCACCCCGGCCGATGAGCAGACCCTGCGCGACCTCCAGTTCGCGTGGCGCTCGCTGCGCGCGGTGAAGTCGAACGCGATCCTGCTGGCCGCCGACGGCGCGACCGTCGGCGTCGGCATGGGCCAGGTCAACCGCGTCGACTCGTCGCGGCTCGCGGTCTCGCGGGCGGGCGACCGGGCCAAGGGTTCGGTGGGCGCGTCTGACGCGTTCTTCCCGTTCCCGGACGGCCTGGAGGTGCTGGTCGAGGCCGGTGTGCGGGCGGTCGTGCAGCCCGGTGGCTCGGTCCGCGACCCCGAGGTGATCGCGGCCGCGGAGAAGGCGGGCGTCACGATGTACCTGACGGGGACGCGCCACTTCGCGCACTGACCCCGGCTTCGCTTCGAGAGGGAGGGCTCGATGCAGCAACCACCACCGCCGTACGGACAGGGACAGCCGGGGCCGCAGGGGCCGTATCCCCAGCAGCCCGGCTACCCGCCGCCTGGCTATCCGCAGCAGCAGGGATATCCGCCGCCGGGCTACGGCCCGCCGATGCGGCCGCCGAAGAAGAAGCGGACCGGGCTGATCCTCGGGATCGTCGGCGCGGTGGTGGTGCTGCTCGGCGTGGGCATCCCGGGTGCGATCTTCGCGAGCGACTACTTCGCGAGCACCGGCGCGGCACCGTCGTCGTCGCCGGTGCCCGCCGAGTGCCAGGTCCCGGCCCAGACGCTGGAGAAGGCGGGTTTCCCGAGCTTCGCGCTGGGCGGCCCGGGCACCGCGAACGTGCCCGGCCTGAAGCAGGTCAACTGCAGCTGGAAGCCCGGGCCCGACGAGAACGTCCGCGACGCCACGCTGAGCGTCCGCATCACCGGGTACTCCGGGGAGGGCGCCCGCGAATCGGCGAACCAGCTGTACCAGCCGAAGGCGCCGGAGGTCCCGCCGACCGACGTGAAGGGCATCGGCGACAAGGCGGCGCTGGTCCGGCTGGTCACGAAGAGCGCGTTCAGCGGTTCCGAACTGCACGTCCTGAAGGGCACGACGGTGGTCATCGTCGAGGTGTCCGGCTGGGACAAGGGGTTCTTCTCGAACTCGCCGATGCCGCAGCAGGAGACCGACGACGCCGTGAAGGCGGTCGGCGCGGAGATCGTCAAGAAGCTGCGCTAGGGCGGAACAGCGCGTAGATCACTTCGTCGCGCCAACCACCGTCGCGCCAGGTGACCTCGCGCATCACGCCTTCGCGGTGGAAGCCCGCCCGCTCCAGCGTTTTCTGCTCGGCGGCGTTCCCGCCGTCGGTGAACGCCTCGAGCCGGTGGGCGCGCGTGACCGAGAAGATGTGCGCGACGAGCAGCCGGTGCGCGGCCAGGCCGACGCCGTGGCCACGGTGCTCCGGCAGCAGCGTCAGGCCGATCTCGAAGCAGCCTCCCGCGGGCCCGCCGCGGTCGGCGGCTTCCCAGCTCGCCATGCCGGCGACGACGTCGTCCGCGGTCACGGCCAGCGCCGTGTCGCGCGGGCCGATGTAACCGTCGTCGGCCCAGCGACGCCGGCGGATCCGCGGGTCCGCGAACCCGGTCCACTGGTGGGCACCCAGTACCGCGGGGTCGGTCGCGAACCGGTCCAGGATCGGCAGGTCCTCTTCGCGGAAGGGGCGCAGCGCGATGCCGGTCACGCGGGCGCGGGCAGTGCCTTGCAGAGCGCGACCGGGAACTTCGGCTCGGCCGCCCGGATCTCCTGGCAGCCGGCCGACTTGACCTGCGCGAACGACGTCCAGCCGGAGTCGTTCCAGCGGAAGACCGTGCGAGCGGGCGGCTCGGTCTGGCGCGCCGGCAGGTCGAGGACCAGCCAGTTCGGGTCGCAGCCGCGGGTCGTGCCCGCGCTCTGGGCGCCCGTCGCGGACACCGCGGCGCCGATCCAGGCCGGGTCGCAGTGGTCGGCGGGCGGGGCGCAGGTGCCCTGGGGAGCGCAGTGGCCCCAGCCGGCGCCGAGCTTGTGCCAGGCGTTGCCGTTGTCGCCGTTGAGGATCACCGTGCGGTTCGCGACCGGGGTGGTCGTGGCCAGCCGCAGCTCCGCGGGCACCTTGTCCTGACAGCCGCCCGCGGCGGGCCGGGTCGAGTAGACGACGTCGGCGCGGACGTCGGTCTTGGTCTCCACGACCTGCTCGATGCGCGGGTCCTGGACACAGCCGGGGTCCTTGCCGGGCAGGGCGACCTGCACGAACAGGCTGGTGTCGTCCGGTCCGGGGCGGATCCCGGTGACGTCGGCGCGGAACGAGCGCCACTCCACGCCCATCGTCGTCGGCCCGGGGGCCGCGGCCTTGGCGCCGGGCACGCCGCCGCCCGCGGTGAGCACGACGGTCAGCGCCGCACCCGCCGCGACCAGCGCGCCGGCGATCCACAGAGCCGGCCGTACGGTCATCGCCCACCCCCAGAAGTCCACCGGCGAATCTAGCCGACGCCACAGCGTCAGGCGGGCGGACCGGGTTTTTAGCGCTGTGTGACCTCTTTCTCGAGATACACGGCGCCGCTGATGTGGCCGCCGGCGTCGGGCGCGTCGGTGAGCTGATAGCCGGCCCGCTGGTAGAGCGTGATGTTGCGGGCGCTGCGGGCGCCGGTGAACAGGGCGAACCGGCGTGCCTCGGCGGGTGCGTGCGCCTCCGCGTGCTCGAGCAGCCTGCGGCCGAGCCCGCGGCCGGCGAGGTCCGGCGCGACCATCAGCCGGCCCAGCTCCCAGCAGTCGCCTTCGAGGCGGGCCCGCACCGCGCCGACGAGCCGGTGGTCCTGCCGCAGGACCCACGTCGACCAGGTCTTCGTCCAGTCGCGGATGTCCTCGAGGGTTTCGTGCAGCGCGGGGATGTCGAGGGTGTCGTTGAGGACGGCCTCCTGGACCCAGCAGCAGCGTTGCAGGACGAGCAGTTCCGGGCAGTCTTCGAGCCGGGCTTCGGTGAGCTCCACGCGGCACTGTCTAGCGATCGGGGTTCGGCGTGGGCAACTTCATTTCCCTGGCGGGTGAGCCTTTCCCGGCGTTTCCTGTCCCACCAGTGGGTGACTTGACACGTCGGGTGGTTCGCGGTTGACTTGTCCACGTCGAACAAGTGTTCGACGTGGAACCGCCGCCTTCCCCGCGGCGAACCAGTGCCGTCGGTCGAGTTTTGGGAGAGGCCCGACCGCCGGCCTAGTCCGTGGTGGGGAGGTGCGTGCGGTGACCGCTGTGGTGGAGCCGCCGGTGGCCCGGCTGGCGGCCCTGCCCGGGGTCAGCACGGCGAGCCGGGTCGCGGCGCAGGCCGAGCGGGCGCGGGCGACGGGGAAGGTGCTCCCGGTCGTCCCGGCGCTCGCCGGGTTGCTGCCCGCGGGCGGGCTCCGGCGCGGGAGCACGGTGGCGGTACACGGGGGGACGTCGCTGCTCTTGGCGCTGCTCGCCGAGGCCACCGCCGCCGGGTCGTGGGCGGCCGTGGCCGGTCTGCCGTCGCTGGGGCTGGCGGCGGCGGCCGAGTACGGCGTGGACCTCGCCCGGGTGGCGCTGGTCCCGCGTCCGGGCCCGGAGCTCCCGGCGGTGGTCGCGGCGCTGCTCGACGGCGTGGACCTGGTGGTGGTCAACGCGGACAAGGTGCAGGCAGCCGTGGCGCGGCGGCTGTCGGCCCGCGCCCGGCACCGCGGGGCGGTGCTGCTGGCATCCGGCGCGTGGCCGGCGGCGGACGTCGAGCTGTCGTGCCGGTTTTCGGCGTGGTCCGGCCTCGCGGACGGTTACGGCCACTTGCGTTCGCGGCAGGTTTCGGTCCGGGTCCACGGCCGCGGCGCGGCGGCCCGCCCGGCCTCGGCTTCGCTCACGCTCCCCGGCCCCGCGGGCTCGATCGCCCCCGCGGCACGTCCCGTCCCCGTCCAGGACGAGGCCACGGCATGACGCCCAGTCCAAAGTGGACCCCCGCCCCGGCCGGCCCCGAGATGCTCAAGTCCGCGTGTCGTCCACCCAGGCACGCGTGTCGTCCCGCTGAGTACGTGTGTCGTCCGCCTGGGTACGCGTGTCGGCCAGCCAGATGCGCGTGTCGTCCGCTCAATCACGCGTGTCGTCCGTCTGGGTACGCGAGTCGTCCCGCTGGGTACGCGGGTCGGCCCTCTGAGCGCACGTTTCGACCCTTCAATCACGCGTGTCGACCGTCCAATCACGCGTGTCGGCCTCTCGGTCACGCCTGCCCGTCCGGCTTTCGCCACTCGCGCGGGGAGGCCTCATGACCGTCCCCGCGCAACGTCGCTCCTCGGACCTCGCCACCCGGATGCTCGTCCTCTGGTGCCCGGACTGGCCCGTGGTCGCCGCCTCGGCCGTCGATGGGGTTCCCGTCACCGCGCCGGCCGCTGTTTTCAGTGCGAACCGCGTCGTCGCCAGCAATGCCGTTGCCCGGCGCAATGGTGTCCGGCGGGGGATGCGGCGGCGGGAGGCGCAGTCGAACTGTCCGGACCTGGCCGTCTTCGCCGCCGATGACGGCCGGGACGCGCGGCTCTTCGAAGCCGTCGCTCGGGCTGTCGAGACACTCGTCGTCGGGGTCGAGGTTGTGCGGCCGGGGCTCGTCGCGGTTCCCGTCGACGGCGCCGCCGGGTACTTCGGTGGCGAGCACGCCCTCGTCGAACGGCTCGTCGACGACGTCTCCGCCGCGGCGGGCGTCGAGTGCCAGGTCGGTGTCGCCGAAGGGCTCTTCGCCGCGACGCTCGCCGCCCGGTGCGGGGCGTTCGTCGAACCCGGGCGCGTCGCCGAGTTCCTCGCTCCGCTGCCCATCACCGAGCTCGACCAGCCGGGCGCCGAACGCGCGGAGCTCGTCGACCTGTTGCGACGGCTCGGGTTGCGGACGCTCGGCGCGTTCGCGGAGCTTCCGGAGCGTGACGTTGTCAACCGGTTCGGCGCGGGCGGCGTCCTCGCTCATCGGCTGGCGCGGGGCCGCTCCGAACGTCCGCCGCTGCGGCGGAGCCCGCCGCCCGAACTGACGCTCACCGAGGAGTTCGACCCGGTCGTCGAGCGGGTCGACGTCGCGGCGTTCCTCGCCAAGGGCCTCGCGACGCGGTTCTGCGCCGGCTTGGCCGGGCACGGCCTGGCCTGCACCCGGCTCGGCATCTACGCGGTCACCGAAGAGGGCGAACACCTCGGCCGCGCGTGGCGGTGCGCGGAACCGCTGACGCCCACCGGGGTCGCCGACCGCGTGCGCTGGCAGTTCGAAGGCTGGTTGCGCGACGCGCCGGGCCACCGTCCGACGTCGGGTGTGGTGCGGCTGCGGCTGGAACCCGAGGAGGTCGTCGAAGGACGGTCGCTGCAGCTCGACCTGTGGCAGAACGGTCGTTCCGCCGAGGACGACGAACGCGCGGCGCGGGCGTTCGTGCGGGTCCAGGGCCTGCTCGGGCCGGAAGGTGTGGTGACGCCGGTGCTCGACGGCGGCCGCGACCCGGCGGGCCGCGTCCGGCTGGTGCCCTGGGGCGACCCGCGCGAGCGGACGACGCCGGCGGACGCGACCTGGCCGGGACGGCTGCCGGCACCGTCCCCGGCGACGGTCCTCGACCGCCCGGTGCCGGCCCAGGTCTTCGACGCCGAGAGCAGGCCGGTCGGCATCACGCCGCGCGACCAGCTCACGGCGGTCCCGCGCGGTCTGAGCATCACCGGCGGCCCGCACCGGGAGGTCGTGGGGTGGGCAGGGCCGTGGCCCCTGGCGGGCGACCGCCGAAGACCGGGTCCGCCACGGGCACGCCTCCAGCTGCTGCTCGCGGGCGAGCCGGACGACCCGCCCGACGCGGTGCTGCTGCACTGCGCGGGCACGGAAAATCCACTGTGGACGGTCGAGGGAGTGTACGACTGAGCATGGACGAGGACTACGCACGAAAGCTCCGAGCCTGGCTGCGCGCAGAGCCGGGGACAACGCCCCGAAGGGCGGAAGAGGAGCGAGAGTGGCTGCGCGAGGTACCCGCCCCGGCGCCCGCCACCGAGGGCAGCTGGGCGGCCGACGAGCAGTTGCCGGCGCCCGGGGGTTCGACTGGTGAGCGCCCTCTGGCCCCGGCGGCTGACGGCGGTTGGGTGGTTGGCGAGCAGCTTCCCGCGCCGGCGGCCCACGAGGGTTTGGCTGGTGAGCGGCCGCCGCTCGGGTCCGCGAGCGGTGACCCGCGGGTTGCGGCTGACCGGACGCCTGCACCCGAGCCCGACTCGGGCGAAAGGTGGTCGGTTCGCGGGCAGCTGCCTGCCGGCCAACCCGACGCCGAGGAAGAGTGGGTGTGCCCGGTGATCGTGCTGCCGGTGCCGCGCTCGTCGCGGGAGAACGGCTGCCGGATGAGCGACGCCGAAGTCCGCAGCCGCCGGAACCACCCGTCGGGGCGGTTGCGTGGGGAAGCTGCGGAGCCCCGGCCGCTCCGCGAGAGCGAAGCCGAGGCCCGCAGCCGCCGGAATCATCCGTCGGGAAGGTTGCGTGAGGACGCCGCGGAGCCTCGACATGTGAGCGAAGCCGAGGCCCGCAGCCGTCGGAACCACCCGTCGGGACGGTTGCGTGAGGAAGCCGCGGAGCCCAGGCCACACCGCGAGAGCGAAGCCGAAGTCCGCAGCCGCCGGAACCACCCCTCGGGACGGTCGCGCGAGGAACCCGCGGAGCCCCGGCCCCACCTCGAAACCGAAGCCGAAGCACGCAGCCGCTGGAATCACCCCAGCAGCTGGCACCGCCGCCGCCGGGAGGGGCACCTGCCCGAAGAGCACGAGCCCGGGAGTCGCTAGATGGGCTGGAACAACCCACCCGTCCGCTGGAAGGACCTCGCCCGCAGCCTTGCCGGCGAGGTGCCTCCCGGGGACCACGGGGACAGCCCCGCCTGGGGCCGGCGGCGCGAGACCTACCAGCGGCCCGAGGACCTCCCCACCCGGCGCAACGACGATGGCGGCGAGACCGTCCGCGTCCCCTACGCCGAGCTGCACTGCCACTCCAACTTCAGCTTTCTCGACGGTGCCAGCCACCCCGAGGAGCTCGTCGAGGAAGCCGCTCGTCTGCAGCTCGATGCCATCGCCCTCACCGACCACGACGGCATGTACGGCGTCGTGCGCTTTGCCGAAGCCGCGCGGGAACTGGGTGTCAACACCGTCTTCGGCACCGAGCTCAGCTTCGGCCTCCGGAACCCGCAGAACGGCGTTGCCGACCCCGAAGGCGAGCACCTCCTCCTGCTCGCCCGCGGTGACCAGGGCTACCGGGCCCTCTGCCGCGCCATCACCGCCGGCCAGATCCACGAGGACGCCGAAAAGGGCAAACCGCGCTACGACCTCGGTGCGGTCGCCGAGGAGGTCGCCGGGCAGTGCGTTGTCCTCACGGGCTGCCGCAAGGGCGCCGTGCGCTCCGCCCTCGTCACGAACGGCCCCGGAGCCGCCGCGGAAAAACTGCGAGAACTCGTCGAGCGGTTCGGTCAGGACAACGTCTACGTCGAGCTCACCGACCACCGCCAACCCCTCGACAGCACGCACAACGACGTCCTGACGCAGCTCGCCGGCGAGCTGCACCTCCCGACCGTCGCCACCACCGCCGCGCACTACGCCCGGCCGGAACGCGCTCCGCTCGCCGACGCGCTCGCCGCCATCCGCGCCCGCCGGGGCATCGACGAGCTGGAAGGCTGGCTGCCCGCGGCCGGGACCGCCTTCCTCCGCGGCGGCGCCGAAATGGACGTCCTGTTCCGGCGCTACCCCGGTGCCGTCCGACGCTCGGCCCTCCTCGGCATGGAATGCGCTTTCCCGCTCAAGCTGATCGCCCCGGAGCTGCCGCCCTTCGACGTCCCCGAGGGCCACACCGAGACGACCTTCCTCCGCGAGCTCACCCGGAAGGGCGTGGACGAGCGCTTCAAAGGCAAACCGCACGAGGACAAGGCACGCGAACAGATCGAGCACGAACTCGAGATCATCGAGCAGCTCGGTTTCCCCGGGTACTTCCTGATCGTCTGGGACATCGTCCGCTTCTGCAACGAACACAGAATCCTCTGCCAGGGCCGGGGCTCGGCCGCGAACTCGGCCGTCTGCTACGCCCTCGGCATCACGAAGGTCGACTCGGTGGCCAACAAGCTGCTCTTCGAGCGCTTCCTCGCCCCGGACCGCGACGGCTACCCGGACATCGACCTCGACATCGAGTCCGACCGCCGCGAGGAGGCCATCCAGTACGTCTTCAAAAAACACGGCCGCCTGCGGACCGCCCAGGTCGCGAACGTCATCACCTACCGTGCCCGGTCCGCCGTCCGGGACGCCGCACGCGCCCTCGGCTACTCGCCGGGCCAGCAAGACGCCTGGAGCAAGCAGATCGATCGCTGGGGATCGTTGCGCACCACCGAAAAGGACCACGACCACGACATCCCGGACGACGTCGTGCAGCTCGCGTTCGCCCTCGAGGACTTCCCGCGCCACCTCGGCATCCACTCCGGCGGGATGGTCATGTGCCACGAGCCGGTGAGCCAGGTCGTGCCGGTGGAGTGGGCGCGGATGGCCGACCGCAGCGTCATCCAGTGGGAGAAAGAGGACTGCGCCGCCGCCGGGCTCGTCAAGTTCGACCTCCTCGGCCTCGGCATGCTCTCGGCGCTGCACTACATGCTCGACCTCGTCGAGGAGCACAAGGGCGAGAAGATCGACCTCGCCGAGCTGGACCTCACCGACCAGAAGGTCTACGACATGCTGTGCCGCGCCGACGCGATCGGCGTGTTCCAGGTCGAAAGCCGGGCCCAGCTCGCGACCCTGCCCCGCCTCGAGCCGCGGGAGTTCTACGACCTCGCCGTCGAGGTCGCGCTGATCCGCCCCGGCCCGATCCAGGGCGGTTCGGTGCACCCCTACATCCGCCGCAAGCAGGGCCGCGAAAGCTGGGAGTACGACCACCCGCTGCTGGAAAACGCGCTGCACAAGACCAAGGGCGTGCCGCTGTTCCAGGAGCAGATGATGCAGATCGCCCTGGACGTCGCGAACTTCACCGCGGCGGAGGCCGACCAGCTGCGCCACGCGATGGGGTCGAAGCGCTCGGAACGGAAGATGGAGCGGCTGCGGCAGCGCTTCCTCGAAGGCGCCGCCGCGAACGGCGTGGAAACGGAGCTCGCCGGGAAGATCTTCCTGAAGCTCAAGGCGTTCGCGAACTTCGGCTTCCCGGAAAGTCACGCGCTGAGCTTCGCGCACCTCGTGTTTTCGAGCGCCTATTTCAAGCTCTACCACCCGGACGCGTTCCTCGCGGGCCTGCTGCGCGCGCAGCCGATGGGCTTCTACTCGCCGCAGTCGCTGGTCGCCGACGCGCGGCGCCACGGCGTCACCGTGCACGGCCCGGACATCAACCGCAGCCTGCCGCACGCGACGCTGGAACCGTTGCCGGACAAGGGACACGCTGTGCGCACCGGGCTGAGCACCGTGCGGATGATCGGCGAGGACGTCGCGAAGCGGATCGCCGCCGAACGACAGGAAAACGGCGACTACACCGACATGGCCGACGTCGCCCGCCGCGTGCGGCTGAAGACCCCGCAGATCGAGGCGCTCGCCACGGCCGGCGCGTTCGCCGGGTTCGGCGGCGACCGCCGGCAGGCGCTGTGGACCGCGGGTGCCGTCGCCGGGGAACGCCCGGAGAAGCTGCCGGGCCTGGTCGGCGGGCAGGCCCCGGTGCTGCCGGGGATGGACGGCCTCGACCTCGCCGCGGCGGACGTCTGGGCCACCGGCGTCTCACCGGACAGCTACCCGACCGAGTTCATCCGCGACCGCCTCGACGCGCTCGGCGTCGTCCCGGCGAACGGCCTGGCCGGCCTCGAAGACGGCGCGCGCGTGCTGATCGGCGGCGCCGTCACGCACCGGCAGCGCCCGGCGACCGCGGGCGGCGTCACCTTCCTCAACATCGAGGACGAGACGGGGATGGTCAACGTGATCTGCACGCTCGGCCTGTGGCAGCGCTACCACCGCGTCGCGCGCGCGAGCCCGGCGCTGCTGATCCGCGGGGTGGTGGAGAAGGCCGACGGCGTGGTCAGCGTCCTCGCCGACCGCGTCGAGGCGCTGCCGATGCGGATCAAGGCGAAGTCGCGGGACTTCAGGTGAGCGGGCGCCGCACGATCGTGACGATCTCCGGGCTGTCATCGGTCACCGGCGTCCTGTCCCAGTAGCCGTACTGCTCGTCGACGACCAGCCCGGCGTCCTCGATGAACTCGCCCAGGGAAGGAACGTCGAGGAAGCGCAGCGTGCTTTCGCTGTACTGCGGCGCGTCCCAGCTCGGGCTTTCGTACGTCGCTTTGAAGGTGACGTACCCGTTCTCGAACGGGCCCGCGTCGTTCCACGACCGCACTCCACCGGCTTCCGACACATTCCGCGGAGTCCAGCGCTCCCAGGCCCGAGCGGCCGGGTTGCGCGTGTCGAACCCGAACCGGCCACCGGGCCGAAGTGCGCGGCGGACGGCCGAGAACGCCGTCCGGAGCTCGTCGTCGGTCAGCAGCACCTGGAACGCGTGCCCGGTCATCACGGCGAAGTCGAACTCGCCGTCCCAGGCGGCGGTCGACAAATCGCCGTGCACCCACTCGACGTCGTCCCGGCGGCGGGCCTGGATCAGCATGCCTTCAGCGGGATCGAGGCCGACGAGCCGTCCTTCGTGGCCCGACTCGCGCGCCCAGTGCAGCAGGGAACCGGTGCCGCAGCCGACGTCGAGGACCGACTCCGCGGCCATGATCATCGGCAGGTAGAACGCGAAGTCGCCGCTGCTCTCGCGCGGGTTCATCGTGTCGTAGAGCGAGGCGAGGTAGGGATCGACGTAGTCGTGGTCGGGCACGGTGTCACCGTAGTGAGCGGGCCGGGAAAGATCACCCGGTTTTCGGCGCCAGGCCCAGCAGTTCCGGGTGGGCGGCCAGCTCCAGCCAGTACGCGCCGGGGTCGGGGAGCAGCCGCCGCCGATCGAGGTCCAGCAGGCCCGACACCGACGTAACCGAAGCGACGTGCGTGCCGTCCGGCGCGTGGAACTCCTGCACCACCAGGGAAGTCTTCCCCTCGCCCCACTGGAACGCGCAGCTGACGGACACTTCGCCGCCGGGGACGAGTTCGCGGTGGAACCGCACGGTCGTCTCCAGGTTCACCGGGCCGATCCGCCGCGCGGTCAGCTCGGCCGGGTCGATGCCGGCCGCCCGCACGCACACCCAGCGCGCGTGGTCGGCGTAGGCGAGGTAGGCCGGGCCGCGGACGTGGCCGTTGACGTCGAGGTCGTCAGCGCGCACCGCGATGGTGACTCGGAACATGCGCCCGATCTTGGCGTGCGGGCGCGGTGGCCGTCTGGAACTTTTCGGCCACCCGCACGAGTGCCGCGGGGGAGGAACCGGACAGGCGACGGCATTCGCGGCCGAGGTGGGACTGGTCGGCGTACCCGAGTTCGGCGGCGACGCCGGCCAGCGACGTCCGCCCGGCGGCCAGGGGTTCGAGCAGGCGCAGGAACCGCTGGAACCGCCGGACGCGCTGCAGCTGCTTCGGCCCGGCGCCGACGGCGTGGACGAAGTGCCGCCGCAACGCGCGTTCGCTGATCCCCACGGCGACCTCGGACGTCCGCGTGGTCGCGCCGAGGGCCCGCACGGCGGCCAGCACCCGCCGGTCCGGCGTCGCACTCCGGCGGGCGACGAGCGTCTCGAGGATTCCGCGCTGGGCATCGGGATCGGCGGTCGTGGCCAGTGCTTCTTCGGCGCGGCGGGCGTCCGCGCCCCAGAGGTCGCTCAGCCGGGTGGCACCGGCGGGCAGCTCCGGCATCGCCGTGCCCAGCACGGCGGCCGCGGCCCCGCACCGCAGCCGCACGCCGACGCGGGAGGCCGACGCCGGCACCCACAGCCGCAGGGGAGCGCCGACGGTGACGACCACCGCGAGCGCGTCGCCGTCCCACACGAGGTCCGCGCAGCCGTCCGGGAGCACGCGCAGCGGCCGCGCCCAGCCGGTGTGCCCGTGCCAGCCGCAGGCCAGGACTCCGGCGAGCGCGACGGGCGGCGCGACTTCGCGGTACACCGACCGCGCCGCCACCGGCCGCAGCGGGATTCCCATGGGCCCAGTATGCAGCGGTCAGGATCTGTCCTATTTCGATCTTAGGGTCGGGATCACCAACCGAGGAGGAAACATGGTTCCCGACGGCTACACGACGGTCACCCCGTGGATCATCGGCCACGACACCGACGGCCTGCTCGACTTCCTGAAGCGCGCGTTCGACGCCGAGGAGCTCGGCCGCGTCGTCGGCGACGACGGGAAGATCGGCCACGCGGAGGTCCGCATCGGCGACGCGGTCGTGATGGCGTTCGACTCGCCGGACGGGTGGGCCGCGACCCCGGCGTTCCTGCGGCTTTACGTGCCGGACAGCGAAGAAACCCAGCGGCGCGCGATCGAAGCGGGTGCGCTCGAGGTGACCCGCCAGACGGTCTTGTTCTTCGGCGACCGCGTCGGACGCGTGCGCGATCCCTTCGGCAACCTGTGGTGGATCCAGACCCGCCTGGAGAACCTGGACGAAGCCGAAATGGCGCGGCGCGCGCAGCTGCCCGAGTACGTCGAGGCGATGAACTACGTCCAGGGCGTGAAGCTCTGATCGCGGGTGTGGCACCCTGGGGCCCGTGCTGGAGACGGGGGAGGACTACCGCGAAGCGGTGTTGTCCGGGCAGTGGTGGGAAAAGCGCCGGTTCACCGGGTGCGACTTCACCGGAGCGGACCTGAGCGGGCTGCGCACGCGCGGCTGCACCTTCGACGACTGCGTGTTCGGCCGGGCCGACCTGTCCCGCTCGCGGCACGACGCGTCCGCGTTCCGGTCGTGCACCTTCGACCGCACGGTGCTCATCGAAAGCCGCTGGACGTCGTGCTCGCTGCTCGGCTCGTCGTTCGCCGACTGCGGGTTCGCCGGCATCGCCCTCACCGAGTGCGACCTCTCGCTGGCGTCGCTTTCGAAGGCGCGGCTGCGCAAGCTGGGCCTGTCCGGGCTGCGGCTGCGCGAAGCCAACCTGACCGAGGCCGACCTCGCCGGCGCCGACCTGCGCGGGAGCGACCTGACCGGCGCCCGCCTCCAGGCCGCGAAGCTCGACGGCGCGGACCTGCGCGGTGCGCGTCTCGACGCGAACGCCCTGGTCCAGGCCGACCTGCGAGGCGCCGAGGTCGACGTCGAGACGGCCATCTCCTTCGCCGCCGCCCACGGGCTGATCATCCGCTGAAACGGCGAAGGCCCCGGCAGCGCCGGGGCCTTCGACGGGACTCAGTCGATCGGGGGTTCACCCGGGTCGAGCTCGATCAGGTCGCCCTCGGCGACGAGCTCTTCGATCGACGCCGGGAGCAGGTACGCCGACCCGCCGCCCGGCTGGTTGAACCACGGGATCGCGACGCCGGCCAGCGCCTCGAGCGGCCGCTGCACCCGGTAGACGTGGTACGGCCGGTTCACCCACTCGGGCACCAGGGACCGCTCGGCGAACGGTGTGCCCGCCGCGTACGTCAGGTTGCCGGTCGGGCCGCCGAAGCGGTCCAGCTCGCTGCCCGCGGGCAGCTCGCGCAGCTCCTTGCCGCGGAACAGCGTCAGCGGCGGCTCCCCGGCCATCGGCCCGATCGGCCACTGCTGCTGGCCACCGCCCCCACTGCCGCCGTTGACGGCCGGGCGAGCCGGCTCTTCACGACGCGGCGGCGTGGGCGAAGTGCCCGGCGGGATCATCGGGGCACCCTGCGGCGGCACCGGAGCGGCCAGGACGGTCGGCGCCGACGGCGGTTCGCGCCGGGGCGGTGCGGGAGCCACGGGCGGCGGGCCGGCCTGCTGCTGCGCGCCCAGGGGCGGCCCGGCCGGGACCGGCGCGGGCGGAGCGGGGCGACGCGGCGGGGCCGGCGGCTCGTCGTCCTCCAGGTCGCCGAACAGCTCCTCGGCGCTCGTGAACGCCGTCTGCTCCTGTGCGGGCACCGGCTCCGGCTTGCGGACCGGGTACGAGCCGGTCGCGACCTCCGGCGACAGCGTCGCGACGACCCGCTGCGGCGCGGGTTCCGGCTCGGGTTCGGGCTCCGGTTCCGGCTCGGGCTCCGGTTCGGGCACGTGGCCCTCCGGGTTGAGCAGCAGCTTGCCGAGCATGAACGCGGCCGCGTCCTCGGCGTCGCCGAACACCGCGGGGTTGCTGAGCTTGCCGTCGTACCAGCCGACGCGCCAGCCGTCTTCGACCTCCTCGACGCTCCACCCGTGCTCGGCGGGCTCGCCCAGCTTGTAGCCGCTTTCGGGCACGTCGAGCTCGTCCAGCTTGGTCTGCAGGCCGGCGAGCACGGGGTGGTCCGGGGTCTCGCGGCGCAGCGCGCGACGGCCCGGCCGAGGGGCCGGCTCGAGCTCGGGCGCCGTCGGTTCCGGCACCGGCAGGACGCCGGGCACCTCGGACTGGGTGATCATGGTCGGCGGGCCGGGGTCGAACGCGGGCCGCTCCGGCGGCTGGAACGGCTCCTCGTCGTCCCGCCGGGGCTGACCCGGCGGGAACGCCGCGTGGGCCGGCTCGTCATCGACCTGCTGGTCCGGCTGGAAGGCCGCGTGCGCGGGCTCGTCGTCCCGGTGGGAACCGGCGTCGAACGCGGGGTGCGCGTCGTCCTCGCGGTGGGACGCGGGCTCCGGCGTCTGCTTGCCGTCGTACTCGTCTTCGGCCTCGTGCGAAGGCCGGATCACCCCGTCGTGGGGCTCCTCCTCGAGTCCGATCGGCTGGTCGGGGACGTACTCCGCGGTCTCCTCGAGGTCGGGCACGCGGCCCGGCTCCGGTGAGGTGCCGTTCGAGCCGGCGGCGTGCTCGGGGTGCTCGTACTCCTCCTCGCCGTAGGAGTCCTCCTCGGCGAAGCGGTCGTCGAACTCCTGGTCGTCGTAGGCCTCTTCGGCGAACTCGGACTCTTCGGCGTAGGCGTGCTCCTCGGCCGGCGCCTCCGGCTCGGGCGCGTGCGCCGGCGCTTCCACCGGCGGGGGCGGCGCCTGGTGCTGCTGCTGGGGCGGCACGACCGGGACCGCCGGCGCGACCATGGTCGGCGGCGGGCCCGCGGGTGCCTGCTGGGGCGGCGGGCCCTGCGGCACGCCGGGCGGCGGGCCCTGCGGCGGCGGCCCGGCCGGGCGCTGCTGCTGCGGGGGCGGCTGGTTGCCGCGGGTCAGGTACGCGCCGGCGGCCTGCAGCGTCGGCTCGTCGACCGGCGGCAGCTTGAAGCCGACCGCGCGGACGTGCTCGACCAGGTCCGACTCGGGCGAAACGCCGTACTTGCGCAGGTAGAAGTTGACCGCGGCGGGCCAGATCCACTGGCCGTCGCTGTGGAACGCGACCGGCACGGTGGCCTCGGGCGTCGCGGCCAGCCGGTCGATGTCGTAGCCGCGCTCGGTGACGACCAGCGGCGCGTGGTCGAGGTACTCCAGCAGCCGGTCCTGCTCCTCGACCTCGAGGTCGGGACGGTTGATCACCGGACGGCCGGCGGGGCCGATCGTGTCGAAGATCCGCGCGATCCGGAAGTGCGGCCCGGGCTGCTCCGGGCCGAGCCCGGACATCCGCCGGATCAGCCACTCGGGCACGTTCTCCTCGGTGCGCGGGAACATCCGCAGCTCGTCCGAGTAGGCCTGCGGCGGCGGCGCGAGGTTCCACACCGGCTCGTCGCGGTTGTACTCGAGGTTGTAGCTGGACGGGTGGTCGAGCTGGTAGCGCGCGTTGAACCACGTTCCGCGGCCGTCGCGGTACATGCCCCCGCGCAGCCGTCCGAAGAGGGTCGCGATGTCGTGGGTGGCGAGCCACTCGTGCACCGTGCCGTCTTCGGTGACGATCTCGCCGGTCAGCTCGTGGTACCTCCCGACGGCTCGGTACTCCGCGGAGACCTTGCGCCAGTCGCGGGGGGCGGCACGCAGCAAGGCAAGTCCGATCTGCTTGACCAGGGTGTCCTGCTCGGTCGCGTTCAGCTGCGTCGTCGGTTGTGCCACGGGGACATTTTGACTGTTCGCGCGCGCGTGTGCACCCCGCATGTGGGTTTTGCCGCTCGGCGACCCGTCGGCACCCGGTCTGACCTCGGGTGATGCGAGGTGCGGTAGATCACAGCTTGATCGCGGCAGCGTCGCGAGTGGACCGTGTGGGGGTGACGATCACTCTACGGGCTGCGACCACCCGCGCCTGGAAGCGACGCGCGGGGGTCTCTTTGCCAGAATGGGCGTCGTGACGGCGAAGATTCTCGACGGCAAGGCCACCAAGAACGCCATTTTCGCGGAGCTCGAACCGCGCGTCGCGGCGCTGGCCGCGCAGGGGGTGACGCCGGGCCTGGGCACCGTCCTCGTCGGCGACGACCCGGGGTCGCACTCCTACGTGCGGATGAAGCACGCCGACAGCGCGAAGATCGGGATCAACTCGATCCGCCGCGACCTGCCGGCCGACATCACCCAGGAGAAGCTCGAGGCCGTCGTCGACGACCTGAACGCCGACCCGGCCTGCCACGGCTACATCGTCCAGCTGCCGCTGCCGAAGCACCTGGACGCGAACCGCGTGCTCGAGCGGATCGACCCGGAGAAGGACGCTGACGGCCTCGCGCCGGTCAGTCTCGGCCGGCTCGTGCTCGGCCAGCGGGGTGCGTTGCCGTGCACGCCGTACGGGATCATCGAACTGCTCAAGCGCCACGGCGTCGAGCTGAACGGCGCGCAGGTCACCGTGGTCGGCCGCGGCATCACCGTCGGCCGCACGCTCGGCCTGCTGCTGACCCGCCGCAGCGAGAACGCCACCGTGACCCTGTGCCACACCGGCACCCGCGACCTCGCCGCCGAGGTCCGCCGCGCCGACGTCGTGATCGCCGCGGCCGGGGTGCCGGGGATCATCACGCCGGACATGGTCGCCCCGGGCGCCGCGGTCCTCGACGTCGGTGTGTCCCACGTGGACGGAAAACTCACCGGCGATGTTCACCCGGACGTGGCCGAGGTGGCCGGCTGGATCTCACCGAACCCCGGCGGGGTCGGGCCGATGACGCGGGCGATGCTCGTGAGCAACGTGGTCGAAGCGGCGGAGCGCTCGATCCAGGGTCTCCAGGGCCGATGACCATGACCGAGGACCGGCGGGACGTCCACGACCGCCGGCGGCAGTCCCGCTTCACCCAGCTGCCGTTCGCAGCCGTGCTGCTGGTGGCGGCCGTCGCGGCGCTGCGGATCGTCCAGTACCACTGGCGGGAGGGCGCGGCGCTGATCGGCGCCGCGCTCCTCCTCGCCGCGGTGCTGCGGGCGGTGCTGCCGACCGAGCGAGCGGGGCTGCTGGCGATTCGCGGCAAGGTCGTCGACATCGTGACCTACACCGGGCTCGCGGCCGCGGTGCTCTACGTGGCCTTGACGATCATCGGCGGCCCGTTCGCGTCTTCTTAGGACGCCATCGCGAGCTCACGCCGTTCGGCTTTCGCTTCGCGGCGGTCCAAGGTGCCGGAGACAATGGCCAGGGAGAGGCCGAAGACCGCGAGCAGGGCGCCCACCCAGTTCGGGGCGACCAGGCCGAGCCCGCCCGCGATGACCAACCCGCCGAGGTACGCCCCGATCGAGTTGGCGATGTTGAACGCGGACTGGACGGCGGCCGACACCAGGGACGGTGTGCCGCCCGCCTTCTCCATGATCCGCGCCTGCATCATCGGGCCGATCATGAACCCGGCGACGCCGACGAAGAAGATCGTGATCGCCGCGCCGACCTTGCCCTGCGCGGTGATCGTGAAGATCCCGAGCACGCACGCCAGCGACAGCAGCGCGGCGTACAGGCCCGGCATCAGCGCGCGGTCGGCCAGGCGGCCGCCGAGCAGGTTGCCGATCGTCATGCCGACCCCGGCCAGCGAAAGCAGCAGGGTGACGTTCGACGGCGAGTAGCCGGCGACGTCGGTCAGCATCGGCGTGATGTAGGACAGGCAGGCGAAGACGCCGCCGAGTCCGAAGGTGACGATCGCCAGCGCGAGGTGCACCTGCGGCCGCTTGAACGCGCCGAGCTCACCCCGCAGCGACGCGTCGGCGGGCCGGCCCTGGTGGGGCACCAGCTTCGCGATGGCCGCGGCGGCGACCAGGCCGATCACGGCGACGACGCCGAAGGTGGCGCGCCAGCCGACCTGCTGGCCGAGCAGCGTGCCCAGCGGCACGCCGATGACGTTCGCCAGGGTCAGCCCCAGGAACATCATCGACACGGCCTTCGCGCGCTGGCCGGGGCCGACCAAACTGGACGCGACGACGGCGCCGGCGCCGAAGAACGCGCCGTGGGGCAGGCCGGCGAGGAACCGGAACGCGACGCCGAACTCCTGGTTCGGGGAGAGCGCGAAGAGGGCGTTGCCCAGCGTGAACAGGCCCATCATGGCCAGCAGCATGGTTTTGCGCGGCAGCCGGACGGCGACCGCGGTGAGCAGCGGGGCGCCGACGACGACGCCGAGGGCGTAGGCGGAGATCAGGTAGCCGGCGGTCGGGATGTCGACGCCGAAGTCGGCGGCCGCCTGGGGCAGCACGCCCATCATGACGAACTCGGTGGTTCCGATGCCGAAGGCTCCGATGGCGAGCGCGAGCAGCGCGACGGGCACGGCACTCCTTCCAAGGGTGAGAAATCGATTACTTGGCCGTCTCAGTCTCAGGTACTGGATCGGTTCAGTTCGTGGACAAAAAGAAGACAGCCATGCGGCCCCAGCGCCGTGGGCTGTCCTACGCACAGTCCAACAAGCGAAGGGGGTCGTTGTCATCCCGATAGCGGGTGACGATCCACACCGTAACGCCGTGATCAGCGAGGAGCGGCCAGGACGCCGGCCAGCAGGCCCGGGAACAGGGTGTCGAGATCGTTGCGCCGCAACGAGTTGAACCGGGTCGTCCCCTCCTGGCGGCCGGCCACGACGCCGGCCTGTCGCAGGATGCTCAGGTGGTGGGTGATTGTGGACTTGGTCACCGGCACGGTCAGCGCGCCGCACGCGAGCTCGTGGTCCGCCGCGGCGAGCTGGCGCACGATGCCCAGCCGTACGGGGTCGGCCAGGGCGCGGAGCACGCCTTCGACGGTGATCTCGTCCAGCTCCGGGTGAACGATCGGCGGCAGCGCGGCGGTCTTGGCCATGAGCCCATTGTACGACGCCGATCGAAATTGTCGGACCCGCGTAGTACGGTAGTTGTCGAACTACGACGTTCATCGAACCAATCGCCCGCTCGCCTGGGGGGACCCACCCATGTCCACACCCTCGTCCTCGAGGATCTCGGTGCTGGCTTTCGGCGCGTTCGGCGTCGGGACCAGCGGCTACATCGTCGCCGGGCTGCTGCCGGCGCTGACCGGTGAGCTGCACGTCTCGGCCACCGCCGCCGCGCAGCTCGTCACCGCCTTCGCCATCGCGTACGCGGTCGGCTCGCCGCTCTTCGCCGCCGTCACGGGCACCTGGGAGCGCCGGACGCTGCTCGTCGCCGCGCTCGCCGTCACCGCGGCCGGCAACCTGTTCGCCGCGCTCGCGCCCGGCTACGGCTCGCTCCTGCTGGCCCGGGTGGTGACCGCGATCGGCGCCGCGGTGTTCACCCCGGCGGCCAGCGCCGTCGCGGCCGAGCTGACCAGCCCGGAACGCCGGGGCCGCGCGGTCGCGCTGGTGTTCGGCGGCCTGACCGTCGCGCTCATCTTCGGCGTGCCGCTGGGCAGCCTCATTTCGCAGCACCTCGGCTACCGGACGGCGTTCGCGCTGGTCGCCGCGTTCTCGCTGGCGAGCGCGCTGGCCGTGCGAGTGGCGCTGCCGTCGGTCGCCGCGCCACCGCGGGTCAGCCTGGCCGAGCGTTTCGCCGCCGGCCGCGACCCGCGGGTGCTCGTCATGCTGGCCGTGACGGTCCTCGGGTGCCTCGCCGCGTTCATGGTCTACACGTTCGTGTCACCGCTGCTGGCCGCGACCGCGGGTGTCCACGGCACGACGGTCACGGTGCTGCTCTTCTGCTACGGCGTCGGCGGCGCGGTCGGCAACTTCGGCGCGGGCCGGGCGACCGACCGCTGGGGTTCGCGCACGCCGCTGCTGGTCGTGACGGCCGCGATCACCGTCGTGCTGGCGCTGCTGCCGATCGCGACGACGACGCCCATCGCGGCCGGGGTCGCGCTGTTCGTGTGGGGCGTGGCGACGTGGTCGTTCAGCCCGCCGGTGCAGCACCGGCTGATCGAGCTCGCCCCGGGCCACGCGGGTCTGGTGCTCTCGCTCAACGCGTCGGCGATCTACCTCGGCGTCGGGCTGTCCGGGGTGGTCGGGGGCGCGGTGCTCGACTCCGGCGGGCCGCTGGTGCTGCCCGAGGTCGCCGCGGCGCTGACCCTGGTGGCGCTGGTGCTCGTCGGGACGGCGTGGCGCCGGGTCCGCGCGCCGCGGGAAGAGGTCGCGGTGGGCTGAAGAGCCCCTTCGGCTAGTCCGCGCGAGCCTGGACTTCGCAGTCGGGCCCGGGGTAGACGAGCGCTTCGTGCCCGTCGGCGAACCGCACCAGGTAGGGCGGGGCGCCGTCGGGCCCGCGGACTTCGAGGATTTCGCCGCGCTGCTCGGCCGACCCGACGGTACGGCCGTGTACCTGGATTGCGTCTCCCACTCCGGCGTGCATGGCCTTCACCTCCGTGTTCAGAGTAGGAGCGCGGATCGTTCCGCGGTCCCGGCGAACGGGTTAGAATCCGGGCATGACCAACGAAATCGGAGGCGCCGCGCCTCGGCGCCGGTGAGCCCCGCGGTCCGGGTCCGCACGCCCAGCGAACTGCGGAAGTCCCGGCGGACCAAGGCACATCCCTGTTGGGGCCACCTGGTGGCCGCCCCGCTCTGGCCGTTGCACGGCGTGAACCTCGGCACCCTCCTGCGCACCTGTGACGCGGTGGGCGCGTGCCTCGCGGTACCGCGGTTCCCCTGGGTGCCCGAGGCGCTGCGACGCGGGAACACGTTGCGGCGCCCGGCATGCGTGCACTGGGTGCACGACCCACCGGGCTGGCTGGCTCGCGAACGAGCGGCCGGCACGCGGGTGGTCGGCGTCGAACTGGCGGAGGAAGCGGTGCGGCTGGGCGACCTCCCGGCCGCCCGCGGCCGCACGATCGCCGTGCTCGGCCACGAGCAGACCGGCATCCCGCCGGAGGCGCTCGATCTGCTGGACACCGTCGTCGAAATCCCGATGGTCGGCACGGGGGCGAGTCTCAACGTCGCGGTGGCGGGAAGCCTGGTCCTGTACAAACTCGCCGGCCTGCTGTGAAAGGGTCCACTGTGGACGAAGCCGGTGGCGGTGCGGTCGCACTGGCCCACGGCACGAAGCCGCTGGGGCCGTTACGCGTCTGGATGCGCTAGCCCGCTTTCGCGGCGGCCTTGGCGGCCTTCTTGAACGAGCGGACCTCGGCGAGCGTCTCGGCGCTCGTGACGTCGGCGATCGACCGGCGGGAGCCGCGGTCGCCGTACGCCCCGGCCGTCTCGCGCCAGCCCTTCGGCTGGATGCCACGCTGCTTGCCCAGCAGGGCCAGGAAGATCTTCGCCTTCTGCTCACCGAACCCGGGCAACGCGCGCAGCCGCTTCAGGACTTCCGGGCCGTCGGGCTTCGGGCGGCCGTCGAGCCAGAGCCCCTCGGTCCGGCCGTCGTAGTTCTCGATGATGTGCTCCGCGAGCGCGTGCACGCGACGGGCCATCGAGCCGCCGTAGCGGTGGATGGCCGGCGGCACGACGCACATCTCGACGAACGTCTCGACGTCGGTCGCGGCGATCTTCGCGAGGGAGAAGCCGTCCATGCGGTCGGCGATCTTCCGCGGGCCGGCGAACGCGTGCTCCATCGGGTACTGCTGGTCGAGGAGCATGCCGACGAGCAGGGCGAACGGGTCGTCGTTGAGCAGCTTGTCGGCGGCCGGATCGCCGGTCAGGTGCAGTTCGCGCAGCATGCGGCCATCTTGACACAACCCGGGTCAGCGAGTCTTGGAGTACCGCGCCGGGGTCGTGCCCAGGTACCGCTTGAAGTGCCGGGTCAGGTGGGCCTGGTCGGTGAACCCGGTCACGGCGGCCACCTCGGCGGCCGGGGAGCCGTCGAGCAGCAGGCGGCGCGCGCTGTCGACGCGGCGGCCCGTCAGGTAGCGGTGCGGTGGCAGGCCGAACCTCGCCCCGAAGCAGCGGACGAGGTGTGCCGGGTGCGCGCCGAGCGTCTCGGCCGCTTCGGCCAGCGTCAGCGCTTCGGGCAGCTTCGCGTCGAGGAGGTCTCGCAGGTCGTCCGCGAGCCCGCGTTTCGGCGGGTGCGTGTCCGGGTGACCCAGGTGCGTGCGCAGCCGCTCGGCGACGAGCGCGAGCCGGCTTTCGGCCTCCAGCGCGTCGCCCGGCTCGGCCAGCGACGCGTGCAGCTGGTGGATCCGGGTGCGCAGCAGCCCGTCGGCGACGCTCGGCTGGTCGACCGCCGCGCCGACGAGGTGCTCGCCCAGCACCGACGTCTCCAGGTAGAGCACGCGCTTGCGGAAGCCGTGGCTGGTCGCGGCCCGCCCGTCGTGCGCGACGTTCGGCGGCAGCAGCGTCACGGCCGGCCCGAGGGCACCGTGGTGGTGGCGGTCGAGGTCGTAGCGGATGACGCCGTCGTCGACGATCAGCAGCGTCCAGGTGTCGTGCGTGTGCAGCGGGTAGGCGTGCGTGATGAAGTGGGCGTGGAAGACCTCGGCGATCCCCGGGACCGCCGGCCGCCAAGCTTCCACGTGGGCCATGTCAAGAACGTACAAGACGCGCGCGTGCCCGGCGGGCGAGTCTTCGGGGCATGACTTCCTTCGACACGAAGATCGCCGTCCTGCTGCGCGAGGATCTGGCGTCCTGGCAGCGGCTCAACGTCACCGCGTTCCTCGTGAGCGGGATCGCCCACGTGACGCCGGAGCTGATGGGTGAGCCGTACTTCGACGCCGACGACACCGAGTACCTGCCGATGTTCGGCCAGCCGGTGATGGTGTTTTCGGGCACGGGCGACGTCCTGACGGCGGCCCACACCCGCGCGCTGGGCCGCGGCCTGCGGATCTCGATCTTCACCGACGAGCTGTTCCACACGGGCAACGACGTCGACAACCGGGCGGCGGTCCGCGCGGTGCCGGGGGAGAAGCTGGCACTGGCCGGCCTGGCGGTGCACGGCCCGAAGAACGCGGTGGACAAGATCCTCAAGGGCGCCTCATTGCACCGTTGAGACCTATCCCCGGGCCCGGTCGCGCTGCCAGCATGATCGTGATGCCGCACCAGGCGGCCTCGGGATGGGGAGGTTCCGTGAATTCACTTCGTCGTGCCTGCGTGATCTTTGCGGCGGCGTCCGGGCTGGGCTTGACGCTCGTGCCGATCGCGTCGGCGGACCCGGTGCGGACGGTGGACTACACCTCGGACGAGGGCGCCTGGCCGATGCAGGGCAGCGCCCACTACGCGGCACCGGATGCCGAGATCGCGACGTGGAACCACGACGGCAGGCTGACGATCGACGTCGACGCGGGCTTCGAGTACCTGCGCATCGAGCTGAGCGCCCCGGCGGGCGAGTCCCTGCACCCGGGGACGTACACGGGCGCGCGCTACCGAAGCCCGAGCGACCCGGCGTCGACGACCCCGGGCATCTCCGTGGTCACGGGCGGCTTCGGCTGCGGCGACGACTACGCGGACTTCACGATCGACCGCATCGACGCGACCGGCGTGGACCTGACGTTCGTCCAGCGTTGCGGCAGCCCGGACGGCCCGGCCACCCGTGGCGAGGTCCACTTCACGGCCTGAGCCGCTCGACGGGCGGCAGCGTCCCGGCGGTCACCCAGGCGGCCCAGTCGGCGGGCCGGAACACGCAGTTGCCCGACCACACGCGCTCCGCGTGCGCGCCGAGCAGCTGTACGGCCCGCCAGAGGTCTTCGTCGGCGTCGTGGCGATCGAAGGTGACCCAGTCTCCCGCTATCCGGCAGAAGACCCCGGTCAGTGAGCTCGCCAGCCGGTCCCGGCGCTGGAGGAACCAGCCGTCGGGGTCGGCGGGCGTGCCCGCGTCGCCGCCGTACGTGCGCCACACCACGTCCGGTCCGAGCCGGGCCGGGAGGTCGAGCGCCACCGCGGACTCGAAGCCGCAGCGGTTCGCGTCCGGCGAGGGCGGTACCGGTCGCGGCTCGAGCCCCAGCGGCTTCAGCTCGAAGTCGGCCGCCGTCACCCGGATCCGGAGCGGCGCGAAGAACTCGACCGTCACCAGCCCGTCGTGTTCCCAGCTCCACGGTTCTTCCAGCGAGTGGTCCGGCGCCGGCGGCCCGGCCGCCGCCAGCTCACCCGGGTCGGCGGTCAGCTCGAACACCTCGACCACGGAGACCTCGCCCGGCACGAGCCGGTACTCCGTGTACGCCTCCAGCCGCAGCGAAACACGGCTGCCGTCCGCGGTGACCTCCGTCAGGTGGCCGTCCGCGAACCGCTCCAGGTTCACGGGGCCGTCGCGTGCACGAGGAACACGCTCCGCACCCGGTCGCCGCCATCAACGGTGAACGTCCGAGCCGAAACGTCCACGAACCCCGCCGAAGACGCCAAAGCCGCCGCCCCGGCCTCTTCGAGCGGAAACGACAAATCCCCCGGCACGAACGCCGCGAACGGCCCCGAAGGTTTGAACCGCGCCCCCGACACCACCGAGAACGCCAACCGCCCGCCCGGCCGGAGCACCCGCAGCCAGTCGGCGAACGCGACCGCCCCCAGGAAGTGCAGCGAGGACGCGCACAGCACGACGTCGGCCGACCCGTCCGGCGACGGCATCGGCACCGCCGGCCCGACCTGCCAGGTGATCACCCCGGACGGATCCAGCGATGCGGCTTTTGCCGAAGCGCGGGCCACCATCGCCGGCGAGAGATCGACAGCCAGCACGCGAGACGGCTTCAGCTGCAACGCCGCGTACGCCGCGAAGCCCGTCCCGGTGGCGACGTCCAGCACGAGCCCCGGCCCGGCCGGCAGCGGCGCGACCAGCGCGTCGGCCACCTGGGCGTGGAAGGTGTCTTCGTCGTAGCGCTCGGCCGTGCCGTCGAAAAGGGCAGCTCTCGATGCGTGGTCCACGCACCCAACCTAGTCGGGCCGACCAGCGATTTTCAGGGGCCGGCGACCGGCGAAACCCAGGTCGGTGCGGTGGTACCAGCCCAGCTCGCGGTCACCTTCGAGCCAGCACAGCAGCACGTCGACGCCGTCGACCTCGGCCGGGAAGTCGACCAGCAGCGGCGCGAACCCCTTGAGCTCGGCGCCGGTGCGCTGGACGGTCGTCATCAGGTCGTCGAGCCGGGCCTGCGCGGCCTTCCACTCGGGCAGCCCGCCCAGCTCGGTGGCCTTCCCACCGGGCCGCAGCGACGCCGCGAGCTCGGCCGCGTCGGCCCGGACGCGCACCAGTTCGTCGAGGACCGGCCGCAGCTTCGCCAGTTCGTCGCAGGCTTCGGCGACGGTGAACAAACCCATCGCCCGATGATCCCATCGACGCGGTTCAGGCCTCTCGGCGCCGCCGCACCAGCGCGTTGGCCAGCCCGCTGCCGACCAGCAGGAACCCCACGCCCAGCAGGCCGCCGATGAAGAGGAAGTCCATGACGCCGTACGCGATGTCGCTCTTCGGCATCAGGTTCACCAGCCGGAAGCCCCAATCGGGCACGGCCATCGCCGCGACGCCGGGCAGGACGCCATAGATCAGCCCGCCCAGGATCGGGCCCACCGCCGAGAGCGCGCCGAGCGACGCGACGACCAGCAGCAGGATCGCCCCGCCGGCCAGCAGCGCGATGCCCAGCGAGTCGCGGTTGGTGCTCAGCGTCGCCTGGATCAGCTGCTGCTGGCGCAGCCCGCCCCAGCTCAGCAGGCCCAGCGCGACCGGCGTGAGCAGGAGCCCGCCCAGCGCGCTGACCAGGTGGGCGACGCCGCGGCGCGGCCGCTCGTCGAGCGCTTCCGTCGTGTCGTCGTAGTCTTCGTAATCGTCTTCGTACTCGCCGTACCGATGGGTCGACATGGCCGTCACCTCCCGCATGATGAGTTCACGGATCGCATCGTGCCTTGGTTCACCCGTCGGCGCGACGATCGCTCGGCGAGCGGTCGGATCGGGTCACCGGCGGGTTCCGCCCGGTGAGCCGTACCACATTCTCCGGGTGGAGACTTGATACCGGCCACTGCTTGACCCGGTCGGCCCCATCAAGCAGTACGCTTGTACCGCTACCGGCGAGACTCATCTGGAAAAGAACGCGAAGATCCGCGGAAGGAGCACCGCTGCTCATGGCCAAGATCAAGGTCCAGGGCACCGTCGTCGAACTCGACGGCGATGAGATGACCCGCATCATCTGGCAGTTCATCAAGGACAAGCTGATCCACCCGTACCTGGACGTGAACCTGGACTACTACGACCTGGGCATCGAGGAGCGGGACCGCACCGACGACCAGGTCACGGTCGACTCCGCGTACGCGATCAAGAAGCACGGCGTCGGCGTCAAGTGCGCCACGATCACCCCGGACGAGGCGCGCGTCGAAGAGTTCGGCCTCAAGAAGATGTGGCTGTCCCCGAACGGGACGATCCGCAACATCCTCGGCGGCGTCATCTTCCGCGAGCCGATCGTCATCCAGAACATCCCGCGCCTGGTGCCGACGTGGACGAAGCCGATCATCATCGGCCGCCACGCCCACGGTGACCAGTACAAGGCGACCAACTTCAAGGTCCCCGGCCCGGGCACGCTGACCGTCAGCTACACCCCGGACGACGGCTCCGAGCCGATGGAGTTCGAGGTCGCGAAGTTCCCCGAGGGCGGCGGCGTCGCCATGGGGATGTACAACTTCAAGAAGTCCATCGAGGACTTCGCGCGCGCCTCGCTGCAGTACGGCCTCGACCGCGGCCTGCCGGTCTACCTCTCCACCAAGAACACCATCCTCAAGGCCTACGACGGCCAGTTCAAGGACGTGTTCGAGGAGATCTTCCAGGCCGAGTTCAAGGCCGACTTCGACGCCAAGGGCATCTCCTACGAGCACCGCCTGATCGACGACATGGTCGCGGCGGCGATGAAGTGGGAGGGCGGCTACGTCTGGGCGTGCAAGAACTACGACGGTGACGTCCAGTCCGACACGGTCGCGCAGGGCTTCGGCTCGCTCGGCCTGATGACGTCGGTCCTGCGCACCCCGGACGGCCGGACCGTCGAGGCCGAGGCCGCGCACGGCACGGTCACCCGGCACTACCGCCAGCACCAGCAGGGCAAGCCGACCTCGACGAACCCGATCGCGTCGATCTACGCGTGGACCCGGGGCCTCGAGCACCGCGGCAAGCTGGACGGCAACCAGGAGCTGATCGGTTTCGCGAACAAGCTCGAAGAGGTCGTCGTCGAGACCGTCGAGAGCGGTCAGATGACGAAGGACCTGGCGCTGCTGATCAGCAAGGACCAGCCGTTCCAGACGACCGAGGAGTTCCTCGCGACGCTGGACGACAACCTGGCCAAGAAGATCGCCCAGGGCTGAGTTCGTTTGTGAAGAGCCCCCGTCCCGGTTTCGCCGGGGCGGGGGCTTCTTTTCGCGCACGGTGCGTCACCGGTGGTCGTCCCGGTTGGCGCCTCCGGGTGGTTGCTGCGTCCGGCGCTGTCGGTGCGGGTAAAGGATTGCCTACCCTTGGCGGGGGATGGGGCACGCGGTTGGAGGAAGGCATGTCGAAGAAGACTCTGATCATCTTGGGCGCCATCGTCCTGGTCGTCATCGTCTACGTGATGAACACGGACAAGCAGGCCTCGGGAGCGTCGGCCACCGGGTGCAAGGTGACCGTCACCGCGGACGTCCTCAACGCCCGCGAGACGGCCGACGGCAACGCGAAGATCGTCGGCAAGTACCTGCGCGACGCCTCGTTCGACGCACTGCCGGGCGTGCAGAACGGCTTCCGGAAGGTGGCCGACGACAAGTGGGTCGCCGCCGCGTTCACCGCACCGGTCGCCGGGTCCGCCTGCTGATCCTTCACACGCCGAGCAGGTCCGCCGCGAGTGTGACGACGCCGAACGCCGCGGCGGACAGGCCCAGCGTGCGAGCGCGCTTCGGGTCGCGTTTGGCCGCGGCGCGCCAGTAGAGGCCGATGCCGACCGCCAGCATCAGCAGTTCGACGACGGCCGAGACGGCGGGCAGCCGCCAGAGCCCGAAGCCGAACGTGGGCAGGTCGCCGGCGTTGCCGGGCAGGATCGGCAGGTCGGCGCGGTGCACGACGAGGTCGAGCAGCCAGTGTGAGAAGACGACGCCGGCGAGGATGAGCCCGGTTTCTTTTCGGGGGTTCCGGGTGGCGGAGCCCCCGGCCTCGGGCGAAGCCCGAGATGTCACAGCTTCGCGGCCGAGCCAGTGTGCGGCGACCGCCCCGAAGAGCGCGGCGAGGACGAGCGCGCCGACGAGCGAGTGCGTGTAGTCGGCGTGGATGACGCCGCCGCCGTAGCCCGCGCCGTCGACCGTCTCGATGCCGCTGAGGTAGAGCGGCACGAAGACGACGTCGAGCCAGGCGGTGGCGAGCATGAGCGTCCAGATCGGGATCGCCGGCCGCCCCGCCTTGACGGCGGCGGCCAGCCCGAAGTGCCCGGCGATCATCTGCGGGCCTCCGTCCAGGGGAAGCGGGCGTCGAGCACGCCGAGCCCGACGGTGAAGAGGAGCAGGGCGAGGATGAAGCTCATGGTTTCTCCGCGTAGTTCGTGAGGCCTTGGACGAGCATGGATTTGAGGACTTCGAAGCTCTGGTCGACGTCTTCGGGCCGCCCGAAGCCCCCGGACGCTTCGAGCCCGCCGAACCCGTGCACGGCGGCGCGCAGGCACCGGGTGGCGTGCACGGCTTGGACGTGTTCGAAGCCGAACGGCCTGAGCACGGCGAAGACGACCTCGGCGACGGCGTGGGTGGCGCGGCTGAGCTCGGTGTCCGCCTCGTCGGGAGCGGTCGTCAGCGCGTTGGTGCGGTGCGGGTGCCGCCGCAGGTAGGCGCGGTAGGCATCGGCGATCGCTTCGACGGCGTCGGCGCCTTCACGTCCGGTGGCGGCGGTCCTGAGCGCGTCGGCCATCTGCTGGACGACTTTGAGGTCGATCAGCCGCCGCAGGTCGGCGAGGTTTTTGACGTGCTTGTAGAGCGACGGCGCGGCGACGTTCGCACGGTCGGCGACCTTCGCGAGGGTCAGGGCGTCGGCGCCGGAGTCGTCGACGATCTTGAGGGCGAGGTCGACCACCGCGTCGGTGGTCAGTCCCGCTCTAGGTGACATGGGGTTGGCTACTTGGCATAGCTTTAAAGCTAATGATCGTAGCTCCGGGCGTCAAGGACCGGTTTTTGTCGGTGGTGGGTGTTAGAACTTTCGTGAGCCGAATGAGGAGGTGGGGTGACGTCCGGGGAGCGGGCGACAACTGAATGCGGCACGGGCTGAGGTGCGGTGTCCGCGGAGTCTCCAGGGGGAGTTCCGCGGGCTCGAGGGCCGAGGGTGTGCGGCTTGGTGGTGCGGGAGTGGAGCCTGGGGACCGCGCTCGGACGGGGGTCGGAGCGCGGAGGTGAGGTTCCGCCGTGGCGCCGGGTCGTGCGTGCCGGGACGGGCGGAGTCGGGGCGGGCCGCGCTGAGGCGGGTCGGCCCAGGCTGGCGAGCCTGGCCGAGCGGGCAGGGCTGGCGGAGCTTGAGCGGGCCGAGCCAAGGCGAGTAGGCGAGCTGAGGCAGGCCGGCGAGCCGGGCGACGCGGGCTGAGGCAAGCCGGCGGGCTGGGCCTGTGCGGGCTGAGGCAAGCAGGCGAGCGGGGCCAGGCCGGAGAGCTGAGCCTGTGCGGGTCGAGCCGATGCCGGCCGAGGTTGGCTGCGCCAGCCGGGCAGCCGAGCCAGCCAAGTGGGGCAGGGCGGGCGGAGCTCGAGCAGGCTGGGCCGAGGCAAGCAGGCGCGCTGGCCCAAGCCGGCTAGCCGAGCCTGCGCGGGCCGAACCGGCGCCGGCGGAGCCTGGCTGCACAGCCAAGCCGCGCCGGCGCGAGGGTCAGAGCCCGACGGCCAAGCCCTCCTCCGCGACCAGCACCTCCCCGCCGAACTCCGCGCGTGCCTCGGCTGCCGCAGCCCCACGGTCCGTGCCAGGCCAGAAGTGCGTCAGCATCAGCCGGCGCGCTCCTGCCTCGGCCGCCCACTGGCCTGCCTCCGTCGCGGTCATCAAGTAGCGAGGCTCCCCCTCCGCCGGTGGGGTGCGGAGGGTGGCGTCGCAGATGAGCAGGTCCGCGTCGCGGCCGAGGTCGGCCAGGGCCGGCGATGGTCCCGTGTCGCCGGTGTACGCCACCGTGAGCCCGGGTGCCGTCAGGCGCACGCCGAAGTTCGGCAGGTAGTGCGGCAGCGGGTACGCGGTCAGGTGGAACGGTCCGACGTCGGCCGGTGCGCCGAGGTCGTGCACCTCGAACAGCTCCGTCGGGTGCGGTCGCGGCTCCATCGCCTCCAAGCGCCGGAGCGTGCCGGGCGTGCAGTGCAACGGCAACCGGCCACCTGGACCCGTGTAGTACCAGGCCCGCCCGAGCGCGCTCACGTCCGCGCAGTGGTCGGGGTGCTCGTGCGTCACCACCACGGCGTCGGGCAGCCCGTGCGCGAACAGGCGCGACGCCGCGCCGTACCCGAGGTCGAGGACGACGCGGAACCCGTTGTGCGACAACAGGAATCCCGCGCACGCCCGCCCGGCCTCCGGGAACCCGCCGCAGCTGCCGAGCACCGTCAGCTCACCCATGCCCGGCAGTCTGGCAGAGCGGCCCGGCCGGTAGCGTGCAGTTCGTGCTGACCGTCTCCACCGTGAACGTCAACGGCCTCCGCGCCGCCGCCAAAAAGGGCTTCGTCGAGTGGCTCGCCGCCACGAAGGCCGACGTCGTCTGCTGCCAGGAGGTGCGCGCCACGGCGGAGCAGCTGCCCGCCGAGGTCGTCGCGCCCGAAGGCTGGTTCGCGGTGCACGCCCCCTCCGCCGCCAAGGGCCGCAACGGCGTCGCCGTCTACAGCCGCGTCGAGCCCGAAGAGGTCCGGATCGGCTTCGGGGAACCCGAGTTCGAAGACAGCGGCCGCTACCTCGAGGTCCACCTGCCGAACGTCGTGGTCGCGAGCCTCTACCTCCCCAGCGGGGACGTCGGCACCGAGCGCCAGGACGAAAAGAAACGCTTCATGGCCGCGTTCCTGCCCTACCTCGTCGAACTCCGCGCCAAGGCCGCCGCGGCCGGGCGCGAGGTCGTCGTCGTGGGGGACTGGAACATCGCCTACGACACCGTCGACCTCAAGAACTGGCGCGGCAACCGCAAGAACTCCGGCTTCCTCCCCGAGGAACGCGCCTGGCTCGGCCGCGTCTACACCGAGGCCGGCTACACCGACGTCCAGCGCAGCCTCGACCCCGAAGGCCCCGGCCCCTACACCTGGTGGTCCTACCGCGGCCAGGCCTTCGACAACGACTCCGGCTGGCGCATCGACTGCCAGCTCGCGACCCCCGGACTCGCCGGGAAGGTCGTCGACGTCGTCGTCGAGCGCGCCGCCGCCTACGACCAGCGCTGGTCCGACCACGCGCCGGTCACCGCCACCTACGACATCTAGGCCGCGCGGGCCGCGCGCCAGGTCGCGCTATCCACGAAGTGGTTGTCGAACCGGTCCTGCGACGCCAGGATCTCCGCCGGCGACGCCTCGCCGCGCCGGATCCGGTCGATCATCCGGAAGTACTCGAAGCGCTCGACGCCGGGCGTGAACACGATCAGCACGTCCGCGCCCGACCGCATCGTCGCCCCGAACGCGTGATTCGTGTGCGGCGGCACGAACAGCATGTCGCCGGTCCGCACCGTCACGACGTCTTCGCCGTTCAGGACCTCCAGCTCCCCGTCGAGCATGAAGAACATCTCGGCCGACGAGGTGTGGAAGTGCGGCGTCGCGCCGTCGCGCCCGCGGCCCAGCGAGGCGCGGTTCGTGCTCAGGTGCCCGCCGGTCTGCGAGACGTCCGCGAGCAGGGTCATCGTGTCGGGGGTCGAGCCGAGCTGCTCGGCTTCGTCGTGGCGTACCAGCAATGTCGTCATGCCGGTGATGGTTCCACGCCTGATAGTTCGCTGTCAAACTATCAGGCGGCGAATAGTGCTGGCGTCGAATAGAGTGGGCGGGGTGAGTGACGAAGACGCCGTCGACGCCGTCGTGTCGGCCTGGCACCGCGAACGCCCCGACCTCGACCTGACCGCTATCGGCGTGGCCGGCCGGATGGGCAGGCTCGCGCTCGTCCTGGGCCCGGCCCAGGAGCGCGTGTTCGGCAAGTTCGGCCTGCAACGCGGGGAGTTCGACGTCCTGGCGGCGCTGCGCCGGTCCGGGACGCCATACACGCTGATCCCGTCCGAGCTGTCCGCGACGCTGATGATGTCCCGCGCCGGCATGACGAGCCGTCTCGACCGGCTGGAGAAGGCGGGGTTCGTCGAGCGCGCGCTGGACCCGAACGACCGCCGCAGCTTTCGCATCCGCTTGACGGACAAGGGTTTCGACGCCGTCGACGCCGCGATGACCGAGCACACCGCGAACGTCTCGGCACTCCTGTCCGGACTGTCCGAAAAGGACCTCGGCCTGCTCGACGACGTCCTGCGCAAGCTCCTCGGCCACCTCGATCCCCAGACCTGACAACCGAAAAGGGCCTCCCCGGCAGCACGCCGGGAAGGCCCTTCTCGCCGCGCCCGGCTCAGCAGGACAGGTTGCCGCCCGTCGGAACCCCGAGGATCCCGGTGATCTGCGTGTACTTGTCGACCCGGCTCTGCACCTGCGCCGGGTTGCCGCCGTTGCACTCGATGGAACCGTTGATGCTGCGGATGGTCTCGCCGAAGCCGCGCTGGTTGACCATCGCGTCGTGCGGCGTCATCGTGCCCGGCCCGGTCTGGGTGTTCCAGTACCAGAGCCCGGTCTTCCAGGCGACGGCCGCGTTCTGCTCGACCTGGTACGGGTTGCCGAGCAGGTCGATGCCGAGGGCGTCACCGGCGGCCTTGTAGTTGAAGTTCCAGCTCAGCTGGATCGGGCCGCGGCCGTAGTACGCGGCCTGGCCGGCCGGGCAGCCGTAGGGCTGGCTCGCGTCGCAGTAGTGCGGGTAGTTCGCGGTGTTCTGCTCGACGACGTAGACGAGGCCGCCGGTCTCGTGGTTGACGTTCGCCAGGAAGGCGGCCGCTTCCTGCTTCTTCACGGTGTCGTCGCCGGTGTTGGCGAAGCCGGGGTAGGCCGACAGCGCGTCGGTCAGGCCGCTGTAGGTGTAGAAACTGTTGCGGCTGGGGAAGATCTGGTTGAACTGGGCCTCGCTGACGACGAACGAGGCGTCCGCAGCGGCGGACGCGGTGGTGGCCGGGAGCACGACGGCGGCGGCCGCCGCGGCGAGCGCGCTCACCGCCACTCCCGTGCGCTTCAGGAACCGGGTGATCGACATTCGGGTCTCCTCTTGTCTTGGTCACGCCGGTCGTGCGCGGTCCGACCGAGCCGAATGGGTTACACCAAGAGGTATAGACCAATCTCTTTCGTGTTAATCGTTTTCCGATTAAGAGTGCGCGATCGGAGCAGTGGTCACTGCGGCGAATGGCAGAGGGTGAGTCCGGATTGCGATGTGTGAGTGATGGCTGACAAGACAGTCGCCGGTCATTCTCTACTGTGCGTATGAGCGTTTCGTCTTCCGCAACACCCACTCGGGTGGCGGCGTGAACCCTGGGGGTGCTCGGATCGTGTTCTCGGTTGGGCGCTAGTCTCGGCCGCCTAGTCGATCGGTACCTCCGGGTCTTGACACACTCGGTAGTTTTTTGACCAGCAGCATGCAGCGACTCACTCGTATGGGTGAGCGTCTCGCTCATCACTCGCGGGAGGCACTCCGGTGCGCAACCCAGGTCAAAGCCTGATGCGATCCACGCTGCGCGGATTCCGCGCGGTGGCGGTGGTCGCGCTCGTCCCGGCCGCGCTGCTCGTGGCCGGCGGCGGGAGCGCGTTCGCCGACGTCGTGACCGCGCAGACGGACTCAGGTGCGGAGAGCTTCGGCGTCCTCGGCCCGGTCGGGCTGGTGGCGGTCGCGCTCGGCATCGTCGGCATGACGCTGGGTGTGCTGCGCCAGCGCCGGAAGACCCGCATCGCGGAGGCGGCCCCGGCGGTCCCCGAAGCGCCCGGCCCGGTCACGGCGATGGCGGAAGCGGTCCTGGGCGAGCCCGACGCCACGCCGACCCGCCCATTCCTCACCCAGCACCCGCACGCCTGACGCACTCACCGCGCCCGGCCCACCCGCCGCGCGTGACCAACCCCGGCGCGTTTGCTCCACCCGGCGCCCGCCTGGCCAACCCGGCGCGCCTGCCCCAACGAGCCGCCCGCTTGGCCAAACCGGCGCGCCTGCCTCAACCTGGCGCCCACCTCGCCAAACCGGCGCGCACCTGCCCCGACCGGCTGCGGGTCCACGCCGTGTCGTCCGCCCAGGTACGCGTGTCGTCCGTTCAAGTACGCGTGTCGTCCGTTTCGGCACGCGAGTCGACCCCCGGGTACGCGTGTCGACTCCCCAATCACGCGAGTTGACCCTCCAATCACGCGTGTCGCCCCTCCGATCACGCGACTTGCCGCCGATACCTCGCGCCCGTCGCAGGTTGGAAGAATCCCCAGCTTGGGCCCCCTCGGCACCCGCCACGTCGTCCGGCCTGGAAGAATCCTCACGTGTCCGAAGAGCAGACCGTCGCAGCTGACCGCCGCCCGCGGGTCCTGTCCGGGATCCAGCCGACCGCCGACTCGTTCCACCTCGGCAACTACCTCGGCGCGCTGCGCCAGTGGGTGCGGCTGCAGGACACCCATGAGCCGTTCTACTGCGTGGTCGATCTGCACGCCGTCACCGTCGAGCAGGACCCGAAGGTGCTGCGGCAGCGCACCCGCGTCTCGGCCGCTCAGCTGCTCGCCATCGGCATCGACCCGCAGCGGAGCGCTCTGTTCGTGCAGAGCCACGTCCCCGAGCACGCTCAGCTGAGCTGGGTCATGGAGTGCCAGACCGGGTTCGGCGAGGCCGGCCGGATGACGCAGTTCAAGGACAAGTCCGCGAAGCAGGGCTCCGACCGTTCCAGCGTCGGCCTCTTCACCTACCCGATCCTGCAGGCCGCGGACATCCTGCTCTACCAGGCCGACGCGGTCCCGGTCGGCGAGGACCAGCGCCAGCACCTGGAGCTGACGCGCGACCTCGCGCAGCGCTTCAACAACCGGCTGGGCAAGACGTTCGTCGTGCCCGAGCCGTACATCATCAAGGACACGGCGAAGATCTACGACCTGCAGGACCCGACGGCCAAGATGAGCAAGTCGGCCTCGAGCGCCAACGGGATCGTCGAACTGCTCGAAGACCCGAAGCGCTCGGCGAAGAAGATCCGCTCGGCCGTCACCGACACGGGCCGCGAGGTCAAGTTCGACACCGAGAACAAGGCCGGCGTCTCGAACCTGCTGTCCATCTACTCGGCCCTGACCGACCGGACGATCGCGGACCTCGAGGCGGCGTACGAGGGCAAGGGCTACGGCGACCTGAAGAAGGACCTCGGCGAGGTGTTCGTCGAGTGGGTGACGCCGATCCAGGAGCGCGCGAAGTCCTATTTGGACGATGTGACGGAATTGGACAAGGTCCTCGCGGCGGGTGCGGAGCGCGCCCGTGACGTGGCCTCGAAGACGCTGGCCAAGACGTACCAGCGGATCGGGTTCCTGCCGCCCGTCCGTTGACGCGTGAAGCTGATCCTGCTCAACGGCCCGCCGGGCAGCGGCAAGTCGACGCTCGCCCGGCGCTACGCCGACACCCACCCGCCGGCGCTCGCGCTGGACGTGGATCGCGTCCGCGCGATGGTCGGCGGAACGCCGGCGAGGCGGGCCTGCTGGCGCGGGACCTCGCGGTGGCGGCGGCACGGACGCACCTGTCCGCGGGCCACGACGTCGTGGTGCCGAAGCTGACGGTTTGCCTTGTGTTCTGCGGACTCGGAGCCGCCGACCCGAAAGCAGCCCCCGCCCTTCCCTTGGGGGGCGTCCCCAAGTCCAGTCTATCGGCGCCCCCCGACGAATCGGACTTTCGTGGCGCCGGGCGAGTAGCTTGTCCACAACTGGCGAGGACTGTGGACAACCGGTGGGCCGAGCTGCGGGGAGTCGCACGTCCGCTATGGTCACACCGCCTCCGGCCGCGGAGGACGCGAAGGCAGGCCGCCGTCCCTCCCTCACGTGAGCCGCTCGCGTTGCGGGAGTCACCGGGCGTGGTTAGCGTTTCACGGTGGCGACCGATGAAGTACAGAAGGAAAAGCTCCTGCCGCGGCTGCGGCGGAAGTACCCGTGGCTCGATCACCTGATCCGCGCCAACGATGCCTTCACCGAGCGCTACGGCAACCACTACGCCGCCGCCATCACCTACTTCAGCGTGCTGTCGGTCTTTCCGCTCTTCATGGTCGCCTTCGCCGTCGTCGGTTTGGTCGTCAACCATGACCAGACGATCATCACCAAGATCACCGACGGCATCAACAGCTCTGTGCCCGAAGGCCTGAAAGACCTCGTCAACGGCATCGTCAAGGGCGCGCTGGACTCCGGTGGCGGCATCGGGATCTTCGGTCTTCTGATCGCCCTCTACTCCGGCGTCGGCTGGATGTCGAACCTGCGCGACGCGCTCACCGCGCAGTGGGGCCAGGAGAAACAGCCTCAGCCCGTCGTCAAGCAGACGCTCAAGGACCTCGTCGCCCTCGTCGGGCTCGGGGTCGCGCTGATCGTCTCCTTCGCGCTGACCGCGGTCGGCGGTGGCGTCGGGCAGTTCCTGCTCGAACTCGTCGGGCTCGCCGACCAGACCTGGGCGATCTACCTGCTCCGCGCGGCGACGATCGTGCTCGGCCTGGCCGCCAACACCCTCGTCTTCCTCTGGGTGATCGCCCGGCTGCCCCGCGAGCAGGTCGCGCTGCGCAGTGCCGTCAAGGGGGCCGTCGTCGCCGCCATCGGGTTCGTCATCCTGCAGCAGGTCGGCTCGATCTACCTGGCCAGCGTCACGAAGTCGCCGTCGGCCGCGCTGTTCGGGCCGGTCATCGGTTTGCTCGTGTTCGCGAACCTCGTCTCGCGCTTCCTCCTGCTCATCACGGCGTGGACCGCCACCGCGAAGGAGAACCAGCACGAGGTCGTCCAGCCCCCGCCGCCGGTGCGGCTCGAGCAGGCCGTCACCGTGCAGCGCGGGCCGGGGCTCGGTGCCGTCGCCGGCGCGTTCAGCGCCGGGGCGCTGCTCGCGTGGCTGGGTGGCCGTCGCAAGTCTTGACAGCGAGTGGGTCGGTAAAGAAACTGAACCGGTAAGAAATGTGAACCGGAGGTTTCATGCTGGACGCCGCCCGCGAGTGTGCCGCCCTCGCCCAGACGCTCGCGCCCGTCACCGAGCAGCGGCGCGCGTTGCCCGCCGAGCTCGTCGCCAAGCTGACCGACGCCCAGCTCCTGCGCAGCGGCGTCCCCGGCCACCTGGGCGGTCCTGAAGCGCCGCCAGCCCTCAGCCTCGAGACCGCGGAGACGGTCGCGCGCGGCGACGCGTCGGCCGGCTGGTGCGTCTCGATCGCCGTGACGAGCAGCCTGCTCTCCGCCTACGCCCCGCCGAAGTGCGCCGAGGAGGTCTTCGGCGACCCGAAGACTGTCGCCGCGGGCGTCTGGGCGCCGCGCGGGGCCGGTGCGAAAACCGACGGCGGGTACGTCGTCTCCGGCCGGTGGCCGTTCTGCAGCGGCATCCCGCACTGCGACTGGCTGTTCGCGGGGTTCGTGCACGAGAAGGAGCTGTACGTCGCCGCGTTGCCCAAGGCCGAGATCGAAGTGCTCGACACCTGGCACACCAACGGCCTGCGCGGCACCGGCAGCCACGACTGCGTGGCCGACAACCTCTTCGTCCCCGAGCACCGCGTCTTCTCGGTGATGGGCGGGCCGCCCGCGGACGCCGTCGCGCTGCACCGCTTCCCGCTCTTCGGCTACTTCGCGCTTTCGGTCGCGGCGGCCGCGCTGGGCAACGCGCGCGGGGCGATCGACGACCTCGTCGAGCTCGCCTCGACGCGCAAGCCCCTCGGCTCGAGCCGGTCGCTGGCCGAACGGTCGCAGACCCAGGCCGCCGTCGCGGAGGCCGAGGCCGCCCTGCGCGCCGCGCGGCTGCTCTACTACACGAGCATCGACGACGCCTGGCAGGCCGCGCAGGGCACCGAACCGGTGCCGGACCGGCTGAAACTCGGCCTGCGCCTGGCCGCCACGCACGTCACGCGCACCGCCGCGAAGGTCGCCGAAAGCATGTACGACCTGGGCGGCGGCGCGGCGATCTACGAGACTTCGCCGTTGCAGCGCCGCTTCCGCGACGCCCACACCGCGACCGCCCACTTCCAGGTCAACCCGGCCAGTTTCGAGCTGTCCGGCAAGCTGCTGCTGGGCGTCCCCGCCCGCACCGAACAGCTCTGAGGAGTCCCGTGCCCGTCAACGCCCAGTACCGCCTCGCCGCCCGGCCGGCCGCCGGGCTGCCGAAGGACACCGACTGGCAGTACACCGAAGAGGCCGTCCGGTCGCCCGGCGAAGGGGAGTTCCTGGTCGAGGTCCGGTACCTCTCGCTGGACCCCGCGATGCGCACGTGGATGAACGCCGGCCGGTCGTACGTGCCGCCGGTCGGGATCGGCGAAGTCATGCGCGCGGCCGGGATCGCCGAGGTCGTCGAGTCGCGCCACCCGGGCTTCCGCGCCGGGCAGAGCGTGTTCGGCACCTTCGGCGTCCAGAACTTCGCCGTCTCGGACGGCAAGGGCGTCACGATCGTCGACACGTCGCTCGCCCCGGCGCCGACGTTCCTCGGCACGCTCGGGATCAGCGGGATCACCGCCTACTTCGGGCTGTTCGACGTCGGCCGGCCGGAACCGGGCCAGACCGTCGTGGTGTCCGCCGCGGCCGGGTCCGTCGGCATCGTGGTGGGCCAGCTCGCCAAGATCCACGGCTGTCGCGCCGTCGGCATCGCCGGTGGTGCCGAGAAGTGCCGGACGCTGGTCGAGGAGTACGGCTTCGACGCCGCCGTCGACCACCGCGCCGGGAACGTCCGCGCCGACCTCAAGGAGCACGCGCCCGACGGCATCGACGTCTTCTTCGACAACGTCGGCGGGGACGTCCTCGAAGCGGCACTGGCCCGGCTCGCGCGCGGGGCCCGGATCGTGCTCAGCGGCGCGGTTTCGCAGTACAACAGCACCGAAGGCCCGCGCGGTCCGGCCAACTACATGCAGCTGCTGGTTCGGCGCGCGTCGATGACCGGGTTCGTCTTCTCCGACTACGCCGAGCGCTACCCGGAGGCGATCGCGGCGCTGGCCGGCTGGCTGGGCGAGGGCAGGCTGAAGGCGCGCGAAGACGTCGTCGAAGGCGGGATCGCGAAGTTCCCGGAGACGCTGCTCAAGCTGTTCCGCGGCGAGAACACCGGCAAGCTGGTGCTGGCGCTGTGAGCGACCTGACGCACCGGTTCACGGCGGACTCGGTCGGGCGCGCGCTCGACCTGGTCGGGGAGCGGTGGAGCCTGCTCATCCTGCGCGAGACGTTCTTCGGCGTGCGGCGCTACGGCGAGTTCGCGCGCAACCTGTCGATCCCGCGCCCGACGTTGTCCGCCCGCCTCAAGACGCTCGTCGAGGCCGGCGTGCTGGCGCGCGTCGAAGAAGTGCCGGACCGTCCCGAATACCACCTCACGCAGGCCGGACGGGACCTCTTCGGCGCCGTCGTCACGCTGATGCAGTGGGGCGACAAGCACCTCGCCGGCCCGGAGGGGCCGCCGATCCTGTTGCGGCACAACGACTGCGGCGAGATCACCGAAACGTACGTCGCGTGTGGACACTGCGGCGGCGCGATCGCCACCGGCAAGGTGACGCCGGAACCCGGCCCCGGGTACCGCTAGTTCGCGGCGTTCCCGCGCCGGCGCCCGACCACGAACCCGGCGACGATGATCAGGAACACCACCAGCGTGATGATCCAGCCGGTGACGCCGAACGGGTCTTCCTTGGCGGCGGTCGACGCGGCCGAGGACGTCCCGCTGTTGCCGGTGCCGCCGTCGGCGGCCACGGACGGGTCGCTGCCGCCGTCGGGCGTCGCCACCGGGGCCTGGTAGCTGATCTGGCCGACCGGCACCGCGCGGTCGGCTTCCAGCGCGAAGCCGTAGTCGAGCAGCTTCGCCGCCTGGTCGACGACCCTCGTCGGCTTCTGCTCGGCGCGCAGCATGACGACCGCGAGCCGCTTGCCCTTCTGCTGCGCCGCGCCGACGTAGGTGTGGCGGGCGTCGTCGGTGAAGCCGGTCTTGCCGCCGAGGAAGCCGGGGTAGACGCCGAGGAGCTTGTTGTCGTTGTAGACCGGGATGGCCGGTTTGCCGCCGGTCGCCGGGATCTCGAAGTTCTTCGTCGAGACGACCTTCGCGAACTCGGGCTGCTTCATCGCGTAGTGGAAGATCAGGCTCAGGTCGTAGGCCGAGGTCGACATGCCCGGCCCGTCGAGCCCCGACGGCGTCGCCGCGCGCGTGTCGTGCGCGCCGATGCGGGCCGCCAGCGCGTTCATCTTGGTCACCGCGGCGTCGACCCCGCCGAGCGCCGTGGCGAACGCGTGCGCGACGTCGTTGCCCGAGTGCATCAGCAGGCCGTGCAGCAGCTGGTCGACGGTGTACTGGCCGCCGGCGACGAGGCCGACGCAGGTGCACTCCTGCTCGGCGTCCTCCTTCGTCGCGACGAGCACCTGCTGCGGGTTCAGCTGCGTGACGACGGCGAGCGCGAGCAGCGTCTTGATCAGCGACGCGGGCCGCTCCCTGGCGTGCGGGTCCTTCGCCGCGATGACCGCGCCGGTGTCGAGGTCCTGCACCACCCACGACGCCGCGGTGGTGCCGTCCGGCGGGTTGAGCGCGCCGTCCGGGGTGACCAGGCCGCACTCGGCCATCCGCGGGCCGCCGACCGGGACGGCGGGCACGGCCAGCGCCGCCGGGGCCTGCTGGCCGGGGGCGGGCTTCTCCGACGTGTCGACGGGAGCCGGCGGTGCCTGGCGGTTCGCGCACTGACCCGGCTGCGGCGCCGCGGCCGCGAGGACCGGGGTGCTCAGGGCCAGGAGAGCGGCGGCGAGCGTCGTCGTGAAGACCTTGAGCGACCGGGAGACAGCGGAGTGCACCCACGCAATCTAGCGCCGAGGCGCGCGTCGCATACTCAGGGGCATGCGCATTTCCCGACGGACCTCGCTGTTCCTGCTGGCCTTCGGCGTGTGGTCGTGGATCATCTGGATCACGTTCGCCAAGAACCTGTGGGCGAGTGACCAGTCCTGGACCCCCGACGGCTCGCCGACCGCGTACTTCATCGTGCACGCGGTGCTGACGGTCGTGTCGTTCGTGCTCGGGACGATCATCGGCGTGCTGGGATGGCGCGCGTTCCGCGCGTCCCGGGTCGCCTCCTGACTTTGGTCGGTGGCGCGGTCCCCGGGGCCGGTTTAGGTTGACGCCACTGACTCTGGAGGTGGAATGTCCCGTTTACGCCGAATGGCGGCCCCGCTCGTGCTGGCCGTCGGGGGCGGCCTGTTCGCCGCGGCACCGGCCGCCGAGGCCGCACCGGTCGCCTGTGACACGACGAGCCCGTCGTACACGTACGTGGTGACCTACCAGCCGGGCACGCGCGCTTCGGCCGTCGACAAGGAGCTGGCGGCCAAGTGCGGCACGAAGGTGGCGTACTACGGCGAGATCGGCGTCGCGATCGCCAGCTCGCGCAACGCGGACTTCCAGCAGAAGATCGGCGTCTACCGGGCCTATTCAGGCGGCAAGGACGTGGCTTCTGCGGCTGGGGCGGCCCGCTCTTCGCTGGGCGCGGTCCGGACGCTGGAGGACACGCGTTCTGTTGCCGCTGCCGGTGACCTGTCGGCCCAGCAGTGGGACATGAAGGCGATCCACGCGCCGGAGGCGAACAAGAAGTACCAGGGCAGCCGTTCGGTGACGGTCGGCGTGCTGGACTCGGGCATCGACGCGACGCACCCGGCGTTGAAGGCCGCGGTCTCGCCGTCGGAGTCGGCGGGCTGCATCACGGGGGCGGCGGACACTTCGCCGGCCTCGTGGGCCCCGACGACGTCGGACCACGGGACGCACGTGGCGGGCACGATCGCGGGCAAGGACCCGGCGGCGGGCTTCACGGGCATCGCACCGGGGGTCAAGCTGGCCTCGGTGAAGGTGGTCAACGACGACGGCTACATCTTCCCGGAGTCGGCGGTGTGCGGCTTCGTGTGGGCGGCCAAGCACGGCTTCCCGGTGACGAACAACAGCTACTACATCGACCCGGGCATGTTCTTCTGCTCGAAGGAGCCAGGCGACGCGGCGGCGTACGAGGCGGTGCGCCGAGCGATCGAGTTCTCGACGCGCCACGGGGTCTTGAACGTATCGGCGGCGGGCAACTCGGGCTTCGACACGACCGCGCAGACAACGGACCCGAACCGGCCGCACCCGGTGGACAAGTCGTGCGGCATCCTCCCGAAGGCGATCGACGGCGTGGTGACGGTGTCTTCGGTGGGGTATGCGGGGACGAAGTCGTCGTTCAGCAACTACGGGTCGATCGATGTCACGGCGCCGGGCGGGGACTTCTCGCAGCTGCCGCCCACCGGTGAAGGACCGTCGTGCCCGCTGTCGACGACGGTGTTCGGCGGTCCGTACGGCTCGAAGTGCGGAACGTCGATGGCCTCACCGCACGCGGCCGGGGTGGCGGCGCTGATCGCGTCTCGCTTCCGTGGGCTGCCGCCGCAGTTGCTGGCCCGAGTCCTGACGGGCGAGGCAGACCCGGTGAAGTGCGCATCGACGGAGACGGAGTGCACAGGCCCGGCGAAGAACAACTCGTACTACGGCCACGGCCTGGTCAACGCCCTGGACGCGGTCCGCTAGCGACACCCGATAAAGGAGCTGCGTGGTCATCCCGTCGCCTGAGGCCGTGAAATCACTTTGAGCCGGGCCCGCAACCCACAGCGCAACGCGAGACAGCGACGCAAGCTTGCGGGCCCGGCTCAAAGTGATAGGCCTCAATCAGGCGACGGGATGACCACCCAGCGGCCCACCTCTCAGAAGTGAGATGGCAGCGGGACGGGGGTCATCCCGGAGCCTGCCTGTCCGGCGAGGACGCTTCTTATTCTGCCGCGGTAAAAAGCAAAAGCCGGTTCTGCCGCGGCAAAGCGGGTCCGACCTCCCCCGCCCCTCCGTTTGGATTCTCAGCCGCCGCTCGGGTTTGTCAAGGCGGGAAAGCGTGCCTTGACAAACCCGACCGCCGGCTGAAGGGCCGGCTGGGATGAGGGGCGGGGGAGGTCTGGTGACGTCGTGGGCGGCCTGCGCTGCCGGCCGTCGGTTACGACAAAGGCCCCCGCTCAGCCGAGCGGGGGCCCTTCGTCTTGAAAAGTCAGACGCGCTTGAAGAGCAGCGCGCGCTTCACTTCCTGGATCGCCTTCGTCACCTGGATTCCTCGCGGGCACGCGTCCGTGCAGTTGAACGTCGTGCGGCAGCGCCACACACCCTCGCCGTCGTTGAGGATGTCCAAGCGCTCCTCCGCTCCCTCATCGCGGGAGTCGAAGATGAACCTGTGGGCGTTCACGATCGCCGCCGGGCCGAAGTACGAGCCGTCGTTCCAGTACACCGGGCACGATGACGTGCAGCAGGCGCACAGGATGCACTTCGTCGTGTCGTCGAAGCGCTCGCGGTCGGCCTGGGACTGGATTCGCTCGCGGGTCGGCTCGTTGCCGTACGTGATCAAGTACGGCTTGATCGCGCGGAACGCCTCGAAGAACGGGTCCATGTCGACGTAGAGGTCCTTCAACGTCGTCAGGCCCTTGATCGGGGCGATCGTGATCGTGGTCGGCTTGCCCGATGCCGACAGGAGGTCCTTCATCAGGACCTTGCAGGCCAGGCGGTTGATGCCGTTGATCTGCATCGCGTCGGACCCGCACACGCCGTGCGCGCACGAGCGGCGGAACGAGAACGTTCCGTCGATGTAGTCCTTGACGTAGAACAGCAGGTTCAGCAGCCGGTCGGTGCGCTGCGCCGGGACGTCGTAGGACTCCCAGTGCGGCTCCGAATCCACCTCCGGGTTGAACCGGAGGATCTTCAGCGTGACCGTGATCGGGGTGTGCTCGTCCGAAACCGACGACGAAGGAGCTTCAGCAATAGCAGTCATCAGTACTTCCGCTCCATCGGCTCGTAGCGGGTGAAGGTGACCGGCTTGTAGTCGAGCCGGATGTCGGACGCCAGTTCGGTGCCCTGCTTGTACGCCATGGTGTGCCGCATGAAGTTCGTGTCGTCGCGGGTCGGGTAGTCCTCGCGGGCGTGGCCGCCGCGGGACTCCTTGCGCGCGATCGCGCCCACGACCAGGACCTCGGCCAGCTCCAGCAGGAAGCCCAGCTCGACGGCCTCGAGCAGGTCGGTGTTGTACCGCTTGCCCTTGTCCGACACGGTGATCCGCTCGTACCGCGCCTTCAGCGCCTGGATGTCGGTCAGCGCCTGCTTCAGCGTGTCCTCGGTCCGGTACACCGACGCGTGCGAGTCCATCGTCTGCTGCATTTCCTTGCGGATGTCGGCGACGCGCTCGTCGCCGTGCTCCGACAGCAGGCCCGCCAGCTGGCCCTCGACCATCGTGGTCGGGTTCTCCGGCAGCTCGACGTGCTCGTGCGCCAGCGCGTACTCCGCGGCCGCGATGCCGGCGCGGCGGCCGAACACGTTGATGTCCAGCAGCGAGTTCGTGCCCAGGCGGTTCGACCCGTGCACGGACACGCACGCGACCTCGCCCGCCGCGTAGAGACCCGGGATGACGTTCTCGTTGTCCCGCAGCGCTTCGCCGTGGATGTTGGTCGGGATGCCGCCCATGACGTAGTGACACGTCGGGAACACCGGCACCGGCTCCTTCACCGGGTCGACGCCCAGGTAGGTCCGGGAGAACTCCATGATGTCCGGGAGCTTCGCGTTCAGCGTCTCCTCGGGGATGTGCGTGACGTCCAGGACGACGTAGTCCTTGTTCGGCCCGCACCCGCGGCCCTGCAGCACTTCCTGCACCATCGAGCGCGCCACGATGTCGCGCGGCGCGAGGTCCTTGATGGTGGGGGCGTAGCGCTCCATGAACCGCTCGCCGGACGCGTTGCGCAGGATCCCGCCCTCGCCGCGGACGGCTTCGGAAATGAGGATCCCCAGGCCCGCGAGGCCGGTCGGGTGGAACTGGAAGAACTCCATGTCCTCCAGCGGCAGGCCCTTGCGGAAGATGATGCCGAGGCCGTCACCGGTGAGGGTGTGCGCGTTCGACGTCGTCTTGAAGATCTTGCCCGCGCCGCCGGTGGCCATCACGATCGACTTCGCCTGGAAGACGTGCAGCTCGCCGGTGGCCAGCTCGTAGGCGACGACGCCGGAGGCGACCGGGTTGCCGTTCTCGTCCGGGGTGGTGATGAGGTCGAGCACGTAGAACTCGTTGAAGAACTCCGTGCCGTACTTGACGCAGTTTTGGTACAGCGTCTGCAGGATCATGTGGCCGGTGCGGTCGGCGGCGTAGCAGGCGCGGCGGACCGCGGCCTTGCCGTGGTCACGCGTGTGGCCGCCGAAGCGGCGCTGGTCGATCTTGCCCTCGGGCGTGCGGTTGAACGGCAGGCCCATCTTCTCGAGGTCGAGGACCGCGTCGATGGCCTCCTTCGCCATGATCTCGGCGGCGTCCTGGTCGACCAGGTAGTCGCCGCCCTTGATCGTGTCGAAGGTGTGCCACTCCCAGTTGTCCTCTTCGACGTTCGCCAGCGCGGCGCACATGCCGCCCTGGGCCGCGCCGGTGTGGGACCGGGTCGGGTAGAGCTTGGTGAGGACCGCGGTGCGGGCGCGCTGGCCGGACTCGATGGCCGCGCGCATCCCGGCGCCGCCGGCGCCGACGATCACCACGTCGTACTTGTGGAACTGCATGGCAGGAAGTCTCCGGGTCAGTTCGCGGGCATGTTCGGGTCGAAGGTGAAGATCACCATCGTGCCGACGGCCAGGATCAGCGCCATGGACACGTAGAGCACGATCTTCAGCCAGAACCGGGTGCTGTCCTTGCGCGCGTAGTCGTCGATGATGGTGCGCAGCCCGTTGCCGCCGTGGATCTCGGCCAGCCAGAGCATGGCCAGGTCCCAGAACTGCCAGAACGGCGAGGCCCAGCGGCCGGCGACGAAGCCCCAGTTGATCCGGTGCACACCGCCGTCGAGGATGTTCATGATCAGCAGGTGGCCGAGCACCAGGATGATCAGGGCGAGGCCGGAGATCCGCATGAACAGCCAGCTGTAGAGCTCGAAGTTGCTCCGGCGGGCGGCGGGACGCTTCGGCGCGCGGGGGTTCGCGAGGGCGAGGTCGGCCATGTCAGTTACCCCCGAAGAGCGTTTCGACGGTGCGCTTCAGCATGAAGAAGGCACCGGGGACCATCACGACGACCCAGACCACGCCGATCACCCAGAGCATGGCCTTCTGCAGCTTCGGGCCCTTCGACCAGAAGTCGACCAGCATGACGCGGATGCCGTTCAGCGCGTGGAAGAGGACCGCGCCGACCAGGCCCACCTCGAGGAGGTTGACGATCGGGGTCTTGTAGGTCTCGATGACCTGGTCGTAGGTGTTCGGCGACACGCGCACCAGCGCGGTGTCGAGCACGTGCACGAACAGGAAGAAGAATGTGAGCACGCCGGTGATGCGGTGCAGCACCCAGGACCACATGCCGGGGTCGCCCCGGTAGAAGGTCCCCTGCCGGCGTGAGGCACCCGCCCGATCGCTAGCCCCTGCCTGCGTGGCAGTGCTCGCCGTGGTGGACATCGGTGAACGGCCTCCAACGTCTGACTGTGCGCCCGGTGGCCGTGAGGTCCGCAGTCGCCGCGGGAACGGCGGCAATGCCGAGATCTGGGGTCATCGAGCCTGGATGAATCGGATGCTAGACCCGCACCCGGCACGCGGCTCACCTCCGGGTTCCTGTCTGTGATGGACCAGACACCGGTACTTCCGTGCCGCCACCCGGAACTGTGGTGCAGGGCACTCGGTCGTGCGGTGGTGCGGCTGACTGTGAACACAAGTGGTCAGATCTCTATGACGTCTGATATCTGATGCACTAGGCCGAAAGGCTGATGTGACCGGTTTGTTGTTGACCAACCATCGAGCTATTCATACTGTCGCCCCAGATACATCCGATCTCTCACGATGGGGTGACGTTCTGGTGAGACGACTCGGCATGGTGATCACCGTCGCGGTGCTGCTTCCTGTGGCGGTGGTCACGCCCGCACAGGCGCTGCCCGACGGGCTCGCGCTCACGCCGCCGATGGGCTTCAACAACTGGAACACCACCGGCTGCGCGGTCGACGAGCAGATCATCCGCGACACCGCGGACATCTTCGTCGAGAAGGGCCTGAAGGCCGCCGGCTACCAGTACGTCAACGTCGACGACTGCTGGGCCGAGCCGCAGCGCGACGCCGACGGCCGGATGCAGGCGAACAAGGCGCGGTTCCCGCACGGGATCAAGGCGCTCGCCGACTACGTCCACGAAAAGGGCCTCAAGTTCGGCATCTACACCAGCGCGGGCACGCTGACCTGCGCGAAGACCCAGCCCGGCGCGCTCGACCACGAAGACGTCGACGCGCAGACGTTCGCGGACTGGGGTGTCGACTACCTCAAGTACGACAACTGCAACAACGCCGGCAGGCCCGCGCTGGAGCGCTACACGAAGATGCGCGACGCGCTGAAGAAGACCGGTCGCCCGATCGTGTACTCGCTGTGCGAGTGGGGTGAGAACAAGCCGTGGGAGTGGGGCGCCGACGTCGGGCACCTCTGGCGGACCACCGGCGACATCAAGGACAACTGGGCGAAGACGGTCCAGATCCTCAAGGCCAACGCGCCGCTCGCGCCGTACGCCGGTCCGGGGCACTGGAACGATCCCGACATGCTCGAGGTCGGCAACGGCGGCATGACGACCGAGGAGTACCGGTCGCACTTCTCGCTGTGGGCCATGATGGCCGCGCCGCTGCTCATCGGCGCCGACCTGCGGAAGGTGTCGCCGGAGAACTTCGACGTCCTGCGCAACGCCGAGGTCATCGCGCTCGACCAGGACCGGCGCGGGGTCCAGGCGCGCGTGCTGTCCAACCAGGACGGTCACTGGGTCTTCGCGAAGCCGCTGCAGAACGGCGACGTGGCGGTGGCGCTCTTCAACGAGACCTCCGCCAACGCCACGATCGGTACCACCGCGGCCGACGCCGGCCTGCCGAGGGCGGCCGGGTACACCGCGCGCGACCTCTGGGCGCACCGCGACCTCCAGACCGCGGGCCGGCTCTCGGCGGTCGTCCCACCACACGCGACAGTCGTCTACCGGGTGCACGCGGGCGGCTCGTGGCTGTGGAACGCGCCCATGGTGCGCACCGGCGTCGAACTGGCCGCGCCCGTGCCCGGCGTGCCGGGCGAGATCACGCCGGCCGGGAAGCCCTTCGAGGTCACGGTGTCCGCGACCGACGAGGCCCGCGTACCGGTGTTCGACCCCCGCGTCACGCTCACCGCGCCCGAGGGCTGGCGGGTGCAGGAAGTGGGCAGGCCACACGTGTTCGTCCTCGGCACCGGCGAGTCCGCCACCGGTCGCTGGCGCGTGACCCCGCCGGCCGGCACCGAGGGCACGACGGCGGTGCTCCGCGGCGGCGTCACCTACCGCGCGCTCGGGTTCGGCCAGGTGAGCTGGACCGGATCGCAGCAGCTGACGGTGCCCGCGGCGCCTCCCGGCGCTCCGGCGTGGGCGAGCGACTTGCGCTGGGCGGCGGAGAAGAACGGCTACGGCCCGGTCGAGCGCGACATGTCCAACGGCAGCATCCCGGCGGGCGACGGCAAGCCGCTCACGCTCAACGGCGTCGTCTACCCGAAGGGCCTGGGAGCGCACGCGCCCAGCGAAGTCGTCTTCTACCTGGGCGGCCGGTGCGCGACGTTCACCGCGGACGTCGGCGTCGACGACGAACGCGAGGCGACGAACAAGCAGGGCTCGGTGACGTTCGAGATCTACGCGGACGGCGTCCGAGCGGCCGCGACGGGCGTCCGGACCTGGCAGGACCCGGCGCTGCCCGTGGCCGCCGACCTGCGCGGCGCCCAGTACCTGCGGCTGGTGATCACCGACGGCGGCGACGGGAACTCCTACGACCGCAGCGATTGGGCCGCCGCCCGGCTCACCTGCGCCTGAACCCCGTCATCTCACAGAGTGACCAACCTGGCCCACTCCTCGGCCGGACCGGCACACTCAGTGACACAAACCGGTATTTCGGCCGTCCCGCAGCCTCGGACTCCGCCGAAAGCTGCGCACCGTGAGTCATTTGATCACTGTGGGTGCACGTCCGGTCGCACGCGCGACTCGTGAGTAAACGTTTGTGTTACGTAGCGTGCCGTTCCTATGGCGCATTCCTGTCCGTTGGGTACGGTCTGGCGGTCGACTTGGCAGTGGGCCAGGTCGTGCCCTTGACCATCCGCTGGATCAGCGGGGAGGGAGACTCACGTTGCGTCGCATGCGTGGAACCGCGCTGGCCGCCGTGGCCATGGCCGGGGTGCTCACCCTGGCCGGGTGCGCCAAGGACTCGAGCGGTGGTAGCAGCAACAACAGCGCCGCGCCTTCGTCGGGTGGTTCGGACTGCGTCACCGCGCAGAAGCCGCCCGCCGCGCCCGCGGCCGCGTCGAGCAGTGCCGCCGCCGGGGGCAAGGTCGACGGCAGCAAGCTGAAGATCGGCCTGGCCTTCGACGTCGGCGGCCGGGGTGACGCGTCGTTCAACGACGCCGCCGCCGCGGGTACCGACAAGGCGAAGTCCGAGCTGGGCGTGACGACGGTCAACGAGAGCACCGCCTCCGCCAGCGAGGCCGAGTCGGCCAAGCAGCAGCGCCTCGACCAGATGGCCTCGTCGGGTCTGAACCCGATCGTCGCGGTCGGCTTCGCCTACGCGCCGTCGGTCAAGATCATCGCCGCGAAGTACCCGAACACCAAGTTCGCGATCGTCGACGACGACTCGATCACGCTGGCGAACGTCACGCCGCTGGTCTTCGCCGAGGAGCAGGGCTCGTTCCTGGCCGGCGTCGCCGCCGCGTACAAGAGCAAGAGCTGCCACATCGGCTTCGTCGGCGGTGTCAACACCCCGCTGATCCAGAAGTTCGAGGCCGGCTTCCTGCAGGGCGCGAAGACGGTTTCGTCCAAGATCAAGATCGAAGACGAGTACCTCACGCCGGCCGGTGACTTCTCCGGGTTCCAGGACCCGCCGAAGGGCAACGCGAAGGCCGCGGCCGAGATCGCCAAGGGTGCGGACGTGATCTACCACGCCGCCGGCGCTTCCGGTAAGGGTGTCTTCGACGCCGCCAAGGCCGGCAACGCGCTGGCCATCGGGGTCGACTCCGACCAGTACAACCAGAAGACCGTCGAGGCCGACAAGGACGTCATCATCACGTCCATGCTCAAGCGGGTCGACGTCGCGGTGTTCGACTACATCTCGGCCGTCGCCAAGGGCGACCTGACCGGCCTGCCGAAGCGGTTCGACCTCAAGGTCGACGGCGTCGGCTACTCCACCTCCGGTGGCAAGGTCGACGACATCAAGGACGTCCTGGACGGCTACAAGGCCCAGATCATCTCGGGCGCGATCACCGTTTCGGACAAGCCGCAGAAGTAACTCACAACGCGCCGGGGCTCGGAGGAATTCTCCTCCGGGCCCCTCACGCGTTTAAGAGATATGGAATTCTCCCGCCCATGAGCACTGCCGAGGCCCCGGCCGAGGCCGTCCCCGACCGGGGCGCCCCCGCCGTCCAGCTGACCGGGATCACCAAACGGTTCCCGGGTGTGGTGGCCAACTCCGACGTCAACCTCACCGTCGCCGCGGGCGAGGTGCACGCCATCTGTGGCGAGAACGGCGCCGGCAAGTCCACCCTGATGAAGATCCTCTACGGCATGCAGCCGCCGGACGAGGGCACGATCGCGATCAACGGCGACGAGGTGAGACTGCGCAACCCGCAGGACGCCATCCGCGCCGGCATCGGCATGGTGCACCAGCACTTCATGCTGGCCGACAACCTCACGGTCGGCGAGAACGTCTTCCTCGGCGCCGAGGCGCTGCACGGCATCGGCCGCGCCGCCCGCGCCCGGCTGGCCGAGCTCGCCCAGCGGACCGGCCTGCACGCCAAGCCGGACACGCTGCTCGAAGAGCTCGGCGTCGCCGACCGCCAGCGCGTCGAGATCGTCAAGGTGCTCTACCGCGGGGCGAAGATCATCATCCTGGACGAGCCCACCGCGGTGCTCGTGCCGCAGGAGGTCGACGCGCTGTTCGCGACCGTCCGGGAGATGAAGGCCGACGGCTACACGTTCCTCTTCATCTCGCACAAGCTCGACGAGGTCCGCGCGATCGCCGACACCGTCACGGTCATCCGGCGTGGCACCACCGTCGGCACCGCCGACCCGAAGACCATCACCTCCCGCCAGCTCGCGGAGATGATGGTCGGCTCGGAGCTGCCCAGCCCGGAGACCCGCGAGTCCACCGTCACCGACCGCGCGGTGCTGCGGCTGACCGGACTCACGCTGGGCGCCGAGGGCTCGGACCGCAACGCGCTCGACGACGTCACCTTCACCGTGCGCGCGGGTGAGGTGCTCGGCGTCGCCGGCGTCGAGGGCAACGGCCAGACCGAGCTCGTCGAGACCATCATGGGCATGCGGAAGCCGTCCGGCGGGAAGATCGAGCTCGTCGACGCCGAAGACAAGGCCCGCGACCTCACCAAGGCGGGCACGCTGGCGCGGCGCGAAGCCGGCATCGGCTACATCGCCGAGGACCGCACCCGGCACAGCCTGCTGCTCACGCAACCGTTGTGGGTCAACCGGATCCTCGGTTACCAGACCCGCGAGCCGGTCTCCAAGGGCCAGCTGCTCGACATCGCGGGCGCCCGCGCGGACACCGAACGGATCGTGCGCGACTACGACGTCCGGACGCCGGGAATCGACGTCCCGGCCGCGGCGCTCTCGGGCGGCAACCAGCAGAAGCTGATCGTCGGGCGCGAGCTGTCCGGCAACCCGGTGCTGCTCATCGCCTCGCACCCGACTCGCGGTGTCGACGTCGGCGCGCAGGCGCTGATCTGGGAAAACATCCGCCAGGCCCGGTCCGCCGGCCTCGCGGTGCTGCTGATTTCCGCCGACCTCGACGAGCTGATCGGCCTGTCCGACACGATCCGGGTCATGCTGCGCGGGCGCCTCGTCAGCGAGGCCGATCCCGCCACCGTGACGCCGCAGGAACTGGGTTCGGCGATGACCGGCGCCGGAGAGGGTGACGAAGAATGACCTCCTGGCGCACGAAACTGCTGCCGCCGCTGCTGGCGATCGTGTTCGCCGTGCTCCTGTCGGCGATCGCGCTGATCATCTCGGGGGCCGATCCGCTGCAGGCGTACGGCACCATGATCGGCCAGATGTTCAAGGGATCGACCGCCGTCGACACCGTGAACCTCGCGACCGTGTACTACCTGTCCGGCCTCGCGGTCGCCATCGGCTTCCAGATGAACCTCTTCAACATCGGGGTCGAGGGCCAGTACCGGTTCGCCGCCGTCATCGCCGCCATCGCGGGCGGCGCGCTGAAGCTGCCGCCGGTCATCCACGTGCTCGCGATCCTGGTGATCGCGGTCGTGGCCGGCATGGCCTACGCGGCGGTCCCGGCGATCCTCAAGGTGACCCGCGGGGTCAGCGAGGTCATCTCGACGATCATGCTCAACGCGATCGTCGCCGGCATCATCGCCTTCCTCATCAACGCCGACCAGTTCGGCGTGCAGACCGGCAACAACATCGGCACCCGCGTCATCGAGCCCTCGGGCCGGATCCCGGGCATCCCGCTCGGCTCGGGCACGCTCTTCGGGTTCGTCTTCATCGCCGCGATCGTCGGCGGCGCCTACTGGTTCATGCTCAACCGCACGCGGTTCGGCTTCGAGCTCAAGGCGTCCGGCGAATCGACCACGGCGGCCGCGGCCGGCGGGGTCAACGCCAAGAAGATGACGCTGATCGCGATGCTGCTCTCCGGCGGCGTCGCCGGCCTGGTCGCGATGCCGGAGCTGCTCGGCCGCGACTACACCTACGGCATCACCGCGACCCAGATGTACGGCTTCACCGGGATCGCCGTCGCGCTGCTCGGCCGCAACCACCCCGGCGGCATCGCGCTCGGCGCGCTGCTGTGGGCGTTCCTCGACAGCTCCGCGGTGTCGCTGGAGCAGATCAACGTGTCCAAGGAGATCGCGACGATCATGCAGGGCATCATCGTGCTGTCGGTCGTCGTGGCGTACGAGGTCGTGCGCCGGGCCGACCTGGCCGCCGAACAACGCAGAGTCGGGCGCGCGCTCGCCGGCAAGGCTTCCTCGGTCGCCGGGGGAGGTGCCGTCTGATGGCCGTCACCGACGTTTCCCGGCCCGACGCCGGCAGCCCCGGCACGATGCCCGTGCACCGCAAGCGGTCCCGGATCCCCGGCTGGCTCCGCGGGGTCATCTGGGCCGTGATCGCCATCGCCGTCGTCTCGACGGCGTCGTACTCCACCGGCGTGGCCGCACTGACGTCGTCGAACACCGCGTCGACGGCGTTGCGCCTGGCCCTGCCGATCCTGCTCTGCGCGTTGGGTGGCCTCTGGGCCGAACGCGCGGGCGTCGTCAACATCGGTCTCGAGGGCATGATGATCCTCGGGACCTGGGGCGCCGCTTGGGGTTCGTACAACGGCGGCGTGTGGGCCGGCCTGGTCGCCGCGATCGTCTTCGGCGCGCTCGGCGGGCTGCTGCACGCGGTGGCGACGGTGACGTTCAACGTCAACCACATCGTCTCCGGCGTCGCGATCAACCTGCTCGGCCTGGGCGTCACGAAGTACCTGGCGAACCTGATCTTCGCGCCGATCTCCGGCAACCCGCGGCAGTCGCCGGTGGTGCCGAAGTTCGACACCTACTCGGCGAGCGGCCTCTCGGACTGGCTCGGTGACCTGGAGAAGGAGCAGCGCGTCGGCATCTCCGACGTCGCGGGCATCCTGCGTGGCCTGGTCACCGAGGTGGCCCCGCTGACGATGATCGCGATCCTGCTGGTGCCGCTGAGCTTCTGGGTGCTCTGGCGCACGCGGTTCGGCCTGCGGCTGCGGTCGTGCGGCGAGAACCCGGTGGCCGCGGAGTCCCTCGGCGTCAACGTCTACCGGCACAAGTACATCGCGATGCTGATCTCCGGTGCGCTGGCCGGCATGGGTGGCGCGTCGCTGGTGCTGCTGCGCGGTGGCGCGGACTACCTGGAGAACCAGACCAACGGCCGCGGGTACATCGGCCTCGCGGCGATGATCTTCGGCAACTGGCGGCCGGGCGGCCTGCTCGGCGGTGCGGCGCTGTTCGGCTACGCGGACGGCCTGCAGCTCGCCGGCGGTGGCGAAGCGGTGCTCGCGCTGCTGTACGGCGCGGTGATCCTGGTCGCCGTGATCGTCGTGGTGCAGCTGTTCCGCCGCCAGTGGATCGCGGCCGGGCTCGGTGTCCTCGGTGCCGGCGTGCTGTACCTGATCTACTGGTCGAACGACACGCTGCCGTCCGACCTGATCCCGTACACCGCGCACTTCGTGACGTTGATCGTGCTGGCGGTGGCTTCGCAGCGGCTGCGGCCGCCGAAGGCCGACGGGCAGCCGTACCGGCGGGGTGAGGACTGATGTCTGCTGTGTCCTCTGTGGATTGGGATGCTCTGCGCTCCCAGGCGATCGAAGCGGCTTCCCATGCGTACGCGCCTTATTCGGGTCTGCACGTCGGCGTCGCCGGGATCGTCGACGACGGGCGTGTGGTCACCGGGTGCAACGTCGAGAACGCGTCCTACGGACTCGGGCTCTGCGCCGAGTGCACGATGGCCGGGCAGCTGCGGCTGTCCGGCGGCGGGCGTCTCGTGGCCGTCGCGTGCCGCAGCGGCGCCGGTGACCTGCTGATGCCGTGCGGGCGCTGCCGGCAGATCCTGTTCGAGCTGGGCGGTTCCGCGTGCCTGGTGGACACGCCCAGCGGCATCCTGCCGATGTCGGACGTGCTGCCGGACGCCTTCGGCCCGGACGATCTGCCGTGACGGGCTTCGCGGCGGTCGACGTCATCCGCATCAAGCGGGACGGCGGCCGGCTCTCGGACGAACAGATCGACTGGGTTGTCGACGCGTACACGCGCGGGGACGTCGCCGAAGAGCAGATGTCGGCGCTGGCCATGGCGATCTTCTTGCGGGGCATGGATTCCGACGAGATCTCGCGCTGGACCGGCGCGATGATCAACTCGGGGGAGCGGCTCTCGCTGGACGTGTCGCGGCCGACGGTCGACAAGCATTCGACGGGCGGGGTCGGCGACAAGATCACGCTGCCGCTGGCGCCGTTGGTGGCCGCGTGCGGCGCGGCCGTACCACAGCTGTCCGGGCGCGGGCTCGGGCACACCGGCGGGACGCTCGACAAGCTGGAGTCCATCCCGGGCTGGCGCGCGGCACTGTCCACTTCGGAAATCCAGGCGCAGCTGGAGGACGTCGGCGCGGTGGTCTGCGCGGCGACGTCCGGGCTCGCCCCGGCGGACAAGAAGCTGTACGCGCTGCGGGACGTGACGTCCACTGTGGAATCCATCCCGCTGATCGCCAGCTCGATCATGAGCAAGAAGATCGCCGAAGGCGCGTCCGGGCTGGTCCTGGACGTCAAGTTCGGGTCGGGCGCGTTCATGAAGTCCCTTGAGCAGGCCCGAACCCTGGCCGCGACGTTGACGTCGATCGGCGTCGACCACGGCGTCCCGACGACGGCGCTGCTGACCGACATGAACGTCCCGCTGGGACGCGCGGTCGGGAACGCCGTCGAGGTCGCGGAGTCGGTTTCCGTGCTCCAGGGCGGTGGCCCCGCGGACGTCGTGGAGCTGACGCTCGCCTTGGCGCGGGAGATGCTGGCGCTGGCCGGTCTCGACGTCGACCCGGCCGCGGTGCTGGCTTCCGGTGAGGCGTACGAGACGTGGTGCCGGATGATCTCCGCCCAGGGCGGCGACCCTTCTGCGCCGCTGCCGACGCCTTCGCACGTCCACGTGGTCACCGCGCCCGCGTCGGGCGTGCTGGCTTCGCTGGACGCGTACGCGGTGGGCGTCGCGGCATGGCGGCTGGGCGCGGGCCGGGCCCGCAAGGAGGATCCGGTCCAGGCCGCGGCGGGCATCCTGTGTCTGGCCAAGCCCGGCTCCCGTGTCACTGAGGGTGAGCCGCTGCTGGAGTTGCACACGGACACCCCGGAAGCGGTCCCGGCGGCCTTGGCCGCGCTCGAAGGCGGCTTCACGGTCGCGTCGGAAGCGCCCGAGCCGGGCCCGATCGTCCGGGAGACGATCCGCGGCACGGTGTGATGATCATCGCGAAGATGATCACCCGACTGAGTGACGTCTGAAGCATGAAGAGGCCCCCGCCGGATCCCGGCGGGGGCCTCTTCGCGTAGCTGAGTTACTCCGTGGCTTCTTCCGCGCCTTCGCCCGGCTTGGCCTTCGCGTCGGCCGGCTTCGGTGCGCGGCCGTTGCGCGAGCTGCGCCGCGGCTGGCGCGGGGCCGGCGGGGGCGGGGCGATCTGCTGGACCGTCGGGCCGCCGCCGAGCATCAGCTCCGCGAACGTCGCCATCGCCTCGTCGAGCTGGCCGCCGATGCGGCGGACGCTCTCGTCGTTGCTCTTGCGGACCAGCGTGTCGACCGAGTCGGTGTCCGGCTGCTTGGACAGCGTGCCTTCGACCTTCGACAGCCCGGCCTTGAGCGCGCCGTCGAGGTCGCCGATGCCGGAGAGGAAGCCGTCCTCCACCTTGTCGAGGCGGCCGGCCAGCTCGTCGAGCCGGGTGGTGACCTTCTCGAGCCGGCCACCCAGCTTCTCCAGGCGGTCCGAGGCGTCGATCATCTCGCCGGTCTCGGTCAGCGCGACCTTGAGCGCCTCGGTGTTCGCGCCGATCCGCTCGCCGGTGACGCGGTCCAGCTCGCCGATGCGCTCCTGCGTGGTGCGGCTCAGCTCGTCGACCTTGCCCCGCAGCTCGTGGTCGGCGTGGTCGACGCGCTCGCGCAGCGAGGCCTCGGCCTGCTCGATCCGCTCGCGGACCGGGCCGTGCACCGACTGCGGGATCGAGTCGAGCTTCGCGTCCTGCTTGTCGAGGTGGCTGCCGACCTCGTCGATCCGGCGGTGGATGTTCTGGAGCTTGTCCTCGAGTCCGTCCATCCGGCCCGCGACGCCCTCGAAGCGGGCGGCCATGCCGTCGAGCCTGCCGTCGAGCTGCGCGAACGGCTTGGCCAGCTTGTCGACGATGCTCTCGACGGCGCGGGTCAGCGCGGCGATCGCGTTGTCCTGGGCCTCGAGCCGGGACATCGTCTCGTCGAGGCGCTCGGCCAGGACGCTGACCTCAGTGCGGTCGGGCATCTCGGAGAGCCGCTTGCGGACCGCGCCCAGCGAGTCCACCGGCGCGAGGCGGGCGTAGATGTCGTCGAGCGCGTCGAAGATCTGCTGCTGCTCGCTCTCACGCACTTCGGCCGCGCGCACCAGCATGTTGCGCATCCGGTCGAAGGACGGGGCGGCAATGTGGTTGTCAGTGGTCACTGCTGTGTGTCCTTCGTCGGCGGGGAAATGGAGGGACGTGCCACGAAGCTTAACGATTGCGAAATTGCTGTGCGTATGGCCCCCGTGAAGCGTGTATTACGGAGGCTGCCCCCGGATGGCCGATTCGTCGCATGATCGTCAACGCTGAGCGTTGACCAGAGCCTGAGAGTTACGGCCATGTAGGGGAATGACAACGAGGTTACCGTTGGGGGATGCCTGACGAAAGCCCTGTTCTGACCAGCGAGACACTCCGCCGCGCGCCGAAGGTCCTCCTGCACGACCACCTCGACGGCGGGCTCCGGCCGGCGACCGTCGCCGAGCTCGCCGAGGCCACCGGTTATGCCGGTCTGCCCACCAGCGATCCGGCCGAGCTGGGCAGCTGGTTCCGCCGTGCGGCCGATTCCGGCTCACTCGTGTCCTACCTCGAGACCTTCGCGCACACGTGCGGAGTGATGCAAACGGAGGAATCCCTGGTCAGGGTTGCCGCGGAGGCGGTGGAGGACCTGGCCGCCGACGGCGTCGTCTACGCCGAGGTGCGCTACGCACCGGAGTTGTTCGTCGAACGCGGTCTGTCACTCGATGCGGTGGTCGAGGCTGTCCAGGCGGGGTTCACGGAGGGCACACGGCGCGTGGCCGCGAACGGCGGTTCGATCCGCGTCGGGACGTTGCTCTGCGCGATGCGCCAGCACGCTCGGGCCCTCGAGATCGCGAACCTGGCGGTCCGCTACCGCGACGCCGGCGTCGTCGGCTTCGACATCGCCGGACCCGAGGACGGATTCCCGCCGACCCGCAATCTCGACGCTTTCGAGTATTTGCGGCAGAACAATGCGCATTTCACCATTCACGCCGGCGAGGCATTCGGACTTCCGTCCATTTGGGAGGCGATTCAGCACTGCGGGGCCGAGCGGCTCGGGCACGGCGTGCGGATCGTCGAGGACGTCAAGACCGACGCGGACGGGACGGTCCACCTTGGACGGTTGGCCGCGTATGTCCGCGACCGAAGGATCCCCCTGGAGATCTGCCCGACGTCGAACGTCCAAACAGGCACCGTCCGCTCGATCGCCGAGCACCCGCTCGCCCTGCTCAAGCGGCTGCGCTTCCGGGTGACCGTGAACACGGACAACCGGCTGATGAGCGGATGCACGATGACCAGCGAATTCGCCGCGCTGCACGAGACCTTCGGGTATGACCTCGACGACTTCCGGTGGTTCACGATCAACGCGATGAAATCCGCGTTCATCGATTTCGACGCCCGGCTCGCGCTGATCGACGACGTCATCAAGCCCGGGTACGCCGCGCTGAGCTGACGTCCCCGCTGCCGTCCGTCGGGTGCTTGCGGTCCTTAGCCATGCCAACTATCGTTCACCATATAGGAAGTTGTTCTCATATCTTGAGACGGTGACGACGATGGCGCAGGTCGCGGACGGTTCGGTCGAGCAGGTGCAGGCGAGTTCACGACGGTGGCTCATCCTCGCGCTCGGCCTCGCCGCGCAGACCGCGAGCTGTTCGTTCCTCTACGGCATCCCGTTCCTGGTCCCGGTTATGCGGGACCAGGAGGGGCTCTCCTTGGCGCAGGCCGGCACGGTCGTCGCGGCACCGAGCATCGGCCTGTTGTTCACCCTGATCGTGTGGGGCGCGGCTGCGGACCGTTACGGAGAGCGTCTGATCATGGCGCTCGGACTGGGGGCGTCGGGGTTACTCCTGGTGTACGCCGGGGTGGGAACTCACCCGGTCGGGCTTCTCTTTGGTGTGTTCCTGGCGGCCGGAGCGTGTACGGCTTCGGTGAACGCGGCGAGCGGTCGCGTCGTGATGGGCTGGTTCGCGAAGTCCGAGCGCGGGGTCGCCATGGGCATCCGCCAGACGGCCCAGCCGCTCGGCGTCGGCGTCGCGGCGCTCGGGCTGCCGCCGCTGGCCGCGCACTACGGCTTCCGGGCGGCCATCCTGCTGCCGGCCGGGCTGGCGATCGCCGTCGCGCTGCTGGTGGCGTGGCTGGTCAAGGACCCGCCGCGGCCGCCTGCTGCTTCCGGCGGTTCGAAACCGTCCTCGCCGTACCGGCACGCGACGCTGTGGCGGGTCCACGGCGCGAGCGCGCTGCTGGTGGTGCCGCAGTTCGCGGTGTCGGCGTTCGCGCCGGCGTACCTGGTGGGGGTGCACCACTGGAGTCCGCTGGCCGCGGGCTGGTTCCTGGCGGTGGTCCAGGTGCTGGGCGCCGCGGGCCGGCTGGGCTCGGGCTGGTGGTCCGACCGGGTCGGCAGCCGCCTGCGCCCGATGCGTCAGCTGGCTTTCGCCAGCTGTCTCGTCATGCTCCTGGTGGTGCTGGGCGATGCCTCGTGGCTGTGGCTGGTCCTGCTGGCGCTGGCCTTGGCGGGGATCATCACGGTGGCCGACAACGGGCTGGGCTTCACAGCGTCGGCGGAGCTGGCGGGCCTGGCGTGGTCGGGCCGCGCGATGGGGACGCAGAACACGGGCCAGAACATCGCGGCCTCGCTGACCCCGCCCCTGCTGGGCCTGGTGATCGGCGACAGCAGGTACGCACTGGCGTTCTGCGTGGCAGCGGTCTTCCCGGCACTGGCGGTGCTGGTGGTCCCGACCCGAGCGGAACGCGCTTCGGAGGACTGACACCGGCCGGCCCGCGGGGGCGCCCCCCGTCTCCAGCGTATCGGCCGCCTACGACGGAAACCGGCGGCGGAAGCGGCCGCGCGCCCGGTTGTCCACAACCGCCGGAGGCTGTGGATCGGTTGCCGGCCCCGGACACGACGAAGGCCGCCTCCCCAACCTCGGGAGGCGGCCTTCGTCAGACCAAAACTCAAGCCACCGTCAGGCGGTTCTCGAACCCCTCGACTAGCTTCCGCCACGCGCTCTGCTCCGCGTCGAACGGCGCGGACGGCTCGAGGCGCGTCGGGTCGGGACGGAGCACGAACGACACCAGCCAGCCCAGGCTTTCGTTGCCCGCCAGTGCCGTCTCGGCCGAGTCGTCGCCGGCCCAGTCCGCCGCGTCCGTGATCAGCTCGACCGCCAGCTCCAGCTGCGTCGGGTCGATCGCCTCCGGGCCCTCCGCGATGTCCGCGTCCAGGCCCGTCAGCACGTACGTGTTCTCGGTGTCGACCTCGACCTCGAGCTCGCCCGCCGTCGCCTTCGCCAGTACTTCGTCCCACGTGGACACGTCCGCGAGGTCCGTGTCGGCCAGGTCCTTGCCGTCGGCCAGCGCGCGGGCCAGCGCCTTCTCCGACGTGAACACGTCGATCTCGCCCTCGCTGCCGAGGAACACCGGCGAGTCGTCGAGGTAGCAGCGCAGCGTGTAGTACTCCGCGCCCGACGTGATGATCTTGATCGGGTCGATGCCGACCTCGGCCCAGAAGCCGACCGGGCCCTCTTCCTCGTCTTCGTCGTCCTCGTCCTCGTCGTCCGAGTCGGCGGAGTCGATCGCCTCGAGGTCCTCTTCACCCTCGGCGCCGGCTTCGGCCTCCGCGGACTCCTCGTGGAACGCCGCCAGCTCCTCGGCGGTCTGCTCCAGGATCTTCTCGTCGACGTCCGGCGCGGTCACCAGGCCGTCGATCGCGTCGAGGACGGTGTCCCACTTCTGCGACACGGTCTCGGAGAGGTCGTTCCAGACCTGGACGCCGACGCTCCCGGTGAACGGGAGGGTGCCCTGGTCGAGCAGCGAGAAGCCCTCGGTCGAGTCGAGGATCTCGTGCACCTCTTCGAGGTCGCAGACGTCGGCCAGCGAACGCACGATGCCGACGATCTCGGCCAGCTCCGCGATGTGCCAGACGTCCGGCTCTTCGGCGACGAGCTCCGGCACGCCGACGAGGTCGTAGGTGTGGTCCTCGTCCGGGATCAGCTCCGGCACGTTCAGCGACGGCACGGCGTCCCACGCCGGGTGGTCGAGCAGGTCGTGCCGCTCGGACGTGCGGACGAAGGCGGCCAGGTGCGCGGCGTCCGGGAAGGCGTACAGGTCGTCCTCGTCGCCGAGGAACGCTTCCCACTCCTCGCCGTCCTCCCGCCAGCGCGGGGCCCACAGGGTGACGACGTCGCCCTGCGGCAGCCCGAGTTCGATCGGGATGATGTCCTGTGCCATTCCAAAGCCCTCCGGAGTACCGCCCGTGTGCGCGCGAGACCGAATGTATCCCCCGGTCGGTGCGCGGTAACGCGAAGCCTACGGGTTTACCACGCGCGATGCGATCGCCCCTGCCGACTTTGCGACGAGCGGATGGCACGATGGACGTCTGATGACTCTCACAGACCTCCTGCCTGCGGATCCCGACCCCGACGCCCTCTTCGAAGCGTTCACGACCTGGACGGCCGAACGGGGCATCGAGCTGTACCCGGCGCAGGAGGAGGCGGTGATGGAGGTCGTCTCCGGATCGAACGTCATCCTCTCGACGCCGACCGGCTCCGGGAAGAGCCTCGTCGCCGTCGGGGCGCACTTCACCGCGCTCGCCCAGGGCCGCCGCAGCTACTACACCGCGCCCATCAAAGCCCTCGTGTCGGAGAAGTTCTTCCAGCTCATCGAGATCTTCGGCGCGGACAGCGTCGGGATGATGACCGGCGACTCCAGCGTCAACCCGGACGCGCCGATCATCTGCTGCACGGCCGAAATCCTGGCGAACATCGCGTTGCGGTTCGGTGCCGACGCGCCCGTCGGGCAGGTCGTCGCCGACGAGTTCCACTTCTACTCCGAGCCCGACCGCGGCTGGGCGTGGCAGGTGCCGATCCTCGAGCTGCCCAAGGCCCAGTTCGTCCTGATGTCGGCGACCCTGGGCGACGTGTCCTTCTTCGAGAAGGACCTCACGCGCCGCACCGGGAAGCCGACCGCCGTCGTCACGTCGGCGCAGCGCCCGGTGCCGCTGACCTTCCGGTACGCGCTCACGCCGTTGCACGAGACGATGTCCGAGCTGCTCAACGGCGGCCAGGCGCCGGTCTACGTCGTGCACTTCTCGCAGGCCGCGGCCATCGAGCGGGCACAGACGCTGATGAGCATCAACGTCACGTCGAAGGCCGAGAAGGAAGCCATCGCCGACCTGATCGGCGACTTCCGGTTCGCCGCCGGCTTCGGCAAGACGCTCTCGCGGCTGGTCCGCCACGGCATCGGCGTCCACCACGCCGGCATGCTGCCCAAGTACCGGCGACTGGTCGAGACCCTCGCCCAGTCCGGGCTGCTCAAGGTGATCTGCGGGACCGACACCCTCGGCGTCGGCATCAACGTACCAATCAGGACGGTGGTCTTCTCCGCGCTGACCAAGTACGACGGCGTCCGCCAGCGCCACCTCAAGGCGCGCGAGTTCCACCAGATCGCCGGCCGCGCCGGGCGCGCGGGCTACGACACCGACGGCTACGTCGTCGTGCAGGCGCCCGACCACGTCGTCGAGAACGCGAAGGCCCTCGAAAAGGCGGGTGACGACCCGAAGAAGAAAAAGAAGATCGTCCGGAAGAAGGCGCCGGAGGGCTTCGTCAACTGGACCGAGAGCACGTTCGACCGGCTGATCGCGGCCGACCCCGAGCCGCTGACGTCGAGCTTCAAGGTCACGCACTCGATGCTGCTCAACGTGATCTCGCGGCCGGGCAACGCGTTCGACTCCATGCGCCACCTGCTGGAGGACAACCACGAGGACCGCGCGTCGCAGCGCAAGCTCATCCTGCGCGCCATCGCGATCTACCGCGCGCTGCTCGCCGCCGGCGTCGTCGAGCGGCTGTCCGAACCGGACGAGCAGGGCCGGATCATCCGGCTCACCGTCGACCTGCAGTTCGACTTCGCGCTCAACCAGCCGCTTTCGCCGTTCGCGCTGGCCGCGATCGACCTGTTCGACCTGGAGTCGCCGAGCTACCCGCTCGACGTCGTGTCCACTGTGGAATCCACTGTGGACAACCCGCGGCCGGTGCTGTCGCAGCAGCAGTTCAAGGCGCGCGGCGAGGCCGTCAACGCCATGAAGGCCGAAGGCATCGAGTACGACGAGCGGATGGAGCTGCTCGAGAACGTCACGTACCCGAAGCCGCTGGAGGAGCTGCTGCAGGGCGCGTTCCACAGCTACCGGCAGGGCCACCCGTGGGTCGACGACTACGAGCTCTCGCCGAAGTCCGTGGTGCGCGACATGTACGAGCGCGCGATGAACTTCGTCGAGTACATCGGCTTCTACCAGCTCGCCCGCTCGGAAGGGCTGGTGCTGCGCTACCTCGCGGACGTCTACGACGCGCTGCGCCACACGGTGCCCGACGAGGCGAAGACCGAGCCGCTGCAGGACCTCATCGAATGGCTCGGCGAGCTCGTCCGGCAGGTCGACTCGAGTCTCTTGGACGAGTGGGAAGCCCTGCGTCACCCGGGCGAGGAGGGCGAGGTCGTGGTGCGGCAGCCGTCCGTGCCGCCGGGTGTCACCCGCAACGAGCGCGCGTTCCGCGTGCTGGTGCGCAACGAGCTGTTCCGCCGGGTCGAGCTGTTCGCGCGGCGGGCGTGGTTCCCGCTCGGCGAGCTGGACGCGGCGTCCGGCTGGGACGCCGAAGCGTGGGAAGACGCGATCGTGGGCTACTTCGAGGAGTACGACACGCTGGGCACCGGCCCGGACGCGCGTGGGCCGGCGCTGCTGATCATCGAGCAGGAGCCGGACGTCTGGAAGGTCCGCCAGATCTTCGACGACCCGGCGGGCGACCACGACTGGGGCATCAGCGCGGAGGTCGACCTGGCCGCGTCCGACGAAGCGGGGTCGGCGGTGGTCCACGTGACCGAAGTGGGCGCCCACTGACCGTTGCGATTCACTGACCGCTCAGTCATCGTGATCACATGGTGGCGACAGTGCGGGAGCACCGGATCGGCGACGTGCGCTGGACGGTCGTCAGCGGGCCGCGGGAAGCCGCTTTCCGGGAGCTGGGCGCGTACGCCGCCGCGGACATCCGGACCGTCCTCGACGGACTGCCGGACTGGCCGGTCACCGCGCGGTCGCGGCGGTCGCCGGTGCTGTTCCGGGCCGTCGAGTCGGCGTCCCAGGTCGAGCATCCGGACGCCTACGCCGAGTTGACGGCGCTGGCCGAGGGCGCCGGGGTGCCGTTCGACGACCTGCTGCTGGCCAACCTGCGCGGCGACCTCGGCGCGGGCGACGGCACGGGCTGCACGGACCTGGCGTGGGCGCCGTTCCTGCTCGGCCACAACGAGGACGGTGCCCCGACGTTCGACGGGATCGGGCGCCTGCTGACCCTGCTGATCGACGGCGAGCCCGGGGTGTGCGTCTGGTGGTACCCGGGTTTCCTGCCGGCCAACACGTTCACGCTGACCACGCACGGCCTGGTGTGGGGGATCGACAGCGTGAGCGTGGTGGCGCCCTCGCCGTGCGCCGGCCGGCACTTCGTCGCGCGGTCCTTGCAGCGGTCCACCACGGTGGCGGAGGCGGTGTCGTTGCTGCGTTCCCGCACCACGGCGGGCGGGTTCGCGTACACGATGGGTCAGGTCGGCTCGCCGGCCGTGACGGTGGTCGAGAAGGCCGGGGACGAAACCTCGGTGACCACCGTGGACAGTGGGCTTTCCTGGCACACCAACCACTTCCGCCGGCTGTCGCCCACCTTGGACGCGGCTTCTGAGGAGAGCCTGCGACGCGCCGAGGTGTGCGCGCACCTGGCGCCGCCGGTACCGGACGCGCGGTGGCTGGTCTCGGAGCTGACCGGCCGCGTGTACCGGAACGCCACCGGGGACGACGACCTGATGACGTTGAGCACGCTGGTCACGGACCTGGCCGGCGGGACGGTGACGCTGGTGCCGCGGGGTGGCGCGCCGGCCCGCGCCCGGGTGGCGGATCTGGCGTCCGGCAACGTGGCCGCAGTCGGTGCGCTCAACGGCGCAATCGTCGCCGGGTAGGGCGGTTCCGGGGTTAGCGTGGAGGCTCGTCGAATCTGGGAGGGACCATGGTGAAGCGGTTGCTGGCCGGGATCTTCGTCGCCGGCGCGGTGGTCTTGGGCGTCGCACCGGCGGCGTCGGCCGCCTCGATGGTGGAGTACGCGCTGGTACCCACGCCGGTCGAGTACGGGACCGACGCCACGGCCATCGAGTACGGCCTCTGACGGCGGGGCTCGCCGGGCCGTTGTCACCCGGCCGGGGCGATGACGAACGCCGCCGGGTCGTCACCGCACAGCGGGACCGCGAGGCCCGGCGGCGGGGTGCGCCAGACGTCGCCGCTGAAGACCGAGCACGATCAGCATGACCAGCGACAACGCGGGCAGCGGGTAGCCGGCGAGGATCCCGGCGACGACGTCGAACACCGGCGCCGTCACTCCGGCCACGAAGACCCAGGTCGGTGCGGTCGGTGGCTTCGCGGCCGGGGACCACGGCGTCTTCTTCCACGGCTTCGCGATCGAGAGCCAGGCCTGGAACGAAAGTGCGCTCGCCATCAGTGACGCCCCGGCGATCTGCGGCCAGGCGACGGTCTGGGTGTCCGCGGAGTCGCGGAGCGCGGGGGAGAGCAGGAAGATCCCGGCGTAGAGCTGGATCAGCGTCAGAGCGAACTTCGTGAGCACCCACCAATGCCGGGTGTAGCCCCACGCGGTCGCGCCGGCGAGCAGCAGGCCGGTGAAGGCGGAGACGTTCGCCATCGGCGCGAGCAGGACGGAGTCGAGCCGGTCGGCCATCGACGGCGCGCCCGACGTCATCAGCACGACGAGGGCGAGGGCCTGGCTCATCCAGGCGACGGACGAAACGACGTGCAGCCAGACGACAGTTTGGCGCCGGCGTGGGGAAGTCTTCACGCCGTCCAGGCTCGCCGAGCGCGAAGGACGGCACATCGGGCGCGACCCGGGTTTCGCCCCGGAGCCCGCGACTCGCCTTCTGCGCCCACCGGAGTACGCCGCCACGGGGCCGGTACTCCCGCGGGAGTAGGGCCGGAACCCGGAACTCGCGTGATCGGGCGGGCATCACGCGTGATTGGAGAGGCATCTCGCGTGATCAGAGGGGCATCACGCGTGATTGGAGGGGCGACACGGCTCAGCGGGGTGGGTTCTTCGCTGCCAGGGCCAGGAGGGGGACCGCGGCCGCGGCGTCGGTGATCAGGGTCGAGACCATTCCCGACCGCAGGACCGCGTCCACCGCTGCCGCCTTCGGGCGGCTGTAGCCCAGCGCGATCACCTCCGGGACCGCCGTCAGCTCCTCGTGGCTGATCGCCAGCACGTGGTGGGCCAGGCCCGTCGACAACGCGTTGCCGGACGCGTCGAACAGCCGGGCCGCGACCTCCGCCGTCGCGCCGCGGGCCGCGATCGCCGCGCGCTCGGCCTCGTCCAGCGCGTCGTACACCGTCGACTCACCCGGCTGCCACGCGCCGATGCTGACCACGGCCTTCGTCAGGTTCCGGAACTGCCCGAACGTCTCCGCGATGCCCGGCTGGCGCCGCAGCGTCTCGGTGGTCCGGCGGTCCGGCAGCACGAGCGGGCCGAAGATCGGGTACGCGTCGCCGCCGGACACCGCCGTCACGCGGCTGACCGTCTCGACCGAGCGGCCGCGCATGTCCATCCCCGCCTGCACCCCGCACAGCTGGACGATCGGGCACCGCGGCAGCGCCCGGATCGCCTCGGTCATCGCGTTCACCGAGCGCGCCCAGGAGAGCCCGACGACGTCGCTCGGCCGGACGATCTCCTCCAGCAGCCGCGCCGCCAAGGTCCCGATCTTGGCCCGGACGACCTCCCGCGGTTCGCGCTCGGGTGAGCGTTCGAGCACCAGGGCCCGCTCCAGGCCGTACGCCGAACGCACCTCGTCCGACAGCGCCAGATCCACCGGGGCCGGCAGCGAGAACTCGACTCTGACCAGGCCGGACTCCCTGGCCGTGTCGAGCATCCGGGCGACCTTGAAGCGGCTGACGCCGAACTCGTCGGCGATCTCCAGCTTCGAGCGTCCCTGCACGTAGAAGCGCCGGGCGATGGTGGCCAGCAGGATCGCTTCAGTCAGCGACGGCAGCTTCTTCGACGCGCTCATATGAGCACTATAGCCCGAAATCTGCCGGAAAGGTTGACGTAACACCGAGGTCAGTCCTGTAATGCCTTCACATGTTCTCGACGCCATAGGTCACCGCCGCTCATATGAGCGCGAGAAAGGGGCTAGGCATGCGTGCCGCCATCGTCGACCGGCCCGGTGAGATCAGGGTCGGCGAGGTGCCCGATCCAAAACCCGGAGAACGCCAGGTCGTCGTCAAGGTCGGAGCGTGCGGGATCTGCGGGACCGACCTGCACATCGCCGACGGGCACTTCCCGCCCACGCCGTATCCCATCGTCCCCGGGCACGAGTTCGCCGGGGAGATCGTCGAGCTCGGCGCGGACGTGCCGGGCGAGTGGAAGGTCGGCGACCGCGTCGCCGTCGACCCGTCGCTGTTCTGCGGCTACTGCGGCCCGTGCCGCGCCGGCCACGGCAACCTCTGCGCGAACTGGGGCGCCACCGGCGACACCGTCAACGGCGCCTTCGCCGAATACGTCGCCGTCCCGTCGTCCACCTGCTACCGCATGCCCGACTCGATGACGTGGGAGCAGGGCGCGCTGGTCGAGCCCGTCTCCTGCGCGGTGCACGGCGTGCGCCGCGTCGGCGTCGAAGCCGGAGAGCGCTTCCTCGTGGTCGGCGCCGGCACCATGGGCCTGATCATGCAGCAGCTGCTGCAGCGGTCCGGCGCGCAGGTCACGGTGGTCGACCGCAACGAGGCCCGGTTGCCGCGGGCCACCAGCCTCGGCGCCGTCGCCACCGCGAAAGACGTCAGCGAGCTGAACGGCGAGAAGTTCGACGTCGCCGTCGACGCCACCGGTGCCGCCCCCGCCATCGAAGCCGCGTTCGACTCGATCCGCCGCGGCGGCCGGCTGCTCGTCTTCGGCGTCGCACCGGCGGAAGCCCGCGTCGCGCTCTCGCCGTTCCGCATCTACAACGACGAGATCACCATCGTCGGCTCGATGGCCGTGCTGCACAGCTTCGGCACCGCGCTCGACCTCGTCGGCAGCGGCGCGATCGACACCGATTCACTGCTCACGGACACGTTGCCGCTGGAGCAGTACCCCGAGGCGCTCGCCAAGATGCGCAGCGGCTCGGGCCTCAAGGTGCAGGTACTCCCGGGAGGCGGCCGTGCGTAAGCTCCTCACCCTCTTCGCGGCGACGTCGCTGCTGGCGACAGGCTGTGCCGGCGCCGGTTCCCTCGGCACCGGTAACTCGACGCTCGTCATCGCGATCGTGTCCAACCCGCAGATGAAGGACGCGATCTCCCTCGCCCCGGAGTTCGAGAAGGCGACGGGGATCAACCTCAAGTTCGTTTCCCTGCCCGAAAACCAGGCGCGCGCCAAGATCACCGCGTCGACCGCCACCGAGGGCGGCGAGTTCGACGTCGTGATGATCAGCAACTACGAGGCCCCGCAGTGGGCGGCCAACGGCTGGCTCGAGAACCTCGAACCGCACATGGCGGCCACCCCGGGCTACGACGAAGGCGACTTCATCCCCAGCATCAAGCAGTCGCTGTCGTACCAGAACCAGATGTACGCGGTGCCGTTCTACGGCGAGTCGTCGTTCCTGGCCTACCGCAAGGACCTCTTCGAGAAGGCCGGGATCACCATGCCGGCCAAGCCGACGTGGCAGCAGATCTCCGAGTTCGCCGCGAAGCTCGACGACAAGGCCAACGGCGTCGCCGGCATCTGCCTGCGCGGCAAGCCGGGCTGGGGCGAGAGCCTCGCGCCGTTCACCACGGTGGCCAACACCTTCGGCGCCCAGTGGTTCGACAAGGACTGGAACGCCAAGCTGACGTCGCCGGAGTTCAAGGAAGCCGCGAACTTCTACGTCAACCTGATCCGCGACCACGGTGAGGTCGGCGCCTCCAGCGCCGGGTTCTCCGAGTGCGGCACGCGCTACACGCAGGGCAACGCGGCGATGTGGTACGACGCGACGGTCATGGCGGGCACCAACGAGGACCCGTCTAGCAGCAAGATCGTCGGCAAGTCCGGCTACGCGCCGGCGCCGGTCGTCAAGACGCAGGCCAGCGGCTGGCTCTACACCTGGGCGCTGGGCATCCCGAAGGTCGCCAAGGACAAGGACGCGGCCTGGAAGTTCATGGCCTGGATGACCGACAAGGCGTACGTGCAGAAGGTCGGCCAGACCTACGGCTGGAACCGCGTCCCGCCGGGCGTGCGGCAGTCCACGTACGACATCCCGGACTACGCCAAGGCCGCCGCGGCCTACGCGAAGCCCACGCTGGACGGGATCGCGGACGCGAACCAGCAGAAGGCCATGGCGAACCCGGTGCCCTACCCCGGCATCCAGTTCGTCGGCATCCCCGAGTTCCAGGACCTGGGCACCCGGGTGAGCCAGCAGCTGTCGGCGGCCATCGCCGGCCGCGAGTCGGTAGACGACGCCCTGAAGCAGTCCCAGGACTACGCCCAGACGGTGGGCGACTCCTACAAGGCGGTGCAGTGATGTCCACGCTCTCCGTAGATGCCCCCACCTCCCCGTCCCACGCGAAGGCCGCGGAAAGGAAAGGCCTGAGCACCGCGGCCAAGCGGCGGCTGCCGCTGCTGCCCGCGCTGATCTTCGTCATCGCGGTGACGCAGCTGCCGTTCCTGCTCACCGTGTTCTACTCGTTCCAGTCGTGGAACCTGGTCCGGCCGGGCTCGCGGCACTTCGTCGGCCTCGACAACTACATCGACGTCTTCAGTGACACGACGTTCCTGGTGGCGTTGCTCAACACGGTGCTGCTGACCGTGGTGTGCGTGCTGGTCGCGCTGCTGCTCGGCCTCGGCCTGGCGATCCTGCTCGACCGGAAGTTCTTCGGCCGCGGCGTCGTCCGGACGCTGCTGATCACGCCGTTCCTCATCCTGCCGGCGGCCGGTGCGCTGCTGTGGAAGACGACGGTGTTCGACCCGACCTACGGGCTGCTGCACTTCGTCTTCGGCACCGACACCGACTGGCTTTCGGAGTTCCCGCTGGCGTCGGTGATGGCGCAGATCGTGTGGCAGTGGACGCCGTTCATGATGCTGCTCATCCTGGCCGGCCTGCAGAGCCAGTCCAAGGAGGTGCTGGAAGCGGCCTCCGTGGACGGCGCGAGCCGGTGGCGCACGTTCGCGTCGATCACGCTGCCGCACCTGTCCCGGTTCCTGCAGCTGGCGACGCTGCTGGGCGCGATCTACATCGTGAACAGCTTCGACGCGATCTTCCTGATGACGCAGGGCGGGCCGGGCGTGTCCAGCACCAACCTGCCGTACTACATCTACCAGCGTGCGTTCGAAGGCTTCGACGTCGGCCAGTCGTCGGCGATGGGCGTGATCGTCGTGATCCTGACGATGATCGTCGCGACCTTCGCGCTGCGCCTGATGTTCCGGACCTTCTCGGTGGACGGAGGCATCAAATGACCACAGTGGACACTCGACCGGAGACGGCCACCGCCGCCCCGCCGGCACGCAAGCCGAAGCGCAAGACCGGCCCCGGCGTGCTCACCGCCGTCACCTGGATCATCGCGATCCTGTTCGTCTTCCCGCTGCTGTGGATGATCCTCACGGCGTTCAAGCAGGAGGCCGACGCCTACACCGACCCGCCGAAGCTGTTCTTCAGCCCGACGTTCGACCAGATCGCGAACGTGCTGAAGGGCGGGTTCCTGCCCTACCTGTCGAACTCCGCGTTCGTCACGGTGCTCTCGACGGTGCTGGTGCTGCTGCTCGGCATCCCGGCGGCGTACGCGCTGTCGCTGGCGCCGGTGAAGAAGACGTCGAACGCGCTCGGCTTCTTCCTCTCGACGAAGATGCTGCCGATCGTCGCGGCGATCATCCCGCTGTACATCATCTCCCAGAACACCGAGCTGCTCGACACGGTGTGGGCGCTGGTCATCCTCTACACGTCGATGAACCTGCCGCTGGCCATCTGGATGATGCGGTCGTTCTTCCTGGAAGTGCCGCACGAGATGATCGAGGCCGGGCGGATCGACGGCGCGAACCTGCCGACGCTGCTGCGCAAGATCATCATGCCGGTGGTCGCGCCCGGGATCGCCGCGACCGCGCTGATCTGCGTCATCTTCTCCTGGACCGAGTTCTTCTACGCGGTCAACCTGACGGCGGCTCGCGCCGGCACCGTGCCGGTGTTCCTCGTCGGGTTCATCACCAGTGAGGGCCTGTACTGGGCCCAGCTTTCCGCCGCCGCGCTGCTGGCCTCGCTGCCGGTGATGATCGTCGGCTGGATCGCGCAGAACCACCTCGTCCGGGGTCTGTCGATGGGAGCGGTGAAGTAGCCATGGCCGGAGTCAGTTACGAATCGGCGTCGCGGATCTACCCGGGCGCGCACGAGGTACGGGCCGTCGACCAGCTCGACCTCGCGGTGCCGGACGGCGAGTTCCTCGTCCTGGTCGGGCCGTCGGGCTCGGGCAAGTCGACGGCGCTGCGGATGCTCGCCGGGCTCGAGGACATCGACGAGGGCGCCATCCACATCGGCGACCGCGACGTCACGCACCTGCCGCCGAAGGACCGGGACATCGCGATGGTGTTCCAGTCCTACGCGCTGTACCCGCACATGACGGTGGCCGACAACATGGGCTTCGCGCTGAAGCTGCGTGGACTGTCCAAAGCGGACATCGACGCCAAGGTCGGCGAAGCGGCGAAGATGCTGGACCTGACGAAGTTCCTGGACCGCAAGCCGAAGGCGCTGTCCGGCGGGCAGCGGCAGCGCGTCGCGATGGGCCGGGCGATCGTCCGCGAGCCGAGCGTGTTCCTGATGGACGAGCCACTGTCCAACTTGGACGCGAAGCTGCGGGTGGAGACCCGCGCGAACATCGCCCAGCTGCAACAGCGTCTCGGGACGACGACCATCTACGTCACCCACGACCAGGTCGAGGCGATGACGATGGGCGACCGGGTGGCGGTGCTCCGCGACGGCGTGCTGCAGCAGTGCGCGTCGCCGCGGGAGCTGTACGAGAACCCGACGAACTCGTTCGTGGCGGGCTTCATCGGCTCCCCGGCGATGAACCTGGCGACGCTGCCGCTGACCGAAGGCGGCGTCAAGCTGGGCGACGTCACCCTGCCGCTGCCCCGGTCGGTGCTGGCGGCCGCGGGCGACCTGCGCGAGGTCGTCTTCGGCGTGCGCCCGGAGTCGCTGGAGCTGGTGTCCGAGGGCGGCTTCGAGCTGGTGGTGGAGCTGGTCGAGGAGCTGGGCGCGGACGCGTACCTGCACGGCAAGGTGGGCGACGACCGGTTCGTCGTCCGCGTCGACGGCCGCACCCCGCCCCGGATGGGCGACAACGTCCGGGTCGGCTTGCGCGGCGAAGGCGAGACCCACGCCTTCAACCCGGAGACGACACTGCGCCTCTCCTGAAAAGGCTCTCCTGAAGAAACAGGCCACGGCCACCTCGCGGGAAACCCCTTGCCCGCGAGGTGGCCGTTCCCTCGCTACTCCTGCAACGAGAGGGCCTGGCTGGGGCAGACGTGCACCGCTTCGCGGGCCTTCTCGACCAGCTCGCCCTCGGGCTGCTCGTTCAGGACGATGACCGTGCCGTCGTCCTCACTCTGGTCGAACAGCTCGGGCTCGGTCAGCACGCACTGCCCGGCGCCGACGCACTTGCCGGTGTCCGCGATGATCTTCATGGTTCTTCTTTCTGCCTCTGGTGGGAAACGCAGCTCTTCGATCTCTACCAGGTCACCGGCAGCCGGTACAGGCCGTAGATGTTCGCGTCGTCCTTGAACGGCAGGTCGTCCACGTCGGCGCCCAGCGCCAGCGTCGGGATGCGCCGGAAGAGCGTGTCGAAGACGATCTGCAGCTCCATCCGGGCCAGGTTCTGGCCGAGGCACTGGTGTGGGCCGAAACCGAACGCGACGTGGTGGCGCGCGCCGCGTTCGATGTCCAGCTCGTCGGCGTTCTCGAACGCCCGCGGGTCGCGGTTCGCCGCGTAGCCCAGCGCCAGCACGCCTTCTCCGGCGCGGATCAGCTGCCCGCCGACCTCGATGTCCTCGACGCACAGGCGCGCCGTGGCCGCGTCGACGATCGTCCAGTAGCGCAGCATCTCCTCGACGGCGTCGAGCGTCTTGCCCGGGTCGGCCTTGATCGCCGCGAGCTGCTCCGGGTTGCGCAGGAACGCCACCGTGGACAGCGAGATCATGTTCGCCGTCGTCTCGTGCCCGGCCACCAGCAGCAGGAAACCCGTCGCGGCCAGCGAAGCACGCCGGTAGGTGCCGTCCTCGCGGAGCTTGGCGATCTGCCGGCCGAGCAGGTCGTCCGGCGGGTTGTCCTCCTTCTGCGCGATGAGGTCTTCCATGTAGCCGCGGATGGTGTCGAACGCCGCCCGCCGCTCTTCGGGCGGGGTCGCGCGCTTGATCAGCTTCGCCGTGTGGGTCTGGAAGAAGTCGTGCTGGTCGTAGGGCACGCCGAGCATCTCGCAGATCACCAGCGACGGCACCGGCAGCGACAGCGCCTCGACCAGGTCACCGGGCTTCGGCCCGGCCAGCAGCTGGTCGATCTGACCGTCGACGATCTCCTGGATCCGCGGCCGCAGCGCCTCCATCCGGCGCACGGTGAACTCGCCGAGCACGGCCTTGCGGGCCGGCCCGTGCTCGGGCGCGTCCATGGTGATCATCGTGCGCTCGTCGCCCTGGCGCCGGAACCCGCCCTTGACCAGCTGCGGAAAGTCCGGGTGCTGCCGGTCGGCGCTGAACCGGCGGTCGTTCAGGACCGTCCGGACGTCCTCGAGCCGGGTGACCACCCAGGCCTGGCCGCCGTCGGGCAGCCGGACCCGCGAAACGGCGTCCTCTTCGCGGATCTCCTCGTACGCCGGCGGCGGCGAGAACGGGCACGTGCGGGTCATCGGGAACTGGTGGACCGGCTCCTCGACTGTCGTCATGGTTTCCCCCTCTTTCACCAGGTGACGGGCAGGCAGTACAGACCGAAGATCGACGAGTCGTGCTTGAACGGGAGCTGGTCGACGGGTGCGGCCAGCTTGAGCTCCGGGAGACGGCGGAAGAGCGTGTCGAAGACGATCTGCAGCTCCATCCGGGCCAGGTTCTGGCCGAGGCACTGGTGCGGGCCGAAGCCGAACGCGACGTGGTGGCGCGCGCCGCGCTCGAGGTCCAGCTCGTCCGGGTTGTCGAACGCCTCCGGGTCGCGGTTGCCGGAGTAGCTCAGGCCGAGCACGCCCTCGCCCTCGCGGATCAGCTGGCCGCCGATCTCGAGGTCCTCGGTGGCGACGCGCGACGTCGCGAACTCCGCGATCGTGAAGTACCGGAGCAGCTCCTCGACGGCGTCGAGCGTCTTGCCGGGGTCGTTCTTGATGAGCTCGAGCTGGTCCGGGTTCTCCAGCAGCGCGACCGTGCCGAGGGAGATCATGTTCGCCGTCGTCTCGTGCCCGGCGATGAGCAGCAGGAACGCCAGGGAGACGAGCGAGTCGTGGTCGGCTTCGCCGTGCTCCTCGCGCTGCTTGGCGACCTGGCGGCTGAGCAGGTCGTCGGCCGGGTCGGTCTCCTTGGTGGTGACCAGCTGGTCGAGGTAGGCCTGCAGCTCGTCGACGGCCTTGATCCGGTCGTCCTGGTCGACGTCCCGGTTGAGCAGCGTCGAGCTGCGGACCTGGAAGAACTCGTGGTCGGCGTACGGGACGCCGAGCAGCTCGCAGATGACCAGCGACGGTACCGGCAGGGACAGCGCGGTGACCAGGTCGGCGGGCTTCGGGCCGGCCAGAATCGCGTCGATGTGCTCGTCGACGATCTGCTGGATGCGCGGCTGGAGCGCCTTCATCCGTTTGACCGTGAACTCGCCCACGACCTCGCGCCGGGCCGCGCCGTGCTGCGGCGGGTCCATGTTGATCAGCGACGCGGTGAAGTTGGTCCGCCGGATCGGCCGGCCCTGCTTGGTCAGGAACGGGAAGCCGGGGTTGAACCGGTCGGAGCTGAACCGCGGGTCGGTGAGCATCTGCCGGACGTCCTCGAGCCGGGTGATCGCCCACGCCTCCTGGCCGGACTGCAGCTCGACGCGCTGGACCGGCCCCGATTCGCGCAGCTTCTCGTACGCCGGCGGCGGAGCGAACGGGCAGCTTCGCACCATCGGGAAGACTTCGTCCTTCGTGGTGGGATCAGCGACTTCGGTCATATCGGGCCCCCTAAAACGGACTAACAGTATGCGGAGGATTACATTCCGGTTCTGTTCCCCAAGGTACCGAAGCGGAAGGAAGTCGTCCACTAGCTAACGGGTGACTCACTTGAGTCCGAGTGCGTGGCCGCTTGACCATGCGAGAATCACCCCGCGCGATCCAGCGAGAGGCGAACGGCATGACGGCAGACCCCGAGACCACCCTGCGGGCGGACGCGCGCCGCAACCGCGACCAGATCCTGGCCGCCGCGAAAGCCATCTTCGCCGTCTCCGGTCCCGAAGTGCCGATGGAGGAGATCGCCCGCGCGGCCGGCGTCGGCGTCGGCACGCTGTACCGCCGGTTCCCGGACCGGGACGCGCTGGTCCGGGCGGTCGCGATGGACAACTTCGAGCGGGTGCTGATCGACGCGCGTGCGATCGCCGCCGAGGAGACGTCGTCGTGGCGCGCGCTGGAGCGGCTGCTGCGGCAGTCGGTCGAGCTGCAGCTGAGCATCCAGCTGGCGATGGTGTCCCACCGGGCGCTGGTGATCCTGAAGGGCGACCCGGAGGTCCGGCGCCTGCGGGACGAGATCCTGGCGGTGGTGGACGACTTCGTCCGCGGCGCCCAGGCCGAGGGTGTGCTCCGCCCGGACGTCGGCGCGGGCGACATCGCGATCCTGTTCGCGACGCTGCTGCGCCAGATGCGGGCGAAGTCCTCGGACGTGGCGGAGATGGCGGCGCGCCGCTGCGTCGGCATCATGATCGACGGCCTCAGCGCGCACCCGCGCACGGAGCTCCCGGGCCGGCCGATCACGGCGCACGATCTGGACCCCGCCGACGATCACAGCTGATTCTTTGGTTTTCGTGTTAGTGTTCCGCCTCGTTCTGCCGAATTCGGGTTGCGGGCGGGAAAATGCGACGAAGAATGCTGGCCGTGGTGTTGACGATTCCCTTCCTGGTGGTCACCGGCTGCGGTGACGGCCCGGTCGGCGGCGCCGCGGCACCCGCCCCGGCGGCCGCCACGACGACGCCGCCGGGCACGTCTGCCGCTTCGGCGTCGCCGACGCCGTCTTCGTCGTCTTCTCGTTCGGTGGCACCAACTCCGACGCCACCGGCGACGACTCCGGTGCGCGGCTGCCGCAGTCCGGAGTTCACGACGTCGGAGGCCGACGGCGGCTGGTCGGACGGCGGCTACTACGTCCACAACAACATGTGGAACCAGGACGAAGCGGGCCCGGAAACCCTCCGTGCGTGCGCGTACGACAACTGGTACGTCGATTCCACCCAGTCCGACTCGACGTCGGTGAAAACCTATCCGAATGTGCACAAGGACATCAACGAACAAAAAGGGAAACCGTTCAACGACTATTCGGTGATCCGGACGACGTTCGCCGGCCGCGGCCCGGGCGTGGGCATCTACGACGTGGCGTACGACCTGTGGCTGAACGGAGTGGGCGACGGCGCCGGCGTCAGCGAGCTGATGGTGTGGACGGAGAACCGGAAGCAGCAGCCATCGGGCGACAAGCTGGCGACGTACACGGCGGGCGGAGCGACGTACGACGTCTGGGCGGACGACGACGGGTACGTGGCGTTCGTTTCCCGGGCGACGCAGTACTCGGGGAGCCTGGACCTGAAGGCGATGATCGCGTGGGCGATCGGCAAGGGCCTGATCCCACCGAACCCGACGGTGAACCAGATCGGCTACGGGATCGAGTTCTGCTCGACCGGTGGGGGCAAGGCGAGGTTCACGCTGACGGACTTCTCGGTGACGATGAGCTAGCGGGCGTACCGCTGGATGGTGCGCTGGGAAGGACGGAACAGCGGCCACCCGACCACGAGATCGGCCAGCGTCAGGCCGACGGCGAGCACGGGCAGCAGGAGGAACAGCGCGATCGGCGGCGTCACCGGGTGCACGTTGGACGCGTGCGGGCCGCCGGCCCAGGTGATGTTCGCGGTGTAGCTCGTCAAGAAGAACAGCGCGGAGAGGATCGAGCCCACGGCACCGGCGACCAGGACGATCGCTCCGGTCGCCGCCGGGCGGGCGTCGAACAGGAAGCCCGTCCCGCCGGGGTGGCGGCCGAGCGAGACCCAGCCGCGGGCCATGGTCATGGTCACCCCCGAGACCGCCAGGAACAGCCCGAGGAATATGCCGGCGCTGGTGGTGAGCATGGTCATCGGGCCGGTCGCGGTGGGGAGCACCGGACCGATCACGGGCATGCCGACCCCGACCAGGAGCGCGGCGGCCAAGGTGACTGCCCCGAGCGCGGAGCCGAGGCGGCGGATCCGGTGGGCCAGCTTCGGCGGGATCCAGATGCTGAGCGACGGTGCGGGCTCGATCATCCGGCAGTCCGCCAATCGCCCGGGTGCGACATGGCGCCGGTGTCGGTCTGCTGCCAGCCCTCGCCGAGGTCGTCGGCTTTGTCGTGGATCGCGACCAGCTCGTTTTGGATGGTGTCCACCGTCGTGTCGATCACGTTGATGATCGCGAACACCGCGGTGATGCCGGCCACGATCTCCGCGCTGAGGATGCCGAGCGCGGCAGGCAGTCCGACGACGGTCGCCGCACTGACGATGGCGGCCGCGGTCGCCCCGACGAGGCCCCAGATGATCGAGTTGTAGGTCAGCCAGAACGTCTCGACGGCATCGGCGAGATTGGTGAGCGAGTCCCGCATCTGCCGGCCGAGGTCCTTGGCGGCATCGATCTTCTTGAGCTGTTCGGAAAGGGCGATCTTGTAGGTCTCGGCCGCGGGGCCGCTCCAGTGCACGGCGGTTTTCAAGGACGCCGGATCCAGGGTGCCGGCGGCTGTGCCGAGCCGCTGCGTGAACTTGTCACCCCACTCGGCCGCGTAGGCCCGCAGCTTGGCGGGGTCGCCTTTGTCCCGCTCGAACTTCTCGTTGGCCTTCTCGAATTCGGCGATCTTGTCGCCGATGAAGGCGAGACCCTCCCGGATTGGCTTGACCAGGTCGGCCAGCGCGTCCGGGATCCACTCCAGCGTATCCCGGACCCGCCGGAGCAGGTCTTCCACGAGCTGCCTGAACTTGTCGTACCCCGCGAGCGCTTGGTCGATCACGTCGTTGGTCATCGGTCCGGTTCCCCTCGTGTCCTCAGCGTTCGCCGGTCTGACGCAGTTTCCGCTGATGTTCTTCTTCGGAGACCCGGTACATCGCGGCCCCGCGGTGGAGACTGTCCGCTATCCGGTGGAAGTTCAGGGCACCCCGCCGAAGGGAGTCTTCGAGCTTGGCGAGAGTCAGCCCGTACTGGTGGTCGAAACCCCGGCCGGCCGCGTAGCTCATGACATCGGCGGATGTCAGGCCGAGCGGTGCGACCACTGCCCCTGCCTCGCCGAGACCGACGGCCGCTTCGTCCCAGGCGGCCGCGTCCGACTGCAGAGCTTCCAAGGCCACTTCGATGTCACTCATGGTCCTTCAGCTCTCCCTTCGACGCCGGCGAACCGTTGACCCGGACGAGGCGGATCAACCGGCCGGGATCGTGGACCAGGCTCAGGAGCTCAGCCGTGGCCTTTCCCACCTGGCGATCCGTGCCGTCCGGAACCGAATCGCGGCGGAGCGATACGAGGACCTCGGTCAGTTCGGCTTCGACCTCGGCGTTTCTCGCGATGGACGCCCATGTCGCGTCGATGTCCAGACCGACGTAGCGCCCGCCCTGGGCGGTCCCCGAGACGTGCCCGCCGGAGCTCGCCGCGGCGACCGGACGATCGGCGGCGGCCAGGCGAGCCGAGATCTCATCGACCTCGGCCAGGACGGCATCGCCGAGCCGGAGAACGTCCGGCGCGGTGAGCGGAGTCTCCTCCGTACCCGTGTGGGGCGGCGATGGAGGATTCCGCTGGGTGTCCTGGGTCTGCCTCACCAGGGCCTGGATGGTCGCCGCGTTGGCCGCGGCCAACGCGCTCGAGTGCAGGCCGCGCGGGTCGACCTTGCTCTTCCAGCCCGCGGCGAGCTCGACCTTCCGGACCTCGCCCTCGGGACTGACGGTCACCGTCACCACCGCGTCCGGGTCCTGTCCGGTGGGGTCCGTCGGCTCCGGCTCGTCGTCCCGGACCGGTGCCGGGGTCTCGCCGTCGTCCCAGAGATCGGTCTCCGCCTCGAACGCCCATTCGTCGTCCGGCATCTGCACCCTCCCCGATGCGTCACGCTCCGTACCTGGCTGGGACTGTACCGGTGAAGGAGGCGAGCGTCAGCCGAAGCGCGTGAAAGCGACGGAGGCCACCACCCGAACCCGGGCAGTGGCCTCCGCTCGTGACCTCAGACGCCCAGCGGGTGCCAGACCGTCTTGGCCTCCAGGTACCGCCGCAGCCGGGCCAGGTCGGGTGCCGACGTCCAGTCCGGCTCCGCCTCCGGGACCGTCAGTACCCGCTTCACCGTGTTCGCCGCTTCGCGCGCCAACTCGACGCGGTCTTCCGGGGCCGCTCCCGTCGGGTCCAGGGCGTTCACGTCGCCGTGCGACGCCAGCCATGAGCCCAGCTCGGATGCCCGCCCCGTCAGGATGTTCGCCACTCCGCCCGGGACGTCCGATGTCGCCAGGACCTCCGACAGCGTGATCGCCGGCAACGGCCTCTCCGCGCTCGAGACCACCACCGCCGTCGAGCCCGTTGCCAGGACCGGGGCCAGCACGCTGACCAGGCCCAGCAGGGACGACTGCTGCGGCGCCAGCACGCCGACCACTCCGGACGGCTCCGGGACCGTGAACGAGAAGTACGGGCCCGAGACCGGGTTCGCCGATCCCAGGACCGACGCGATCTTGTCCGTCCAGCCCGCGTACCAGACCCAGCGGTCGATCGCCGCGTCCACAATGGACTCGGCCTTCTTCGGTGCCAGGCCTTCCGACGCCGAAACCTCCGCGATGAACTGGTCGCGACGGCCTTCCAGCACCTCGGCCACCCGGTAGAGCACCTGGCCGCGGTTGTACGCCGTCGCCGCGGACCAGCCCGGGAACGCCTTGCGGGCCGCCACCACCGCGTCGCGGACGTCCTTGCGGGATGCGTGCGCCGCGTTCGCCAGGAACTTGCCCTTGCTGTCCGTCACCGGGTACACCCGGCCGGACTCCGAGCGCGGGAACTTGCCGCCCACGTACAGCTTGTACGTCTTCGCGACGGAGATTCGGTCAGACATTCAGGTATGCCTCCAGCCCGGTGCGGCCGCCTTCGCGCCCGAAGCCGGATTCCTGGTAGCCGCCGAACGGGGCGGCGGGGTCGAAGCGGTTGAAGGTGTTGGCCCAGACCACGCCGGCGCGCAGCTGGTTCGCCATCCACAGGATCCGGGAGCCCTTTTCGGTCCAGATGCCGGCCGAAAGCCCGTACGGCGTGTTGTTCGCCTTCGCCACGGCCTCGTCCGGCGTGCGGAACGTCAGCACCGACAGCACCGGGCCGAAGATCTCCTCGCGCGCGATCCGCATCGACTGGTGGACGTTCGCGAACACCGTCGGGGCGAAGAAGAACCCGCGGTCCGGCACCGGGCACGGGCTGGTCCAGCGCTGCGCGCCCTCGGCGTCACCCGCTTCGACGAGGCCCTGGATCTTCGCCAGCTGCTCGGCCGAGTTGATCGCGCCGACGTCGGTGTTCTTGTCCAGCGGGTCGCCGACGCGCAGCGTCGAGACGCGGCGGCGGAGCTTCTCCAGCACCTCTTCGGCGACGGACTCCTGCACCAGCAGCCGTGAGCCCGCGCAGCAGACGTGGCCCTGGTTGAAGAAGATGCCGTTGACGATGCCCTCGATGGCCTGGTCGAGCGGCGCGTCCTCGAAGAGGATGTTCGCCGCCTTGCCGCCCAGCTCCAGCGTCAGCTTCTTCGGCGTGCCCGCGACCTGGCGCTGGATCGCCTTGCCGACCTCGGTGGAGCCGGTGAAGGCGATCTTGTCGATGTCACCGTGCTCCACAATGGACGCACCGATGTCGCCCGCGCCCGGCAGGATGTTCACCACGCCCGGCGGCAGTTCGGCCTGCTGGCAGATCTCGGCGAACACCAGCGCGGTCAACGGCGTCGTCTCGGCCGGCTTCAGCACGACGGTGTTGCCGGTGGCCAGCGCCGGCGCGATCTTCCAGGCCAGCATCAGCAGCGGGAAGTTCCACGGGATGATCTGGCCCGCGACACCCAGCGGCTTCGGGTCGGGGCCGTACCCCGCGTAGTCGAGCTTGTCCGCCCAGCCCGCGTGGTAGAAGAAGTGCGCCGCCGCGGTCGGGATGTCGGAGTCGCGCGACTCCTTGATCGGCTTGCCGTTGTCGAGGCTCTCCAGCACCGCCAGCTCGCGCGAACGCTCCTGGATCAGGCGCGCGATGCGGAAGAGGTACTTCGCGCGCTCGGTGCCCGGCATCTTGGACCAGGTCGAAAAAGCCTTGCGCGCCGCCTTCACCGCAGTGTCCACATCGGACTTCGACGCGGTGCCGACCTCGGCCAGCACCTCTTCGGTCGCCGGGTTGATCGTCTTGAGCGGCTCACCCGAGCCGTCGACGAATTCGCCGTTGATGAAGGGCTTGTAGTGGTCCTTGAGGTTCGCGATGGCGCGCGACTCGGGCGCCGGTGCGTACTCGAAAACGGGCATCAGTCCACCGTCACGTAGTCGGGGCCGCTGTAGTGGCCGTCCACCTGGGTGCGGCGCTGCAGCAGCAGGTCGTTGAGCAGGCTGGACGCGCCGAAGCGGAACAGGTCCGGGGTCAGCCACTGCTCGCCGGCGACCTCGTGCACCGCGACCAGGTACTTGATCGCGTCCTTCGTCGTCCGGATGCCGCCGGCGGGCTTGACGCCGCGCAGCTCGCCGGTCTGCGCGTGCCAGTCGTGGACGGCCTGCAGCATGATGTGGGTGACCGGCAGCGTCGCGGCGGGGGAGACCTTGCCGGTGGAGGTCTTGATGAAGTCGCCGCCGGCCAGCAGCGCCAGCCACGACGCGCGCCGCACGTTGTCGTAGGTCGCCAGCTCGCCGGTCTCGAGGATGACCTTCAGGTGGGCGTCGCCGCACGCGGCCTTGATGGCCTGGATCTCCTCGAAGACGTCCAGGTAGCGGCCCTCGAGGAAGGCGCCGCGGTCGATCACCATGTCGACTTCGTGCGCGCCGGCGTCGACGGCGATCTTGGTGTCGGCCAGCTTGATCTCACGGCTGGTGCGGCCCGCGGGGAAGCCGGTCGCGACGCTCGCGACGTGCACCCCGCTGCCCTTGAGCGCTTCGACGGCGGTGGCGACCATGTCCGGGTACACGCAGACGGCGGCGACGCGCGGGGTGTCCTGGCGCTCGGGATCGGGACGGACGGCCTTCGCGGCGAGCGCCCGGACCTTGCCGTGGGTGTCGGCGCCCTCCAGCGTGGTCAGGTCGACCATGGAGATGGCGGTGTCGATGGCCCACCGCTTGGCGTCCTTCTTGATGCTGCGCGTGCCGAGGCCCGCCGCGCGCTGCTCGACGCCGACCTGGTCGACACCGGGCAGCCCGAGCAGGAAGCGGCGCAGGCTCGCGTCATCGCGAGTCGCGTCCACCAGCGGTGCCGGGGTGGCCGGCGCCGCTGACGTGCTGGTCGTGGCTGTCATGCGCCTGAGTCTAGGCGGCGGGCCCGGCGGCGCGAGCCCCCATTGGGTGTGACGCTGAGTGCGTGACGCGTCACAACGCCGAGGTCAGGCCCCTTCGATCTGCGGCGGTTCCGACCGCTTGGCCGGCTTCCGGTAGATGACGACCCCGCCCCAGAAGCCCAGCCCGTTGATCTTCACCGTCGGGGCCGTCGGTGGGGCGGGCGGCGCCCCTGACTTGTCCTCCAGCACGAACCCGCCCATGAACCCGATCCCCGTCACGTCCACGTTGATGTCGTCCGGGACCGTGATCGTGATGCCGCCCATGATCGCGACCGCCGTGATCGTGCAGTGCCGGTCCGCGAAACGGGCCTGGCGCAGGTCGATCTCCGTGCCGCCCCAGAACGCGAAGCTCGTGTGCTGCGGGGGCAGGACCCAGCTGCCCTTGCGGACCGCGCCGGACATGACTCCGATCGACACCGGGCTGCCCGGGTGGCCGCCGATGCGCTGGTCCGGGAAGCCGAGCGCCCGCGTCGGTGCCGCTTCGAGCGCGGCGGAGGAAGCCGGCAGGTCCGCCGTCACCGGTTTGAGCTCGCCGATCGTCTTCGCCGCGTAGATCGTCGAAAGCCGCTCTTCCAGCTCGTTCACGGTGATCCGCCCTTCCGAGAGGGCGTTGTGCAGCACCTGGGCGACGCGCTCGCGGTCCGCGTCGGAAGCCCTCATCTGATCGGGCGTCAGTTCGCTCACCCGGCGGAGCTTAGCGGCGAAAACCACCCTGCGTGTCCATCTTTCAGAGGACACTGAGCCGATGGTCGAGTTTCCTGACGGCGTCGAGGTCACCGGGCGAGGACTGGGCCGCCCGCGCCCCGACGGACCGGCGCCGGACTTCGGGCTTTACCTGGGGACGAGCCGGCTGCGGCGCAAGCACGGCGGGGGCATCACCTGGCCGCACGAATGGATCACCTGGCCCGACTTCCTGCTGCCGACCCAGCCCGAAGACGCCCGCGCAAAGATCAAGGCGCTCCACGAACGGGCCAAGGTCGAAACCGTCGAAGTCGCCTGTTACGGCGGCGCCGGGCGGACTGGCACGGTGATGTCCTGCCTGGCGATCCTCTCCGGCGTGCCGGCCGAAGACGCCGTCGCCTGGGTCCGGGAGCACTACCACGAACGGGCCGTCGAAACGCCCTGGCAGCGCGGCTGGGTGAAGAGCTTCGCGAAACGGCTAGATTGACCGGCATGGATGTGCACGTCGTCGATCACCCCCTCGCGAAGGCCCGGCTCTCCACGATGCGTGACGCGCGCACCGACAGCGCCGCGTTCCGGGCCGCGCTGCACGAGCTGACCGTCATGCTGGTCTACGAAGCCACCCGCGACGTGCCGGTCAAGACCGAGCGGATCCACACGCCGGTCGCGCGCACCGAGGGCTACAAGCTGGCCAAACCGCCGCTGCTCGTCCCGGTGCTGCGCGCCGGCCTGGGCATGGCCGACCAGGCGCACAAGCTGATCCCGGACGCGCAGATGGGCTTCGTCGGCCTCGCGCGCGACGAGGAGACGCTGAAGCCGACGCCGTACCTCGAATCGCTGCCGGAGTCGCTCGCCGACCGGCCGGTCATGGTGCTCGACCCGATGCTCGCCACCGGCGGCTCGATGGAGTACACGATCCGGCTGCTCACCGACCGCGGCGCCGACGACGTCACGGCCATCTGCGCGCTGGCCGCGCCGGAAGGCCTGGCGCACCTGGAAAAGACCGGCCTGCCGGTCCGCGTCGTCACCGCGAGCATCGACGAGCGCCTCAACGACTCGGGCTTCATCGTCCCGGGCCTCGGCGACGCCGGTGACCGCCAGTACGGCGCCGTCTAAGGCGTTGCCCCTCCTCAAGTGGCGGTGGGTCGCCGTGACCGCCGGCGTGGTCGCGGTCGTCACGGCCGGCCTGCTGTGGCTGCTGCTGGGCTGGTCCGGGTCGCCGGACGCGCCGGTGCGCATCGACGCCGTCAAGACGGCGTTCGGCATCGGCGCGGGCGCGGGTGGCGTCTTCGCGCTGTGGCTGGCGACGCGCCGCCAGCGCACGATGGAGCTGCAGCTCACCGAGACGACCCGCGTGGCGGCCGTGACCGAACGCGACCTCGAGGAGCGACGGGTCACCGAGCTGTACACGAAGGCCGTCGAGCAGCTCGGCAGCGACAAGGCGCCGGTGCGGCTCGGCGGGCTCTACGCGCTGGAGCGGCTCGGGCAGGACAACCCGAAGCAGCGCCAGACGATCGTGAACGTGCTGTGCGCGTACCTGCGGATGCCGTACAAGGCCCCGAAAATGGGCCTGCGCGGCCGGACCGGCGCCGAGCTCAGCCAGCGTTCGGAGCTCGACGACGACGAGCTCCTGGTCCGCCTGGCCGCGCAGGACCTGCTCAAGACGCACCTGAGCCACGACGCGCCGGGCTACTGGCCGGGGATGTCGCTCGACCTGCAGCGGGCCGTCCTGATCGACTTCCGGCTGAGCGGCTGCACCCTGGAGGCCGCGGACTTCAGCCGGGCCACGTTCGTCGGCGCGGTCCACATCCGCGGCACGACCTTCACCCGCCGGGTCGGGTTCTACGGCACGGAGTTCACCGACATCGCGAACTTCGACCGGACGGTCTTCGAGGAGGGCGCGTTCTTCTCGTGGGCGCACTTCGCCCGGGACGTCCGCTTCACCCGGATCCGCTCGGGTGGCCTGTTCCAGTGCTCCCACACGAACTTCGCAGGGGGAGTGGACTTCGAGGGCGGCGAACACCAGGAGCTCGACCTGACGGACGCGCTGTTCCCTCAGGAGGGAACCAAGTAGAGCTCCTGCCGCCCGAGCGTCGGCGCGTCGAGCGTCCAGTGCGCGAGCGCGTCCGACGGCGGGCTCGACAACCGGCGCAACACCAGGTCGGGACGCCGCGGGCGGACGTCGAAGTCGAAGAACGCGTAGTCCACCCGCAGCGCCGCGCGGACCCACCGGTCACCGGCGCCGCGGGCGTCGATGGCCGCGGGCAGCAGGCCGCGGTCGGCGAAGACGTCGACGATCGCGCACTCGCACGTGTAGGCCAGCACGCCGATCTCGCCGGCGCTGCCGATCACCCGGCCACCGGCGAGACCGCGCAGGTCGCGGCCGATTTCGGCGTACTTCGCGGTCGAGGCGTAGTTCGAAGTGAGCGGGGCGAACTCCCGGGGCAGCACCGCGCACGTGACCACACTGGCCGCGATCAGCGCGAGCACACCGCCGACCGCGATCCTTCCGGAAACCCGGGCGCACAGGAAGATCGTCGCCGCCGTGATCCCCGGGCCGTAGTACCAGTGGTACGGCGGAACGTTCAGCAAGAGGTACATCCCGTGGTAGAGCGCACCTCCCAGCGCCAGCAGCGAGAACGGCCGAAGCCGCCGGACGGCGAAGGGCAGCACCGCGAGCGGCAGGAACGACAGCACGGTCGTCCAGGGAGCGGTCCGGAGGTAGAACAACGGCCCGTTGGCGAAGTTCCAGTCGCCCCAGGCCCGTTGCGCGCCTTGCAGCGTCTTGATCACGAAGGTGTCCGGCACGGCCGCGCCGAGCACGACCCAGCTGAAGAGGAACCACGGCAGCGCGATGGCCAGCGCGCCGAGCAGGGCCCGGCCGGACCGCAGCGAGACACCCAGGACGACGGCGAAGATCAGCAGGTCCAGCCGCACGAGCGCGAGCGCGCCCGCCGTGATCCCGAACGCGAGCGGCCGCCGTTCGAAGGCGAAGACCGTGAGCCACCCGAGCACCGCCGAACCCAGCGCGACCTCGAGCCCGATCGACGAGAGCAGCAGCGGGTTCACCGTCAGCGCCGCGAACGTCAGCGCCGGGAACCAGCGCGGCAACGCCGTGCCGAGCCGGCGCAGGGCCAGCACCAGCGCGACCTGGCACAGCACGTACAGCACGCCGGCGGCGAAGACGGCGTCACGCACCACGAACGTCAAGGCGGCCAGGGCGAGGACGTTCGCCGGTGACGTCGCCGAGTTCGACGTCGCGTCGGCCAGCAGTCCCCAGTGCCCGTGGAAGGCGAGGTTGCGCGCGTAGGCGAGCGTGATGAACGTGTCGTCGATGAGGTGCGGCCGGGCCAGCAGGAACACCGCCGCCGACACGCACGCGACGGCCGCGGGCAGCCGCCAAGGCCGGGTCTGGTTGTCCGTGGTCCGGACCTGCTCCATGATCACGACCGGAAGTGGCCGCCCGGTTCGCGAAAGTTGCGCGCAACATCCGGGGCGGTGCCGGCCACTGAGGGGTGTGACCAGCCATGCGACGGGGGCGCCGGTGGACGATCGGGTCCTGTGGGACAAGGCTGCCGGGGGCGACGAAGCGGCCTTCGGCGAGCTGTTCGAACGGCACGCCGAAGCCGTCTGGAACCACGCCTACCGGCTGACGGGTTCGTGGTCCGCGGCCGAGGACCTCACCTCGAACACCTTCCTCACCGCCTGGCGCCGCCGTGCCGACGTGACGCTGGTGCGGGACAGCGCCTTGCCGTGGCTCTACACGGTGGCCGGCAACGCCGCGCGCGACGAGTACCGCGGCGCGAGACGTCGGCTGCGGCTGCTCCGCAAGATCCCGGACCCGCCGGTGGTGTCCGACCACGCCGACGCGGTGGCCGAGCAGCTCGACGGCGAGCAGCGCCTGCGCGAGATCGTCGAAGCCGTGCGGACGCTGCCGAAGTCGCAGCGCGCGGTCGTCGAGCTGTGCCTGCTCGGCGACCTGAGCGTCGCCGACGCGGCCGCGTTGCTGGCCGTCGCGGAGGTCACCGTCCGCGCCCACCTGTCCCGGGCCCGCGCCCGGTTGCGCACGCTGCTGGAGGAGAAATGAGCGACGACCTCCGAGGGCTCCCGCCGCAGCGCGAACTGCCGGACGACGTCCGGGACCGCCTGCGCGCGGAGGTCCGCGCCGGAACCGGGAAACCCCGGCGGCCCCGGCAGGTCTGGTACGCCGCCGCGGCGGCCGTCGTCGTGCTGGCCGCGGGCGCGGTCGTCGCGACGCAGGTGATCCGGCAGCCGGTCGCCACCCCCGGGCCGCCGCCGGACCCGGGAGACCACCTCACCCTCGACGCGAAGGTGGCGACGGCCGCGCTCGACCGCTGCTGGGCGGCCGTGGAGACGGCGGGCAAGACGGACCGCGTGCCCCCGCGCGAGGAGTGGGTCCCGCTGTTCACGGAGGTCTTGGGGGCGGAATCGGTGGTCGCGGCGACCGCCGCGGGCAAGCCGATGTTCTGCGACACCACGGAGACGACCGTGACGCTGTCGGACCCGGCGGCCACGCCCGCGTACGCGCCGGGCACGCGCACCGGATTGCTGCTGCAGAGCCCGACCGGCGTGGTCGCCGGGGTCGTGGACCCTCGTGCGGCGACCGCTTTCCTCGGGTCGCGGACCGAGGGCGGCGACACCGCGGGGGAGTCGATCCGCCCGTCGCCGGTCACCGGTCAGTTCATCGTGCTGACCCGGACCGCCCTGTGGACGACGACGCTCACCGTCGGAAGCCCGCCGGCACCGGGCGCGACCGTGCTGCCCCAGCCGCCACCCTGGCTGGTCATGGCGGTCGACCGGCCGGTCAACGCCGAGCGGACCTCACCCGCGGGCCGGGCGCTGGACGAGTGCCTGAACACCTCCGAAGAGGTGATTCCGGACGCGGCCGCGTACGTGCCGGGACCGCTGCTCGAAACCGGGGACTTCCGCGTAGTCATGGGGCGCCGGGGCGACCGGGTCGTGGTGTGTGAGACCCAGCCCGACTACTCGCGGCCGGCCTCGAGGTCTCGCGCGTTCCCCGACTTCGCCGGGCCGCAGACCCCGGCGGCGCGCACGTTGACCGTGGACACGCTGGGCGCGGTCGAGGCGGGCGCCCCGCGGGGGCACTCGCGGCACCCGTTCGTCGCGGCGCTGCCGCTGACGGCGACGAAGGCGACGATCGACTTCGGCATCGGGACGAGTGTCGAGGCCGACGTCGTCGACGGCATGGTCGCGGCCTGGGTCCCGGAGAACATCGACCTCTCCCCGGACGCGACGGTCCACGTGCGCGCGCGTGACTCGCTCAACCGGACCGTCTACGACGGTTCGTTGCAGCTGAGATGAGGCCGCAGCCAGCCGGAGGCGTTCGCACGCAGGGCCGTCTCGTACGAGCCCGTGACGTCGAACCCCTCCGGCAGGTTGCCGGTCAGCTCGAGGGAGACGAGCCCGTGCACGAAGGCCCAGCAGCCGACCGCGACCGTCTCCGGCGCGACGTCGAGGAAGACGCCGTCGGCGATCGCGCGGCGGATGATCGCCTCCAGCGGCTCGAGGGTCTTGCGGGCCAGCTTCTCGGCGTCTTCGTTGGGCTCGAACCCGGGCACCGACCTGGTGAACATGATCCCGTAGAGGTTCGGGTCGGCCAGCGCGCTGGCGCGGTAGGCGCTGCCGAGCGCGACGAGGTCGCCGACCGGGTCGCCGGTCAGCACGGTGCCGGCCATCCGGGCGCCGAACCGGCGGAAGCCTTCGGTGTAGAGCGCGTTCACCAGATCGGGTTTGCTGCCGAACAGGGAGTACACGGCGGTGGTCGACGTCCCGGCGTCGGCGGCCAGCTTCCGCAGGGAAAGCGCCTTCGGCCCGTCGGCGGCGATGAGCTCCCCGGCGCGGTCGAGGAGCTTCAGCCGGAGCGCTTCGTCGTGTGTCCGTGGTCGAGCCATCTACTCAGCGTATCGGAACGCTGTTATTTTTAGCCAGAACGGGGATTTGACCTGGAGTGCACTCCAGGTCGTAGTGTCGAGCTCATGAGCTACTCGATAGCGGAAGCCGCGCGACGTAGCGGACTGTCGATCGACACTCTCCGGTACTACGAGCGCATCAAACTGCTCGACCCGCCCGCGCGCGACACCGCGGGCCGCCGGGCCTACTCCGACGACGACCTCGGCTGGCTGGGGTTCCTGACCAAGCTGCGCACCACCGGGATGCCCATCAAGAGCATGCGCGAGTACGCGTCGCTGCGCCGCCACGGCGTCGCCAGCGCGGGCCGCCGCAAGGCTCTGCTGGTGGAGCAGCGGCGGTCGGTCGCCGAGCGGATCGCCGAGCTGCAGGGCTGCCTCGACATCCTCGACTACAAGATCGACAACTACGCCCAGGTCGAGCAGAAGGTGCTCGGCATCCAACCCGGTATGGAGGAGATTTCCGCGTGAAGACCAGGAAGCTCGGCGGTCTGGAGGTCGGCGCCCAGGGACTCGGCTGCATGGGGATGAGCCAGGCCTACGGCGTCCGCGACAACGACGAAGAGTCGATCGCGACGATCCACCGGGCCCTCGACCTCGGCGTCACGCTGCTCGACACCGCGAACGTCTACGCGAACGGCGTCAACGAGGAACTGGTCGGCCGCGCGATCGCCGGCCGCCGCGACGAGGTCGTGCTCGCGACGAAGTTCGGCATCGTGTGGACCGACGGCGCCATGGGGGCGCGCGGTGACGCGGAATACGTGAAGCAGTCCTGCGACGAGTCGCTGCGCCGGCTCGGCGTCGACCACATCGACCTGTACTACCAGCACCGCGTCGACCCGGACACGCCGATCGAGGAGACCTGGGGCGCGCTCGGCGAGCTGGTGGAGGCCGGGAAGATCCGGTACGCCGGGATTTCCGAGGCGAGCGCGGCGACGATCCGCGCCGCGCACGCGGTCCACCCGGTGACGGCGCTGCAGAGCGAGTGGTCGCTGTGGACCCGCGGCATCGAGGGCGAAATCCTCGACACGTGCCGGGAGCTCGGCATCGGCGTGGTGCCGTTCTCGCCGCTGGGCCGCGGTTTCCTGACCGGCGCGGTGCAGTCGATGGCGGACCTGCCGGAGGACGACATGCGCCGCGGCCTGCCGCGCTTCGCCGAGGGCAACTTCGAGCGCAACATGGCGATCGTCGACGCGCTGCGGAAGCTGGCGGAGGACAAGGGCGTCACGGCGGGGCAGCTGGCGCTCGCGTGGGTGCAGTCCCACGGCGAGGACGTCGTGCCGATCCCGGGGACCAAGCGCCGCAAGTACCTCGAGGAGAACGTGGCGGCGGCTGCGCTGGAGCTGACCGCGGACGACCTGGCGGCCATCGCGGCGGCGGCTCCCGCCGAGGCCGTCGCGGGGGAGCGCTACCCGGAGCGGCTGGCCCGCGCCGCCGGCAAGTGAGCACCTCCTTCTGAGCCTTTTCTGAGATCTCCGGAGCAGGCTCGGCGCCGATCAAGGTCGGTGCCGAGCCTGCAGGAGGTCGTCGTGGAGGAAGTGCTCGATTATCTGGTCGTCGGGGCCGGGCCCGCCGGGGTGCAGCTGGGGCAGCACCTCGGCCACGCCGGGCACCGGTACCTGGTGCTGGAGGCCGGTTCCGCGCCCGGTCACTTCTTCGAGACCTTCCCCCGGCACCGGACGCTCATCTCCATCAACAAGAAGCACACCGGGTACTCGGACCCCGAGCTGCGCATGCGGATGGACTGGAACTCGATCCTGACCGCGGGCGGCGAGGATCAGCCCCTCTTCACCGACTACAGCGAAAAGCTCTTCCCGGACGCGCCGGACCTCCTGCGCTACCTCGCCGACTACGCGGCGAAGCACGACGTCCAGGTCCGCTACGACACCCGGGTGACGCGCATCCGCCGTGATCCGGAAAGCGCTCTCTTCATCCTCACCGCCGGTGACGAAGAGTTCAAAGCAAGAAAACTGATCATGGCGACCGGCGTCACCAAGCCGTACCTCCCGCAGTTCCCCGGCGTCGAGCTGATCGACCAGTACGTGGACGTCAGCGTCGACCCGCACGAGTTCACCGACCAGCGCGTTCTCGTGCTGGGCAAGGGGAACTCCGCCTTCGAGACCGCGGACAACCTCATCGAGACCGCCGCGGTCGTGCACGTCGGCGGCCCGCGGCCGGTGAAGCTCGCCTGGCGCACCCACTTCGTCGGCCACCTGCGCGCCTACAACGCGGGCATCCTCGACATGTACCAGCTGAAGCTCCAGCACGCGATCCTCGACGGCGACGTCCGCGAGGTCCGCAAGGACGCCGACGGCTACCACGTCAAGTTCGCCTTCGCCCGCGCCGACGAGGTCATCAAGGAGATCCGCTACGACCGCGTCATCGGCTGCACGGGCTTCCGCTTCGACGCGTCGCTGTTCGACGAGGACTGCCGTCCGCAGCTCACGATCAACGACCGCTTCCCGGCGCAGACGCCGGACTGGGAGTCGGTCAACGTTCCCGGCCTGTACTTCGCCGGCACGATCACGCAGGTCCGCGACTTCAAGAAGGCCACCAGCGCGTTCATCCACGGCTTCCGTTACGGCGTCCGCGCGCTGGCCAAGGTCCTGAACGAGCGCCACCACGACGTCCCGTGGCCGAGCGTCGAGCTGTCCGCCAAACCGGACGCGCTGACCGATGCCGTGATCACCCGGATCAACCGGAGTTCCGCGCTGTACCAGCAGTTCGGCTTCCTCGGCGACGCGCTGATCGTCGACGGCGACACCGCCCGCTACCTCGAAGAGGTGCCGGTCGACCGCGTCCTGCAGGACCCGCCGGACGAGGTCTACGTCGTCACCCTCGACTACGGTCCCGACCACGACAAGATCGACCCGTTCGACTTCGTCGCGCGCGCGGCCCAGGACAAGGCCAACGACCACGGCGAGGGCCACTACCTGCACCCGATCGTCCGGCACTACCGCCGCGGCGAGCTGGTCGCCACCCACCACGTCACCGAGAACCTCGAGAACGAGTGGGACAAAGAGGTGCACGTCGAGCCGCTGACCGCGTTCTTCGCCCGGGAGCTGTGATGCGCACGATCGCGGAGTTCGAGGCGGCGGCCCGGCAGCGCCTCGACCCGGTGCACTACGACTACTTCGCGGGCGGCGCGCAGGATGAGATCACCGTGGCGGAGAACGAATCGGCGTTCAAGAAGCTGCGGTTGCTCCCGAGGGTCCTGCGCGGCAGCGACAAACGGGACCTGAGCGTCGAGCTGCTCGGGACGCCGTCGTCGATGCCGATCCTCGTCGCGCCCACGGCGTTCCACCGGCTGGCGCACGGCGACGGTGAGCTGGCCACCGCCCGCGCGGCGGCGCGCGCGGGCACGATCATGATCGTCAGCATGGCCTCGACGACCGCGATCGAGGACATCGCCGCGGCGGCCCGGGAGGTCGCGCCGGACCCGGGCCTGTGGTTCCAGCTCTACCTGCAGCCCGACCTGGAGTTCACCGAGGCGATCGTGCGCCGGGCCGAAAACGCGGGCGTCAAGGCGTTCGTCGTCACCGTCGACTCGCCGGTGCTCGGCCGGCGCGAGCGCGACGACCGCAACGACTTCCACGACCTCCCGCCGGGACTCGCCGTCGAGAACCTGCGCGACATCGGGGAGAACCGCAGCGACGGCAACGCCAGCCATGTTCGCGACATCGTCATGTCGGCCGGGCTGAACTGGGACCACATCGCGTGGCTGCGGGGCAAGACCAAGCTCCCGGTGCTGATCAAGGGCGTGCTGCACCCCGAGGACGCGCGATTGGCGGTGCACCACGGCGTCGCCGGGATCGTCGTCTCCAACCACGGCGGCCGCCAGCTCGACACCGTGCCCGCGACCATCGACGTCCTCCCCGAGATCGCGGCGGCGGTCGGCGGGGCGATCCCCGTGCTGCTCGACGGCGGGATCCGCCGCGGCACCGACGTCGTCAAGGCCCTCGCCCTCGGCGCGGACGCGGTCGGCGTCGGCCGGCCGGTCGTGTGGGGGCTCGCCGCGGGCGGACGCGAAGGCGTCACGCAGGTCCTGGAGCTGCTGCGGGACGACTTCGACCAGGCGCTGGCCATGTGCGGGGGACGGCACCCGGCCGACCTGACTCCGGACCAGGTGCGGCGATGATCGGGAAAGCGCTTGCCACAGCCGCCTTGGTGACGGCGCCGGCCTGGCTGCCCAGCCGGGTCGTCGCCCTGCGGATGCGGATCTTCTCGCTGGTCAACGGCCAGGACACGGTGACGATCCCGGGGGAGCAGGTCGGCGTCCGCGACTTCCGGCGCGTCTACGCCGACCCGGCGGCGAACGGCCGCAGCCGCGGCGCCGCGCTGTCCGACCTGTTCTGGTACTGGCTCGCGCCCGGGCCGCAGGTGCACCAGGAGCACCTCGAAGCCGGGCCGCGCTACGACGAGGTCGCCAAGTGCACCCGGCACATCCTGGTCCGGTCCAAAAAGGACTCCGAGGAGCTGGCCCGGCGGGTGGCCGCCCACGTGCTCGACGGTCTCGGCGGCGGCCTGGTCCGGCTCCGCGACGAGATGATGCCGATCTGGGCCGAGCTGTACTACGAGCTGGTGTTCGACGAGCCGTGCCCGTCCGAGGCGCGCGACCTCATCGTCGGGCACGCCGACGACGTCGCCTCGGCCCTGAAGTGCGTACGGCCGCGGAACATGCGTCGCCGGGCCCGCCTGACGAAGTACCTGCGGCGGCGCCTCGCCGACGTCCCGCACCCGCTGCCGGACTCCCTGACACCGGAGGAGCAGGCCTACTACCTGCAGGGCACGTTCTTCAACACCGCCGTCGTGCAGATGTCCGAGGCGATGGCGCACCTGCTGATGATCGTGGCCCAGCGCCCGGAGGTCCAACGGCGGCTCGTCGAGCACCCGGCCGACGACGCCTACCTGGACCGGGTCATCGACGACGGCCTGCGCGAGTTCCCCCTTTTCGGCATCGCGCACCGGATCTCCACCGCCGACATCGACCTCGCGGACCTGACCATCCCGGCGGGCACGGTGCTGTGCTTCAGCTACCCGGGCTTCGCGGCCCAGACCGCGAAGGACGACTTCATCCCCTTCGGCGTCGCGCAGAACCGCGCCTGCCCGGCCCGCGGCCTGGCCCCGCCGACCATGCGCGTCGTGACGCGTGAGGTCCTGCGCCGGTTCAGCCTCGCCTCGACGGCCGGGCACACCCGCTCCATCCCCAACCGCGGCCCGGCGCTGCTCACGCCCCGCGGTGCGCGCCGCAAGCGCGCACCCCTGGTGTGGCTCGCGGTCCGCGACCGCTGGGAAGACGTCTGGCGCAGCTTCGCCCAGCTCGTCTTCGGTACGTACATGGTGCTCGACGCCCGGAAACAAGCCCTGTGCTCGACCTACTTCGCCGGAGGAAACTCATGACCCCCACCGAAGCGGCACCGGCGTTCTTCCTCGCCGTCGCGGTCATCCTCGTGGTGTGCCGGCTCGTCTGCCTGGTCGCGGTGCGGCTGGGCCAGCCACCGGTGGTGGGCGAGATGATCTCCGGCGTGCTGCTCGGCCCGTCCCTGCTGGGTTTGCTCCTCCCGGGCGTGCAGACGGGGCTGTTCCCGGACGGCATCCGCCCGCTGCTCTACGTCGGCGGCCAGATCGGCCTGGTCATCTACATGTTCGGCGCGGGGTACGAGTTCAGCCTCCGCAGCATCCGCGGCTCGGCGAAGTCGGTCGGCGCGATCTCGGCCGCGGGCACGGTGGTGCCGCTCGCGCTCGGGGTCGGCGTCGCCGTGTTCGGCACGAGCTGGGCGGGCATCGGCAAGGACGGCGTCTCGCTCGCGACGTCGGCGGCGTTCGTCGGGGTCGCGCTGGCCATCACCGCCTTCCCGATGCTCGCCCGGATCATCACCGAACGCGGTCTCGGCGGCACCCGGTTCGGCTCGCTCGCGCTGGCCTGCGGCGCCCTCGACGACGTCCTGGCGTGGGTCCTGCTGGCCGTCGTGCTGGGCATGCACGCGGACTCCGCCGGGCCGGTCGCGCTGGCCGTGGGCGGCGGCCTGCTGTTCGCGTTGCTGCTCGTCCTCGTCGGACGCCGGGTGCTCGCGAAGGCGATGGGCAGTGACCGGATCTCCGCCGACCAGAAGATGCTGATCACGGCGTTGACGTTGTTCGCGGCTGCCTGGTTCACCGACATCATCGGGCTGTACGCGGTGTTCGGTGCCTTTTGCGTCGGCATCGTGTTCCCCCGCGTGCCCGCCGCGGACGCCGTGCTCGCGAAGATCATGCCGATCGGGCGGATCGTGTTCCTCCCGCTGTTCTTCACCTATTCCGGCCTGAACACCCGGTTCGCGTTGCTCGCGGACCCGAAGCTGCTCGCGTTCGCGGTGTTGTGCGTGGCCGTCGCGATCGTCGGCAAGCTCGGTGCCTGCTGGGGCGCGGCGCGACTGGTGGGGGAGTCGCAGCCGGTGGCGTTGCGCGTCGGCGCGCTGATCAACGCGCGCGGGCTGATGCAGCTGATCGCGCTCAACGTCGGGCTGGCCGCGGGGATCGTCTCGCCGGCGTTGTTCACGGTGCTGGTGCTCGTCGCGCTGGTCACCACCGTCATGACCGCGCCCGTGCTCAGCTGGCTCGACCGGCGCGATGCCCGCAAGGGGAGCAGCGAGGTGCTCCTGATGGCCGAGCCGGCACCGGTGACCGGGAAAAGTTGATAGTTCAATTTCGGAAAATCACTGCCAGTATGGGTTCGTGCACGAAGGGGCGACGAAACCGAGAGTGCTGCTCGTCGAGGACGACCGGGAGCTGGCGGGCATGCTCGCCGAGCTGCTCGCGGACGAAGGCTACGAGACCGACGCGGCGCACGACGGGCAGCGGGGCCTGCACCTCGGGCTCACCGGGCAGTACGACGTGATGATCATCGACCGCCGCCTCCCGGTGCTGGACGGCCTCGAGCTGATCGCCGGGCTGCGGGCGCGCGGGGTGACCACGCGCGTCCTGGTCCTCTCGGCGCTGGGCGAGCTGGCCGACCGGGTCGGCGGGCTCGACGCCGGCGCCGACGACTACCTCGTCAAGCCGTTCGAGGCCGAGGAGCTGCTGGCCCGGCTGCGGGCGCTCGGCCGCCGTGACCTGGAGGGCGCGGAGAGCCTCCCGGTCGGCGCGGCGGCCCTCGACCTGCGGCGGCACGAGGTCGTGCTGCCGCGCGGGGAGCGGATCACGCTGTCCGGGCGGGAGTTCGAGCTGCTGCGCACGCTGGCGCAGCGGCCGAAGGCGATCCACCCGCGGGCGTCGCTGCGGGGAGCCGTCTTCGCCGACTCGACGGGGGAGTCCATTGTGGACACCTATGTGTACTACCTGCGGCGCAAGCTCGGCCGCGACGTCGTCCGGACGGTGCACGGCCTCGGCTACCAGATCGGCGCGGTATGAGACCCGACCAGGAAGAGCGGGCCCTGCGGCGGGCGCGGTGGGCGATCACCGCGCAGATCGCCGTCGTGGTGTCGATGCTGGTGGCCGTCGCGGGCGCGATCGCGTACGGGATGCTGCTGACCCGCCAGCACGCCGAAGCCGACCGGACGCTGGCCCGGACGACCGAGCTGGGCCCGGCGGCGACCCCACCCGGCTGCGTCTGGCTGTTCACCCCGGTCCTGCACGCGCCCGCGGGCCCGGCCCCGGCCGGGATGCCGATCGCCGGTCTGGACGCGACGGTGCCCGTCCCCGGCGACGTCCACACGGAACGGCGCCCGATCGGCGGCATGACGTACACGATCCGCGTCGAGAACCGCGGTGGCGTCGTTTCACAGGCGTACTTCGAGGAGCTGTACCAGATCCAGGACCGCTCGTCACTGGTATCGGGGCTCGTGGTCGCCGAGGTGCTGGCGCTGCTCGCGGCCGTGCTGTGCGGCCGGGTGCTGGCGTGCCGGGCGATCCGTCCCCTGGCCGACGCGCTGCGGCGGCAGCGGACGTTCGTCGCGGACGCGTCCCACGAGCTGCGCGCCCCGCTGACCAGGCTGCACACGCGGGCGCAGCTGCTGGCCCGGCGTTCGTCCGGCCGCGACGCGGACGACCTCGAGCAGCTGGTCCGCGGCACGCGAGAGCTCGGCGAAGTCGTCGAGGACCTGCTGTTGTCGGCGCAGGCGTCCGACCGGCCGGAGTTCGAGCTGGTGGAGCTCGGGACGCTCGCGGAGGAAGCGGTCGCGGCGGAGGCGGTGCGCGCGGGGGAGGGCCAGGTCCGCCTGGCGGTGTCGCGGGAGCGCCGGCCGTACGTCGTCCAGGGCGTCCCGACGGCGTTGCGGCGCGTGCTGTCGGCGTTGCTGGACAACGCTTTGGGCCACACCCCACCGGGCGGTTCGATCGAGGTGTGGCTGGGCGTACCGGACGAAAGGCACGTGGAGCTGCGCATCCGCGACACGGGCGTCGGCTTCCCCTCGGCGGACGCGGAAAGGATTTTCGAGCGTTTCGCCCGAGGTTCCGACGGCGACGGCCGCCGCTTCGGCCTGGGCCTGGCTTTGGTCCGCGAGGTGGTGACGGGCCACGGCGGCACGATCGCCGCGGCAGGCCGCCCCGGCGACGGAGCCACGTTCACGCTGAGGCTGCTCCGCGCCGACCCGGTGTGATCGCAGGGGCATCACGCGTGATCAGAGGGGCATCACTCGTGATTGAAGAGGCATCACGTGCGATGCCTCCCCAGTCACGCGTGATGCCTGTCCAGTCACGCGTGATGCCCCTTCAATCACGCGAGTTCCGGGCTTGGGGCAAGGCGAAGCGGAGCTGCCGGGCCACTCGCGGTGGGGCCAGCGGGAGGAGCGCCTCGATTTCCGCTGCCAGTGCGGCGGACGGGGTCGTGTACGTCGCCGCCGTGTGGTGCAGCCAGGCGTGCAGGTCTTGCTCGGCGTCGGCCGCCAGGTCGGGGTCGCGCAGCAGCGTGAGGTCCGTGTGCAGGCGCAACCAGGTGTCGCGGTCGCGCAGCAGCGCCGCGCCCGCACGTCGCGTGTGGAGTCGCTCCGCCGCGAGCAGCTCCCGCAGCGCGGGGACGCCGACGAGCGCGGGCTTGCCGCGCAGGAACGTCACCACCTGACGGGTCACCGCGGGCGACGGGTCCGTCAGCAACGGGCGCACCGCGGCCGACTCCGGCGCCACCCGGCGCAGGCCGCGGACCGCCACGGCCCGGATCCGGGGACGGTCGTCGGTGAGGAGCCGCTCCAAGCCCGGAGCGTCGTCACGCGTGCCGGTCTCGCCGAGCCCGGCGACCGCGCCGAAGGACGCCGGCATCGCGCGGTAGTGCGCGGCCGGGTCGCCGCCCGCCCGGGACACCAGCGCCTGCGCCATCGACCGCACCGCCGACGACCGGTCCGCCAGGTGGGCCACGGCGGCGTCCGGCCCGAGCAGCGTCAACGCCCGCATCCGGACCTTCGGCGTCCCGGCCGCGAGGAGCTCTTCGACGTACTCGCCGCGGTCGAGCAGCGCGGTGCCGCACACCGCGCGGACCACGAAGTCGTGGTCCCGCAGCGCGACGTCCAGCAGGTGCTCTCGCGCAAGGAGCCCGAGCGCCTCGACGTGGACCCAGCGCCGGACCTCCCGGTCGTCGATCGCCAGCGCCACGTCGAGGTGATCCGGCAGGGCCCGCCGGAACAGCGCCGTCATCCAGTCGTCGAGCTGCCGGCGCCGGAGCACGCCGATCAGCGGCAGCATCGACCGCAGGGTCACGGAGTCCACTCTGGACAGTGCCGCTTCCCGGGCGCGCTCGCGGATCGGCCGGACCCAGTCGACGCACCGGACGAGCAGCAGCGGCACCGCCTCCGGATCGGAGCTGACGGCCAGCCGCTCGACGGCCGCTTCGCGCATCCGGCCGTTGCCGTGGCACGCGGCCTCGGCCAGCTTTTCCCGCGACAGCGGCAGGAGCTCGCCGCCGGGGAAGCGGTACCAGCGCTGCTCGGTCCACCACGCCCGCCGCACGGCGACGTCGAACTCCGCCCACCGCCGCACGTCACCCGCGGCGAAGGCGTCCAGGTCGGGCAGGCCGGTTTCGAACACACACCCAGCGTGTCAGGCGTGTCGAGCCGGTTTCAGCCCAGCAGGGCCTGGACCGCGGCAGGAGCGTCGGCGATCGCGACCGGGTTCTGCTCCCGCGTCGACAGGCTGCGGACCGTGACGTTCCCGGCCGCCCAGTCCTCCTGGCCGACGATCACCACCGCGACCGCGCCCGCCTTGTCCGCACGGCCGAGCTCTTTGCCCAGCTTGCGGTGCTCGATCGGGGTCGACGTCCGGAGTCCGGCCGCGCGCAGGGACGACGCCACCGAGCGGGCCGCGTCCGAGAGGTCCTCGGTCACCGGGATCACCATGACGTCGACCTCGCTGCGCGGGGCCGGCGTCAGGCCGTGCGTCTCGAGGAAGTCCATCAGCGTGACGTCGCCCATGCCGAACCCGATGCCCGGGATCTGCTGCGGGGTGAACATCGACGCGAGGTCGCTGTAGCGCCCGCCGCCGAAGAGCGCGCGGCGGTTCTCCGGCGAGGTGTCGAAGACCTCGAACACCGTCGACGTGTAGTACGCCAGCCCGCGCACGATGATCGGCTCGTACTTCACCAGCGAGCCGGCGCTGCTGTTCAGGACGCGGACGAGGTTCGACTGCTCCCGCACCTCGGCCGGCAGCTCGTCCAGCAGCGCCTCGCCCGCGTCGAGCGTCTCGGCCAGCTTCTCGAACTGCTTGTCCGACAGGCCGATCTCGCCGGCGCTTTCGGCCAGCTTCTCGCGCGGGTACTTCTCCCAGCGGTCGACCAGCGCGAACACCTGGGCCAGGTGGTCCTCGGAGACGCCGGCGACGTCGGTGAGCGCCGACGTCAGCAGGTTCCGGTCGTTGACGCGCAGCACGAACATGTCCGGCGTCGCCCCGAGCGCGGCCATCATGTCGTGCACGAGCTCGAAGATCTCGATCTCGCAGTTGGCGCTGTCCGAACCGAAGATGTCGGCGTTGATCTGCCAGTGCTCGCGCACGCGGCCGCGCTGCGGCGCCTCGTACCGGTGGCAGTTCGGGTGGCTGTACCAGCGCACCGGGAACGACAGCGACTTCGCGCTCCCGGCGATCATCCGCGCCACCGACGGCGTCATCTCCGGCCGCAGCGCCAGCCGCCGCCCGCCCTTGTCGGTGAGGGTGTAGAGCTGCTTGTCGGCGAGCTCCTGACCGGACTTCCGCTCGTAGATCTCGGCCGATTCGAGGATCGGGCCGTCGTAGCGGAGGAAGCCGCGGCGCTCGAGGACGTCGTAGAGATGACCGAACACCTGCGTCCGGACGGACATTTCGGCGGGCAGGAAGTCCCGGGTCCCCTTGTAGGGCGCGGTCGGCAGGTATTCAGGCACGTCACCAGCTTAACGACCGGCGCTCAGGCGAAGGCGACCCCGTAGGCGGTGAGCAGCGTGCCGGCGGCGAGGAGCACGGCGCCCACGGACGTGACGCGCCCGCCGAGCTTGCCCTTGTTCGGGATCAGGTGCAGGAAGAAGCCGCCGGACTGGGCGAGGATCCCGAAGAGCAGCAGGAAACAGGTGATCCACAACGTCGTGTCGGACAGCGTCGTCCGGCTGAGGATCTGCAGCGCGACGAGGGCGAGGATCAGCAGGACGCCGGCGTGGGCGTGGCCGGCGCGGAACATCGCGCGCTGGTGTTCGGTGAGCTTCCGGTCGCGCATGACGCCCATCAGCGCGTAGCCGCCGTACATGACGGTGGGGAGCGAGACCAGGGCGATCACGGTGAAGAGCTGGGTGGGCCCGTGCATCGGGGACTCCTTCGAGGTGGGGTGCAGCTACCGTAACACTGTTTTAAAACGCTGTCACCAAACTAGGCATTCCCCGATCGGGAAACTAGGCCGCGCGGCCCTGAGCCAGCACCAGCAGGGGGTTGCGCAACGCGGCGAGCGACGCCAGCGGGTCACCTTCGACGACGAGCACGTCCGCCGCCAGACCCGGCTCGAGCCGGCCGGTCACCGACGTCAGGCCGAGGCCGGCCGCGGAGTCGCAGGTGGCGATCTCCAAGATCCGCCGCCGGGAGAAGCCGAGCCATTCGTACAGCTCCAACGCGCCGACCGGGTCGTCGAACACCGACCCCGGCAGGCCCGCGTCCGTCCCCGCGAGCAGCCGGACCCCGTGCTCCTCCAGCCACGGCAGCCGGCCGTACATCGCCTGCGCGACGTCGTCGCCGAGCTTCTCGACGATCATCCGCCAGTTGCGGCTGCTCGTCGAACACGCCGAGATCCCGTCCGCCGCCATCCGCTTCGCGACGGGCTCGCGCCGGTCGAAGGACCGCGGCCCGGTCAGGAAACTGCAGTGCTCGACCGTCGACACCCCGGCCGAAACCGCGGCCTCGATCGCGTCCGCACCGTGGGCGTGCGCCGCCACCGGCAGTCCGTGCGAAGCCGCGTGCGAAACCACCAAGGACAGCTGACGCGCGTCGAACTGGGACTCCCACATGTCCGCGCCGCCCTCGGTGATCTGGCCGCCGCTGGCCATCACCTTGATCACGTCCGCGCCCGCCGCCGCGTTCTCGTCGATCAGCGCGCGGATTTCGGAGTCGGACGCGACCGCGCCACCGAAGAAGTGGCAATGCCCGTCCGGCACGGTGATCGGTGGGCCCGACACCAGCAGCCGCGGCGCGGCTTCCCCGGAGAACGACCGCCGGACCGCCGCGCCCAGGTGGTCGCGGTCGCCGAGGTCCCGCACCGTCGTGACGCCGCTGCGCAGCATCGACGACAGCCGCGAGCGCGCACCGTCCAGAAGGGAGCCGGCGTGGAAGTGCGCCAGCATCTCGCGGGAAGCGTCGAAAGCCAGGTGCACGTGGACGTTGAACAACCCGGCCAGCGCGGTGCCGGTGGGGAAGTCGTGCCGCGAAGCATCCGGCGCCGCCTGCGCGACGACGTCGGCGCGTGGGCCGGCCGCCACGATCACGCCGTCGCGCACCAGCACGGCGCCGTCCTCGGTCGGCGCCGACGGCCGCGGCAGCACCCGGCCCGCGGTGATCAGGGTGTCCACGTCAGGCCCCGTTCTCCATCGCCGCCGACAGCGCCAGCAGCGGCCGGACGTCCGATTCGATGTCGTCCGCCGGCGCGGGCAGGACCTGCTTGGCGTGGCCGTCGCTCTCCTCGCCGGCCGCGTGCCGCGCCAGCGCCGTCTTCAACGCGGCCGCGGCGGCGCCGGGATCGGTGGCGACGACCTCGCCGAAGTCCGCGGTCAGGTACGGCGACAGCTGCACCAGGCCGTCCCGGATCTCGATCACCCGGCGGTAGTGCACGCGGTGGATGCTGCGCGGGGAAAGGAGCTCGCCGCGCCGTCGCGGCGGGGTCCGCAGCACGATGCTGGGGAACGCCTGGACCAGGACCGTCCACAAGGGACCGAGTGCGTCGTGTTCGTGACGGTGCTGGCGCCGCCGCCGCACCGCGGAAACCCGCGCCCGCACGCCGGGGTAGGTGACGCCGAGCAGGAACAGCATCCCGCCGAGGATCACGAACGGCACCCCGAGCAGCAGCAGCACCTTGACGACCGGGCCGAACGCCCACGCCACCACGATGTACAGCGCACGGAAGATGCTGCCCACCGCCGCGCAGGCCATGCCGGCCGCGCCCATCCGCAGCCCGATCCGCAGGTGCCGGTCGGCCACCCGCAGGTAGCGCACGATCCACGCCGTGCAGGCGATCAGACCGTAGATCAGGTACAGCCCGGCGCCGAGGTAGAAGGACGCGATCCCGGAGTCGTGGATCGTCGACGGCCCGAGCGGGAGCCCGCGCAGCTCCGGTGCCGTCAAGGCCATCGTGACGATCATCAGCGTGATCGCCGCGGCCAGTGGCACGAGCTCCACCACCACCCGGCGGTAGCGCCGCGGGCCCAGCGTCGAGCCGAGGAAGAAGATCACCAGCGCGCACACCGCGCACGCCAGCAACGCGTTGTTGGCCACGCGGGCCGCGCCGCGGCCGAGGACCGCGTCGATCTCGTCGGAAATGACCTCCTGCTGCAACAGGAAAGCGAGGGCGAACCCGGCGATGCACGCGGTGACCGCCCAGTTCGGCACCGTCGGTGCACGTTGCACCTGGTAGATCCGCCACGCCAAAGCCGCGGCGAACAACAGCATCGCGAGAACGTTCACGGGGCTGAAAAGTGTGCTCACAACCACCCTTGGTGATCGCCGAGCGCCCCCTGGATCCGGCGAAGATCTCGGTCCGCAGCGCGCCGCGGGATCGTGTAGTTCAGGACCGACGCCCACTCGAGGATGATGGTCGCGACGGTCTCGGCTTCCCACTCGTGCGCGTCATCGTAGGACGTCCGGCGCAGTGCGCGGTGTACTGCATCCGGGTCAAGATCCGGAGCGGGCCCGCGCAGGAAGTCCGCCGGCTCGGCGTCGCCCTGCGGGTGGTGGTCGGCCAGCATGTGCCCGAGCTCGTGCAGGATGATGTGGTCCTGGTGGGATTTCGTGGTTTCGGCCTGGTAGAAGATGTAGTCCGCGGTCGACGTCGCGATCCAGCAGCCGAACGGCCCGGGTACCTCCAGCGGGTAGGCCATCAGCCGGATCGGCTTCCCCCGTTGGTCACCCAGCCGCGCGCACAGCACCTCGACGTCGAGCGGCGGGCCGATGTCGAGCTGCTTCAGCAGCTTGCGGCACCGGCGGCGCAGCTCCCGTTCCTTCATCGCGCGGCGTCCTCCGGGTTCCGGCCCTCGCGTTCGGCCCGCTCGTAGCGCTCCACGAGCTCCAGCAGGTCCATCACCTGCCGGCGGCCCTGCGGCGAAAGCTCCTGCGCCCGCATCGCCATCAGCTGTGCTTCCCCAGCCGGGGGCGCGGCTGCCTCTTCGTCGAAGAAGTACGTCACGGGCACGCCGAACAGCCTCGCCAGTGCCTCAACATAGTGGATCTTCGGGTTGACGCGCTTGCCCGTGGCCAGTTGCTGCAGGTAGGCGGGCGACATCGCCGGCCCGCCCGCCCGCTCGACGGCGGCCGAGATCTCCCGGTAGCTGTGCGGCGCGCGGCCGTCCAGCCGAGCCGCCTCGATCAGGGCGCTCAGGCGTTCCGCGAAAGTGCGTTCCCGTGCCATACCCGCCCCCTAGGTTTCCACCGTGAAAATTCTAGCCGGGAAACCACTGTACGCACATGTTGACAGCTATCGTATGCAGTGGTTTACAGTTGACGCGCCTCTCGTCTTGCTCTCCGTACCCTGGGGGTGTACGGAACCGCAAGACGAGAGGCTGTCATGTCCGCCGACTCGTCATGATCGGCGGTCTGTAGTACGCTTCAGATGCCAAGGTCGAACGCCCTCGCGGCGATCCCTTGGTCTCGGCCTGTTGCCGGAGGTCGACCCCCAGGGCTTCCGGTGACAGGCCCCTTACGTTTCAGGACATCAAGGTCGCGGCCACGGTCCCGCCCAGCTCGGTGCACGCTTCCAGCGTCTTCTTGTCCGGGTCGCCGGTGGTGATCACCGGCTCCGCCACCTTCTCCCACGCCAGGCCCGTGGTGATCGCGAGCAGCTGGCGTTCCGTCCCCGAAGTGTCGCTGTTGCCGTGGATCCAGTAGCCGAACGGGCGGCCGCGCGTCGCGTCCAGGCACGGGTAGTAAACGGTGTCGAAGAAGTGCTTCAAGGCACCGCTCATGCTGCCGAGGTTCGCCGGCGTGCCCAGCAGGTAGCCGTCCGCCGCGAGGACGTCGGGGACGGTGGCCGCCAGCGCCGCCCGGCGGACCACCTCCACGCCCTCGATGTCCGGGTGCGTCGCGCCGGCCAGCACCGCCTCGAACAACGCCTGTGTCGACGGCGACGGCGTGTGGTGCACGATCAGCAGCCGCGGCATCAGGCGAGCAGTTCCTCGACGGCCGTCCGCAAGGCGGTCAGCTTCGCGGTCGCGGCGTCGCGCGCCTCGGTCAGCGACCCCGTCACCGGCGCCACGACCTGCAGGTACGCCTTCAGCTTCGGCTCGGTGCCGGACGGGCGGACGACCACGCGCACGCCCTCGCCGGTGAGCCGCAGCACGTCCGCGTCCGGCAGCAGGTCTTCGAGGGTCACCTCGACGCCGCCCAGCTCGGCCGGCGGCGTCTCCCGCACCTTGGCCATCAGCTGACCGCGGACCGCGAGGTCGGTGACCCGCAGCGAAACCTGGTCGGTGAGGTGGACGCCGTGCCGCTCCGCGAGCTCGTCCAGCACGTCCAGCGGGGTGCGCCCCTCGGCCTTCAGCGCCGCCGTGTACCCGGCGGCCAAGGTCGCGGCGGCGATGCCGTCCTTGTCCCGCACGAAACCCGGGTTCACGCACAGGCCGAGCGCTTCTTCGTAGGCGAACACGAGCCCTTCGCCGGCGCGGACCAGCCACTTGAACCCGGTCAGCGTCTCGGCGTAGCGGGCGCCTTCGGCCTTCGCGATCTCGCCGAGCATCGACGACGAGACGATCGTCGTCGCGACCAGCGGGTCCGGCAGGACCGTGCGGTCCACTGTGGACAGGATGTACGAGCCGAGCAGCACGCCGGTCTCGTCACCGCGCAGCATCCGCCAGGCGCCGTCGCGCCCCCGCACGCCCAGCGCGCACCGGTCGGCGTCCGGGTCGAGCGCGACGGCCAGGTCGGCGTCCACATCGGACGCGAGCGCCAGCAGGAGGTCGGTCGCGCCCGGCTCTTCCGGGTTCGGGAACGACACGGTCGGGAAGTCGGGGTCCGGCGACGCCTGCGCGGCCACCAGGTGCAGGTCGGTGAACCCGGCCCGCTCGAACGCCGCGCGCAGCGTGTCGGCGCCGACGCCGTGCAGCGCGGTCGCGGCCACCCGCACCGCGCGCCCGGCTCCCATCGGCAGCGTCGCGACCTCGTCGAGGTAGCGGTCCAGCAGGTCGGCGACCTCGGCGCCGGGCGCCCGCGGCACGCTCACCGCGGTGGGTGCGGCCTGGATGGCTCGCTCGATCTCGCCGTCGGACGGCGGCACGATCTGCCCGCCGGTCGCGTCGTAGAGCTTGTAGCCGTTGTCCGCCGGGGGGTTGTGCGACGCGGTGATCTGGATCCCGGCCACCGCGCCGAGCCGCCCGACGGCGAACGCGAGCACCGGCGTCGGCAGCGGCTTCGGGAACACCTTGACGTCGAACCCGGCCGCGACGAGGACCTCGGCGGCCGCGGTCGCGAAGGCTTCCGAGCCGTGCCGCGCGTCGCGGCCGACGACGACCAGCGCGCCCGCGTGGCCGTGCGCCGTCAGCCACTCCGCCACCCCGGCGGTGGTCCGCGTGACGACCGCGACGTTCATCCCGTTCGGCCCGGCGCGCACCGGCCCGCGCAGCCCCGCGGTGCCGAACTCGAGGGGCCCGGCCATGCGGTCGGCCAGCTCGGCGGCCGCTCCGGCGTCGCCGCCCGTCGCGCGGTCGAGGACGTCCTGCAGCTCGGCGCGGGTGCTTTCGTCCGGGTCGTCGGTGATCCAGCGGAGCGCGGCGGCACGCAGGGTGGAAGTCGATGTCACCGCGCCAGCCTACGGGCTAGGGTCGGGGGAGTGCGCTTGCTCTTCACCTCACTGGGGTCCTTCGGTCACACGTTCCCGCTCGTCCCGCTGGCGGTCGCCGCGCGCGACGCGGGCCACGACGTCGTCTTCGCCACCTCGGAAGACTTCCTGCCACAGCTGACGAAAGCCGGGGTCGAGACGGCGGCCGCCGGGCTCGCCCTCAAGGACGCGTTCGGCCAGGCGTTCGCCGAAGCCGGGCCGGCCGGCCCGCGGCGCCCGCCCGGCGAAGTCCCGCCGGAAGTGCTGGGGCCGATCGTCGCGAAGGTCTTCGGCGAGCTCATGCCGAAGCGGTTCATCGACGACCTGCTGCCGCTGTTCTCGCGGTTCCGGCCCGACCTCGTCGTGAGCGAGGCCGGCAACTCGGGCGGCGCGTTCGCCGCGATGAAGGCCGGGATCCCGGTGGTGGCGCACGGGTTCGGCCGCGTGTCGGGCGACGACCCGATGGTGACGCGGATCCGCGACGCGATCCGGGCGCACGGCGCGGAGCTGGGCATCGACGTCGGGGAGGACCTGGCGTTCGCGGGTCCGTTCATCGACATCTGCCCGGAGTCGGTGCAGGACCCGGGGTTCCTGGCGCGCACGACCCGCGTCCCGCTGCGGCCGGTCGGCTGGAGCGAGCCGGGCGAGCTGCCTCCGGGCGTGCTGGAGCGTTCGCGGCCGCTGGTCTACCTGACGCTCGGCACGGCGATGGGCCACGCGGGCGTACTGGGCGCGGCGATCGCGGGACTGTCCGGTTTGGACGTCGACGTCCTGGTCGCGACGGGCCCCACGGTCGACCCGGCGGCGCTCGGCGAGGTCCCGGCCAACGTGCGGCTCGAGTCCTGGGTGCCGCAGTCGAAGCTGCTCCCGCACGTCGACCTGGTGGTCCACCACGGCGGCAGCGGCACGACGCTGGGCGCGTTCGGCGCGGGCCTCCCGCAGCTGCTGCTGCCGCAGGGCGCGGACCAGTTCAGCAACGCGGACGCGGTACTGGCGGCCGGCGTCGGCGCACGGCTGCTCGCCGCCGAGGTCACCGCCGAAGCGGTCGCCGAAACGGCCCGCACGCTGCTCACGGACACCGCGGTCGCCGACGCGACCCGGGCGCTGGCGGCCGAGGTCGCGGCCATGCCGTCCCCGGCCGAGGTGACCGCCCAGCTCCCCAGCTTCGCCTGAAACCAAGCGAGTTCCGGCTTGAACCCCGTGCGAGCGGGGTTCAAGCCGGAACCGGTCAGGCGCGGGTGACGAGGTCGCGCAGCAGGGAGCCCATCCGGGTCGCGGCCGCGCGGCCCGCTTCCAGGACTTCCTGGTGGTTCAGCGGCTCGCCGGTCATGCCGGCGGCCAGGTTCGTCACCAGCGACAGCCCGAACACCTCGACCCCGGCCGCGCGGGCCGCGATCGCCTCCAGGACCGTCGACATGCCGACCAGGTCCGCGCCCAGCGTGCGCAGCATGTGGATTTCGGCCGGCGTCTCGAAGTGCGGCCCGGTCAGGCCCGCGTAGACGCCTTCCTCGAGCGACGGGTCGATCTCCCGCGCGATCTTCCGCAGCCGCGCCGAGTACAGGTCGGTCAGGTCGACGAAGTTCGCGCCGACGATCGGCGAGCGCGCCGTCAGGTTCAGGTGGTCGGAGATCAGCACCGGCTGCCCGACCTGGAAGCCCTCGCGCAGCCCGCCCGCGGCGTTCGTCAGCAGCACCGTCCGGACGCCGGCCGCGGCCGCGGTGCGCACGTTGTGCACCACCGGGTCGATGCCCTTGCCCTCGTAGAAGTGCGTCCGCCCGAGCAGCACGAGGACGTTCTTGTCCCCGATCTTCAGCGAGCGGATGGTGCCGCCGTGCCCCACTGCGCCAGGCGTGGTGAAGCCGGGCAGGTCGGCGAACGGGATCTCCGTCTCGCACTCCCCGATGACGTCCGCCGCCGGGCGCCAGCCCGACCCCAGGACCACCGCGATGTCGTGCGCGGCCACGCCGGTGCGCTGGGCGATGGCGCTCGCGGCCTCTTGTTCAGTCATGCGAGGGAGCGTATCCGGACGGCCCTCACCACGAGGAACACCACCAGCCCGAACGGCGAGAGGAAGATCGTCAGCAGCAGGATCGGGCTCACGACCCACGGCGAGATCCCGCGTTCCCGGCCTTCGAAGTACATCCACCGCGCGATGAACAGGTCGAACGCGATGAGGTGCGCCCAGACGAGCCCGGCGCCCCACGGCGTGGCCAGGATCGTCCGCAGCACGTCCAGGTCGGGCGAGAGCATCGCCCGCCCCCACTCGCCGAAGTGCGGCAGCACGAGCGCGAAGTAGCAGGCGAGCGGCAGCAGCGGCACCCACGGCGACGCCATGACCCGCGGCGTCCACCGCCAGTTCGGCAGCAGGATCATCAGCGCCCAGAACGGGGTGGCCAGCGGGAACGCCAGGCTGAAGAGGGTCATCGGACGCGCACCGCGGCCCACGAGCCCAGCCCGACGCCCGCGACGAGCACGGCGAACGCGCCCAGCGTCAGCGCGTCCGGGTGCACGATCGACTGCGCCCGCAGCGCCTGCCACGTCACCAGCGCGGTCAGCCCCGCGTACCCGGCCGCGCCGATCAGCACGAGCCGCGTGCGGATGACGTCGTCCCGCAGCCGGGCGAAGCGCGGCGCCAGCGCCGAGAGCGCGATGGCCAGCAGCGGCAGCAGCTGCAGCGCGTGCATGCCGACGAAGTGCGGGATCCGCAGGTCGCCCGCGACCGTGCTCCAGCCGAGGATCGGCAGGCCGGGGCCGCCGTCGGCGAGCCCGACGGTGTGCGCGCCGACCATGTCCGGCTTCCCGCCGGTCTGCCACTGCGCGAGCTGCTGCGCGGTCGGGCTCGTCATCAGGATGCCGAGCGTGATCCCGGCCAGCGACAGGACGGCCCCGGCGCGCACCGCCCAGAAGCTCGCCCGGTCCGGGACCTTCGTGAGCATCACCAGCACGGTCAGCGCGAGCGTGGCGACCCAGAGCCCGATGATCATCTTGGCCATGACGCTGTAGATGCCGGCGTCGAGCGGGGTTGCGTTGTTGAAGTGGCTGGCCCGGCCGCGGACGGCCTGGAACACGAGCAGGACGTACTCGGCGCCGAAGATGAGCACCAGGAAGTTCGTCAGCAGGCCCGCCGTGCGCCGGAACCGCGGCAGCAGCGAGACGAGCCAGCTCCACGTGGCGAAGTAGAGCGCGCCCGACACGGCGAACTTGAACGGCTTCGCCCAGATCGGCGCGCCTTCGAGCATCCGCTGGTCGAGGAGCATCGCGGCGACGCAGAGGACCGCGACCACCCCCAAAGTGGCGGCCGCCAGTGCGGACGGCCGGTGCCACCCGCGCGTTCTGCTCCGGACGTCGGTGAGAATGGTCATGGTTCCCTCCCAGAATGGATAGTCAAGCTCTCCGTTATGGGAAGTTAAGCTATCCATACTGAGAAGTCTTCAGGGTTGACCCGGAACCCGACCCTGGGATCGGAGCGGACGCGGATGCGGATGGCCGAGCTGAGCGCGGGGTCGGGAGTGCCGGTCGCGACCATCAAGTACTACCTGCGCGAAGGACTGCTGCCGCCCGGCGAGCGCACGAGCCCCAACCAGGCCCGGTATTCGGCGGACCACGTCCAGCGGCTCCGCCTGGTCAAGGCGCTCACCGAGGTCGGCGGGCTCCCGCTGGCGTCCGTCGGCGCGGTCCTCGCGGCGATCGACGGCGACGCGACCCCGCACGAGACGATGGGCGTCGTCCAGCAGGAGCTGGCCGGCACGCCGCCCAAGGTGTCCGACGAGGCCGCCGAGTGGGCTTCGGAGCTGCTCCGGGACCTGGCGCTGCGCTACGGCTGGAAGTGGCACCCGAAGGAGAACCGGGCGGTCGAGAACCTGATCGCCGCGCTGGCCACGGCGAAGGAGCTCGGGCACGAGAAGCTCGCGGACCGCTTGGACGAGTACTTCGCGCTGGCGCTGCGCGTCGCCGAGCTGGACGTCGAGGTCGTGACGGGCCTGACGTCGTTCGACAAGATCATCGAGGCCGGGCTGGTCGCGACGGTGCTGGGCGACCGGATCTTCACCGGCCTGCGCCACCTCGCGCAGGAGCAGGTGTCGCGCGACGTCCTCGGCCGGGCGCCCTAGTTCGAGACCTGCAGCGTGGGCGCGACGCGCTCGAAGACGTCGGTCCGGCCCGCGGTCTCCTGCTCGACCGGCACGGTCACCGACAGGAGCCACAGGCTGGTGCCCGCCTGGACCAGCTTCATGAACGTGACGCGGGTGCCTCCGGGGCCGTCGTTCTGGGGCAGCGTGCCGCCTTCGCCCAAGCGGTAGCCCAGCGTCGCGCTCTTGCCGTCCGCCGCCGCCGACAACGTCTCGGAGAACTCGAACGCGTCCTCGGGGTAGGACTCCTGCAGCCAGGAGACGTAGTCCTCGTAGCCGTCGGACTGGTCGAAGTACTTCGCCAGCCGCTCGAGGCGCAGTGACCGGCGCCCGTCCGGCGAGACGTACTGGACGACCAGGCTCAGCCCGAACTTGGAGTTGTGGGTGGTGACGAACTTCTGCCAGCCCTCGGGCACGCTGAGGCTGTACTGCCCGCCGTCGCCGGTCACGACGCTGCCGTTGCCGGACTGCTCCACCAGCGTCGGCGGTGGCACCCGGGTGGGCCCGTTCGGCGTTCCCGCCGGTTCGGCCGCCGGGGGCAGCAGCGGCTGCCCGCCGACCGTCCTGGCCAGGGCGAACCCGCCGCCCGCGGCCAGCAGGAAGAGCAGGATCGCCACGGCGACGAGCACGGCGCTCGCCCGGGCGGTGCGCCGGCCGGCCGGGCGCGGCGGCGCGACGAACACGGTCGCCGGCTCGGGCGAAGGGGCCGCCGACGGCGCCGGCGGCCGCAGGAACGGCAGCGGGCCCGGGTCGGTGGCGAGCTCGCTGCTCGACCCCTCGGACTTCTTCGCCGCCTTGTCGGGCAGGACGGTCTTGATCACCTGGGTGTCGGTCGCGTCCGGCTGCGCGGACGTCTTCTTGCCGTCCGGCGTGCGGAACAGGTCCGGCCCGAACAGGTCGAGCGGCGTCTTCGTCTGCAGGGGATAGAGCCGGTACCGGACCTCGCGCAGCGTGATCCGGTCGCCGGGCTCCTTCTTCATCAGCGCGGAGATGACGTCGGCGAGCGGCCCGGCCTTCGGCTTGGGCACCTTGCCGTTGACGACCTTGCCGACGGTCTCCAGCGGGTCGCCGTCGGCGTCGTACGGCGGCGCGCCCTCGACCGCGGCGAACAGCGTCGCGCCGAGGCCCCAGAGGTCGGCGGCGGGGATGACCGCGCCGCCGGAGGCGACCTCCGGCGCGATGTAGGCGGGGGAGCCGAGCATGATCCCGGTGCGGGTCATGGTCGCTTCGGAGACGTTGCGCGCGATGCCGAAGTCGGTCAGCTTGATCCGGCCGTCGCTGGCGACCAGGACGTTGCCCGGCTTGACGTCGCGGTGGGTGATCCCGGCGGCGTGCGCGGCCTCCAGCGCGGACGCGACGGCGATGCCGACCGCGGCGGCCTGCTCGACGGTCAGCGGCCCGTGGTCGCGCAGGATGTGCGCCAGGCTGCGCGAGGGCAGCAGCTCCATCACCACGAACGGCTGGTCGTCCTCGCGGGCGACGTCGTGCAGGATGATCACGTTCGGGTGCGACAGGACGGCGATCGCGCGGGCCTCGCGCAGCGTGCGTTCCCGCAGCTCGTCGGCCTGCGAAGACGGGATGCCCGGCGGCACCTTCATCTCCTTGACGGCCACCTGGCGGTGCAGGAACTCGTCGTAGGCCGACCAGACGGTGCCCATCGACCCCGAGCCCAGCACCGAGCGCAGCCGGTAGCGACCGGCGACCAGTCGGGTCTCTTCGCTGGGGGGCACGGCCCAATTGTGTCGTACCCGATTCCGGCCCCTATCCACCCCCAGGGGCGACCAGACTCACAGAGCGGACGCGGCCGGTGCCTCTACCATCACTGGGTATGACTGAAGTGGCCGGTCCGGAGTCAGTGCCGATCTCCGAACTCGACCTCGCGGCCGAGTTTCCGCAGGCGACGCGCGAGCAGTGGCAGGAGCTCGTCGCCGGCGTTTTGCGCAAGAGCGGCAGGCTCCCCGAGGACTTCACGGGCGCCCCGGAGAGCAAGCTCGTCACGCGGACCTATGACGGCATCGAGATCCAGCCGCTGTACACGGCCGAGGACGTCCCCGCCGAAACCGGGTTCCCGGGGCTGCCGCCGTTCGTGCGCGGTGCCCGCCCGGACGGCCGGATCGGCACGGGCTGGGACGTCCGGGCCCGCTTCACCGGCGACGACGCCCGCGAGGTCAACCGCGCGATCCTCGCCGACCTCGAAGGCGGCGTGACGTCGATCTGGCTGTCCGTCCCGCCCGCGTCGCTGGCCGACGCGCTCAACGAGGTCTACGTCGACCTGGCGCCGGTGGTCCTGGACGCAGGCGCTTCGTACGAAGAAGCCGCTTCGGAGCTGCTGGCGCTGTTCGACGAGCGGTCGATCCCGGCCAGCGAAGCCACCGCGGTGCTGGGCGCCGACCCGATCGGGCTCGCTGCGCGCAGCGGCTCTGCCGTCGAGCTGGAACCGGCCGCCGCGCTCGCCGCGCGTGTCGCCGGGAAGTACCCGAAGGTGCGCACGATCGTCGCCGACGGCCTGCCGTTCCACGAGGCGGGCGGGTCGGACGCGCAGGAGCTGGGCGCGCTGGTCGCCGCCGGCGTCACCTACCTGCGTTCGCTGACGGAAGCGGGCCTCGACGCCGAAGCCGCGGCCGGGCAGCTCGAGTTCCGGATCGCCGCGACCGCCGACCAGTTCTCCACCATCGCGAAGCTGCGCGCGGCGCGGCGCCTCTGGGCCCGGGTCGCCGAGGTGTGCGGGTTCTCCTCGCCGATGCGCCAGCACGCCGTGACGTCGCCGTCGATGCTGACCCGGCGTGATCCCTGGGTGAACATGCTGCGCACGACGGTCGCCTGCTTCGCCGCGGGCGTCGGCGGTGCGGACGCGGTCACCGTGCTGCCGTTCGACGCGGCGATCGGCCGTCCGGACGCGTTCTCCGCGCGGATCGCCCGCAACACCCACGCCGTCCTGCTGGAGGAGTCCAGGCTGGCCGGCGTGGCCGACCCGGCGGGCGGCTCCTGGTACGTCGAGAAGCTGACCGACGACCTCGCGCACGCGGCCTGGGCCGAGTTCACCGCCATCGAGGGCGCGGGCGGCCTGGTGGCCGAGCTCGCGTCCGGCGCGCTGGCCGGACGTCTCGCGGAGACGTGGGAGAAGCGGTCCCAGCGGATCGCCACCCGGCGCGACCCGCTGACCGGCGTCAGCGAGTTCCCGAACCTGGCCGAGAAGCCGGTGGTCCGGACGCCGGTGGAGTCCACTGTGGAAGGTGGGCTGCCGCGGCACCGGTACGCCGAAGGGTTCGAAGCCCTTCGCGACGCGTCGGACGCGTACCTCGCTTCCCACGGTTCGCGGCCGAAGGTCTTCCTGGCCACGCTCGGCCCGGTCGCCGCGCACACCGCGCGTGCCGGCTTCGCCGCCAACCTGTTCCAGGCGGGCGGGATCGAGGTCGTCAACCCGGGCGCGACGGACGACCTGCCGGGCGCGTTCGCGGACTCCGGCGCGAAGATCGCCTGTCTCTGCGGCACCGACGAGGCCTACTCCGCCGAGGCCTCCGACGTCGCCGCCGCCCTCGAAGCCGAATACGTTCTCCTGGCCGGAAAGGGCGAGTTCGACGGCGTCGACGGGAACGTCTTCGCCGGGTGCGACGCCCTGGAAGTCCTGACCGGCCTGCAGGCCAAGCTGGGAGTAGCGCTGTGACCATCCCGAACTTCGCCGGCGTCGACCTCGGCACGCCCTCCCCTGGCGACCGCGACGCCTGGGTCAAGGCCCTGCACGAAGCCACCGGCAAGGGCCCGGACGCCCTGGCCTGGGAGACGCCCGAGGGCATCGGCGTCAAGCCGGTCTACACCGCGGCCGATCTGTCCGATGTGGACTTCCTGGGCACGTACCCCGGCGTCGCGCCCTTCCTGCGCGGGCCGTACCCGACGATGTACGTCAACCAGCCGTGGACCATCCGCCAGTACGCCGGGTTCTCCACCGCCGAGGAGTCCAACGCCTTCTACCGGCGCAACCTCGCGGCCGGCCAGAAAGGGCTTTCGGTCGCCTTCGACCTGGCCACCCACCGCGGCTACGACTCCGACCACCCGCGCGTGTCGGGCGACGTCGGCATGGCGGGTGTCGCGATCGACTCGATCTACGACATGCGGCAGCTCTTCGACGGCATCCCGCTCGACAAGATGTCGGTGTCGATGACGATGAACGGCGCGGTGCTGCCGGTGCTGGCGCTCTACGTCGTCGCGGCCGAGGAGCAGGGGGTGAAGCCGGAGCAGCTCGCGGGGACCATCCAGAACGACATCCTCAAGGAGTTCATGGTCCGCAACACCTACATCTACCCGCCGCAGCCGTCGATGCGGATCATCTCCGACATCTTCTCCTTCACTTCGCAGCACATGCCGAAGTACAACTCGATCTCCATCTCCGGCTACCACATGCAGGAAGCCGGGGCGACGGCCGACCTGGAGCTGGCGTACACCCTCGCCGATGGCGTCGAGTACCTCCGTTCCGGCGTCGACGCCGGGCTGGGCGTCGACAAGTTCGCGCCGCGGCTGTCGTTCTTCTGGGCGATCGGCATGAACTTCTTCATGGAGGTCGCGAAGCTGCGCGCGGCGCGTCTCCTGTGGGCGAAGCTGGTCAAGGGCTTCGACCCGAAGTCGCAGAAGTCCCTCTCGCTGCGGACGCACTCGCAGACGTCGGGCTGGTCGCTGACCGCGCAGGACGTCTACAACAACGTCGTGCGCACGTGCGTCGAGGCGATGGCCGCGACCCAGGGGCACACGCAGTCGCTGCACACCAACGCCCTCGACGAAGCCCTCGCGCTGCCGACGGACTTCTCCGCGCGGATCGCCCGCAACACGCAGCTGTTGCTGCAGCAGGAATCCGGCACGACCCGCGTGATCGACCCGTGGGGCGGCAGTGCCTTCGTGGAGAAGCTGACCTACGACCTCGCGCGCAAGGCGTGGGGCCACATCAGCGAGGTCGAGCAGGCCGGCGGCATGGCCAAGGCGATCGACGCGGGCATCCCCAAGCTGCGCATCGAGGAGGCCGCCGCCCGCACGCAGGCCCGGATCGACTCCGGGCGGCAGCCGGTGATCGGCGTGAACAAGTACCAGGTCACCGGCGACGAAGACATCGAAGTCCTGAAGGTGGACAACGCCGGTGTCCGGACGCAGCAGCTCGAGAAGCTGCGGCGGCTGCGCGACGAGCGTGACCCGCAGGCGACCGAGGACGCGCTGCGGCGCCTCACCGAGGGCGCCGGCAACGGCGGCAACCTGCTGGAGCTGGCCATCGGGGCGGCCCGGGCGAAGGCCACGGTCGGCGAGATCTCCGACGCTCTGGAGAAGCTCTGGGGCCGGCACTCCGGGCAGATCCGGACGATTTCGGGCGTCTACCGCGAAGAGGTGGGTAAGTCGCAGAACGTCGAGAAGGCCCGTTCGCTGGTCGAAGAGTTTGCCGCGGAGGAAGGCCGCCGTCCGCGCATCCTCGTCGCGAAGATGGGCCAGGACGGCCACGACCGCGGCCAGAAGGTGATCGCCACCGGCTTCGCCGACATCGGCTTCGACGTCGACGTCGGCCCGCTGTTCTCCACCCCGGCCGAGGTCGCGCGGCAGGCGATCGAGGCGGACGTGCACGTCGTCGGCGTGTCCTCATTGGCCGCCGGGCACCTTTCGCTGGTGCCCGCGCTGCGCCACGAGCTCGCCGAGCTGGGCCGCGAGGACATCATGGTCGTCGTCGGCGGTGTCATCCCGCCGGGCGACTACGCGGCGCTGCGCGAGGCCGGCGCGGCGGCGATCTTCGGGCCCGGCACGGTGCTCGCGGACGCCGCCATCGACCTGATCGGCCAGCTGACGGCGCAGGAGTCCTGACCCTTGCCGCGCAAGATCGACGTCACCGCCTACGCGAAGGGCGTGCTGGCGGGGGATCGCGGGACGCTGTCGAAGGCGATCACGCTGGTCGAGTCGCAGCGGGAGGACCACCGGGCGCAGGCGCAGGAGCTGCTGGTCGAGCTGCTGCCGTCGTCCGGTGGCGCCCGGCGGATCGGCATCACGGGCGTGCCCGGTGTCGGCAAGTCGACATTCATCGACCAGCTGGGCACCGATCTGACGTCGGCCGGGCACCGCGTCGCCGTGCTGGCCGTCGATCCGTCGTCGACGCGCACCGGCGGGTCGATCCTCGGCGACAAGACCCGGATGGCGCGCTTGGCGGTCGACGAACGGGCGTTCATCCGCCCGTCGCCGACGTCCGGCACGCTGGGCGGCGTCGCGCGGGCGACCCGCGAGACGATCGTGCTGATGGAAGCCGCCGGCTACGACACCGTGCTGGTGGAGACCGTCGGGGTCGGACAGTCCGAAGTGACCGTCGCGAACATGGTGGACTGCTTCCTGTTCCTCACTCTCGCTCGCACCGGTGACCAGCTCCAGGGCATCAAGAAGGGCGTGCTGGAGCTCGCCGACGTCATCGCCGTCAACAAGGCGGACGGCGACCACGAGCGGGACGCCCGTCGCGCCGCGCGAGAGCTGTCGGGCGCGCTTCGCATGATCTACGGGCCCGAAGCGTCGTGGACGCCACCCGTGCTGACCTGCAGCGGCCTCCACAACCTGCGGCTCGACGAGGTCTGGGGCGCGATCGAGCAGCACCGCGACACGCTCACGGCGTCCGGCGAGCTCGACGCGCGCCGTCGCCGGCAGCAGGTCGACTGGACGTGGGCGATGGTGCGCGAACAGCTGCTGAGTCGCCTGGCGGCACATCCGGACGTGCGAACGGTCGTTCCCGACGTCGAACGGGCGGTGCGGGACGGTGAGCTGACGGCTACCCTCGGTGCTCAGCGGATCCTCGACGCGTTCGGTCCACCGCGTGGGGGCTGACGCACCGGGCGTTCCGCGGGAGAATGCCTGGTCGTGGCGAAGGGATGACATGGCGAAACTGCGGGGTCTGGTCCTGGCCGGAGTGCTGGGCGCGGTGCTGTTCGGCACGTCGCCGGCGTCCGCCGAACCGGTGCGTCCGGCTGCCGTCTCGGTGACGGTCGCGCACGCGTCCGCCGCGCTGGTCCCGGTGCAGACCCAGCCGCCCGGCCCGGTCCTCGACCCGGCCCAGACGGACAAGGCGAACACCGAAAAGACCAAGAACAAGCTGATCGCGGGCGTGGTCGCGGTGGCGCTGCTCGGCATCGTGATCTGGGGCAGGCGGATTCGGTCGAAGAAGGCCAAGAGCTCTTGAGGCGTTCGGCTTAGCCGAACTACTGCACACCGTTCAACGCAGATCCGGTACCGGCCATCTAGGACGGCGGTTTTCGAGGCGCGCGTTGCCGCCTGCATGGTGCACGATCGTCTGCAAATGCGTACGACAGATCGATCGGCACGTTGCGTGACCCCAGCCGCTGCCCGGGTTACCCGTGTTGCGGGAGGAGGTGCGGCGTGACGGTGCTCGACTCACGACCGGACGTTCCAGGCGACCCCCACGGGCGCATCATCAACCCCATGGAGGGGTCCGAAGCGCTGATTTCCGAAGTCGGCGTAAGCATGGCTCCCGTGGAGGACCTTGGTGCGGGCCGTGGCCCGTTCTGGCTCGATGACTGGCTGCGCGCCAACGCGACCGACGTGCTCGCCTGGCGCCGGCACATCCACGCGCACCCGGAGCTGTCGCGGCACGAGTTCGCGACCACGGAACTGGTCGTCACCCTGCTGCGCTCCGTCGGCCTCAAGCCGTGGGTGCTGCCCGGCGGCACCGGCGTCGTCTGCGACATCGGCAGCGGCGAGCGGTGCGTGGCGCTGCGCGCGGACATGGACGCCCTGCCGCTCACCGAAGCGACCGGGCTGCCCTACGCGTCGACCGTCGAGGGCGCGGCCCACATGTGCGGCCACGACGCCCACACGGCGATCCTGCTCGGCGCTGCCCGCGCCCTGGCCGGCGCGCCGGAGCTGCCCGGCCGCGTCCGGCTGATCTTCCAGGCCGCCGAGGAGGTCATGCCCGGCGGCGCGCTGGACATGATCGCGGCGGGCGCGCTGGAGGGCGTCGAGCGGATCTACGGCCTGCACGTGGACCCGCGGCTCGAGGTGGGCCTGGTCGGGATGCGCGTCGGCGCGCTGACGTCGGCGGCGGACCTGATCGAGCTGCGGCTGACGTCGCCGGGCGGGCACACGTCCCGCCCGCACCTGACGGCCGACCTGGTCCACGCGCTGGGCACGGTGATCACGGGCCTGCCGGCGCTGCTCTCCCGCCGCGTCGACCCGCGCTCGGGAACGGTCCTGGTCTGGGGCGCGGTCCACGCGGGCCAGGCGGCCAACGCGGTCCCGCAGGACGGCGTCCTGCGCGGCACGCTCCGCACGGCCGACCACGAGGTCTGGACGACACTGGAGCCGCTGGTGGCGTCATCGGTGGAGTCCCTCCTGGCACCTTTGGGCGTCGGGTTCTCCCTGGACTACCGCCGCGGCGTCCCGCCGGTGGTGTCCGACGCGGACTCGACGGCCCTGATGCGCGCCGGCGTCGAAGCGGCCCTGGGCGAAGGCGCGGTGGCGTCGACAGAGCAGTCCTCAGGCGGCGAAGACTTCGGCTGGTACCTGGAGCACGTCCAGGGAGCATTCGCCCGCCTGGGCGTCTGGCCAGGCCCCCCGGAACCCCAGTCCGACATCCACCGCCCCACGTTCATCCTCGACGAGCGAGCCCTGCTCTGCGGAGTCCGAACCCTGGTCCACACAGCCCTAACCACCCTCGCCTAACCGTGTCGTCCATCCACGTACGCGTGTCGTCCGCCTAGGTACGCGTGTCGTCCGTCCGTGGACGAAGTTGTCCCCAGAGTTATCCACAAGCAGGCAGTTATCCACAGCTGTGGAATCAGGCCCTTCCGAAGATCGCGGAAGGGCCTGATTCTTGATCTTGTGACGGAGTGGGGAGGACGGCACGGTGCGGCTTCGCGTCGCTACGCCGTCGAGAAAATGGGGCAGCGCGCTGTGCGCGAGGCGTTGGCGAGTGGGTTGCTCGCGCAACCTTGGCGCGGGGTCGTCGTGCGTGCTCGTGATGCGCTCAACTTGAGGACGAGAGCGGAGGCGGCTCTGCTTGTCGTGGGCGAGCCTGCCGTCCTGTCCGGGCAGACATCCCTTGCTCTGCATGGGATCTCGGCCGCGGAGGAGTCGAGTATCCATCTGATGGTGCCCTACGAACGCCGGATCAAGTCGAAGCCCGGACTCGTTGTCCATCAGGGGTGCTACCGGCCGACCGATGTGATCGAACTCGATGGGCTGGCCACCCTGCCGATCGATCTCGCGATGGCCGAGTTTCTCTGTGACGGCGACCGCAGGACCGCTTTCGCCGCGCTCGACGAGAGCCTTCGAGGGCTGCCGCCGGACCACTGCCGGAAGCTCCGCGAGAACATCCGAGATCGTCTCGACGACCGTCGGGACCGACGAGGTATCCACAGGGCGCTGACGCTGCTCGACCTCGCCACCGGCAAGGCCGAGTCACCTCCGGAGAGCATCCTCAGGCTGGTCGTGGTCGAGGCCGGGTTCCCCGTGCCGGAACCGCAGTACGAGGTCACGAGCTCCGACGGCCGGCTGCTCTACCGGCTCGACATGGCGTGGCCGTCGCGACGCGTCGCGTTGGAGTACGACGGGTACGCGGCACACGAAGACCGGAGCGACTACGACGCCGAGCGAGATCGTCGAATGGCCGCACGTGGGTGGGTCACGATCCGGGCCGTCGCGGAGGACCTCCGTGATCCGAGCCGGCTGGTGAAGGACCTCGGCGAGGCATTCCGCCTTCGTTGCGCGTAGGTCACCGTGCCCGACTGGACGACATGCGTACCTAGACGGACGACACGCGTACTCAGTTGGACGACACGCCTGCCTGGATGGACGACACGGGTTAGCCGGTGATGCCGGAGCAGGGGCGGGTTCGGAGGTCGCCGACGTAGTCGGCCGGAGCACCGGCGGCCTCGGCCGCATCGGCCAGCACCCCCAGGTAACGCGCGGACGGTAACCCGCCTTCGTACGCGTCCAGGACGTAGAGCCAGGCCAGCACCGAGCCGTCCATCGTTTGGACGCGGAGCCGGATCTTCGAGTGGATCCCCAGCTCGCCGCCTTCCCAGCGGTCCAGGCCCGTCTCGTCCAGCGGCGTCACGTCGTACAACACGACGAAGACCCGGGAAGCCGGGTCCTCGACGATCGTGGCCAGGGCACCTTCCCAGCCGAGGTCCTCGCCGCCGAAGGTCAGGCGCCACCCCTCCAGCCAGCCGGAGCCGGCCATCGGAGAGTGCGGCGCGCGCTCCAGCATCTGGGCGGGCTCCATGTTCGATCCGTACGCGGCATACAACGGCACGCCGACAGCGTAGCGACCCCGCGCTGACCCGAGTGGACGCACTCGCCGTGTTCGCCCACTTCAGTGTCCGGTCACCTTCGCCGCGTACGGTGAGTGCACCGCAAGCTCAGCCCAGAGGAGGACCCAGGTGACCAGGATCGTGATCATGGGCGGGGGCCCGGCCGGCTACGAAGCCGCGCTGGTCGCAGCCCAGCACGGGGCCGACGTCACGATCGTCGAGAAGGACGGCCTGGGCGGCGCCTGCGTGCTCTACGACTGCGTCCCGTCGAAGACCTTCATCGCGAGCTCCGGTGCGCTGGCGAAGATGCACGACCTCAGCGAGCTCGGCATCAACACCGACATGGCAGATACGAGCATCGACCTCCCGACCGTCCACGGCCGGGTGAAGGGCCTCGCGCTCGCCCAGTCCGCCGACATCCGCGCCCGCGTCCAGCGCGAAGGCGTCCGCGTCATCGTCGGCGAAGCCCGCTTCTGCGACGAAGAGCCCGGCCTCGCGACCCACAAGGTCGCCGTGACGACGGCCGAGGGCACCGAGAAGCTGCCCGCCGACGTCGTCCTGATCGCCACGGGCGCCACCCCTCGCGTCCTGCCCGGCGCCGTGCCCGACGGCGAGCGCATCCTCGACTGGCGCCAGCTCTACGAGCTCGAGGAGCTGCCCGAGCACCTCGCCGTGATCGGCTCCGGCGTCACCGGCGCCGAGTTCGCGTCCGCCTACACCGAGATGGGCGTCAAGGTCACCGTCGTCTCCAGCCGTGACCGCGTCCTCCCGCACGAGGACGCCGACGCCGCCGCGGTGCTCGAAGAGGTCTTCTCGCAGCGCGGCACGACTGTTGCGAAGCAGGCACGCGCCGACCGCGTCGAACGCACCGAAAAAGGCGTCGAGATCTTCCTCGCCGACGGCCGCGTGATCGAAGCCAGCCACGCGCTGATGACCGTCGGGTCGGTCCCGAACACGAAGGAACTCGGCCTCGACAAGGTCGGCATCTCGCCCGGCCCCGGCGGGTTCATCACCGTCGACCGCGTCTCACGCACCTCCGTTCCCGGGATCTACGCCGCCGGCGACTGCACCGGCGTGCTCATGCTGGCCTCGGTGGCGAGCATGCAGGGCCGCATCGCGATGTGGCACGCGCTGGGCGAGGGCGTCGCGCCGATCAAGCTCAAGACCGTCGCCGCCAACGTCTTCACCCATCCGGAGATCGCGACCGTTGGCATCAGCCAGCACGCGATCGACTCCGGCGAGGTGCCCGCGCGCACCATCATGCTGCCCTTGGCCACCAACGCGCGCGCGAAGATGGAGGGCCTCCGCCGAGGCTTCGTGAAGCTGTTCTGCCGCCCCGCCACCGGCGTGGTCGTCGGTGGAGTCGTCGTGGCGCCGCAGGCGAGCGAGCTCATCCTTCCCATCGCGCTCGCCGTCCAGAACCAGCTCACAGTGGACCACCTGGCACTGACATTTTCGGTGTACCCGTCGCTGTCGGGCTCGATCACCGAGGCCGGGCGCCAGTTGATGCGTCACGACGATCTCGACTGATCCGGTAGGCAACCCGTCGCGCCCCGTCGCGTCTTGTCGGTTGTAAGGCTGAAGGACGCGAAGGGTGCGAAGGTGCGCAAGACGGTGGTTTTTGTTGTGGCAGCGTTGATCGGGGCGACGACGCTGGCGGGTCCGGCGCAGGCGCAGCAGAGTCCCAGCCCGAGTCCGACGCCGAGCGCCGCGCCGGCGAAGGGCAGCGTCCAGCTCAACGTCAACACGGCGATCAACCAGACGCTCGTGGACAAGTACGTCCGCGACGCGCCGAACGTCGCGCTGGCGAAGTGCGAAGGCGCTTCGCCGACGTTCGCCTCGCCGGTGCTGACCTTCTCCAACTACACCCCGGGCCCGTTCATGGGCGCCGACGCGAACATCAGCGCCGACGTCGCACTCAAGCCGGGCACCCAGGCGGGGACCTACCCGCTGACCGTGACGTGCGCCGGCCAGACCTACAGCACGCAGTTCTCGGTGCCCGCGCCACAGGTTTCCAAGGTGCCTTCCGGCGCCGCGAAAGCGGGCGATGGCAGCATGGCCGGCTGAATTCCCGAATACACCGAACCGCCCCGGAGTCACGCTCCGGGGCGGTTTTTTCATGACCACGGGCGCAACCTCTCGCAGGTGGAGACGTCTTGAGTACATAAGCAAGCGGACAAAGCCGAGGCAGGGGGAACTGCGACCGGCGTCCGTGAAATCGCTTTTGCTGATTCATTCCACAGGGGAGCAAAGAATGAAGAACACCGCTGTCGTCGCGGGCATCGCCGTGGCTTTCCTCGTCCTCGCACCGAGTGTGGCGCTCGCGAGCACGACGCCGGCGCCGGCCACTGACGCCCCGTCCGAGCACGCGGGTGTGCCGAAGGCCTACGTCCGCGTGACGCCGAAGCTCGCCCGGCCGGGCGCGAAGGTGGAGATCCGCGTCGGTTGTGACGCCGAGAGTACGCAGGACCTGACCTCGCCGGTGCTCACCATCGGCTCGCTGCGGCGCACCGGCCCGCAGCACGACCCGGCGACGGCGCCGGTTGGGGTCGCGTCCGCGGTCGTGAAGCAGGTGAAGCCGGGCGTGTACCCGGTGTCGTTCTCCTGCGGCGGTGCGGAGATCAGCACGAAGTTCACCGTTCTGGGTGAAACGAAGCAGGTCGCCAAGGTGCCGGCGGGCGCGCCGCAGACGGGCGGCACGGACGGCCCGGCCGACGACTCCGGCACCCCGCTCGCGGCCGCGGCCGCCATGGGCGTGCTCGCGGTCGGCGGCAGCGGTCTCGTGCTGGCCAAGCGGGTTCGGCGCCGCTGATCCCGCTAGGGGGAGCGGGGTAGCGTCGGGGCGACCCGGACGGGTGAACCTGTGGGAAGGGGGAGCACGTGACCACGAGGCCCACCGGCCGGCGGCGTTACCTGATCGCGCTGATCGTGGCGTTGCTGGCCGCCTTGGTGGTGCTGGCGCTGACCCTCGGCGGCGATCCCGAGCCGTCGACCGCGCAACCGCCGCCCGCGCGTCCGGTCGCGGTGAAGCCGGTGCCCGCGGCCGGTGAGCAGGCCGACGCCGTCGCCGCGCTGCCGAAGTCCGAGCCGGTCTCGATCGACATCCCGAAGATCGGCGCGCACTCGTCGCTGGTCCCGCTGGGCGTCAACGCGGACGACACGATCCAGGTGCCGCCGGTGACCACGCCGCTGCAGGCGGGCTGGTACACCTACGCGCCGACGCCGGGCGAGGTCGGCCCGGCCATCGTCCTCGGGCACGTCGACGGCAACCACCAGAAGGGCATCTTCTACCGCCTCAAGGAGCTGGCCGCCGGTGACCGCGTCTCGATCGCGCGCAAGGACGGCACGACGGCGCTCTTCGAGGTGACGAAGGTGCACCAGGTGCCGAAGCAGGACTTCGAAAAAGAAGGCGTGTACGACGACACGGCCGGCCCCGAGCTGCGGCTGATCACCTGCGGCGGAGTCTTCGACCGGAGCGCGCACAACTACGTCGACAACATCGTCGTGTACGCCCGCCTGGTCCAGGCCTGATTTCCGGTTTTTGTCGGACCCCCCTGCTTCACTGTGCCGGTCGTCACCCGAGACGACGCCGACGAGGGGGTGGGGAGCCGAAATGCTGTTCCGCGACGAGCCGTGGCCCGACGGGACACCGAGCTGGGTGGACCTGATGGCGCCAGACCAGGCGAAAGCGATCGCCTTCTACAGCCGTCTGTTCGGCTGGCGCGTGCGGCCGGGCGCGGAGGAGACCGGCTCCTACGGCGTGGCGACGCTGCGGGACCGGCCGGTCGCCGGGATCGGCCAAGCTCCACCGGGGCAGGAGATGCCCGCGGTGTGGACGACCTATCTGTCGGTGTCCGATGCGGACAAGACGGCGGTGGCAATCACCGAAGCCGGTGGGCGGATCGTCGTGCCGGCGACGGATGTGCCGGGGGAGGGCCGGATGGCCGTCGCGGCCGACCCGGGCGGCGCGGCGTTCGGGCTTCGGGAGCCCCGTGGCCACCTGGGCACGCAGGTCATGGCCGGACCGGGCGCACTGGCCTGGAACGAGTGCGTGACCCGGGACTACCCGGCCGTTGAGGCGTTCTACGAGCGGGTCTTCGGCTACGGCTTCGAAGACGAGACCACCGGCGGCTCGACGTACAAGGCGCTGCTGGCGGATGGGCGGCCCGTCGGCGGGATCGGCGTGCTGCCCGACGGCGTCGCGGCCGAGGTGCCGGCGAGCTGGCGGGTGTACTTCTGGGTGGCGGACGCCGACGCGAGCGCGGCCCAGGCGGTCGAGCTCGGCGGCCGGGTTCTTGGCGAGCCGATCGACTCGCCGGAGGGAAGGCACGTGCAGCTCGCCGACGACCAGGGCGTGCCGTTCTTCGTCATCGCGCCGACAGCGCGGTCCGGCCAGCCGCGGGGCTGGGACGACTGACACGTTCACCGACCGTCCCCGATCGGGCCGGTTCCGTGGTGGGGAGTCCTTCGGCACTGGTTTTGTCGGTGCCCGGTGCAAGACTGTGTCGGCCGTCACCCGAGACGGTGCGGACGAGGGTTGGGAGTCGACATGTTGTTCCGGGACGAGCCATGGCCTGACGGCACGCCCAGCTGGGTGGACCTGATGGTGCCGGACCAGGCGAAAGCGGTGGCCTTCTACAGCGGCCTGTTCGGCTGGGACGTGCGGGCGGGCGGTGAGGAGACCGGCTTCTACGGCATGGCGGAGCTGCGCGGCCGCCCGGTCGCCGGGATCGGCCAGACGCCGCCGGGGCAGGACATGCCTCCGGTCTGGACGACGTACCTGTCGGTGTCCGACGTGGACAAGACGGCCACGACGATCACCGAGGCCGGCGGGCAGATCGTCGTGCCGGTGATGGAAGTGCTGAAGGAAGGCCGGATGGCGGTGGTGGCCGACCCGGCGGGCGCGGTGTTCGGGCTGTGGGAGCCGGGAAACCACCTGGGCACGCAGGCCACAGCGGCGCCGGGCACGTTGGCGTGGAACGAGTGCATGAGCCGCGACTACCCGGCGGCGAAGGCGTTCTACGAGCAGGTGTTCGGGTACGGGTTCCAGGACCTGTCGGGTGACGACTTCACGTACGCGGTCCTGCTGATCGACGGCCGCCCGGTCGGCGGGCTCGGTGCCCTGCCCGATTCGGTGCCGGCGGAGGTGCCGTCGAACTGGTCGGCGTACTTCTCGGTGGCGGACGCGGACGAGAGCGCGGCCAAGGTGACGGAGCTGGGCGGCCAGGTGCTGAGCCAGCCGTTCGACTCACCGTACGGGCGGCAGGTGCGGGTGACGGACGACCAGGGGGTGCCGTTCTTGGTCGTCGCGCCCAACGAGCAGTCCGGGAAACCGGAGGGCTGGGAGGACTGAGGGCCCTGCGGGCCGAGGGCGGCCGCGGGCCGGAGGCGGCTCGGCGCCCCCGGCCCGGACCGGTCAGTCCTCGTCGGCGACCCAGTCGAAGGTCTTCGTCACGGCCTTCTTCCAGTTGCGGAACTCGCGGTCGCGGCGGGCGTCGTCCATCGCCGGCTCCCACTGCTTGTCCTGGGCCCAGTTCGTGCGGATGTCGTCCTCGGACTTCCAGAACCCGACCGCCAGGCCGGCGGCGTACGCGGCGCCGAGCGCCGTCGTCTCGTTGACCACCGGGCGGATCACCGGCACGCCGAGGATGTCGGCCTGGAACTGCATCAGCAGCTCGTTGACGACCATCCCGCCGTCCACCTTGAGGGAGGTGAGCGAAACACCCGAGTCGGCGTTCATCGCCTCGAGCACCTCACGCGTCTGGAAGGCGGTCGCCTCCAGCACCGCGCGAGCGAGGTGTCCCTTGTTGACGAACCGGGTGAGCCCGACGATCGCCCCGCGGGCGTCGGATCGCCAGTAAGGAGCGAACAGGCCCGAGAACGCCGGGACGAAGTACGCGCCGCCGTTGTCCTCGACGCTGCGCGCGTGCTCCTCGATCTCGGCCGCGGTCCCGATCATGCCGAGGTTGTCGCGCAGCCACTGCACCAGCGAACCGGTCACCGCGATGGAGCCTTCCAGCGCGTAGACCGTGTCGTTCGAGCCGATCTTGTAGCAGACCGTGGTGAGCAGCCCGTTCTGCGACATCACCTTCTCGGTACCGGTGTTGAGCAGCATGAAGTTGCCGGTGCCGTAGGTGTTCTTGGCCTCGCCGGGCGAAAGGCAGGCCTGGCCGAACGTCGCGGCCTGCTGGTCGCCCAGGATGCCCGAGATCGGCACGCCGGCCAGCGCGCCCTTCTCGCGGACCTTGCCGTACTCCTCGGACGAGGAGCGGATCTCCGGCAGCATGGACAGCGGGATCGTCATCTCGGCGGCGATCCCGGCGTCCCACTGCAGGGTGTCGAGGTCCATCAGCATGGTGCGCGACGCGTTGGTCGGGTCGGTGACGTGCACGCCGCCGTCGGCCCCGCCGGTCATGTTCCACAGCACCCAGGTGTCCATGTTGCCGAAGATCAGGTCACCGGCTTCGGCCTTCTCACGCGCGCCTTCGACGTTGTCGAGGATCCACTTGATCTTCGGCCCCGAGAAGTACGTCGCGAGCGGCAGGCCGACCTTCTCGCGGTAGCGCTCCTGGCCGCCGCCGAGGTTGCCGAGCTCGGTGACGATCTTGTCGGTGCGGGTGTCCTGCCAGACGATCGCGTTGTACACCGGCTTGCCGGTCGTCTTGTCCCAGACCAGCGCGGTCTCCCGCTGGTTGGTGATGCCGACGGCGACGATGTCTTTCGCGGTCAGGTCGGCCTTGGCGAGCGCGCCCGCGGCGACCCGGCGGGTGTTCTCCCAGATCTCCTCGGCGTTGTGTTCGACCCAGCCGGCCTTCGGGAAGATCTGCTCGTGCTCGCGCTGGTCGACCGAGACCACGCGGCCTTCGTGGTTGAAGATCATGCACCGGGTCGACGTGGTGCCCTGGTCGATCGCGGCTACGTACGAAGTCATCTGTGCTCCAGGAATCCGGTAGGTGGGCGATCAGGTCAGGTTGTGCACGACGAGGTACAGCAGGGCGGCGAGGGCGCCACCGGCGAGCGGGCCGACGACCGGGATCCACGAGTAGCCCCAGTTGGCGTTGGCCTTGTTCTTGATCGGCAGCAGGAACGCGTACGCGATGCGGGGGCCGAGGTCGCGGGCCGGGTTGATGGCGTAGCCCGTCGGCCCGCCGAGCGAAGTACCGATCACGAGGACCACGAACGAGACGCCCGCGTAGCCGAGTGCGGAGTTGCCGAAGTTCGGGGTGCCGCCGTCGCCGACGGAGACCACCGGGCTGAGCAGGATCCAGGCCACCAGGACGAAGGTGCCGATGACCTCGGTGACGAGGTTCCACGCGGTGTTCGGGATCTGCGGCGCGGTGGAGAAGATCCCGAGCGTGTTCTCGGGCTCGGGGTGGTCGTCGAACTGGAGCTTGTAGGTCGCCCAGCAGAGCACGGCGCCGATGATCGCGCCGGCCATCTGGCCGATGAAGTAGAACGGGACGTCGGCCCAGGGGGTCTTGTCCGCGATGGCGAGGCCCAGCGTCACCGCCGGGTTGAGGTGGGCGCCGCTGGGTGCGGCGATGCTGGCGCCGGTGAAGACGGCGAACGCCCAGCCGAAGTTGATGAACAGAAATCCGGCGTTGTGACCGTTGTTCTTGCGGAGCACGTGGTTCGCGACCACACCGTTGCCGAGCAGAATCAGCGCGGCCGTTCCCAGAAGTTCCCAGACGATTATTGCCCCAGCACTCACCGCTGCACCTCCACACTGGACACTCTGCGCAGGGTCGATCACGGCGTGCCACGGCACCGTTGCCGACCCACGTCCGCGCGACGTTACCGGGGCGTAGAAGCGGATTCCAAGCTCCGGCCAGCCGAATCTTTTCAAGATCCGGCCGAACGCAGGTGGAAGCACAGCAAGATCGCGGAGGGTTACGCCACAAGTGTCATCCGTGGACGGGCGGAGGATCACCAGGTCGTGCGATGCTGGAACCCTCGCCGGCACCGAGGAGGAATGTCACGTGGCGCAGCACGCAGCGGAGACGAACCCGGCTCGACTGGGCCCGGTCAAGCGCGAAGAGACCTGGCAGCGGCTCGGCAACGAGACGTTCGACCTCGTCGTCATCGGCGGCGGCGTGGTCGGCGCGGGAACGGCGCTGGACGCCGCGACGCGCGGGCTGCGGGTCGCGCTCGTCGAAGCCCGCGACCTCGCTTCGGGGACGTCGAGCCGGTCGAGCAAGCTCTTCCACGGCGGCCTGCGCTACCTGGAACAGCTCGAGTTCGGCCTGGTCCGGGAAGCGCTTCGCGAACGTGAGCTGATGCTGACGACCATCGCGCCGCACCTGGTCAAGCCGGTCAGCTTCCTCTACCCACTGACGCGCCGCGTGTGGGAACGGCCGTACACCGCCGCCGGCCTGCTGATGTACGACACGATGGGCGGCGCCAAGAGCGTCCCCGGCCAGAAGCACCTGACCCGCGCGGGCGCGCTGCGGATGGTGCCGGCGCTCAAGCGGTCCGCGCTGATCGGCGGGATCCGCTACTACGACGCGCAGTCCGACGACGCCCGCCACACGATGACGGTGGCCAGGACGGCGGCGCACTACGGCGCGGTCGTGCGGACGTCGACCCAGGTCGTCGGGTTCCTGCGCGAGGCCGACCGGGTGTCCGGCGTGCGCGTGCGCGACGTCGAGGACGGCCGCGAGACGGAGATCTCGGCGGCCGCGGTGATCAACTGCACCGGCGTCTGGACCGACGAGCTGCAACGCTTGTCGGGTGGTCGCGGGCGGTTCCGCGTGCGGGCGAGCAAGGGCGTGCACATCGTCGTGCCGCGCGACCGGATCGTGTCGGAGTCGGGGATGATCCTGCGCACCGAGAAGTCGGTGCTGTTCGTGATCCCTTGGCGCAACCACTGGATCGTCGGGACGACGGACACGGACTGGAACCTGGACCTGGCCCACCCGGCGGCGACGAAGCACGACATCGACTACCTCCTCGAGCACGTCAACAGCGTCCTTGCGACGCCGCTGACGCACGAAGACATCGAAGGTGTGTACGCGGGCCTTCGGCCGTTGTTGGCGGGGGAGAGCGAAGAGACGTCGAAGCTTTCGCGCGAGCATGCGGTGGCGCGGGTGGCGCCGGGCCTGGTCGCGATCGCGGGCGGCAAGTACACGACGTACCGCGTGATGGCGGCGGACGCGGTCGACGCGGCGGCGGTGGACCTGCCGGGCCGGTCCCAGCCGTCGATCACGGACAAGGTGCCTCTGATCGGCGCGGACGGGTACCACGCGCTGGTCAACCAGGCCGACCACCTGGCCGCCGAGCACGGCCTGCACCCGTACCGCGTCCGTCACCTGCTGGATCGCTACGGTTCGCTGGTCAACGAGGTCCTGGCCTCGGCGAGCGGCCGCCCGGAGCTGCTGAAGCCGATCGAGCACGCACCGGACTACCTGGGCGTCGAGGTGGTGTACGCGGCTTCGCACGAAGGGGCGCTGCACCTGGAGGACGTCCTGGCCCGCCGAACGCGCATCTCGATCGAGTACGCCCACCGAGGGGTCGACTGCGCGGAGCAGGTGGCGACGCTGGTCGGCAAGGTCCTCGGCTGGTCACCCGAAACGGTGAAGCGCGAGATCGAGGTCTACAACGCCCGTGTGGAGGCAGAGCGCGAGTCCCAGTCCCAGCCGAGCGACGAAGCGGCGGACGCCCTGAGGTCGGCGGCCCCGGAGGCCCGCGCGGGCATCGTGGAGCCGGTGAGCTGAGGCGGTTGTCCCCAGCCCTCGCGGGTTGTGGACAACTGGCTCCGCCGAGCGCCTTCGGACCGGGTTTGTCCGGAGGCGCCGATAGACTGGCCAAGGGGACGCCCCCCAGGGAAGGGCGGGGCTGCCGTCAGGCTGTGCGGTGCCAGCGGATCAGGCGCTCGCCCGTGGGCGCCCGGTCCGGCTCCGGGCCCACCAGCGTGAAGCCGCAGCGCTCCGCCACGATCGCCGAGGCCGTGTTGCTCTCCTCGTACCGGTAACTCACCTCGGTCAGCCCCAACCCTCCGAAACCGAAACGCAAGGCCGCGTTCAACGCCGTTGTCGCGATTCCCTTGCCTCGCTCGGTCGGGTGGACCCAGATCGTCGCCTCCGCGTACTCCGCGGGCAGGTCCAGCTCGCGCAGGCCCACCTCGCCCAGCAGGCGGCCCGACGTCGGCTCCGCGATCGCCCACGAACAGCGCTCGTCGCCCGCCCACTGGGCCGCTCGCAGCGCCACGTACTCCGTTGCCTCGTCGAGGGTGCGCAAGCGGTAGTTCAGCACGTACTTGCGGTGCGTCGGGTCGGCGAACGCCTCCATGAGCAGCGGCCGGTCGTCGATGTGCCGGTCGGCGCGCAGCTGGCGCAGGTAGTAGGTGCCCGCGTTGATCTCCACCGGTTCCACTCCGCCCAGCCTAGCCAGGCCGGGAGCACGCCGCCCCCGGCCCGGCGATCAAGGCCGGGTCACCCCCGGTCCACCCCCTCGGTCACGGCGCCAGGCGCCAGATCACGGGCACCCCGCCCTCGTCCAGCGGGCCGTTCGACGCCCACCCGGCGAACGTCCCGTCGTCGCTGACGTGGCCGGGCTGGTACCCCGTGTACGTGCCCGGCTGCTTCAGCTCACCCGCCGGTGTGGTGCCCCGCCACGCGATCGGCTTGCCGCGGAACGACCCCGGAACCGGCGCCAGCCCGGCGGTCAACCCGCGCGCGTTCACGTCGATGGCGTAGTCGCCGCCGGAGAGCGGCGTGGCCTGCTCCGGGGTCCTCCACCGCACCGCCTGTGACGCGTTGGCGTTGGACGCGAACCCGACGACGACCCCGTTGCGGATCGACGAGCCGTGCGGGTTCGAGAAGCCCTCGATGTCGGCCAGCGGCCGGCTCACGCCGTTCTTCCAGACGACGTCGCGCTCGACCCCGAAGAACAGGATCGCGCCGTCGTCGTCGATGTCGGTCACGTTGTCGGTGCCGGGCGGGAACGACAGGAGCGTCGGCGCCGTGGCGCCGGCGGGCCAGACGGCCGGCGTGTCCTTGGCCGGGTCGTCGCTGATCAGCAACGCCACCGCGTCACCCCGGCGGTTGACCGCGCGCACCTGGAAGTCCCGGAAGCCCACCGGGTTTTCGCGCAGGTGGAAACCCGTGGCGTCGAGCACGAACGAGCGGTCGCTGCTCGTGTCGTAGTCGATCGCGTCGCCGTACACGCGACCCGAGCTGTCCTCCCCTGCGACCATCGCCCACTCGTAGCCCTCCGGCACCCCGCGCAGCACCGGTTCGCCGTCCCGCCAGCTCACGACCTGGAGCTTGTCGTCGACGATGAACGAGCCCGTGTACTCGCCGTGGCCGTCCGAGGCGGTCAGATACCCGTGCCCCTGCGGGTTCGCCCCCGCCGGCAACGGCAGGAGCGTCGGCTTCCACGACAGCCGGATTGCCGCGGCGTCCGCCGGTGCCCCCAGCGCGGTGACGGCGATCGCCACGGTGGCGAGCACCCCCGCCCGCATCCACTTCTTGCCCATCATTTTCCCCTTTCCCCCGACCTGCGTGATCACCACGTCCGAGGTGGGCGACCGGTTGCCCGGCGAAAGGAGGAATCTCAGAGCGCCGGAACCTGGGCGCTCACGGCCGTGCCGCCGCCCGGCGCGCTCTCGATCGACAGCGTGCCCGCGACCCGCCGGACGCGCTGCCGCATCGCCTCCAGGCCGAACCCGGTGCCGTCGCCGCGGTCGCCGGGGCTGAAGCCGGCGCCGTCGTCGACGACGTCGAGCAGCACCAGATCGTCCGAATAGGACAGTGTCACGCCGATCCGGGACGCCTTCGCGTGCTTCTCCGCGTTCGCCAGCGCCTCCTGCGCGACGCGGTAGAGCGTCTCCTCCAGATCGGGCAGCAGGGGCCGGGTTTCCCCGGTCGTCTCCAGGCGGACGGCGACCCCGGATGTCTCGGAGACCCGCCGGGCCAGCCGGGAAAGCGCTTCCGGCAGCTGGGCCGCGGCCAGCGGTTCCGGCCGCAGCGCCTGCACGGCGCGACGCGCTTCGCCGAGACTCTCCCGGGCGAGCGCGCGAGCCTGCTCGACCCGCCGGTCGCGGTCCGGGCCGTCCGCCGCCTGCAGCTGCGTGACGATCCCGGTCAGGCCCTGGGCGAGGGTGTCGTGGATTTCGCGGGCCATCCGCTGCCGTTCGTCGAGCACACCGGCTTCCCGCGCCTGGGTGACGAGCCGCGCGTGGAGGTCCGCGTTCTCTTCTAGGGCCGCTTCCAGCCGGACGTTCGCCTTCCGCCGCTGCTCGCTCTCCGCGCCGACGAACCACGCGGCGTACAGCAGCGGCCCGGCCATCGACAGGACCAGCACCCAGGTCGGGCTGCGCGAATCCGAGTTGGCGGCCAGCAGCGGCAGCGTCGCCGTCGCGGCCACCGCGAAGAACCCCCAGCGCGCCGGGAAGAGCACGAAGGCGAGCGGGTAGCCGAAGGACGCGAAACCCATGAACGTGTCGTCGTGCGCCACCAGCACGGTCGCGGCCGCGAGCACGCCCGCGTAGTAGCCGGCGGCGAGCCACGGGTGGGTCCGCCGGTGCGGGAACAGCGGGATCAGCAACGGCACCCACACCGCCACCGCGACGACGACGGCCAGCGTGACGCCCCGGATCCCGGGCCCCCAGAACACGCACGCGGCGAGCCCGGCCAGTCCGACGCCGGTGAAGATCGGCCCCGCCACTCGTTCGCCTCGGGCGTCCAGCGCGCCCGGCACCACGCCCATCACGCCGGTGATCCTCCCAGGCTCAGCGCCGTCGGCGGGCCCCGGCGATCATCGCGACCACCAGCGGCAGCGCCACCGAGATGATCAGCAGCCTGCCGCGGGACAGGATGAGCACCGCGACCGCGAGGACGATCGCGATCGGGACCGCGCCGCGGATCAGGAACTGCTGCAGCGCGCTGTCGCCGGACATCACCGGTACCGGCGGCGCGGAAGCCCCGTTGAGCAGCGCGCTCGGACGCGGCGACGGCAGGTCGTCGAACAGCGGTACGAGCTCGCTGACCCGCTTGGCCGCGGTGACCTTCGCCGAGCGCGTGCCGTATTCGTCGATGTCGAGCCGCCCGGATCGGACGTGCTCCTCGAGGACGTCCAGGGCGTCCTGGCGTTCGTCGTCGCTCAACCGCATGTCGCCCACGGTGGATCAGCGGTCCAGGCCACGCCGGTGGTCGCGGTAGGAGTCGCGCAGCTCACGGCGGCGGTCCCGGTCGCGCAGGTGCCGCTCACGGCGGTCGTGGTGCTGGTCGTGGTGGCCGGCGTGGCCCCACATCGACCGGCCGAAGATGCTCAGCCCGATCGGGACGAGGATCAGCGCCCCGTGCACGACCCCGGTGGCGATCAGCGCGATCACGGCGATCCAGACCAGCGGGACGAACGCGGCGACGAACCGCTGCGGGCCGCTCCAGCCGTCCGGCGTACCCGGGTGCCGCGGTGCCGGTGCGGCCTCCTGGGCCGGCTCGGGCGCCACGACAGCCTGCGGGGTGTCGTCGTACTTCGGGTGCGGCGCGGGGAGGTCCGCGAAGATCTCGACGAGCTCGCCGCGCGTCTTCGCCGCGGTGATCCGCGCCGAGCGCTCGCCGTATTCGTCGATGTCGATCCGCCCCGCGCTCATGTGCTCACCGAGCGCGGACAGCGCGGACTCGCGGTTCTGGTCGCTGATCCGCAGCTGCGGAGACGGGACTTCGGTCACGTAGTCGATGGTAGGCCGCCTCGGGGGCGGCCCACCACGACATCCGTAACGAACTGCGCTACTTGATCTCCAGGAGCTGTGTGCCTTGGGTCACGGCGGCGCCGACCTCGACCGAAAGGCCGGTGATCGTGCCCGCTTTGTGTGCGGTTACCGGGTTCTCCATCTTCATCGCCTCGAGGACGACGATCAGCTCACCGGCTTCGACCGTCTGGCCCTCTTCGACGGCGACCTTCACGATGGTGCCCTGCATCGGCGCGGTGACGGCGTCACCGCTGACCGCAGCCTTGCCACCGCCGGCGCGCTTGCGCGGCTTGGCCTTGACGGCGGTGCCGCCCCCGCCGCCTTCGAGCGCGAACCCGCCCGGCAGCGACACTTCCAGGCGTCGCCCGCCGACCTCGACGACGACGTTCTGGCGCGGCTCTTCTTCGGCGGCCTCGACGTCCGGCGCCACGAACGGCTCGATCTTGTTGTCGAACTCCGTCTCGATCCAGCGCGTGTGCACGCTGAAACCGTTTTCGTCGCCGATGAACGCGGGGTCGTCGACGATCACGCGGTCGAACGGCAGCACCGTCGCCATGCCCTCGACGACCATCTCGGCCAGCGCGCGGCGGCTGCGTTCGAGGGCGTTGTTCCGGTCGGACCCGGTGACGATCAGCTTCGCCAGCATCGAGTCGAACTGGCCGCCGATCACGCTGCCGGACTCGACACCGGAGTCGACGCGGACGCCGGGGCCGCTCGGCGCGACGAACTTCGTCACCGTGCCCGGCGCGGGCAGGAAGCCGCGGCCGGCGTCCTCGCCGTTGATGCGGAACTCGATCGAGTGGCCGCGCGGCTCGGGGTCCTCGGTGATCCGCAGCTTCTCGCCGCGCGCGATGCGGAACATCTCGCGAACCAGGTCGAGGCCGGTGGTCTCCTCCGAGACCGGGTGCTCGACCTGCAGGCGCGTGTTGACCTCGAGGAAGGAGATCGTGCCGTCGGTGGCGACGAGGTACTCGACCGTGCCGGCGCCGTAGTACCCGGCTTCCTTGCAGATCGCCTTCGCCGACTCGTGGATGCGCTTGCGCTGCTCGTCGGACAGGAACGGCGCGGGCGCCTCCTCGACGAGCTTCTGGTGCCGGCGCTGCAGCGAGCAGTCGCGGGTGCCGACGACGATCGCGTTGCCGTGCTGGTCGGCCAGGACCTGCGCCTCGACGTGCCGCGGCTTGTCCAGGTAGCGCTCGACGAAGCACTCGCCGCGGCCGAACGCGGCGACGGCCTCGCGGGTCGCCGACTCGAACAGCTCGGGGATCTCTTCGCGGGTGCGCGCGACCTTGAGGCCGCGGCCACCGCCGCCGAACGCGGCCTTGATGGCCACCGGCAGGCCGTACTCGTCGGCGAACGCGACGATCTCGTCGGCGTCCTTGGCCGGCTCCTTCGTGCCCGGCACGAGCGGCGCGCCCGCGCGCAGGGCGATGTGGCGCGCGGTGACCTTGTCGCCGAGGTCGCGGATGGCCTGCGGGCTCGGCCCGATCCAGGTCAGCCCGGCGTCGATGACGGCCTGGGCGAAGTCCGCGTTCTCGGACAGGAAGCCGTAGCCGGGGTGCACCGAGTCGGCGCCCGAGCGCTTGGCGGCGTCGAGCAGCTTGTCGAAGTTCAGGTAGCTTTCGGCGGCTGTGGTGCCGCCGAGCGCGAAGGCCTCGTCGGCCAGGCGCACGTGCGGTGCGTCGCGATCCGGGTCCGCGTACACCGCGACGCTGGTCAGTCCAGCGTCCTTGGCGGCTCTGATCACGCGTACCGCGATCTCGCCCCGGTTGGCGACCAGGACCCTGGTCACCGGACCACCGGTGGATTCGCCGACCTGCTCGGCCACCCCGCACCTCCTGCGTCCCGACAGCTGCATTGCTGACCGCTCACGCGGTACGGGGGAGTCTACGGATATGCCGTCGGGAGTCCCTTGAGTGAGAGCTGAACCACGCTCAGACGTGGTGGCGCAGCTCCTGGGGCAGCGGCGAGTCCAGCACGATGACGTCGTAGGGGTTCGCCGCGTGGACCTTCGGCAGGTGCTCGGTGTTGACCAGCACCCACGGCTGGTGCTCGCCGCAGCAGTCGATCAGCCGGTCCAAAGCGGTGAACGCAACGAGCGCGGTGCGGCCGTCCGGCGTGCGGCGCAGCTCGATCGACGCGCCTTCGGTCTCGGCGCTGGCCGGGCCGGTGGGCAGGTAGAGGGCGGGGGGAAGGTTCGGGTTCGTCACTCGGACAACATAGACGGACACGCTCCGCGAACCCGGGGTGCCTCCGTCGGGTGCACGGCCGGGGGATTTCGGCCACACCCCGCCGGGCCGCTGCCCACACACAGTCGCGATGCGGCTTACGCTCTGTCTCATGCGGACTTCGGCGGCGAGCACGCCTCGGTCGGCGCTGCTCACCGCGGTGCTGGCCGCGGTGGTGACGCTCGGCGCGATCGCCGCGGTCTTCCTGCTGCGGCCGCGGCCGGAGGAGCCCGCCGGCGCGGCCGAGCCCGCGACCGCCCCGGTGGCCGCGGTGGTGACCTGCGGCGGCGGCCCGTGCCGCCAGCTCGCGGCGGTGACGGTCGGCGGGACGCCGGTGGTGCTGCTGACCGACGCGTCGGGCGGCGCGGGCCGGGTGCGCGTCGGGGCCGAGCCGGGCACGGTGTTCGAGCTGTCGATCGCCCAGCTGGGCGTGCGGCTGGACCAGAACTCGCTGCGCTGCATCGACGGCGCGGCGCCGACGTGCCTGGTCCGCGGCGACGTCGGCGACCAGGGCAAGGCGGCGTACGGCGAACTGCTGGTCGAGAGCGGCGGGGTGTGGCGCGCGCCGGGCAAGCCGTACTTCGCGGACGCGGGCACGTTGTCGCTCTACGACGTCACGGCCGACGGCCGCCCGGACGTGATCGTGGTCCGCCACGACTGCCCCGGCACGGAGTCCGGAACCGCGAAGTGCGACGCGGCCCCGGTGCTGGGCCAGGTGTACGACCTGACGGGCAAGTCGGTCGGCTGCACGCGCCGCTACACGGCACCGTCGGACCTGCGCGGCTGGCCGGACATCCGCCTGACCCGCACCGACCTGCGGACTTGCCCGTCCTCCTGACCCAGCTTGGGGTCAGGCGGGGGCGGGTTCGGTGTGGCGGGCCGCCGAGCCGTCGTCGGTGTGCTCCGGGGCGTCGGTCGGGGCGTTCAGGACCTCGTCGTCGAGCAGGCCTTCGGCGCGCGCCACGATCACCGGGACCGCGATCTGGCCGGCCACGTTCGTCGCCGTGCGCATCATGTCCATGATCGGGTTGACCGAGTAGATCAGCGCCAGGCCGATCGCCACCTGCTTGGCGTCGAGGCCGATGAACGACGTCGTCAGCGTGAACGCCGTCAGCCAGCCCGTGGTGCCGGCCGTCGCCAGTGCGCCGACCACCGCGACCACCACGATGCCCACGTACTGCCAGAAGTTCAGCGACACCCCGGCCAGGTTGGCGACGAAGATCGCCGCGATCGCCGGGAAGACCGCCGCGCAGCCGTCCATCTTCGTCGCGCTGCCGAGCGGGGTCGCGAAGGCCGCGTACGCCGGCTGGACGCCGAGGTTCACCGCGGACTGGCGGGTCAGCGGCAGCGTCGCGGCCGAGGACTGCGAAGCGAACGCGAACTGGATCGCCGTGCCGGCCTTCGCGAAGAACTTCAGCGGGCTGACCTTCGCCACGAACCGCAGCAGGATCGGGTAGACGACGAACAGCACGAGCAGGCAGCCGACGTACACCGCGAGCGTGGTCGAGAACAGCGGACGGAACAGGGCATCGCCGTAGTTGGAGACGGCCGCGCCGATCAGGCCGATGATGCCGATCGGGGCCAGCCGGACGATCCAGCCGAGGTAGCGCTGGATGATCTCGAAGACGCTCGTCGTGAAGTCCACGAACGGCTTCGCCTTGTCACCCAGGCTGTACGCGGCCGCACCGATCACCAGCGCGAGGAACAGCACCTGCAGCGTCTCGCCGTCGGCAAACGCTTTCACGAAGTTCTCCGGCAGGAGCCCCTTGACGAAGGCGCTCCACGAGCCCCAGTGGTCGACGCTGGCGGCGGCCTTGTCCGCGTTCTTGGCGGTCGCCGCGACGCCGCCGAGCCCGCCCGAGCCCGGGTCGAAGATACGGCCGACGGCGATGCCGATCAGCGACGCGATGAACGACGTGATGGCGAACCAGAGCACGGTCTTGCCGCCGAGGCGGGCGGCGGTGCGGCCGCCGCCGAGCTTCCGGAGGCTGTTGATGCCGACCACGATCGCCGTGAAGACCAGCGGGATCACCGCGATCTGCAGCAACGTCGTGAAGATGGTGCCGATCTGGTCGAGGAGATCGGTCAGCCAGCCGGTTCCGGTCTGCCGTGCGACGACGCCCAGCAGGGCGCCGACGACGAGCGAGCCGAGAACCGCGGCCGCGAACACCCGCGGTTTGGTGTATGTCCGTACGAAAGACACGGGGCGACTCCGGTGCTCGAAAGTTGCAGTCTGACTTGCCGGGTAAACAGAACGTTAGGTAAGGCAGGACTCTTCCGGATCACCCGTTCGTGTGGCGCCCTTCTCAGGATGCGGGAGACCGCCAGAGATCTACGACACTGACGCCGACCTCGGCGAGCAGGCGGCGCGTCAGCGGCAGGCTGATGCCGATGACGCTCGTGTGGCCGCCGTCGAGCCCGTCGACGAACCAGCTGCCCAGGCCGTCGATCGTGAACCCGCCGGCGACGTGCAGCGGCTCGCCGGTCGCGATGTAGGCGTCGATCTCGTGCGCGCTCGGCGTGCCGAACCGGACGGTCGTCGACTCCCAGCCACTGGTCTCCTTCGCGCGCGTGCCGCCGTCGAGCCGGATGACCGCGTGGCCGGTGAGGAGTTCACCGGATGACCCCGCCATCGCGGCCCAGCGCTGCCGCGCGATGTCCGGGGTGGGCGGTTTGCCGACCATCTGCCCGCCGATGTTCAGCATCGAGTCGCAGGCGACGACGACGGCGTCCGGGTGGGCCGCGGCGACCTGGTCGAGGACGGCTTCGGCCTTGGCCGCGGCGAGGGCCGCGACGAGCTCGGACGGCGACGGGTCGGTCAGCGAAGCGGCGACGGCGTCTTCGTCGACGCCGGAGACGAACACGGCCGGATCGAGGCCCGCGGAACGAAGGAGGGCGAGCCGGGCGGGGGACTGGGAAGCGAGGACGAACTGCACCCGGCGAAGGTACCCGGACGCTTGCCGTAACCGAATTGTGACCGGCGTCACGAGGCAAACGGAGTTATTTTGTTGTTGCTCGCAACATATGGCGCTGGGGGACAGACGCGGAGGTGACCGATGACCGTACGAGTCACAGAATCGACGCCGGCCACCCGGTCGCAGTCGCTGTGGACCAGGATCCGCGGGACGAAGGGCCGGGCGACCATCCGGGCGGATTCGGCTTCGGCGCCGAAGACCGTGCGCTAGACCACCGCTCCCGCGGTTCGTGCGAGCCTCCGGTCCCGACACCCGGAGGCTCGCACGGTTTTCAGGCCGCGGCCGCTTCGGGCGCCGGCGCCGGGGTTTCCCAGCGCGGCTTCACCTTCCGCAGCATGGCCGCCGAGATGACGCCGAGCAGCAGCACGACCATCGGCAGGAGCATCGTCACGCGGGCGGCGTCCGTCAGTCCACTGTGGACCGCGTCGGACGCGAGGCGACCGGCCTGCGCGGCGACCTCCGCCGGCAGCCCCGGCATCGGCGACGGCCCGCCGGCCGACCCGAACTCGCCGGTGCTCGCCGCCGCCTTCGCGATGCCTTCCGCGAACGGCGCCCGGTACTGCTCCGGCAGCTGCGCCGCCGCCTTCGTCGCTTCGTCCGCGATGGACGAGCTCACCTGGGCCTGCAGCAGCACGCCGATCGCCGCGGAACCGAGCACGCCGCCGACCTGGCGGGACGTGTTGAAGATGCCCGACGCCGTCCCGGCCAGCCGAGGCTCGACCGAACCCATCGTCATGTTGCTCATCGGCGAGAAGACGCAGCCGATGCCGAGGCCGCACAGCAGCAGCGCCGGGATGAAGCTCCACGGGCTGCTGTCCGGCGACGCCTGCAGCGCGATGACCCCGAGCCCGGCGGCCAGCGACGCCAGGCCGAACATCACCAGGTACTTGCCGTTGACCTTGTCGGACAGGTTCCCGACGAACGGCGCCACGATCCCCGACAGCAGCGACATCGGCGCGGTCAGCAGGCCCGCCATCGTCGGGCTCAGCCCGAGCACCGACTGGATGTAGATCACCAGCGGCAGGAACATGCCGGTCATCGCGAAGCCGACCGTGGTCGCGGTGAGCGTCCCCGCCGAGAAGTTGCGGTTCGAAAAGACCTGCAGCGGTAGCAGCGGCTCGCGCTTGTTGACCCGCTGCCACACCACGAACGCGATCAGCAGCAGCACGCCGGCGCCGATGATCTCGAACACCGTGATCCCGCCCCAGACGGTGCCCCAGTCGTACTGCTGGCCGTTCTGCACGCCGAACACGATGAACAGCAGGGCCAGGCTGGAGAGCAGGATGCCGATCACGTCGAACGAGTGCGAGTGCTTCGGCTGCCAGTCCGGCACCATCAGCAGCGTCATGACGATGGCGACCACGCCGATCGGCACGTTGACGTAGAAGATCCACTCCCAGCCGAGGTGGTCGACGAGCACGCCGCCGAGCAGCGGGCCGGTGATCGTCGCCAGCCCGGCGACGCCACCCCACATGCCCATCGCCGGGCCGCGCTTGGCCGGGGGGAACAGGTGCGTGATGAACGCCAGCGTCTGCGGCGTCATCAGCGCGGCGCCGATGCCCTGCACGGCGCGCGCGGCGATCAGCATCTCGACGTTGCCGGACAGGCCGCACCACAGCGACGCGCCGGTGAACACGACCAGCCCGGCGAGGAACACCCGCTTCGGGCCGAAGCGGTCGCCGAGCCGGCTGGTGAACAGCATCGGCACGGCGTAGGTCAGCAGGTAGACGCTGATCACCCAGACGACGGAGTTCAGCCCGGCGTTCAGCTCGCGCAGCATGGTCGGGATCGCGATCGACACGATCGTCGTGTCGAGCAGGATCATGAAGAAGCCGAGGCACAGCGCGCCGAGCGCCGCCCACGGGTTAGCTTGTCTTGCGTTCATCGTCGTCTTCCTCGGTGATGAGCGTGAGCTTCGGTTGTTCGCAGTCCTGGAACGGGATCCGCCCGGACTTCAGTTCTTCGTGCAGGCGCACGGTCCAGTCGAGCTCGAACTTCCGCTGGTCGCACTTGTACTGCCAGTCGAGCCAGTAGATGGGCGGCGTCCGGTCCTCGGCGAGGCGCTCCAGCACGGCCTGGTCGGCCGCGACGGCGGCGCGCAGCCGCGTGATCCGGTGTTCGAGCTCGATCAGGGACGTCTCCTTGCCGAGCTCGTCGATCACGGCGAGCCCGGACAGGTACGCGGGGAACTCGTCGGCGAGGTCGCCCAGCAGCTCACGGCCGCGCTGGTTGAACTCGTCCAGGCCGGCCTGGGTCATGCCGTAGACGGTCCGTTCGGGCCGCCTGCCGTCGCGCTGCGTGTCGACGACCTCGATGAAACCGTTGCGCTGGAGGCGTTCCACGGTGTGGTAGAGCGACCCGGCCTTCACGTTGACGCGGGTGCTGACGTACCGCTCGCGCATCAGCGAAGCCATCTCGTAGGGGTGCATGGGCTTCTCGTGGAGCAGCTCCAGCACGGCGAGGCCGAGTGGGGTCAGCTTGGCCGAGGCCATGATCGTTAGTCCCTTCGGATGACTCCAGGTCGTTTATTCCACGTGGACTATACGGCGCAGACCAGTGGCCGGTCCACGGCCAATCCTGTGACGGTCCGTACACAGCGCGAAGACCCCCATGATCCCGTCATGGGGGCCTCCGCGGCTTCTCTCAGAACGGCCAATCGGCGTTCCGGCCCGCCTCGAGCAGGGGAATCATCCGAAATCCCTGATCGGTCAGGCCGCCGAACGTGTGCCGGTGCGCGCTGCCCGACGGCGCGTGGCCGTACTGGTAGCCGGCCAGGTTCCACGTGTACAGCGGCACGTGCGCGGGCAGCGCGTGGCCGACGTCGCCGTGGCCGGCCTGCTCGTCGGTGAGGATGACGACGCGGTCGTGCCGCGCGAAGTGCCGCTTCAGCGCGCCCGCCGTGTTCGTGCCACCGCCGAGGAAGTACCCGCGGGACTTCCAGCGCTCGACGTCGCTCAGCAGCGACCCGCCGGGACGCAGCTTGAACACCTTCGTGTGCGGGCCGCCCAGGAGGAAGCCGTCCGAGAACGACACGACGTCGGCGTCCGCGCACCGGCGTGCCAGCGCGAGGCCGAAGACCGCGGCGGCGTCCCAGCGCATCAGGGTGCCGTCACGGCTGAAGCCCAGCTTCATCGACGTGGAGGTGTCGACGAGGACGAGCGTCCGGCCCGGCAGCTCCGGCACGTTCGCCAGCGAATGCGCGATGGCCTGCTCCAGCGCCCACGCCCACCGCAGCGACGGCGCCGCCCGGTAGGCCGACAGGAACCGCATCGGCAGCTGCCGCGACTTCGCGACCCGCGCGGGATCGCCCAGCCGCGCGGCGACCCGCTGCGCGACGTCGTCCGAGACACCGGCCTCGTCGAAGTTGCGCAGGTTCCGCAGCAGCGCCATGTATCCCATCGACGGGATCAGCGCTTCCCAGACGCGCGCGTCGAGCGGACCCTGCAGCCAGCCGGCGACGGACTCCCAGGTCATGCCCGCCGCACGAAGGACGTCGGCGGCGTCCGGCTGTCCGAACAGCTCGCGACGGCGGGGAACGTCCCACGCCGTCAGCTCGGCACGGGCGCGCAGCACCCCGAGCGCGTCCGGCAGCGGGTTGCCGCGGTCGTGCCGCTCATCGAGGACGTGCTTGAACAGCGCGCCCTGGGCGGCGTCACGGTTGGCCGGGTGCGTCAGCTCGAGGACGTCGGCGAAGCGGAACGCCCGCGCGGACGAGTCCCACTTGACGTACGCGCGCTCGTCGTAGAGCTTCCGGGCCGCGTCGGCGACGCCGCGCTTGACCGGCTTCGGGATGTTCTTGCCGTGCACGGAAGTCCAGTAGGCGAGCAGCTCACCGGGCTCGTCGGCGCGCTGCAGGACGTCGGCGACGACCTGGCGGCTCAGCCCGTCGAGCCCGGCGTCGCGGCGCGCCTTGGCGAACTCGGCCGCGCCGACGAGCGACGCGGTGCGCAGGTTCGCCTCGGTGCGCAGCCAGCGCAGGAACCGGGCCGTCCACTGTGGATCCTCGAGGGTCGCGGCGTGGACGAGCGCGGCGTAGCGGGTGTCGCGCTCGCCGGCGGACTCGTAGAAGGTGTGCTCCCCGACCATGTTGGTGACGGCGAGCAGGAAGAGCTCGGACCGGGCATCGCGCGCGTAGCCGGCCCCACCCTGGTGGGTGGTAGCGGAAGGCGTGGCCTCACCGCGGACCGGCGAAGTCGCGGCGGGCGCGCGGGCGGTGTTGAACTTGCTCATTTCTCCCCCTCGTGATGGGGGAGCCGCGGCCACAGCGATGCCCGAGATCGAAGTCGGCGAAGGTACGTTGCCGCTCTGCCAGGCTGAGCTACCGGACCAAAATGGTCCGGGAGGGATTCGAACCCCCGACCCGCCCACTACAAGGAAGTAACCTTCGCCTGCGCACCGGGCATCGGTGTGACCGCGGCTCCCGAGATCTTGCTCGCACCGGGAGTGCGTGTGCCCGAGATCGAAGTGGTGAAGGCTTTCGGGAGTCGAACCCAAGGGATACCAGAGAAGTAACCCTCACCGTCGCACCGGGCGAGACCTACGTTAGCCGTCGCGCGGCGTGGCGCAAACCGAATATCGGACCGCGTCCTGGTGAGGTCAGGTAGTTCGTGCTAAGAACTATGTATAGTCAGTTCGTAGCACGAACTAACACCGGGAGGAACCATGACGCACTTCGGCATCGGCGTGTCCACCGCGGTCGCCGCCGTACCGGACACCCTCGAGCTCGCCGTCCGAGCCGACCGCGCCGGGCTGGACCTGCTCACCGTTTCCGATCACCCGTACTACGCCGACCGGCTCGACGCGTACGCCGAGCTCGGCGTCCTCCTGGGACGCACCGAACGGATCTCCGGTCTGGTCAGCGTCACCAACCTGCCGACGCGCCCCGCGTCGATGCTCGCTCGCACCGTCACGTCGCTGAGCGCCCTGACCGGTGGCCGGATCGTGCTCGGGATGGGCGTCGGTGGCCTCTGGGACGACATCGCGCGGCTCGGGTTCACCAAACTGACCCCCGGCCAGGCCGTCCGTGCCTTCGAGGAAGGCATCCGGCTCGTCAAGATGCTCGGCGGAGGCGGCGGGCCCGTCACCTTCGACGGCGAGTTCTACCAGGTCACAGACCTCGAACCGGCCCGGGAAGCGATGCCGCCGGTGTGGACCGGGTCCGTCGGGCCGAAGTCGCTCGCCGTCACCGGGCGCCTCGCCGATGGCTGGATGCCCGGCCGCGCCGCCGACTGGCTCAGCGAGCGCTACCGCACCTCGCGCCCGCTCATCGACAAGGCCGCGGTCGACGCCGGCCGCGATCCCGCGGACGTCGTCACCGTCTACAACTTCCCCGGCCGGATCAGCGAAAAGCCGCTACCGAAGACCCGCGCCGAAGACGGGCGCTGGATCGGTGGCTCGCCGGACCAGTGGGTCGAGGAGCTGACCGGCGCGGTGCTGGAGCACGGCGCCGCCGGGTTCGTGCTGTTCGGGCCCGGTGGCAGCACGCCGGACGAGACGTCGGCCGCGCGCTGGGCCGGGGAGATCGTGCCCGCCGTGCGGGAAGCCGTCGCGAAGTAGGCTGGCGCGATGGGGAAGAACGGGGAGGACCTCGGCGTCGTGGCCGGGCTCGTGCGGGCGTCGTTCCTGGTGAACGCCGTCTACGCCGAGTCGGCGCGCGAGTACGGGCTCACCGTGCAGCAGGGTCAGCTGCTGTGCGTGCTGATGGGCCGTCCGTACGGCATGGGCGACCTCGGCGCGACGCTCGGCCTCGAGAAGTCCAGCCTGACGGGCCTGGTCGACCGCGCGGTCCGGCGCGAGCTGGTCCGTCGCGAGCCCGACCCGGGCGACCGTCGTGCGGTCCAGGTCGTGCTGACCGAGGAAGGGCGCGACCTGGCGGAGGACTTCTACGCGGCGACGTGCCGCCGGGTGGACGACCTGGCCGCGGGCCTGAGCGCCCCGGACCGCGACCGGCTCGCGGCCCTGCTCGGCACGGTCGTGCGCGAGAACGAGGTCCCGACCGTGTTCCTCGACGCCGTCCAGCGCTGACTCAGCTGGGGAAACCCGAAGCGCGCCAAGCACCTTCGCCGGGGTGAAGCGGCTTGCGCAGCGAAGCGGCGTGATCGCCCCACCACGACGTACGCGGCTTCGGCTTCTCCGCGGGCGACGCCGCCGACACCGCGGCGACCACCGCCGTCAGCGCCGCCAGTTCGGCGTCGCTCGGGTTGCCTCGGACCACCCTCAGCAGGGGCTTCTCGTCGTCGCTCACAGCGGGATGTTCCCGTGCTTCTTGGGCGGCAGCGACTCGCGCTTGTTCCGCAGCAGCGACAGCGCCCGCGCGACGTGGCCGCGGGTGTGCGCCGGCACGATCACCGAGTCGACGTATCCGCGCTCGGCCGCCGCGTACGGGTTCAGCAGCGTGTCCTCGTACTCCTGGATCAGTTCCGCGCGCAGAGCGTCCACGTCGCGACCCTCGTTGGCCGCGTTCGCCAGGGTCTTGCGGTGGACGATGTTCGCCGCGCCCTGGGCGCCCATCACCGCGACCTGGGCCGTCGGCCACGCGAGGTTGATGTCGGCGCCGAGGTGCTTCGACCCCATGACGTCGTACGCGCCGCCGTACGCCTTGCGCGTGATGATCGTGACCAGGGGAACCGTGGCCTCCGCGTACGCGAAGATCAGCTTCGCGCCGCGGCGGATGATGCCGTTCCACTCCTGGTCGGTGCCCGGCAGGAAGCCCGGCACGTCGACGAAGGTGAGCACCGGGATGTTGAACGCGTCGCAGGTGCGGACGAACCGCGCCGCCTTCTCGGACGCGTCGATGTCGAGGCAGCCGGCGAACTGCGTCGGCTGGTTGGCGACGACGCCGACGCTCTGCCCGTCGACGCGGCCGAAGCCGACCAGGATGTTCGGCGCGAACAGCTCGTGGACCTCGAGGAACTCGCCGTCGTCGACCACGCGGTTGATGACCTCGTGCATGTCGTACGGGGTGTTCGGCGAGTCCGGGATGATCGTGTCGAGCTCGCGGTCGGCGTCGGTGACGTCGTCGAAGAACCCGGCCGGCGCGTCGGCCGAGTCGAACACCGGCGCGTCCGACAGGTTGTTCTGCGGCAGGTAGGAGAGCAGTTCCTTGACGTACGCGATCGCGTCTTCGTCGTCGTTGCCGAGGTAGTGCGCGACGCCGGACTTCGTGTTGTGGGTGCGGCCGCCGCCGAGCTCCTCGAAGGTGACGTCCTCGCCGGTGACCGTCTTGACGACGTCCGGGCCGGTGATGAACATCTGCGACGTCTCGTCGACCATCACGACGAAGTCGGTGAGCGCGGGGGAGTAGACGTGGCCGCCCGCGTTCGCGCCCATGATCAGCGAAATCTGCGGGATGACGCCGGACGCCTGCACGTTGCGGCGGAAGATCTCGCCGTAGAGGCCGAGCGAGACGACGCCTTCCTGGATGCGCGCGCCGCCGCCCTCGTTGATGCCGACGATCGGGCGGCCGGTCTTGATCGCCAGGTCCATGACCTTGACGATCTTCTCGCCGTAGACCTCGCCGAGGCTGCCGCCGAAGATCGTGACGTCCTGGCTGAACACGCAGATCGGGCGGCCGTCGACGGTGCCGTAACCGGTGACGACGCCGTCGCCGTAGGGCCGGTTCTTCTCCTGGCCGAAGTTGGTCGAGCGGTGCCGGGCCAGTTCGTCGAGCTCGACGAACGAGTTCTCGTCGAGCAGCAGTTCGATGCGCTCGCGTGCGGTTTTCTTGCCCTTGGCGTGCTGCTTCTCCACCGCGCGGGCCGAGCCCGCGTGCACCGCCTCGTCGTACCGGCGGTACAGGTCGGCCAGCTTGCCGGCCGTGGTGTGGATGTCCGGTTCATCCTCGGGCGGCGTCCCGAGCGGCTCCGTCGCACTGCTCATGGCACCGGAGCTTAGCTACTTGCCGGTCACTTCGCGTGTGGCGTAGGCAACGTTCGACCGACCAGGCCGGATTCGTACGCCGCGATCACCAGCTGCGCCCGATCGCGGGCCGCGAGCTTGTGCAGCAGCCGGCCGATGTGGGTCTTCACCGTCGCGATGCCCAGGTGCAGCCGCGCCGCGATCTCGTCGTTCGACAGGCCCCGGGCGATCAGCGTCAGCACCTCTTGCTCGCGCGCCGTGATCCCGTCCAGGCGCGTGGTCACCGGGCCCGTCGGCAACCGCGCGAACTCGGCCACCAGCCGTCGGGTCACCGACGGGGCGAGCAGCGCGTCGCCGGACGCCACGACTTCGATCGCCGTCAGGAGGTCCGCCGGGCGGGTGTCCTTGAGGAGGAAGCCGCTGGCGCCCGCGCGCAACGCCGCGTAGACGTACTCGTCGAGGTCGAACGTCGTGAGCATCAGCACCCGGACGTCCGTTTCCGCGCAGATCCGGCGGGTCGCCTCGATGCCGTCCATCTCCGGCATGCGGACGTCCATCAGCACGACGTCCGGGGTGAAGCGCCGGGTCAACGCCACCGCCTCGACGCCGTCGGAAGCTTCGCCGACCACCTCCAGGCCCGGGGCGCTGTCCACCAGCACCCGGAAGCTGCCGCGCAGCAACGCCTGGTCGTCGGCGATCAGGACGCGGGTCATCGGGCCACCGCCGTCTCGTAGGGCAAGCGTGCGAACACGCGGAAGCCGGGAGCGCACGGGCTCGCCGAGAAGTCGCCGCCGTAGACCGCCACGCGCTCGCGCATGCCGATCAAGCCGTGGCCGGGGGTCGCGGAGCCGCCGCGGCCGTCGTCGCGAACCTCGATGCTCACCTCGCCGTCGCCGCCCGTGACGCGGATGCGGCACGTCGTCGCGTCCGCGTGCTTGACCACATTGGTCAGTGCCTCCTGCACGATCCGGTACACCGACTGGCCGACGCCGCCCGGCAGCTCGTCGAGACCTTCGATGGCGAGATCGACGGACGGTCCCGCCAGCTCGGTGCGTTCGGCGAGCGCGCGCAGGTCGTCGAGCGTCGGGGCGGGGGCCAGTGCCGGCACGCCGGTGCCGTCACGCAGCACGCCCAGCATCCGCCGCAGCTCGGCCAGGGTCTCGCGGCTCGTGTCTTCGATGACGCGCAACGCTTCCCGCGCCTCGGCGGGCTGCTCCAAGGCGACGTGGTTGCCGACCGCCGCCTTCACCGCGATCAGGCTCATGCTGTGCGCGACGACGTCGTGCATCTCGCGCGCGATCCGCAGCCGTTCCGCCGAAACCGCTTCCCGCGCGTGGTTTTCCCGCTCGGCCGCGGCGTACTCGCGACGCCCGTGGACGGCGATGCCGAGCGCGAACCCGACGATCAGTGCCGACGCCCCGAAGTTCACGGTGGTGGCGGTGCTCGGGTTCGGCACCACGACCCCGACCAGGCCGACGCCGAGCAGCCCGGCCACGAACCCGACCCGCGAAGCGCGGCTGCCCCGGCGCACGACGAACGTGTAGAGCGCGCACCCGGCCGACACGACGGCGACCGCGAGCACCGGCCCGCCGATCGGCACGGCCGCCGCGGTCAGCACGAGGGCCAGGACGTAGGCGGGGCGCGGCCACCAGCGCCGCAGCAAGATCGGGGCGGCGCTCGTCAGCATGATCGTCCAGCCGAGCCACGCGGGGAGCCACAGCGGCAGCGACCACGCCCCGGCCGCGAGGTTGCCGCCGGCCCCCAGCGTGAGCACCAGGACCGCCAGCGCGTCCAGCACCACGCGAATTCGCATGCACCGAACGTAATGCGGACACCGGCGCCGCGCGTCAACCCTGAGTCGGACGCTCCGCGTACTGCTTCTTCACGGTCTCGACGTGCTCGGGCGCCCAGTCGGGCAGCTCGACACCGTGCGTCGCGGCGAACAGCTTGTCGAGCTGCTCGTGGCGCCTGGCCAGCTCCGCGACGACGTCGTCGGGCGCGGGTTCGGTGAACTCGACGCGGGTGCCTTCGAGGGGGTCCTGGGTCACGTGCCAGCCGGGTTCGTCCTGCAGCAGCGCCCGGACCTCGTCCACCGGCTTCCACACGAGGTCGCGGCGGAAGCGGATCGTGCCGTCTTCGAGCACTTCCCCGTGGCCGAGGCCGAATTCGTCCACATAGGACGCCATGCGGGCGTGCCAGTCCTTCGGCTGCTCGAAATCGCGGCCGGACAAACGCGCGTCGAGGGCTTCGAGACAGACGTCCCAGCCTGCGGCGGTGCGGCCCGCGGCCAGCTTCGCGATCGCCGGGTCGCCGCGGCCGAACGTGTGCGTGAACTCCAGGAGGCTGCCGTCGCCGTCCGGCGAAATCAGCCAGCGCAGCGTGTCGTCGTTCCAGACGAAGGTGAACTCGCGCGGTGGGTCGACCGTGACGACCCGGCCGGTCGTCGAGTCGTCCTCGCCGGGGAAGGTGAACCGGATGTCGCCGCCATCGCGCAGTTCGACGTCGACCTTCGCCGGGAACCAGTGCGCGAGCTCGGCCGGGTCCGTGATGGCGTGCCACACCCGCTCGGGTGCGTGCTTCAGGCGGCGCTCGAGCCGCAGGACGGGACGGTCATCGACGGTCAGCAGCTTCGCGGGCATGCCCGTATATAACCACTGCGGAATATACGGGTCAAGCGCCTCGGACGGCGGCCGCGGCGGCGGCGAGCTCCGGGTCGCCCGCGGCCTTGTCCAGTGAGGTCCGCAGCACCGAGCAGTACGTCGGCTCGGTCTCGGCGTAGCGCTTGCGGCCGGCGTCGGTGATCACCGAGTAGACGCCGCGACGGTCGTCTTCGCACAGGTCGCGGATGGTCAGGCCGGCGTCTTCGAGGCGCGCGCACATCCGGCTGACCGAGCTCTGGTTGAGCCCGATCGCCTCGGCGAGCTCCTGCATCCGCAGGCCGCCGCGCGGGCCCGCGACCAGCTTGCCGAGCGCGCGGTACTCGGACAGGCCGAGCCCGTGCCGCCGTTGCAGTGCCTTCCCCAGGTCCTGCTCGACGCGGGCGTGCAGCACGAGCATGCGCCCCCAGGACTGTTCGTCGACGGTCATCTCTCTCCGCCTTCCTCTTGACATCAGCATAGTCCAGGGACAGTCTTTATATGTACATGCAAGTAACTGAGGGGACTGGACATGACGCGGAACTTCCTCTTCCTGGTCGGCGCGGCGCGGGCCGGTGGGAACACGGAGATGCTGGCCCGGCGGGCGGCGAGGGAGCTGCCTCGCGACGTCGAGCAGCGCTGGCTCCGGCTGCCCGAGCTGCCGCTGCCGCCGTTCGAAGACCGCCGCCACGGTGCCGGCGAGCACCCGGCGCCGGGCGAGAACGAGCAGCTGCTGATGGACGCGACGTTCGCCGCGACCGACATCGTCATCGTGTCGCCGGTGTACTGGTACTCGGTCGCGGCGAGCGTGAAGCTGTACCTGGACTACTGGTCGGGCTGGATGCGGCTGCCGGTCGACTTCAAGCCGAAGATGCGCGGCAAGTCGCTGTGGGGCGTGAGCGTCCTGAGCGAGACCGCGCGCGAGGCCCAGCCGCTGATCGGCACGCTCGAGCTGTGCGCGGAGTACCTGAGCATGAACTGGGGTGGCGTGCTGCTGGGGAACGGCAGCCGTCCCGGCGACGTGCTCCTCGACGCGGACGCGATGTCGGCGGCGTCGACCTTCTTCACCGGCGCGGATCTGGTAAACGCCTAGATCTTCGGTGGCAGAGTCCGGGGCATGCGAACGACGAAGATCGCCGCTCTGACCTTCTCCCTGGCGGCGGTGTGCGCGCCGGTCGCGCACGCCGCCGGCGCGCCGGTGCTGACGGTGGCGGCCGTGTCCGCGAGCGGGGACGACGGCCACGTCCCGGCCGCCAGCCTGGACGGTGACCTCGGCACCCGCTGGTCGGCCGAGGGCGACGGCGCGTGGATCGAGTACGACCTGGGCTCGGCGCAGACCGTCGGGTCGGTGGCGCTCGCGTGGTACCAGGGCGATGCCCGGGTGTTCACCTTCGACGTCCAGGTCTCCGGCGACGGCTCGGCGTGGACCACGGTGCTGGCCCGGCACGCGTCCAGCGGCCGCACGGCGGACTTCGAGACCGCGGACTTCGCCGACACCGCCGGCCGCTACGTGCGGATCGTCGGGCACGGCAACACCAAGAACGACTGGACCAGCATCGCCGAAACCCACGTCCTCGGCGCCGACGGCGGCAGCGGCGGGTCGTGCGCGTATCCGGCGGACGTGCTCGACCTCCGCAACTGGTACGAGGGCTTGCCGACCGGCCAGGCCGAAAATCCCACGGTGGTCAAGCAGCCGCAGCTCGCGACCTACAAGGCCGACCCCTGGTTCGTCCCGACCGCGGACTGCACCGGGGTGCAGTTCCGGGCCGCGGTCGACGGCGTCACCACCAGCGGCTCCGGTTACCCGCGTTCGGAACTGCGCGAGACGAAGGGTGCGGATCTGGCGAGCTGGTCGTCGACCTCGGGGACGTCGACGATGACGATCCGGGAGGCGATCACCCACCTGCCCGCGGGCAAGCCGCAGGTCGTGGCCGGGCAGATCCACGGCTCCAGCGACGACATCACGGTGTTCCGGCTGGAGGGCTCGAACCTCTACGTCACCAAGGGCGACGACGCCCACTACAAGCTGATCACCAGCGGCTACCAGCTCGGCACGGTCTTCGAGGCGAAGTTCGTCGTCTCCGGTGGAGCGGTCAAGGCGTACTACAACGGCACGCTGGTGACCACGATCAGCCAGAAGTTCTCCGGCGCGTATTTCAAGGCCGGCGCCTACACGCAAGCCAACTGCGGCAACTCCTCGCCCTGTTCCGCGGGCAACTACGGCGAAGTCGTGATCCACGACCTCGCCGTGACCCACACCTAAGCCAGGACGTCGGTCGCGATCAGGCGCAGGCCGCGCACGAGGTCGGCGCCCGACGGCGCGCGGTCCGGGTCGATCAGCCACTGCAGCATCGCGCCCGAGAGCAGGGCCTGGTGCACGGTGCCGACGGCCCGGGCCTCGGCGCTGCCGTCGTCGAGGCCCTGGAAGAGGTTGGCCAGCCCGAAGCGGGCCAGCTCCAGGGCGTTCGCCAGCTGCGCGCGCACGTCGGGGTCCAGATCCGGCTGCGAGTAGGCCTCCATGCTCACCGCCCACATCCGGCGGTGCTCTTCGAACGACTCGATGACCCGGCGCCAGATCAGCTCGAACCGGTCGGCCGGCGACGCGCCCGCGGGCGTCTCGACCTGCAGCACCTTGGCCAGCGTCTCGCCCCACTCTTCGTTCGCCTCGATCAGCGCGGTGTTGAGCAGCGCCTCCCGCGAGCCGAAGTGGTAGCCGATCGCGGCCATGCTCACGTTCGCCGCCGAGGCCAGGTCTCGCACGGTCGTCCGGGCGTAGCCCTTCTCGTTCAAGCAGCGCTTCGCGCCGGCCAGCAGTGCTTCCTTGTTGCCCATGGCCGGAGCCTAGCACGAACGTCTTAGGCGAACGCCTTGCGCGATCGCCCAAATCGCGGTTATGGTTCTCGGCATGACGAACCGACGAGTCCTCATCTCCGGCGCCAGCGTCGCCGGTCCCGCCCTCGCCTTCTGGCTCCACCGCCACGGCTTCACGCCGACGATCGTCGAGCGCGCTCCCGAGCTGCGTGACGGCGGCTACGCGGTCGACTTCCGCGGCGCGTCGCTGCGGGTCCTCGAGCGGATGGGCCTGCTGGAGCAGGTCGAAGCCGCCGCGACCCGGATGGGCGATGTGACCTATGTGGACGGTGCCGACCGGCCGCTGGTCGTCACGCCGGCCTCCTTCCAGAGCGGCGAGCTGGAAATCCTGCGCGGCGACCTGTCGCGGATCCTCTACGACGCCACGAAGGACGACGTCGAGTACGTCTTCGGCGACTCGGTCACCGGCGTCCTCGAGCGCGACGACGGTGTCACAGTGACCTTCGAAAACGGCGAGCCGCGTGAGTTCGACCTGGTCATCGGCGCGGACGGGCTGCACTCGAACGTGCGCTCGCTGGTCTTCGGCGAGGAGTCCCGGTACCGCCGCGACCTCGGGTACTACGTCTCGATCTGCACGGTGCCGAACCACCTCGGCCTCGACCACGTCGGCCGGTTCTACAACGAGCCGAACCGCACCATCGGCGTCTACAGCGCGCGGGACAACACGGAGGCGAAGGCGCTGTTCTGGTTCGGTGCCGACTCGCTCGACTACGACCACCGCGACGTCGAGCAGCAGCGGCGGATCGTCGAGGAGAAGTTCGGGGAGGTCGGCTGGGAGACGTCGAAGCTGCTCGACGCGATGCGGGAGGCGCCGGACTTCTACTTCGACTCGGCCAGCCAGATCGTGCTCGACTCGTACTCACGCGGGCGCGTCGCGCTGGTCGGCGACGCCGCGTACTGCGCCGCGCCGCTCTCGGGCATGGGGACGAGCCTCGCGATCGTCGGCGCGTACGTGCTGGCGGGCGAGCTCGCGGCCGCTTCCTTCGACCACGTCACGGCTTTCAAGGCGTATCAGACCGAGATGCGCGGCTTCGTCGACGCCTGCCAGAAACTGGCTCAGGGCAACGGGAAGTGGTTCGTGCCGCCGACCCGCGCGTGGATCCGGCTGCGCAACCTCAACTACAAGCTGCTGCCGTACCTGCCGTGGCGCAAGCTGATCGAGGAGCTGCCGCTCAAGGCGGGCAACGCGATCACGCTCAAGGAGTATGCGGCGGCGCGGGCGTGACGCCGCGGCGCTTCGCGATGCCGGCCATGTTCTCCTCGCCCCAGTCGCCCAGGGGCAGCAACGCGGTGTTCAGCCGCTGACCCAGTCCGGTCAGCGAATACTCGACCTTCGGCGGGATCTCGTGGAACACCTCGCGGTGCACGACCTCGTCGGCCTCCAGCTCCCGCAGCGCCTGGATCAGCATCTTCTCGCTGATCCCGCTCACCTTCCGTTTCAGCTCCCCGAACCGCAGCGGTTCGGCGTGCAGCGCCCAGAGGATCAGGGCTTTCCAGCGGCCACCGACGACGTCGATCGCCGCGTCCAGTCCGCAGCGGTAGGTTCTCGCCAGCATCCAGGATCCTTACCTTTTGGTGGGTACCCGACTATTTAGTCGGTACTTGTCCAGTGTAAAGCGCTGGTTGCAGCATGATCGGCATGGGAGAAAGCAAGAAACAGGTGGGCGTGCTCGGCCTGGGGCGGATGGGCGCCGCCCTCGCCGGGGCATTGCTGGGGGCGGGCCACGACGTCGTGGTGTGGAACCGGTCGCCGCTCAAGGCGGGGCCGTTGCTCGACCGTGGTGCGCGGCTCGCAGCCACGCCGGCGGAAGCCGCCTCGGCGGACGTGGTGCTCAGTTGTCTGTCCACATACGACAGTCAGTGGCCGGTGCTCTCGGCGTGTTCGCCGAAGGTGCTGGTCAACCTCACTTCGGGGACGCCCGCGCAGGCTCGTGAGACGGCGTCGTGGGCGTCGTCGGCGGGCATCGACTACGTGGACGGCGTGATCATGGCGGTGCCGCAGGGCATCGGGACCGCGCAGTCGCGGATCCTCTACAGCGGTTCGCCGTCGGTGTTTTCCGCGCAGCGCGAGGTGTTGTCGGTGCTGGGGGAGCCGGTGTTCCTCGGCGAGGACGCCGGCCTGGCGGCGCTGTACGACCTGGCGCTGCTGGGCATCATGTGGTCGACGATGGCCGGGTACCTGCACGCGCTGGCGCTGGTCGGGACCGAGGGCGTCGCGCCTTCGACGTTCACGCCGATGGCGACGTCGTGGCTCTCGGCGGTCGGCGGGTTCCTGCCGGGGATCGGCGCGCAGGTGGCCAGCGGCGACTACGCGACGGACGTGTCCGCGTTGGACATCAACGCGGCCGGGCTGGGTCTGCTGGTGGAGACGAGCCGAGCCCAGGGGATCGGGTCTTCGGTGCCGGCGGCCGTACGGGAGTTGTTCGAACGCGCGGTGGCGGCGGGCCACGGCTCGCACGCGATCGCGAGCGTCATCGAGGAGATCCGGTGAAGTATTCGGGGAAGAAGGCCGTCGTCACGGGCGGCACGCACGGCATGGGGCTGGCGGTGGTCCGGGCGCTGCTGGACGGCGGCGCGGAGGTGCTGGCGACCGGCCGCGACGTGTCGGGGCTGGACCTGCCGGCGCACCTGCTGTCGTCGGACGCTGCGTCACTGGCCGACATCGACTCGCTTGCTTCGGTCGCCGAGGACACTCTCGGCGCGCTGGACTTGGTGTTCATCAACGTCGGTTTCGCCACCTTGACGCCGTACGCGGAGGCGACACCGGAGATCTACGACCGGACGTTCGACGTCAACGCGAAGGGCGCGTACTTCACGGCGCAGCGGCTGGCCGGGCTGGTGCGGCCGGGCGGGTCGTTCGTGTTCACGACGTCGGTCGCGGCCGGTGCGGGGATCGCCGGAATGGGGCCGTATTCGGCGGCGAAGGCGGCGGTCCGGTCGTTCGCGCTGACGTACGCGGCCGAGCTGGCGCCGCGCGGGATCCGGGTGAACGTGGTCAGCCCGGGCTACACGGACACGCCGACGATGGGCGTCACCGGGGTACCGGCGTCGGTGCTGGCGTCGTTCAAGGAGACGGGCGACGAGATCACGCCGCTGAAGCGGCACGCGAGGCCGGAGGAAGTGGCGGCGGCGGTGCTGTTCCTGGCGTTCGAGGCGACGTTCACGACGGGAGCGGACCTCCCGGTCGACGGCGGCTTGGGGGCGCGGCTGACCCTGCCGGCGTGACGATCGGCCCGGCGGGTTCGGCGAGGTGGACGGCCAGGCCTGTCGCGCCGGGTGCGCGGTCGGGGCGGAGGACCAGGTCGTCGTCGTAGTCGCCGCCGTTCTGCGTTCGGAACGGGATCGGCTCCGCCGTCTCCAGCGTGGCCAGGCGCGTGCGCAACTGCTCGCGGGCTTGGGTGAACTGCTCGTCCGGCAGCCGGTCGGCGCCGTAGACCGGGACCGGCTCCAGGACCGACATCCCCGCGTAGAACAGCGTCCCGTGGTGCAGCGGGAACAGGATGTCGTTCAACGGGCCGTTCACCCCGCGCGGGCCCATGGCCGGCTCGCGGGCACCCGCGGTGAGCACCACCATCGCGCGCTTGCCCGCGAGCCTGCCCTCGCCGTAGCGCAGCGTCCGGCCGTCGTCCGCCCGGACGCCGTAGCCGAAGCCCTTCACGAACACGCGGTCGAACCAGCCCTTGAGGATCGCGGGCAGGCCGTACCACCACAACGGGAACTGCACGACGACCGCGTCCGCCCAGTCGAGCTTCTCCTGCTCGGCCACGATGTCCGGGCTCAGCTCGCCCCGCGCGTGCGCCCGGGCCGACGTCGCCCCGACGACCAGCCGCTCGTCGCCGGCCTCGGCGCCGAAGTCGGCGGCGTCGACCACCGGGTTCCACTTCATCGCGTAGAGGTCCGACTCCCGGACGACGTGACCGAGCTCGCGCAGCGTCCGGAGCCCGTCGTCGCGGAGGGCCCCGCTCAGCGAGCGCGGCTCGGGATGCGCGAAAACCCACAAAACGTTCATGACCTCGATGGTCACGCGGGCCGCCCGTTCGATCGAGTGGCCTGATGGACAACATGTGCAAGAATCGAGCCATGGCCGCATTCGTCCACTCGGACCGTCACCACGTCGCCGTGCTGGTCAGGCACGGCATGCTCGTGATGGAGCTGGGCATCGTCCACCGGCTCTTCGGGCAGGCGCGTTCGGCGTCGGGCGAGCCGCTGTACGAGGTCGTGACCTGCACCCTCGAACCCGGGCCGGTCCGCACCGACTCCGACTTCACCATCCCGATCGACCGCGGTCCCGAGGTGCTGGCCGAAGCCGACACCGTGATCGTCCCGGCGTCGCTGGTCGAGTACGAGCCGACGGCGCGCGTGCTGACCCCACCGCTCGCCGCGGCGCTGAACCGGATCCCGGGGGACGCCCGGATCGCCTCGATCTGCACGGGCGCGTTCGTGCTCGCCGCGGCCGGCCTCCTCGACGGCCGCCGCGCGACGACCCACTGGCGCTCCGCCGACGACCTCCAGCACCGGTTCCCGGAGGTCGAAGTCGACCCGTGCGTGCTCTACACCGACGACGGCAACGTCCTGACGTCCGCGGGTGTCGCGTCCGGGATCGACCTGGTGCTGCACATGATCCGCCGCGACCACGGCACGGCCGTCGCCAACGAGGTCGCCCGCGGCACGGTGGTCTCACCGCACCGCGAAGGCGGCCAGGCTCAGTTCGTCCGGCGGCCGGTGCCCGAGCCGCGCACGTCGTCGACGAAGGCGGCGCGCGCGTGGGCCCTGGAGAACCTGCACCGCCCGCTGACGCTGCGCGAACTCGCCGCCCGCGAGGCGATGAGCACCCGGACGTTCACCCGCCGCTTCCGCGACGAGGTCGGCATCTCGGCCCTGCAATGGCTGACGCAGCAACGGATCGAGCGCGCCCGCCAGCTCCTGGAGGAGTCGGACCTGCCGGTCGACCGGGTCGCGACGGAGGCCGGTTTCGGCACGGCGGCGTCGCTGCGCCAGCACTTCCAGGCCGCACTCGGGGTGTCACCGAGCGCCTACCGCACGACGTTCCGCGGCGAGCTAGCGGTGCAGGCGGGCTGAATTTTCGCAGTCTGGCGCGACGGACTGGTACGTCGGCCAGAGCCGCTTCACCGACCCGGGCACGCAGTCGTCGTGGCTCGACGGCGTTCCGCGCGACCTCCCGGCGCGCGCGCCAGGGTCGGCTTCGCGGGCTACCTGGTGCCGGGCTGCTACCTCGACCACGTCGTCGCGGAGGTGTGGACCGCTGACGGCTGGCGCCTGGTCGAACCCCAGCTACCGGACGACTTCGCCGACGTCGACCCGGCCCGGCTCGTGGTCTCGCCGGACCTGGACGTGCCGTTCTTGCGCGGCCTGCCGTACGCGCGGCACAACCTGGTGCTCGACTTGGCCGCCCTGAACAAGCACGAAATGATCCTGGGGCGACCTCGACGACGCCGCGACGCTCGCCCCGGACGCCCTCGACCGCGCGGACGGCTCGGCCGAAGTCATGGCCGACGCGGACCTCGCGATCCGCAGGTCCCGCGCGCCCGCCGGCCCGAGCGCGACCGCCTCCGGCAGTTGGGCGTTGTCGTGCACCACCGGCCCCGGCGTGACGGGGCCGCCGGTCACGTCCCGGCCAGGGAAGTCCGCGAAGGTCAGCGAGCAGCAGCGGCCGGTGGCGCGCCGCCACCCGGGATGCGTGCAGACCGACGCCCGGGGGGCCGTGCCCCGGCGGCGGCGTCAGGGCGCGATGCCATCGAGGGCCGCCCGGACCACCGAGTCCAGCGTGGGCGGGTCCAGGGGGCCCGTGTGCGGGAAGACCGCCGCCAGTACCGAGGCGTGGCAGTAGCCGACCAGCATGGCCGCTGTCGCGTCCACTTCGGACTCCGGGCGCAGCCTGCCGAGGGTGCGCTCCTCCCTCAGGTAGACCAGCAGGCGGTCGCGCCAGTAGCCGGATCGCTCGCTGATCTCCGCGAACCGCTCCAGTACCCTCGGCTGCCCGAGCAGGCCGCTGAACGCCGGCACGATCACCTTGTGCAGGGCGAGGCCGAACTCCAGGTGGCGGCGGAGGTTCCCCGCCACCGTGCCTTCGCCGGCCACCGGCAGGTCGCCCAGCTCCGCTTCCGTCGTGCGCACGTGCTCCAGGAGGGCCCTGGCCACCAGCTCCTCCTTGTCGGAGAAGTGGTTGTAGAGCACGCCGTCGGCGACGCCGGCCATGCGCGCGATCTCGCGCACGGTCATCCCGGTCGTCCCGTGCGTGGCGATCATCTTCTGAGCGGTTTCGACCAGCAGGTCGTGCAGGGACTGGCCGTCCCGCTGAGCCGCGGCTTTCCTCGGTGACATCACCGCCATCGTAGAACCAGCGCCCTAGGACCTCCTTCCCGTGACCAGCCACGCCGCCCCGCGCAGGCGGACCGCGTCCGGGCCCGCGAACGGCTCGAGCGCCGCCGTGAGGGCTTCGGTCGCCTCGGCCGCGGTCGAGGCGTCGACCAGGCCCAGGTGGTGGCGGACCGGGCCCCAGCCGGCGATGAACCTCGTCGCGTCCGGGACGTCGTGACCCCAGACCTGGTCGGCCTCGACGCGGGTGCACACCACGTCCTCGAAGCCGGCTTCGGTCAGGACCGCCGTCGTCCGGTCCGGGTCCGCGAACGATGTCGGGCCGCTGCCGTCCGGGCCCGTGGGCTGGGGCAGGTACTCCGCCATCGCTCCGAACACCTGGCCGAGGTCGGTGCCGGAGAGCGCCGCCATGCACAGGAACGCGAGCCGTCCGCCGGGACTCAGTGCTCGCCGGACGTTGGCGAACGCCGCCACCGGATCGGCGAAGAACATCACCCCGAACCGGCTGATCGCCAGGTCGAACGCGCCTTCGGTGAACGGGTGCACCTGGACGTCACCCTGCTCGAAGCGCACGTCCGGCAGTTCCGCCGCCCGCGCCCGCGCGGTCGCGAGCATCGGCTCGGACAGATCGACCCCGGTCGCGGACCGGGCTCGCGCCGCCGCGAGCCGCGTCAGCCGGCCGTTGCCACAGCCGATGTCGAGCACGCGGTCGGCCGCGCCGACCTGGTCGAGCACGTAGTCGTTGAACCCGTTGTTCACCGCGTCGTAGCGGTCGGCGTTCGACGCCCAATGCTCGCCTTCGTAGCCGTTCCACGCCTCGGCCTGCGCGGTGTTGACGATCCCGGTCATCTGCATCCCCTCCGTTGTGAACAAGCGTTCATGAACACCTGTTCATGGTTGCGGAGACCTCGGCGCCTGTCAAGGCATCGGCCACCCCGTCGCCCGATGTCGGCCAGGTGGCAGATCTTCCGGGCGGACGTTCGCGGAAGACTTCCCATCAGCGAGGCAAACCGCCTCCGACCAGCACAAAGGGAGTCAAAATGGCCGACGTCATCGCCAACATGTCCATGTCCCTCGACGGCTTCGTCGCCGACCCGGAAGACCGCATCGATCACCTGTTCGAGTGGTTCGGCAGTGGTGACGTCGAGGTGCGCACCGCCGTCGAGTGGGCGACCTTCAAGACCTCCGAGGCCAGCGCGAAGATGCTGCGGGACGCCCTCGACACCATCGGCGCGCTGATCACCGGCCGCCACCTCTTCGACATCACCAAGGGCTGGGGCGGACAGCACCCGATGGGCGTTCCCGTCTTCGTCGTCACCCACGAGGCGCCGGCGGACTGGCCGCACCCGGACGCGCCGTTCACCTTCGTCACCGACGGCGTCGAAAGCGCCGTCGAGCAGGCCAAGAAGATCGCCGGCGACAAGAACGTCGCGGTCGCCAGCACCAAGATCGCGCAGCAGTGCCTCAACCTCGGCCTGCTCGACGGCATCCAGGTCGACCTCGTCCCGGTGCTCCTCGGCGAAGGCGTCCGGTTCTTCGAAGGCCTCGACGCCACCACCGCGCTGACCGGCCCCGAGGTCGTCGAGGGGACCGGCGTCACGCACCTCTCCTACCGGATCAAGCGCTGAGGAGCGCGACGTGCAGCGCGGCGAGCCGGGCGGGGTCGGCGATCACCTCGTACGCCGCCACCCGCTCGCCCTCGACCGTCACCGCGAGGGCGAGCAACAGCCGGCCGCGCGGGGCCACGACGACGCCGACCGCGCCGCCCACCAGGGCCGCTTCGGCGAAGTGAGCCCGTTTCCCGAACACCTGCGTCTCCTCGGCCACGGCACGGGCCCCGCGTGCCACGAGGGCCGCGCCGACCGGCAGCGCGGCCGCGTCGGCGTGGCGGATGACGTCGGGGGCCAGGACGTCCAGGAGCTCGTCGAGGTCGCCGCCGCGGGCCGCGGCGAGGAACGCGTCGACCACCCGGCGGTGCCGCGTGAGGTCGGCCGGGGGCAGCGGAGACGTGCCGCGGACGCGGTGCCGCGCGCGGCTCGCGAGCTTCTTCGCCGCCACCGGCGTGCGGTCGAGCACCGGGGCGATCCGGTCGAACGGCACCCCGAACAGGTCGTGCAGCACGAACGCGATCCGCTCGGCCGGGCCGAGGGCGTCCAGCACCACGAGCAGCGCCCGGCCCACCGAGTCGGCCAGCTCGACCTCGCCGGCCGGATCCGCGTCGGCCGCGAGCTCCGGCACCCCGTCGAACGGCTCTTCGCGGTGGGCTTTCCGCGAGCGCAGGACGTCGAGGCAGACGCGGGAGACGACCGTCGTCAGCCACGCCGCCAGGTTGTCGACGGCGTCCACGCGGTTCAGCCGCAGCCAGGCCTCCTGGACGGCGTCGTCCGCCTCGGCCGCCGAGCCGAGCATCCGAAAGGCCAGCCCGCGCAGCCTGCCGCGTTCGGCCTCGAACTTCCCGGCCAGCTCGTCCATCGGTCACCTTTCGCCCGCACCCACCGTCGCACTCCCGACGAACCACGGCGACCAGAGGTGACCGATGAGCTTGCTGACCCCGGCCGACCTGGGCGGATGGCGCCTGCCTAACCGCGTAGTGCTCGCGCCGACGACCCGCGCGCGTGTTCCCGGCGGCGTGCCCGGCGAACCGCAGGCCGCCTACTACGCGGAGCGGGCCGGCGCCGGTTTGATCGTCACCGAAGGCACCTGGGTGAGTGAACGGGCCGTCGGATTCCTCGACGTCCCGGGGATCCACGCCGACGAGCAGGTCGCCGGGTGGCGGCCGGTCACGGACGTCGTGCACGCGCTCGGCGGCCGGATCGTGGCGCAGCTGTGGCACACCGGCGCGGTGTCGCACCCGGACTTCCTCGGCGGCGCGCGGCCGGCCGGGCCGTCGGCGGTGAACCCGGAAGAGTCCGTGCACACCGCTTCGGGACGGCGTCCGACCGTGACCCCGCGCGAGATGAGCGTGGCCGAGATCCGGGCCGTCGTCACGGATTACGGCGCGGCGGCGGAGAACGCGCGCCGAGCCGGCTTCGACGGCGTCGAGATCGCGGCCAACGGCGTGTACCTGCTCGCGCAGTTCCTGCACCCGCGGTCGAACCGCCGCACCGACGCGTACGGACGGTGCCGGCGCAAGCTGCTGCTGGAGGTCGTCGATGCCGTGAGTGCCTCCGGAATCGCTGTCGGGGTGCGGCTTTCGCCGTGGTGGACCGGCGGACTGTTCACTGTGGACGAACCTCTGCGTGCCGAGTACGACGAGCTGGTCGCCGGGCTCGACGTGGCGTACCTCCATCTCCGCGGGCCCGACGCCGGACCGGACTTCGCCGGTTTCGCGCGCTACCGAAGGTTGTTCGGCGGCTCGCTCATCGTCAACAACGGCTTCGACCGCGACTCCGGGAACGCCGTGGTCGAGGCCGGGATCGCCGACGCGGTGTCCTACGCCCGCCACTTCGTCGCGAACCCGGATCTGGTGACGCGGTTCGCGCTCGACTTGCCGTTGGAAACCGCCGATCCCGCGACGTACTACGGCGTCGCGCTGTCCGGTTAGCTATTCCGGGCACCACACCGCCAGCTCGCTGCCGCCGGGCTCGCGGAAGTGGAAGCGCCGGCCGCCGGGGAAGCCGAACGGTTCCTTCGTCACCTCCCCGCCGGCCGCTTCGACCGCGGCGCGGGCCGCCGCCAGGTCGTCCGTGCGGATCGTGACCAGGGGCGCGCGGGCTTGCTCGGCCGCGTCGGCCTGGAAGCCGAAGGTGAGACCGGGCGTGCGGACATCGGAGTAGGTGGGCCCGTACGGCGTGACCTCCCAGCCGAAGGCGCGCGCGAAGAACTCGCCGGACGCGGTGGCCGACGTGGACGGGAACTCGGCGAAGTCGACTTCGTACATGTCGGAGAAGCTAGCGGGGACCACCGACAAAAACGCTAGCCTGGGCGCCATGGATCTCGACGACGCGGTCGTGCGCCTGTGCGCGGAGGGCATGCAAGCCGAAGCGGCGGGCCGGAACGAGGACGCGCACGCGCTGTTCCGGCAGGCGTGGGACGCGGCGACCGACGACTACGGCGCCTGCGTCGCGGCGCACTACCTCGCCCGGCACCAGACGACCCCCGAGGACGTGCTGCGCTGGAACCAGGAGTGCCTGGAGCGAGCTGACCGCGTGGGCGACGAGCGGGTGCGCGGGTTCTACCCGTCGCTGCACCTGAACCTGGCCCGCGCGCACCAAGAGCTCGGCGACGCCGACCGCGCGCGGGAGCACTACCGGCAGGCGGCCACACGCCTGGAGGACGCACCGGCCGGGCCGTACCGGGACGGGATGCGGTTCACGATCGCGGCCGCGCTGCGTCCGGCGCCACAGGAGGACGACGCGCTGACCGAGCTGCTCGGCAAGCTGTGCGAGCGCAAGGACTTCCGGGCGCTCGGCGTCCTGCTGCCGCCGTACCTCGGCGACCTCGGGACGGCGGAGGACCGGACGGCGCTGCTGACCGCGGTGCAGATGGTGCGGCTGGGCCAGTCGCTGCCGGAGGAAGAGGTCGCGCTGCTGGCCCGCGCGACGGGTCAGCTGACCGGCGCCTGAGCAAGATCGGCCGGATGGCGGGCCGCTCCGGCCGGAAGACCGATCCGGCGGGAGCGGCCCGGCGGTTGACTCGTCCCCATGAACACGAGCGTGAAGATCGCCGGGCTGGGGATCGCCGGGATGCTGCTGCTGTCCGCCTGCGGCCTCCAGGAAGCGGTCAACGAGAAGACGAACGGCCACGTGAAGGACGTCGGCTACGACACCGGCACCGAGGGCAAGAACGACGGCGACGCCAAGCTCCCGAGCTGGGTCCCGGACCAGGCGTCGGACGTCACGGAGGCCATCCGCACGACCGGCACGGAACGCATCCTGCGGTTCACCGCCACGGCCCTCCCGGCGACGTGCACGCCGAGCCCGGCGTCGAAGACCGCGGCGACGCTGACCGCCGACTGGTGGCCGAAAGGCACCGAGACCCGCACGACCCAGGTCTGCGACGGCTGGCACGTGCTCAAGGAAGGCGACACGGTCTACGCGTTCAAGCCGGAGACGGTCGCTCAGAGCACCACGAGCTGACTCAGGCCGGGCGGCCCGCGCCCGCGTAGTCGTCGCCCTTCGAGTGGTACGTGTGGATCTGGATCGCCTGGCCCTCGGTCGGGGCGTTGATCATCAGGCCGTTGCCCAGGTACAGCCCCACGTGGTGGATGCGGGTCGCCGGGCTGCCGTAGAACACCAGGTCGCCGAGGCGGGGCTCCTGCGCGGCCGGCACCGGCGGGAGCGCCCGGAACTGGCTGTCCGCCGTGCGCGGCAGGGACACGCCCGCGCTGTCGTACGACGCCTTCGTCAGGCCCGAGCAGTCGAAGCCCGCCGCGCCCGCGTCGGGTCCGTTGCCGCCCCAGACGTACGGGAGGCCGAGCTGGCCCAGTGCGAACCGGGTCGCCTGAACTCGCGGCGACGAGGCCGACGCCGGGTCCAGGGAGAGCGTCGCGTACAGCTGGGCGTTGCCGAGGACGCGCTGGCGGAACAGCTCGGTGTCGCCGCCCGGGTGGTACGCCGCGATGGCCTTCCACCAGCCCTGACCGGCGCCGAGGTCCGTGCCGCCCGCACACAGGGCGCGCCCGGCCGCGACCGGGGCGTCGGCGCCGTACTTCTTGCTCTGCGCCGCCGTCAGCCCCAGGAGGTTCTCGCCGCCGCGGCCGTGGTTCGACGCCGCCGAGCCGACGCCCGCCAGCGTGACCCACGAGAGGTGGCACGACGGGTCTTCGTTCCGGAGCGTCAGCTCGCCGTTCGCGTAGCCGATCAGCGCGTCGGCGGGGATGTCGAGGGGACCGGCCAGCTGATCGGCCCACTGCTGCAGCGGGCTCTTGCCGCCCTGGCCGGACGCGCCCTGGCCCGGCTCCTGCGCCTTCACGGGTGCGCTGACTTCGAGGACAGACGGGCCCGACGCCGCGTCGCGCGCCACCGGCAGCGGAGCCGGCGCCGCTGCGGGCTCCGGCGACCGGTCGGCCAGCAGCCAGCCCGCGGTGACCAGACCCGCGACGAGCGGCAGCGCGACGAGGCCGCGCAGGGCCGCGCCACGAGCCCAGGAGGCCGGCTTGGTCGTCACGGGGTCCAACTTAGAAGAGCGCACCTCTTAGTGAACGACTGAGTAGCTTGCACGTTAGGGGGACTCCCATATGGTGGACACATGCCCGAGATCGACGCTGCCCGCCTGAGCGCGGCGCTCAAGGATCGGTACGCGAAGATCGACGTCGTCGAGCGCACCGGCTCCACCAACGCCGACCTGCGGAAAGCCCTCGACGAAGGCGCCGAGGACCGGACCGTTCTGCTGGCCGAAGAGCAGACCGCGGGGGTCGGCCGCCGGGCCCGGACGTGGAGTTCGCCGAAGGGCGCCGGGCTGTACCTCAGCGTGGCGCTGCGGCCGGGCGTCCCGTTCACGGCGCTCGGCTCGCTCTCCGTCGTCGCCGGGCTCGCCGTCCGGGCGGCCGCGGCCGGCGTCGGGGTCGACGCCGTGCTCAAGTGGCCCAACGACGTCCTCGCCGGCGGCGCGAAGTGCGCCGGGATCCTCGCCGAGGCCGTCGCCGGCGACCCGCCGTCGCTCGTGCTCGGCATCGGCCTCAACGTCCTGCCCCTCGGCGACGTCCAGCCGGGCCCCGGCGGCCTGCCCGCGACGTCGCTCGCGGAGCTGGGCGCCACGAACACCGACCGCACCGACGTCGCGATCGCGCTGCTCACCGAGTTCGACGACCTGGAGAAACGCTGGCGGCTCGCGGGTGGCGACCTCACCGAGGCCGGCCTGCTGGGCGACTACCGCGCCCACTGCTCGACCCTCGGCCAGGACGTCGAGGTGCAGCTGCCGGACGGCACGTCGCTCGTCGGCCGCGCGGCCGACATCGACGCCGCCGGGCAGCTCCAGGTCGACATGACCGGCGGCCAGCGGCACACCGTGTTCGCGGGTGACGTGGTCCACGTCCGCCCGGCCTGATTCTTCGGGGCGTTGCACTCACCGGCCGGGCGTCTCGCCGGTACGGTGAAGCGACATCGCCGCACCGACCTTGGGAGCGTCCGCCGTGGCTTATCCGGACGAGTTGCTCAGCGAGCAAGAGCACGTCGTGGTGCACAGTCACCCGCATTTCAAGATGCTGATCTTCCCGTTGCTGGCGTTCCTGGTCACCCTGGGCGCCGGCATCTGGCTGGCGATCCTCGCCAAGGACGCCGGCTCGCCGTGGAACACGGTCGGGCTGATCGCCATCGGGGTGGTCGCCCTCGTGCTGATCGTGTGGCTGTTCCTGGCGCCGCTCGTGCGCTGGCGGACCACCCACTTCATCGTGACCACCGACCGCCTCATCGCCCGCGAAGGCGTCCTGAAGCGCACCGGCATCGACATCCCGATGGGCCGGATCAACAGCGTCCAGTTCGAGCACGACCTGCTCGACCGGGTCTTCGGCTGCGGCACCCTGATCATCGAGTCGGCGTCGGCCGAGCCGCTGCGGTTCGAGGACATCCCGCACGTCGAGAAGGTGCACACGGTGATCTACCGCGAGGTGAACGACAACCCGTACGACGACTACCGGGCGGGCGGCCAGCAGCCCCAGCAGACCGAGCCGCTGCCGCCGCAGGGCGGGCACCCGCCGCGCGGCGATCGACGCCGCTGATGGGCACGCGCGAACTGGGTCTGCCCGAACGGGTCCCCTCGACGGGTGAACTCCCGGAGCGGATCACGATCTGGGAGGTCGGCCCGCGGGACGGCCTGCAGAACGAGAAGGCGATCGTCCCGGTCGAGGTCAAGCTGGAGTTCCTCGACCGGCTCGCGGGCGCCGGCCTGACGACACTGGAGGCGACCAGCTTCGTGCACCCCAAGTGGGTGCCGCAGCTGGCCGACGCCGAGCAGCTGCTGGCCGGCCTGGATCGTCGTGACGGCGTCCGCTACCCGGTGCTGGTGCCGAACGAGAAGGGCCTGAACCGCGCCCTCGACGCGGGGGTCGAGCACATCGCGATCTTCGCCAGCGCGACGGAGACCTTCGCGCGGAAGAACCTCAACTCGTCGCTGGACGAGCAGTTCGCGATGTTCGAGCCGGTCGTGACGCGGGCCCGGGAAGCCGGCCTGGACGTGCGGGGCTACCTCTCGATGTGCTTCGGCGACCCGTGGGAAGGTGCCGTGCCGGCGAAGCAGGTCGCCGACGCCGGCCGCCGCCTGCTGGACATGGGGTGCTCGCAGCTTTCGCTGGGCGACACCATCGGCGTCGCGACCGCGGGCCAGGTCGAGAACCTGGTCGGGCTGTTCGGCGATGTCGGTACTTTGGCCGTGCACTTCCACGACACGTACGGTCAGGCTCTGGCCAACACCCTGGCGGCGCTCCGATGTGGAGTGTCGACAGTGGACTCTTCGGCCGGCGGGCTCGGTGGCTGCCCGTACGCCGAGTCGGCCACGGGGAACCTGGCCACCGAAGACCTGGTGTGGATGCTGGACGGCCTCGGGGTGGCCACCGGCGTCGACCTGGACACGCTGGTGGCGGCCAGCACGTGGATGGCGGGACAGCTCGGGCGCCCGAGCCCGTCCCGCGTGGTGGCCGCGCTGAGCTGACCTCGCCCGCACCCGCTCGTGCGGCATGCGGTATCAAGGGGGACCGGCAGCGACGCGGCCGCGTCGAAAAGAGTGCCCGCGGGCACCGACCGAGCCGGAGGATGGGTGTGACCGAGCCTTCCGAGGCGGGCTCCGAACCGGTCGAGGCCGACCTCGACACCGGGCCGATCCGGCTGCCTGAGTACGGCCTGACGGATTCCGGCGCCTTCGAAGAGGCGCCGACGCCGCCCTCGGGTAACCCCGCGGCCTGGCCGCACGCGGTGTCGCCGCTGCTGCCGCCGTTCCCGCTGCCTCCCGCACCCCCGGCGCCGGTGCCGCCGGCGCCCGCCGGGCCGCCTCCGCCGGTGGCCGGGCCGCCGCTGAGCCCGGGCTCGCCCGCGCCACTGCCGCCGCTCGGCTCGCCGCGCAAGGAGCGGGAAAGCGTTGTCGCGCTGTTCCTGGTGCACATGTTCCCGATCGGGCACCTGCCGGTGGCGATGGACCGGCCGGCGCGGCAGCTGCCGCTGCCCGAGGACGATCCCGAAGGCTTCGGCCCGAACGACCACCCGGACGCCCGGCTGATCTTCGACGACCAGGCGCTCACCAACGTCACCGCCGGGTTCCGCCGGTCACCGACCGCGCCGCCGCGGCCGGTGCCCCGGCACCTGACCGACGGCTACGTCCCGTACGCGCGGGCGACGCAGGCCGTGTGGATCCGCCGGTTCGTCGTCGGGCACAGCGAGCTCGGGCCCGAGTACGCGTGGCCGCCGGGCGACCACTACCCGGAGGGCAGCCTCGAGCCGGCCGAGCCGGTGATGGTGCCGATGAACATCGTGCTCGACCGCTTCGGTCCGGCGCACGGGCGCGTGTTCTTCGCCGACGGCACGCCCTTCGCGGAACGCTCGCTGCCGCCCGGGATGCTGGACGCCGAGTACCGCCGGTACGTCGTCGTGCGCGCCGTGCCGATGTGGCGGTCGGAGACCGCGAACTGGTTCGGCCAGGTCGGCGGGGGTACCCGGTACCGCGCGCTGCTGGCGGCGGACGAGCTCGTGACCCTCGGCTACCTCGCCGAGGCCAAGGGGGAAGAGGACTGATGAACACCCAGTCGATCCAGCGCTGGCTCGGCGTGCTGGGCGTGCCGCCGGAGGTCGTCTCGCTCGGCGCCGAGGTCGACAACGCCTGGTGCCTGATGCAGGGCGAGGACGAGGCGTGGGAGGTCTTCTGGCGGGAGCAGGGCAACCGCTACGACTGGGCGCGGTTCACCAGCGAGCAGGTCGCGTGCCACTACCTCTTCGGCCGGCTGGCCTGGGCGCAGGTCGCCCGCGGCGCCGTCGGCCTGCTGCCCGGGTCGTGAGTGAGAAACAGTGTTCTAACACTGTTTCTCACTCACGACCTGCTCAGGACACGGCGTAGGTGAACACGTGCGCCGCGCTGGCACCCGTCGACGTCGGCAGGGTGATGCTGCGAACCCGCTTGGCCGGGTCCAGGGCGATCGGGGCCGTCGCGAACAGGTACGACGTGTACGGCCGCGACAGCCGGAACATGTACCGCGGGAACGCCGAGTTCACGTAAGGCACCTTCGCGACGACCGTGTTCCCGAACTGCGGCGTTTCCTCACCGCCCTTCAGCAGCCACTCCGACAGGCCCAGCGCACCTTGCTGCGTCGAGCCGTCGGTGTAGGTGACGGTGACGCTGCCCTGTGCGTCACCGCCGGTCGCCGAGCCGAGGAACGACAGCTTCGTCGCGCCCGCCGGAGCGTCGACCACAAGCGTTTGCCCTGAGGCGATCACGTTGTCCGGCGATCCCGCCGGGCTCGACGGCCAGGTGAACTCGCCCACCTTCGCGCCCGGCTTGACGCCGCTCGCGGCCAAGCCCTGCGCGGAGTAGGCGAACTGGCCGGGGTAGAGGTCCGTCTCGCCGAAGTCGCCGTACTGGACGAACCGGTCGTCCGTGACGCCGACGTTCGTGTTCGCCGCGTGCAGCGTCCCCGGCTTCCCGACCGTCACCGGCAGGGACGCCGGCAGTTGCCCGGCGAACTCCACCGGCACGCTCGTGTAGGCGTCCGGCGACCCAGCGGCGGCGGTGACCTTCACCTGCTGCGACGCGGTCCCGTTCGGACCCACCGTGAGCGTCCCGCTCGACGGCGTCACGGTGATCCCGGCCGGCGGCTTCGCGTGCCAGGTCACCTTGCCCTGGCCGGTGATGCCTTCGGCCGTCACCGTCGCGGTCGTCGAGCCGCCGGGAGCGACGACGACGCGCCCCGGGCCGACGCGGCCGCGTACCGGCACCTCGCCGTCGCGGAAGGACGGCGGCGCGTCGGTCTTGGCCGAACCCCACGACGTCGGCGAGGTCCCGAGGGTGAAGTCGAGCCGCCCGCCGTTCACCGCGAAGGACTCCGGCAGCCACGGCTTCGTGCTCGCCTGGCCGTTCACCTTCAGGCTCTTCACGTACTTCACCGAGCTGGACGCGCCGGGCGCGGTGATCGTGGTCCGCTGCCCGGTCGCCCGGGTGAGCGTGATCTTCGGGAACATCGGGCTGGCCAGCACCATTTCGGCGCGGCCGGGCGCCTCCGGGTACATGCCGAGCGCGGCGAAGACGTACCACGCCGACGTCGCGCCGAGGTCGTCGTTGCCGGGCAGGCCGTCTTCGGTGGGCTTGAAGAGCAGCTCCGCCGAGCGGCGCACGATGTCCTGCGTCTTCGACGGCGCGCCCGCGTACGCGTACTCCCACGGCACCTCGAACGACGGCTCGTTCGACATGAACGCGTACGGCGAACTCGCGTCGCTGTTCAGCTTCGTGAAGAAGAAGTCGAGACGCTTCTTCACGGCGTCGTCGCCGCCCATCGCGTCGAAGAGGCCGCGGACGTTGTACGGCACCATCCACGTGTACTGCGCCGCGTTCCCTTCCTGGTAGCGCATTTCCTCGTACTTCGCGGGGTCGAACGGCGAGAGGAACTGACCGTCGCGCAGCCGCGTCTGCAGGTAGCCCGTCGCCGGGTTGTAGACGTTCTCCCAGTACTGGGCGCGCGTCATGAACTGCTGGTAGGTGCTCTTCTGGCCGAGCCGCTGGGCCAGCTGCGCGATGCCGAAGTCGGCGGTGGTGTCCTCGAGCATGTCCGAGACGTTGTTGGGGTGGTAGCCGAGCGTCTGGTAGTCGGACAGGCCCGGGCGTTCGAGCGCGCGTTCACCGGCTTGCTGGACGCGCGTGGCGCCGTTGACCATCGATTTCAGGGCGCCCCGGGCGTCGAAGTCCGTCGCGCCGAAGGCGTAGGTGCTGGCGATGATCGAGTGGTACGGGTCGCCGCCCATCACGCCCATGAAGTCGTTGTTCTGCGACCAGCGGTCCCAGATCCCGCCGGCCTGGTTCGCCTGGTTGTACATCGACTGCGCCATGTCGGCGGCCTCGTGCGGGGCGAGCATCGAGAGCAGCTGGACCTCGTCGCGGTAGGTGTCCCAGCCGGAGAAGTTGGCGTACTGCGCGTGGCCCGGCTTCGTGCGGTGGATCGCCTTGTCGAAGCCCGCGTAACGACCGTCCACATCGGAAAAGACGTTCGGCTGCAGGAGCGTGTGGTAGAGCGCGGTGTAGAACGTCCGGGTCGCCGCGTCCGTGCCGCCTTCGACGGTGATCTGCCGCAGCCGGTCGTTCCAGGTCCGGCGGGCGTTGTCCTTGACCGTGTCGAAGGAGTCCTGACGCTGCTCGGTTCGCACGTTCGAACGAGCGCCGTCCGCGTCCACATAGGACAGACCGACGCGCACCTGGACCGGCTTGGCGGGGTCGAAGGTCAGGTAGGCGCCGGAGCCGCCGTCGGCGGTCACGACCTGCTTGTCCCACGTGTCCTTGCTGAGGTCGCCGCCGCGGGCGCTGGTGCCGCCGGGGGTCACGGTGGCGTTCTGCCAGGTCCCGGACGTCGCGAACGGCTGGTCGAAGGACGCCGAGAAGTAGACCTTGTACGTGTTGGGGCCGCGGCAGAAGTGGCCGCTGGACACCCAGCCTTCGACGGTCCGCTTGGCCGGGTCGACGGTCACGGACGCGTCGTCGCTGCCCATCGCGGACTGCGCGACGTCGATCAGCAGCGTCGCGGGGGAGTTCTTGGGGAAGGTGAAACGGCCGAAGCCGGAGCGCTGGGTCGCGGTCAGCTCGGTGGTGATGCCGGAGTCCGTCGTCACCTTGTAGTAGCCGGGAGACGCCGATTCGTTGGCGTGGCTGAAGGTGGGGAAGTACTTGGTGGCGTCCACCGAGGGGGACGTCGTCAGGTTCCCGGCGAACGGGAGGAACGGGACGTCCCCGGCCGCGCCGCCGCACCCGGCGCCGTTGAAGTGGGTGAGGCTGAAGCCGCGGAGCTTGTTCTCTTCCCAGGCGTAGCCGCCGTCGCGGTCACGGGCGTAGTAGCGGCCCTGGCCGGCGGGCGGTTTGGGCTGCAGCGGGGTGTCGGGGCTCCACTGCACCATGCCGAAGGGGACGTCGGCGCCGGGGAAGGTGTCGCCGGCGTAGGTGTTGGTCTCGGGGGTGTCGCCGGCCTTAGCGCCGACGAACGGGTTGACGTAGGCGGCGAGGTCGCGGTTCTCGGGTGCGGCGGTCGCCGGTGTGGCCGCGATGGCCGTGAACAGGGGAATGACCAAAGCCGCGGTGACGACTCTGCGCATGCTCTTCCTCCCGGGGTGAGCGGGGCACCCAGGGCTGACAACGTTGTCAGAAAGCGGGGGTGACCCGGCGAGCACTGGGAGTGAACCACCGGTGGTTCAGACCGGTCAAGAAGTACCCGCCGAGCGGCCTATCCCGTCAGCGCTTGAGGATCCCCAGCACGTCGTCGTGCAGCAGGCCGTTGGTCGACAGCGCGCTCCCGTTGTCGTACCGCCCGGCACCGTCCAGGTCGCTGAACCGCCCGCCGGCCTCGGTCACGATCACCTGCGCCGCCGCGACGTCCCACGGGTTCACGATGCACTCGGCCGCCACGTCCATGGCGCCCTCGGCCACCAGCACGTGGGACCAGAAGTCGCCGAACGCGCGAGTTTCCCAGGACGCGTCCACGAGGTCCAGGTACTTCTCGCGCGAGTGGTACGTCGTCCACGAGTTCAAGTCCGTCGTGGACAGATAAGCGTCCGAAAGGGACGAGACGCCGGAAACCGACAGCGGCCGGGTCCCGGCGGAGTCGGACGAGAACGCGCCCGAACCCGTGGCCGCCCACCAGCGACGGCCCAGCAGCGGCGCGGTGATCATGCCGACCACCGGGTCGCCGTCCGACACGAGGGCGATCAGGGTCGCCCAGACGGGTACACCCCGGAGGAAGTTCTTGGTGCCGTCGATCGGGTCGAGCACCCACGCGCGGCCGGTCGCGGCGGACCCGCCGCGCTCCTCGCCGAGCACCGCGTCGTCCGGGCGTTCGGCGGCCAGCAGGGCGCGGATCGCGTCCTCCACGGCGGTGTCCGCGTCGGTCACGGGGGTGCGGTCGGGTTTGCGGTCCACCCTCAGGTCCAGGGCGCGGAACCGCGCCGTCGTGATCGCGTCGGCGGCGTCAGCCAGCCGGGTGGCGAGGGCCAGATCATCTCCGTAGCCAGGCACGATCACGATGGTTTCACGCCTCCGAGCCGTAGAGTTGGCCAGGTGAGCATGGTCCTACTTGCCGAAGACGATCCGGCCATCGCCGAACCGCTCTCCCGCGCCCTCGAACGTGAGGGATACGAGATCCACGTCGTCACCGACGGCCCTTCGGTGCTCGACGCCACCGCCGCCCAGAGAGTCGACCTGCTCGTGCTCGACCTCGGGCTGCCCGGCATGGACGGCCTCGAGGTCTGCCGGCGCCTGCGCGCCAACGGCACCGAGCTGCCCGTCCTGATGCTCACCGCACGCACCGACGAGGTCGACTTCGTCGTGGGCCTGGACGCGGGGGCCGACGACTACGTCGCCAAGCCGTTCCGGCTCGCCGAGCTGCTCGCCCGGATCCGCGCGCTGCTGCGCCGCCGGGTGCCGGAGGTGCTCGAAGCCGGCGGCGTGCGGATGGACCTCGGCGCGCGGCTGGTCACCGTCGACCTGCACGAGGTGCAGCTGGCGAACAAGGAGTTCGAGCTGCTGCGCGTGCTGATGAGCCGCGCGGGGCAGGTCGTCAGCCGCGACGAGATCCTCGCCGAGGTCTGGAACGACCTCGAGTCGAAGACGTCCAAGACGCTCGACATGCACATGTCGTGGCTGCGGCGGAAGCTCGCCATCGCCGCCGACGAGGCCGCCGGGCGCACCAGCAAGACCCACGACGGCGAGCGGCGGATCGCGACCGTCCGCGGCGTCGGCTTCCGGTTCAACGCCGAATAAGCCGTGCGCCGTCGCATCCTGCTGGCCATCCTGCTGGCCGTCGCGGTCACGGCGGCGGTTCTCGGCATCCCGCTGGGCATCGTCGCGAGCTGGCAGATCGAGTCGAGCTACCGCGAGACGCTCGCCGAGAACGCCCGCGCGGCCGCGGCGATCCTCGACACCGAGATCGCCAACGGCCAGGAGATCGACCTCGACCAGGTGCGCGCCGCCGTGCCCGCGAACGGGATCCTCACCGTCCAGGTCCCCAACCAGCAGGAAAAGCGCTACGGCAACGACCCCGGCCCGGACACCGTCACCGAGACGGCCGACCTCGCGCGCGACGGCAAGGTCGCGATCGCCGTCCCGGCCGGCCCGATGCACGAGCGGCAGACGACGGTGACGCTGGTCGTCGTGCTGCTGGTCCTGCTGTCGATCGGCACGGGCGCGGTCGTGGCGATCGCGACGGCGAGACGGCTGGCGAAGCCCCTGCGGCACGTAGCCGAACGCGCGTCCCGTCTCGGTGGCGGCGACTTCCGGCCCGACCCGAGCCGCTACGGCGTCGGCGAGCTCGACATGGTCGCCGAGGCGCTCGACGCGTCCGGCACCGCGCTCGCCCAGCTCGTCCAGCGCGAACGCCAGCTCGTCGGCGACGTCTCGCACCAGCTGCGCAGCCGGCTGACGGCGTTGCAGCTGCGGCTGGAACCGCTCACGGTGCACCCGGACGAAGAGGTGGCCGACGAGTCGAAGGCCGCCCAGGAGCAGGCCGACCGCCTGGCCGAGGCCCTCGACGAGCTGCTGGCGGCGGCCCGCGCGGCCCGCGAGGTCGGCGCGGAACCGGTGGACCTGCCGAAGCAGCTGCCGGAGATGGCACAGGAGTGGCGAGAGCTGCTCCGCTCGGAGGGCCGCAACCTGCGGATGCGCGTGGCCGACGGCCTGATGGCCCGCGCGACGCCGGGACGGCTGCGCGAGGTGGTCGGGGTACTGCTGGACAACGCACTGAGGCACGGCTCGGGCACGGTGACGGTGGTCGCCCGCCGCGGCGACGCCGAGGGCACGGTGGTGGTCGAGGTCAGCGACACGGGCCCGGGCGTGCCGGACGAACTGGCCCCGCACATCTTCGAGCGCGGGTTCTCCGGCGGCGGGTCGACGGGCGTCGGGCTGGCGTTGGCCCGGGCACTGGTGGAAGCGGACGGCGGACGCTTGGAGCTGTCGAACCGACGGCCGGCGGTGTTCAGCCTCTTCTTGAAGGTGCCGCGGCCGAGCGACGTCCCCGAAGTGCGGTGGCCCGCCGAGCGCGTCCCGCGTTAGACGTCGGCCGTCACCCGCAGAACGAGTAGTGCGCGGCGGCGATTGTTTTTGTGTTCGCGTCCGTAACAGCACCTTCGGTGCTGCCGACTTGGTGACTGTCTCGAAACGCCGCCGGTGAGATCCGGGCCGGAAAGGCGACCGACCGCGGTCGGCTTGATCAGGCAGGAAATCCGAGCCGTCGAAGAACTACGACGGCGGGAAGGCTGATCAGGCCGAGCGGCTCCCGCGTTAGACGTCGGCCGTCACCCGCAGGACGAAACCGGCTCGGGCCGGCATGCCCAGGCTCGTCCAAAGTCCCGTCGGATCCGTTGCGGCCAAAGCCATCCGCACCGGGGAAGCGCTTTCCGCGGGCAGCCGCTCCGCCTCGAGGACCGCGTGGAGCGCCGCGTCGAGCAGGTCGTGTTCCTCCCGCACCTGCGCGGCCCGGGCCGTGACGAGGTAGGAAAGCGCGCAGCGGCGGGCCGCGCGCTCTCCCTCCCCGGCCGCGTCGTGCAGTGCGAAGAGGAACAGCTCCACGCTCCGCACCTGCGACTCCGTCTGCCAGGCCGGCTTCGGCGGGTCGAGGCGGATCTGCGTCCCCGCCGGCAGGCAGGGCCGCAGCAGCTCGCACAAAGCCTCGTCGACCTGGGCGATCATGGGTCAGATCAACCCTTCACGCAGCGCGTACGCCACCGCGTGCGAACGGTTGCGCAACTGGAACCGGTTGGTCACGTCGTGCAGGATGCTCTTCACCGTGCGCTGTGAATAACACAATTCGTCGGCGATCTCCTGCGTCGAATACCCCGCCGCGACGAGCCGGAGCACCTCCGTCTCCCGGTTGCTCATCCCGCCCATGTGCAGCCCGTGGGGCTGGAGCACCTGGCGCTGCAGGCGGGAAACCCGGTTGAGCAGCCGGCCGAGCAGATCGGGCGGCAGCGCGCCTTCCCCGGCCGCGGCCGCCTTGATCAGCCGGACGAGCACCTCCGGCCCGGCGTCGGCGCGGCGGGCGACCGCGCAGACCCCGTGCTCGACGGCGTTGAGGATCTCGTTGTCGTCGACCTCGCCCGCGACCAGCACGATGCGGGTGAAGCCCTGGTGGTGCAACGCGGACAGCAGCTTGGTCATCGTCTCGTCGAGCCGGTCGGCGACCAGCAGCGCGACCGCCCCCGCCTCCTCGTCCACCACCCGGACTTCGTCCCGCGAACGCAGCGCCATGCAGACGCCGTTGTGCAGGATCGGATCGGTGGCGCGGACCACCACCGGCGTCCTGTCGGATTCGAACATCGTCACCCATTCCCCTCGAACGGTGCGAGAGCTCCACCCCTCACCCTGACCAGAATGCCCGTTGTGGTGTCCCGGGCGCATGGGACCGGCGTCCCGATGTTGCCCGGACGGGCGCCCGTCAGGACCGGCCGAGGCCCGCGTCCCGCGCCCGGACGATCGCTTCGGCGCGGTCGGCGACGTGAAGTTTGGCGAAGACGTTCGAAATGTGGTTACGCACCGTTTTGGGGCTCAGGCACAGGGTGTTCGCGATGACGCCGTTGCTGTGCCCGGCCGCGATCAGGGACAGGACCTCGCGCTCGCGCACGGTCAGCTCCGGGAACACCGGCTCGCTCGCGGGCGGTGGCTGGTTGAAGAAGCCGAGCACGCGGTTCGCGATGTCCGGGCCAAAGATCGCCTCGCGCCGCGCGACCGCCTGCACCGCGCGGATGATCTCGTCCGGCTCGGCGTCCTTGAGCAGGTAGCCGCGGGCACCGGCGCGCATCGCCGCGAAGACCGACTCGCTCTCGTCGGCCATCGTCAGCATCAGCACGCCGGTGTCCGGGCTCACGGCCGCGATGTGCCGGGTCGCCTGGATCCCGGACAGGTCGGGCAGGTGCAGGTCCATGACCACGACGTCCGGGTGGAGCGCGGCCGCGGCGTCGACCGCGGCGGCACCGCTGGCGGCCTCGCCGACGATCTCGATCGTGGGTTCGGCGTCCAGCAGCGTGCACACGCCGAACCGGAACAGCGGGTGGTCGTCCACGACGAGGACGCGCAGGCCTTTGCCCATCCGGTCACCTCCCCCGTCACCCCCGGTAATGGTAGGGGAAGGCGGCCGCATTCTCACGCGCCCAATCGGCGAACGTCAGCGGCGCCCGTCCGAGCAGGCGTTCGACGGTGTCGAAGACGACGTGTTCGCGCTCGGCGGACTCCCGCTTCAGCGCGAAGAAACCGTCGACGGCTTCGGCGGGCCAGCCGTACTTCCGCATCATGCGTTCGCGCGCGGCGCTTTCGGGTTCTTCGACGTACTTCACCGGCCGGCCGAGGGCGTCGGCGAGGGTCGCGACCTGCCGCTCGGTCGTGAGGGCTTCGCCGCCGGTGAGCTCGTGGGTCGCGCCGTCGTGATCGGACGTCGTGAGGGCGAGCGTCGCGACGGCGGCGATGTCCCGGACGTGGACCAGCGCGGACGCCGGATCGCCTTCGGGGACGTACACGGCGTTCTCGTCGCGGATGGTGTCGCGCCAGGCGAACCGGTTGTCCATGAACGCGCCGGGCCGCAGGATCGTCCACGCGGGCCCGGCTTCGCGGACCGCCTGCTCGGCTTCGGCGTGGGCGCGGGTGATCGGGTCCGTCTGTCCGAAGTGGACACCGGTGGTGGACAGCTTGACGAGGTGGGTGGCGCCGGCTCGGGCGGCGGCCTGCGCGACCGCGGCTTCACGGCCGGCGCTGTGGCCTTGGGTCAGCACGAAAACGCGGTCCGCGCCGTCGAGGAGCGCGGGCAGGTCGGCGGTGTCGAGGTCGGCCTGGACGACTTCGGCGCGCGGGTCGATGCGGGCCTTGGCCGGGTCGCGGGTCAGGGCGCGGACGGCGGCGCCGGCGTCGAGGAGGGCGGGAACGAGGGCGCGGCCGACCTTGCCGGTGGCGCCGAGGACGAAGATCATCGGGATGCTCCTTCGAGCGGGACGTGCGGGAGTGCGAACGCCGTCACGAGGGCGAGCGCGAGGACGGGCAGCAGGGCGAGGAAGACGCCGTGCGTGCCGGCTTGGTAGGCGAAGCCGAGCGCGACCGGGCCGAGGCTCGAGCCGAGCGCGCGGGCGAGGTTGACGCCGGCGGCGACGGCGCCGCGGTCCGCCGGTGGTGCGGTGTTCTGCGTCGCCATGGCGAGGACCTGCAGGTTGAGCCCGGCCGCGAGGCCGAAGACGACCAGGCAGCCCAGGATCAGGGGCAGCTCGTGCAGCGTGGCCAGGCCGGCGACGGCGATCAGGCCGAGCGCCATGCTCAGCCGCGGCGCCCAGCGATAGGCGCCGGTGCGGGCGATGATCCTGCTCGCGATCACCGACGACAGCGAGACGGCGAGCGTCATCGGCACCAGCCGCAGCCCGCCTTCCGCCGGGCCGGCGTCGGCCTGCAGGAGGACCGCGACGTAGTTGATCGAGCCGAGGAACGCGAAGCCGGCGAGCACGCTGAGCACGACGGACACGGTGAACGTGCGGTCCTTGAAGAGACGTAGGGGCAGCACGGGCGCTTCGGCTTTTCGCTCGGTGAAGACGAACGCGACGGCCGCCACCGCGCCGAGGCCGATCGACCACGGCGTGAGCAGGGTGAACCCGGTGATCGCCCCGCCGAGCAGGATGACGCCGGCGAAGTCGAAAGGCGCTTCACGTCGTCGTCTCGGCAGGTCGAGGGTCTTGAGGAGCGCGACGGCGACTAGGCCGAGCGGCAGGTTGACCAGGAAGATCGACCGCCACCCGGCGACCCCGGTCAACACCCCGCCGACGACCGGCCCGGCGAGCGACGCGACGGCGAAGCAGATCGAGAACCACCCGAAGTACTTCGCGCCTTCGCGAGGCGTGAACATCTCGCCGAGAGAAGCGCCGACAGAGACGAAGAGGCCTCCGGAGCCGGCGCCCTGCAGCACCCGCCCGGCGACGAGCAAACCGGCCGACGGCGCCAGGCCGCAGGCGAGCGAACCGAGCAGGAACAGGGCGAGCGCGGCCAGGAGCACACGTTTGCGGCCGAAGACGTCGCCGAGCTTGCCGTACAGGGGAGCGGTGACGCTCCCGGCGAGCAGGTAGGCGGTGGTGACCCAGGCGTAGGACCCGGTCCCGCCGAACTCGGCGGCGACCCGGGGGAGCGCGGTGGCGACGACCTGGGCGTCGAGCATCGCGAGGAAAACGGACAGGAAGAGTCCGGCGAGGGCAGGTTTTCGAGCGCGCGAAGGCGCGGTTGTGATCAAGGGATGTCCTCGTGAAGAAGGGACGAGAGATGTCCGGACGCGCAGGAAAACGCGTCCCGTCGAGTCGGGAAAAGGCTCCATCGTCACCCGCGGACGGGTGCGACCTCTTCGCGCTCGGAAACCACCTCGAATCGTCCCGCTCGCCCGGCCGAACCCGGACGGCGTCCTCACGAAGGAACACTGACGAGATGACTGTAGACAACTACATGTCAGAAGACAAGTAGTTTACCGAATGTGCTCAGTGCAGACGGGTCACGTCGCCGTTGTCGCGACGGCGCTCGCCCAGCTCGTCCGGGAAGACCCACTTCTTGAAGCCCCAGAAGCGGAAGAACATCGCCAGCAGCATGCCGATGATCGACCCGCTCGCGAAGTCCGCGACCTCCTGCACCAGCCGCGTCACGTGGGGGACCTCCAGGTCCAGCACGTACCGCGAGACGTACAGCGGGATCAGGTTCACCACGACCGCGATGCCGCTGATCACGAAGAACAGCGCCGCCTCGTGGTGGCGCTCCCGGCCGCCGCGGGTGCGGAACGACCACTCGCGGTTCAGGATGTACGACACGATCGTCGCGACGATGATCGCGATCGCCTTCGCCGTGGTCGGTTTCGACTCCAGCACCGACAGCTTCAGGAAGTACCAGACGCCGTTGTCGACGAGGAACGTCGTGCCGCCCACGATCCCGAACTTCAGCAGCTCCCGGTGCTTGATCAGCACCGAACGCAGCGGCTCCGGCGTGCGCTTGAGCACGGTTTCCACAACGGTCACACGATGCAGTCTAGGAGCACACCGCGTAAACCCGTGGTTCAGGCGGCTTTGCGGTCCTGAATGTCCGGATCATCCGTGACCTGGACCTCGCCGCGCGCGGCCTCCTCCGGGAAGACCCACTTCTTGAACGCCCACCAGCGGAACACCGTGCCGAGCAGGGTCCCGATGATGATGCCGCTGACGAAGTCGGCCACCTCGACGCCGAACGGCGACAGCCGCGGCGCCTGCAGGTCCAGCACGTACCGCGAGAACCACTGCGGCAGCGCGTTCAGGCCCAGCGCGATGCCGCTGATCAGGAAGAACAGCGCCGCCTCGTGCGCCCGCTCGCGGCCGCCGCGGGTGCGGAACGACCACTCGCGGTTGGCGACGTAGGAGAAGATCGTCGCGACCAGGACGCCGACGATCAGAGCCGTCACCGGGTGGGTCCGCAGCACGGTGAACTTCAGGCCGTAGTTGACGGACATCGTGATCACGAAGCTGATCCCGCCGACGACGGCGAAGCGGAGGAGCTCGCGATGCTTTTTCAGCAGCTCGCGCACCGCGCGGACGCTACCCGGTCAGCCAGCCGAATCCCCTCTCGGGGGTGACGGTCGGCGGCTGGTTGCCCGGCTTCGTGGTCGGCCGCGGCGGCGCGCTCGTCGTGGTCTTCGATGTCGGGGGTGCGGTCGTCGGCGTGGTCTTCGTGGTCGTCGCCGGCGGGGTGGACGTCGGTTTCGTGGGCGACGTCGGAGTCGGCTTGGACGGCGTGGTCGACGGTGTCGTCGTCGGCGGCCGCGGGTCCTTGCCGCACCAGTGGTGGTAGCAGCCGAAGTCCACGGTCACCGGCTCCGCCGACGCCTTGCCGAGCTTCGCGGTGATCGTGACGCGCCCGTCGTCGGGACGTCCCTTCAGCCGCACCCACAGGTTGACGTGCTGGCCGGGCGCCAGCGCGCTGTTCGTCGTGCAGGTCGCGCCCTCGCCGGACGGCGCGCACGGGAAGCCGCGCAGGCTCCACCACTGCCACAGCGGGTGGTCGAAGGTGACCGTGACCGGCTTCGTCGAGTCGCCGGTGTTGCGGACGCGCACGTAGACCAGCGGGTTGCGGGTCCACGGGAAAGCCGAAAGCCCGTCGCCCTGTGCTTCCAGGACCACTGCGTCCGGCGGCAGCTTCACGGTGACCTTGACGCTCACGGCGACGTTGATCTGCACGCCCGCGGTGACCGACCCGGTGACCGTGCCGCCCATGGCGTCGTCGTCGGCCCGGAGGTGGAAGTTCAGCGTCGCGCTCTGGCCGGGTTGCAGGCCGGCGCCGGTCTTGCACGTCACCGTGCCGTCGCCGCCCGGGCAGTTCACCGAGATCGGGCTGCCGTCCTGGGCGAACGCCATCGGGGCGCCGCCACCGCCGGCGTCGACCGCGTGCACGCCCGGCGGCAGCTTCAGCGCGACCGCGACGGGCTCGGACGGGCTCCCGCCGTCGTTGCGCACGGTGATGGGCAGGTTCGTCGCGGAGCCGGGGCTGAGCTCGACGCCTTCGGGCGGGGTCGTCGCGGACATCGACGCGGGCGCCGGTGCCGGCGGTGCCGGGGCGGGCGGCGCGGGTGCGGGCGGCGCGACCGGCGGGGCGGCGGGCTCGACGGGCGGGGCCGGGGGCGGCGCGGGCGGCTGCGGCGGTGCGGGCGGGGCCGGTGGCTGCGGCTTCGGGGCCGGCGGGTTGACCGGCTGGACCGCCGGCGGCGGCACCTGGGCCGCGACGGGGATCTCCTGCGCGCCGCCGCCGGCGGTGAGCGCGATGACGACGGCCGCGACGATCGCCGTGCCCGAGGCGGCGACTCCGGCGAACTGACGGGGTCCGGCCGCGGCGGCACCCGCGGCCGCACCGGCCTTGCCCCCGGCCGCGGCGGCACCGGCGGCGGCCGCTCCGGCAGCCGCCGCGGTGGCCGCGCTCGCCTTCGCGGCACCGATGGTCGCGAGGTAGCCGAGCGCCGCACCGCCCAGGACGATCGGGGCGATGATCGCGCGCAGCCCGCCGTTGACGTCGGCCAGCTCCGCGGCCAGCGCCCGGCAGTTCTCGCACTCGTCGAGGTGGTTCTCGACCTGGGAGCGTTCGCGCTTGGACAGCCCGTCGCGGGTCCACGCGCCGAGCCGCTCGGCGCAGGCGCGGCAGCGTTCCTCGGCGTTCTCCTGCAGGTGGACCTGCAGGTAGGCCTGGCGCAGCCCCTCACGGGCGCGGTAGGCGAGCGCCGAGACGCCGTTCGCGGTCAGCCCCAGCAGCGGCGCGACCTCGGCCGGGCTCTGCTGCTCGATTTCGGTGTGCCAGAGCACCGCCTGCCAGCGCTCGGGCAGCCGCGCGAACGCCTTCGCGGCCATCGTCCGCTCGAGCCCGGCGACGGCGGTGTCGGAGAACGGCACGGTCAGCGCCTCGGCCGCGGCGCCCTTGACGTCCGCCATGTCCTCGTTGAGGTCGACCTTGCGTTCCTTGCGCGTGCGGTCGTACGCGGTGTGACGCAGCGCAGTCAGCAAGTACGCCCGGAAGGCTGTGTCGGGGCCCTTGCCGCCACGCAGCGTGTCCAGCACCTTCGCGAACGCCTCGGACACCAGGTCGTCGGCTTCCGAGCTCGAACGGGCCAGCTGACGAGCGAGGTTGTGCGCCGCACCGGTGTGACGTTCGTAAAGCGGCCCGTACGACTCGATCTTCCCGGCGCGGACCTCGGCGATCAGCTCGGCGTCACTCTTTCCGCTGAGATCGGCGGGAACGGTGGACACGGCACTCCTCGGTCGGTTAGGGCCAGGACCTGCCATTACAGGCGGGTCCGCGACGCGAGACAAGTGTGACTGACCCACCCCGGGCCGTCACGTCGTGGTCGGGGTGTTGACTCCGACGGCGGATCGAAATCACCCGCTCCCGGGTCGCGCCGTGGAAAAGCTTCTTAACAAAACTCGCGAGTACGCGTCACGGGGTCCGGTGGGGCACGTCCTCACCGTGAAGCACCGAGCAAGATCGACACGGACCGGACGAAAGGGGCAGGCCGCCAGTGGACGTTCCGGCTACGCGCTCCGGTCCCGGTGACGCCCCGCTCGCCGACCGCGCCCTGCGCACCCTGCGTGCCCGCTGGCGCACCGCCAGCCTGGCCGCCGGGTGGCGGTTCCCCAGCGACTGGGCCCTGCCCGAGGTGGACGCCGTCTGCGCCGCCGTGATGGCCAAGGGACGCGTCGAAGCCGCCGAAACCGCGTTGGCCGGGCTGGCCCGCGCCCGGGCGGCGGCCGGCGCCGGGCTCGCGGAAACCCTCGCCGACCTGGCCGCGCTGCACGCGGTGCTCGACCACGGCGACGACGGGTTCGTCTCCCCGGACGTCGACGCCACGCCGGCGCGGCTGCTGCGGACCACCGCGCTGGCCTGGGCCGACGTCGCCACCGACCAGCTCGTGCACACCGAGGTCACCGACCCGCTGACCGGGCTGCCCTCGGCCGCCTACCTGCGCACCCGGCTCTACGAGGTCTACCGGGCCGCCGCCGCGCGCGAGCGGCCGGCCGCCGAGGACCACGTGCTGCTGGTCGTCTCGGTCGACCTCAGCACGGTCACCGGGTTCCCGCGGCTGACCGGGATGATCCTGGTCGCGGACGCGCTGCGGGCGGTGTTCGACAGCGGGCAGAGCGTCGCCTCGCTGGGGCCGTCCGTCGTGGCCGCGCTGGTCCCGAAGGACGAGCGAGTCGCTTCGCACGGCGTCGCGCTGCGAAGGGCCTTGCACGAGCGGCTTTCCGTGGATTCGCAGCTGGCCGACGCCGGCCGGCCCCGGGTGTCCGCGGTCCGGCTGCCCGCGACCCACGAAATGGCCTGCGACCTGCTGGCACACCTTGCCCGCGTGTAGTAAGCGTGAAATGTCCGGTTCTGCCCGGGGCCGTCTGACCCGGATCGGACGGCTCATGATTTCCTGGTGAGGTGACCCGGACCGTATCCACCGACGTCGACGGCGCAGTCGCGGCCAGATCGCCGCACCGCCTGGCCCTGCGGAAGTCACTCGCCCGGCTGTCCGTCCGTCCACGGTCGATGCTGATCCTCGCGGTGATCCCGCTGGTGGCGATCGGGTACGGCATCTGGGGCTGGCAGCACGACTGGGTGCTCGGCGTCGACAGCGCGGTCTACCGGGCCGGCGCGCTCACGCTGCTGCACGGTGACTCCCTCTACGACGCGAACACGCTGGCCCCCGAGCCGTGGTGGGCGCTGCTGCCGTTCACCTACCCGCCGACGGCCGCGCTGATCTTCGTGCCGCTCGCCGCGTTCCCGACGCAGATCTCCTGGGGCCTGATCACCGCGATCTCGCTGGCGGCGATGGCGCTGTCGATCCGGATCGCGATCGGCGCGCTGCCCCGTCCGGCCGCCGACGGCCCGCGCTGGTGGGCCTCGCCCGCCCGCTCGACCATCGTGTTCTTCCTGGTCTTCCTCGGCCTCGAACCGGTGTGGCGGACGATCTTCCTCGGCCAGATCAACCTGGTCCTGATGGCCATGATCCTGCTGGACATGCTGGTCATCGGCGCGCGGGGGAGCCGCTGGGGCGGTGTGCTGGTCGGCGTCGCGGCGGCGATCAAGCTGACCCCGCTGGTCTTCCTCGGGCACCTGTTCATCACCGGCCGGCGGATGGACGCGATCCGCGGCTTCGCCACGTTCGTCGTGCTGCAGGGGCTGATGTTCCTGATCAACTCGCACGACGCCGCCAAGTACTGGACCGTGACGCTGCCGGACACCGGCCGGATCGGGCCGGTGCACTGGGCCGGCAACCAGTCGCTGAACGCGCTGATGAACCGGGCCACCGACCTCGCGCCGTGGGCGTCGAAGGCGGCGATGGGCATCGGCGCGCTGCTCGCGATCCCGGCGCTGTGGCTGCTGATCCGCTTCCACCGCAAGGGCCAGGCGCTGGCCGCACTGCTCGTCACCGCGTTCTGGACGCTGCTGATCTCGCCGATTTCGTGGACGCACCACTGGGTGTGGGTGATCCCGCTGATCGTGCTGCTGGTGTCGCGGCTGCCGAAGACCACCCCGAAGACGGCGTGGAAGCGCTGGGTCGGGACGTTCCTCGCGGCGTTCGTGTTCGTCAGCTGCGTGCTGCTGATCCTGCCGAACGGCCGCAACGTCGAGCTGCACTGGACGGTCTGGCAGAACATCCTGGGGGACGCCTACATCCTGATGCCGGTCGTGCTGGCCGTGGCGCTCGTGCTGCGCTGGGGCCTGCAGCGGCGGGCGCGGAAGAGGGCCGCCGCGGACGAGCATGTCGACGTCACGACCGGCGTCTGAGGTGCGGGGCCGGCTCCTGGCCGGCGGGATCGCGGTGCTGGTGCTGGCGCTCGGCGTCGTCGTCTGGCTGGCCGGGTGGCACCTGGGCGCGGACAGCGCCGTGTACCGCGCCGGGGCGTTGACGCTGCTGCACGGCGACCCGCTCTACACGCGGGACGTGCTGACGGCGTTGCCCGACTGGGTGCGGCTGCCGTTCACCTACACCCCGGCCGCCGCGCCGCTGTTCCTGCCGCTCGCGCTGGTGCCGTCCGGCCTGGTGTGGGGCGTGATCGCGTTTTTGTCGGTGGTCGCCCTTATGGTCGTGATCACGGTGGTGCTGTCGTCGCCGGGGCACTCGTCGCTTCTGGGAAGAAGCTGGTGGGCGCTGCCGGCGGGAACGGCCATCGCGCTGGCGCTGGAACCGGTCTGGAAGACGCTGTTCTTGGGCCAGATCAACTTGATACTGATGGCGTTCGTGGTGCTGGACGTCCTGGTGCTCTCGCAGCGTGGGTCGCGCTGGGCGGGCGTGCTGATCGGCGTGGCGGCGGCGATCAAGCTGACCCCGTTGATCTTCGTACCGCACCTGTTCTTCACCGGGAGGTGGAAGGACGGGCTACGCGCGCTCGGTACGTTCGTGGGGCTCGAAGCGGTGATGTTCGCGGTCATCCCGGTCGACGCGGTGCGGTTCTGGCGGGATTCGGCGACCGACCCGACCCGGGTCGGGTCGGTGCACTGGATCTTCAACCAGTCGCTCAACGGGCTGGTCAACCGGGCCACGCATCTCGCGTCCTGGTCGCTGGCGGTGGCGGTCGGGGTGGCGGCGGTGCTCGCCGTGCCCGCGGTGTGGCTGGTCGTGCGGCTGCACCGGCGAGAGGAGAACACGGCGGCGTTGCTCGTGACGGCGTTCTACGGGCTGCTGCTGTCGCCGGTGTCGTGGTCACACCACTGGGTCTGGTGCGTGCCCTTGCTCACGCTGCTGGTGGTCAAGGCGCGGTGGTGGGCCGCGGCGGCGGTCGCGGTGCTGTTCGCCTCGCAGATCGTGATGCTGGTGCCCAACGGCGGCGATCGCGAGTTCGGCTGGGGCCTGGGCTGGTCGATCATCGGCAACGTCTACGTCCTCGCGGCGGCGGCCGGGATCCTTGGGCTCGCGGCGCGTGAGCTTCGTCTGGTCCGGCGGTCGACCGGCTTGGTGACCGTTTAGGCTGGCTGGCGCTATGGACAAACACACCGGTCTGCCCGTCGTGGGCATGGTGGGCGGCGGACAGCTGGCCCGGATGACCCACCAGGCGGCGATCTCCCTCGGCCAGTCCCTGCGCGTGCTCGCGGCGGGGGAGAACGAAGCCGCGGGGCTCGTCGCGGGTGACGTCGTGCTGGGGCACCACACCGACCTCGACGCGCTGCGGAAGTTCGCGGCGTCGGTCGACGTGGTCACGTTCGACCACGAGCACGTGCCGGGCGAGCACCTGCTGACGCTGGCGATGGAGGGTTACCTCATCCGGCCGGCCCCGTCGGCGCTGGGTTTCGCGCAGAACAAGCTGGTGATGCGCGAGATGATGGCGGGCCTCGGCGTGCCGGGCCCGGCCTTCGCCGAGGTGTCCACTGTGGACGACGTGGTGAAGTTCGGCGGCGAGCACGGCTGGCCCGTCGTGCTCAAGGCGTCGACCGGCGGGTACGACGGCCGCGGCGTCTGGATGCTGGACACCGCGCGGCACGCCCGCGAGACCGTGCCGGAGCTCCTGGAAGCGGGCACGGCACTGCTGGTCGAGGAGAAGGTGGCGATGCGGCGGGAGCTGGCCGCGCTCGTCGCCCGCTCGCCCTTCGGCCAGGGCGCGGCGTACCCCGTGGTGGAGACGGTGCAGACCGGCGGCATCAACACCGAGGTGCTGGCCCCGGCGCCGGGGCTCGCGCCGGAGCGCGTGCACGAGGCGCAGGACCTGGCGCTGCGGGTCGCGTCGACGCTGGACGTCACCGGGCTGCTCGCGGTCGAGCTGTTCGAGACGGACACCGGGCTGCTGGTCAACGAGCTGGCGATGCGCCCGCACAACTCCGGGCACTGGACCATGGACGGCGCGCGCACGTCGCAGTTCGAGCAGCACCTGCGGGCGGTGCTCGACTACCCGCTGGGCCGCACGGACCTGATCGCGCCGGCGTGCGTGATGGCCAACGTGCTGGGTGCGCCGGAGCTGCCCGAAATGGGCCCGGACGAGCGGCTGCACCACCTGTTCGCGCGGTACCCGGAGGTGCGGGTGCACCTCTACGGCAAGCAGGAGCGGCCGGGCCGCAAGCTCGGGCACGTCAACTTCACCGGCGAGCGCATGGACGACCTGCGCAACCGCGCGCTGCTGTCGGCGCACTGGCTGTCCCACGCCGTCTGGCTCGACGGCTACGAAATCCACTAGGAGAACAGCTATGGCGCCGCAGGTGGGCGTGATCATGGGCAGCGACTCGGACTGGCCGACCCTCGAGGCGGCCGGTGCGGCGCTGGACGAGTTCGGCGTCGAGTACGAGGTCGGCGTCTACTCGGCGCACCGCACGCCGCAGCGCATGCTGGACTACGCGACGTCGGCGGTGGCCCGCGGCATCCGCGTGATCATCGCGGGCGCGGGCGGCGCGGCGCACCTGCCGGGCATGGTGGCGTCGGCGACGGTGCTGCCGGTGATCGGCGTCCCGGTCCCGCTGAAGTACCTGGACGGGCTGGACTCGCTGCTGTCGATCGTCCAGATGCCGGCGGGCGTCCCGGTGGCGACGGTCTCGGTGGGCGGCGCGCGCAACGCGGGCCTGCTGGCGGTCCGCATCCTGGCGGCGTCGGACGAGGGCCTGCGCTCGAAGATGGCGACGTTCCAGCAGGACCTGGAGAAGCTGGTCCTGGACAAGGACGCGGCCCTGCGCGCGAAGACCGGCCACTAGCGGGTCACCACGGCACGGTCTCGCCCGTGCGGTCGAGGAACTCGAGTCCGGGTTTGCCGAGCTTGGCCAGCAGGACGTCGACGATCAGCGGCACGGTCTCCTCGAGGCTGAACGGCGCCTGGTCGCCGCCGAGGGCGGTGCGGATCCAGCCGGGAGCCATGAGCAGCAGGGCCCGGTCGGCCTGCCGGGCGGCGAAGCTGCGCATGAGCATGTTCAGCGCCGCCTTGCTGGCGCGGTAGACCTCGCGGGAGCCGGCCGTGTTGTTCGTGATGCTGCCCTGGCCCGACGACATCGCGCCGATGAGGCCGTCGGCGGGCACGAGGTCCTGGAGCGCCTCGATAACGCGCAGGGGGCTGAGCGCGTTGGTGACCATGACGTCGACGAAGTCGGCCGTCGAGACCTCGCCGATCGGCGTCGCCGGGTTGTTCGTGGTGCCCGCGTTGACGAAGAGCAGGTCGAGCCGTCGGCCGGCGAGCCGGTCGCGCAGGGGCGGCAGCTGATCGGGCTCGGTGATGTCGAGGTGCTCGACCTCGACGCGCCCGCCGGACGCGTCCACGAGGTCGTGCAGGGGTGTCCGGGCGGCCGGGTCGCGGACCGTGCCGAGGACGTGCCACCCGCGGGTGGCGAGTTCGGCGGCGATCGCGTGACCGAGTCCGCGCGAGGCCCCGATGATGAGGGCGGTCTTCATGGCTGTTCCCTTCGGCCGGGTGCGCTCCGAGTCTGTCCGGCCCACCGCCGATCGCGCCCGTCCGGAAGGCGGATTTGTAGGATTGCCTCGACGAGAGGAGCGTCGATGGCCGAATCCGTCACTGTGCAGCCCGACGATGTGCGTCTCATCCGGGCGCTGCAGGTCGCTCCGCGGGCCTCGTTCGCCTCGATCGCGGCCGTGCTCGGCGTCACCGAGAACGCGGTCGGCCGGCGTTATCGGCGGCTTCGCGGGGAGGGCGTCATCCGCGTCGCGGGCATCGTCGACCCGGGGGCGCTGGGTCAGAGCAAGTGGCTGGTGCGGCTGCGGTGCCGTCCCGGCAGCGCCGCGGCCATCGCCGACGCGCTCGCGAAGCGCGACGACGTCAGCTGGGTCGGGCTCAGCGCGGGCGGCTCCGAAGTCGGGTTCGCGGTGCGGTCGCGTACCCGGGAACAGCGCGACGACCTGCTCGGCCAGCAGCTGCCGCGGACCGCGGCCGTCCTCGACATCCACGCGTCGGCGATGCTCCGCCAGTTCGTCGGCGGCCGCGGGCACTACTGGGCCGCGCTCCGGGGCACGCTGACTCCCGAGCAGGAGTCGATGCTCGGGAGCGACGAGTCGCCGTTCACCGAAGCCCCGGTCGTGGCCAGGGATCCCGTGCGGCTCACCGCCGCGGACGAGAAGCTGCTCGACGTCCTCGCCGCGGACGGCCGCGCCGCCCTGGTCGACCTCGCCGCGGCGGCGGACCTGACGCCCGGCCGCGCCGCCCGCCGGCTGGAGACGCTGGTCCGGCTGCGCGTCGTCCACATCGACGTCGAGATCGCGGCCGTGGCGCTCGGCTACCACGCCCGGGCGAGCCTCTGGCTGCGCGTGCACCCGTCGGCGGTCAAGGACGTCGGGCGCACGCTCGCGCAGATGCCGGAAATCGCCTTCGCCGCGGCGGTTTCCGGGCCACACAACGTCCACGCCGTCACGCACTGCCGTGACCTCGACGAGCTGTACGAGTTCACCTCGGACCGGATCGGCTCACTGCCCGGGCTGCTGAGCATGGAGGTCTCCCCGCTGCTCAAGCACGTCAAGCAGGCGGGCACGCTCCTGTCCGGCGACCGGCTAGCCGGGCAGCTCGCCGATCAGCTGCTGCCGTAGCTCCCGCTTGAGCACCTTCCCGGCGGCGGACACCGGGATCTGATCGACGACGTGGATCTCCCGCAACCGCTTGTAGGGCGTCACCTTCTCGTTGACCGCGGCCATCAGCTCGTCGGCGTCCAGCGAGCCGCGCGGCACCACGAACGCGACCGGCAGCTCGCCGACCTCGGTGTCGGGCCGGCCCACCACGGCCGCCGCCGCGACGCCGGGCATCGTGATCAGCAGCTCCTCCAGCTCGCGCGGGAAGACGTTGTAGCCCTTGTACAGCAGCATGTCCTTCTTGCGGTCCACGATGGACAGGTAGCCGTCGGCGTCGAGGATGCCGACGTCGCCGGTGTGGAGCCAGCCGTCGACGAGGGCGGCCGCCGTCTCCTCCGGGCGGTTGCGGTAGCCGAGCATGATCTGCGGCCCGCGCAGGCAGACCTCGCCCTTCTCGCCCGCCGGCAGCGGGTCTTCGCCGCCTTCGGCCGGGACGACCTTGACCTCGGTGTCGAAGATCGGCACGCCGACCGAGCCGACCTTGCGGGTGCCCGAGGCGTACGTCGGCGAGATGATCGCGCCCATCGTCGCCTCGGTGAGGCCGTACCCCTCGCTGACCACCACGCCCGGGAACCGCTCGCGCAGCGCGTTGATCATCGCGTGGTTCATCGGCGCCGCACCCGAGCCGATCGCGCGCACCGACGAGAGGTCCGCGGTGTGGAACGACGGCGTCGCGAGCAGGGCGGCGAACAGCGCGGGCGCGCCGCCGATGCCGGTGATGCGCAGCCGTTCGGCGTCGGCGACGTAGGCCGGCGGGTCGAAGCGCGAGTGCAGGACGATCGTCGTGCCGGCGATCACCGCCGCGTTCATGCCGCCGATGATGCCCATCGCGTGGAACCACGGCGTCAGGTTGATCGCGACGCCGGTGCCGAGGCGCGTCGGCCACTCGTCCGCGCTGCCGACCTGGTCGAGGGTGACGTCGCCGTGGGCGTCGAGCGCCGGGACGGAGCCGCTGCCCCAGCACGAGTGCTGCAGGGTGTTGACCACGACGTTGCGGTGCGACAGCCGCACGCCCTTCGAACGGCCGGTGGTGCCGCCGGTGTAGGCGAGGTGCGCGAGGTCGTCGTGCAGGGACAGCTCGACCTCGGGGCGCGTGTCCGGGTGGCCGTCCTGGAAGGCCTCGAACTCGACGGCGCCGTCGGGCAGGTCGGCGGTGGGGCCCACGACGACCGTCAGCCGGGCCGGGATCCGGTCGGCGACGCTCGCCAGCACCCCGGCGACCGGCCCGAACGTCACGACGGCGGCGGCTTCGCAGTCGGCGAGCTGGAAGGCGAGGTCGTCCGGCGGGAGCAGCGGGTTGGCCGGGCTGAAGGTCGCCCCGGCCAGCAGCGTGCCGTAGTAGGCGACCGGGAAGGCCAGGCAGTTCGGCAGGTGCAGCGCCACGACGTCACCGCGGCCGATGCCCCGCGCCCGCAGCGCGTGGGCGAAGCGGCAGGCCGCGCGGTAGGTCTCGGCGAAGGTGAGGCTGCGGCCGTCGTGGGCGAAGGCGGTCCGATCACCCCACCGGGTGGCGCCGGCGGCGATGAGCGAACCGACCGGAACTTCGGGGTAGTCGAGGGAGGCGGGCAAACCGGGCGGCGTCGTCGGCGCGGTGAGCGGCATCACTCGACTGTACGAATTCTGCGGTCAAGGACACAAGGACGAGGCGGCCGCAGTGTGTGAACGAGCGCTAACATCGACGGAACCCTCCCGACGTCGTAGAGAAGGTGACCGGAAGTGACCGAAGGCCTGTACCAGCTTGCCGAGGAGCACGAGGAGCTGCGGGCCGCGGTCCGGGCCCTGGCCGAGAAGGAGATCGCGCCGTACGCGGCCGAGGTCGACGAGAACGAGCGCTACCCGATCGAGGCGTACAACGCGCTGGTCAAGTCCGGGTTCAACGCCGTCCACATCGGCGAGGAGTACGACGGCCAGGGCGCGGACGCCGTGGGCGCCTGCATCGTGATCGAAGAGGTCGCGCGGGTCGACGCGTCGGCGTCGCTGATCCCGGCGGTGAACAAGCTCGGCACGCAGCCGATCATCCTGTCCGGCTCGGAGAGCGTGAAGAAGCTGGTGCTGCCCTCGATCGCGTCGGGCGAGGCTTCGGCGTCGTACGCGCTTTCGGAGCGCGAAGCGGGCTCGGACACGGCGTCGATGCGCGCGCGTGCCCGGCTCGACGGCGACCACTGGGTGCTCAACGGCACCAAGTGCTGGATCACCAACGCGGGCGAGTCGACCTGGTACACGGTGATGGTGGTGACCGACCCGGACGCGGAGAAGAAGGCCAACGGCATCTCGGCGTTCGTCGTGCACAAGGACGACCCGGGCTTCTCGGTGGGCCCGAAGGAGAAGAAGCTCGGCATCAAGGGCTCCCCGACGCGCGAGATCTACTTCGAGAACTGCACGATCCCCGAGGACCGCATCATCGGCGAGCCGGGCACGGGCCTGAAGACGGCCCTGCGCACGCTGGACCACACCCGCCCGACGATCGGCGCGCAGGCACTGGGCATCGCCCAGGGCGCGCTGGACGCGGCGATCGCGTACGTGAAGGACCGCAAGCAGTTCGGCAAGTCGATCGCCGAGTTCCAGGGCGTCCAGTTCATGCTGGCCGACATGGGCACGAAGATCGAGGCGGCCCGCCACCTGGTGTACGCCTCGGCAGCGGCATCGGAGCGCGGCGACAAGCGCGCGGGCTTCATGGCCTCGGCGGCGAAGACGTACGCGTCGGACATCGCGATGGAGGTGACGACGGACGCAGTCCAGCTCTTCGGCGGCGCCGGCTACACCCGCGACTTCCCCGTGGAGCGCATGATGCGCGACGCGAAGATCACGCAGATCTACGAAGGCACCAACCAGATCCAGAAGGTCGTCATGGCGCGAGCCCTGCTCAAGGGCTGATCGCTTCCGACCCACCAAAGCCCCCGGCGCCCACGCGGTGCCGGGGGCTTTGTCATGTCCGTGAGTGTCACTCGACCCGCTTTGTGTCACTCGTAGCAGGTCAAAGGCCGAAAGAAAATCACTCACCAGGGGGAGTGTCCGGACATGTTACCCGCGCGTTAACCATTCGGTGACGTGGATCACCATCCTTCACAGAGAGGTGAATCGGATGGGCATGACGCGCAGGTGGCTTACGGCGGTCGTCGCTGCGGTGGCGGCGCTCGTACTGGGGGCCGGGACCGTCCAAGCAGCCGAACGAGAACCCACTGGGCCCGTGCAGCCCAACATCCTCACCGCCGCCCTCTACTCGCTCGGCGCCCCGACCATCGCGCCGCCCGGGGCGAACGACTGGAACTGCAAACCCAGCGACAAGCACCCCAATCCCGTGCTGCTCTCCAACGGGACCACCGCCAACGCCTACGAGAACTGGGCCAACCTCTCGCAGAAGCTCGCCAACGCCGGCTACTGCGTCTTCGCCGGCAACTTCGGCGGCGCGCCCGGGAGCTTCCTGCAGACCGTCGGGCCCGTCGCCGACACCGCGAAAGCGCTTGCCGCCTACGGGGACAAGATCCTGGCGGCGACCGGGGCGAGCAAGCTCGACGTCGTCGGGCACTCGCAGGGCGGGATGAACATCCGGTACTGGATCAAGTACCTCGGTGGCGCGACCAAGATCAGCCGGCTCGTCGGGCTGTCGCCGTCCAATCACGGGACCGATCTCTTCGGCCTGCTCAGCACCCTCGAAATGATCCCCGGCGTGCCGGCCGCGCTCGGTACCGTTTGCCAGTCCTGCAACGAGCAGGCCGTCGGGTCGGACTTCCTCACCGACCTCAACGCCGGTGGTGAGACCGTCGACGGCATCCAGTACACCGTCATCCAGACCCGCTACGACGACGTCGTCACGCCCTACACGAGCGCTTTCCTCAAAGCCGCGCCGAACGTCAAGAACATCCTGCTGCAGAACGTCTGCGGGCTCGACTTCACCGACCACCTCGGCATCACCTACGACCCCGTCGCGCAGGGGCTGGTGCTCAACGCCCTCGACCCGGCCCACGCCAAGACGCCGCCGTGCGTGCCGGTGCCGCCCGTGATCAGCGGGGAGATCGGCTGAATTTCGCCACATGAGACATAACCCACCGCCGGGGCGGATTTCCGCTCCGGCGGTGTCACCCTCGAAGGATGTACTGGCCGGTTCCGGCGTCCTGGACGCCCCACGACGAAGCCGAGCTGGTCGCCGGCTGGCGGCTGTGGCTCGAACTGTCCGACCGCACCTGGCCGACGGCCGCCTGGGACGGCACGCCCGCCGGGGCCGTCGCCCGGTTGCGGGAGCTGCTGACCGCCTGTGACGACATCGAGACGGCCTACCGCGAGACGGCGGGCGCGCCCTCGCCCGGGCTTCAACGCCTGGTGCAGGGCCTCGTCCTCGCGGCGGGCACGGCGATCGGGCTCTGGTGGGACGACTTCGACCAGCTCGACGGCGAACGCGCGGCGCTGCTCCACGACGACCTCGCGCAGTTCGCCGAGCAGGCCGAACAAGTGCTGACGGTGCTCGCGGTCAACGGTGGCTGGACCGGGCTCGACGCCATCCGCCGCCGGCCCGCCTAGCCGAGCGTCGGGTCCGTGCCGCCGCCGGTGACGGGGAGGAACTCCGTGCCGCCGAGCATCTCGTCGAGCGGGCGGTCCAGGGTCAGCTTCCGGTCCGGCGCGAGCGTCCAGGCCAGTTCGAGCCGGGTGTCGAGCTGCTCCCGGCCTTCGACGCGGTGGGCTCCGCCGGGCGCCCACCGGCCGTCGACCTCCGCCTGCAGGTGCAGCACGAGCCGGCCGGGTTCCGGTGCGTGCCAGGTGAAGCGGTGGACGACGAACGCCGTGCTCCAGCTCGCCCAGTACTGCCAGCCCGAGCCGTCGGCCCGGAAGCCCAGGTCGGTGTACTCGGTCGAGCCGGGATACACCTCCGACTCCGACCAGTAGCCGACCAGTCGCGCGCTCACGCTGCGATCGTCCCAGGTACAGCAAGTGATTAGGCCGCTTGGCCCAGCCGATCCCGCGTCGGAGTGGGTACTCGAACCGCATGAACCAGACAGCCGCCACGACCCAGCGGGGCGAGAAGAGCGACACAGCGCAGCTGCTCGGCCGGATCGGCATGGCCTGCTACGGCGTCGTGCACCTCGTCATCGCCTACCTGGCCGTTCAGGTCGCCTTCGGTGACAGCGAGCAGGCCGACCAGAAGGGCGCGCTGCAGCAGGTCGGCTCGACGGCGTTCGGCCAGGTCCTGCTCTGGGTCCTCGCCATCGGCCTGGTCCTGTTCGGCCTCTGGCAATTCATGATGGCCGCCACCGGCTACGAATGGGTCAGCGGCGGCAAGCGGACGCGCAAGCGGATCGGCGCGGCCGCCCGTGGCGTCGTCGTGATCGCGCTGGGCTTCACGGCCTTCAAGATCGCCACCGGCAGCGGTGGTGGCGGGTCGAGCAACCAGACGCAGCAGGAGTTCACCGGGAAGCTGCTCCAGCTGCCCGCGGGCCCGGCGCTGGTGGTCATCGCCGCCGCGTGCATCCTCGGGGTCGCGATCGCCGCCGGGGTGAAGGGCGTCAAGAAGAAGTTCCTCGAAGACCTCGACACGCAGGAGCTGCCCGGCAAGACCAAGCGCTGGATCGGCGGGATCGGCCGGACGGGCTACCTCGCCAAGGGCGTCGTCCTGGCGATCGTCGCGGTCCTCGTCGCGATCGCCGGGTTCACCGCCGACCCGAACAAGGCCGGCGGGCTGGACGCCGCGCTCAAGACGCTCGCCGCCCAGCCCTTCGGCACCGTGCTGCTGATCGTGGTGGCGCTCGGCCTCGCCTCGTTCGGCGCGTACTGCTTCGGCGCCGCCTGGGCGCACAAGCGCTAACGCCGGGCCACCTGCGAGAGGTACTCCTTGCGGTTCAACGGGTTCTCGCCGGTCTGCGGCCGGACCGGCGGCGGACCGGGGTAGGGCCGGTAGTCGTCGAACTCGCTGAGGAAGACGCCCTCGCCCTGGCTGAGCGCGGGCAGCGCCTGCTCGAACTCGTGGACGTGCTCCGCGGGGATCGTCCCGTGGAGGGTGCACGACGCCGGCCCGGCGACGGGCTCGCCGGGCACCGCGCGCAGGTCCGCGAGCTTGAGCAGCACCGCGCTGACGGCGTTCGCGGGGATCTCCAGCTCGAAGCGGTGCACCGGTTCGTGCACCCGCGTGCCGGCCTCCTTCAACGCCGCCATCAGCACCAGCGGCGTCATCTTCCGGAAGTCGCTCGCCGCGCTGAGCGGGCTGAAGAACGCCGTGTGCGTCAGCGTGACGGCGACGTCGAGCACCTCCCAGCCGTACAGCCCCTGCTCGAGCGTGGTGTGGACGGTCTCGTCGATGGCCTTGTGGAAAGCGAGCGGCAGCGAGCCCAGCTCGACCGAAAGCCCGAACGTGACGCCGGGGCCGGGCTCCACCCGCAGCCCGACCGTCGCGAAGAAGTACAGCCGCTGCTCGGGATCCAGCTCCTCGACGGCTTCTCCGAGGCCGACCGGCTTCTCGACGTACAGGGTGCGCGTCTGCTCGAACGTGACGTCGATGCCCGCGCCGTCGGCCAGCATCGAGCGCAGCACTTCCTTCTGCACTTCGCCGTAGAGCCGCACCGAAACGTCATGGCCGTGCCGGCGGACGTCGATCAACGGGTCCTCTTCGGACAGTCGACTCAACGCGGTGAACAGCGCCGCGGCCTGCTCCGGCCGGACCGGGCGCACCACGGTCTCCAGGCTCGGCGGCGCGAACACGCCGTCGCCCGCGGTGCCGGGGGAGCCGAGCCGGTCGCCGATCCGGACCTCCCGCAGCCCGCGCACCCGGGCGACGTCCCCGGCGAGCGCGATGTCGTCGCCGGCGACTTCGATCGACGAGACGCGGCCAGTGAACTCGGTTTCGCCGCGGTAGAAAGCGATTCGCTGTCGCACGGCCAGTGAACCGGAGTGCAGCCGGGCGTAGGCGATCTTCTCGCCGGCGCGGCCGCGGTCGATCTTGAACACCGTCGCGTGCAGGGGTCCGTCACCGGTGCGCTCGGTCGACGGAAGCAGCTCGGCCATCGCCGTGACGAGGTCCGCGACGCCGGTGCCGGTGATCGCCGAACCGGACAGGACCGGGTGCAGCTCGGCGCGGGCCACCTGCCGGGCCAGCTCGGTACGGCAGGCCGCGTCGTCGACCTTGCCGTCCACATAGGACTCCAGAAAGGCGTCGTCGCCGTCGGCCAGGAATTCCGGTGAAGCGGCCGCGGTCAGCGGGATCGCCCGGGGTGACAGCTTCGCGCGGATGTCGCCGAGCTGGTCGCGCGCGCCCATCCGGTCGATCTTGTTGACGAAGATCAGCGTCGGGATGGCGAGCCGGCGCAGCGTGCGCATCAGGACGCGGGTCTGGGCCTGGACGCCCTCGACGGCGGACACCACCAGGACCGCGCCGTCGAGCACGCGCAGCGCACGCTCGACCTCGGCGATGAAGTCCGAGTGGCCCGGGGTGTCGATCAGCGTGATCCGGGTGCCGCCGGTCGTGAACGAGACCACCGCGGACCGGATGGTGATGCCGCGACGGCGTTCGAGCTCGAGGGAGTCGGTCTGGGTGTCGCCGCGGTCGACGCTGCCGAGGCGCTCGATCGCGCCCGCTTCGAAGAGCAGGCGCTCGGTCAGGCTGGTCTTACCGGCGTCGACGTGCGCGAGGATGCCGATGTTCAGGGTTTTCACGGTCGTGGGAAGTCCTTTGTGATGCGGGTGACAGGCCGGGTCGGACGGTCTGTCGGCGCATCGGGGTCTCCTCGCGGTCGTGGACGCAGGTCAGGGCGAAGATAGCCCCGCGGCGGGCCGCGCGAAACCGGTTTTTCGTCCCTGTCGGTTCCCTGTCGATCACCCTCCGGAGCTTCGATCCGGGGTTCCGGCGCCCTAACTTGGGGCGGGTCAGTTGAAAATTCACCCACCGGGGAGCTGAAGCCGGATGTTCGGACGATTCAAGGACGTGGCCCTGCTGCTGGGGAGGATCGGCGTCGCGGTCGTTTTCCTCGCGCACGGCCTCCAGAAGTGGAACAACGGCATCGACGGCACGGCGAAGTTCTTCTCGATGACGGGCATCCCGATGCCCACGGTCGCCGCGATCTTCGCGATGACCGTCGAAATCCTCGGCTCGATCGCGTTCATCGTCGGCTTCTTGATGCCGCTGGTCGGCATCGGGTACGTCGTGATCTCGGTCGGCGCGCTGCTCTCGGTGCACATCGACAACGGCCTGACCGGCCAGGGCGGCTACGAGCTGGTGCTGGTGCTCGCGCTCGCCGGGCTGGCGCTGGGCTTCAACGGCGGGCGGCTTTCCCTGGACCACCTGCTGTGGGGACGCAAGCGCGCCCGCCGCGAAGCCGAAGCCGGCGAACTGCAGAACGCCTAGTGTCTAGGCCGGGAGGTCCGCCGTGGTGCGTTCGGCGTCGCGGCGGGCCGCCAGCTTGGCCTCGTCCGCATTGCTCACGTGGACGAGGTGGGCGCCCGCGGCCAGGGGGACGAGCAGGCCGTCGAGGATTCCCTCCGGCCCGCTCCAGTCGCGAGTGGACAGCACGCGGTCGTCCGCGGTGAGACCGAGTTTCGCCGCGCGGGCGCGGGCTTCGGCCAGCACTTCGTCCACAGTGGACGCGAACAGGGCGGCCGTGTCGCCGGGGATCGTGAAGAGCGGGCTGTACTGGTCGCCCGCCATCCGGGACTCCGTCAGGTAGTCGAACGCGCCGCCGCCCGGCGGCTCGGCCAGCCCGCGTCCCATCGGGTCGAGCGTCACGACGGCGGTCGCGGCCGCGCCGGTCGGCTCCGGGTCGTCCGGCCCGACGAACGCGACCCGGGCGCCCGCGCCTTCGGCCACGACGCGCGCCCCGCACCACCACGCCCCGAGCAGCACACCGACGGTCTGCCAGTGCGCCGGCAGCTGCACGGCCACCGCGTCGCCCGGCTCGACGTCGAACTCCTCGGTCAGCCAGTTGGCCGTCTTCGCCGCCCAGTTGGCGGTCGTCGCCACGGACAGCTCGACGCGGCTGCCGAGCTGGTCGTCGTAATGGGTGATCAACGGTTTGGCGGGCGAGGCCAGCAGCGGGCGCAGCAGCTCGTCGGTCAGGCTCATGCGGACAAGGCTAAAGCGCGGACCACGGGCTTCGCCGGTTGACACCGCGTCTCCGTGCTGAGTAGCTTTGCTTTGCAAGCAAATGTATCTCGGAAGCTGGGGGACAGCTATGTCCATTCTCGTCACCGGGGCGCGGGGCAACGTCGGTCGAGCCGTGCTCGACGCGCTCGTCGCCGCAGGTCAGGACGTCCGCGCGGCGAGCCGTGACGCCGCCACGCTCGACGTCCCGACCGCCAAGGTCAGCGCCGATCTGGAGGATCCGTCCACACTGGACGCCGCGCTGGCCGGTGTCGACGCGGTGTTCCTGTACACGCGGCCGTCGGGGATCGAAGGGTTCGTGAAGGCGGCCGAGGCGGCCGGCGTGCGCCACGTCGTGCTGCTGTCGTCGGGGGCGACGCTCGAACCCCGGTCCTCGCAGAGCCGGATCGCACGGTTCCACCGCGCGGTGGAGGAGGCGCTGATCGCGGCACCGTTCGCCGAGACGCTGCTCAACCCGGGCTCGTTCGCGACGAACGCGCTGGGCTGGCGCGCGGACATCGCCGCCGGAGTCGTCCGGACGCCGTACCCGGACTCCCGCGTCGGCGCGATCCACGAGCGCGACATCGGCGACGTCGCGGCGAAGATCCTGCTGGACGGCTCGCACGCGGGGGAAGCGCTGCGGCTGAGCGGTCCGGAGCCGATCAGCTTCCGCGAGCAGGCCGCGGTCCTCGCGGAGGTGCTGAGTAGGCCGCTGCGCGTGGAGGAGCTGACGCCGGAGCAGGCGGCCGACCGGATGACGGCGCTGGGCTGGCCGCCCGAGGTGCCCCCGGAGGTCCTGCGCGCGACGGAGCGGACGACGCGGGAGCCGTCGGTGGTGACGGACGTCGTGCGCGAGGTGACCGGGAAGGCGCCGCGGACCTTCCGGCAGTGGGTGGAGGACCACCGCGCCGACTTCAGTTGACGCTGGGGCTGCCGGGGTCTGGCACGCGGGGGCGGCGGTCGACGACCGCGCCCTTGCGCTCAGGGGGCTGCCGGGGTCCGGCTTGTCGAGGATCGCGGGCCGCCGGCCGGGCCCCCCGCGGTCAGTTGACGCAGGGAACTCCGCTGGAGGCCTCGAGCAGCGGTGCCGCGGCGGGGGCGGCGCCGCTGCCCGAGCCGCCTCCCGAACCGCCGCCCGTCGGGGCTCCGCCCGGGGCCTTGGCCGCCGCCGGGGCCGGGCGGCCCGCCAGGCCTGCCACGAACTCGCGGACCGCCTTCGGATCCACCTCCACGATGCTCTGGCCGTCCTCGCTGCGTCCGTTGGCCGTGATCACCGGGATCGTCGCGAACGTCAGGTCGCCCGATGCCAAACCCTTCGCCTGCTGTGCGAACTCCAGCAGGTCGAGCCCCGGGTCCAGGGTCAGCGACTTGTGCACCGCGTCCATCAGGCTGCCGAGCGTGCCCGGGCTGGTCAGCGTGCCCGCCGACAGCACCTGGTGCAGTGCCGACGACAGGAACGCCTGCTGCCGGACGATCCGGTCTAGGTCGCCGCGCGGCAGGTTCTTGCGCTGGCGGACGAACGACAGCGCTTCCCCGCCCGATACCGTCTGCTCGCCGCGGCGGAAGTTCGCGCCCGAGTCCTTGTCCTCGGTCGAGTGGTTCAGGCACACCCTCACGCCGCCGAGGGCCTCCGTGAGCAGGTAGAAGCCCAGCAGGTTGATCTCGGCGTAGTGGTCGACGCGCACCTGCGTGAGGTCCTGCACCGCCTGCACCAGCACCCGGCGGCCCTCGGTGTCGGAGTCGCGCTCGATCTTCGCCTGGTCGCGCTCGCCCTGCGCGCGCAGCTGCTGCGCGAAGTGCGCCTTCGCGATGCCGTACGCCGAGTTGATCTTCGCCTTGCCGCGGCCCGGGACGTCGGTCCACGTGTCGCGCGGCACCGACACCGCCGACGGCTTCGAGCCGTTCTTCGGCACCCGCAGCAGGATCACCGTGTCGGTGTTCACCGCGCCGCTGTTGGCCTCGGTCCGCAGCTCCTTCAGCACCCGCAGCGGGAGCTGGTTGCCCTGCGCGTCCGTCCGCGCGTCGCTGCCGACGAGCAGGATGTCGTCGGCGCCGTCGTCCGCGGGCGGCGGCGCGGGCTCGCCGGCGCGCGGGGTGAGCGCGTCGGTCGTCGGGACGTTGCTCTGCAGCTGGTCCTTCGTGACGTAGGCGTAGCCGCTGACGCCGAGCGCGAGCACCGAGACGAGCCCGACCGCGAGCCGGCGGGTGACGCGCCCGGCCCGTCGCATCCGCGACGGCCTCGCGGCCACCGGAGCAGGGGCCGGTTCACGCGGGAACGGCGACGGCTTCCACTCCGAATCGTCGCGCTCCGTCACCGGATCCGGCTCTACCTGCTCGTCTTCCATCCCGGTTTACCCTCCCCCGACCACCCTGCGTACTCAGTCTAGTTGATGCAGGGAACGTCGCCCGCGGTGATCGGCGGCGCGGCGGGGGTGGAAGACACCGGGGTCGACGGCGCCTTCGGGGTGGTGGTCGGCGCGCCGCCCGGACCGGCGGCCGAGCTGCGGAAGTCCTTGCCCAGCAGCACGCGCACGTGCCCGGCGGCGACGTCCCGGTCCGGCTCGGCCTGGACGGTGGTGCCCAGCGCCTGCTTGACGAGGTCCAGCGCGGCGGTGTCGGCCGGGTTGTACCGGACGACGGTGGTGTTGCGGGTGCTCAGCTTCTGGTCGGCGGCGACCGTGAAGCCCTTGGTCTGGAGCGCCGAGTGCGTCTGGCCGGCCAGTGCCGCCGAGCCCGTGCCGTCGAACAGCTCGACCGTGACGGCGTTGGCGCCCGGCAGCTGGGCCGGTGCCGTCGTCGCCGGGGCGTCGCCGTCGAAGGTCAGCCGCGTCACCTCGGCCTGGACGGCGGCCTGGTCGACGCGCAGCACGTCGGCGCCGCCGATCACCGCGTTGCCCTGGGTGGGGATGGTGTGGAACTCGATGTTGCCGCCGGTCAGGCCGCGCATCTGCTCGCCGAACTCGGTCAGGTCCCAGCCCTGCGACAGCACCACGGACTTCTTCACCGCGGCCACCAGGTCGGCGATCTTGCCCGGGCTGGTCAGCACGTCGGTCGAGATCACCTTGCGGGCCAGGCCGGAGAGGAAGGCCTGCTGGCGGGCGATCCGGTCGAGGTCGTAGTTGGGCAGGTCGTAGCGCTGCCGGACGAACGCGAGCGCCTGCACGCCCTCGATCGTCTGCCGGCCGCCCGGCAGGTCCACGCCGGACTTCACTTCCTTGACCGGCCCCTTGAGACAGACCTCGACGCCGCCGATCGACTTGGTGATCTCGTAGAAGCTCGCCAGGTTGACCTCGGCGTAGCGGTCGATCATGCCCGGCTTGCCGATGAACTTCTCGATCGTGGCGATCAGGTTCTTCCGCCCGGCGACCTTCGCCTGCGCGTCGGCCTCCTTGAGGTCGGTCATGCCCTGGCGCTGCAACGTTTTGTAAGTGTCCGTGTACGCGTAGACAAAGGCGCTGTTGAGCTTGTGCTTGCCGTAGCCGCCGGCCAGCTCCACCCAGGAGTCGCGGGGGAACGAGATCGCGATCGCGTGCTTCCCGTTCTGGGGGATGTGCACGAGGATCATCGTGTCGGTGTTCAGCTCACCGTCGGAGACGCCGGCGTGCAGCATGTCGAGCACTTCGCGCGGGAGCGGGTTGCCCTGCGCGTCGGTGCGGCTGTCCTGGCCGACCAGGAGGATGTCGATCGCGCCGTCGAGCGGCTTCGCGTGCGCCTCGGTGTCGGCGAAGACGTTCGTCGTGGTCAAGCCGGTGTTCGGGTCGCCGATGAAGTGCCAGCCGTACCAGGTCAAGGCCAGGATCGCGACGGACAGCAACGACACGACCACTTTGCCGCCGCGGCGGGCGAAGACCGCGACGCCGTAGCTCCGGCGCGCCGGGATGGGCGGCGCAGGCCATTCGGTCACGCGCTTCCTCCCCTGTGAAACCCCGTGCTTCCCCCAGGACACCCCTGTGCCTCGATGATGACTCTACTGAGGGTGTTGTTGGACCTCCGTAGGCTGGGGGCCGATTGCCCCGGTCGGGGGCCGAGGGAAAGGCGGGAAGATGCGGGTCCTGGTCACCGGTGGTGCCGGCTTCATCGGGTCGCACTACGTCCGGCAGGTGCTGAGCGGCGCCTACCCGACGTTGCGCGACGCCGAGGTGGTGGTGCTGGACAAGCTCACCTACGCCGGCAACGAGGCCAACCTGGCGCCGGTCGCCGCCGACCCGCGGTTGCGGTTCGTCCGCGGCGACATCTGTGACGCCGCGCGGGTCGTGGAGGTCATGCGCGGGGTCGACCTGGTCGTGCACTTCGCCGCGGAGTCGCATGTGGACCGCTCGATCCTCGGTGCCGCGGACTTCGTCCTGACGAACGTGCTCGGTACGCAGAACCTGCTGCAGGCCGCGCTGGAAGCGGGCGTCTCGAAGTTCGTCCACGTGTCCACGGACGAGGTGTACGGCTCGATCGAGACCGGATCCTGGACCGAAGATCACATCCTGGAGCCGAACTCGCCCTATTCGGCGTCGAAGGCGTCCTCCGATCTGGTGGCGCGCTCCTTCTTCCGTACCCACGGGTTGCCGGTGTGCGTCACCCGGTGCTCCAACAACTACGGTCCGTACCAATTCCCGGAGAAGGTCATCCCGCTGTTCGTCACGAACCTGCTCGACGGGCGGAAGGTGCCGCTCTACGGCGACGGCCTCAACGTCCGTGACTGGCTGCACGTGGACGACCACTGCCACGGCATCCAGCTCGTCGCCGACGGCGGCCGCCCCGGCGAGATCTACAACATCGGCGGCGGTACCGAGCTGACGAACCGGTCGCTGACCGAGAAGCTGCTCGCCTCGGTCGGCGCGGGCTGGGACAGCGTCGAGCCGGTCGAGGACCGCAAGGGTCACGACCGCCGGTACTCGGTGGACATCACGAAGATCGGTTCGGAGCTGGGGTACGCTCCGCGCGTGTCCTTCGAGGACGGTCTGGCCGCGACGGTGGCCTGGTACACGGACAATCGCGCGTGGTGGGAGCCCCTGGCGGAGCGGGCCGCGCTCAAGACGCTCAAGAAGTGAGGATGTGCTCGTGCGGCTGACGGTGCTCGTGCCCGGCGGTTCCGGACAGCTCGGCCGCGACCTGGCCGCTGCTTCGGGTGACGACGTGGACGTCGTCGCGCCGGGATCGGCGGAGCTCGACCTGACGGCGACGGGCCAGGTGCTGGCGGCGGTCGGCGCACTGGCCGACCGGGCCCGCGAAACGGGCTCCGCGCCGGTCGTGATCAACGCGGCGGCGTACACGGCGGTCGACGCGGCGGAGAAGGACGAGGACCGCGCGTTCGCGGTCAACGCCGACGGGCCGCGGGTGCTGGCCGCGGCGTGCGCTTCCCGGCGGGTGCCGCTGATCCACGTGTCGACGGACTACGTCTTCGCCGGCGACGCCACCGCGCCGTACGAGCCTTCCGACGAGCTGGGGCCGCGGTCGGCGTACGGCCGCACCAAGGCGGCCGGTGAGGACGCGGTGCTCGGGTCGGGGGCGTCGTCCTGGGTGGTGCGGACCGGGTGGCTGTACGGGCACGCCGGGGCGAACTTCGTGAAGACCATGGTGCGCCTGGAGTCTTCGCGGCCGGAGCTGTCCGTTGTGGACGATCAGGTGGGCGGTCCTACTTGGACGTCCGATTTGGCCTCGGGGCTCATGGAGCTGGCTGCCCGGGTGGCGGCCGGGGACGGGCCGGAGCGCCGGATCCTGCACTGCACGAACGCGGGCGCGGTGAGCTGGTACGGCTTCGCCCAGGCGATCTTCACGCGGCTGGGGGCCGACCCGGCACGGGTGAAGCCGTGCACGACGGCGGAGTACCCCCAGGCGGCGACGCGGCCGGCGTACTCGGTGCTGTCGCCGGCTTCGTGGCAGGAAGCCTGGCTGACCCCGATGCGGCCGTGGGAAGAGGCGCTGGACGCCTACTTCGCGACGGCGTAACAGTTCTCGAAGTCCGGCGGCGCGTTCTCCAGGAGACTGGCCAGCATGGCGAGGATCGCGGTGGGCACGACGTGGCCACCGCCGGACAGGACCGGCCGGGCGGCCACGCGGGACCAGGTCAGCTCGCCTTCGACGACGGCGTTGAACATGAGCGCGACGTCCAGCCAGGTGAACCCGGCCTTCAGCCGGAGCCCGTAGGCGGCGGTGATCCGCACGTACAGGTCGGCCCAGCGCGGCATCAGGTGGTCGAGGTGCGCCTGGCAGAACTCGCGGACGCGCGGGTGGTTGGGCATCGCGTTCTGGACGGTGCTCTGCAAGCCGACCAGCGGGTCCTCCAGCACCGTCCGCACCTCGGCGTCGGCGAGCGTGCGCACCAGCTCGGCGAAGCTGGCCCGCCGGATCAGCCGGTCGGTGACGGCGGTCATCTCGGCGAAGTGGTGGCGCTGGGGCGCCGGCCGGAACAGGTACGAGATGAGGTCCTCGGTGTAGCGGTCCTTCCGCTCCCAGCGGTACCGGAACATGTTGACGGTGAGCACGTTCGGGTTCCGCCGAGCGCGGTCGGCCTCGTCGGCGCGCTGCAGGATGCGTTCGCGCGAGACCGATTCGAAGAGCTTCGACCGGATCCCGGTCTCGAAGTCGGGCCCGGTGTGCCCGATCAGGTCGTCGCGCAGGAGCTGCAGCCCGAGCTCCAGGAATTCGCGGGTTTCCGGGCTGTTGGCCAGCTTCGCCCGCGTCTGGGCCAATCTGCCGTAGGCGAGGTTCCGGAGGACGGGCCCGAGGTCGTCGGGTGCGGCGGCGGTGTCCGGCACGTGTCCTCCTCAGTGGCCACCCGATCGGCGCAACCAGAGCTGGTGCACCAGGTCCGGGGACTACGTCTCGGGGCGCCCGGCCTTCGTTACCGGATCGGGCGGCCCGATACCGGTCCGTTGCGCCGGGTCGGCTTGGACCGAGCGCGGGCGAGGAGCGGACCGTGGTTCTCGCAGGTCCCGGAGAACGGAGTCGCGATGCTGGTGACGATGCGGTTGAGCACCTTGGCGAAGATCGTGGCCGGAGCCGTGCTGGCGACGTTCGTCGCCACGCTGCTGCTGATGAGCGGCGATGCCTCCGCGCCGACGCCGGATCCGAGGGCGGCCCGGTCAGTGGCGACCTGAGGCCAGCCGGTACGCGCCGACCGTCAGCTCGGCGCATGTCCGCCACGTGAAGTTCGCCGCGTGGGCTCGGCGGGCGGCCGATGTCGCCACCGCGTGCGGGTCCGTCACCGCCGTCCGCAGGGCCTCCGCCAAGCCGTCGACGTCGCCGAACGGGACGAGGCTCGCGCAGTCGCCCGCTACTTCGCGCAGCGCCGGGATGTCCGTGCACACCACCGGGACGTCCGACGCCATCGCCTCCAGCACCGGCAGGCCGAAACCCTCGTCGCGCGACGGCAGCACCAGCGCCGACGCGCCCGCCACCACCGTCCGCAGGTCCACATCGGACAGGTAGCCGGTCTGCGACAGCCGGGGGCCGCGGGGGAACGGGCCCGGGCCGGCGAACACCAGGTCCGGCAGGTCCGGGGCCGCCTCGTGTGTGCGGGTCAGCCAGTCGAGGCCCTTGCGCGGGCCCGCCGCACCGGCGAAGAGCAGGTAGCGCGCGGGCAGTCCGAGCCGGGCGCGCCGCTCGTCGTCCGGGGGACGTGCGGTGAACCACGCCGGGTTCACGCCCAGCGGCGTCACCACGATCTTGTCCCGGTCGACGTCCAGGCGCTCCGCCACCGAGTCGGCCACCGCCGAGGTCGGCGTGCAGATCACGTTCGCCCGCCGCGCGCCGCGGCGGACCAGCTCCGGCAGGCCGCGGTCGCTCGGCGCCAGCTCCGCCGGGTTGTCGAAGAAGGCCAGGTCGTGGATCGTCACCACGCCCGCCGCGCGGAACCGGCCCGGCAGCACGAAGTTCGTGCCGTGCACGACGTCCGTCGGCCCGGCGAACAGCTCCACCGCCGGGAAGTCCGACCGCGTCCACGCCGCCCGCAGCAGCCGCGCCGCCACCGGGATCCCGCGGGCCCGCGCGCCGTACGGGAGCACGTGCCGCAGCCGCCGCCACCCGCGCAGCGTGAACGCCACCGCGCGCGTGTCCACCTCGGGGATCGACACCAGCTCTTCGATCAGCGCGGACGTGTACCGGCCGATCCCGGTGCGCGAGCCGAGCAGCGGGGTGCCGTCGAGGAGGACGCTGAGGGACCTAGCCACGACGGAGCCGTTGCTTCACGATCTTCAAAGCCCGTCCGCCCGCGCGCCGCGCCAGCTCCGAAGCGCCACCGGCGGCGAGGTACTCCCGCACCAGGTCGACGTCGCGGCGCACCATCGCGCGGCCGCGCACCGCCGGCGTCGTCACCAGGTCCGCGGACCCGGGCAGCCGGTCGGCCGCCGGGCGCGGGTCGCGGCAGAACTCCACCAGCGGCTTCAGCGCCTCCGGCCACGTGTACCGCTGCGCGACGAGGGCGATCCGCTCGACGCAGCCCGCGGCGAACTCCTCGTCGTACAAACACTTTTCGAGCGCCGCGGCCAGCGCGTCGGCGTCCTCGGCCGGCACGACGACGCCCAGCCGCTCCGCGCGCACCAGGTCGGCGAACGAGTCGCCGTCGGTCGTCACGATCGGCAGGCCGGCCCACAGGTAGTCGAGCACCCGGGTCCGGAACGCGAACGTCGTCTCGACGTGTTCGTAGTGCGTCGTGACGCCGCAGTTCGCGTCGAGCAGCCAGTTCTGGCGCTCGTGGTAAGGCACCCACTGCTCGTTGAAGTAGACGTGCTTGTCCGTCAGCCCCAGCGAGTCCGCCAGCCGGATCGTCCGCGTGCCGATGTCCATCTCGGCGACCTCGGGGTTCGGGTGCTTCATGCCGAGGAACACCAGCCGGACGTCCGCGCGGCGACGGCGGAGCGTGTCGATCGCGCGGACCAGTGTCAGCGGGTCGAACCAGCTGTAGACCCCGCCCGCCCAGAGCACGACGTGGTCGGTGCCGCCGAGGCCGAGCGTCGAGCGGAGCCCCGGCCCGGTGCGGACCGGCGCCTGCGCCGACAGTCCGAAGGGGACGACCGCGAGCAGCGACTGCGTCGTCGGGTCGGCGTCGTAGAGCCGCGGGGAAAGCCGGCCCAGCGCGGCCAGGTGGCCGAGCCACAGGTGCCGCTGCCGCTCGGACGCGCAGAGGAAGAAGTCGCCGCGCTCGATCTGGGCGTCCAGGACCCGCGTGACGCCGGCGAGGTCGGCCGCGCGCTTGTCGTCGGCGACGCCCTTGCCCTGCTCCAGCAGTTCGAGGTGCATCGGGTCGTAGAGGTCGGCGACGACGATCTTGCCGCTGTGCTCCTTCTTCAGCGACGGCGCCAGCTCGAGCACGTGGCCCTGCAGGACGACGACGTCGGCCCAGGCGATCGGCGCGTCGAGCTCGCGGTGCTTGCCGGCGCTGACGCGGAACGGCGCGGGCGGCGGCGTCGCGAGCGGGTTGGTGGTCACCAGGTGGACGTCGTGCTCGGCGGCCAGCGCCAGCGCGATGTTCCAGGCGCGGATCGCCGGCCCGGCCATCCGCTCGGTGAGCGCGTCACCGGTGAGCACCAGGATCTTGCGACGCTGCCCGAAGGCCTTCTCGATGCCGAACGCCTCGACGAGGATGTCGTGCGCGGCGAGGTAGCGCGGCAGCGGGTACGCGGGCTCCAACGCCTTGCGCAGCAAGGGAAGCAGGTCGGCGTCGGTGCGGACGCGGGCGGCCTGCTCGACCGCGCGCGACTCCGCCAGCGACGGCAGCTGCTCGACGAACTGGTCGATCGCCAGGATTCCGGCGAGCGTGGTCCGGGGGATCGCGACGTCGCCGGACTCGATCGGGCCGACGCCCTGTTCGAGGTCCAGCTGCGTGGCGTCCAGCTCGCCGCGGGCGGTGGCCCGGCGCACGGCGAGCGCGAGGGCCGCCGGCAGCGCCCTGACCAGCGTCTCGTCGGAGAGGTTCTTGTAGAGCGCGGCGAGGGCGTTGCGCTCCAGGAGGAAGGTCTCGCGGCCGGTTTCCGGCGCGTCGACCGCGGCCATCGTGCCGTGGTGACGGTGGTACGTCAGCGATTCGGGGACGTACCGGACGCGCCAGCCGCGGAGGTTGAGCCGCCAGCCGAGGTCGACGTCCTCGTAGAACATGAAGAACCGCTCGTCGAAGCCGTCCACCTCGGCGAACACCGCGGCGCGGACGAACATCGCGGAACCGGTGCCGAACAGGACGTCCTTCGCGACCTCGTGCTCGGCGGCCGGGACGTCGGCCAGCGGCGAACCGGCGTGCCGCTTGTAGCCCATGCCGAACCAGGTCAGGCCGCCGTCGACGAAGTCGGTGCCGGTGCCGTCCCAGTCGAGGACCTTGCTGGCCACGGCGGCGACGCGGGGTTGCGCGCGCAGCTCGGCGACCGCGGCGGAGACCCAGCCGGGCGCCGGGCGGGCGTCGTTGTTGAGGAAGCCGAGGACGGTGCCCTTCGCGTGCTTCGCGCCGAGGTTGCAGCCGCCGGCGAACCCGGTGTTGCGGCCGGCCTCGATCACGCGGGCCTGGGGGACGGCTTCGCGGATGCGCGCGGCTTCGTCCGAATTGTCGACGCAGATCAGCTCGAGCTCGGGGTAGTCGTGCTCGGCGAGCGCGCGCAGGCAGGTGATCGTGTCGTCGGCGCCGCGGTAGTTGACCACGATCACCGAGACGAGCGGTTGCGGTGCCCCCTGCGCCAAAGCCTGCTCCTTCGTCGGGATTGAGCGCCAGCTTAAAGGCCAGCCCAAGCGTCCCAGACCGCGCCTCGGCCGAGTGCCGCGCGACGGCCGATCTTGCGGCGGGCCGCGAGCGTCGCGGGCAGTCTGACCACCACCTCGGCCAGTACCCGGCAGCGCAGCCCGAAGCGGAAGTTCGGGGCGGCCGGACGGCCCGGCCGCAACGGCAGTACCGCTGTCAACACGGCGAACCTGACCAGCTGGTTCACCGCCACCCCGCGGGGCGCGCAGCGCAGCAGCATGAGCAGCCGGTTGCGCTCGTTCCAGCGGTGGAACAGCGCCGAACCCAGCTCGGTGCTGACGCCGTGGGCGTGCCGGACGTGGGCATCCGGCGCCGCGACGACGTCCCACCCGGCCAGCCGCAGCCGCCACGCCGTGTCGGTGTCCTCGTAGTAGCAGAAGAACCCGGCCGGGACGCCGTGCACGCTCTTCAGCACGTCCGTCCGCAGGAGCGCCGCGCCGCCGCAGAAGCCGAACACCTCGGCGGCGGGCTCGGTGAGGTCGGCGCCGTGGCCGTCGGCGGTCAGCCGGACGCCGGCGGACTGCGTGGTGCCGTCGGGGCGCACGAGCCGGGACGTCGCCGCGCCGGCCAAAGGCGCTTTTTCCAGGGTGTCTTCGAGTGTCGCCAGCCAGTCCGGCTCCGGTTCAGCGTCGTCGTTCAGCCACGCCATCAACGGCGTGTCGAGGCGCTTCGCGGCGACGGCGAGCGCTCCCGCGTAACCCGCGTTGCGGGGGAGACGAACTACTTGCGGACGCGAAGGATGGGCCGCGAGCAGGGCCGCGGTGCCGTCGTCGGAGGCGTTGTCCACCACGAGCGTCCGATGTGGACGCGTCTGCGCGGCGAGCGCGTCGAGGCAGGCGGTGACGTGCCCGGCACCCCGCCAGGTCACGACGACCACCGTGGTGGCGGGATTCGCGGTCACGTCCCGCACAATAGCCGCGTGCCCGAACTGGTCGTGCTCGCCGAGCAGCTCCTCGCGCCCGTGCCCGGAGGCACCGGGCGCTACACGGCCGAGCTGCTGCCCGCGCTCGCGAAGACCGCGCCGCCGGGGTGGACGGTGTCCAGCGTGGTCGCGCGGCACGCCGACGTCGATGCCGCCCGGCTCGAAGGCGTCGACGGCCCGCGCGTGCTGCGGATCCCGCCGCGGGGGCTGATCGGCGCCTGGCAGCTGGGGATTCCCTGGTGGCCGGGCGGCGACGCGGTGCACGCGCCGACGCCGTTCGCGCCGCCGCGCGCGCCGGCCGGGAAGACGTTGAGCGTGACCGTGCACGACACCGTGCCGTGGACCCACCCCGAGACGCTCACCGCGCGCGGGGTCAGCTGGCACCGGTCGATGATCGCGCGGGCGGCGCGGCGGGCGTCCGGGCTGGTCGTGCCGACGCGGGCGGTCGCCGACGAGCTGGCGGTGCTGATCGACGTCGACGTCCCGGTGCACGTGGTCCCGCACGGCGTGCGGGTGCCGGCCGGTTCCGTCGAGCTGGAGCTGCCCGAGCGGTACGTGCTGGCCGTCGGCACGATCGAGCCGCGCAAGGGGATCGACGTGCTGATCGACGCGGTGGCGGCCCTCGACGGCACGGTGCTGGTGCTCGCCGGGCAACTGGGCTGGGGTGGCGTCGACCCGGTCGCGCTGGCCGCCGAACGAGGCCTGCCGGCGGACCGGCTGCGGATGCTGGGGAAGGTGTCGGACGCCGAGCTGGCGACCGCGCTGCGGCGGGCGAGCGTGCTGGCCGTGCCGAGCCTCGCCGAGGGCTTCGGGCTGGGCCTGCTCGAGGCGATGGCGGCGGGGATCCCGGTGGTGCACACCGATGCCCCGGCATTGGCGGAGGTGGCGGGCGGCGCGGGGATCATGGTGCCGCGCGGCGACTCGGCGGCGCTGGCGTCGGCGTTGCGGGAGGTGCTGAAGTCACCGTCCGTGGCGGCCGAGCTCACTCGTTCGGGGAGAGAGCGCGCGAAGGCGTTCACCTGGCGTCGCGCGGCTGAAGCCGTCTGGGCCATTCACACGCGGGCTCATGGCTGAGCGGTTTGCCAGTTCCCCACCATGACACCGGGTCACCGCCGTACCCTGCAGGGGTGAGCGAAGATCCCCGGGTCCTGATCGACGCGACCGCGGTTCCCGCGGACCGCGGCGGGGTCGGCCGGTACGTGGACTCGCTCGTCGCCGCCCTCGACGCGGACGGGGCGCGGGTCACCGTCGTCTGCCAGCCCCGGGACCTGCAGCTTTACGATCGGCTGGCGCCGCGCTCGCGCGTCGTGCCCGCTTCGCCGTCGACGACCACCCGTACCGCGCGGCTGACCTGGGAACAGGCGACCCTGCCGCGGCTGGTGCGCCGGCTTGGCGCGGACGTCGTCCACTCGCCGCACTACACGATGCCGCTGGCCACGTCGGCGGCATCGGTCGTCACGCTGCACGACGCGACGTTCTTCACCGACGCCGTCCTGCACTCGTCGGTGAAGGCCCGGTTCTTCCGCGCGTGGACGGCGACGGCGCTGCGTCGCGCGACGCTGTGCGTGGTGCCGTCGGCGGCGACGGCCGCGGAGCTGGCCCGCGTCGGCCCGGTGCGGCACGCTTCGCTGGAAGTCATTCACCACGGCGTCGACACCGAGCGGTTTCACCCGCCGTCACCCTCGGAAGTCGCCGCCGCCCGTTCGGCGGTCGGTCTGGGGCGCACGCCGTACGTGGCGTTCTTGGGTGCTTTGGAGCCGCGCAAGAACGTGCCGGCGCTGATCCGCGGGTTCGCCAGGGCGGTGGCCGGGCAGCGCGACGCGCCGGCGTTGGTGCTGGCCGGGCAGCCGGGCTGGGACACGCAGGTGGAGCGGGCGCTGGACGCCGTCCCGCACCGGCTCCGGGTGATCCGGGCAGGATATCTGCCCTTCGGGACACTGGCCGGGTTCCTCGGCGGGGCTTCGATGGTGGCTTATCCGTCGCTGGGCGAGGGTTTCGGGCTGCCGGTCCTGGAAGCGATGGCGTGCGGAGCGTGCGTGCTGACCACGCGACGCCTGTCGCTCCCGGAGGTCGGCGGCGACGCGGTGGCGTACTGCGGCGTCGGCGCGGGCGACGTGGCCGCGGCGATCGAGGAGCTGCTGGCGGACCCGGGCCGCCGCGCGGAGCTGGCAACGGCGGCTCAGCAGCGCGCGAAGGAGTTTTCCTGGGCGACGACCGCGGAGCGGCACCGCGAGGCGTACGCGAAGGCCTGGTCCCGCCACCTCCGCACCCGCTGAGCGCGGTCGGTCCGGCAACAACAAGTGGTAAGAGTGGTAAGATCGCTGTGCGAGGTCCCGGTGGGACCGAGTATGAAAGCCCGTGACGCGTCCGGACGGTCGTCTCACGGGCTTTTCGCCGTCCTAGGCCTCGATCCGCTCGGCGACCAGAGGGCTCGCGCGGCGTCGCCAGTCGCCACCCGCTCCGACGCACCAAGCCACCGCATCGGATATCCACAGAAGCGGTTCTGCCGTCGAGTCGACGTGTTCGTAGATGAGTTCGGTCTTCGAGGGACGGACGCCCAGCGCGTGCTGCAGGGTCTGGCGGTCCTGGCCGTCGCGGTGGTCGCGCGTGTCGAGGATCAGCCGATGGGCCTGCAGAGCGAGCAAGTCCTGGGCGAGCAGCGCGAGACAGCGCTGCCGGGCGGCTTCTTCGGTCTTGGGCGAGCACTTACCGACGTAAAGCCTCGATGTGACCGGTAGCGCGGCCATCCGATCGATGAGCATCCTGCGGCGAGGTTCCTTCTCCTTCTTGAAGTGCAGCTCGCGCGCGCCGCGGAGCAGGAGTGACGGCAACGCTCGCCGGGTGGGGGTCAGATGCGCGGGTTCCACGATCGTCGCGCACAGCAGATAAGTGCCGGCGCGAGCTGACTCGTCGACGAAGGCGTGCACCGTAATCGCCCCATCATGACGAGCTGGTTCTACGAGCCGCGTTCGGGTGACTACTTTTGGTGACGGGCGGTGTTTTTGTCACCGGTCGCGGGGTGGCGGGGTTGCGTTGGGTGACCGGTGGACAATGGCCGGGTGACTGAGCACTCCCGCTATGGCGACGATGTCGGCGTCGTGACCGTGACCTACTTCTCCGAGGACACCATCGAGCGGTTCCTCGAGACCCTCGAGAAGGCCACCGAGCGCGAGGTCAAGGTGGTCGTCGCGGACAACGCGTCCGTCGAGGGTGCCCTCGAAGAAGTCGCGAAAAAGCACAAGAACGTGCAGCTGCTCAGCATCGGGGAGAACGTCGGCTACGGGGCCGCCGCCAACCGCGGTGCCGCCGAGCTGGACGACCGGTACGGCTGGGTCGTCGTCGTCAACCCGGACCTCGAATGGGAGCCCGGCTCGCTCGACGCGCTCCTCGACGTCGCGAGCCGGTGGCCGCGTGGGGGTGCCTTCGGGCCGCTCATCAAGGACCTCGACGGCACCGTCTACCCCTCGGCGCGGCTGCTGCCGTCGTTCGGGCGCGGCATCGGGCACGCCGCCTTCGCGAAGGTCTGGCCGGGCAACCCCTGGACGAAGCAGTACCGCCAGGAGACCGGCACGCCGGTCGAGCGCACGTCGGGCTGGTTGTCCGGTTCGTGCCAGCTCATCCGCCGGGAGGCGTTCGACTCCGTCGGCGGCTTCGACACGCGCTACTTCATGTACTTCGAGGACGTCGACCTCGGCGACCGGCTGGCGCAGGCCGGCTGGCTGAACGTCTACGCGCCGTCCGCGAGCGTTACCCACGAAGGCGGGCACTCCACGTCGCAGGCGTCGAAGAAGATGCTCAAGGCCCACCACGACAGCGCTTACCGCTACCTCGCCGACCGCCACCCGGGCCTCGTCTGGAAGCCGGTGCTGGCCGCCGCGAAGCTCGGCCTCGCGCTCAGGCTGAAGCTCGAGACCCGCTAGATCCCGTCGAGCCGGCGCGAAAGGTCCGACCGGCCGTTGGTCTGCGTCACCGTCGGCACCAGTCCGGTGTCCTCCGGGTCGGGTTCCTTCAGCGGGCTCGTGATCGGCTCGGCCTGGGGACGGCGGGCCAGCGGCGTCGTCACCGGGGTCTTCATCGGTGTCGTCGGCGACGGCGTGCTCAGCGGCGCGGTCGCCTGCGGGCGACGGACGGCCGAGCCACCGGTGGCCTCCAGCCGCCGCGTGGGCGACGCACCCGCGAGCGGGTGGTCGTTCTCCTCGATCAGCGACGCCGGGAGCTGCGTGGTCGTGTCCGGGTCCTGGCGTCTGTCGAGGCCGTCGATGGCGGCACGCGGTATCTGCTGCGTGTTCGAGGCGTCCATCGGCGAGATGGCGCTGTCCGGCGTCACCACGAACACACCGCGCGCCTGGGCTCGTGCGAGCAGGGCGTCCGCCCGATCGCGGGGGTCCATCCCCTCGGCCTCCCGACTGACCCGGGGCCCTCTGGGGAAAGGCCCGCCTGTTTCCTGTCTAGGGTAGGCCCTCCGGGCGACCTCCGTCAGGGTTTCCCGCGGCTTGTCGCTCAGCGGTGCGTGATACAGGAGGAGATTTCCGTGACGTCCGAGGTCGAGATCGACGCCGTCGTGCTGGTCGGGGGCAAGGGCACGCGCCTGCGGCCACTGACGCTATCGGCGCCGAAGCCGATGCTCCCGACAGCCGGGACGCCCTACCTGAGCCACCTGTTCTCGCGCATCCGCGAGGCCGGGATCCGGCACGTGGTGCTGGGGACGAGCTACCGGGCGGAGGTGTTCGAGGAGTACTTCGGCGACGGCAAGTCGATCGGTCTGGACCTCGAGTACGTCGTCGAGGAGAACCCGCTCGACACGGCGGGCGCCATCCGGAACGTCTACGACAAGCTGCGCGCCGACCACGTGATCGTCTTCAACGGCGACATCATCTCCGGCTCCGACCTCGGCGAGCAGCTGCGCGTGCACCGCGAGTCCGAGGCCGACGTCACGCTGCACCTGCAGCGCGTGCCCGACCCGAGCCGGTTCGGCTCGGTGCCGACCGACGAGACCGGCCGCGTCCAGGCGTTCCTCGAGAAGACGCCGAACCCGCCGACCGACCAGATCAACGCCGGCTGCTACGTCTTCCGCCGCCCGGTGATCGAGGCCATCCCGACCGGGCGTCGAGTCTCCGTCGAGCGCGAGACGTTCCCGCAGCTGCTGGAGCAGGGCGCGCACATCCAGGGCTTCGTCGACGCGTCCTACTGGCTGGACGTCGGCACGCCCGAGGCGTTCGTCCGCGGGTCGGCCGACCTCGTGCGGGGCGTGGCGCCGACGTCGGCGCTGCCCGGCCGCCCCGGTGACTTCCTGGTGCTCGACGGCGCTTCCGTGGCCGAAGACGCCCAGCTGTCCGGCGGTTCGACGATCGGTGTCGCCGCCGTGGTCGGCTCGGGCGCGAAGATCGACGGCTCGGTGCTGTTCGACGGCGCTGCCGTGTCCGAGGGCGCGATCGTCGAGCGCTCGGTGCTGGGACACGGCGCGCGCGTCGGCGCCGGCGCGGTGCTGCGCGGGGTCGTGCTGGGCGACGGCGCGTCCGTCGGCGCCGGCTGCGAGCTGCTCGACGGCGCCCGGATCTGGCCGGACGTCGTGCTGCCCGACGGTTCCGTCCGCTTCTCGAGCGACGCGTAGCGATGTTCTGGCGTCCCGCGTTCGAGGTCGACCTGGGCGGTGTCCTGGGTCCGCTGAAGCGCGGGCGCGGATCGCTGAACATCCTCACCGACGAGCGCGGGATCACGTGGCTCGCGTCGAACACGCCGGACGGCCCGGGCACGCTCGCCCTGCGCAAGCTGACCGACGGCCGGATCGAGGCGGCGGCCTGGGGCGACGGCGCGGACCGGCTGCTCACCGGCGTCCCGGCGCTGCTCGGCGCGGACGACGACGATTCGGAGTTCGTCGCGCACCACGACGTCGTCGCGCGCGCCCGGCGGGAGAACCCGGGGCTGCGGCTCGGCGCGACCGGCGTGGTGTGGGACTGGCTGGTGCTCGCGGTGCTGGAGCAGAAGGTGACCGGCAAGGAGGCGATCCGGTCGTGGGCCGAGCTGTGCCGCCGGTTCGGCACGCCGGCGCCCGGGCCGGGGCCGGAGCGGCTGCGCGTGCCGCCGACGCCGGTCGCGCTGCGGTCGCTGCCGGACTGGCACTGGCACCGCGCGGGCGTCGACATCAAGCGCCGCACGGCGTTGCTCAACGCGGCGCGCGTCGCCGGTCACCTGGAGCGGGCGGTGGAGCTGCGCGGACTCGAGGGTCGCCACCTGCTGCGGCACGTCCCGGGCATCGGCGTGTGGACGGCGGCGGAGATCGCGCAGCGCGCATGGGGCGACCCGGACGCGGTCAGCTTCGGCGACTACAACATCCCGTCGATGGTCGGGAACGCCGTGCTGGGCCTGAAACTCGACGACGCGGGGATGGCGGAGGTCCTGGCACCGTATGCCCCGCAGCGGCAGCGGGCGGTGCGCTACCTGGAGGCGGCGGGGCATCGGCGGCCACGGTTCGGCCCGCGGATCGAGCTGCGCGACTACCGCGCGATGTGACGCCCCGGGCTACTGCTGCGGCGGGTAAGGCGGCTGCTGCCCCGGAAAGCCTTGCTGCGGCGGGTATCCCGGCTGCTGACCCGGGTACCCCTGCTGCGGCGGGTAGCCGGGCTGCGCCGGCGGGTAACCCGGTTGTTGGCCCGGATAACCCGGCTGCTGGCCCGGGTAGCCCTGCTGGGGCGGGTAGCCGGGGTAGTGCTGCGGTGGGTACGGCGGCAGCTTCGGCTTGTTGTTCACGTTGATCAAGACCACCACGACCGTCGCGACCAGCGCGACCGGTATCAGGATGATCAGCAGCATCAGCACGCTCACGGTCAGCTCTTCCCCTCGTCGAGTGCGGCGCGGGCGATCGCCAGCGCTTCCGCGTCGTCCAAGCCCAGTTTGCGGGTGAGCGCAGCGTATTCCGCCGCCGCCTGCTGGGCGCGGCGGCGGCTCTGGTCGCCCGATGCCGCGACGAAGCTGCCCGCCCGGCCGCGCGTCTCGATCAGCCCGGCTTCCTCCAGCTCGCGGTACGCGCGGGCCACCGTGTTCGGGGCGATCCCCAGGTCGGCGGCGAACTGCCGGACCGTGGGCAGCTTCGTGCCGACCGCCAGCGAACGGTCGTTGATGCGCGTCGCCAGCCCGGACCGGACCTGCTCGAACGGGGGGACCGGCGAACCGCTGTCGAAGGGGATGATCACCAGCTCTGCGGACCCGCTCCCGGGCCCGGCGGCCGTTGCCCGTACGGACCCTGCGGCGCGTACTGCTGCTGGGGCATCGGCTGCGACGGCGGGTACGCCTGCTGCGGCGCGAAACCCTGCTGCGGCGGATACGGCTGCGTGAACCCCTGCGGCGGCGGCTGAAACCCTTGCTGCGGCGGGAAGTTCGGAGGGAACTGCCCGCTCTTCTTCATCGCCTCTTCGCGGCGCATCTTCGACACCCGCACCGCCACCACGATCACGAACACGATGATCGCCAGGATCAGCAGGCCGACGACGATGTAGCCGAACACCCCGCTGTCCCCGCCGCTGCCGGAGTGATAGTGCACCCGCTCGGGGAACTGCGTAGCCATGTGGTCCCTCCCTCTCCGCAGCCCAGGCTAGTGCCCGGCACCGACAGGAACGGCCGCTTTCACCAGATCGGCGAGATCTTCGGACCCCGCCGGGAGCGCGTCCACCGGCCACCACCGCAGGTCGTCGGACTCGTCGCTGCGCACCGGCTCCGCGCCCGCCGGGGCGTGCACCGCGTACCGGACGTCGAAGTGCCGCGTCGGCACGCCGAGGGAGCAGGTGATCGGGTGGACGTCGAGGTGCACCGGCTCCGGGGAGATCCGCAGCCCGGTCATGCCGGACTCCTCGGTGGCCTCCCGCAGCGCTGCCCCGGCCAGCGAGACGTCGGAAGGTTCGCAGTGCCCGCCGAGCTGCAGCCAGCGGCCGACGCGCGGGTGCAGCGTCAGCAGCACCCGCGTCCCGGTGTGGTCCAAAACCACCGCCGACGCCGTGAGGTGCCCGGCTTCGCACGAGCGCTGACAGCTGTCCTCGCGCGCCGCGAGGAACCCGAGGAACGCCTGCCGCAGCGACTCCTGGGACGCGAGCGCGGGCCGCCACGACCCCAGCGTCGTGACGGCGTCTTCGTGCAGAGTCACAGCTCCAGCAACCCTTCGCCCGGCGAGGCCGACCCCCGCGGGGCCGGTTCGGTGAGCGGGACGCCGATCGCGACCGAGCCCAGCGGCTGCCAGCCCTCGTCCAGGCCGAGGACGTCGCGGACGATGTCGGCCGCGAAGATCGTCGACCCGATCCAGCACGAGCCGAGGCCTTCGGCGGCGAGCGCGACCAGCAGGCCCTGCACCGCGGCCCCGCCGGCGACGGTGAACATCGTCCGTTCGCAGTCGTTGCGGCGGGCGTCGGGGTAGGTGTGCGCGCCGTCCGGCACCAGGAACGGGATGACGACTTCCGGCGCCCGGTAAAGGATGTCGCCGCGGCTGAGCCGTTTCGCGACCTGCTCCGGCGTGAATTCGTCACCGGTCAGGTCGGCCTGCCACGCTTCGCGCATCGCGTCGAGCAGCTGCTTGCGTTTCCCGCCGTCGCGCAGCCAGACGAACCGCACCGGGTGCGTGTGGTGCGGCGCGGGCGCGGTGAGCGCCGAGCCGACCGCCCGCCGGATCGACGTCGGCGAGACCGGCTCGTCGCTGAACTGCCGCACGGACCGCCGGACCGGCACGGCTTCCCGGCGGCCCTGCGCGATGGCCTCGTTCGTGCCCAGCCGGAAGAGGTCCTCCTCGAGCGGGCGGACCAGGTTCCGGGCCGTCGAGCCGTCGTCGAAGATGTCCAGACCGCGGACGACGGCGACCGGCGTGCCGCCGAGCTTGCCCTTGACCAGGTCGGCGGCCGCGGCGAGCTCGTCGGCGATCGCGACCTCGGTGACGGCCAGCTCGTTGCCCTGCCCGTCGATCTCGCCGCGGTAGGCGTGCAGCACGCGCAGCCCGGACGAGCCGATCGCGGCGTCGGTCTGCCCGACCCGCCACGCGCGGCCCATCGTGTCCGTGACGACCACCGCGACCTCGACGCCGAGCCGCTCGCGCAGCCCGTTGCGCAGCGCCAGCGCCGACGCGTCCGGGTCGGCCGGTAGCAGCGCGACCTCGTCACCTTCGACGTTCGACGCGTCGATGCCCGACGCCGCCTGCACGATCCCCAGGTGGTTCTGGGTGATCACCGTGCGCGCGATCCGCGCGACCACCCGGACGGCCTCGCGGTCGACGAGCTTGCGGCGCTCGGCGTCGCGGACCTCGGGGTCCGCGGGCACCTTGACCAGCCTGCCCTCGGCCTTCGAGACGATCTTGCTGGTCACGACCAGGACGTCACCCGAGCGCAGCCAGGGCGCGGCCTTGACGATCGCGCCGGTCAGGTCGTCGCCGGGGCGGAACTCCGGCAGCCCGCTGACGGGCAGGATCTCCAGCTTGGCGGAGGCGTGGTCATTCAACGGGGGCTCCAGCCAGTTCGAGCGCCGCGCGGGCCATCGCCGCGGTCGCGTCCACATCGGACATCAGCAGCGGGACGTCGCGGACGGTCACGCCCGGCACGTCCGCCGTCTCGCCTTCCGCGATCAGCCAGCCGTCGAGCACGCCGTCGGCCTTGCGCGAGCCGTAGTGCCGGCCCACCGCCTCGGCCGACGTCTCGACGCCGATCGCGGTCAGGCACGCGTCGGCCATGCCGCGCAGCGCCTTGCCGCCGATGATCGGCGACACCCCGACGACACCCGCGGACGTCTTGCGCAGCGCGTCCCGGATCCCGGGCACGCCCAGGGTGGTGCCGACCGACACGACCGGGTTCGACGGCGCGAGCAGCACGGCGTCGGCGTCCTTGATGGCCTCGAGCACGCCCGGCGCGGGCTTGGCCTCGTCGTTGCCGACCGCGACGATCGAGTGCGCCTTCGGCTCGGCGCGGTAGCGCACCCACCACTCCTGGAAGTGGATGGCCTTCTGCTGCCCGTCCTGCTCCGGGTCGTCGATCACGACGTGCGTCTCGACGCGGTCGTCCGACATCGGCAGCAGCCGGACGCCGGGCTGCCAGCGGTCGCACAGGGCCTCGGTCACCGCCGACAGCGGGTAGCCCGCGCGCAGCATCCGCGACCGGATCAGGTGGGTGGCGATGTCCTTGTCGCCGAGCCCGAACCAGTCCGGGTCGGCGCCGTAGGCCGCCAGCTCCTCCTTGACCACCCAGGTCTCACCCGAGTGCCCCCAGCCGCGTTCCTTGTCGATCCCGCCGCCCAGGGTGTACATGCAGGTGTCCAGGTCCGGGCAGATCCGCAGGCCGTGCATCCAGACGTCGTCGCCGGTGTTGACCAGCGCCGTCACCTCGTGCTCCGACTCGCTCGCGCCTTCGGGCGACATGCCCAGCGCCGACTTCAAACCCAGCAGGAAGCGGGCCCCGCCCACTCCGCCGACCATTACCACGATCTTCACGACGTCGAATCCTCGCACGAGCCGGGTGCGGGCACCCAGTACCGGTATCTGTGGTGCGGGGCGTAGCCGAGCCCCGCGTAGAGCGCGAGCGCGCCCGAGTTCCCCTCCGCCACCTGCAACACCCCGTGGTCCGCTCCGTGTTCCGCGCCCCACGTGTGCAGGGCGCCCATCAGCGCCGACGCGAGCCCGCGGCGGCGGAAGGCGGGATCCACCTCCAGGCGCCCGACGTGGAGCCAGCCGTCGACCAGTGCGCCGCGGACGACCCCGGCGGTGGCGCCGTCGAGTGTCGCGACGCCGTACCCGACCTTCCCACCGGTCAGGACGCTCCGGGCGGCCGGGATGTCCTCGCCGGGCCCGAGCGTCAGGTCCCACCACGCCGGCGTCGGCTCGTCGTGCACGACGACGCCGTCGGCCGGGGATGCGCCGGTCAGCGGCGCGGTGAGCACGACGACCTCGTGGCCGCGGTGGTGCCGCGTCGCCTGGAACCAGCCCTCGGCGACGATCGCCCGCTCGTTCGGGCTGTCGCGGAGCACCTGCACCATCGGCTGGATCCCCCGATCGTGGGCGAAGTCACACACCGCGCGCAGGGCGTCCGGGATCGGCAGGCCGGGGTCGCCGACGGCGAGCGCGCTGTTCGCGCGGCCGGTGAAGCCGTCCGCCCAGCGCAGCCGCCAGGTCCCCAAGGGTTTTTCGACCAGCGGCGGCCATGCTCTGCTGCAGGCGATTTCGAGCGTCTCGGGTGCGTTCACCGCTAGATTGTCCCCAAGGCCGTGAAAGGCGCGGAGCGGATTTTCCCGAGGAGGTGGCCGTGGGCATCCAGCGCAAGGACGAGCGGCACAACGAGAAGCTCGTCGACGAGATCTCCGAAGGGTTCAACCGCGCCGTGGGGGAGAAGAAGTCCGACAGTGACGCAGGCGAGGCACCCAAACCCCGCTTCGTCATCACCGGCGACGCGCGGGCCACCCCACCGCGGCGCCGGGAGAGGTGAGCGCCATACCCGGGGTATGGCTAAGGCTTGCCTCACCAACCGAACGGGTGGCCGAACCGCGTAGTGTCGGCCACGACTGGCTGTTTGCAGAGAAAAGCAGGAGTGCGCAGTGACCTACGTGATCGCCGAGCCCTGCGTCGACGTGCTCGACAAGGCGTGTATCGACGAGTGCCCCGTGGACTGCATCTACGAGGGCGAGCGGATGCTGTACATCCACCCGGACGAGTGCGTCGACTGCGGCGCCTGCGAGCCGGTCTGCCCGGTCGAGGCGATCTACTACGAGGACGACGTCCCGGACAACTGGTCGGACTACACCAAGGCCAACGTCGACTTCTTCGACGAGCTGGGCTCGCCCGGCGGCGCCTCCAAGGTGGGCAAGACCGCGCACGACCCGGGGTTCATCAAGGCCCTGCCCCCGCAGGGCGAATGAGCCGGGTCTCGCTGCCCGACTTTCCCTGGGATTCGCTCGCCGAGGTCAAGGCCACGGCGAGCGCGCACCCCGGCGGGATGGTCGACCTCTCCATCGGCACGCCCGTCGACCCGGTCCCGGCCGGCATCCGCGACGCGCTCGCGTCGGTGTCGGAGATCCCGGGCTACCCGACGACGCACGGCATCCCGGCCCTGCGCGCGGCGGCCATCGCCGCGCTGGGCCGCCGGCACGGCGTCACCGGCATCGAGCCGGACGCCGTGCTCCCGACGATCGGGTCGAAGGAGGCCGTGGCCTGGCTGCCGCGGCTGCTCGGCTTCGGCGCGGGTGACCTCGTCGTCATCCCGGAGCTGGCCTACCCGACGTACGAGGTAGGGGCGCTCCTGGCGGGCGCGTCGATCCTGCGCGCGGACAGCACGGTCGCGCTCGGCCCGCAGCGGCCGGCGATGATCTGGATCAACTCGCCGTCCAACCCGACCGGCAAGGTGCTCCCGGTCGAGCACCTGCGCAAGGTCGTCGAGTGGGCCCGCGAGCGCGACGTCGTGGTGGTGTCCGACGAGTGCTACCTGGCGCTGGGCTGGGAGACGTCGCCGCTGTCGGTGCTGCACCCGGACGTCTGCGGCGGCAGCACCGAGGGCCTGATCGCGGTGCATTCGCTGTCGAAGTCGGCGAACCTGGCCAGTTATCGCGCCGGTTTTTTGACCGGCGACCCCCGGCTGATCGCGCAGCTGCTGGAGATCCGCAAGCACGCGGGCATGATCGTGCCCCGCCCGGTCCAGGAGGCGATGGTCGCCGCTTTGACCGACGACGAGGCCCTCACGGCTCAGCGCGAGCGTTACGCACGGCGTCGGCTGGCGTTGCGGAAGGCGTTGCAGGACAACGGTTTCCGGATCGACCATTCCGAGGCGGGGCTGTACCTGTGGGCCACGCGGGATGAGGACGCGTCGGCGACGGTCGAGTGGCTGGCCGACCGCGGGATCCTGGTGGCCCCGGGCACGTTCTACGGCCCGGCCGGCGGTAAGCACGTCCGGGTCGCGTTGACCGCGACGGATGAGCGCGTTGACGCCGCTGTGGAGCGCCTGACCGCCTAACGGCGAAAACTGTCGGTGCTCCCGGCTAGGTTCCAGCGGTGACGACGATCGAACTGGCCCGCTTCCGGGTCGACGAAGCCGCGGTGGAGCAGCTGGTGGCGGAGCGCCCGGCGATGGTCGAGGCGATGCGACGGCGGTTCCCCGGTTGTCTCGCCGCGTACCTGACCCGGGAGGACGACGGCGGCTGGCTGGACGTCGTCCTCTGGCGCAGCCGGGTCGAGGCCGATGAGGCGGCCCGGCTGATCGGCTCGGTGCCCGAGTGCGCCGCCTGGTTCCGGCACATCGGCACGTCCGCGGGGCCGCGTCACGTCGAGGTCGTCGACGCATGGCCGGAACCGCCTCAGTAGTCCCGGCCTGTGAAGCCCCGGTAGACGAACCGGGTGAGCGCCTCGATCGCCTCTTCGTCCGTCGGTGGGGTCCAGCCCGCCGGGGCCGGGTCGAGGAGCCACATCTGGGCGAAGCTGTCGACCAGCTGGTACATCATCGCGATCGACAGCTCCGTGCTCGCCGGGAGGCGCATCCCCGCCGCCGTCACGTGGGCCAGGTGGCCGTTGAGGTCCGATGCCTGGGTCGCGCCGAAGCTCGCCAGTGTGCGGGCGAACGCGTCGTTGACCATCGACGCCTGGCGCAGTGCCTGCATCGTCGACGCGTGTTCCCGGTAGAAGTCCCAGTACTGGGCCACGTGCCAGCGGACCGCCGCCGGGTCGCTGAAGTCCGACAGGTGACCCTCGGTCAGCGCGCTCTCGTCGCCTGATGCCGCGATGTCGGCCAGGAGCGCCTCGAGCAGCTCCTCCTTGCCCGCGAAGTGGTTGTAGAACGACCCCGCGGCCCGGCCGGCCTCGGCGGTGATGTCCGTGATCTTCGTGTTCAGGTAGCCCTTGCGCGCGAACACGCTCCGGGCCGCCGCCTTCAGCGCGGTCTCCGTCTCCGCGGCCTTCTCCTTGCGGTTCACCGCCACCTCCTTGACGTCGGACGCTAGCAGTGTCATTCTGAATCCAGATTCACTGAATTTCAATTCACTGGGAGGATGAGATGGACACACGGGTGCTGATCGCGGGAGCCGGGCCGACCGGGCTGACGCTGGCCATCGAGCTGGCGCGGCGCGACGTCGCCGTGCGGATCATCGACAAGGCCGAGACGTACTTCGTCGGCTCGCGCGGCGACGGGCTCCAGCCCCGCACGCTGGAGATCTTCGAAGACCTCGGCGTGCTCGACGCGGTGCTGGCCGCGGGGGCCGCGCCGGTGCCGATGAAGATCCACCTCGGCGGCGAGGTCGTCGGCGAGCGGATGATGTTCGACCCCGTCGAGCCGACGCCGGCGAAGCCGTACCCGACCGGCTGGTTCCTCGGCCAGTCGCAGACCGAGGGCATCCTGCGCGACCGGCTGGCCGAGTTCGGCGTCCACGTCGAGCTGAACACCGCGCTGACCGGCTTCGAGCAGGACGCCGACGGCGTCACGGCCACGCTCAGCACGGGCGAGACGGTCCGCGCCGAGTACCTGGTCGGCGCCGACGGCGGCAAGAGCGTCGTCCGCAAGACGCTGGGGATCGCGTTCGAGGGCACCACCGACGAGTCGATCCGGATGCTGCTCGGCGACGTCCACGCCGACGGCCTCGACCGCGCGTACGGCCACTGGTTCGCGGCGCCGGAAGACCCGATGAGCGGCATGATGTTCAGCCCGCTGCCGGGCACCCCGTGGTTCCAGTTCGGCGCGCCGCTCGGCGACGGCGAGCTCGACGTCGAGACCGCGCTGCCCGCGGTCCAGGCCCGGCTCGACGCCCTCAGCGGCGGCACCGTCAAGCTGTCCGACCTGGCCTGGTCGACGGTGTGGCGGCCGAACGTCCGGCTCGCGGCGCGCTTCCGTGACGGCCGGGTCTTCCTGGCCGGCGACGCCGCGCACGTCCACCCGCCGACCGGCGGCCAGGGCCTGAACACCGGCGTCGGGGACGGCTACAACCTGGGCTGGAAGCTCGCGGACGGCTCACCCGAGCTGATCGACAGCTACGAGGTCGAGCGCCGGACGAACGCGGCGCGCGTGCTCGGGATCTCGACCGAGCTGATGCAGAAGTACGTCGACGGCGACGAGGACGCGCACAAGCGCGGCGAGGACACCCAGCAGCTGGACATCAGCTACCGCGGCGGCCCGCTGTCCCCGGCCGGCTCGGGTGCTCTCCAGCCGGGCGACCGCGCCCCGGACGCGCCCCTGACCGACGCGAACGGCAAGCGCGTGCGGCTGTTCGAGCTGTTCCGCGGCCCGCACGCGACGTCGCTGACCTTCGGCGACGGCGAGGCGGAGGGCTACCGGATCCTGCCCGCGGGGAGTGTCGCGACCGGCACCGACCTGGTCGACGACGGTGGCCACGCGTACGCGGCGTACGAGGCCGAGGGTGGCCGGCAGGTGCTCATCCGGCCCGACGGGTACGTCTGGTCGATCGCCTGATCACGACATCCCGCTGTGCGTGGAGTTGTCGTAGGTGCCGTTCGGCTTGGCGCGGTAGGGGTAGCGGCCGAGCTTCCGCCCGCGCCGCACCCGGCGGCCGGCCAGGACCCCGATCGTGAGAATGATCAGGAGCAGCAGGACCACTCCGCCGATGGCCAGGGTCAGTGCGGTCGCCATCAGCCGAGCTTACGGTCGGCGGCAGGGCTCCGGGGCGGTCAGGCGTGCAGAGCCCGAGCGGCGTCGTCGACCGCGGCCCAGGACGCGCGCCAGACCGCGCGGGCCTCGGCTCGGCGGGCCAGCTCGCGCTCGGCGATCCGGCCGGCGACGAAGCCGACCTCGCCGTCCGCCGTGTCCAGCACCGTGCGCATCCGCTCGGCCGCGATCACCGCGTCCTGGTGGTCGCCGAGCACGGTCTGGAAGTCCCGGGTCGCCTTGATCAGCCGCTTGATCCGCTTGGCCTGCTTCTTCTTCGCCGACGTCTGGGCCAGCTCGGCCGCGTAGCGCAGCTTCTTGCCGTGGATGCGCAGGTCGTGCAGGTCGTCGTCCGGCGGGTCGGCGGCCAGCGCGCGGACGGCCTTGGCGAGCTTGCGGTGCGGCTTCGCCAGCCCGGCGACCAGGTCGTGCGACTGCTCCGCCACCTCGGCGGCGGCCTCCCGGTCGCGGGTCAGCAGGCTGACCTCGCGCAACAGCGTCGAGTAGCGCGCACTGGACAACGCCCTGGTCAGCCGCCGTTTCGCCGCGGTGCGCTCGGTGACGAACCGGGACACCAGCCGGCGCCCGGCGGCCTGGTCGCGGACCTCGAAGTCGGCGATGACCTCGCGCAGGTGCCCGATCAGGACGTCGTGGTCCCGCACCTCGCCGAGCGACTGGCCGAGCCAGCCCAGCTCCGCGCGCACCGGCTCGGCGCCGTCCCCGACCAGCGTGCCGGACAGCTTCAGCACGCTGCGCATCCGCCGCAGGGCGACGCGCATCTGGTGCAGGTCCTCGGGGTCGGCGCCCGAGCGCGTACCGGGTTCGTACGCGAGCAGCGCCCGGATCTCCCGGTCGAGCTTGGCCCGCACGTGGTGGACCGCCGGATCCGCCGGACCCGCCTCGACCGGGAGCTCCGGCAGGCCCAGCTCGGCCGGGGTACGCGGCAACGATTCGGTGGTCACACCATGAATACTAAGTGAATTCCGCCGCTCAGTCGTTGGCGTGCAGGATCGAGTTCAGCTCGACGCCGGCCCCGGTCCGCGGCACGACCTCGACCGCGCCGGTCGCCGAGTTGCGGCGGAACACCGCACCCGAGACGCCGTTGAGCTCGCGGGCCTTGACGACCTTGCCGTCGACGACGACCTTCGTCCCCGCCGTGACGTACAGCCCGGCCTCGACGACCGTGTCGTCGCCCAGCGAGATCCCGACGCCGCCGTTCGCGCCGATCAGGCAACGCTCGCCCAGCGAGATCGTCTCCTTGCCGCCGCCCGAGAGCGTGCCCATGATCGACGCGCCGCCGCCGACGTCCGAGCCGTCGCCGACCACCACGCCGGCCGAAATCCGGCCTTCGACCATCGACGCGCCGAGCGTGCCGGCGTTGAAGTTCACGAAGCCCTCGTGCATCACGGTCGTGCCGCTCGCCAGGTGCGCGCCGAGCCGGACGCGGTCCGCGTCGCCGATCCGGACACCCGACGGCAGGACGTAGTCGACCATCCGCGGGAACTTGTCCACGCTGTAGACGGTGACCGCGCCGCGCGAGCGCAGCCGCAGCCGCGTCGTCTCGAAGCCCTCGACCGGGCACGGGCCGTGGTTGGTCCACACGACGTTGGCCAGCAGGCCGAACATGCCGTCGAGGTTCTGGCCGTGCGGGCGGACCAGGCGGTGCGAGAGCAGGTGCAGCCGCAGGTACATGTCGTGGGTGTCCACGGGCGCGTCGGCGAGCTTGCCGATCGTGGTGCGGACGGCGACGACCTCGACCCCGCGGTCGGTGTCCGGGCCGAGCAGCGCCGCGGCGGCCTCGCCGAGCAGCTCGGTGGCCTCTTCGGTGCCGAGGCGTTCCGTGCCGGCGGTGCCACCTTCGGTCAGCTTCGGCTGCGGGTACCAGGTGTCGAGGACGGTCCCGTCGGTCGCGACGGTGGCCAGCCCGACGCCGCTGGCGCCGGTCGTTTCGGGGTTCGGGCTCTGCTCGCTCACGCCCGACACGGTAGTCGAGTGACCCGCGTCAACCACTCGTGGGCCGGGCCGCTACCTGCTTCTTCAGCCCGTCGAGAGCAGCGGCGACGTCGACCAGCGCCTGCGTGCAGGGGCCGCCCGGGGCGGGCACGGTCGTGCAGCCCGCGCCGCGGAAGGCCTTCACGGCGGTGTCGAGCTTGTCCGCTTCGGCGACCAGCTGCGGGTCGCGGTCGTCGGCGCGCTTGCGGGCCGTGCCCGGGACGTTCGCGACCTCCGTGACGTACTTCTCACAGCCCTTCGGCAGCTGGGTGCGCGGGCTCGCGTAGCACTGGTCGGCGGTCAGCGCGTCCAGCTTCGTCGGGAGCGCGTCCGGCCCGGGCTCGCCACCCTGCTTGGGGGTCGGGCCGGCTTCGTTTCCGCAGCCGGACAGGACCAGGACCAGCAACGCGCCGCCCACGGCGACCGGGAACCTACGCACACCCTCACGGTAGCGTGCCGGGCATGAGCCTCGACCTGCACGCCGACCCCGTCGACCTGACCGCCGCGCTCGTGGACGTCTTCAGCGTGTCGGGCAGCGAGGCCGAGCTGGCGGCGTTGGTGCAGGCAGCGTTGGAGAAGCAGGCACCGCACCTCGAGGTGATCCGCAGCGGCGACGCCGTCCTGGCGCGCACGAACCTCGGCCGCGCGTCGCGGGTGGTGCTCGCCGGGCACCTGGACACCGTGCCGGAAAACGGCAATTTCCCTTCGCGGCGCGAAGGCACCGGCGCCGACGAGATCCTGCACGGCCTCGGCACGGTCGACATGAAGAGCGGCGACGCGGTGTTCCTGCACCTCGCCGCGACCTTGCCTTCGCCCAGGCACGACATCACTTTCGTCTTCTACGACAACGAAGAGGTCGAAGCGGTCAAGAACGGCCTCGGCCGGATCGAGCGCGAGCTGCCGGAGTGGCTGGCGGGCGACCTGGCGATCGTCGGCGAGCCGTCGAACGGGGTGATCGAGGCGGGCTGCCAGGGCACGATGCGCGTCGAGCTGAGCCTGGCCGGGAAGCGCGCGCACACGGCGCGGGCGTGGATGGGCGAGAACGCGATCCATGCGCTGGCCGAGCCCCTGCGGCGGCTGGCGGAGTACGCGCCGCGGGTCGTGGACATCGACGGGCTGACCTACCGCGAGGGCCTGCAGGCGACGAAGATCAACGGCGGCGTCGCGGGCAACGTGGTCCCGGATTCGGCGGTGCTGACGGTGAACTTCCGCTTCGCCCCCGACCGTTCCCCGGAGGCGGCGGAACGTCACGTGCGCGACGTGTTCGACGGCTACGAACTGTCCGTTGTGGACATGTCCCCGGGCGCACTCCCGGGATTGTCGGCCCCGGCGGCGGCGGAGCTGGTGGCGGCAGCGGGCGGCCGCGCGGCGGCAAAGCTGGGCTGGACGGACGTGGCGCGCTTCGCGGCACTGGGGATGCCGGCGGTGAACTTCGGCCCGGGCAACCCGACCCTGGCCCACACGAAGCAGGAGAACGTCCACACGGCGGAGATCCGCCAGGTGACCGAGGTGCTGCGCAAGTTCCTGTCCTGAGTGGCCGTCGTCACACTCGCGGCGGCTGAGCTGCGGTGACTCTGTGCCATAGTGCGTCACCGCAACTTTTCCGTGTTGCCGGCCGTATCTCCCGGTGAGGGTGATTCCGGGAGGGACCATGTCGAAAACCGCGAGACGGGCCGCGGCCGTCGCCGGGCTCGCGCTGGCGGTCGTCGGTGCGCTCACCGCCTGTGAGCAGCAGCCCGTCGCCGCGCCCGCGGCCGGGCCGATCGTCACCGCCATCGGCGATGCCACCGCGCTCCCGCCGCCGCCCGACGAGCGGCAGCCCGTCACGCAGACCGCACCCGTCGAAGTCGCCATCACCTTCCCGCGGACCGGCTCCGGCCAGTGGATGTTCACCCCCGGCAGCGACGAGGTGGCCGGAACCGCGGGCAAGCTCATGCGCTACCGGATCGCCCTGGAAACCGACATCGACGGCGTCGGGCCGGCCGCGTTCGCCAAGAGCATCCGCGGCATCCTCGGCGACCCGCGCGGCTGGACCGGCGGCGGCGAGTGGCGGCTGCAGGAGGTCGGGCCCGAAGACCCCGCCGACTTCACGATCTACCTCGCGACGCCGGCCAGCCGCGACAGACTCTGCGGTGGCACGGCGGACAGCTACACCTCCTGCCGCAACGGCAGCAACGTCGTGCTCAACGTCGCCCGCTGGGCCAACGCCGTCCCGAACTACGGCGCCCCGCTCGACGTCTACCGGCAGTACATGGTCACCCACGAGACCGGGCACCGGCTCGGCCACGGCCACGAGCTGTGCCCGGGCGCGGGCCGGCCGGCGCCGGTGATGGAGCAGCAGACGCTCGGGCTGCACGGCTGCGTCCCGAACCCCTGGCCCTTCCCGAACGGCCGCGAGTACGCCGGCCCGTCGGGCGAGTACAACGACCCGATCCCGGCCGGCGACTCCTAGGCTTGCCGCATGCCGGACACCACTCCGACCTGGCGCACCGTCGAGGGCGACGTCGTTCAGGGGCGGCAACGCCTGATCTTCGTCAACGAACACGACAGCTGCATCCTGACCACGCTCGCCGTCTACGCCGACGGCGTCGTCGGCTGGCGGTGGAAGACGACCGACTTCGACGGCCTTCGCACCGCGTTCGCCGACGGCACCCTGACCCTGACCCCACCCGAGGACGCGAGGGTCATCGTGAACGGCACCGCCGCCGGCACAGTGCGGCTGGAGTCCTGGCTGACGCCCGACCTCCTCATCGCGGACCTCTCCGACGAGGTGGACCGGCTCAACGACCGGCCGGACTCCTCCGGGCGCTGCTGGGACGCGCTTCTCGCGTATGCCGCCGAGCCGAGCCCCGCCAACCTGGAGATCGTCCGCGAGCGGTACCACGCGGTGCCCGAGCACCGGCGGATCTACGTGCTCGGCGACATGGACCAGAACGACGTGCCGGTGCGGATCCTGCTCGCCAAGTCGGGCGAGACGATCCCCGCCCGGGACCCCGACCGCACAATCACCGTGACGCCGGAGAAGCAGGAGTGGGCGCTGGAGTACTTCCGCCGCAGCGAGCGCGGTGTCGCCGAGTCGCGGCAGCGGAACGCGGCGGACGGGCCGGAGACACCGGGCGCGATCCCGCTGCGGATCGACGTCGGGGTCTACCCGACCGGCTGGCCGGAGCCACCGGGCCCCGAGGTGTTGCAGATCGACTACCCGGCACCGGTTGTGCACGACGGCCGGGAGTACCGGACGGTCATGCACGCCTACTGGGCGCTGTCCACCGACGACGCCGCCTGGCACGATCGGATCGCCGCCGTCGAGCTCGGCCGCGAAGCCCGGATCCTCGCCGAGCGGGCACCCCGCCGGGACGGCTGGTCCGCGGTGCGGCTCGGGGTGATGGCCGCGCTCCTGCGGGACAAGTTCGACCGGCATCCGGCGATGGCGCAGCGGCTGCGGGAAACCGGCGACGCCCGGCTGCTCTACGGCGATTGGGGTTCGCGGTACTGGAGCTCCAGCGGCGCCAACTGGGTGGGGCGCCTGCTGGAGCTGGTGCGGTCGGAACTCGCGGGACGCTGATCGGGACCACCGGCCCGGAACGAGTCCGGGCCGGTGCGACTTCTAGCGGCCCTGCAACGACTTGACGTTGTTGCCGAAGGTCCAGCCCTTCGAGCCGTCCCAGTTGATCGACCAGTCCATCAGGCCCTTGAGCCCCGGAACCGACCGCCACGCCTGGGAAACCAGGCTCGTCGACATGTAGCCGCCACCCGCGCCGGGCTGCGCCGGCAACCCCGGCACCTGCTTGTCGTACGGGACGCGGATCGTCGTGCCCTGCACCACCAGGCCGTTGTTCAGGCACTGCGTCTGCACGGTGAAGCCCTGCACGGTCCCGGCCTGGTACGAGTCGCCCGAGCAGCCGTACATCGACCCGTTGTAGTACTGCATGTTCAGCCACCACAGCCGGCCGTTGTCCGCGTACTTCTTGATGATCGGCAGGTACGCGCCCCAGATCGAGCCGTAGGTGATGCTGCCGCCGGTCACGTACGCCGTCTCCGGCGCCATCGTGAGCCCGAAGTTCGACGGCATCTTCGCGAGCACGCCGTCGATGATCCGGATCAGGTTGGACTGCGACGCCGACAACGTCTTGATGTTGCCGCTGCCGGTCAGCCCGGTCTCGATGTCGATGTCGATCCCGTCGAAGTTGTACGCCTTCAGGATCGGCACGACCGTGGCGACGAACTTGTCGGCCACCGCCGACGACGACAGGTCGATCCCGGCCGCCGCGCCGCCGATCGACATCAGGAGCGTCGCGCCCGCGGCCTTCGCCGCGCACATCTCGGCGGGCGTCGACACCTTGACGCCGGCGTCCATCCCGTTCTCCCACAACACGGTCCCGTCGGACCGGATCACCGGGAACGCGGCGTTGATGACGTTGTAGCCGTGCTGCGCCATGCGGCTGTCGGTGATCGGCACCCAGCCCATCCCGGGGTGGACGCCGTTCGCGGCGCCGTCCCAGTTCTCCCAGTACCCCTGGAGGACCTTGCCCGCGGGCCGGGATTTCACCGCGCACGTGTCGGCCTGCACCGCCCCCTGCGCGGGGGCCGACACGAGCAGCGGGACGGCCAGGACCGCTGCCAGAAGGGTTCCGAACAGGCTGGTTCTGCGACCGGACATACCGATTCCCATCGTCGTTGAGGGCGAACGCGGCGTGTGGCGTCCACGATAGGGAACCGGGGAAAGCGCTGACTACCTACGAACGGGTGGTCTAGACAACCTGGGGCACCCCGGTGAGAGGCGCCCCAGGCCGGGGGTCAGACGGTCAGCGTCCAGGAGGACAGGTAACCGGTGTCGGCCGGGCCGACGTCCCGCAGCCGCAGCTGCCAGGCACCGTTCGCGGCCTCCGAAGAGGCGTTGACGGTGTAGGTGGTGTCGAGGTTCGGCGTCGAGTCGCTGCTGGAGTTCTTCAGCCGGTACGCCGTGCCGTCCGGGGCGACGAGGTCGATGACCAGGTCACCGCGGTAGGTGTGGGTGATGTGCACCTCGACCTTGGTGGCGGTGGACGCGTTGCGCGCGCAGCCGCCGACGGTCGCCGTGCTGTTCACCGCGGCACCGGGGTAGTCCGGGATGTTCAGCCGGGTCCCGTTGGTCACCGGCGCGCACGAGGACGTCCCGACGCCGAGGGTGAACGACGCCGTGTGGTCGACGCTCGCGCCGTCCGCTGTCACGGTGACCGGGAAACTGCCGGTCGGAGTGCTCGAAGACGTCGTGATCGTCAGCGTCGAAGAACCGCCCGACTGGACGGTGGCCGGGCTGAACGACGCCGTCGCGCCCGACGGCAGGCCGGACGCCGACAGCGAGATGGACTGCGCGCTGCCGGACGTCGTCGCGGTGCCGACCGCGACCTGCAGCGACTGTCCGGGTTGGACGGTCCCGGCGGTCGGGTTCAGGTTCACCGAGAAGTCGTTGCCGGTCGTCGTCGCGACGGCCAGCTTCCAGAGCGCGTACCCGATCGCGTCGGAGTTCTTCTCCAGCGGGGTGTCCGGGATGTTCGCCGTCGTGTCGCAGGCGCGGTGGTAGCAGTTGTCGAACGCCGCACCCGCGGTGCCGCCCCACTTCTGGGCCTGCGCCGAGCTCTTGATGTCGCCGGCGCCGGTGGCCAGGCCGCCGACCGGGATGCCCGCGCTCTTGAAGGACGCGTGGTCGGAGCGGCCGTCGCCTTCGCTGTCGCCCTCGGTCTGGATGCCGATGGACGAGAAGTACTCGTCGAAGATCGCCTTGACCGACGCGACGTCGTCGTAGACGAAGTAGCCCCAGTTCTTCGAGCCGATCATGTCGAAGTTGAGGTAGGTCTTGATCTTCGTGCGCTCGGCGCTCGGGAGGTTGTTGACGTAGTACTTCGAGCCGACCAGGCCGGACTCCTCGTCGGCCCACCAGGCGAAGCGGACGCGCTTGGCCATCGCCGGATTGGTGCGGGCCAGCGTCAGAGCCGTCTCGAGGATCGACGCGCTGCCGGAGCCGTTGTCGTTGATGCCGGGGCCGGCGCTCACGCTGTCGAGGTGCGCGCCGAGCATGATGACCTGGCTCGCGTCACCCTGCGGCCACTCCGCGATCAGGTTCTGCGACTGCCCGATGCAGCTGGTGCACGTCTGGCGGGTCGTGGTGAAACCCGCGTTCTTCAGCAGGTTCTCCACATAGGACACCGACGCCGCGTACCCGGCGCCGCGCGGGGAGCGCGTGCCGCCGTTGTTGTTGGCGATGGTCTGCAGCTGGTTGAGGTGGGTCTTGATGTTGGCCAGCGAGATGTCCGGCGCGGCGAGTGCCGTGGCCGGCGCGGCGGTGGCCGCTGGCGCGGAGACGACGCCCAGCACGGCGGCCAGGGCGGTGACCCCGGCGCCGAGTCGTGTTGTCCACTTCATGGCGGTGAGTTCCTTCGGTGGGGGTTGGGGGAGAACGGCCGTGAAGGCCGCACCGGGCTGGTGCGGCCTTCACGGGTGGGGAACTGCTACACGGTCAACGTCCAGGAGGACAGGTAACCGGTGTCGGCGGGGCCGACGTCTCGGATGCGGAGCTGCCACGCGCCGTTCGCGGCTTCCGAAGAAGCGTTGGCGGTGTAGGTGGTGTTGATGTTCGGCGTCGACGACGAGCTGGAGTTCTTCAGCCGGTAGGCGGTGCCGTCCGGCGCGACCAGGTCGAGGACCAGGTCACCGCTGTAGGTGTGGGTGATGTGCACCTCGACCTTGGTGGCGTTCGACGCGTTGCGCGCGCAGCCCGCCACGGTGTTCGAGCTGCTGACCGCGGCACCCGGGTAGTCCGGGATGTTCAGCCGCGTCCCGTTGGTCACCGCGGCGCACGAACCCGTGGTCCCGACGGACAGCGTGTACTGCGCCGTGTGGTCCGTGCTGGCCCCGTCGGCGGTGATGGTGATCGGGAAGCTGCCGGTCGGCGTCGACGACGTCGTCGCGATCGTCAGCGTCGAGGAGCCGCCGGACTGGATGGTCGCCGGGCTGAACGACGCGGTCGCGCCGGCCGGGAGACCCGAGGCGGACAGCGTGATCGACTGTGCCGCGCCGGAGGTGATCGCGGTGCCGACGGTGGTGGTCGCCGAGGCGCCCGGCTGCACGGAACCCGAAGCCGGGTTCAGCGCGACGGAGAAGTCCGGACCGCCGCCGCTGCACGAGGTGGGCTCACCGGTCGCGGTGGTGACGGAGACGGCGTCCCACGCGGCCTTGGTGGCGTTGTACTCGGTGCAGCTGCCCGGGAAGAGCGCGATCGCGGCTTCGAGGGTCGCCTTGCGGGCGGCCTTGTGGTTCCACGACGAGGTCTTCTTCAGCAGGCCGTTGTAGAAGATCTTGCCGGCCTTCTGGATGCCGACGCCGGTGACCGACGAGCTGTTGCACGTCGGGCTGTTCGGCTTGCCGCCACCGGGCGCGGAGCCCTCGGCGAGCAGGTAGAACCAGTGGTTCTGCGGGCCGGCCGCCGCGTGCACCTCGGTGCTCGGGATCGACGACGAGTAGCAGTTCGGGTCGCCGACCAGCGACGGCTGGTACATGTAGCGGATCGGGCCCTGGCCGACCAGGTTGACGCCCTCGCCGACCTGGTAGTCCGGGACGTCCTTCGGGTTGTTGGCGTACGCCTCGGTCAGCGCGCCGAAGATGTCACCCGTCGACTCGTTCATCCCGCCGTTCTCGTTGCCGGAACCGGCACCGCCCGGGGTGAACTGGAAGATGCCGTGCCCGAACTCGTGGCCGACGACGTCCATCGAGGTGGCCTGGCGCTGGTTGTCCTGCGAGTGCCCGAAGTGCGTGGACGAACCGTTCCAGTAGGCGTTGACGTCGCTCAGGCCGACCGACGCCGGGTAACCGGTGCCGCTGCCGTTGATGCCGTTGCGGCCCAGCCAGTCGGCGAGCATCTTCCACTCGGTCTGCACGCCGAAGAGCGTGTCGACGCAGGCGGTCTCGAGGTCCGTGCCGGTGCCGTTGCCCCAGGCGTTGTCGGTGCCGCTGTAGACGGAACCGCCTTCGCGGCCGCAGCTGATGCCGGTGCGGCCCGGGTCGCGCATGGTGTAGGTGGTGCCGGACTGCGTCGTGTCGATGGAGACGTTGCCGACGTAGTAGCTGTTGCCGGTGCCGGCGACGTTCACGGTGTTCGGCTGGGCCTGGCTCTTCGCCCCGGAGGCGAACGTCTTGACGTCGTCGCGCTTGTCGAGCACCGCGCCGGTGGCGGCGTCGACGAACACGTGCAGGTTGCTCGGTGCGGTGGCGGTGCGCCCGGCGACGACGACCTCGTAGGCGAGCCTGGGGCTCGCTCCGGCCAGCACGACCTTCTCCGGCGTGCTCACACTGTCCACAGTGGGCAGTTGAGCGCGCGCGGTGGCCGCGGCCTTCGCGGCGTCGAGCGCGGCCTGCGTCCCGACGGTGATGGCCGCGGTCTCGGCGGCGCTGGTGCCGCGGACGCGCCCGGCCCCGTCGGCGACGACGACCGCGTCCCCGCCCACGACCCGCAGGCCCTGGTAGGTCCGCTGGTAGGCGCCGTAGAACAGGCCACCGCCACCGGCGGTGAGCCCGATGCGCTGGAACGATTCCGCCGGTCCGCGCTTGAGCGCGTCCAGTCCGGAAGCCGCGGCCTGGTCGGCGGCGCGGGCGGCCGCGACGTCGGGGGCGGCGGGCTGGGCCTGGGGAGACGCGCTCGCCGGTGCCACCGGCAGCGCGAGCGTCATGGCGAGCCCGGCGGCGGCCGCCAAGCCCGTTCTGAACCCACGATGGGTCATCGAGGTCTTCCTTCCATGAAGGCAGGAGGATGGGAGCGGTGCGGGGGAAGAAGGGGACGTGTCCAAGCTGCTAACAGGAGGTATGCGTCCGGACGCATCCGAGTAAAGGATCAGCGGATCGGGGCGTCAATGCGCCGAACGGACCAATGCCACGTTCCGGATTCGGCGGTCAATTCGTACAAACCCCGCCGGTGCTGGGGATTCTCGACGCATTTCGCACCGGAACGACTTTCGTAGGGACTGTCCCGGACACCATCCGAACGCCGGGAGGTCTCGATCAACGGGAATCGTTAGTACTGCTTAAGAAAACGATGTCAGTCGGCTTCGGCGCCCAACGCGAGCAGCCCGTTCCGCAGCACGTTCGCGGCTTCTTCGGCCCGCCCGGTCTCGCCCAGAAGCTCGCTCAGCGGCCGCAGGGCGCGCACCAGCACACCCCGCGCCCCGAGCCCGGTGGCCAGTTCGACCGCCGCCCGCAGGTACTCCGCCGCGCTTCGGGCGTCTCCGCGGGCGCGGGCCAGCGACCCCAGCTGCAACCGGAGTTCCGCGGCCAGCGGCGTGCCCGCCACGACGGCCGGGCGGACCTGGTCGAGCAGCGCGCCCGCCGTCTCCAGCCGGCCCGCCGCCAGGTACTCCGACGCCAGCTCGACCGTGATCGCCGGGACGTCGTCGGGCCACGCCGTTTCCCGCGCCGCGCCGAGGTCGGCCAGCGCGCCCTCGACGTCGCCCGCGCGGCCGCGGATCCGGGCCCTGGCCAGCAGGCAGTGCGCCATCGCCGGGTGCAGCGCCCGTTCCTGCATGAGGTCGTAGGCCGCGGCGACCGACGCGGCCGCGTCGGCGAACCGGTCGGCCGCCAGGTGGCTGCGGCACACCTCGACGTGGCTGCGGGTCAGCTCGGCGAGCACCGCCGGGCCACCGCGGGTGAGCCGCAGCGCCGACTCGGCGTACTCCGCGGCCCGCTCCAGATCGCCCTGACGCAGGTGCCGCTCGGCGAGGCAGGCCCGCAGCGTCAGCAGCATCGACGGCTGCGGGTACCCGTCGCGCAGCAGCTCCGCGTGGCAGGTTTCCAGCAGGTGCAAGGAATACTGCGCCTCGCCCCAGCCGCTCAGCACCGCCGCGCGCAAGGGGACGACCATCGCCCGCACCGGCGGCGGCTCACCCGACAACGCCGTCTCGGCCTCGGCGACGTACTTCGTGCGGGCGTCGCCGGTGGAGTACCCGGCCAGCCACAGCAGCGCGATGCCCGCCTGCCGCGGCCGGTCGAGACGTTCGGCCTGTCGCCGGATCCGCTGCATCCGCGGGGTCGCGCGGCGGGCGTCGCCGGTCAGGAACCGGTCCGCCGTCTCGATCAGCTCGAGGTCGAGCTCCAGGAGCTCCCGGGGCGAGCTGCCGCCGAGCAGCTCGTCCGGATCGATGCCCAGCTGCTGGGCGAAGAACCGCAGCGCGTCGCCCGACGGCGTCCGCGCGCCGGTCTCGACCGACGACACGTACGCCGCGGAGTACTGCGGCCCGGCCAGTTCGCGCTGCGTGAGCCCGCGCTCGGTGCGCAGCTCACGCAGGCGTTCGCCGACGCTCTCGCTCACTCGGGTCGCCCTTCCACCGGTTCAGGGTAGGCCGCGTGGCGGCGGGGGAGTCGCCCGCCGCCACGCGACCGGGTTCAGCAGGCGCCGCCGTCGCTCCACACGGCCCACGAGGTGGGCGCGCCGGGCTCGGCACCGGTCGAGTACCACAGGGACGTCCACTTGTGACCGTTGTGGCCGACGACGTCGTTGGGCACGTAGGCCTTCGCGGTGTCCCACTCGGCGATACCGTCACAGCCGGTCGGCGGGGTGCCGGTGCCGACGGTGAGCGAGAACTGCGCGGTGTGGTCGGCGTCGGTGCCGTCGCCGGTGACCGTCACCTGGCTGGTGCCCTGCGGCGTGGTCGCCGAGGTGGTGATGGTCAGCGTCGCCGTGCCGCCGGACTGGACGCTCGCCGGGCTGAAGGTCGCCTTCGCGCCTTCGGGAAGGCCGGTCGCGAGCAACTGCACCGTCTGGGCGCTGCCCTGCGTGACCCGGGTGGTCACCGTGGTGGTCGCGGTCTGTCCCGGTTGGACGGACGCGGACGCCGGCGACAGCGTCAGCGAGTAGTCGTTGCCGGCCGGCGGCTGGCCGCTGCAGGTCGGCTCACCGCTGACGGCCGGCACGCTCACCGCGTCCCAGGCGGCCTTGGTGGCGGTGAACTCGGTGCAGCTGCCCGGGAAGAGTGCGATCGCGGCTTCGAGCGTGGCCTTGCGGGCGGCCTTGTGGTTCCAGGAGGACGTCTTCTTCAGCAGTCCGTTGTAGAAGATCTTGCCGGCCTTCTGGATGCCGACGCCGGTGACAGTGCTGTTGTTGCACGTCGGGCTGGCGCCGCTGCCCTGGGAGAGCAGGTAGAACCAGTGGTTCTGCGGGCCCGCGGCGGCGTGCACCTCGGTGCTCGGGATCGAGGCCGAGTAGCAGTTCGGGTCGCCGACCTTCGACGGGTTGTCCATGTAGCGGATCGGGCCCTGGCCGACGAGGTTGACGCCTTCGCCGACGCTGAAGTCCGGGGTGTCCTTCGGGTTGTTGGCGTAGTACTCGGTCAGGGCGCCGAAGATGTCGCCGGTGGACTCGTTGAGGCCGCCGTTCTCGTTGCCGGAGCCGGCGCCGCCCGGGGTCGTCTGGAAGATCGCGTGCCCGTACTCGTGGCCGACGACGTCCATCGGCGTCGCCTGGCGGCGGTTGTCCTGCGAGTGCCCGAAGTGGGTCGAGGAGCCGTCCCAGTAGGCGTTGACGTCGTTGAGGCCGACGCTCGCGCGGAAGCCGCCGCCGGCGCCGTCGATGCCGTTGCGGCCCAGCCACTCGCCAAGCATCTTCCACTCGGTCTGGACGCTGTAGAGCGCGTCGACGCAGCCGGTTTCGAGGTCGGTGCCCGAGGCGTTGCCCCAGGTGTTGGTGCTCTTGGTGAAGATCGCGCCGCCTTCGCGGCCGCAGGCGATGCCGCGGCGGCCGGGGTCGGTCATCGAGTAGGAGCTGCCGGAGCCGGACGTGTCGATCGGGACGGTGCCGGCGTAGTAGGAGTTGCCGGTGCCCGCTTCGCGGACGTCGTCGCGGGTGTCGAGGACCTTGCCGGTGGCGCTGTCGACGAAGACGTGCAGCTTGGTGGGTTTGGTGTTGTCGCGGCCGCTGACCACGACCTCGTAGGCGAGCTTCGGTTCTTGTCCGGCCAGCACGACGAGCTTCGGCGCGGTGCTGCTGTCTACTGTGGACACCTTGCTCGTGGCGATCTTGGTGGCCTGCGCGGCGTTGAGCGTCGCCTGGGTCTTCACCGTGATCGGCGCGGTGCGGGCGGCTTCGGTGCCGCGGACGCGCCCGGCCCCGTCGGCGACGACGACCGCGTCCCCGCCGACGACCGGCAGGCCGTGGTAAGTGCGCTGGTAGGAGGCGTAGTAGAGCCCGCCGCCACCCGGGGTGACCCCGGTGCGGACGAAGGCCTCCCCGGCGCCCTTGGCGAGCCGGTCGGCGCCGTTCAGGGCGGCCTGGTCGGCGGCACGGGCGGCGAGCGCCTCGGGCGGGGTGGCGGGTGCGGGTGCGGCGGCAGCCGGGATCGCCGGCACCGTCGCGAAGGTCAGGGCCAGGCCGGCGATCGCCGCCAGCCCTCGTGGGGATCTCATGGGGAACCTTTCCGGGGACGCGAGGAGTGTGTCCAGCGAAATAACTGGTGTTATTCCGCCGGACGCGTCCGAGTAAAGGTTCCGCTCGCCGGTCGGTCAATGGGCCGAACGGCCCAGTCGCCACCCGCGAAGATCACGACGTCCCGCGCGAAACCGCAGGAAACGCCCCGGTTGCCGACTGGTCTGAACCAATTCACCAGACTTTGGTAGGAAACTTCCCCCACCCGGACCACCAGTCCCGCAGGTCCGCCTTACCGCACCGGAAGACACGCGTACCCCGACGGACGACACGCGTACTCAGCCGGACGACACGGGCTTGCAGGGTTCCTGGGCCGTGTCGTCCATCCAGGTACGCGTGTCGTCCGTGTGGGTACGCGTGTCGTCCGTTACGAGTCGGTGCCGGCGGCGGAGTCGAGGCCTCTTTGGTAGGCCTGGATCGCGTCGGTGAGATGACCACGTTGTCGAAGGACGTCGCCGAGGCGGAGGGACGTCGAGACCGCCGCGCCGTGCAGGGAGGCCCGGGTCTGGATTTCCGCCGCCTCGCGCAGGAGGCGGGTCGCCTCGGGAAGGTCGCCGCGGGACTGCGCGATCTGGCCCAGCAGGCCCGTCGCCTCGCCGAGGGACTCGACGTCGCGGGCCAGGAGCGGCCAGACGTCGGCGACGAGCGTGGCCGCGTCGGAAGCGGCCCCTTGGCGTAGGCGGACCTCGGCCAGCTCGAGCGTCGCGCCCGCGACGCCTTCCTCCGCGCCGATCGCCGCCAGCTCGTCGCGGGCCGACGTCAGCTCGTCTCGGGCCTCGTCCAGGCGGCCCAGCCGGCGCAGCAGGTACCCGCGGGCCCAGCGGCAGCGGGCCGCGTCGCGGTCGAAGCCCACCGACGCGAACAGGCGGCACGCCTCGATCAGGTCCTGCTCCGCCCGGTCGGACTGGCCCGTCGCCTGCCAGACCTGCGACGCCTGCCGGTGGAACCGCGCGACGAAGTCGGGCCGCGTGGCCACCCGGACGAGGCGAAGCCCGGCGACGGCCGCGCGCTGCGCCCGGTGCAGCCCGCCCATCTCCATCAGCGGGTGGATCAACGCGCTGAGCAGGCACAGCTCGGCGTCGGGGTCGAGGTCCGGAGCGGCGAGCGCCGACTCGACGCGCGCGATCGCGGCGCCGGCGTCGCCGCTGAGGTACCGGCAGCCCGACCAGCGGTGCACGATCATCGCCCGCAGCCACGGCGGCGCCGCGTCGGCCAGTTCCGACGCGTGCTCCAGCTCCTTCTGGGCGCCCTCGACGTCGAACTGCTGCCACTTCACCTCGGCGAGGCAGAACCGCGCGTAGCACTCGACGTCGTCGAGGCGGTAGCCCGCGGCCCGCTTCCCGACGGCCGCGAACCGTTCTTCCGCGAGCGCGACCTGGCCCTGTTCGAGGTCGCGGTAGCCCTCGTCGAGGGACGCGCGCAGCTCGTCGGCGACCCCCGGCGGACGGCCGAACCGCAGGTCGTCGGCGGTGAGGCCGAGCCGTCGCGCCAGGTAGGCGAGCATCTCCTCCGACGGCGGCCGGCTGCCGGTCTCGACCTTCGCGAGAAACCCCCGGTCGTACCCCGGCTCGGCCAGCTCGCGCTGAGTCCACCCGCGGTCGGCGCGCAGCCGGCGGATCCGCGCGCCGAGCGGTTCGGTCATCTCCCCACGGTAGGTCATGGCCTCGCGGAGCCGTCACGCCAGAGACGCGGGCGTGCCCGGACGGGCATCACGTGTGTCCACGGAGGCATCACCCGTGATCAGAGGGGCATCACGCGTGATTCGAGAGGCATCACGCGTGATGCCCGCCCAATCACGCGTGATGCCTGCCCAGTCACGCGTGATGCCTGGCCAGTCACGCGCGGAAACGGACATATTGACGGCCCGCCCGCGCCGGGTTAGCGTTCTCTCGCTAAATAGGAAACTTTCCTAACAAAGTGGAGGGCGACCATGCGCCTGCTTCCCCTCGCGACGGCGGCCGCGCTGGCCGTCCCCCTCGCCGCGACCCCGGCCGAAGCCGCGACGCCGGCCGAGGTGCGTGTCGACCAAGTCGGGTACGCGCTGGGCGAGGCGAAGCACGCCTACCTGCTCGGCGGCGCGGCGGGGAAGTTCACCGTCGTCGACGAGCGTGGCCGCACCGTCCGCGAGGGACGCACCGGCGCCAGTCTCGGCGCCTGGAACGCGCGGTACGCCAACGTCTTCGACCTTGATCTGTCCACTGTGGATCGGCCAGGCACCTACCGCGTCAAGGCCGCCGGAGCGACGTCGCCGCCGTTCCGGATCGATACCGCCAGCCGCCTGTTCCGCCCGCTCGTGCGGGCCACCACCGAGTTCTTCCAGGCCCAGCGCGACGGCCACGACGTCGTCCTCGGCCGCCTCGATCGCGAGCCGTCGCACCTCGCCGACCGGAAAGCCACCGTCTACGCCGAGCCGAAGTTCGCCGGCGAAGGTGGCGACGAAATCGTCGAACCGCTGAAGCCGCAGGGTGGCCCGGTCGACGTCGAAGGCGGCTGGGTCGACGCCGGCGACTTCGTCAAGTTCACCTCGAACACCGCGTATTCGCTGGCCGAGCTGGGTTTCGTGCTGCGCGACGACCCCGATCCGGTGCTGGCCAAGGAGGTCCGCTTCGGCCTCGACTGGCTCGACAAGATGTGGGACGGCAAGACGAAGACCCTCTACGCCCAGGTCGGCATCGGCACCGGCAGCGAGGAGTTCGGCTTCCTCGGCGACCACGACGTCTGGCGCGAGCCGCAGGACGACGACGCCCTCGACGTCAAGCCCGGTGACCCCGCCTACTTCGTCAAGTACCGCCCGGTGTTCCCGGCCGCCCCCGCGGGCGCGCCGCTCTCCCCGAACCTCGCCGGCCGCGTCGCCGCCGCCTTCGCGCTCGGCGCGCAGATCCAGGCCCACCGCGACCCGCGCCTGGCCCGGCACTACCTGAGCGAGGCCGCGGCGGTGTTCGCCCAGGCCAAGACGACGGGCGTCGGCGAGCTCGTCAGCGCGTTCCCGCACGCCTACTACCCGGAGTCGTCCTGGGAAGACGACCTGGAGCTCGGCGCGACGCAGCTCGCGCTGGCCGCCCGCAAGCTCGGCGACCCACGCGCGAACGGCTGGGCCCGCGACGCGGCGAAGTGGGCGAAGGCGTACATCGGCAGCGACGACACGAGCACGTTGAACCTCTACGACACCAGCGCGCTCGCCCACGCCGACCTCGCCGGCCTGCTGCGCACCGGCGTCCCCGGGGCGGCCCTCGGCGCCCGCGAGCTGGCCGCCGACCTGCGTCGTCAGCTCGATTCCGGAGTGGCACAGGCGAAGAAGAGTCCATTCCGGACCGCGGTCGACGTCACGGACTTCGACGCCGCCAGCAAGAGCTTCGGCTTCGCGGCCACCGCGCGGCTCTACCAGCGCGTCACCGGCGACACCCGCTACGCCGCCTTCGGCGCGCGACAGCGTGACTTCACGCTCGGCGCGAACGCCTGGGGCGTGTCGCTCGTGGTCGGCGTCGGCACGACGTTCCCGCAGTGCCCGCACCACCAGGCCGCGAACCTCGCCGGACCTTCGAAAGTGCTGTACGGCGCAGTCGTCAACGGCCCGAACGGCGCGGACAACTTCGCGGATCTGCCGTTCCCGGCGGGCGCGAAGGAATGCACCCGTCTGTATGAATCCTTCGACGGCCAGGGAAGTCGCTACGCCGACGACCTGAGTTCATGGCCCAGCAACGAGCCGGCCATCGACTTCACCTCCACGGCGTTGTTGGCATTCTCGCTGGCGGGCAGGCCGTAGCATGGGGAAGTGAGTGAACAATCTGAGTTTCCGGACGGCCAGTACCCCGAGCGCCCGGTAGAGCGCCACAAGGGCCCGGTCGTGCTGCGTCGCGACCGCCGCGACCAGGGCAGCACCACCGACCAGCGCCTCCTGGACGCGCGCGGCCCGAGCGACTGGGTGCACACCGACCCGTGGCGCGTGCTGCGCATCCAGGCCGAGTTCGTCGAGGGCTTCGGCGCGCTCGCCGAGGTCCCGCGCGCGGTCACCGTGTTCGGCTCGGCCCGCACCAAGCGCGACCACCCGGAGTACGAGCTCGGCCGCAAGATCGGCGCGGCGCTGGCCAACGCCGGCTTCGCCGTGATGACCGGCGGCGGCCCGGGCGCGATGGAAGCCGTCAACCGCGGCGCGGCCGAGGCCGGCGGCTTCTCCGTCGGGCTGGGCATCGAGCTGCCGTTCGAGCAGGGCCTGAACCCCTGGGTCGACCTCGGCGTCAACTTCCGGTACTTCTTCGCCCGGAAGACGATGTTCATCAAGTATTCGCAGGCCTTCATCTGCCTGCCCGGCGGCTTCGGCACGCTCGACGAGCTGTTCGAGGCGCTGACGCTGGTGCAGACCAAGAAGGTCACGAAGTTCCCGGTGGTGCTGTTCGGCAGCGACTACTGGGGCGGGCTCTACGACTGGATCGCCAAGACCGTGCAGGGCGAGGGCAAGGTCAGCCCGCACGACCTGGACCTGCTGCACGTCACCGACGACATCGACGACGCCGTCCGCGTGGTCCAGGAGTCCTACCAGGCATGGGAGGACACCCACTGATGAGCCGGATCTGTGTCTTCTGCGGCTCGTCGATGGGGTTCTCGCCGCGCTACGCCGAGCAGGCGGCGGCGCTGGGCAAGCTGCTGGCCCAGCGCGGCATCGGCCTGGTCTACGGCGGCGCGAGCGTCGGCACGATGGGCGTCGTCGCCGACGCGGCGCTGGCCGCGGGCGGCGAGGTGATCGGCGTGATCCCGGAGGCGCTCTCGTCGGTCGAGATCTCCCACGCGGGACTGTCCGAGCTGCACGTCGTGGCGGACATGCACGAGCGCAAGGCCAAGATGGCGGCCCTGTCCGACGGCTTCCTGGCCCTCCCGGGCGGCGCGGGCACGCTCGAGGAGCTGTTCGAGGTCTGGACGTGGGCCCAGCTCGGCCTGCACGGCAAGCCGATCGGCCTGGTCGACGTCGACGGGTACTACGGGCCGCTGGTCGCGTTCGCCGACCACATGGTGACCGAGGGGTTCGTCAAGCCGGAGTACCGGCAGCTCCTGATGACCGACGCCGACCCGGCGGTGCTGCTCGACCGGTTCGAGACCTACGTTCCGCCGGCGCCGCCGAAGTGGGCGAAGGAGCCGCCCGGCATCTAGGCGACGCCCTCGCTGGGCCGCTTGTGGTACGTGTCCACGTACTCCTGGCCCGAGATCTCCAGGATCTGGTACATGACCTCGTCGGTGACCGAGCGGCGGATCGCCGGCGAGTAGTCCTGGCCCTCGTAGCGCGAGAAGTCCAGTGGCTCGCCGAACGTGATGCTGATCTTGGCCGGGCGCGGGACGCGCTTGCCGGCGGGCTGGAGCTGCTCGGTGCCGGTCAGCGCGACCGGCACCACCTTCGCGCCCGTCGCCAGTGCCAGCGCCGCGACGCCCGTGTGGCCCCGGTGCAGCCGGCCGTCCAGGGAGCGCGTGCCTTCGGGGTAGATCGCGAAGACGCCGCCCGCGTCGAGGACCTTGCGGGCCGCCTCCAGCGCCGCCAGCCCGGCCTGCGCGTTGCCGCGCTCGACCGGGATGTAGCCGAGCCCGCCGACGAACCCGGCCATCAGCTTGCCCTTGGCGCCCTTGCCGGTGAAGTACTCCGCCTTGCCGAGGAACTTGACCTGCCGCGGCGTCGCGAACGTGATCACGCCGGTGTCGAGCGCGGCGCGGTGGTTGGCCGCCAAGATCACCGGGCCCGTCGTCGGCACGTTCTCGACGCCGATCACCTCGGGCCGGTACACCGCCCTGGCCAGCGGCCCCAGCACGAACCGGACAAGCAGCGCGATCAAGTGGTCCTCCTCATCGGGTGCGGTCACCTCAGCATGGCACGATCGCTACTCGTGAGTTGGTTCGAGCGGCGTACCTGGCAGGAGCCCGGTTGGACGCCTGACGACATCGTGACCGCGAAGGGTGACCGCACGGTTTCGGTGGTGCTACCGGCGCTGGACGAAGAGCGGACCGTCGGTGACGTCGTCGCGTCCGTCCGGCCGCTCGTCGGCAGCGTCGTCGACGAGCTGATCGTCATGGACTCGGGTTCCACGGACCGCACGGTCCCAACCGCCGAGGCCGCCGGCGCGCGGGTCGTCCGCCGCGAGGACGTCCTGCCGGACGTGCCGCCGGTACCCGGCAAGGGCGAGGTGCTGTGGCGCTCGCTGGCCGCGACCAGCGGCGACTTCGTCGTCTTCCTCGACTCCGACCTCGTCGACCCGGACCCGGCGTTCGTGCCGTCGCTGCTCGGGCCGCTCGTGTCCGAAAGCGACGTCCACCTGGTCAAGGGCTTCTACCGCCGTCCGCTGCGGCTGGAGAGCTCGGGCGGTGGCCGCGTCACCGAGCTGCTCGCGCGGCCGGTGCTCTCGGCGTTGCGCCCCGCGCTCGGCGAGCTGATCCAGCCCCTCGGCGGCGAGTACGCGGGCACGCGCGAGTTCCTGGAGTCGGTGCCGTTCGCCGCCGGCTACGGCGTCGAGATCGGGCTGCTGCTCGACGCCGAGGCGCGCCACGGCCTCGACGGGCTCGCGCAGGTCAACCTCGGCGTCCGCAAGCACCGGAACCGGTCCCTGCCGCAGCTGGGCGCGATGTCCCGGCAGATCCTGGGCACGGCGCTCGCACGCTGCGGGATCCCGGCCGCGGACGCGCCGTTCACGCAGTTCGTGCAGGTGGACGAGGAGTGGCTGCCGGACGTCACCGAGGTCCGGGTCGCGGACCGGCCGCCGATGCGGGAAGTGCTCGCCCGTCCTCGAGGATGACGACCTCGTCGAAGCCCGCCAGGTGCTCGGGGCGGTGCGTCACCAGGACGACGCTGCCCTGCGCCTTGGCGAGGACCTTCGTGAGGACGGCGTCGCCGTGGGCGGGGTCGAGGCCTTCGACCGGCTCGTCGAGCACGAGGACCCCCGGCGCGGCCAGGACCGCGCGGGCGAGGATCAGCCGCTGGCGCTGACCGCCGGAGAGCGAGTCGCCGTCCGGGCCGGTGTCGCGGTCCAGGCCGAGGTCGAAATCGGCGGTCGCGCAGGCTTCCCGCAGCTCTTCGTCGGTGGCGTCCGGCCTGGCGAGCAGGAGGTTCTCGCGGACGGTCGTGTGGAAGACGTGGGCGTCGGCCAGCGCGCCGGAGACGAGTCGCGGCAGGTCGGCGTACTCGGCGACCGGCCGGCCGTCGAGGAGCACCTGGCCGTCCGTGGGGGTTTCGAGGCCGAGGAGGAGCCGGAGCAGCGTCGTCTTGCCGGCGCCGCTGGGGCCGAGGATCCCGACGCGCTTGCCGGGCGGGAGGTCGAGGTCGACGTCCTTCAGCGCCGGCGCGCGGCCGGGGTACCGGACGCCGGCCTTCCGGAGCGTGAAGTGTCCACTTTGTACGGACCGGGTGCCGAGGGGCCGGGCGGGTTCGGTGAGCACGGCCTGCACCCGCGCGGCCGACGCGCGGATCTCGGGCACGCGCCGGGCGGCGCCGACGAGCGGCAGGACGACTTCGAAGGTGGTCATGGCGGCCAGGGCGAGCGCGGCGGTCCAGGGCACGGAGGCGTGGCAGAGCAGCGCGACGGCGGCGGTGGTGAGCAGCTGGACGAGCGTCCCGGCGGCGGCGAGCAGGGCGGTGTTCGCCGACGCTTTCCGCTCGCTCGCGGCGAGCCGGTCGACGACGGCGGTGGCTCGCGCGCGAGTCGGCTCCAGGGCACCGGCGGCGACGAGCTCGCGGTGCCCGGTGACGAGCTCGACGGCCCGTTCGGCGAGTTCCGCCCGCTTCGGCGCGTCTTCCTGGGCCGCACGCCGGGTGACCCGCACGACCAGCCACGGCAGCAGCACCCCGCCGACGAGCAGCCCGCCCGCGAGCGCGGCGGCGGCCGGCGCCGACGCGGTGGCGGTGACGGCCACGGCGGCGGTCCCGACGAGCGCGGCGACCCCGGCGGGCAGCAGCCACCGCAGGACGGCGTCCTGCAGAGCGTCCACATCGGACACGAGCCGGGTGAGGAGGTCGCCGCCGGAGTGGCGCGTGCCGGGGATGAGGGCCTGGTAGACGCGAGTGCGAACGGCCCCGAGCCACCGCAGGACGACTTCGTGCCCGGCGAGCCGCTCGGCGTACCGGAGGCCCCCGCGCAGGAGGGCGAGGGTCCGGACGGCGACGATGGCGACGGTGAGGGCTTCGAGCGGCGGCCGTTCCGCGGCGCGCAGCAGCAGCCAGGCGGCGGTGGCCATGAGCGCGAGGGCGGCGAGTTCGGCCCCGGCACCGAGGAGGGCGGCGCGCAGGAGCCGGAGGATGTCTTTGGGGGAAAGGGCCCAGATTTTCATGCCGCCACCTCTGTGCGCACCCGGCTGTCGCGTAGGAGCCGGAGGATGTTTTTGCGGGAAAGGGCCCAGATTTTCATGCCGCCACCTCTGTGCGCACCCGGCTGTCGCGCAGGAGCCGGAGGATGTCTTTGCGGGACAGGGCCCAGACGTTCATGCGGCCACCTCCGTGCGCACCCGGCCGTCGCGCAACTCGATCACGTGCTGCGCCAACGCGGCCATCGCCGGGCGGTGGGCGACCAGCACCGCCGTCCGGCCGGGCAGCAGCCGGCGCGTCGCCGACAGCACCGCCGCCTCCGTGCGGGTGTCCAGCCGGGCCGTCGGCTCGTCGAGCAGCACCAGCCCCGCCGACGTCCGGGCCAGCGCCCGGGCCAGCCCGACCCGCTGGCGCTGACCCGCCGACAGGACCTCGCCCAGCTCGCCCACCGGCGTCTCGAACCCGGCCGGCAACCCCGCCGCCACCGAATCCAGCGACGCCGCCCGGGCCGCCGCCGGGACGTCCGCGGCCGACCCCAGCGCGATGTTCGAAGCCAGCGACCCCCGGAACAGCGTCGGCCGCTGCGGCACCCACGCCACGTCGGCCAGCCAGTCCGAAGGCGAGAGCGTCCGCAGGTCCACGCCGTCGATCAGAACGCGTCCCGAAGAAGGCGGGACGAACCCCAGCAGCACCGCGAGCAGTGTGCTCTTCCCGGACCCGCTCGGTCCGACCAAGGCCACCCGGGCACCGGCGGGCACCGTCAAGTCCACATCGGACAGAGCCAGCCGGCCGTCGTAGGACACCGAAACCCGCTCGAAGACCACGGAAGGCGCACCCCGCCGTCGAGTGGAAGCGGCCGGCCGGGGAAGCACCACCGGCACCGCCAAGGCCTCCCGCAACGCCGTCAACCCCTCCGCCGCCGCGTGGAACTTCGCCCCCGCCGCCCGCAGCGGCAGGTACGCCTCCGGCGCCAGGACCAGGATCAGCAGCGCCGTCCGGGCGTCGAGACCACCGGACAGCAGCCGGAACCCGATCGGCACCGCGACCAGCGCCACCGACATGGTCGCCACCAGCTCCAGCACCAGCGACGACAGGAAGGCCACCCGCAGCGTCTTCACCGTCGCGTCGGCGTGGGCGGACGCCATCGAACGGACCGTCGACGCCTGCGCCGATGCCCGCCCGAACACCTTCAGCGTCTCGAGCCCGCGGACGACGTCGAGGAAGTGCCCGCCCAGCTTCGTCAGCAACGACCACTGCCGCGACGTCCGCGCCGCCGTGTGCTTCCCGACCAGGATCGCGAACACCGGGATCAGCGGCAGCGTCGCCGTCACGACCAGCGCCGACACGACGTCGGTCGTGAACAGCCGCACGATCACCGCGATCGGCACCACCACCGAGACGACCAGCGATGGCAGGTACCCGGTCAGGTAGCTGTCCGTCGCGTCGACACCGCGCGTGATCTGCGTGGCGACGACCCCGGCGCGGTCCGAAGCCGAGCCGAGCAGCCGACGGCGCAGGCCGGCGCGGACCGAAGCCGCGAACCGTCCACTGAGGACACCGTGCCCCCAGGTGAGCACGGCCCGGCCGAGCAGGGCCACGACCAGGAAGAGCGAGACCCCGCCGCCGGTGAGCAGCGTGGCCAGCCCTTCGGCCTGGACCAGCACCAGAACGGCGGAGAGCACTCCGAGCACGGCCAGCACGACCAGGTACCGCCGGAGTCCGGGCAGAGCAGGCACCGAATCCCCCTCAGAAGTGCAGCAGCGAGCGCTGGTCGACCGGATGCCGGTGCGCGCGCCAGGTCAGCCACTGCACCACCAGGAGCACCGGCACCGCCGGCACGGCGAACCAGCCCAGCACCGCGAACGTGCCGGCCGCCGTCGCCGCTTGGTCCACGCTCAGCGCGTAGTCCGGCGAGACGAGCACCGAGGGGAACCGCAGCGTGCCGGCGAGCAGCGCCGGGCAGGCCGCGAGCACCATCGACCCGATGAGCGCCACCCGGTACCGCCGGCCCGCCAGCGCCAGCCGGAAGACGGCGAACGCGGCGAACGTCAGCACGACCACCCCCACGCCGAGCACCGTGCCGCCGTCCAGCGTGAAGAACCCCCACACCGTGGCGATCACGAGGAAGGCGAGCACGGGCGCCGAGAAGGCCCGCGCCAGCCGCACCGCGCGGCCGGCCAGCTCCGCCGGCGCGCGCACGGCGAGGAACGCCGCGCCCTGCAGGCAGAACAGCGCGACGAACCCGAGCCCCCAGAGCACCGCGTACGGGTCGAACAGCGCGAGCACGTTCCCGGACGGCGAGCCGTCGGCGTCCAGGGGCAGGCCGCGCACCAGGTTGCCGAGGAACAGGCCCCACGACAACGCCGTCACCAGCGCGCCGCCGACGATGCCCGCCGTCCAGGCGCCGCGCCGCGCGTCCGGGCGGCGGCTGCGCAGCTGCATCGACGCCGTGAACGTGACCAGGCCGAGCAGCAGCGTCACGACCAGGACGTACGCCCCGGCGAACACCTTGCCCTCCAGGTGCGGGAACGCGCCGAACAGCACGCCGACCGCGGCCACCAGCCACACCTCGTTGGCCAGGAAGAACGGCCCGAGCGCGCCGAGTGTCTGCCGTCGTCGCCGCTCGTCGGCCTCGAACGCGGGCAACAGCATGCCGACGCCGTAGTCGTAGCCCGCCAGCGCGAAGTACCCGCAGGTCAGCAGGCCCAGCAGGCACCACCAGAAAGTCGTCATCGGTCAGACTCCGCTCAGGACGGGCAGTTCGGCGGGCGCGGTGGGCTCATCGGGGTCACCGACCGGCTCCGGGCCGCGCTTGGCGACCCGCGCCATGAGCACCCAGTCGGCGACCGCGAGCGCGGCGAACAGCAGCGAGAAAGCGATGAAGGAGAAGAGGATCTGGCCGGCGGGGACGTCCGCGATCGCGTCCGCGGTGCGCAGCTTCCCCCAGACCAGCCACGGCTGGCGGCCGAGCTCGCGCACCAGCCAGCCCATGATCGCCGCGAGGAAGGGCAACGGGATCGCCGCGACCATCAGGTAGTGCAGGAGCCGGGCCTTGGTGATCCAGTTCCGGACCAGCAGCAGCGTGCCGAGGATCGCGCACAGGAACATGAGGAACCCGAGCCCGATCATCGCGCCGAGCGGCGCGCCCACCGCGCCTTCGCCCAGCTTGTCCGGTTGGTACATCTTCAGCTCGCCGAACTGCGCGAAGCCCTGGTTGACCACGAAGATCGACCCGACGAGCGCCGCGACGACGCCGATCCGCATCGAGCGGCGGAAGAACTCGACCTCGGCGGTGCGCTTCAGGAAGTGGTACGCGCTGACGCCGACCACGAAGAACCCGCCGGTCACCAGCGCGGCGCTGAGCACGTGCGGCAGCGACGCGACCAGCGCCGGGTTCGAGAACAGGGCGCCGAAGTCGTCGAGGTGCAGCGTGCCGCCCTCGAGCCGGCTGCCGACCGGGTTCTGCAGGAACGAGTTGGCCAGCATGATGAACAGCGCCGACGCGTACGCGGTCAGCGTGACCAGCCAGATCAGCGTCAGGTGCAGCCACTTGTTCAGGCGCCCGAAGCCGAAGATCCACAGGCCGAGGAAGGTCGACTCGAGGAAGAACGCGACCAGCGTCTCAATGGCCAGCGGTGCGCCGAAGACGTCACCGGCGAAAGTGGAAAGACCGGTCCAGGTCAGGCCGAACTGGAATTCCATCACGATTCCGGTGACGATCCCCAGCGCGTAGTTGATCACGTACAGGCGGCCCCAGAAGCGCGTCATCCGGAGCAGTTCGGGCTTGCCGCCGAGCGTCCAGCGCGTCTGCATCACGGCCACCAGCGTGACCAACCCCAGTGTGAGCAGCACGAACAGGAAGTGGAACGAGGTCGTCGTCGCGAACTGGAGTCTCGCGACCGGGAGTGCGTCCATGCCGGCCGACTATATACGTAGTCTGGCTACATGTAGCCGGTAAATCCATGAGATCCGGGTCATCTCCGGGAAATACCCCGGTGTGTCCGGAGTGTCCGGTCAATAGCGTGTCCGGGGTGGGCATGCGTAGACTGCGTACCTATGAAGGCGGACACCTTGCGCGGGCACCTCGACGCGTTGCTGCTGGCCGTGCTCGACGGCCGGAAGCTGCACGGCTACGCGATCATCGAGGCGCTCCAGCTGCGCAGCGACGGCGCGCTCGACCTGCCGACCGGCACCGTCTACCCGGCGCTGCGCCGGCTCGAGCGGGCCGGCTGGCTGGCTAGCGAATGGGACGTCGTGTCCGGCCGGAAGCGCCGCACCTACCGGCTCACCCGCTCCGGGCAGCAGGCCTTGGCCGCCGAACGCGCCGAGTGGCGGGAGTTCACGGCGGTCATCGGGGGAGTGCTGGGGGCACAGTCATGATCGAGGGCTACATCCAGGAGCTGGACCACCGGCTGCACGGCTGCGGCCGCTTCAAGGCCGACCTGCTGGGCGAGGCCCGCGACGGCCTGCACGACGCCGCCGACGCCTACCGCGCCGGCGGCTGGAGCGACGAGGACGCCGAGCGCCGCGCGGTCGCCGACTTCGGCCCGGCGGCCGTCGTCGCCCGCGACTACCAGGCCGAGCTCGGCATGCTCAGCGGCGTCCGGACGCTGTGGAAGCTCGTCATCGGCGTCCCGTTGATGCAGGCCTCCTGGGACTACGCCCGGATCCTCACCTTCGGCGAGTGGACGAACCTGTCGACGCCCACGCCGGAGTGGTACAAGGTGATCGCCCACGCCACCCACGGCGCCGTCTTCGTGGTGCCGGTGATCGGTCTGATCGCCCTGCTCGGCATCCGCTGGCTCAGCCGCCGCCTCGACGCCGTCCGGCTCGCCCGGTTGTGCGGAGTCCTGATCGCGCTGGCCGTCGGCATCAACCTCGCCTCGGTCGGGCTGGTCATCGGCTCGACCGGCTTGGTCGACGTCTCGAGGCTGTTCTTGAGCGTCCCGTGCGTCCTGTTGATGGTCGCGTGGGTGCTGCTTTCGCTGCGGCTGGTCGTGCTCGCGAGACGATCCTGGGGTGGGTATGCCACGATCGTCGCGTGACGACCGCGCTGATCTACCTCGTAGTCATGCTGCTGGTGGCCGCCGTGGTGTTCCTGCTCGCCGCCGTGGTCTTCGGCCGGGGTGAAGAGCTCGCCCCACTGCCGCCGGGCAGCTCGCCGACGCGCCTGCCCGCCGAGGACATCACCGGCGAGGACCTGCGGGACGTCCGCTTCCAGCAGGTCCTGCGCGGCTACAAGATGTCCGAAGTGGACTGGGTGATGCGCCGCCTCGGCGTCGAGCTCGACGAGCTGCGTGACCGCGTAGCCGAGCTGGAGCAGCGCGAACACGAGCGGGAGAGCTCGCCCGAAGGCGCCCAGTGACGGATCTGATCCTGTCGGTCGACGTCCGCGCGCCGGCCGGCACGACCTGGCTCGCGCTGACGGACTGGACGCGCCAGGGCGAGTGGATGCTCGGCACCGAGGTCGAGGTCGTCGAGGGCAACGGCCGCAGCGTCGGGTCGCGCCTGTCGGCGTTCACCGGGGTGGCCGGGGTCGGGTTCACCGACACGATGGAGATCACCAGCTGGGAGCCGCCGGTGCGGTGCGGGGTCCGCCACCTCGGCAGCGTCGTGCAGGGCACGGGCGTGTTCCAGGTGGTGCCCAAGGGCGCGACGCGCTCGACGTTCGTCTGGGCCGAGCACCTGCGGCTGCCGTTCGGGCCGCTGGGCCGGCTCGGCTGGCCGGTGGTGAAACCGGCGTTCGCGCTGGGGGTGCGCCAGTCGCTGCGGCGGTTCGCGCGGTTCGCGGAGGACTATTCGGTGGGTGGGGATGAGTGAGCTTCTCGGCGCCGACGGCGTCGCACGGTGCGGCTGGGGCAATTCGACCCCGGACTACGCGGACTACCACGACAAGGAGTGGGGCACGCCGCTGCGCGGGCAGGACGAGCTGTACGAGCGGCTGTGCCTCGAGTCGTTCCAGTCGGGGCTCTCGTGGATCACGATCCTGCGCAAGCGCGAGGGCTTCCGGAAGGCGTTCAAGCAGTTCAAGCCGGCGAAGGTGGCGAAGTTCGGCGACGCCGACGTCGAGCGGCTGATGCAGGACGCGTCGATCGTGCGGAACCGGGCCAAGATCCTGGCCGCGATCAACAACGCGAAGGCGATCGCCGCGCTGGACACGCCGCTGGACGACCTGCTGTGGTCGTTCGCGCCCGCCGATCATGTCCGGCCGAAGACGATGGCCGACGTCCCGGCCATCACCGACGAGTCCAAGGCGATGGCGAAGGACCTGAAGAAGCGCGGCTTCGTGTTCCTCGGCCCGACCACGTGCTACGCGCTGATGCAGGCCACCGGCATGGTCGACGACCACGTCGAAGGCTGCTTCCGGGCCGGTCGTGAGTGAGAAACAGGGTTAGAACACTGTTTCTCACTCACGACGCTCACTTGCCCTGGAAGTTCGGCTTGCGCTTGCCGACGAAGGCCTCGACGGCTTCGCTGTGGTCGGCCGTCGCGCCGAGCGCGGTCTGGGCGGCGTCCTCGGCGGCGAGGGCCTCGTCGAACGTCGACTGCGCCGCCAGGTTGAGGACTCCCTTGATCTTCGCGTAGGCGACGGTCGGCCCGGCCGCGAGCTTCGCCGCGATCTTCTGGGCGCGTCCCGGCAGCTCCTCGTCCGGCACGACCTCGCCGACCAGGCCGAGCCGCAGCGCCTCCGCCGCGTCGACGGTCCGGGCCAGCAGCATCAGCTCGGCGGCGCGGCCGTAGCCGACCAGCCGCTGCAGCGTCCAGGACGCACCCGAGTCCGGGCCGAGCCCGACGTTGGCGAACGCCATCAGGAACGACGACGACTCGGCGGCGATCCGCAGGTCACTGGCGTAGGCGAAGGCGGCCCCGGCGCCGGCGGCGGTGCCGTTGACCGCCGCGATGACCGGCTTCTCCATCGACACGATCGCCTGGACGATCGGGTTGTAGTGCTCCTTCACCGTGTGTAGCGGGGCGGGGTCACCCGCCTGGAGCAGTCCTACATGTTCCTTCAAATCCTGGCCGGCGCAGAACGCCTTGCCCGAACCGGTCAGGACGACCGCGCGGACGGCGTCGTCGTCCGCGGCCTCGCGCAGGGCCGCGAGCAGCGCTTCCTTCAGCTCGACGGTCAGCGAGTTGTACGCCTGGGGCCGGTTGAGGGTCAGGGTGCGCACCCCGTCGGCGTCGGCGATCAGCAGGACGTCGGATGTGGTCACGTCTTCTCCTTGCGCGGATACGTCGGTCGTCCGACAGTCTTCCACCCCATCCTTTCACCTCCCGCGAGCCGCATACCAGCACCGATACGGCGGCAAAAGATCGGTCCGCTGATGCGCCCGGCCGCTGATGAGGGACAATGGACACCAAGACCCGGCTGGCTTTCACGCGAGCGCGACCCGGGCGCGCCGGTTGAGACGGAGGGAGCACGCTATGGCGGCCATGAAGCCCCGGACCGGAGATGGTCCCCTCGAAGTGACTAAGGAGGGGCGGGGCCTCGTGATGCGCGTACCGCTCGAGGGTGGTGGGCGACTCGTCGTCGAACTTTCCGCGGAAGAAGCGAAGGACCTCGGCGCCGCTTTGGCGGAGGTCACCGGCTGAGCCGACCCCCTCGAACCGTCCTTCCGTCGCACCCCGGTCTCCCTTCGGAGGCCGGGGTCGCGGTTCCTCTGCGCCCGAAGGTTGCTCACTGTGCGTAATCCGCTACCCCCCGTTCCGACCAGTCTGCTCGACATCGAGGTGGCGGGCGACCTCCGTCGCGGCGCCCCGGTGGCCCGGCTGGTGACGGCACCCGCCGACGACGTCGAGTCCGAGCCGCTGGAGATCGGCGGTGTCCGGATCACCGGCAAGGCGGGCGACGTGCAGACGGTCCCCGCCGGCGAAGCCCGCTGGGTCGCGGGCTTGGGCAACGGCGAGCCGAAGCAGTACCGGAAGGCGGGCGCGGCGCTGGTCCGCGCGGTCAACGCGGGACTGGCGGACGACGTCGACCACGGTGGCAAGGCGTTCCGCGCGGTGCAGCTCGTGCTGCCTGAGGAAGCTTCCGGCGAGCACGTCACCGAGCTGGCGCTGGGGCTGCTGCTCGGCGGCTACAAGTTCAAGGTGACGGGTGAGGAGCCTTCGCCGTCGGTGCGGACCGTGCGGCTGGTGACGCACGACCGGGCGGTTCCTTCGTTCACGGCGCTGGTTTCGCGGGCGTCGGTGCTGGCCGCGTCGACGGCGTTGACGCGCGACCTCGCGAACACGCCGTCCAACATCAAGAGCCCGGCCTGGCTCGCCGACACCGCGGCCCGGGTGGCCGGCCCGCGCGTCGAGGTGGCGATCCGCGACGAGAAGTGGCTGACGACGCAGGGCTTCGGCGGCGTCTTGGCGGTCGGCGGCGGGTCGTCGAGGCCGCCGCGGCTGATCGAAATGACGTACAAGCCGTCGGGGGCGGCGAAGCACCTGCTGCTGGTGGGCAAGGGCATCACGTTCGACACGGGCGGCCTGTCGATCAAGCCGGCCGACGGCATGCACCTGATGCGCACGGACATGGCGGGCGGCGCGGCGGTGATCGCGGCGATCCGCGGCATCGCGGCACTGGAGCTCCCGGTCCGCGTGACGGCGCTGGTGCCGGCGGCGGAGAACCACGTGTCGGGATCGGCGTACCGGCCGGGCGACATCGTCCGGCACTACGGCGGCAAGACGACCGAGGTCGGCAACACGGACGCGGAGGGCCGCATGGTCCTGGCCGACGCGCTGGTCTACGGAATCCGCAAGTTTTCGCCGGACCTCGTCGTCGACGCGGCGACGTTGACGGGCGCGATGAAGGTGTCGCTGGGGCTGCGTACGGGCGGGCTGTTCGCTTCGGAGGACTCGCTGGCTTCGCTGGTTCGCGCGGCGGGGGAGCGCGTGGGCGAGGCGTGGTGGCGCATGCCGCTGACGGAGGACTACGCGGAGAACGTCCGCGGTGAGTTCGGCGACGTCCGCCAGACCCCGGCGGGCCCGGGCAGCATCACGGCGGCGCTGTTCTTGCGGGAGTTCACGTCGGGGCTGCCGTGGGCGCACCTGGACATCGCGGGGCCGGCGAGGTCGGAGAAGAACTACGACGACGTGGTCCCGGGGGCGACGGGCTTCGCGGCCCGGACGCTGGTGGAGCTGGCGGCTTCGCTGGCCTGAGGTCGTGAGTGAGAAACAGGGTTAGAACACTGTTTCTCACTCACGACGGGGGGCCGTGGCCAGGACGTGGTCGCGGAAGCCGGTCACCGCCGGGGTCGTCGGCTCCTCCGCGCGCCACGCCAGGCCGATCGTCCGGTACGGGCGTGGGTCCAGCGGTACCTCCGCCACCCCCGCCGGGCTGCCCGGGCCGAACCGGGGCAACAGTGCCACCCCCAGGCCCGCCGCCACCAGCCCTCGCACCGTGTCCGACTCCTGGCCCTCGAACGCGATCTTCGGCGTGAAACCCGCCGCCGCGCACAGCTCGTCGGTCAGGGTCCGGACTCCGTAGCCCTGCTCCAGCAGCACGAACTCCTCGTCGGCCAGCTCCGTCATCCGCACCGACTCCCGGCCCGCCAGGTGGTGGCCCGCCGGGACCGACAGCAGGATCTCCTCCGCCACCAAGCCCGCCGTGGCCAGCGACGGCTCCGCGGGCAGCGGCGCCAGCAGGGCCAGGTCCAGCTCGCCGCCCACCAGGCGGTCGATCATCTCCTGCCGCGAGCCCTGGACCAGCGTGAACCGCACTCCCGGGTACCGCGCCCGGTGCCCGCGCAGCAGCGACGGCACCAGTGACCGCCCGAGCAGGTGCAGGAACCCCAGCACGACGTGTCCCGACTCCGGCGCCACCTCCTCGCGCGCCAGCCGGACGCCCGTGTCCAGCGCCGCCAAGCCGCGCTCGGCCGCTTCGGCCAGCAGCTCCGCCGCGCGCGTGAGGCGGATGCCGCGGCCGTCCGGAACCGTCAGCGGCGCCCCCAGCGCGTCCGCCAGCGCCGCGAGCCGGCGGCTCACCGTCGGCTGCGGGACGCCCAGCAGTTCGGCCGCGCGTGTGACGTTCCTCGTCTCGCGCAGCGCGGCGAGCAACGGCAGGTGGGGCGCCACCTGCGCCGTCAGCGAGTCATACGTCACCGCATCAATCATGCCATGTTGACGCATTGGACGTATTGGTTAGCTTTGCTTACTTTCAGGTGGTGACTTCCACGCGCCGAGTCAAGACCGCCGTCGCCGCGGCCGGGATCTCCTCCTTCGCCCTGCTCTACGCGCCGCAGCCGGTGCTGCCCCAGCTCGCCGCGCAGTACCACCTCGACCCCGGCGGCGCGGCGCTCGCGGTCAGCGTCGCGACCGGCGCGCTCGCGATCGCCGTCCTGCCGATCGCCGCGCTGTCCGAGGTGGTCGGCCGGCGGCCGGTGATCCTGACGTCGGTGATCGCGTCCGTCGTCTTCGGGCTGCTGCTGCCGCTGATGCCGACGTACCCGGCGCTGCTCGTCCTGCGCGCGCTTCAAGGCATCGCGATCGCCGGCTTTCCCGGCGTCGCGGCCGCCTACCTGGCCGAACGCCTCGGGCGCGCGGGCGTCGCCGCCGCCGTCGGCGCGATGATCGCGGGCAACACGATCGGTGGCATGCTCGGCCGGCTGGCCAGCGGGTTCACCGCCGGGCCGCTCGGCTGGCACGGCGCGCTGTTCGTCGTCGCGGGCGTGGGGGCGATCTGCTCGGCGATCACGGTCGTGACGCTGCCGCCGGGCACGCGCCCGCGCGGCGACGCCCAGCTCAGGGCGGTGGCGAAAGGCCTGGTCACGGCGTTGAGCAAGCCGGTGCTGCTCGCCCAGTACACCGTCGCGCTGCTGGCGATGGGCTCGTTCGTCGCGCTCTACAACGCGGCCGGGTTTCGGCTGACCGGTCACCCGCTGGACCTGTCGCCGGCGATCGCGTCGCTGGTCTTCCTGGCCTACGCGACGGGCTCGGTGTCGTCGGCCGCGGCCGGCCGGCTCGTGGCGCGCGTGGGACGACGTCGGGCGCTGATCGGCGCGTTGCTGCTGACGGCGGTCGGCGCGGCGTTGACACTGCCGGAGTCACTGCCGCTGGTCATCGCCGGGTTCCTGGTGCTGACCTGCGCGTTCTTCGCGGCGCACGCGGTCGCGAACGGCTGGGCGGCGGCCGACGCGCCGGAGAACGCACGCGGCCAGGTGGGCGGCATGTACACGGCGACGTACTACCTGGGCAGCAGCGTCGGAGGGGCGGCGGGAGCGTGGGTCTACGGGCACGCGGGCTGGTCGTGGCTGATCACACTGGTGGCGGCGTGGCTTTTGCTGGCGGCGGCCGCGGTCACCGCCGGTACGCGGGTCCGCACGGAGCGGCGCGAGCTGGTCAACGCGGCCTGACGTCAGGTCGCCGCTGCGACGAGCAGGCCGCCGCCCACTGGCAGGAGGGCGGGGACCAGGCGTTCGTCCTCGCGGAAGGCCCGTGCCACCTCGCGTAGCGCCAGGGTCTCCGGGTCGCGGTGGGACGGGTCGATCACACGCCCGCCCGCCAGGACGTTGTGGAACGCGATGATCCCGCCGCGTCGCAGCAGGGACACCCCCAGCTCGTAGCACCCCGGGTACTCGATGTGGGCGGCGTCGACGAACACCAGGTCGTAGCCGCCCGGCGTCAGCCGCTGGAGGACGTCCAGTGCGCGGCCGACGATCAGCCTCGTCCGGCCCGGTGCGTAGCCGGCCTCGCGGAACGTCGCGCGGGCCGCTCGCTGGTACTCCGGCTCGACGTCGATCGAGGTCAGGATGCCGTCCGGGGCCATTCCGCGCAGCAGGCTCAGCCCGCTCACTCCGGCGCCCGTTCCGACCTCGACGACGGCCTTCGCGCGCAGTGTCGCGGCCAGGAAGCGCAGGGTCGCGCCCGCGCCTGCGCTCAGGGAGCTGCAGCCCAGGTCATCGGCCCGTGCGCGCGCCGAAGACAGCACCTCGTCGTCGGGCAGGTACCCGTCGACGAACCCGGAGTCGGCCGGTGCGGCCGCGGGGGTGGGCGTGTTCACGCACGGAGGTTAGCGTTGGTTGTCGATAAATCCGCGCAGGCTCCCTGGTAAGCACCCCGGAAGAAGTTCTCAGCCCGCTCTCAGCCCAGTCTCACTAGAACCATAAGGAGTCCCGAGAGACTGAAATCCGAGCCCACGGGGAACACCGTGGCGACAGCCCGCGTTGGGTGGAGCAGACAGGAGAACACAGATGGAGGTGCCTGCTCCCGCGATGCAGAACGCCGTTGCCGATAACGACGCCGACGCGGCTCAGCCCGTGTCCCTGGACGAGGCGGCCTGGACGCCACCGTCCTGGGACGAGGTCGTCCGCGAGCACAGCGACCGGGTCTACCGGCTCGCCTACCGCCTGACCGGCAACACGCACGACGCCGAGGACCTCACCCAGGAGACCTTCATCCGGGTCTTCCGGTCGCTGGCGTCCTACAAGCCCGGCACGTTCGAGGGCTGGCTGCACCGGATCACCACCAACCTCTTCCTCGACATGGCCCGCCGCCGCTCGCGCGTGCGGATGGAAGGCCTGCCGGAGGACACCGACCGCATCGTGGGCGACGACCCGAGCCCCGAACAGGTCTTCTCCGACACCCACCTGGACCCGGACCTGCAGGCCGCGCTCGACGAGCTGCCGCCGGAGTTCCGCGCCGCCGTGGTGCTGTGTGACGTCGAAGGCCTCTCGTACGAGGAGATCGGCGCGACGCTCGGTGTCAAGCTGGGCACCGTCCGCAGCCGGATCCACCGCGGGCGGCAGGCCCTGCGCGCGTCGCTCGAGCGCCGGCGCGCTCACGCCCCGGAGTCTGCGAAGGTGTCGGTATGACCGCACCCCGAGGCTGGGGACTCCCCGAGTCGCACCTGCTGCCGGACGCCGTGGTGGCGTTCGTCGATGGTGAGCTTTCGCACGGCGCCCGCGACCGCGCGGCGTCCCACATCACGCGCTGCCCCGGGTGCGCCGCCGAAGTGCGCGCCCAGCGGCAGACGGTGGACGCGATCCGCCGCGCGGGCGCGCCGTCGATGTCGGCGGGGTTCCTGGCGAGCCTGCAGTCGATCCCGGAACACACCGACCTCCCGAGCGCACCGGACAACCTCGCGATCACCGCCGACGGCCAGCTGGTCGCGGTCCAGCGCCCGGACCGGGTCGCGGGGCTCCGGGACACGGGCGTCCTGGGTGGTGTCGCGCCGTTGGGATCAACGGCGCCACTGGGCCAGTCACCGAACGTTCTCGGCGGTGGCCGGTTTAAGCGCCGCGCCGCGCAGGGAGCCGGCGTGGTGGTGTCCGGGCTGGTGCTGAGCGCGCTGGCGCTGGTCGGGACGACCGCGGACAGCGGCGACGGCAGCCCGGAGACCGGGGGAGGGGCGCCGCAGCCGGCGAACCTGCTGCCGGCCCAGATGGCGGTGCCTCGGCCGGTGGTTCAGGCTCCGACGTCCACCCCGGTGAGCTCGCCGTCGGCCGTGCCGGTCGGGATCCGCTGAGACTTGTTTCCCGCGAAGGCCGCCATGAGGGATTCCTCGTGGCGGCCTTCGTCATGTCCGGTGCCCGGCCCAAGCAACAGCCATTTCACTGACGGACCGGCAGACTCGCGGCACCGGGTTTGGGTATCGTCACGCCCAGCCACCTGATCTTCAGCACCGGGGAATGAATGACCGAGCCGAACGTGAATCCCGAGCAGCCCGGCGCGCCTGACGCCGACCGGCTGGGTCCGCGGCCGCTCGCGCGGCCGGCCGTCGATGCGGCGCAGGCCGCCGTCTTCGGCAGGCCGAGTGGGGTCGACGGGGCGTTCGACCAGCTCTACTCCCCGCAGAAGTCCAACGGTGTCCGGCTCGCCCCGCCCGCTCCCGAGTCCCTCGCCGAAGCCTTCCGGCGGCCGCCCGGGGCCGAAGGCGTGCTGCTCGAACGGCCGCGGGAAGCCACCGGCGATCCGAAAGAGCACGAGCCGCCCCTCTGGAACAGCACCAGCGATCCCTGGCGCGATCCGGGCGCGGGCGCCGTCCTCGCCGGTCCGGCGGTGCCCGCCGAAGACGAGGAAAAGCCCGCCAAACGTCCGCCCGGCGCCCTGCTCAGCCTGCCCGAGGTCCTCTTCGGACGCCGTGTGCGGCCGAAGGCGCTGGTCCTGCTCGGGGTCGTCGCGCTGCTCATCGGGGCCGCCGGCGGGTTCGTCGGCTGGTGGGTCGCCGACACCGGGAACGGCCTCACCGGCTCCGCCACCATCTCCGAAGCCGAAGCCGCCAAGGAACGCCCCGCCGGTTCCATCGCGGAGATCACCAAGCGCGTCGCGCCCGCCGTCGTCTCGCTCGAGGTCTTCAAGCCCGGCGCCGACTCCGGCGAGCAGGGCTCCGGCGTGATGATCGACCCCCAGGGCTACATCCTCACCAACGAGCACGTGATCTCCTCCGCGAGCGCCGACCCGGCCGTCAAGGTCACCGCGATCTTCATCGACGGCACCCGCACCGAGGCGAAGCTCGTCGGCTCCGACCAGAAGACCGACCTCGCCGTCGTCAAGGTCAACGTCACCAACCCGACCGTCCTGCAGATCGGCAAGTCCTCGGACCTGCAGGTCGGCGACACGGTGATGGCCATCGGCTCGCCGCTCGCGCTGCAGAACTCCGTGACCGCCGGCATCGTCAGCGCCCTCAACCGGCCGATCACCGCGGGCGGCGACAACGGCGCCCCGCCGGTCACCTACGAAGCCATCCAGACCGACGCCGCCATCAACCACGGCAACTCGGGTGGCGCGCTCGTCGACTCCACCGGCGCGCTCGTCGGGATCAACTCGTCGATCCGCTCCTCCGGCGCGGACGGCGGCAGCATCGGCATCGGCTTCGCCATCCCGAGCGACTACGCGGTCAAGATCGCGAAGGCGCTCATCAAGGACGGCAAGGTCCAGCACGCCGACATCGGCATCAACGCCTCCTCGACCGTCGCCGGCTCCTCCACCATGGGCGCCCAGGTGAAGAACGTCGCGCCCGGCGGGCCGGCCGCGAACGCCGGCATCAAGGAGGGCGACGTCATCACGAAGATCGGCGGCCGCCTGGTGCGGGACTCCTCCGAGCTGACGGTCGCGGTGCGCGCCCACGACGTCGGCGAGGTCGTTCCGGTGCAGCTGGTCCGGGACGGCGCGAGCTTCGTCGTCGACGTAACCCTGGCTTCCGACTGAGTTCCCGCGTTCGGCCTGCCGGAGCGCGGGCCGGGGCGGGTACCCTGGGCGGGTAGGTTCCGAGCGGAGGTAGACGGTGTTCGACAGTGTCGGATGGGGGGAAATCCTCGTCCTCATCATCGCCGGTCTTTTCATCCTCGGCCCGGAACGGCTTCCCGAAGCGGCGTCCTGGATGGCGAAGAGCGTGAAGAAGGTCCGCGACTTCGCGACCGGCGCGCGGGAACAGCTCCGTGAGGAGATGGGCCCGGAGTTCGACCAGCTCCGCAAGCCGCTCGAAGACCTGCGCGGGCTGCGCAACTTCGACCCGAAGCGGGTGGTGACGCAGCACCTGTTCGACGGTGACGCGGACCCGCTCGGCATCAAGGGCATCACGAACGGCAGCCCGAACCTGAGCGGGAGCAACGGTTCCAACGGGACGAACGGGTACACGGCGCCCCAGGCGAAGCAGCCGGAGCCGCTGAAGCCGGGAGAGCGCCCGCCGATCGACCCGGACGCCACGTAGTCTCAGCCGCTGAAGCCGGGGGAGCGCCCGCCGATCGACCCGGACGCCACGTAGCCTCAGCTGGTTATCCACAGCTCAGCCGTGATGTGGACAAGTCGGCCATTGCCGAGGCATTTAGGGTTTTCCGTGTGCTGCCCCCGGTAAAATAAGAGCGGGGCCGGACCCCCGGAGAGGGTGGGGGCTGCTTTTGTGGCCCCGTCGACAAATGGGGGACAAATGAAACTCAAGTCGCTGGGCTGTGTCCTGCTCGCGGCAGGACTGCTGGGGTCGGCGCAAACGGCCTCCGCCGCGGAAACCGCCGCCGCCTGCACCTGGAAGCCCACCGCCCTCGGCGCGGGCACCGCCGTCAGCGCGCAGGTGACCGCCACCGACGACAAGGGGAACTTCGCCGGCTGGACACTGCCGACCGACGAGTTCGGCGTGACCCGCCGCGCCGCTTCCTGGACCGGCGCGGCGTTCACCGACCTCGGCACGGCGGGTACCGCCGGTGCCGCCGTGACCGCCGAGAACCGCTCGGGCGCCGTCGCCGGGACCGCGAGCTACTCGCTCTTCGGGTCCGGCTTCCTCTTCCAGAAGGCCTTCAAGAGCTCCGGCGGCACCCTCGTGCAGCTGCCGTTCCCGACCTCGAGCCAGCTGCCCGCGGGCTACACGCTCTCGAGCGCGCTCGGCATCACCGACTCCGGCGACGTCATCGGCGTCGTGCGCAAGCAGAACGGCTCAGGCACGACCCCGGTCCGCTGGCCCGCCGCCCAGCCGGGCACCGTGACGCTGCTGACCGGCCTGCCGTCGGGCCTGGCCGCGGTCGACACGGACGGCTCGATCGTGCTGAACAGCGGGGACATCTGGCGCGACGGGACGCTGACCCACCTGGGCACCCTGCCGGGCCTCGAGTACGCGTGGCCCGAGGCCATCAAGGACGGCCGCGTCGTCGGCTACGGCGTCTACAACGGCAAGAAGGTCGGCGTGTACTGGGACCAGCAGCACGCCGCCCAAGTCCTGCCGAAGTCCAGCTACAACCTGTCCAACGGCAACCCGGGCTTCTCCATCAACGCGAACGGCCTGATCACCGGCCGGATCGACGAAGCGAACGGCGGCAACGACGCGGCGGGTACCGGCTACGGCGTCTGGAACCAGGGCACCTTCGTCTCGAAGTTCGGTGACCTCAAGGCCGACCTGCCCGTGGTCGTCGGCGACGACGGCACCGTGGGTGGCTACCGCCACGACTCCGCGACGCAGCACTCCACCGCGTACGTCTGGCGCTGCTCCTAGGGACGGCTCAGCGGCCGGCCGGGGTGACGTTCAGCATCATCCCGGCCAGGCCGCGCGCCCGGACCGTCAGCTTCTTCGCCGTCTCCTTCAGCACCACCGACGCCGGCGCGTCCGGGGCGGTCAGCACCAGCGGCGTTCCCGCGTCGCCCTGCTCGCGCAGGCGCGGGTCCAGCGGCACCTGACCCAGCAGCGGCACCTCGGAGCCGATCGACTTCGTCAGCGACTCGGCCACCGTCTGGCCGCCGCCCGAGCCGAAGATCTCCAGGCGGGAGCCGTCTTCCTGCTCCAGCCACGACATGTTCTCGATGACCCCGGCGACGCGCTGACGCGTCTGCAGCGCGATCGCGCCGGCCCGCTCGGCCACCTCCGCCGCGGCCTGCTGCGGGGTCGTGACCACCAGGATCTCCGCGTTCGGGATCAGCTGGGCCACCGAGATCGCGATGTCGCCGGTGCCCGGCGGCAGGTCCAGCAGCAGGATGTCGAGGTCGCCCCAGAAGACGTCCGCCAGGAACTGCTGCAGCGCGCGGTGCAGCATCGGCCCGCGCCACACCACCGGCGTGTTGCCCGGGGTGAACATGCCGATCGAGATCACCTTCACGCCGTGCGCCTGCGGCGGCATGATCATCGTGTCGACCTTGGTCGGCTTCTCGCGTGTGCCCAGCATGCGGGGGATCGAGTGGCCGTAGATGTCGGCGTCGACGACACCCACCGAGAGGCCCCGCTGGGCCATCGCCGCGGCCAGGTTCACCGTGACCGACGACTTGCCGACGCCGCCCTTGCCCGACGCCACGCAGTACACCCGCGTCATCGAGCCCGGCTGCGCGAACGGGATGACCGGCTCCGCGGCGTCCCCGCGCAGCGACTTCCGCAGCTCGGAGCGCTGTTCGTCACTCATGACGTCGAGCTCCACGCGGACGTCGGCGACGCCCGGGAGCTTCGAGACGGCTTCCTTCGTGTCGTTGGTCAGCGTCGCCTTGAGCGGGCAGCCGGCCACCGTCAGGTAGATCCCGACGGTGACGACACCGTCTTCGCCGACGACGACGTCCTTCACCATCCCCAGGTCCGTGATGGGTTTGTGGATCTCGGGATCTTGCACGCTCTTCAGCGCGCTGCGGACGTCGTCGACGCTGGGGAGCTGCTGAGTGCTGGTCACCCCGTCCATGTTACGAGCCGGTAGGAGTGCGGTTCGGTTTGGCCTTCCTGGGCTGGACGTCGAGGTCCTCCCGCAGCCGGTCCAGCTCGCTGCGCAGGTAGTCCCGCGTCGCCACTTCGCCGACCGCCAGCCGCAGCGCCGCCAGCTCCCGGGCCAGGTATTCGGTGTCGGCCTTCGTCTGCGCGGCCCGGTTCCGGTCCTCGTCCAGCGAGACGCGGTCGCGGTCGTCCTGCCGGTTCTGCGCGAGCAGGATCAGCGGCGCCGCGTACGCCGCCTGCGTCGAAAAGGCCAGGTTGAGCAGGATGAACGGGTACGGGTCCCACTGCAGCGACACCGCGAACAGGTTCAGCACGATCCAGACGAACACCAGCAGCGTCTGCCAGAACAGGTACTTCCCGGTGCCGAGGAACCGGGCGACGCGCTCGGTGAGCCTGCCGAAGGTGTCCGGATCGATGTTCAGCTTGAACCGGCTCTGGCTGCGCGGCTGGTCCAGCCGCCGTCCGGACGTCAGTTCAGGCACGGTCCGCCTCCTCCAGGTGTTCGCCGGTCTCGCCGGTGGTGTCGTGCAGGCCGGTTTCGCGCCAGTCCTCGGGCAGCAGGTGGTCGAGGACGTCGTCCACGGTGACCGCGCCGAGCAGGTGGTCTTCGGTGTCGACGACCGGGCCGCAGGTCAGGTTGTAGGCGGCGAAGTACCGCGTGACCTCGGCCAGCGTCGCGTTGGGGCGCAGCGCCGCCAGGCCGGTGTCGACGGCGCTCGCCACGAGCTCGGCCGGCGGCTCGCGCAGCAGCCGCTGGAAGTGCACGACGCCGACGAAACGCCCGGTCGGCGTCGCGGTCGGCGGGCGGCAGACGAACACCATGCTGGCCAGCGCGGGCGGCAGCTCGGCGTTGCGGATGTGGGCCAGCGCCTCGGCGATCGTCGTGTCGGGCGTGAGCACCACCGGCTCCGGCGTCATCAGGCCGCCCGCGGTGTCGGACGAGTAGGCCAGCAGCCGCTTGACCGGCGCGGACTCCTCCGGCTCCATCAGCTCCAGCAGCCGGCTCTGCTCCGCGGGAGCGAGCTCGGCGAGCAGGTCGGCGGCGTCGTCCGGGTTCATCGCCTCGAGGATGTCGGCCGCGCGCTCCTCGGCGAGGTAGGACAGCAGCTCCTTCTGGTCGTCGTCCGGCAGCTCCTCGAGGACGTCGGCCAGGCGCTCGTCGTCCATCGCGTCGGCGACCTCGTGCCGGCGCTTGAGCGGCAGGTCGCGGACGGTCGCGGCGACGTCGACCGAGCGCATGGTGTCGAACAACATGAGCAGCTGGCCCGCGCCCTGCGGCTGCTTCGCCAGGTCGGCGAGCCCCAGCCCGGCGACCTCCTCCCACCGCAGCACCTGCATGGCCGACCGGCGGCGGCCGAGCCCGGCGCGCCGCTCGCGGATGGCGATCTTGGCCAGCACCCAGTCGCGGGTGCGGGTCGGCTCCATCCCGGCGTCGACGACGGTGATCCGGGTGCCGGACCCGGCCAGCGTCGCGTGCGCGTCGAGCAGCTGGCCGAGCACGAGGACCTCGTTGGGGCGCTGGTTGAACTGGCGCATGTTGACCGAGCCGGTGGCGAGCGTCACGGCGCTCGGTTCGATCGAGGTGACGCGCAGCATCGGCACGAACACCCGCCGCCGCGTGGTCAGCTCGACGACCAGCCCGAGGATCCGCGGTGGCTGCGCGTCGAGACGCAGGCCGGCGACCAGGTCGCGGACGCGTCCGATGGACTCGCCGTCCGGCCCGAAAACCGGCAACCCGGACAGCTGAGCTGCGAAAACCCTGTTGACCGCGGCCATGCCGCCGACCCTATCGGCTGGCTGCCCAGGGAGCGATTTCCGCCACGGTGGCGAACGCCGGGTCGTCGCTGTCCTCGCCGGAGTCCGCGAACTCTTCGACCATCCAGATCCAGTTCTGCACCGCGCGCACGAGCGTCCAGGCGCGTGCTTTCTCGGCGTCCAGCTCCAGCGAAGCGACGATCAGCGCCATCCGTTCGTCCAGTGTGGACTCGGTGAAGCGGTTCCAGAACAACGGGATCACGCCGTACTCGAGGTCACCGGCCAGCGGCTTCGGGTCGATGACCAGCCACGGCTCCCGCGTGCCGGCCAGGACGTTCTGGAAGTGCAGGTCCTCGTTCACCAGCAGCGATCCCGCGTCCGGCCCCAGTTCGCGGCAGATCGCGACGGCGTCGTCGACGAGCCGCCGCTCGAACGGCTCGCCCAGCTCGGCCCACCGGCGGGGCAGCTCTTCGGTGAGTCTTTCGGCCTCCACACGCACACTCCTGGCCAGCCCCGGCGGCGCGGCGACGGCCAGGCGGCGGGCCAGCGAGCCGAGCAGCGGGACGGCTTCGCGCAGCGGGAGGTCGTCGAGGGTGCGCGTGGCGTCGAGCCGTTCGAGCAGCAGGACGCCGTCCTCCGGGGCGGACTCCAGCAGCAGCACCGCACCCCGGCCGGCCCATGTGGACAGTGCGAGCGGCTCGTCGGCGGACTCTTCGTCGCGCCAGCCGAGCTTCAGCACCACCGGCGTGCCGTCGGGCCGGCGCGCGGGCTGCACCACGCCGACGTAGCCGTGCATGGCCTCGCCCTCGAACGTCAGGCCCCACTTCCGGGCGTACCCGGCGGCCAGGTCCGGCAGGGCGGCCACCCAGGCGGCGGCCTCCGGGCCGAGCACCCGGGGCGCCCGGTCGGCGAACAGCGGCGGGACGCGGAGATCGTTCACCACCCCAGTCTGGTCGGCGCGTCCAGTGCGTTTCGTCCTGGTCGAGGCGGGCGTACGCTGGGGTTTCAGGGGAAAAACGCAACCCCGGGAGCAGCCATGGTGGTGGAGATCCTCAGCGCCGTAGTCGTCGCGGGCGGAGCCTGGCTCGCGGCCGGTGTGCGCGTCGTGAAGCAGTACGAGCGAGGGCTGGTCTTCCGGTTCGGCCGGGTGCGGGCCCGGGTCTCGGACCCCGGCCTGACGCTGCTGGTGCCGTTCGTGGACCGGATGCAGAAGGTCAACATGCAGATCGTGACCCTGCCGATCCCCGCCCAGGACGGCATCACCCGGGACAACGTCACGGTCCGGGTCGACGCGGTCGTCTACTTCAAGGTCATCGACCCGGTCGTCGCGGCGGTCAACGTCCAGGACTACCGGTCGGCGGTCGGCCAGGTCGCGCAGACGTCGCTGCGCTCGATCATCGGCAAGAGCGAGCTCGACGACCTGCTCTCCAACCGCGAGCGCCTCAACGAGGGCCTGGAGCTGATGATCGACAGCCCGGCGCTGGACTGGGGCATCCACATCGACCGCGTCGAGATCAAGGACGTCGCGCTGCCGGAGGCGATGAAGCGGTCGATGTCGCGGCAGGCCGAGGCGGAGCGGGAACGGCGCGCGCGCGTCATCTCCGCCGACGGTGAGCTGCAGGCGTCGCACAAGCTCGCGCAGGCCGCGGCGACGATGGCCGACACACCGTCGGCGATGCAGCTGCGGCTGCTGGAGACGGTGGTCCAGGTGTCGTCGGAGAAGAACTCGACGCTGATCCTGCCGTTCCCGGTGGAGCTGCTGCGCTTCCTCGACGCGCACACGCCGAAGGCCGCGCCCGCGGCTCCCGCGGCTCAGCCCGAGCCCGAAGCCGTGGAAGCGAAGCCGGAGGCGAACGGCCACGCGACGTCGTCGCCGCGCAGCCCCGGCGACGCGGTGCTGCCGGCGGACTAGGTCAGCCGGCCGTTCGCGGTCAGGATGATGAGGGTGGTGAAGAAGCCGACCCACAGCGCGATCACGACGTAGCCCACGATCACGGCGGCCGTGGCCAGCCCGCGGCCGCCCGCTTCGCCGCGGTTCGTCTTGCTCAGCGCGAGGTGGCCCATGACCAGCCCGGCGATCGCGGTGATGCCGGAGCAGAAGCCGAGGATCGAGCACACCAGCGCGCCGATCGCCAGCGCGTTGTCCGCGCGGCGCGAGGCGGGGACGTACGGCGGCTGGACGTAGGGCGCCGGGCCGCCGTACGGCTGGCCATAGGCCGGCTGGTACGGCTGCTGGTACTGGTACGCGTACGTCGGCTGCGGCGTGCCGGGAGCGACGTACGGCGTGCCGGGGATGTGCGCGGCCGGGGCTTCGAACGCGCCGGGCGGCAGCTCACCGGCCGGCTCCGGAGCGGGCGGCTCCGGAGCCGGTGCGGAGGTTTCCGAGACGGCAGTGTCCGAGACAGTGCTGTCCGAGACGGCGGTGTCCGGGACGGTGGTGCCGGCGATCGTGCTGTCGGCCGCCGGCGGGTCGTAGTTCTCCGGCGTGTACGACGCGGGCTCCGCGGTGGGCGGCGGGTCGTACGAGACAGCCGGGTCTTCCGGACGGTCCTTGTCCCCGGACGGGTCGGTCATGGCGGGTCCCCTCGGTGCGTGCAGGAAGCCAACGTTAGCGGGCGTTCAGCGCAGGCCTCCGAAGAAGCCGAGGGTGAAGAGCAGGGCCACCAGCGCGATGTTCAGCGCGACCCCGGCGTACCCCACGATGACCGCCGCCAGCGCGAGCCCCTGCCCCTCCGCCTCGCCGCGCTTCGCCTTGGCGAGGGCGATGTGGCCCATCACGATGCCCGCGATGGTGACGAGGAAGCAGAGGAAGATGCCGAGGATCGAGCAGATCAGGGCGCCGACGGCGAGCCCCGGCCCCTCCGGCGGGCGCTGCATCCCGCCGGGGTACTGCGACGGGTACTGCGGAAAGCCGCCGGTCGGGTACTGCTGGCCGTAACCGGGCTGCTCGTAGCCGCCCGAGGGCGGCTGCTGGCCGTACGGATTGTTCGGGTCCTGCGGATAAGTCATGTTTTCCCTCCCGCGGAGCACTTTACGGTGCAGATCACGGGCAGCGTGAGCGCCCTCATAGCAGGGTTGGGGCTTTCGGGTCATACTCACCGGTAACCCAGCGCCGGGAGCCGGCGTCGCAACCGGAAAGGGAGCCGTGATGGCCCGTCTCGCCCAGACCGCCGGCTTGACCGACGTGCAGTCGGAGATCCTCGCGACCGTCCGCTCGTTCGTGGACAAGGAGGTCATCCCGCACGCGCAGGAGCTCGAGCACTCCGACACCTACCCGGCGGACATCGTCGAGGGCATGAAGGAGATGGGCCTGTTCGGGATCACCATCCCGGAGGAGTACGGCGGGCTCGGCGAGTCGCTGCTGACCTACGCGCTGGTCGTCGAGGAGATCGCGCGGGGCTGGATGAGCGTGTCCGGCGTGATCAACACGCACTTCATCGTGGCGCACATGATCACCCGTCACGGCACCGAGGCGCAGAAGCGGCACTTCCTGCCGCGGATGGCGACCGGTGAGGTGCGCGGCTCGTTCTCGATGTCGGAGCCGGACCTCGGCTCGGACGTCGCGGCGATCAAGACCAAGGCGAAGAAGACCGACGACGGCTACGTCATCGACGGCGCCAAGATGTGGCTGACCAACGGCGGCTCGTCGAACCTGATCGCGCTGCTGGTCAAGACCGACGAAGGGGCCGAGAAGGCCCACCAGAACCTGACGGCGTTCCTCGTCGAGAAGCCGGAGGGCTTCGGCGAGGTCGCGCCGGGCCTGACGATCCCCGGCAAGATCGACAAGATGGGCTACAAGGGCGTCGACACGACCGAAGCGGTCTTCGACGGCTACAAGATCGGCGCCGACATGGTGCTCGGCGAGGCGCCGGGCAAGGGCTTCGCGTACATGATGGACGGTGTCGAGGTCGGCCGCGTGAACGTCGCGGCGCGGGCGTGCGGCATCGCGATCCGGGCGTTCGAGCTGGCGGTGGAGTACGCGCAGCAGCGCAAGACGTTCGGCAAGGCCATCGCCGAGCACCAGGCGGTCGCGTTCAAGCTGGCCGAGATGGCGACCAAGGTCGAGGCGGCGCACCTGATGATGGTGAACGCGGCGCGGCTGAAGGACTCGGGCGAGCGCAACGACGTCGAGGCGGGGATGGCGAAGCTGATCGCGTCGGAGTACTGCGCGGAGGTCACGCAGGACGCCTTCCGCATCCACGGCGGGTACGGGTACTCGAAGGAGTACGAGATCGAGCGCCTGATGCGCGAGGCCCCGTTCCTGCTGATCGGCGAGGGGACGAGCGAGATCCAGAAGACCATCATCAGCCGCGGCCTGCTGCGGGAGTACAAGTCCCGCTCCTGAAGGAAGGCGCCGATTGTCGATACGGCGACAGTCGGCGCCCGGCCTTTCGGGGTAAGCGGCTCGCACGGTCCGGGCGTTCTTGACAAGATGGACGCCCAGACCCACGAGTGCGCAGGTGATGATGGTGAGTAGTCCCTTTGGCGGGGGCCGGGCGCAAGGTGGCCTCCCGCGGCTGCCGACCCCGCCGACCGGCTGGCCGATCGGGTCGTACGCGACCTACGGCGAGGCGCAGCAGGCCGTCGACTTCCTCGCGGACAGCGAGTTCTCCGTCAGCGACGTGACGATCGTCGGCGTCGACCTGATGCTCGTCGAACGCGTCATCGGCAAGCTCAGCTGGGGCCGTGTGCTCGGCACCGGCGCCGTCTCGGGCGCCTGGTTCGGCCTGTTCGCGGGGTTGCTGCTCGGGCTCTTCGTCAACCAGGGCTTCGCGCTGCAGCTGCTCACCGGGCTCGTGCTGGGCGTCCTCTCCGGGCTGATGTTCGCCGCCATCGGGTACAGCATGTCGCGCGGGCGGCGGGACTTCTCCTCGGCGAGCCAGCTGGTCGCCGGCCGCTACGACGTCCTGTGCCAGCCGCGCTCGGCCGAGCGGGCCCGGGAGCTGCTCGCCAAGCTGGCGCTCAAGCCGCCGCCGGCCAACATCTGAAAGAAACCCTGGAAAACACCGCCAATACCAGGGGAAAATCACAGTTCAGTCTGCAGTGGGCTGAATCGTTACCGATACTGCTTGCGGGGTGTGATCGCCCGGCATAAGTTGTCCGACACCAGTCGGGCGGCCTCGCCCTACCAGCGCGGCGGCCCGATCACTAGCACGTCGGGGTGCTGGCGCGGTTCGCCTCATCGCGTCGTGGTGCCACCGGCACCGCGGTATCCGGCGTGCATGCGGGTGAGGAGGCCTTATGGGGAAGAGGATCGGCGCGGGCAAACGGGGGCGCTCGCCCGGCCGTACCGCGGTCCTGCTGGGGGCAGGGGCTCTGGTGACCGGCATGCTGGCCGGTTGCGGATCGAGCGGCGGGCTCAAGATCAACGTTTACTACGCGCCCGAAGACAGCTTTCAGAAAGTCGTCGACAACTGCAACGCGGCGGCGAACGGCAAGTACGAAATCGTCTACAACAAGCTGCAGCGCGGGGCGGACGACCAGCGCCTGCAGATGGCCCGGCGGCTCGCCGCGGGCGACACCGCGATGGACGTCCTCGGCCTCGACGTGACCTGGGTTTCGGAGTTCGCCGAAGCCGGCTGGGTCGAGGAGTGGAAGGACCAGAACAAGGCGGCGGCGACCGAAGGCGTCCTGCAGGGACCGCTGGAAACGGCGACCTACAACGGGAAGCTCTACGCGGCCACCAAGAACACCAATGTCCAGCTGCTCTGGTACGACGACCGGATCACGCCCACGCCGCCGAAGACGTGGGACGAGATGATCCAGACGTCGAAGGACCTGAAACAACGCGGCAAGCCGTACAGCATCGTGTTCACCGGCGCGCAGTACGAAGGCCTGGTCGTCTTCTACAACACGCTCGTGGAGTCGATGGGCGGGCACATCCTGTCCGACGACGGCAAGTCCGTCGTCCTGGACGACGGCGCGGTGAAGGCGCTGGCGCTGCTGAAGCAGATCGCCTCGTCGGGCATCACCGACCCGTCGCTGACCAACTCGAAGGAGGACGACGTCCGGCAGACGTTCCAGCGCGGTGACGCCGCGTTCGAGCTCAACTGGCCGTTCGTCTACGCCTCCTACGCCAAGGAAAAGCCGCAGGACGTCTCGCACTTCAAGTGGGCCGTCTACCCCGAGGCGCAGGCCGGCACGCCGGCCAAGACCACGATCGGTGGCTACGACCTCGGCGTCAGCTCGCTGTCGCAGCACAAGCCCGAGGCGTTCGAAGCGGCGCTGTGCCTGCGCAACGCGGAGAACCAGAAGTTCTCGGCGATCAACGACGGGGTGCCGCCGACCATCGAATCGGTGTACCACAACGACGCGCCGCTCGACCCGTCGAAGCCGGCGAGCGCCGACAACCCGAACATGGCGCTCAAGTACCCGATGCGCGACTCGATCATCGACGCCATCAAGGACTCGGCGGTGCGGCCGCTGACCCCGGCGTACCAGAACATGTCGACCGTGATGTCGAAAGTCCTTTCCCCGCCGGGTGACATCGACCCGAAGGCCACCGCGGACAAGCTGCGCGAGCAGCTCAACGACGCGCTCCAGTCGAAGGGAGTGATCCCGTGACCGTCCAGGACTCGACCCCGGCGGACACCTCCGGGGCCACGGTCGCCCAGGAGGCGACCTCCCACAAGAAGGGCAAACCCGCCCTGTCGGAAGGGAAGAAGGCCGAGCGGAAGCTCGGGCTGTGGCTGTGCGCGCCCGCGTTCGTCGTGATGATCGCGGTCACCGGCTACCCGATCGTCTACTCGATCTGGCTGTCCCTGCAGCGCTACGACCTGAGGTTCCCGGCGCAGCAGGAGTTCGTCGGCTTCGACAACTACGGGGCCGTGCTGTCCAACTCGTACTGGTGGACGGCGTTCGGCACCACGATGTTCCTGACCGTGGTGTCGGTGGCGATCGAGTTCGTGCTCGGCATGGCGCTCGCCCTGGTCATGCACCGCACGCTCGTCGGGCGCGGCCTGGTCCGCACGGTCGCCCTGATCCCGTACGGCATCGTCACGGTCGTCGCGGCGTTCTCGTGGTACTACGCGTGGACGCCGAAGACCGGCTACCTGGCCAACTGGCTCGCCTCCGACGGTGCGCCGCTGACCGACCAGTGGCCGTCGATGTTCATCATCATCCTCGCCGAGGTGTGGAAGACCACGCCGTTCATGGCGCTGCTGCTGATGGCCGGCCTCGCGCTGGTGCCGGACGACCTGCTCAAGGCCGCGGCGATGGACGGTGCGAGCGGGTGGCAGCGGTTCACGAAGGTGATGCTGCCGGTGATGAAGCCGGCGATCCTGGTGGCGCTGCTGTTCCGCACGCTCGACGCCTTCCGGATCTTCGACAACATCTACGTGCTCACCGGTGGCGCGCAGGACACCGGATCGGTGTCCATGCAGACCTACGACAACCTGGTCAAGGGGCTCAACCTCGGGATCGGGTCGACGATGGCGGTGCTGATCTTCATCACCGTGGCGATCATCGCCTTCATCTTCATCAAGGTGTTCGGCACGGCCGCACCTGGCTCGGACGACGGGGGTAAGCGCTGATGGTGATGGGAACCGTCACGACGGGCCGCAAAGTTCGCTGGGGCCTGGTCGACATCCTCGTGCTCGTGTTCGCGCTGGTGCCGGTGCTCTGGGTCGTTTCGCTGTCGTTCAAGACCAAGGACACGCTGACCGACGGGTACTTCATCCCGCAGTCGTGGACCTGGCAGAACTACGCGGACATCTTCCAGACGTCGGAGTTCCTGCTGGCGCTGGTCAACTCGATCGGCATCGCGATCATCTCCACGGTGATCGCGGTGGTGCTGGGCACGATGGCCGCGTACGCCATCGCCCGGCTGGAGTTCCCCGGCAAGCAGCTGCTCGTCGGCCTCTCGCTGCTGATCGCGATGTTCCCGCAGGTGTCGCTGGTGACCCCGCTGTTCAACATCGAGCGGAACCTGGCGCTGTTCGACACCTGGCCGGGGCTGATCCTGCCCTACATCACGTTCGCCCTGCCGCTGTCGATCTACACGCTGTCGGCGTTCTTCCGGGAAATCCCGTGGGAGCTGGAAAAGGCGGCGAAGATGGACGGCGCGACGCCGGCCCAGGCGTTCCGGAAGGTGATCGCGCCGCTGGCCGCGCCAGGTGTGTTCACCACCGCGATCCTGGTGTTCATCTTCTGCTGGAACGACTTCCTGTTCGCCATCTCGCTGACGTCGACCACGGCGTCGCGCACGGTGCCGGCGGCGCTGTCGTTCTTCACCGGGTCGTCGCAGTTCGAAGACCCGACCGGGCAGGTGAGCGCGGCCGCGGTCGTCATCACCATCCCGATCATTGTGTTCGTGTTGTTCTTCCAGCGTCGCATCGTGGCGGGGCTGACCTCCGGTGCGGTGAAGGGGTAGTCATGGCAGAAATCGTCCTCGACAAGGTGTCGAAGAAGTACCCCGACGGCGCGCTCGCGGTGTCCGAAGTGGACATCACCATCGCCGACGGCGAGTTCCTGGTGCTGGTCGGGCCGTCCGGCTGCGGGAAGTCGACCATGCTGAACATGGTGGCGGGCCTGGAGGACATCTCCTCCGGCGAGCTGCGCATCGACGGCAAGCGCGTCAACGAGAAGGCCCCGAAGGACCGGGACATCGCGATGGTGTTCCAGTCCTACGCGCTCTACCCGCACATGAGCGTGCGGGAGAACATGGCCTTCCCGCTGCGGCTGGCCAAGGTCGACGACCAGACGGTGCGGGCGAAGGTGGAGGAAGCGGCGACGATCCTCGACCTGACCGCGCACCTGGACCGCAAGCCGGCCAACCTCTCCGGTGGCCAGCGCCAGCGCGTCGCGATGGGCCGGGCGATCGTCCGGAACCCGAAGGCGTTCCTGATGGACGAGCCACTGTCCAACCTGGACGCCAAGCTCCGCGGCCAGATGCGGACGTCGGTGTCGAAGATCCAGAAGCAGCTCGGCACGACGACGCTGTACGTCACACACGACCAGACTGAGGCCATGACCCTCGGCGACCGGGTCGTGGTGCTGCGCGGCGGGTTCGTGCAGCAGATCGGCGCCCCGCAGTTCCTCTACGAGAACCCGGCGAACCTGTTCGTCGCGGGGTTCATCGGCTCGCCGTCGATGAACTTCGTGCCGGCCACGCTGGAGAACAACGAACTGCGGACGCCGCTCGGGGTCACGCCGCTGACGGACCGGATCCGGCAGCTGGTGGAGAAGGCGGACGCGCCGCGCGAGGTGCTGGTCGGCATCCGGCCGGAGCACTTCGAGGACGCTGCGCTCGTCGACGCGGCCCAGAAGTCCGGCGGCGGCACGTTCACCGCGCACATCGACGTCCTCGAGTCGATGGGCTCGGAGAAGTTCGCCCACTTCACGGTGGAGGGTGAGACGGCGACGTCCGCGGAACTGGCGGAACTGGCCGCGGACAGCGGTTCGGCCGACGTCCCCGGCTCGGAGTCCCAGATCGTGGCCCGCCTCTCGGCGGAGTCGTCGGCGAAGGAGAACGAGGACCTCGAGGTCTGGTACGACGCGGACAAGATCAAGCTGTTCGACCCGTCGAACGGCAAGAACCTCACCTACGAGGACTGACTCGCGAGTCCGTGAAGGCCACCTCGGCTCCGAGGTGGCCTTCACGGCGTTTCAGGGGTGCGGCGTGGGGCGGTAGACCAGCTCCTGGATGCTGCCGTCGAGCGTCCGGGTCTCGAGCAGCTCGAGGTCGAAGTCCCCGGCACCGGCGAAGATCGGGTTCACGCCGGTCTTGCCGGTGATGACCGGGTAGAGCGTCACCTGGACGCGGTCGACCACGCCGGCGGCCAGCAGCGCCCGGTTCATCGCGAGGCTGCCGTGCGAGCGCAGCGGTACGTCGGACTCCTTCTTGAGCCGGCCCACGACGTCGACGGCGTCGCCGCCCAGGACGGTCGCGTCCGGCCAGTCGAGCGTCTCTCCGAGGGTGTTCGAGACGACCGTGGCCGGCAGGTCCCGCAGCCGCCGCACCCAGGGGTCGAGCTCGTCGTCGGGGACGCCCGCCAGCATCGCCACGTTCGTCCGGAAGGTCGTGGCGCCGAAGACCATCCGCTGGTCCGCCTCGTACTGGGCCAGGCGGTGCGCGAGCAGCTCGGGGCCCTGCTTGCCCCAGTAGCCACCCCAGTCGCCGTGGTGGTCACCGAAGCCGTCGAGGCTGCAGAAGACGTCGAAGGTGTAGGTGGCGGTCAAGGTCGCGTCCTTTCATCGTCCGGAGCCAGGCGGGCTCGCCGGGTCTCCAGGAAGGTCCGTTCGGTTTCGTTGCCGGCCAGCGCGATCGCCTCGTCGTAGGCGGTGGCGGCCTCGGCGAGCCGGCCGAGGCGGGTCAGCAGGTCCGCGCGGGTGGCGGGCAGCAGGTGGTAGCCCGGCAGGTCCAGGTCTTCGATGGTGGCCAGCGCCAGCGCCGGGCCGTGCACCTCGGCGACGGCGACCGCGCGGTTGAGCGCGACGATCGGCGTCGGGTTCTGCGCCAGCAGCTGGTCGTAGAGCGCCAGCACCTGCGTCCAGTCGGTCGACGGCCCGTCCGTGTGCACGGCGTTGATCGCGGCCTGCAGCTGGTACGGCCCCGGCCGGTTGCGGCGCAGGCACCGCCGCACGAGCTCGTGCCCCTCGGCGATCAGCTCCCGGTTCCAGCGCGACCGGTCCTGCCGCGCGAGCACCACCAGCTCACCCGAGGGACCCACCCGCGCCGGCCGCCGGGCTTCGGTGAGCAGCAGCAGCGCCAGCAGCCCGAGGACCTCGGGCTCGTCCGGCATCAGCTCGGCGAGCGCCCGCGCGAGGCGGACGGCGTCGGCGCACAGGTCCGTCCGCAGCAGCTCCCCGGACGTCGACGCGTACCCCTCGTTGAAGATCAGGTACAGCACGGTGAGCACCGAGGCCAGCCGGTCGGGGAGCTCGGCGGCGTCCGGCACGCGGTAGGGGATCCCGGCGTCGCGGATCTTCTTCTTCGCGCGGACGATCCGCTGCGAGATGGTCGCTTCCGGGACGAGGTAGGCGCGCGCGATCTCGGGCACCTCCAGGCCGCCGAGCAGCCGCAGGGTGAGTGCCGTCCGCGCGAGTGGCGACAGCGCCGGGTGACAGCAGGTGAAGATCAGGCTGAGCTGGTCGTCGCGCACCGGTCCCACCTCCTCGGGTTCGTCGGGTTGCCGCAGCAGCAACGCCTGCGCGTGCCGGGCTTCGCGGGTGCTTTCCCGGCGCAGGCGGTCGATCGCCCGGTTGCGGGCGGTGGTCACGATCCACGCGCCCGGGTTGGGCGGCAGGGCGTCGCCCCACTTCGTGACGGCCACCGCGAACGCGTCCTGCACGGCCTCCTCGGCGAGCCCGATGTCCCCGAGGATGCGCGTCAGCGTGGCCACGCACCGGCCGTACTCCGCCCGGTAGACGCCGTCCAGGTCCATCAGCGCCGGCGCGAGCCGTCGTCGAACGGGCGCACCTCGATCGGCTGCCGGCAGGCCAGCGAGCACTTCTCGGCCCAGGCGAGCGCCTGGTCGAGGTCGTCGGCCTGGATCACCCAGAACCCGCCGAGCTGCTCCTTCGTCTCGGCGAACGGGCCGTCGGTGATCGTGGTGGTGCCACCCGCGGTGCGCACGACCGTCGAGGCGTCCGAGTGCTGCAGGCCGCCGACGAACACCCACACCCCGGCGTTCTTCATCTCGTCGACGACCTGGCCGGTGCGGGCCATCTGCGCCTGCAGCTCTTCTTCGGGCTCCGGCGGCGCGCTTTCGTCGAGCTGGACGGCGAGCAGGTACTGCCTCATCACGGGCTCCTTCCTCCGGGCGGGGCGACCGGCTCGGTGCCGGTCCCTCACCCTGGCTACGAACAGGCTGGGCGCCGTTCGACATCGCCAGGAGAAAAGTTTTGGGGAAAGTCGCGGGTTACGCCATGGGGAGGCGCGGCAGGATCGCGTTCGCCGCGGTGCGGGCCAGCGCGCACGTGGCGTCGCCCGCCGTGCCGGCCGTCTCCACCACGCTGAGCTCCGCCAGCTCGCGGCGGCCGGGCAGGCCCGGCGCCGGCTGCGTGGTGTCGACCAGGCAGAACGCACCCGTGACGCGGACCAGGGCCTCGCGGCCGCCGAGCGTCTCGGGCGGGCCGGCCGGGGCCGTCGCCTCGTCCGTCTGCACGGTCAGCTTGAAGCTCACCTTGCCGCGGATGCAGCTGTGCCCGGACAGTCCGATCGCCGGCCGGCTGCCGGCACCCGCGACGGCGCCGAGGTCGGGGGTGTCCAGCAGCACGCACGGCGCCACCAGGCCCCACGAGCGGTCCGGGAACTTCAGCCGGCCCACCTTGTCCGCGGTGACCGCGGCCAGCACCGAGCCGACGGCCGCGTCCGCGACGCCGCAACGGCCGTCCTGGTCGTCACCGGCGTCGGTGACCGAGAGGTCGAGCCGGTTGCCGTCGGCGAAGGTGATCGCCCGGGTGCACGCGCTGCGGTCGTTGAACATCGACTGCTGCACCGCGACGCCGTCGGGCACCGGCCCTTCGTAGGTGTAGGGCTTGATGTTCGGGTCGGAGTCGAAGGCCAGCGGCCCCACCAGGATCGTGCGCCCGCCGGCGTCGGCCCGGCAGGTCTCGAACGTCGGGGTGGTGACCGCGCCCGGTGCGACCTTGGGCACGTCGAGCAGGCTGCAGTAGTCGACGGTCGCGAAGTCCCCGAGCGCGGCGGAAGCGGTCAGCGGCGTGGGCCCCGACGACGTCTCGGGAGCGGCCTGGGTCGTCGCGCACCCGGCGGTGAGCAGGGCGCAGAGCATGGCGACGACCAAGGAAAGCGGACGCGGGTACACGGTGTGCAAGTATCACCGGATCGAAGCGAAAAACCAGCCCTGACGGGGACATCTCTCAAAGTTTTTCGCGCCCCGCAAGGAGAACGCGCAGGTCACCGCTTTCCGCACCGGTTTCCCGGGTTTCGCCGGGGCTTCCGAACGAATTTCGCTTTTACCGTCCCCTAAGGGAGCGATCCTTCTCGCGAGCGATGCGGAAGCGGGTGCTCCGGTGGTCAACTGGGGATATCGAACTTCGAGGAAAGGGAAAGACGATGAGCGCACCGGTCACCACACGACGGCTGTCCCGTCCCCGCTACGGCCGCATGATCGGCGGCGTGTGCGCGGGTCTCGCCCAGCGGTGGGGCATGAAGACCAGCACCGTGCGGCTGCTGGCCGTGCTGTCCTGCCTGCTGCCCGGGCCGCAGTTCGTGGCCTACCTGATCCTGTGGGCGATCATCCCGTCCGAGTGACGGCGACTCGGCGCGAGCGGTGTTTCAGGGGCGCCAGCAGGACATCGCTTCGTCGACCTCGTCCACCCCGAGTGGCGGGTGAGGTAGTTCAGACGGCTTGCCGGGCTGCGCGCGCAGCCCGTCCAGCAGCATCGCCAGGCAGCGGCGCCACAGGTCCGGCTCCACCGCGGACGTGAACTCGATCGCCGAGCCGACCATCATGTGCAGCAGGGGGATGTCCGTCGGGGAGAAGTCGGCGCGCAGGCCGCCCGCCGCCTTCGCCCGCTCGACGAGCTGTGTGATCAAGGGCACCATGCGGGCCTTTTCTTCGGCGACGTGCTCGTGGCCGAACTTGTTGGACAGCATGATCTCGCGCAGTCCGCGGTCCCCGGAGTGAAGCTCGATCGACTTCCAGGTGAAGTCGACGAACGCCTGCCAGGCGTCCTCGGCCTTGAGCGCTTCCTCCGCGAGATCGCCGATTTCTTCCATCCGTTCGGCGAACATGGCTTCGACCAGGTGTTCCTTGCTGGGGAAGCGCCGGTACACCGTGCCGACGCCAAGACCGGCGTGGTGCGCGATGTCGTCGAGCGTGGCTTCGAGGCCTCGTCGGCCGAAGACTTCCCTGGCCGACTGGAGGATGCGGCGGCGGTTGAGTTCGGCGTCGCGCCGCAGCGGCCGCGCCGGTGCGGCGGGACCTGCGTCCCGTGTCATGCCACCAGTCTAGCTCACAAAGTAGAGGCACCCTCTCCGGTTTGTGTGTACCTTGGGACGCGTAAGGGGAGATACCTACTCCACATAGCTTCCTGATCACTCCCAGTGAGGGGACACCCATGTCCGAATCCACTCTCGCCGTCGCGCCGCCGGGGGACGCGCGCGCCGCCGAGAACCCCCACCACAGCCGCCGGTGGCTGATCCTGGTGATGATCGGGCTGGCGCAGCTGATGGTCGTGCTGGACGCGACCGTCGTGAACATCGCGCTGCCCTCCGCCCAGGTCGACCTGGGCTTTTCCAACGACGCCCGCCAGTGGGTCGTCACGGCTTACGCGCTCGCGTTCGGCAGCCTGCTGCTGCTCGGCGGGCGGCTCGCGGACGTCTTCGGCCGCAAGAACGCGCTGCTCGTCGGCCTGGCCGGCTTCGCCGCGGTGTCCGCGCTCGGGGGCGCGGCCACCAACATCGAAATGCTGCTGGTCGCCCGCGCGGCGCAGGGTGTGTTCGGCGCGCTGCTCGCGCCGGCCGCGCTTTCGCTGCTGACCACGACGTTCACCGACCCGAAGGAGCGCGGTCGCGCGTTCGGCGTGTTCGGTGCCATCGGCGGTGGCGGCGCGGCGGTCGGGCTGCTGCTCGGCGGGGTGCTCACCGAGTACCTCGACTGGCGCTGGTGCATGTTCGTCAACATCATCTTCGCGGTCATCGCGTTCGTCGGCAGCTCCGTCCTGCTGAGCAACCAGAAGGACGGCGGCCCGCGCCCGAAGCTCGACCTGCCGGGCACGGTCACCGCGTCGGCCGGTCTGTTCGCGCTGGTCTACGGCTTCGCGAACGCCGAGTCGAACTCGTGGTCGTCGGCCTCGGTCTGGGGCTTCCTGACGGCCGGCGTCGTGCTGCTGGGCGTGTTCGTGTGGCTGCAGCAGCGCGTCTCGCACCCGCTGCTCCCGCTGCGCGTGCTGCTGGACCGCAACCGCGGCGGCTCGTACCTGGCGATGTTCCTGCTGGCCATCGGCATGTTCGCGATCTTCCTGTTCCTGACGTTCTACGTGCAGCAGAACCTGAAGTTCACGCCGATCGAGAGCGGCGTCGGCTTCCTGCCGATGGTCGCGACGCTGATGCTGGCCGCGACGACGGCGACGGCCGTGCTGCTGCCGCGGTTCGGCCCGCGTCCGCTGGTGCCGACGGGCATGGCGATCGCCGCGGTCGGGCTGTTCTGGCTGAGCGGCATCGGGCTCGAGAGCACGTACGCGTCCGGCGTCCTCGGCCCGCTGCTGGTGATGGGCTTCGGCATCGGCCTGGCGATGGCGCCGGCGATGAGCGTCGCGACGTTCGGCGTCGAGGCGCACGACGCGGGTGTCGCGTCGGCCGCGGTCAACACGATGCAGCAGGTCGGCGGTTCGATCGGCACGGCGCTGCTGTCGACGCTGGCCGGCAACGCGGCGACTTCGTACCTCGCGGACAAGGTCCCGACCCCGCAGCTGGCGGCCGAGGCGGCGATCGAGAGCTACACGACGGCGTTCACGTGGGCCGCGGTGATCTTCGCGGTGGGTGCGGTGCTCAGCGGCCTGCTGCTGCAGTCGGGCGTCCCGAAGGGTGAGGCGGCGCCGGGCGCCGTCCACATGTAAGTCCGCTTGAACCTTCCCGGCCCTCCGCGCACTAGTAACACTGAAAGGTGCGAAGGAGGGCCGGGTGGGGGCGTCGAGAGACCTCGATTTCAGCGAGTACTTCGCCGCGCGGGTGCAGCGGTTCCGCCGCGTGGCGTTCGCCTTCTGCGGCGACTGGCACCAGGCCGAAGACCTGGTCCAGGCCATGTTCGTGCAGCTGTACCGCCGCTGGCGGCGCGTCCGGCCGGACACGGTCGACGCGTACGCCCGCCGCATCCTGCTGAACCTGTTCCTCGCCGGCCGGCGGACCTCCGCGCGCGAGTACGTGACGTCGGTGGTGCCGGAACAGGAGTCACCGCCAGGCCGTGACACGCACGCGCGGCTCGACGTCGAACGCGCGCTGGCCGACCTCACGCCCCGGCAGCGCGCGATGGTCGTGCTGCGGTTCCTCGAAGACCTCCCGGTGGCGGAGGTCGCTTCGCTGCTCGGCGTCGCCGAGGGCACGGTCAAGTCCCAGACGGCCCGCGGGGTCGAGGCGCTGCGCGCGGTCCTGCCCGCGCCGACGGGGGAGGAGCGGTGATGAAGGACATCCGATCCGCCTTGACGGCCTACGTGACCGAAGGCGAGCCCCCGCTGGGTCTCTCCACGGCCGGCGTGCTGGCGTCGGCCCGCCGTTCGCGACGGCAGCACCTGCTCACGGGGGCGGTGGCGCTGGTCGTGGTGGTGCTCGCGCTCGGGCTGGCGGTGGTGGTGCTGCCGCACCGCGCCCCGGTGGCAGCGCCGCCGTGCCCCACGGCGTCGGACACGCGCGCGGCGATCGTCGACCGGCTGAGCTGCCTGATCGGCAACGCGGTCCGGTCGATGCTCGACCCCGACGTGCGGATCACGCGGTTGACGACCCCGGGGGAGACCCCGCCGGCCGATCCGTTCCACCTGGTCGCCGACCCGATGGGGGACGCGCCGCGGGAAGCGCTGTTCCACATGGGCGTCCGGGTGACGGACGCGCGCGGGACGGGCTCGGTGTACGTGCTGATGCTGCCGTCCGGAGCAGCGGGGACGCCCCGGTGCGGCCGCCCCACGACGGTCGAGGTCCGGTGCGGGGTGGAGCAGCTCCCCGAGGGCGGCCTGATGCTGAGCACGGACCGGACTTCGGGCGCGCTGAGCTTCCGGGCGTCGTTGTCGGCACCGTGGGGATACCTGCAGGTCTGGTCGAACAACAGCGGGGTGCTGGAGCAGAAGGACGTCCACCTGCCGGAGCAGCGCCCGGAGCCGGTCTTGACGGAGGACCAGGTCCGGCGGCTGGCGTTGACGCCGGGGCTCGGTTTCTAACGTCCCTTGGCTCGCAACGCTTCGATGACCTCGTCGTCCCAGCGGTGGGTGCGGATCAGCCGGTACCGCTCCGCCGCCACCCACATGTACGCCTCGGCGTCCGTGCGGTCGCCGATCATGTCCGCCTGCCGCAGCATCCCGACCACCGGCACGAACTCCTCGTCGAACCACCGCTGGGCCACGGTCGGCCGGTCGCAGAACTTGCCTTCGTCCTGCATCAGCCGGAAGCCCCACGCCTCCACGTGCTCGCCCAGCTTCGCGTAGTCCCACGGGTCCGAGACGATCACCGACGCCCGCGCGTGCCCGGTCAACGGCACGCGCTCCAGGAACAGCCGCCGGTAGTCCTTGACGATCAGGTCGCCTCGGTGGCGGATGCCGCTCGGGTCCAGTTTGGTCCGGACCACCGTCACGAATGCCTCTATTGTGGACAGTCCCTGCGCGAGCGCCACCGAGACGCGGTGGTGGCCGTCGATGATGAAGTGCAGCTCGCCGACGCGGTACACCTCGATCGGCGGGATCTCCTCACCCCGCCGCGCCGCCAACGCCAAGCGTTCCCAGCGCTCGCGGACCCGGCCGGTCGTCGGCCGGAAGCGGCGGTCGAAGTCGCGGCTGCGGTCGACCGTGCCGACGATCGAGTCCAGCTTGATCACCCGCAGCCCGATCCGGTGCTCGCCCGCGTACCCGAGTGCCTCCACCACCTCGTGGAACGGCAGCATGATGTTGACGTCGTCGGGCTCGCGGCGCAGCCACGTCGAAAGCCGCGAGAGCACCTGGCCCCGGCGCGCGCGGAGGAAGTCGTTCTCCGCGTCGGCGCGGGGGAACCCCGTCTCTTTCATGAGAACTCCATGATCCGGTGGCCCACCACGTTGCGGATCCGGGTTTCGCCGACGACCCGGTCCGGCACGGGTTCGCCGTGGGGGTGGATGTGCCCGTGCAGCAACCACTTCGGGCGCAGCACGTCGATCGTCCGGTGCAGGCACGCGAACCCGCGGTGCGGCGGGTCCGCCCGGTCGCCGAGGTCCAGCGGCGGCGAGTGCGTCAGCAGGACGTCGACGTCGCGGCCGTCGCGACGTCGACGCCACCGCGCGCGCCGCACCAGGCCGCGGGCCCGGCGCGCCTGCTGGCGCTGCGTCCACTGGTTCGGACCGTCGTTGTAGCGGATCGAGCCGCCGAGCCCGGCGAACCGGAGCCCGGCGACGTCGACGACCCGGCCGTCGGCGTTGACGCCGCCCGCCGGGCCCGGCCAGACCGTGGGGAAACCGTCCTTCATGGACAGTCCGCCGTAGCGCGTGTAGCCGCTCAGGTCCGGGTCGTGGTTGCCCGGCACGAACACGCACGGTGCGTCGAGCGCGCTGGCCAGGAACGCGAGGTAGTCGTAGGGGAGGTCGCCGGCACCGATGACGAGGTCGACGGCGACGGCGCGGACCGCGTCGGTCCACAGCCGCTCGTCGACCTCGTCGGAGACGACCAGCGCTTTCGGCATGGACCCAGGGTACGACCCCGGGCGTTATTTCATGCCGTGCGCGAACCCGGGGTCGGCGACGATGACGAAAGTGATGACGACGATCCACAGCACGCTGAGCGCGAGCGCCCAGAACTTCAGGTTGGACAGCATCCTGGACATGGCGGTTCTCCGAAGGGTTCCGGTGGGGAGGAAGGGGACCTAGAGCCAGCCGTTCTTCCGGAATATTCGGTACAGCAACAGGCAGATCGCCAGGATCACCGTGATCACCAGCGGGTACCCGAACTTCCAGTGCAGCTCGGGCAGGTAGTCGAAGTTCATCCCGTAGATGCCCGCGATCATCGTCGGCACGGTGATGATGGCCGCCCACGACGTGATCTTGCGCATGTCGGTGTTCTGCTGCAGGGAGATCTTCGCGACCGTCGCGTCGACCAGTGTGGACAGCAGCTCGTCGAACGCCGCCACCCGCTCGGACACGGTCGTGAGGTGGTCGGCGACGTCGCGGAAGTACGAGCGGACCTCGTCCGGCACCAGCCGCGTGTAGCCCTCGGCCAGCCGCTGGATCGGCGTCGCGAGCGGCATCACCGCCCGGCGCAGCTCGAGGACCTCCCGCTTCATCAGGTAGATCTGCTCGGCGCTGACCTGCGACCGGGGCGCGAAGACCTGCGCCTCCATCACGTCGATGTCGTTCTCGATCCGGCCCGTGACGTCGAGGTAGTGGTCGACGACGTGGTCGGTGATCGCGTGCACGACCGCGGCCGGGCCGAGCTGCAGGCGCTCGGAGTCGTCGTCGAGCTCACGGCGCAGGCGCGCCAGGCCCGAGTGGTTCCCGTGCCGGACGGTGATCACGAAGTCGCGGCCGAGGAACACCATGAGCTCGCCGGTCTCGACGATCTCGTTCGCCGTGGTGGGTGATTCGTGTTCGACGTACCGGACGGTCTTGACCACCAGGAAGAGCGTGTCGTCGTAGCGCTCCAGCTTCGGGCGCTGGTGCGCTTCGAGAGCGTCTTCGACGGCCAGCTCGTGCAGCCCGAACGTCTCCGCGATGCCCTGGATCTGCTGGGAGTCGGGCTCGTGCAGCCCGATCCAGACGAACCCCTCGTGGCGCTTGCGGACCTCTTTGATCGCTTCGATGTGCGTCCAGCGGCCGGGCAGGCGCTCGCCCGAGACGTACACCGCGCAGTCCACGACGTACGCGGACAGCGGCACCGGGACCGGGCGGACGGGGACGGCGCCCTTGTTGCCGCGGCCGCGGAGGCCGCCGAGCGAGGGAATGGCAGGCATGGGATCTCCTGGGCGTCGTGCGTGGTCGTGCGAAGACGACTGACCAGGGGCGGAACGCGTCCGCCCGGCGACACCAGCGTTCCCGGGAAAAGGCCTACCAGGAGATGAGCCGGCCGGCGGGTGTGGTGGGAACGCTGGGAGTACTAGGGAGCGGACTATCGCCACTACTCATCGGGGTTCCTCACCTCCTTCGGGCCGGGTCCAGAGTGGTGGGGCTCGCGTTGACGCGCGAACACCAATGGTTGAGGGTACTCCTCACTACGGATGCGTGTCGTACCAGCCTCACGCGGTGTTACGCGGAACAGGGAGAGACGAGTGCAGTTCGGTCGGTACTACGAGGAGTTCGAGGTCGGTGCGGTCTACAAGCACTGGCCGGGCAAAACGGTCACCGAATACGACGACCACCTCTTCTGCCTGATCACCATGAACCACCACCCGCTGCACCTCGACGCGCACTACGCCGAGGAGACCACCGACTTCGGCAAGAACGTCGTGGTCGGCAACTACGTCTACTCGCTGCTGCTGGGCATGTCCGTGCCCGACGTCTCCGGCAAGGCCATCGCGAACCTCGAGGTCGAGTCGCTGAAGCACGTCAAGCCGACCTTCCACGGCGACACCATCTACGGCGAGACCGAGGTGCTGGACAAGACGCCGTCGAAGTCGAAGGACGACCGCGGTGTCGTGTACGTCGAGACCCGCGGTTACAAGCAGGATGGCCTGATCGTGTGCACCTTCCGGCGGAAGGTGATGGTGCCCAAGCGCTCTTACGGGGAAACTCGGGGCGGGGAGCAGCCGGGCCGTCCGGTGCCCCACGAATGAGGCTCTGATGGACCTGGATCACATCAAGGAAATACTGCGCACGTTCGCGGAAGTCGAGGCCGGCGGGGTCTCGCCGTTGTACGAGCACCTGGCGACACAAGCCGCGTCGGACGACGACGTGGCGGGCCTGCTCGCCTCGGCCCGCGACGGCGAGGTGCGCGGCACGCTGCTGATGGCGACCGCGCACCGGCTCGTGCAGGCCGACCCCATCCACCCGCTTTCGCGGTACTACCCGTCGCTGGGCGGCTTCGACGGCGTCGACTCGGAGACCTGGCCGCTGTTCCGGTCGTTCCTGCTGGAGCGGGCGGACAAGGCGCGGGCCCTGATCGCCTCGCGCTACACGCAGACCAACGAGGTCCGGCGGGCCGCGCTGCTGTACCCCGGGGTGGCCCGCGCGGCGAAGGAAGCGGGCGGGAAGGTCTCGCTGCTGGAGGTCGGCTGCAGCGCGGGGCTGCTGCTGGGCCTCGACCGCTTCGGCTACCGCTACCAGTGCGACGGCGGCGAGCAGCTGACGGCGGGCCCGGCGAAGACCACGGTCGGGCTGCACTGCGCGCTCGACCTGGCGCCCGGCGCGGTGACCCCGAAGCTGCCGAAGAAGCTTGCCCTGCTCGACCGGGCCGGGCTGGACCGCGCGCCGGTGGACCTCTCGGACGAGGACGAGCTCGCGTGGCTGGAGGCGTGCGTCTGGGCCGACCAGCCGGACCGCATCCGGCTGCTGAGGACGGCGGCGGCCGAGCAGGCGAAGCACCGCCCCCGCCTCATCGCGGGCGACGGCGTCGACGACCTCGCTTCGGCCGCCGAGTCGCTGGAAGGGCCGCTGGTGGTGGTCACGAGCCATGCGCTGGCGTACTTCCCGGCCGACCGGCGGGCCGAGTTCGTCGAGCAGCTGGCCTCGCTCGCGGCTTCACGGCCGCTGTGGTGGGTGTCGGAGGAGTTCTACGGCGCCGGGCTGGAGCTGGTCCTGCCGGGACGGGACGACCTGGTGGGCGACGGGCTGGCAACGCTGGGCGTCGTGCGGTGGGAGGGCGGCAAGGCGGAGGCTCATGCCTTGGCCCGGACCGCTCCGCACGGGCAGCGGATGACCTGGCTGCCGCTTTGACGTGAGCGATGAAGGCCTCCATGCCGGCTTTATGGCCGTTATGGGGGCCTTCGCGGCTTTTCAAGCCCGCGGGAACGCGTTCCAGTCGCGGAGGGTCACGTACAGGAGATCCACCAGGGCCCCGGCCGCCTCCAGCGCCGACAGGTCTGCCGCATCGGACCAACGCGCGTCCGACGCGTCGTCACCCGCCGTGAGGACCCCGCCGGCGACCGTGCACCAGTAGTCGTGGATTTCATACGGCCCGCGGGTCACCGTCCCGACCAGTGTGCCGGGAATCACGTCGAGACCGGTCTCTTCCAAAAGCTCCCTGACCACAGCCTCTTTGTCCGTTTCGCCCGGTTCGATTCGGCCACCCGGCAGCGACCATTGCCCCGAACCGGGGTCATTCGCCCGCCGGATGAGCAGCAAGCGGCCGTGCGGGTCGAACGCGATGCCGCCGACACAGCGGATCGTGGTGCTGGTGAGGCGGTCCATGTCCCGAAGGGTAGACGTGACCGACTTGAAAACGGATGTCCTGTACACGGAGAGTAGCCGTACGGTACACTTCGGACCACGTGCTGACCCAAGCGCGGGACTTACCTCCCGTGTGCCTGTTCAGTGCGGTACAACGTAAAAGTCAGGCTTTCAGCTGTTGTCCGGTGTCACCGTAAGAGACGGGATTTGATCGCGGTGAACGTGAAGAAGATTGCGGGCCTCGCCGGTATCGCGTTGGTGCTGTTCTTCGTCATTGCCCAGCCCGGTCAGGCCGCGGGGCTTGTGGGCAACATCGTCCAGTTCCTCCGGGACTCGGCCGAATCGGTGATCACCTTCGTCAGCAACGTGTTCAAGGGCTGATCGCGAGGCTACCCTCGAACCATGTTCGCGCCTCGCGATCCCGACGAGTACCTCCTCGACACCGAGCGGCGGGTCATCCGGATCCGCCGCCACTGGGCGGTGCTGCTGTGGGACACCTTCGAAGCGGCGGCCCTGCTGGCCGTCTGCGTCCTGGTGTCCTACCTGCTGCCACCGGCGCTGTACATCGGCCAGAACATCCTCTGGTACGTCGCGCTCCTCGTCGTGCTGCGGTTCGCCTACGTGGTGATGGAGTGGTGGGTCGAGCGGCTGGTGGTCACCGACAAGCGGTTCGTCATGACCACCGGGGTGTTCACCACCAAGGTCCTGATGATGCCGATCAGCAAGGTCACCGACCTCAGCTACGTCCGCACCGCCACCGGCCGCATGATGGGCTACGGCACGATGGTCGTCGAGTCGGCCGGTCAGATCCAGGCCCTCAACAAGATCGACTTCCTGCCGCGGCCCGAAGAGTTCTACGACACGATCTCGGAGCTCGTCTTCGGTGACAAGCAGAAGCAGGCCGAGCGCTTCTCGATGATCAAGGCCCAGCGAGCCGCCCGGGGCAAGAAGCCGGTCGGCTAGCCTCATCCCGCCGCGCGTGTGACGCAGCGCATCGTCGACAATGGACCCGATGCGCATCGACCTGCACGCCCATTCCACCGCTTCCGACGGCACCGACTCGCCGGCCGGGCTCGTCGCCGCGGCCGCGAGAGCCGGGCTCGACGTCGTCGCGATCACCGACCACGACACCACCGCGGGCTGGGCGCCCGCCACCGAAGCCATGCCGCCGGGCCTGACCCTGGTCCCCGGCGCCGAGCTCTCGACGGTGTCGATCAACCCCGAAACCGGCCGTCAGATCAGCGTCCACCTGCTGGCCTACCTCTTCGACCCGACGTCCGAGCCGGTCGTCACCGAGCAGACCCGGCTGCGCGTCGAGCGCCGCACGCGCCTGCGCCGGATGGCCGAGCGGATGGCCGCCGACGGCCTCCCGATCGACGCCGACGAGATCTTCGGCCTGCTCCCCGAGGACTCGCCGCCCGGACGACCGCACCTGGCCCAGGCGCTGGTCCGGGCCGGGCTGGTCAAGTCCGTCGACGAGGCCTTCGCCGACTACCTCAGCCCGCGCCGCGGCTACTACGTCGCCCGCCGCGACACGCCGGTCGAGGAAGCCATCGACATGATCGCCGCGGCCGGCGGCGTCACGGTCATCGCGCACCCCTTCGCCTTCAGCCGCGGCGCCACGATCAGCGAAGAGACCCTCGCCGGTCTGGCCGCGCACGGGCTCACCGGCGTCGAGGCGGACCACCCCAACCACGACGCGCCGACGCGCGCCCGCACCCGCGCGCTGGCCGGTGAGCTCGGCCTGCTCGTCACCGGGTCGAGCGACTACCACGGCACGAACAAGACGATCGCGCTCGGCGAGTGCACCACCGACCCCGGGCAGCTCGAGGAGCTCGTCGCGCGCGCGACCGGCTTCCAGGTCGTGAAGAGCTGACGTGGCGATCGCCGACTTCTTCGACGCCAAGCTCTTCATGAGCGCGACGATCACCCTGGTCGTGATCATGGACCCGCCCGGCACGGTGCCGGTGTTCCTGAGCCTGGTCGGCCGCAAGCCGCTGGCGACGCGGGCGCGCGCCGCCCGGCAGGCCGTCCTGGTGTCGCTGCTGGTCATCAGCCTGTTCGCGGTCGCCGGCCAGGCGATCCTGGCCTACCTCGGCATCGGCATCCCGGCGCTGCAGGGCGCCGGCGGCCTGCTGCTCCTGCTCATCGCGCTGCAGCTGCTCACCGGCAGCGGCCACGAGCCCGAGGCGGCCGCGGAGGACGTCAACGTCGCGCTGGTGCCGCTCGGCACGCCGCTGCTGGCCGGGCCCGGCGCGATCGCCGCGACCATCGTGTTCGTCCGCCAGGCCGACGGGCACATCGGCGCGTACATCGCGCTGGCGCTGGCGATCGTCACCACGCACTTCGTGATCTACATCTGCATGCGCTACTCCGGTGTCGTCATCCGGCTGATCAAGGAAAGCGGCATCACGCTGCTGGCCAAGGTCGCCGGCCTGCTGCTCGCGGCCATCGCCGTGGAGCTCGTCGCGAACTCCGTCCGGGGCTTCATCGCCGGCGGCAGCTGACCCCGCCTTTCGGGTTGTCCTGCCGGACAGGAACCGGCGGGTTCGTTGACATCGTTGGCACGCCTCCCGCAGATTGAATCCCAGCCCAGCGGTTGAAACGATTCAAACGCCTTGCGGAGGCCTCGATGAAGTGGCTCAGAGCAATCCTGCCGGTCACGGTCCTGGTGGCGAGCGGCGTGGTCGCGGCGCCGGCGGCGACCGCCCTGCCCGGTCCGAGCTGGCAGAAGTACGTCGTCGCGCCGACGAGCCGGGACGTGCGGCCGGTGAAGGTCCTGTCCACCACCGGTGACGTCACGAACCCGGACGGCCTGCTCGGCCGGGGCGTCACGACGTTCAAGCGCCAGGCGCCGCCGCCGAAGCCGGCCTGGCCCGCGGGGACCACGGCGGCCGCGTCGTCGTTCCACGCGCCGAACAACGGCGGGAACGGCCAGCCGCGGACGTACGCGCCCGGCAACGCCGTCGACGGCAACCTCGACACGTTCTGGAACGACGACACGATCGGCGCCTACCCGGACGTCCTGACGATCACCTCGGCCGCGCCGGTGACGCTCCCCGGCGTCACTGTTCTGTCCAGTGTGGACGGTGTGCCGCAGGACTACACCGTGGAGGTGCTGGACGGCGGCGCCTGGCGCGTCGCGGCATCGGTGAGTGGCAACACCGCCGTCCAGCGGGCGGTCGCCTTCGACCGGCCGGTGACGACCGCGCAGGTCCGGATCACCGTCACGAAGGACCAGAGCACGCCTTCGGGCGAGTTCAGCCGCGTCACCGAGGTCTGGCCCGGCCTGGTCGCCGACCCGCCGGTGCCGGTCGCGGTGGTCGACTTCGGCAAGGTCGTCGCGGGGTACCCGAAGATCTCGTTCGCGGGCGCGTCGGCGAACCACCCCGGCGTCCGGGTGTCGACCTCGGAAACCCAGCAGTACCTGGGCGAACGGTCCGACTTCTCGCGCTCGGACTTCTCCGGCGGGCCGGGCAGCGACCAGATCGCGGTGCCCGCGACACCGACCGTCTGGCGGGACACCAAGGGCTGCGCTGCCGGCACGCAGGTGTGCGCGGACGGCCTGCGCGGCTTCCGCTACCTGCGGATCAGCCTCGACGCGCTCGCGTCGGACGCGCCGCTCACGCAGCCGTCCGGTGAGGTGCGGATCAACGGCGTCTCGCTCGACTTCACGCCGTTCCTCGGGACCCCGAGCAGCTACCGCGGCTGGTTCGAGTCGTCCGACGACGCCTTGAACCGCTACTGGTACGCCGCGTCCTACACGAACGAGCTGGGCATGGACACCTTCCGCGAGTCCGATGTGGACCCACGCGGCGCGTTCTCGCCTTCGCTGGACGGGAAACTGGTGCTGCACGACGGCGCCAAGCGCGACCGGGACCCGTACGTCGGCGACGTCGCGGTGTCCGGGCTGACCCAGTACCTGACCCACCAGGACGGCACCGCGGCGCGCAACGTGCTCGCCGACCTGGCCGACCACCAGCGCGCGGACGGCTGGATCCCGCCCGCGTCGATCAACAACTACACGTTGCCGCTGTTCGACTATCCGCTCTGGTGGGTGACGTCGAGCTGGGACTACGTGCTCTACACGGGTGACACCGCGTACGCGTCTTCGTACTACTCGAACCTCGTGAAGACGCTCGACGCGTGGTATCCGTCGGTCACCGATTCGCGCGGGTTGCTCTCGAAGGGCCTCAACGGCACAGGCGGCTACGGCGACTACGCGTTCCTGCCGCGGACCGGCGAAGTGACGTACTACAACGCGTTGTACGTCCGCGCGCTTCAAGGCGCAGCCGGGCTCGCTCGGGCGACCGGGCACGCGTCCGACGCGGATCGGTGGCTTTCGCGGGCTTCCGGCGTCGCGGCGGCGGTGAACCAGTACCTGTGGGACCCGGCGGCGGGGGCGTACCTCGACTCGGGGACGGGCGCGGTGCGCCACGGCCAGGACGGCAACAGCCAGGCGATCGTCGCGGGGATCGCGTCGCCGGCGCAGGCCACGTCGTCGCTGGCGCGGCTCGCGGCCGGGGCGTTGCCCTACGGGAATCCCTTCATGGACAACGACACTCTCGTCGGTGACGGGACGAAGCGCGTGTACGCGTTCACGTCGTTCCCGGAGATCCAGGCGCGGTTCCGGACCGGGCAGGCGACGTCGGCGATCGACCAGATCAAGCGGATGTACGGCTGGATGGCGTCCCACGACCCGGGCATCACGGCGTGGGAAGGCATCGGCGACGGCGGATCGCACTACGAGCAGGGCTACACGTCGGCCGCGCACGGCTGGTCGACCGGGGTCGTGCCGGCTCTGACGAACGAGCTGCTGGGCGTCTCGCCGACTTCGCCGGGCTTCGCGACGTGGACGGTTTCGCCGCACCCGGGTTCCGTTGCCTGGGCGAGGGGAGCGGTGCCGACGCCGAAGGGCGCGGTGTCGGCTTCGTGGACCCAGCAGGGTTCGGTGTTCTCGTTGACCGTGACGGCACCGCGCGGGACGTCCGGTTCGCTGGTGGTCCCGGCCGGGCGCCTGGTGCTGCTCGACGGGCGCCCGATGCGGGCCGCGGCCGGCGGTGCGCTGGCCGTTTCCGGCGGGACGCACACGGTGTTGGTGGTGCGGTAGCCGCACTTTCCGCGCGGGGCGGCCTCGCCCCGCGCGGAAAGTGTCGGTGGTGGTGCGTAGCGTGGCAGCCGTGAAGGAGCAGATGGGGTTCGACTTCGGCGTGGCGCAACCGGTGCGGCTCACGAAGGTGTCGCCGGCGCGGCTGGCCACCTTCGACGACTGCCCGCGCCGGTACCGGCTCGCGTACCTCGAACGGCCTACCCCGCAACGCACGGGGCCGTGGGCGCACAGCACGCTCGGCGCGGTGGTGCACAACGCGCTGCGGGCGTTGTTCGACCTGCCGGTGCTCAAGCGGGTGCCGCAGCGCGCGGTGGCGCTGGTGGCGGAGTTCTGGAAGGACGCGGGCTTCGAGAGCGACGAGCAGGCGGCGCGCTACCGGGCGCGCGCGAAGGGGTGGGTGGCGGAGTACGTCGAGGACAACGACGTCACGCACGACCCCGTCGGGCTCGAGCGCTGGGTGTCGGCGCCGGTCACTGCCACGCCGGGGGAGAAGCCGTCGATGATCATCGAGGGCCGCGCGGACCGCATCGACGCCCGTGACGGCGAACTGGTCATCGTGGACTACAAAACCGGACGCCGTCCGCCGGACGAGTACGAGGCCCGCGCGTCGCAGGCACTGGCGCTGTACGCGGTGGCGGCGGCGCGGACGCTGCGGATGCCGTGCACGACCGTGGAGCTGCACCACCTCCCGACCGGCACGATCGCGGCGGCCGAGCACACGCCGGAGAGCCTGCGGCGGCAGCTGCAACGCGCCGAAGAGACCGCCGGAGACCTCAGGCTGGCCACGGATACCCTGGACGCGGGCGGCGACGGGGACGTGCTGTTCCCGGCCCGCCCGGACCGCCGTTGCGCCTGGTGCGACTTCAGGCCGAGCTGCAAGGCGGGGCAGGAAGCGGCCCCGCAGATGCAGCCGTGGGACCTGCTCGCGCCGTGACAGGGAGGGAAAGTGGCTTCACCGGAGACCGACGAGCTGGCCACGGTGCCCCTGCCCGCGGGCGCCGAGCCGGTGGTTCCGCGGCAGCAGACCGAGCCGATCGCGCTTGAGCCGGACGAGGAGCAGACGGTTCCCCAGGAACGCGTCGAGCCCGAGCCGCCGGACGCGCCCGAAGAGCCCACCGCGCCTGCTGAACCCGCTGCGCCCGCGAAGCCGGGCGGCCGCTGGTGGCGCGGATTCACCGGCTCACTCGCCGCCGGACTCACGGTCCTGGCCATCGGAGTCCTGGTGGTGGCGGGAATCGACCTGAACACGGGCGCCCCGGGCCCCGGCGCGGTCCTGCTGATCGGTCACCCGGTGGCGGCGATCCTGGCCTTGCTGGCCCAGCGAGTCGCGGACCGCCGCAACGGCGCCCCGGCCGTGGGCGCCGGCCTCGCGGTCGTGCTGTTCACGGTCTCGGCCCTGACCCTCTTCTGGCTCACCTGAGCCCGGCTCGCGCGTGATGCCCCTCCAATCACGCGTGATGCCCGCGCAGACACGCGCGAAGCCCGCCCGATCACGCGCGCGGTGAAGTCGCCTGCCTGTGGCCCTACTTCAGGGCGGTCAGCGTGTCGCCGCGTTCTTCCAGCAGCACCGGGCCCGCCGCGCCCAACCGGACGACTCCGGCATAACCGCGCCGGTCCACGCCCACCGTGCGGATGGTCGAACCGTCGTTCTCGTTCAGCACCGCCAGGCCGCCCTTGATCGGGACCACCAGCTGCGCGGCGAACATGATCCCCGGGCCCGAAGCGCTGCTCAGCGTCCACCGCGGCGAAAGGTCGTCACGCGACAACGCCACCACCTTCGACCCGCTGAACCAGTACAGGTTCTGCGCCGTCTGGGTCGTCGCCTCGACGCCGCCGGGGGGATCCGCGGCCAGGTCGGCCGCCGGGACGTCCAGGGGGTAGGCCGCGCGCTGGGAACCGTCGCCGTTGTAGACCACCATCAGCTTCTGGTCCGGCAGGACCACCGCCGTCAGGTCGCCGGACATCGCGATCACGCGCGCCCGCTTGCCTGCCAGGACGCTGCTGAACGACACCGATGGCTCGTCGTCCTTCTCCGGCGCCGCCTTGTAGACCGTCAGGCGGTCGGCCGGGTCGCCCGGGCAGTGCTCGATGACGCCGACCTTGCCCGACGCCGCCGCGACCGTGCCGTACGTGCAGCCGGTGCGGGGCTGCTTGCCCGCGTTGACCAGCGCCGGGACCTGGCCGTACTCGGCGCTCTGCACCAGGTCGTCGCGCCACGTCGTCAGCAGCTTCTTGCCCGTCGCTGTCACGTGGGAACCGTCGCCGACCAGGCGCGTGCCCAGCTCCGCGTTGCCGTTGCGCTGCGCCGTGATCCGCCCGGTGCCCGGGTCGAGCTGCGTGACTTCGCTGCAGTTCTCGGTCTTGTGATAGACGGCGTTCAGCCGCCCCCACGTCTCGTTCACCGTGCACAACGGCAGGTCACGCGTGTAGTGCCAGCGGATCTGCCCGGTCAGCGGGTCGCGGGCGGCGACCTCGCCGCCGTCCGCCGTCGCCACCGTGTCGCCCGCCACCACCGGGACCGGGGTCGCGCCGCTGCGGGCGCTCCAGATCTCGGCCAGCGAGCCGGGCACCTTGTCCGGCGCCGCCGGCAACGGCGGGGGTGCCGCCGCCTCGGTCCGGTCGGTCGCCGCGCTGTCGCTCGTCACGCCGACCACCAGCGCGACGGCGACCGCGGTGACCGCGACCAGCGCCGCGATCACCCGGTCCCGCCCGCGGTTCCAAGGCGAACGACGCGCCTTGACCCGCGGGGCGGGCGGAGTGCTTTCGACGTCCTCGAGGACGTCCTCCGAGCCGTACTCGGGGGTCTCTTCGGGCGCGTCTTCAGGCGCCTTCTCGACGTCGTCGCTCACGTGCCCGGACCCCCGCGCTCAGGTTCAGTCTGCCGACGCAGGTGTATCAGACGTCGCGGCGGGACGGCGACGGCGGCGCCGCCGAGCGGGCCGCTCGGCGTTGTCGCCGGCTTCCTTCTCGGTGGCCGGGCCGGTCGCCTCGGGCGCGGTGCCGCGGGTGCGGCGACGCGACCGGGTGCGTCCCTCCGAGGCCGGAGCCTCGTCCGGCGAAGTGGCAGTGGCGTTGTCCGCGGCCTCGATCGCCTCGGCCGAGCGCGCTCCGCCGCGGGTCCGCTTGCGCGGGGTGCGGTTGCGCTTGCGCGGCGCGTCTTCCGCCGGGGTGTCTTCGGTCTTGCCCCGGCCACGCGGGCCGCGGCGCTTGCCGCCCAGGTCCTCTTCGACCTCGGCGCCCAGGCCGGCGCGGGTGCGCTTGCCCAGCGGCAGCCTGCCGGTGGTGCCCTCGGGGATGCCCAGGTCCTCGTACAGGTGCTTCGACGACGAGTACGTCTCCACCGGCTCCGGCTTGTCGAGGCCGAGGGTGTCCGAAATCAGCTTCCAGCGCGGCATCTCGTCCCAGTCGACGAGGGTGACCGCGACCCCGGTGCGACCCGCGCGGCCGGTGCGGCCGATGCGGTGGACGTAGGTCTTCTCGTCGTCCGGGCACTGGTAGTTGATGACGTGCGTGACGTCGTCGATGTCGATGCCGCGGGCGGCGACGTCGGTCGCGACCAGCACGTCGACCTTGCCGGAGCGGAACGCGCGCAGTGCCTGCTCACGGGCGCCCTGGCCCAGGTCACCGTGTACGGCGGCGGCCGCGAAGCCGCGCTCGACCAGGTCGTCGGCCACCTTCTGGGCGGTGCGCTTGGTGCGGCTGAAGATCATCGTCAGGCCGCGGTCGGCCGCCTGCAGGACGCGGGCGATCACCTCGGGCTTGTCCATCGAGTGCGCCCGGTAGACGAACTGGGTGGTGCGCTCGTGGATCGCGCTCGCGTCGTTCTCTTCGGCGCGGATGTGCGTCGGCTGGCGCAGGAACGTGCGGGCCAGCGTGATGATCGGGCCGGGCATGGTCGCCGAGAACAGCATGGTCTGCCGCTCGTCCGGCACCATCCGGAGGATGCGCTCGATGTCGGGCAGGAAGCCCAGGTCGAGCATCTCGTCGGCCTCGTCGAGCACCAGCCCGCGGACCTTGCCCAGCACCAGGTGCTGCTGCTCGGCCAGGTCGAGCAGGCGGCCCGGGGTGCCGACGACGACGTCGATGCCCTTGCGGAGCGCCTCGATCTGGGGCTCGTAGGGGCGGCCGCCGTAGATGGCGAGGGTGCGGATGCCGAGGTGCTTGCCGGCGCCCTTGAGGTCGTTGGCGACCTGGATGCACAGCTCGCGGGTCGGCACCACGACCAGCACCTGCGGGGTGCCGTCGCCGGGGACCTGCACGCGGTGCAGCAGCGGGACGCCGAAGCCCAGCGTCTTGCCCATGCCGGTGCGGGCCTGGCCGATGAGGTCGTCGCCGGCCATGGCCAGCGGCAGGGTGAGTTCCTGGATCGCGAAGGTGCGCTCGATGCCGGCCTCGCCGAGGGCCTTGACGATCTCCGGCTTGACGCCGAAGGACGCGAAGGTCGGGTTTTCGGGCTCGACCTCGACGCCCGCCTGGAGCGGGTGCGAGGTGTCGAGCGCGGCCGGACCGGTCTCGCTGTGTTCCAGCGCGACGGCGGGGGACTGTTCGGTTGTGGGAATTTCTGCGGTCAGGGTGATCGCCTCTCTCGTGACCAGCGCGCACAGCCCTGGGTCCGCTCGACACTCGACCGGGAGTAAACCCTGGTCCCTGGCGCTGATCTTGAGCGCGGAACCGGTCCGTCCCGGGAATGCCGGAAGAGGCGTGCACGCACATTGCAGTACGTCGGCAAGCCACGTGACCTGCCTGATCCCGACGCCGGTATGGCGTACGGAAGCTTCGATATCATCCGCAGTGTACCTGGTCAGCAGTTTTTCGACACTACCCGGCACGCCGGAACCAGTGTGATCGGTCTCGTCCCGACACGCCCGGGTGCTTCGGCGATACCCTGCCCCCGTGACCGAGCCGAAAGAGACTCCCGAAGGCGTCGTAGACCTTCTGGGTGTGATCGCCTACCTCGAACTTTCCGCGTTCGACCGGATGGCCGAAGACGCGCGCAGCGCCCCGACGCTCGCCGGGCGGGCCGCGCTGGCGCAGATGGCGGCCGCGGAGATCGGTCACTACGGCCTGCTCGCCCAGCACCTGGCCGCGCACGACGTCAAGATCGAAGACGCGATGGAGCCGTTCGTGGCCCAGGTCGACGCCTGGCACGCCTCGACGCCACCCAAGTCGTGGCTCGAGTCGCTGGTCAAGGCCTACGTCGGCGACGGGCTGGCCGCCGACCTCTACCGGGAGATCGCCAGCTGGCTCGACCCGGAGACCAAGGACCTCGTGCTCACCGTGCTGGCCGACACCGGCCACTCGGCGTTCGCCGAACGCGAAGTCGCGGCCGGCATCGAAGCCGACCCCAAGACCCGCGACAAGCTCGCCCTGTGGGGGCGCCGCCTGCTCGGCGAGGCGCTGACCCAGGCCCAGTACGTCGTCGCCGAGCGCGACGGGCTGGCCGAGCTGATCATCGGCGGCTCGGGTGACCTCTCCGGAATTGCCGCGTTGTTCCGGCGGTTGCAACAGGGGCACACCAAGCGCATGCAGGCGCTCGGCCTGGGCTGATCCCGATGGAGTACCCGGAAGTGACGACGCGGTCAGGTGCGGACATGCGCCACCGGAACGAGCCCGTTCGGTTAGCCTTGCCGAGCACATCCCTTACGAATTTCCAGCGGAGGTCCCACGTGGAGGTCAAGATCGGCATCAAGGACACGCCGCGCGAGCTGGTGGTGTCCAGTGGCCAGTCTCCCGAAGAGGTGGAGAAGCTGGTCGCCGAGGCCCTGACGGCCGGTGACGGGCTCTTCCGCATCAGCGACGAGAAGGGACGCAAGTACATCGTCCCGTCCGACCGCATCGCGTACGTCGAGATCGCCCCGTCCGACGTCCGCAAGGTCGGCTTCGGCGTCGGCGACTGACCCGTAGCCACTCGAAGGCCACCCCGGGACCGCCCGGGGTGGCCTTCGTGCGCTCCGGGGTTCACCGGATCGGTCGGTTCTCCTTGGTGTGTCGCGATTCCGCCGCCTAACTTCGGCGAGCGATCCGGTGTCACGGGACCCGGACGCCCCGCCCCCCAGGAGCACCCAGCATGACCACTGTCGAGCCGATGGCGAGCGACGTGGCGGATCTCGTGCGGAACACCCTCTCCGCGCACAAGTCGATGTTCCTCGCGACCTCGGGCAGCGACGGCCCGTGGGTCGGCGGCGTGTATTTCGCCGAGAGCGGACCGTTCACGCTGAACCTCGTCCTCGAGGATCGGGGCCGCACGCTGGCCGCCGTCCGCGAGAACCCGGTCGTCTCGGTGGTGGTGTCGACGGGCTCGCCGATGCAGCCGTTCCTGCAGGCCCAGGCGCTGGCCGAGGTCGTCCCGGCCGACGACGACGCGCTGGTGCGCGACCTGCTCGTCGCGAAGGTGCCCGAGGCGGGGCCGTTCCTGGCAGCCCCGGTCACCGCCGTGCGCCTGAGCGTCCGCAAGTGGCGCGCGACGGACATCCCGAACGGCTGGCTGCCCGGGCGTGAGCTGCCGGGCCCGTTGCCCGGCCCGCGCCACCCCTGATCCGGCCGGGTCGGCCGCCGCGCGGGTCGGCCGCCCCGGCTTTCAGGCGTTGAGCTCCTCGAGCGACGTCGGCACGTGGAACGGCGGGGTGCTCGTCCCCATGATCCGGTAGCGCCCCCACGGGTCCGGGTCCGACAGCTCCCCGTCGGCCGCGTACGAACCGGCCTGGATCGACACCGGCTTCTTCTTGCCGCCGGCCAGCTTCGTCAGCTCGTCGTTCACCGCGACCCGCCCGTACCAGCGGTAGAAGCCGTCGATCGGCTGGAAGTAGCCGCGCAGCTCCACCGTCGTCGTCAGGGAAACGCCGTCGACGACCAAGGTCGCCTCGCCGCTGTAGCCGTCTTCGTCGTGCTCGCTCATGACGTCTCCTCCAAGGACTCCGAAGACTCCGCGCGGCCCAGCTGGACCACCTTGTTGGCTTCCAGGGGCAGGTTCGGGTCGATGACCACGCCGTTCTGGCGGGTCAGCCCGTCGATCGCCGCCCAGATGATCTGCGTCAGGTACTCGACGACCGCGTCGCGGCCCATCGAGCGGCGGCCGAGCCACCACTCGCCCGTGTTCTGGACCATGCCGACGATGCCGTGCGCCCACGGCTCGGCCGCGCCGGAGTCCATGTTGAACATCCGCATGTAGTCGCCCAGCAGCGCGGTCAGCGCCGTCGCGATCAGTTCCTTGTCCTCGGCCACGACGTCCGACGAGACCGGCTTCTCCGGCCGCCCGTGCGCCAGCAGCCGGTACAGGTTCGGGTGCTCCTCGATGACCGTGAAGAACGCGTCGAGCGCCATCCGGATCCGCGGCACCGGCGCCAGTTCGGCGTTGATCGCCGGGATCAGGCGCTCGAAGAGGATCTCCGTGCCGCGCTGGCCGAGGGCCACGTACAGGTCGGCTTTGTCGTCGAAGTGCCGGTACAGCACGGGTTTCGTGACACCGGCCTCCGCGGCGACGTCCTCCATGCCGAGGTCCGGTCCGTGGGTGTCGAGCGCCCGCAGCGCGGCCTCGACGAACTCCTTGCGCCGCGCGATCCGGTGCTTGCGCCAGCGGTCGCGCCGGGCGTCGCCGGTCGCCTCCTCGTCGCGCGACGAGTGCTTGGACGGCTTGCCGGAGCGCTTGACACGTTCGATCACCAGGGTCATGCTACCAGAGGTAACTGTTACCTCAAGTTACATGTTGGAAGGGGTGTCGGCGATGACGCGGACGCTGAAGGAACCGGATCGCGAAAAGACCGCGGACCGCCTGCTGAAGTCGTCGGCCAACAAGTTCTACGACCCGGACGTCGACATCGACTGGGCGGCGCCCCTGGTCGAGGGCAAGCGCTTCATCCTCGACGAGCGCTCTTCGCTCTACGGCACCGAACTCTGGGACAAGCTGACCCCCGAGCAGCGCATCGAGCTGGGCAAGCACGAGGTCGCGAGCGTCGCGACGACCGGGTTGTGGTTCGAGATCCTCCTGATGCAGATGCTGCTCAAGGAGGTCTACGAGCAGGACCCGACGTCCGCGCACGCGCAGTTCGCGCTCACCGAGATCGCCGACGAGTGCCGGCACTCGACGATGTTCGCGCGGATGGCGTCGCGGATCGGCTGCCCCGCCTACGGCCCGGTGCCGTGGCTGCGAAAGCTGGCCAAGCTGATGCCGACGATCTCCTACGGCCCGGCGCGCTACGGCGCGATCCTGGTGGCCGAGGAGGTCCTGGACCGGCTGCAGCGCGAGCAGATGAACGACGACGGCGTCCAGCCGCTGGTCCGGATGGTCAACCGGATCCACGTCCTCGAAGAGGCGCGGCACGTCACCTTCGCCCGCGAAGAGGTCACGCGCGGCATGGCGAAGCTGTCGAAGGCCGAGATCGGCTACCAGCAGTTCGTCATCGCGCTCATCTCGTACTTCGTGACGCGGGCGTTCATCAACCCGAACGTCTACAAGGCGGTCGGCATCCGGCCGCGCGACGGTGTCGAAGCGGCGCTGAACAACCCGCACTGGCAGGGGACCATCGCGTGGGCAGGGGAGAAGATCATGCCGTTCCTGGAGGAGTCCGGCCTGGTCGGGCTGCCCGGGAAGTACTTCTGGCGCAAGTCGTTCCTGCTCCCGGCGGGCCGGTGACGACCGCGTCGCGGCTCCGGGACCCGTCGCTCGGGCACCGGTTCGTCGCGAGCGACGGCGCCGCACTGCACGTGTCACAGTCGGGGCCGGCCGATTCGGCCGTGACGCTGGTGCTGGTGCACGGCTGGACGCAGGACCACCGGACGTGGGACTTCGTGCTGCCGCACCTCGACCCCGGCGTGCGCGTCCTGCGCTACGACCTGCGCGGCCACGGCGGCTCGGCGCACGCCCGCGCGGGCTCGGCGTCGATCGCCCGGCTCGCCGACGACCTGGCCGAGCTGATCGCCGACCGCGTCCCGGAAGGGCCGCTGGTGCTGGCCGGGCACTCGATGGGCGGCATGACGCTCATGGTGCTCGCCGAACGGCACCCCGCTCTCGTCCGCGAGCGGCTGGCGGGCGCGGCGTTCGTCGCGACGTCGTCGGGGGACATGGACCAGCTGACGCTGGGCTTCCCGGGCCTGGTCGGCCGGGGTGTGACGCGCTTCGAGCCGCGGGTGGCCCGCCTGCTCGCCCGGCTCCGGTCGGACACGCTGCGGCTGCGCCCGGGGATGGTCCGCTCGGGCGCCCGGCGGCTGGTCTTCGGTCTTCGTCCGGGGCGCGAGCAGGTGGACAGCGTCGTCGAGCAGCTGCTCAGCGCGCACCCGGCGAGCGCGGGGATGTTCCTGGACGCGATCGCGGCCCACCGCGGCGTCGGCGGCCTGGGCGCGCTGTGCGACGTCCCGTCGGTGGTGCTGGCGGGGGAGAAGGACCGGCTCTGCCCCCTGGCGCACGCGAAGGTGATCGCGGACGAGCTGCCGCACGCGGAGTTCGTCCGGTTCCCCGGGGCCGGGCACATGCTGCCGCAGGAGCGTCCGTTCGAGGTCGCCCGCAGGATCAGCGCCCTGGTCCGGGTGGCCGCCACCCGCTGACGCCGAGACGGCGCTTCCCAGGGGGAAGTGCCGTCTCGGCGGTTCAGGAGTCCTTGAGCGGGAAGCCACCACCGATGCCGCGCCACGCCAGGTTGGCCGTCAGCGCGACCGCCTCCTCGCGGCTCATCGACTGGTGGTGCTGCAGCCAGAACCGGGCGCTGACCTGGCTCATTCCGACCAGTCCCACCGCCAGCAGCCGTGCCTTGTCCTCGTCGAGGCCCGCGTCCGCCGTGATCGTCTCCGTGATCGCGTCCACGCTCGCCGACGTCGCGCGGTCGACCGCCTCCTGGACCGCCGGCTCGCCGCGCAGGTCGGACTCGAACACCATCCGGAACGCGCCCGCGTCGTTGCTGACGAAGTCGAAGAACGCGCCGACCGTCGCCGGGACGCGCTGGCGGTTCTCCGTGGTGGAGTCCAGCGCCGTCTGCACGCGCTTGACCAGCTCGTCGACGTGGCTCTCCAGCAGCGCGATGTAGAGATCGAGCTTGCCGGGGAAGTGCTGGTACAGCACCGGCTTGCTGACGCCGGCCACCTCGGCGATCTCGTCCATGGCGGCGGCGTGGTAGCCGTTCTCGGCGAAGACCCGCTGCGCCGCGGCGAGGAGCTGGGCCCGGCGCTCGGTCCGGGGCAGGCGCACCCCACGTTGCTGCAGCCGCGTCATCTCCGTCATGCCCATCCTCCCGTCTTCACACCTTCGACGGGCGGGGTCGCCACCGCGTGAAGTCGTCCTGAAGATTACTCGCCGGTATGTATGCCTTGCCAAGTGTCGGGCATCCTGGACCCGTGAACGCCGCCGTGACGACGCGGGTGCCCCTCACCCACGTGCCCCTCTCGACCAGGGAGTTACCCGCCCTGGAGCCGATCCTCCCGCCGTGGCCGGCGACTTTCGAAGAAGTCGGCACGGCCCGCCTGAACGTCCGCCGCACGCCCGGCCCGGACGGCGTTCCGGCGGTCTACGTGCACGGCCTCGGCGGCTCGTCGACGAACTGGACCGACCTGGCCGCGCTCCTCGCGCCGGTCGCCGGCGGCACCGCGCCCGACCTGCCCGGTTTCGGCTATTCCGAGCCCGAGAAGGGCTTCGACTTCAGCCTCCAGGCCCACGCCGAGGTCGTCGCGCGGCACATCGAGGACGTCGGCGCGCCGGTGCACCTGCTCGGCAACTCGATGGGCGGGGCGATCGCGCTGCTCATCGCCGAACGCCGTCCCGAGCTGGTCAAGACGCTGACCTTGATCTCGCCCGCGATGCCGGACCGCCGCGTCGACCCGCGGCGGCTGTCGGACCCGCGGATGGCGCTGGCGTACCTGCCGCTGGTCGGCGCGCGGGTGCGGGCACAGCTGGCCGCCCTCGGCCCGCGCGAACGCGCCGCGCAGGTGATCAAGCTGTGCTTCGCCGACCCGTCGCGGTTCCCGGAGAGCCGGCTGGACGAGCTGGCCGACGAGCACGGCGCCCGCGCCGGGTTCACCTGGGCCGCGCCGGCCATGGCCCGCAGCACGTTCGCGATCTTCCGGGCGTGGTCGACGCTCGGGAAGGCCTCCCTCTGGTCGGCGGCGCCGCGGGTGCGGGCGCCGACGCTGGTGGTCTGGGGCCGCGAGGACCGGGTCATCTCCGTGCGCCGCGCCACGCGGACGGCCCGGGTGATCCCGCGGGCCCGGCTGCTCGTCCTGCCGCGGACGGGCCACGTCGCGCAGATGGAGCGTCCGATCGTCGTGGCGAAGGCCGTGCTCGGCATGTGGGAGCACGTCGAGGCCGGCACTTGGTAGCCCGATCGGGCGACAACAATCCCCGGGTGGACCGCCAGTCGCCGATAACGGTTCGGTGGCGCTGTGGCACCCTGGTGCGGTGGACCGGGTGAAGCACGACGCGCGAGGCGAAGATCGGCGGGCTCCCCACCGCGCGTCGGCCCGCCGCGCCCCGGAGCCCGAAGACACTCCGCGGACCGGCCAGTACCGCCCCGCCCGGCAGCCCGCCCAGCGCGTCGGCGAGGACCGCTACCGCCCGGGCGGGCGCCGGACCAGCGCCGAGCCGCTGAGCGCCTCCTGGAAGCCGCAGGCCGAGACTCCGCGCGAGAAGCCGGAGCCGCCGCAGGCCGGCCTCTCGAAGTTCACCAAGACCTACGGCTGGCGCGTCTACGCCCTGCCGATCCTCGTCGTGCTGACCGTGCTCGTCGTCTTCAACACCGCGAACAGCCCGGCCGAGCCGATCGCCGAGCAGGGCGCCCCCGCGAACGTCGAGTCGGCGGGTGGCGACGCGGCGGGCGGCGCGATCGACGGCAACGGCGAGCAGGCCATCCCGGAGAACCCGGCCACGCCGGTAGACCTCAAGGTGCCGACCGCCGACCTGCCCGAGGGCAGCCCGTTCACCCAGGCCGGCGCCGGGACGTGGCACGTCGTGCCGGGCAACGGTCCCAAGGTCGGCACCGGGAAGCTGTACACCTACACGATCGAGGTCGAGGACGGCATCGACCCGGCCAGCTACGCCGGCGACGACGCGTTCGCGGCGGCCGTCCAGGGCACGCTGTCCGACCCCAAGAAGGGCTGGACCTGGGACGGCAAGATCGCGCTGCAGCGCGTCGACGCCAACTTCCCGAACCCGACCTTCAAGGTGAGCCTCACCACGCCGGACACCACCCACCGGGCCGACGCCTGCGGCTTCCAGATCAAGTTCGAGGCGTCCTGCTACCGCAAGAGCCTGGGCCGCGTGCTGATCAACCTGGCCCGCTGGGTCCGCGGCGCGAAGGCGTTCAACGCCGACATGACCGGCTACCGGCAGTACGCCATCAACCACGAGGTCGGCCACGCTCTGGGCAACCAGCACGTCGGCTGCGGCGGCCAGAACCAGCCCGCGCCGGTGATGATGCAGCAGTCCTTCGGCGTGGACGACAACTACGTGTCGATGCTCAACGACATCCCCGGCGGCGACAAGGGCAAGGTGGCCAAGGACGGCCTCACCTGCATCCCCAACGCCTGGCCGAACCCCACTCCCAAAACGCAGTAGGTCTTCCCACCATCTGAAACCGGGAAGCCTTATTTGCCTGCGCGAGTTGTGCATAGTGGGATGGACGCGATCCGCGCGAGATGGAGGACCCGATGTCAGCACTGCCGCCGCTCGTCGAGCCGGCTGCCGAGCTCACCAAGGACGAGGTGGCCCGGTACAGCCGTCACCTGATCATCCCGGACGTCGGGGTGACCGGGCAGAAGCGGCTGAAGAACGCGAAGGTCCTGGTCATCGGCGCCGGCGGCCTCGGCAGCCCCGCGCTGCTGTACCTGGCCGCGGCCGGGGTCGGCACGCTCGGCATCGTCGACTTCGACGTCGTGGACGAGTCGAACCTGCAGCGCCAGGTCATCCACGGCCAGTCCGACGTCGGCAAGCTCAAGGCCGCGTCCGCGCAGGAGTCGATCGCCGAGATCAACCCGCTGGTCAAGGTGTACCTGCACACCGAGCGCCTCGACTCGTCGAACGCGCTCGAGATCTTCGGGCAGTACGACCTGATCGTCGACGGCACCGACAACTTCGCCACGCGCTACCTGGTGAACGACGCCGCGGTGCTGCTGGGCAAGCCGTACGTCTGGGGCTCGATCTTCCGGTTCGAGGGCCAGGTCAGCGTGTTCTGGGAGGACGCGCCGAACGGCAAGGGCCTCAACTACCGCGACCTCTACCCGGAGCCGCCGCCCCCGGGCATGGTCCCGTCGTGCGCCGAGGGTGGCGTGCTGGGCGTGCTCTGCGCGTCCATCGGCTCGATCATGGTGACCGAGGCGATCAAGCTCATCACCGGCATCGGCGACCCGCTGCTCGGCCGCCTGATCAGCTACGACGCGCTGGACATGAAGTACCGCGAGGTGAAGATCCGCAAGGATCCGGACACACCGAAGATCACCGAGCTGATCGACTACGAGGCGTTCTGCGGCGTGGTTTCGGACGAGGCGGCCCAGGCCGCGACGGGCAGCACCATCACGCCCGCCGAGCTCAAGGCCAAGTTCGACAGCGGCGAGAACTTCGCCCTGATCGACGTCCGCGAGCCGCACGAGTACGAGATCGTCAACATCAAGGGCGCGACGCTGATCCCGAAGGACCGGATCCTCTCGGGCGAGGCGCTGGCCGAGCTGCCGCAGGACAAGCCGATCGTCCTGCACTGCAAGTCGGGCGCGCGGTCCGCGGAGGCGCTCGCCGCGCTGCACGCGGCCGGTTTCAAGGACGCGACGCACCTCGGCGGCGGCGTGCTGGCCTGGGCCAAGCAGATCGACCCGAGCCTGCCGACCTACTGACAGTGGTCGTCCGTGAAGGCCGTCTCCGGCTTCGGAGGCGGCCTTCACGACATTCCGGGCACCCCGTAAAACACTGCGTGACCAGCGCGTCTTCTCGATCGTGGACCACCCGGCCGGGTACCGTCACCAGTTGTGCGGACAACCCTCGAACGCCCTCCGGCGCACGTCAGCGCGGCCTTCGGCGGCCTTGACGACGGCGGCGAACCGCTGCCGGACTCGACGGCGTGGCGCAGCGGCGACCTCGTCTTCAAGCCGGTCACCGACAAGGCCAGGACGCTGTGGACGGCCCGCGCGCTCGACTACGCCGACGAGCCGGGCCTGCGCGTCGCCAAGCCGGTCCGCTCGACCGACGGCCGCTGGATCGTCGGCGGCTGGACGGCCTCCCGGTTCGTTTCGGGCACCCCCGAGCACCTCGGGGACGCGTCGGTGCTGGCGGCGGTGAAGCTGCACCGCGCGACCATCGGCCTGCCCCGGCCGGACTTCCTCGCCGGCCGGCGCGACATCGACGCCGTCGCCGACCGCGTCGCGTGGGAAGAGCTCGAGGTCCCGCTGGAGGAGACGAAGGGCGGCCGCTGGTTCGAGGTTCTCGCCGGCGCCCGCCGCCCGATCCGCCTGCCGCTGCAGGTGGCCCACGGCGAGCTGCTGGCCGGGCTGCTGTTCGATGGCGACGCGGCCCCGGGCGTCGTCGACTTCGTCCCGTACTACCGGCCGGGCGAGTACGGCGCGGCGATCGTGGCGGTGGACGCCCTGGCCTGGGGCGGCGCGACGCGGGAGCTGCTGGAGCGCTGGGCCCACCTGCCGGAGTGGCCGCAGCTGCTGCTGCGCGCGGTCCTGTTCCGGCTGGCGTCGAACGCGCTGAACCCGAGGTCGACGCAGGCGTCGCTGGACGGCCTGCGGGTAGCGGCGCGCGAGGTCAGCGGCATCTTGTGACGGGCGCGGCGGGCTGCGATGCTGAGCTCATGATCTCTTCCTGCCGAAAGGGCCATGCCGCGTAGGCGGCCTGGAAGCTTGCGTGGCACCCGCCGGCTCGACGTCGCGGGGCCACCGCCGGCCAAGATCCCCCACCTCTCCCGCCGCGCTCAGCGGCAGCTCGCCTTCGCCGAAGTGGACGCCGGCCTGTGGCCCGGCGCCGTTTCCGACCTGCTCCGGGCCTGGCTGCACGGGACGCGGCGCATGACGCGGCCGTCGTGGCCGCACTGTTCCTGTCCCGGCTGCGACCCGGTCGGCGCCCGGGCCGACCTCGGCCTCAGGCTGAGCGAACTGCCCCGCCGCGACCGGGCGTCGGTCGGTGCCGTGCTGGCGCGCGCCGACCGGCGGTACGCGAGCCGGACCCTGCCCGATTCGCTCGGCACGTCGCCGTGGTGGTTCGAGCGGCGGCTGCGGGACCAGAACGGCTGGTGACCCAGGTCACGCACCTCACCGCCGGGGGCTCGTGATTCCCGCCGCAATGTCAACTGCCTGAAACATTCGGTCGAATCCGGTTAACACGGCCTCCTTAGCGTCGGGTCATCCCGAACGCCGAGGAGGTGCCCGTGCCGCAGGTCGACACCCACTGCCCGTACTGCGCGCTGCAGTGCGGGATGCGCCTCGACGGCGTCCGCGTGACGCCGCGGGACTTCCCGGTGAACGCCGGCGGCCTGTGCCAGAAGGGCTGGACGTCCGGCTCGCTGCTGACTTCGCCGCGGCGGCTGACCACCCCGATGATCCGGGTGGACGGCGCGCTCGAACCCTGCAGCTGGGACTTCGCCCTCGACCTCGTCGCGCGGAAACTGGCCGAGCTGAAGGAACTCCACGGCCCGGACGCCGTCGCGGTCTTCGGGGGCGGCGGGCTGACCAACGAGAAGGCCTACCTGCTGGGCAAGTTCGCCCGGGTCGCGCTCGGTACCTCGCAGATCGACTACAACGGCCGCTTCTGCATGTCCTCGGCCGCCGCCGCGGGCACCAAGGCCTTCGGGGCGGACCGCGGGATGCCGTTCCCCGTCACCGACCTCAAGAACGCGGACGTCGTGCTGCTCGCCGGGGCGAACCCGGCCGAGACGATGCCGCCGTTCACCCAGCACCTGCGCGGCGCCGACCTGATCGTCGTCGACCCGCGGCGCACCCCGACCGCCGAGCTGGCGAGCCTGCACCTCGCGCCGGCGCCGGGCACGGATCTCGCACTGGCACTGGGCATCCTGCACGCCGTCGTCGAAGGCGGTCACCTCGAAGAGTCCTATGTGGACACTCGGACGAGCGGCTTCGACGCGATGTGGCGGATCGCCGCGGCGTGGTGGCCGGAGCGCGCCGAGCGCGTCACCGGCGTCTCGGCCGCCGACATGCGCCTCGCCGCCACCAAGCTCGCCACTGCCCGCAACGCCTACATTCTCACCGCCCGCGGCACCGAACAGCACGCCACCGGCACCGCGACCGTCGGCGGCTGGATCAACCTCGCCCTCTCGCTGGGCCTGCCCGGCCGCGCGGGCTCCGGCTTCGGCTGCCTCACCGGCCAGGGCAACGGCCAGGGCGGCCGTGAGCACGGTCAGAAGGCCGACCAGCTGCCCGGCTACCGCAAGCTCGACGACCCGGCCGCGCGCGAGTACGTCGCCGGCGTCTGGGGCGTCGACCCCGACAGCCTGCCCGGGCCCGGGCGGTCGGCCGCCGAGCTGCTCGACGCGCTGGGTACCGAAGAGGGCCCGAAGGCGCTGATGGTGTTCGGCAGCAACGTCGTCGTCTCGGCGCCGCGGTCCGAGCGCGTCCAAGACCGGCTGTCCGCTTTGGACTTCCTGGTCGTCGCCGACTTCGTGCTTTCGGAGACCGCCGCGCTGGCCGACGTCGTCCTCCCCGTCACGCAGTGGGCCGAGGAAGACGGGACGCTCACGAACCTCGAAGGCCGGATCCTGCTGCGGCGCAAAGCCATCGCCCCGCCGGTCGGCGTCCGGTCCGACCTGGACGTCCTCAGTGGACTGGCCGACCGGCTCGGGCAGCCTTCGGACCGTTTCCCGACCGACGCCGAGACGGCTTTCGAGGAACTGCGGATCGCGTCGAAGGGCGGGATCGCCGACTACTCCGGCGTCAGCTACGACCGGCTCCGCGCGGGGGAAGCCCTGCACTGGCCGGTCCCGGAGAACGACCACCCCGGTACCCCGCGGATGTTCCTCGACGCCTTCGCCCACCCGGACGGCCGCGCGCGGTTCGCGGCCGTCGAGCACACCGGACCGGCCGAGCTGCCCGACGACGAGTTCCCGCTGCAGGCCACCACCGGCCGGGTGCTGCAGCACTACCAGTCGGGCGCGCAGACGCGGCTCATCCAGGAGCTGAACGACGTCGTCCCGGAGGTGTTCGTCGAGGTCCACCCGGACACGGCCAAGCGGGCCGGGCTGGAAGAAGGCGATCCCGCCCGGATCCGGTCGCGACGCGGAGAAACGGTTGCCAAGGTCCGGTTCGTCCAGAGCCTCAAGCCCGACCTCGTGTTCCTGCCGTTCCACTTCCCCGGTGAACAGCGCGCGAACCTGTTCACCAACCCGGCGCTCGACCCGGTCAGCCGGATGCCGGAGTTCAAGGTGTGTGCCGTGTCCTTGTCTACTGTGGATGGTGCCGCATGAGCCCCCGTGAAGTCGTCATCGTCGGGTACGGGATGGCCGGTGCCCGGCTGGCCGACGAGATCCGCCGCCGCGATCCGATCGCCGAGCGCGTCCGCCTGACCGTGCTCGGCGCCGAGAAGCACGCCGCCTACAACCGCGTCCTGCTGTCGGCCGTCGTCGCCGGCGGGATGAGCGCCGAGAGCGTCCGCCTGCACGACGACGAATGGGCCGCGCGGCACAACATCGACCTGCGGCTCGGGGTCGACGTCGCCCGGATCGACCGTGAGAAGCGCTGCGTCGAACTCGGCGACGGATCCACCGTGGACTACGACGCGTTGGTCCTCGCGACCGGCGCCAACCCGTGGATCCCGCCGGTCGAGGGGCTGGAGCCGGGACCCGGCGTGGTCGCGTTCCGCAGTCTCGACGACTGCGCCAAGATCCTCGACGCCGCCCGCTACGGCGCGCCGGTCGCCGTGCTCGGCGGCGGCCTGCTCGGCCTCGAAGCCGCCCGCGGCCTGGCCGGGCGCGGCAACCAGGTGACCGTCGTGCACCCGCTCGGGCACGTGATGGAACGCCAACTCGACCCGGCCGCCGGGCACGTGCTGGCCCGGCAGCTCACCGAAATGGGCGTGACGTTCCGGTTCGGCGCCACCGCCGCGCGCTACCTGCCCGGCGACGGCCTCAAGCTCGACGACGGCACGCTCGTCCCCGCCGACCTGGTCGTGGTCGCCGCCGGCGTCCGCGCCGAGACGCGCCTGGCCGCGGAAGCCGGCCTCGACATCGACGGCGCCGTGCTCGTGGACGACGTCCTGCGCACCAGCGACGGCCGCATCCACGCCCTCGGCGACTGCGCCCGCCACCCCGGCGCCCCGGCCGGGCTGATCCAGCCCGCGTGGGAGCAGGCGGCGGTCCTCGCCGACGTCCTGACCGGCACGAACGCGGCCGCCCGCTACCGCGGGACCACGGCCGTCACCCGGCTCAAGGCCCGCGGCATCGACCTCGCCGCGCTGGGCGAGACGCAGCTCGACGCCGGTACCCCGGACGTCGAGGTGCTGACCTTCAACGACCCCACCGGCGGGCGGTACGGCAAGCTCGTCGTCCGCGAAAACCGCGTCACCGGCGCGATCCTGCTCGGCCTGCCCGACGCGGCCGCGACCATCACCCAGTTCCACGACCGCGGCACCCTGCTGCCCGACGACCGCCTCGCGGTCCTGCTGGGCCGCGCGCTGCCCACCGGCAGTGCCCCGGCGGCCAGCCCGGCCGACCTGCCCGCGACGGCGGTGATCTGCCGCTGCAACAACGTCACCAAGGGCCGGCTGGTCGAAGCCTGGAAGGCCGGGGCCACCGACACTCCCGCACTGGCGCGGGCCACGCGAGCGACGACGGGCTGCGGCGGGTGTTCCGACACCGTCGGCGGCATCGCCGGCTGGCTCGCGGCGCAATGACCGACTCGACCCGCACTGAGGAGAACGCCGTGCAACACCAAGGAAAGCACTGGATCGAGCACTGGGAACCGGAGAACGAGCAGTTCTGGGAGGCGACGGGCAAGAAGGTCGCGCGCCGCAACCTCTGGTTCTCCGTGTTCGCCGAGCACATCGGCTTCTCGGTCTGGACACTGTGGTCGGTCATCGTCCTGTTCATGGGCCCGCAGTACGGGTTCTCCGCGGCCGACAAGTTCCTGCTCGTCTCGACGCCGACGCTCATCGGCGGCCTGATGCGGCTGCCCTACACCTTCGCCGTGGCGAAGTTCGGCGGTCGCAACTGGACGGTCGTCAGCGCCCTGCTGCTGCTGATCCCGACGATCCTGGCCGCGGTCGTGCTGCACCCCGGCACGTCGCTCGGCACGTTCATGCTGGTCGCGGCGCTCGGCGGGGTCGGCGGCGGCAACTTCGCGTCGTCGATGACGAACATCAACACCTTCTACCCGGAGAAGCACAAGGGCTGGGCACTCGGCCTCAACGCCGGCGGCGGCAACCTCGGCGTCGCCGCGATCCAGCTCGTCGGGCTGCTGGTGATCGGCACGGCGGGCGCGACCGCACCGCGGATCGTGCTCTACGTCTACATCCCGCTGATCGTGGTGGCCGCGCTCTGCGCGTACTTCTACATGGACAACCTCGCCACGGTCCGCGGCGACACGAAGGCGATGCGCGAAGTCGTCAAGGACCCGCACACCTGGGTGATGTCGTTCCTCTACGTCGGCACGTTCGGTTCGTTCATCGGCTACAGCTTCGCGTTCGGGCTGGTGCTGCAGAACCAGTTCGGCCGCACCCCGCTGCAGGCCGCGGCGGTCACGTTCCTCGGCCCGCTGCTCGGCTCGCTCTCGCGGCCGGCGGGCGGCTGGCTGGCCGACCGGATCGGCGGCGGCAAGATCACCTTCTTCACGTTCATCGGGATGGCGCTGGCCACGGTCGTGCTGATCCTCGCGTCGACGTCGAAGTCCCTGACGCTGTTCACGATCGCGTTCATCGTGCTGTTCGTGCTCGCCGGGGTCGGCAACGGCTCGACGTACAAGATGATTCCGGCGATCTTCCGGGCGAAGGCCGCCACGGCCATCGCGAACGGCGCCGAGGAGACGGCCGAGCTGCTCAAGGCGCGCCGCCTGTCCGGAGCGTTGATCGGGCTGGCCGGTGCGATCGGCGCCGAGGGCGGCCTGTTCATCAACCTCGCGTTCCGGCAGTCGTTCGCCGACGCCAAGAGCGGGATCCCCGCGTTCATCGGGTTCCTCGTCTTCTACGGGCTGTGCTTCGCCGTCACCTGGGCGGTCTACCTGCGCAAGCCCGCCGAACAGCCCACGAGTGAGCGCGGTCTGGCGCTCGCGGGAGCGGAGGTCTGAGATGCCCACCCTGGTCGTCGCCGGACACGGCATGGTCGCCCACCGGCTCGTGGAGGCGGTGCGCGCGGAAGACCCCTCCGGCACTTGGCACATCGTCGTCCTGTCCGAGGAGCCGCGTCCGGCGTACGACCGGGTGGCGCTCACGTCCTATGTGGATACCTGGGACCCGGCTTCGCTCGCGCTGCCCGGTTCGGACTACGCGGACGACTCCTTTGTGGATCTCCGGCTCGGTGAACTGGCGGTATCGATCGACCGGGCCGCCCGGACGGTCACCACGGCATCTGGCGACGTCGTTTCTTACGACGCGTTGGTGCTGGCCACCGGCTCGCGGCCGTTCGTGCCGCCGGTGCCCGGGCACGACCTGCCCGGCTGCTTCGTCTACCGGACCATCGAGGACCTCGACGCGATCCGCGCGGCGGCCGTCGAGAAGCCGGGACGCGGGCGGCGCTCGGCCGTGGTCATCGGCGGCGGCCTGCTCGGCCTGGAGGCCGCGAAGGCGTTGCGGGACATGGGACTCTCCCCGCACGTCGTCGAGATGGCGCCGCGGTTGATGCCGCTGCAGGTCGACGAGGGCGGCGGGTCGCTGCTGCGGCGGCTCATCACTTCGCTGGACGTGACCGTCCACACGGGAACCTCCACCGACGCCATCGAGGCCGACGGCTCGCGGCTGGTGGCCAAGCTGGGCAACGGCACCGAGCTGGACGTCGACCTCGTCGTGTTCTCCGCCGGTGTCCGGCCGCGCGACGACCTTGCCCGCCAGTCCGGTTTGGACGTCGGACCGCGCGGTGGAGTGCTCACGGATTCGTCGTGCCGCACCAGCGATCCGGCGGTCTACGCGATCGGCGAGTGCGCGGCCGTCGACGGCCGGGTGTACGGCATCGTGGCGCCCGGCTACGCGATGGCCGAGATCGTCGCCGCCCAGCTGACCGGCGGTTCCGGTGAGTTCCCGGAGCCGGACACGTCCACGAAGCTGAAGCTGATGGGCGTCGACGTCGCGTCCTTCGGCGATGCGCACGCGCAGACCGAAGGTGCGCTGGAGGTCGCGGTCAACGACGCGGTCGCCGGGACGTACAAGAAGCTCGTGGTCACCGACGACGGCAAGACGCTGCTCGGCGGCGTTTTCGTCGGCGATGCTACCGAGTACAACACGCTGCGCGCGCTGGTCGGCCGTCCGCTGCCGGCCGAGCCCGGCGCGATCCTCGCCCCGGCGGGCGGGGGCGCCGCGGTCGGTGTCGACGCGCTGCCCGACGCGGCGCAGATCTGTTCGTGCAACGCGGTGTCCAAGGGCGCGATCACCCGCGCGATCCACGAGGACGGCTGCGACACCGTCCCGAAGCTCAAGGCGTGCACCCGCGCCGGCACCGCGTGCGGCTCGTGCGTCCCGCTGCTCGGCAAGCTGCTGACGGCGTGTGGCGTCGAGCAGTCGAAGGCCGTGTGCGAGCACTTCCCGCAGTCGCGCGCGGAGCTGTTCGAGATCGTCCAGGCGACCCGGATCACGACGTTCAGCGAGCTGATCGGCCGCTACGGCTCGGGCAGCGGCTGCGCGGTCTGCAAGCCCGCGGTGGCGTCCATCCTGGCCACCCTCGGCAACGGGCACGTGCTCGCCGGCGAGCAGATGACGTTGCAGGACACCAACGACCGGTACCTGGCGAACCTGCAGCGCAACGGCACGTACTCGGTCGTCCCGCGGATCCCCGGCGGCGAGATCACGCCGGAGAAGCTGATCGTCATCGGCCAGGTGGCCCAGGATTTCGGGCTGTACACGAAGATCACCGGCGGTCAGCGGATCGACCTGTTCGGGGCCACGGTGGACCAGCTGCCGGAGATCTGGCGGCGGCTGGTCGACGCGGGGTTCGAGTCCGGGCACGCGTACGGCAAGGCGCTGCGGACGGTGAAGTCGTGCGTCGGGTCGACGTGGTGCCGCTACGGCGTGCAGGACAGCGTCGGGCTCGCCATCGAGCTGGAGCTGCGCTACCGCGGGCTGCGGTCGCCGCACAAGCTCAAGTCGGCGGTGTCGGGGTGCGCGCGGGAGTGCGCGGAGGCGCGCAGCAAGGACTTCGGGATCATCGCCACGGAGAACGGCTGGAACCTCTACGTCGGCGGCAACGGCGGCACGACGCCCCGGCACGCCGAGCTGCTCTTGTCCGATGTGGACACGGCGACGCTGATCCGGACGATCGACCGGTTCCTCATGTTCTACGTGCGTACCGCCGACCGGCTGCAGCGGACCGCGCCGTGGATCGAGGAGCTGGACGGCGGCCTCGACCACCTGCGCGCGGTGATCGTCGACGACTCGCTGGGCATCTGCGAAGACCTCGACGCGGCGATGGCCAAGCACGTCGACAACTACGCCGACGAGTGGAAGGGCGTGCTCGAGGACCCGGAGAAGCTGGCCCGGTTCTCCTCCTTCGTCAACGCGCCGGGCACGCCCGACCCGGCGATCTCGTTCCGCTCGGAGCGGGAGCAGAAAGTCCCGGTCATGCTGGGAGTCCCGGAGGTGCGCCGATGACGACGTCCATCGAGAAGACCTGGACGGCGGTCTGTTCCGCCGGTGCGGTGCCGGAGTACGCGGGGGTCGCCGCGCTGCTCGACGGCGGCGTGCAGGTGGCGATCTTCCACCTGCCCGGCGCGCGGTGGTACGCACTGTCCAACTGGGACCCGTGCAGCGGCGCGGCGGTGCTCTCGCGCGGCATCGTCGGGGACGCGGGCGGGGTCCCGGTGGTCGCCTCGCCGGTCTACAAGGAACGGTTCGCGCTCGACAGTGGACAGTGCCTGGACGCCTCCGGTGTGACGGTCCCGGTGTACGAGGTGCGCGTGCGAGAGGGCGTGGTCGAAGTGGAGAGCCCGTGATCCTGCCGCTGACCGGGTTCGTGGTCGGCATCACCGCGGCGCGCCGGGCGGACGAGCTCGGCGCGCTGTTCGTGCGCAAGGGGGCGAGCGTCCGGTACGGCCCGGCGATCCGGATCGTGCCGCTGACGGACGACACGGAGCTGCACCGGGCGACGTCGGCGTTGCTGGAGTCGCATGTGGACGCGGTCGTGGCGACGACGGGCATCGGCTTCCGCGGCTGGCTCGAGGCGGCCGAGGGCTGGGGCCTGGGCGACGCTCTGCTGTCGCGCCTTTCGTCGTCATCGCTGCTGGCGCGCGGCCCGAAGGTGACGGGCGCGATCCGCGCGGCGGGTCTTTCGGAGTCGTACTCGCCGGCGTCGGAGAGCAACGCGGAGTTGTTGCAGCACCTGCTTTCGTCGGACGTCACGGGCAAGCGGATCGCGGTCCAGCTGCACGGCGAGCCGCTCCCGTACTTCGTCGACGCGCTGCGTTCGGCGGGGGCGGAGGTCATCGAGGTCTCGGTGTACCGCTGGGTCGGCCCGGTGGACCCCGGCCCGGTCGACCGGCTGCTCGAGGGGGTCTTGGACGGATCGATCCACGCGTTGCCGTTCACGAGCGCCCCGGCGGTGGCGTCATTGGTGGCGCTGGCCCGCCGCACGGGCCGGCTGCCGGGGCTGGTGTCGGCATTGTCGGGCCCGGTGGTGGCGGCATGCGTCGGCCCGATCACGGCGGGCCCGTTGGCGGCACTCGGCGTGCCGACGGTGCAACCGCACCGGGCCCGCATCGGAGCGCTGGCGAGGACGGTGTCGGAGACGCTGCTGGCGCGCTCCCCGCGGTTCTCGGCGGGAGGGTTGTCGATCGAGCTGCGCGGCCAGTCGGCGGTGGTGGACGGCGAGTGGCGCGAGGTGGCCCCGGCCCCGATGGCGTTGCTGCGCGCGTTGGCGGCCTCGCCGGGGAGGGTGGTTTCGCGGAGGGAGCTGATTTCGGCGTTGCCGGGGGGTGGGGAGGAACACGCGGTGGAGACGGCGATCGGCCGGCTCCGGACGTCATTGGGCGGCGGGAGGGTGGTCCAGACGGTGGTGAAGCGCGGCTACCGGCTGGCGGTGGACGCCTGAGTGCTCACGACTCCGCCCAGGTCACCGTGTGTTTTTCGAACCCCCGCGCCTTCGCCACGCGCGCAGCCTCGGCTTCGGCGTTCTCCCGCACCTCCGGGCGCAGCGGGTCGAACGCCGTCACCGTGAACGCCAGCTTCGCGCCGCTGCCCTTGGTCCGCCAGGTCCCCGCGATGTCGCCGTCCGCCAGCAGCACCCCGGGGTTGCCCAGCATCTTCCAGACTTCCTTGCGCCGCGCCGGATCCGGGACCAGCAACGCCTTGTCGCGCGCCTGGATGAACGGATCCCACGGCGGCAGCAGCCGCACGACGTCCGGCTCCGGTGGGTTCTCCAAAGCCGGCAAGCACGACGACGGCAGGTAGCGGACCTTGCCCTCCACCTTCACCGACGCCAGGTCCGACGGCCACGTCTTGTCCACGACCGCCCGCGCCGTCCCCACGAACTCCGCCGCCTCGCCCGGCGACGCCGGCCCGTTGAGCCGCAGGTACGACTCGACCACCGACGTCGCCGCCGCAACGTCCGGAGTGCGGCGCATCCGGCCACGCCCCTCGAGGGGCGCCAGCGTCGCCGGAGAAGCGCCGGCCACCAGGCGGACGCCCGCGTGCGGGGCCGCGATGCGCATCAGCTGCTCCTGGATGTGCGTCGCGTTGCAGCCGCGGCACCAGCGGGAGAACTCCGGTGGCAGCGCCTTCGTCACCGCCGTCGAAACCGCACCCTTGGTCATCGGCTTCTTGACCACCGTGCGGAGGGCGGCCGCCGCCGTGAACACCACCTCGGCCGCGTCGAGCCCGGTCGCCGCGATCTCCTTGCGCTGCCAGAGCATCCGGGCCAGCGCGTCCGCGTCGTCCAGGGGCACCAGCGCGCGCGTCACCTCGGCCAGGTCGAGGTGGTAGTGCGGCGCGCCCCGCAACGTCCACGCGAGCACGAGCCGCGGATCGTCCACCGGGGACACGGGCTCGTCGAGCCGGGCCACCAGGGCGATCAGCGCGGTGTCGCGCATGCTGTCCTGCAGCCCGGCCCGCACGACCGCGAGGTCGGTGACGTCCCGCGCGGTGCGGTGCAGCCCGTGCTCGGCGATGCGGTAGGCGAGTACCTGACGACGGTCCACGTGCGACTCCTAGAACGTGTACTCGAAGGTGTACCCCATCTTCTCCTCACCCATCGCGCCACCGACGGTGCCGCTCCCGGTGAGTCCCGCCAGCCCGCCGGTGCCCGAGCCGGGGACGACGCTGAACATCGACGCGATGCCCTGGGCGTCGAACGTGAACTCGTGCTTCACGATGAACGTCCCTTCGCGACCGTCGACCTTGCCCTCGAAGCGCTCGAAGCTCGGCGACGTCGTCGTGCCGCTCTCGTAGCCTTCGCCCGCGTAGTACAGCAGGAGATCGCAGACCGATTCACCCTCGATGACGCCGTCGTACGCCATCGAGGCGTGCGCGTACGCCACCCGAGGCCCGCCTTCGGTCCCGCTGACGACGTTCTCTTCCCAGTTCTTCATGGTGAATGCGTTCATGGGGACCACTCTGCCGGGCATACCTGTCAGCTTGTGTCAGGTATTTCTGCCAGAATCGGAGGCATGCGCGCCAGCCGCCTCCTGTCCGTCCTCCTCCTGCTGCAGAACCGCGGCCGGATGACGGCCGAAGAGCTGGCCGAGGAGCTCGAGGTCTCGGTCCGGACGGTCTACCGGGACATCGACGCGCTGTCGGCGTCCGGCGTCCCGGTGTACGCCGACCGCGGCCGGACCGGCGGGTATCGCCTGGTCGACGGCTACCGCACGCGTCTCACCGGGATGACCGAGGAGGAGGCGCAGTCGCTGTCGCTCGCCGGGCTGCCGGTGGCGGCGGCCGAGCTGGGCCTCGGCACCGTCCTCGCCGCGGCCCAGCTCAAGCTGTACGCGGCGCTGCCGTCGGAGCTGCGCGACCGCGCCGGGCGCGTCGCCGAGCGGTTCTACCTGGACGTCCCCGGCTGGCACCGGGGCATCGAAAGCCTGCCGGCGCTGTCCGCGATCGCCGACGCCGTGTGGTCGTCGCACCGGATCCGGATCCGCTACGAACGGTGGGGCCAGCGGGTCGTCGAGCGGGACGTCGAGCCGCTGGGCCTGATCCTCAAAGGGGGAAACTGGTACCTCGCCGGCCGCTGCGAGGGCACCGACCGCACCTACCGGATCTCGCGGGTGCTGGAGCTGACCGACCTCGGCGAGGAGTTCGAACGGCCCGCTGGGTTCGACCTCGCGGAGTACTGGCGAGAGTGGTCCGAGCAGTTCGAACGCCGGATGTTCCCGCGCGTCGCCGTGGTGCGGCTGTCCCCGCGGGCGCAGGCTCTCGTACCGTTCTACGCGGGTTCCGTCGGCGCCCGCGCGCTGCGCGCGGCGACCGGGGAGCCCGACGCGGACGGCTGGCTCACCGTGGAGCTGCCGGTGGAGCCGGGTGAGCCGGCCATCGGCGAGCTGCTGCGGTTCGGGCCGCACCTGGAGGTCCTCGAACCCGCGGACCTGCGGGCCGAGCTGGCCGAAGCGATCGAGCGGATGGGTGCGATCTATGGGTGAGCTGAGCGGGATCGCGATCGGCGTGACGGCCGAGCGCCGCGCCGAGGAGTTCATCGGCGCGCTCGAACGCCACGGCGCCGACGTCCGCCACGCGCCGACGATCACCATCGTGCCCCTGGACGGCGACCCCGAGCTGCGCGCGGCCACCTCGGCGCTCGTCGAGCGGCCGGTCGACTTCACGGTGGTGACGACCGGCGCGGGCTTCCGCGGCTGGCTCCACGCGGCCGAAGGCTGGGGCCTGCGGGAGCCCCTGCTGGACCGCGTGGGTGAGTCCCGGATCTACGCCCGCGGCCCCAAGGCGGTGGGTGCGGTCCGCGGCGCCGGGCTGCGCGAGGCGTTCTCCGCCGAGTCGGAGAGCAACGCGGAGCTCTTCGGCGCCTTGACCGAGGTCGACGGCGCGCGGATCGCCGTGCAGCTGCACGGCACCCCGCTGCCGGAGCACACCGGCCCGCTGGCGACCGCCGGGGCGACGCTGATCGAGGTGCAGCCCTATCGCTGGTTTTCGCCGCCGGACGTCCGGCCCGTGCACGACCTGATCGACGCGGCCATCGACGGAGACCTGGACGCTCTGGCGTTCACGAGTGCACCGGCGGCGGCGAACTTCTTGACGCTGGCCCGGGACTACGGCCGGTACGACTCGGTGATCGCGGCGCTGCGCGGGCCGCTGGTGGTCGCGTGTGTCGGCCCGGTGACGGCGGCGCCGCTGGAAGAAGCGGGCGTCGAGACGCTGCAGCCGGAGCGGCAGCGCCTCGGCGCCCTGGTGAAACTGCTGGTCACGACCCTCAGTGGCACCGGTGGGTCGCCGGGGAGCCGGTCGTAGCGCCGAGGTCGTCGTCGCGGCCGGCGGCCAGCCGGGGCCACTGGGCGATCGGACGCCCGCCCTCGCCGGCCAGCGGAGTCCAGTCGGGTGCCCCCGCGTCGGTCCGGACGTTGGTGCACTCCTGCGGCCAACCGTCCGGTGAGTCCTCCCAAGCCTCCTGGCGGCCGAACACCGTCAGGTCCATCAGCGCGTAGCTGTAGTCCATCGCCTCCACGCCACGGCGTTTCGTCCAGTACGTCTCGAAGACGCGGTCGCCGTCCCGCAGGTAGCAGATCAGGTGGAACAGCCCGATCTCGCGCCCGGCCAGGAGCGTCTCGAGCGACGGCTGGGCCGAGTACCAGGGCATCCGCCAGTCCATGAAAGCCCGGTAGCGCAGGCTTTCCGCGTACGACGTCCGCGCGTCGGCCGGCTCGGTCGCGACGTTGCGGCCCTGCGAGAACACCGCGTACGTGATGTCCCGGGAGTGCAGGTTGGCGAGCTCCGCGACCTGGTTGGTGTAGAACGTGCAGCCCTCGCACTGCTCGGCCGCGGGGCGCCCCGGGTTCCACATGAAGTAGTACGCGATGAGCTGGCGGCGGCCTTCGAACGCGTCGAGTAGCGTGACCGGCCCGTCCGGGCCGAGCAGCTCGAGCGTCGCGTCCACCTCGACCGCAGGCAGGCGCCGCCGGGCCGCGGCGATCGCGTCGCCTTCGCGCGTGTGGGCCTTTTCCCTGGTGCGCAAGCGATCCAGCTCGTTCTGGAAGGTGCTTCGGTCGACGATCTCCGGTGTGGTCATCAGGACTCCTCGGCGATGCGCTTGATCTTCGCCAGCCGGCGGTCCCAGTCGGCGGCGAGCGCGGCCATCCAGCGGGCCGTCTCGTCGAGCGCCTCGGGACGGACGCCGTAGCGGACTTCGCGGCCGATCTTCACGCTGCTCACCAGTCCGGCCGCGTCGAGGACGGTGAGGTGCTTGACGATCGCCTGGCGCGACACGGGCAGCCCGCCCGCCAGCGTCGTCGCGGTGGCCTGGCCGTGGGCGGCGAGCAGGTCCAGCAGCTGCCGACGCGTCGGATCGGCCAGGGCGGCCAGGACGCCGTCGACGACGTCGCTCATCCGACGCGGCCGGCCAGCGCGGGGAGGCACTGTTCCCAGCCCACGGTGTGGTCCTTGACGACGTTGGCGCGGTTCGCCTCCGACGTCGGCAGGGCGGCGAACCCGCTCTCGACCACGCGCAGCCGGGTGCCGTCGCCGTCGGGGGTCAGGGTGAACTCGACCAGCGTCGAGTTGTCCTCACGCAGCTCCTCGCCCGGGAACGCGCTCACCCAGCGGTACGCCAGGTAGTGCGGCGGGTCGACCTTCACCACGCGCAGCGGGAACTCGCCGTGTTCCGAGTGCCGGACGACCAGGGTCTGCCCCTCTTCGGCCAGCGTGCCGCGGACGGTTTCGTCGTCGGTCGCCCAGAACCCGGGCTCGGCCACCAGCGGCCAGACCTTCTCCGGTGCGGCGGCGATCAGGATCTCGCGTTCGATCATGAGACTCTCCTCTCGCGTGCAACTCCAGGGTTGCGCAAGAGAGGCAGTGGTGCAACCTCAGGGTTGCACTTCAGTCATCCTCGGCCGGGACCTCGCCCGCGTCGGCCGCGCGGACCGCTTCGCGGCTCGCGGCTTCCTCGCTGACTCCCGTGCGCCAGTAGCCGGTGAAGCAGATCCGCCGCTTGTCGACTTCGCGCTCCCGCACCAGGTGCCGCCGGACCAGCTTCACGACGCCCGCTTCGCCCGACACCCACGCGTACGGCGCTCCGCCGGGGAAAGTCGCCGTGCGCACCGCGTCCAGCAATGCCTCGCCCAGCGGACGTGACCCGCGAAGCAGCCAGTGGACTTCGACCGCTCCGCGCGTCTCGAACGTCTGACGCTCTTCGCGCTCCGAGACCTCGATGTACGCCGAAACGCGCGTGCCCGCCGGAAGCTGCTCGATGATCGAACCGATCGCGGGCAACGCCGTTTCGTCGCCCACCAGCAGCTGCCAGTCGGCCTCGGCGGGCAGGTCGTACAAGCCGTACGGGCCGGTGAACGCGACGCGGTCGCCCGGCGTCACGCGGGACGCCCACGCCGAGGCCGGGCCGCTGTCGCCGTGCAGCACGAAGTCGACGTCGATCTCCGCCGACGCCGGCCGGTGCGCCCGGACCGTGTACGTGCGCATCGGCGGGCGGACGTCGTCGGGCATCGCCAGGTACGTGCGGTACCACGACATGACGTCGGAGGCGGCCTCCGGCAGCTCGGGCTCGTCCTGGCCCGGCTGGGGGAAGAAGACCTTGACGTACTGGTCGGGCGACCCGGCCGGGACTTCGCGGAAGGTGGCCGCTTCGAACGTCACGCGCACCATGTGCGGCGTCAGCGGCCGGACCACAGTCACCTGGGCCCGGTGGTACGTCAGAGCCGGTCGCTCCACCTGCGTCGTCATTAGGCGAGGCTAACCTAAGAATCAGGGGTCAGAACAGTCCCTCCTCGCCGGGATCTTCGTCACCATCAGGCCTCCAGCGGTACTTCCGCAGGTCGACGCGCTGGCCGTCGGCCAGCACGCCCTCCGCGCGCAGCCGTTCGAGCTGGTCGTGGACCAGGTGCGGCGCCGGTGTCCCGTTCGCGCGCAGGATCCGGTGCCACGGCAGGTCGTGCCCGTCCTCGGCCAGGATGGCGCCGACCATCCGCGGCGAGGGCGCGCCGGAGAGCGCCGCGATGTCGCCGTACGTCGCGACCGTGCCGGCCGGCACCGACTCGATGATTTCCCGCACGCGCTCGTGCAGAACGTCGTCCATGCCCCCACTCTGCCGGAGGGGTACGACACTTTCGGTGGCCACCCGGCGCACGCTCCGGCACCTTCATCGCACGCAGCCCCGTTAAGGCGTGCCGGTGCCGCACCCACTACTCCGGTCGTGGTTCCATCGCTGGGTGAACGCGAGGCGAACGGCGCAGGCGGACGCGCGGCTGGTGCGCACGCCGATCACCGCCACACCCTCGTTCACCTGGGACGAAGGCGCCCGGCGGATGCTCTCCGCACCCAGGGGTTTCCGGCGCGTGCTCGGCGGTCCCGGCACCGGCAAGACGGCGCTGCTTGCGTCGGCCGCCACCCGCCGCATCGCCGAGGGCGCCGACCCCGAGAGCGTGCTGGTGCTCACGACGTCGCGCAAGTCCGCCGACGCGCTGCGCGCCGACATCACCCGCCGGCTCACCGCCGACCCCGACCAGGCCCGGCCGCTGCCCCGGACCGTCCGCGAGCCCCTCGTCCGCACGGTCCACTCGTACGCCTACTCGCTGCTGCGGCTCGAAGCGATGGCCGAGGAGCTCCCGCCGCCGCGCCTGCTCGCCGGGGCCGAGCAGGACGTCGTCGTCCGCGAACTGCTCGCCGGTGACCTCGACGAAGAAGCCGGGTACTGGCCCGAGCAGCTGCGGCCGGCGCTGATGGTCCCCGGCTTCGCCGAAGAGCTGCGCGACCTGCTGATGCGGGCCGCGGAACGCGGGCTCGGCCCGGAGGACCTCGCCGAGCTGGGGCGCCGCCGCGGCCGCGACGAGTGGATCGCCGCCGGGCAGTTCTGGGCGCAGTACGAAGAAGTCACGCAGCTGCAGGGCGCGGGCGGCAACGCCCTCGGCGTGGCGAGCGCGCCCGCGCTGGACGCCGCCGAGCTGGTCACCTCCGCGCTGCTCGCCCTGGAGGACGACGACGAGCTGCGCGAACGCGAGCGGACCCGGGTGCGGCACCTCTTCGTCGACGACGCCCACCACCTCGACCCGCTGCAGACCAGCCTGGTCCGGATGATCGGGCACACCGCGACCGAGTTCGTCGTCGCCGGCGACCCCGACCAGAACGTGTTCTCCTTCCGCGGCGCCGACGCGAGCCTGTTCGCCGACGCCGACCCGGACGGCAGCCGGACCGTCACGCTCACGACGTCGCACCGGCTGGCCCCGGCCGTCCGCCTGGCGGTGGCGAAGATCGGCGCGACGCTGCCCGGGCTGTCCCAGCACCGCAAGATCCTCCCGCCCGCCGGGGCGACCGGCGGGAACGTCCGTGTGCGCGTAATGCCGACGCCGGCCGCCGAGGCGAGCTGGATCGCCGACCAGCTGCGGCGCGCGCACCTCGTCGACGGCGTGCCGTGGTCGGAGATCGCGGTGCTCGTCCGGTCGCCGGCCCGGACTTTCCTGGTGCTGCAACGCGCTTTGCGCGCGGCCGGCGTCCCGATCGGCTCGGCGACCGAGGAGCTGCCGCTCGCCCGCCAGCCCGCGGTACGGCCGTTGCTGGCCGTGCTGAAGCTCGCGCCCGCGCCCGAGCTGCTCGACATCGACCTCGCCGAGATGCTGCTGTCGTCGTCGCTCGGCGGCGCGGATCCCTTGGCGCTGCGGCGGTTGCGCCGCGGTCTGCGCCGGCTCGAACTGGCCGGCGGCGGGCAGCGCTCGAGTGACGAGCTGCTCGTGGAAGCGTTGCGCGGCGGGGACATCCTCGTCGGGCTGGCCGACGCCGAGGCCGAACCGGTGCGGCGCGTCGGCGGGCTGCTGCGCGTCACGCACCAGGCCGTGGCCCGCGGTGACGGCGTCGAGCAGGTCGTGTGGCAGCTGTGGAAGGAAAGCGGCTTGCAGGAGAAGCTGCTGAAGCAGGTCGAGCGCGGCGGGTCGCTGGGCGCGCAGGCCGACCGCGACCTCGACGCCGTCGTGGCGCTCTTCGACGCGGCCGGCCGGTACGTCGACCGGCTGCCCCGCGCGAGCGTCGCGTCCTTCGCGGATTACCTGGGGGCGCAACAGATCGCGGGGGACACCCTCGCTCCGGCGGCGGTCCCGTCCGACGGTGTCTCGCTGCTCACCGCGCACGCCGCCGCCGGTCGCGAATGGACGGTCGTCGCCGTCGCCGGCGTCCAGGAGGGCGCGTGGCCGGACCTGCGGCTGCGCGGATCCGTGCTGGGCGTGGAACGGCTGAAGGACCTGATGTCCGGTGTGGACGATGACGCCGTCTCCGCGACCGCGCCGATCCTCGCCGAGGAGCGGCGCCTGTTCTACCTCGCGATGAGCCGGGCGAAGCAGACGCTGCTGGTCACCGCGGTGTCCGGAGAGGACGAACAGCCGTCGCGGTTCCTCGACGACCTCGAGGAGAACGGCGCCGACGACGGCGGCCTCGACTCGCGGATGAAGCCCCCGGGCCGGTCGCTGGTGCTGGCCGAGCTGGTGGGGGAGCTGCGCGAGGTCGTCTGCGACGACAAGGCCGATCCCGCGCGCCGGCGCCGTGCCGCGAAGCAGCTCGCCCGGCTCGCCGACGCGAAGGTGCCCGGCGCGCACCCGTCGACCTGGTACGGCCTGCTCCCGGCGTCGACCGACGAGCCGGTGCACCGGGCCGGCGACCTGATCCGGATCTCACCGTCCACAGTGGAAATCCTGACGAAGTGCCCGCTGCGCTGGATGATCGAGCGCCACGGCGGTAGCGACCCGGCGCAGCTGGCCGCGGTGACCGGGACGCTCGTGCACGGGCTGGCGGAGTCCGTCGCGTCCGGCAAGACCGACGCGGAGCTGCAGGCCGCGCTGGACGACGCGTGGGTGCGCGTCGACGCGGGTGCGCCGTGGTTCTCCCGGCGGGAGCGGCGGCGGGTCGAGCAGATGCTGCAGAACTTCGTCACGTGGCTGGAGCGCAGCCGCGCCGAGCTCAAGGCGGCGGGCGTCGAGCAGGACATCGAGGTCGAGCTGCCGGCCGGGGGCGAGGACGAGGTCCGGGTGCTGCTGCGCGGCCGCGTCGACCGCGTCGAGCTGGACGCCGAGGGGCGCCCGGTGATCGTCGACATCAAGACCGGCAAGGTCCCGGTGTCCGGAAAGGACGCTGAAGAACACCCGCAGCTGGCGGCGTACCAGCTGGCGGTGCTGCTGGGCGCGATCAAGGGCAGCAACGAGCCCGGCGGCGCGCGGCTGGTGTACGTGGCGAAGGCCAACAACAAGACGGGCGCGACCGAGCGGTCCCAGCCCCCGCTCGACGAGGTGGGCGGCAAGCAGTGGCTGGAGCTGGTCCGCGACGCGGCGGCGTCGGCGGCGGGGCCGGACTACCAGGCCCAGGAGAACCCGGACTGCGACCGCTGCCCGGCCCGCGGGTGCTGCCCGCTGCGGCCCGAAGGCAGGCAGGTGCCGGGCCCGTGACCCGTCGCGAAGACGTCGTGAGTGGGAAACAGTGTTCTAACCCTGTTTCCCACTCACGACCGGCCGGGAGGCGTGCGTGAGCCCGGTCGTCATCGCCAACCCCGTCGAGCCCGCCGAACTCGCCGACGCGCTCGGCCTGCACCGGCCGACTCCCGAGCAGGCCACCGTCATCGCCGCGCCGGTCGAGCCGTCGCTCGTGGTGGCGGGCGCGGGCGCCGGCAAGACCGAAACCATGGCCGCGCGGGTCGTCTGGCTGGTCGCCAACGGGATCGTCAGCCCCGACCGCGTCCTGGGCCTCACCTTCACCCGCAAGGCCGCGCGCCAGCTCGGCGAACGCGTGCGCGCGCGGTTGCGGCGGCTCGCCGGGTCCGGGCTGCTCGACCGGCTCGATCCCTCCGGCGGCCTGCGGTCCACTGTGGTCGCCGGCGAGCCGACCGTCCTCACCTACCACGCCTACGCCGGGCGCCTGCTGTCCGAACACGGCCTGCGGCTGCCGGTCCAGCCCGGCGTCCGGCTGCTGTCCGAGACGTCGTCGTGGCAGATCGCGCACCGCGTCGTGTCCACTTGGGACAACGAGCTCGACACCGACCGCGTCCCGCCGACCGTCACCGCGGACGTCCTGCAGCTGGCCGGTGAGCTCGGTGAACACCTCATCTCGGTCGACCAGCTCGCCGAGTACACGACGTGGATGTGCCGCGTCATCGAGAACGCGCCGCGCGCCAAGGGACAGCGGGCCGCGCTGCCGCAGAAGCTCACGGAAATCATGGCGGCGCAACACTTCCGGCTCGCGCTGCTGCCGCTGGTCGAGGAGTACCACCGCCGCAAGCGCAACGAAGGCGCGCTCGACTTCGCCGACCAGATGTCGCTGGCCGCGCAGCTGGCGAGCGACTACCCGTCGGTCGTGCGCGGCGAGCGTGAACGCTTCGGCGCGGTGCTGCTCGACGAGTACCAGGACACCGGGCACGCTCAGCGCGTCCTGCTGCGGGCGCTGTTCGGTGGCGTCGAGAACCAGCCGATGCCGGTCACCGCGGTCGGCGACCCGGCCCAGGCGATCTACGGCTGGCGCGGGGCGAGCGCGGCCAACCTGCCCCGCTTCACGACGGACTTCCCGCGTCACGACGGGGAAAACCTGGTCCCCGCGAGCGATTTCGGCCTGCTGACGAGCTTCCGCAACCCGCCGGAGATCCTCGACCTCGCCAACGCCATCGCCGAACCGCTGCGGGCGCGCGGACTCGGCGTCGAACGGCTGCGGGCGCGCGAAGGCGCCGGGCCCGCGGACATCGCGTGCGCGCTGCTGCCGGACATCCGCGCCGAACGCGACTGGGTGGCCGACGCCCTCGCCCGGCGCTGGCACGCCGTCCAGGAGCGGACCGGCAAGCCGCCGACCGCCGCAGTGCTCGTGCGGCGCCGCGCCGACATGGCCCCGATCGCCGCCGAACTGCGGGCGCGCGGCCTGCCGGTCGAGGTCGTCGGGCTCGGCGGGCTGCTGGACGAACCCGAGGTCGCGGACCTCGTCTCGACGCTCAAGGTGCTCGCCGATCCGCTGTCGGGCAGCGCCGCGGCCCGGATGCTGACCGGCGCGCGCTGGCGGCTCGCGGCCGCCGACGTCGCCGCGTTGTGGCGGCGCGCGGGTGAGCTTTCCAGCCCGGAGAAGCCGGACGGGCCGGAGCTGGTCGTGGAGCGCGTCGAGCAGGCCGGGCTGATCGACGCCATCGATGAGCCGGGCGCGCCGGACCGGTATTCCGAGGAGGGTTACAAGCGCATCCGCCGGGTCGGCTGGGAGCTGTCGGCGTTGCGGCGGCGGCTCGACCAGTCGCTGCCGGAGCTCGTCGCCGACGTCGAACGCACGATGCTCCTCGACGTGGAGTCGTTGGCGCGTCCCGGATCCGCCGGGCGCGCGCACCTGGACGCGTTCGCCGAAGTCGTCACCGACTATGCCGAGACCGCGCCGACGGCGACTCTACTGTCCTTTGTGGACTATCTGAACACTGCCGCGCACGCGGAAGACGGGCTCACCCCCGGCGAGGTCGAGGTCGTGCCGGACCGCGTGCAGGTGCTCACCGTGCACTCGGCGAAGGGTCTCGAATGGGAGGTCGTCGCCGTCCCGCACCTCGTGCAGGACGTCTTCCCCGGCCGCCGCCGGTCGTCGTCGTGGCTGCGGACCGCGACGGCGCTGCCCGCGGCGTTGCGCGGTGACGCGCAGGACCTGCCGGAGCTGCGGATCGCCGAGGGCTACGACCGCAAGGAAGTCCAAGAAGGACTGGAGCTGCACGAAGCCGGGTTCGTCGAGCGGGAGCAGTCGGAGGAACGGCGGCTCTGCTACGTCGCGCTGACGCGGTCCGAGCACGCGCTGATCGTGTCCGGGCACTGGTGGAACGAGAGCAGCAGCCGGTCCAAGGGGCCGTCGGAGTTTCTGACGGAGATCGGCGACGTCCTGCGCGAGACCGGCGTCGGGCAGCTCGCCGAGTGGGCGCCGGAGCCGTCTGTCGACGACGAGAACCCGCTGGTGTCGGACTCGCGGACGGCGCGCTGGCCCGTCGATCCGCTGGCCGACCGCCGCACCGGCGTGCAGACCGGGGTGGAGCTGGTGTCCGAGGCACTGTCCGCTGTGGACTTGCCGGAGGAGTCCGAAGAGGACGATCCCGACGGCTGGCTGACCGACACCGACGTCCTGCTCGAGGAGTGGGCGCGCAAGGACGACCAGGTCAAGCGCGTCCCGCTGCCGTCGCGGCTTTCGGTGAGCCAGCTGGTCGCGCTGGCCGACGACGCCGGCAAGCTGGCGGCGGACCTGCGCCGTCCGCTCCCGGTGGAGCCCAACAGCTTCGCCCGTCGCGGCACGGAGTTCCACGGCTGGCTGGAGCGCCGCTTCGGAGGCGACCAGCTCATCGAGATCGACGACCTCCCGGGCGCGGCCGACTTCGACGAAGCGCCCGACGCGGACTTCGAAGAGCTGCAGACGGAGTTCGAGAAGAGCGAATGGGCCTCCCGCGTGCCCCACGCGGTGGAGATCTCGTTCTCGGCCGACGTCGAGGGCATCACCCTGCGCGGCCGCATGGACGCGGTCTTCCGCCACCCCGACGGGTACTGGGAGGTCGTGGACTGGAAGACGGGCGCGGTCCCGCCGGAGTCCCGGCTGCCGGCGCTGGCGGTCCAGCTGGCGGCGTACCGGATGGCCTGGGCGGCGCTGAAGAACGTCCCGGTGGAGGAGGTCCGCGCGGCATTCCACTACGTCCGCGCGAACCGCACGATCCGCCCGGCCGACCTCCTGGACCCCGAAGGCCTCCGTCAAATCCTCCGCGACATCCCCGAAGCGTGATCCGAGAGGCATCACGCGTACTCAGCTGGACGACACGCGTACGCGGATGGACGACACGGCGATGGCGACCCGGCTTCCGACGTGTCGTCCAGCCAGGTACGCGTGTCGTCCGCGTGGGTACGCGTGTCGTCCGGTTAGGCGTGGTCGCGGACTCGAAGGGCCCATGCGATCAGGGGCCACTGCAGGGGGAGGCGGGCCCAGGCCATCGCGCGTTGCGGGGCCGGCGCGGCGGACGCGTCGACGGCCATCTTCACGTTGCCCGGGAAGACGCCCAGGAACAGCAGTGCCGCCGCCAGGCCGCCCAGGCGGCGGGTGCGGGGGACCGCCACCGCGGCACCGATCGCCAGCTCCGCGACGCCCGAACCGTACGTCCACGCCCGCCGGGAGCCCGGGAGGGAAGCGGGGATCAGGCCGTCGAACGGCTTCGGCACGGCGAAGTGCAGGACGCCCATCGTGCCCAGCACGCCGGCCAGGAAATGCGCGGGCCGTTGTGAAGTTGCCATGAGCTGATCGTTCCACGCGGCGGCCGGGTACTCCGTTCGGCTATCCTCCGGGCGTGAGTGACGCTCGACACCTGCCGCGGGGAGCCGGTGCATGAAGGCACTGAGGCGGTTGCCGCTGGGCAGTCTCACCGATCGGCCGGACCACGAGCTCGTCGGCGTCCTGCGGATGCCCGAGCTGACGGTCAGCCCGCTGCGTTCGATCATGAAGCGGGTCATCGGCGCGACGCTCGCGCTGCTGCTGACGGTGATCATCGTCTACGTCGACCGCGACGGCTACCGCGACGCCAACGGTGACGGCCTGTCCCTGCTCGACAGCCTGTACTACGCCACCGTTTCCCTCTCGACGACCGGCTACGGCGACATCGCCCCGGCCACCTCGTCCGCCCGCCTGGTGAACGTTCTGGTGATCACCCCGCTGCGGGTGCTCTTCCTGATCGTCCTGGTCGGGACCACGCTGGAGGTGCTCACCGAGCGCTCCCGGCAGGCGTTCAAGATCCAGAAGTGGAGGACGAAGGTGCGCGACCACACGGTCGTCGTCGGGTTCGGCACCAAGGGCCGGTCCGCCGTCAACGCGCTGCTCGGTGACGAGAACATCGCCCCGGGGCAGATCGTCGTCGTCGACACCGACCAGCAGGCCCTCGACGCGGCGAGCGCGCTCGGCCTCGTCGCCGTGCACGGCTCGGCCACCCGCTCCGACGTCCTGCGCGTCGCCGCCGTGCAGCACGCGCGCGCGGTCGTCGTCGCCCCGAACCGCGACGACACGGCGGTGCTCGTCACGCTCACCGCCCGCGAGCTGGCGCCCAAGGCGCACATCGTCGCGTCGGTGCGGGAGGCGGAGAACGTCCACCTGCTGAAGCAGTCCGGCGCCGACCAGGTCGTCGTCTCCAGCGAGACGGCCGGGCGGCTGCTCGGCATGGCGACGTCGACGCCGCTGGTCGTGGACATCATGGAGGACCTGCTCACGCCCGAGTCCGGGCTGGCCATCGCCGAACGCGCGGTGGAGCCGGCCGAGGAGGGCGGGTCGCCGCGGCACCTGTCCGACCTCGTCCTCGGCCTGGTCCGCGACGGCGTCCTGTACCGCGTGGACTCCCCGCAGGCCGACGCCATCGAGCCGGGCGACAAGCTGCTCTACGTCAAGAAGGTGACGCAGACGGAGAAGATCGAGCGGTAGGTCCGGTTCGCCCGGCGAGACCCGGCGAGACCCGGCGGGGACCTGGTGGCCGGGACCGGGGCGCCTGGGTTTTGCCCGCGGGATCTGGAACCATGGCGAAGTGCCCCCGCGATCACTCGATCTCAAGTGGCCCACGGTGGCGATTCCCGCCGCGGCGGGCTTGCTCGTCGTGCTGCTGTGCTGGCTCGCCGGGCCGGGGCTGCTGGGCATCACCAACGACGACCTGGGCGCACCGGTGACGGCCGAGGTCACCAAGCCCGCGCCGTGCGACCGGCCGGACGCGGTCGAGACCGTGAAGTTCACCGTCGCGGGCAAGACCCACGAGGGCACTCTCAACGGCTGCGGCCACGGCCAGGGTGAGCGCGTCGACGTCGGCGTCCCGGAGGTGCTGCCGGACCAGGGCACGGTCACGGTCCGCGTCGCCGACACGTCCGCCGGCGCTTCGGACGCGCGCCGTCCGATCGGCCTGTTCCTGCTGGTGTTCGCGTGCTTCTCGGGCGGGATGTTCGTCTACCTGTGGCTGAGCATCCCGCTGCGGCCGAAGCCGGCCCCGAAGGTCAGCTGACCTCGGACGACGGCGCCGCGAAGGTGTTGCAGTCGGAGATCCGGTTGCTCGTCGCGCCCGCCCGCCACCAGGACGCGTAGTGCGCGTTCGTCCCGTGGTCGTGGCTGCGGGACGTGTTGTCGCCGCGGGTTTCCTGGTCGTTCCAGGCCTTGTTGTACATGTCGCGGCTGATCGTGCCGCCCTGGTCGACGTGCGCGCCGAGGAACATGCCCGAGAAGCACTGGGCCTGCAGTTCCTTGCGCCGCGACATCTCCAGCCCGGCGGGGCTGTTCTGGCCGGCTTCGTAGATCTTCTGCCAGGCCGCGTCCATCAGGCCGGCGACCTCCTGCACGTGGTGGCCGTACTCGTGGGCGAAGAGGGCCAGGTAGACGCCGGGGTTGTTGCCGTACTGGTCGGTCTGCAGCCCGCGGAACGGGACGTACAGGTTGTTTTCGCAGTAGTACGCGGCGGTCGCGATGCCGACCTGGATGGTGCCGCACTCGGTCTCGAAGCTCGCGCCCGTCGGGAAGTGCAGCGCCGGCGAGGTGAACGGCAGGCCGTAGGCGCTGAGGAACGGGCCCCACGCGGCGTCCAGGCACTTGCTGGCCGCGGTGAAGAACGCTTCCGCGCCCGCCTGCGTGCTCTGCCAGGCCGGCAGCGTGCAGACGCGGTTCTGGAGGCCGGCGTTCGGGTCCTGCAGGATCGGGTGGTCGGCGAGCTTGAGGATCTTCTGCGGACCGGTCGCGCTGGGTGCGGAGGTCTCGGACGGCGGGCTCGACGCCGAGGCCGGGGCGCCCGCGCCGCCGGGCAGCTGCGAGGGGACGTCCTGCGACGACGGGGTGTCACGGAAGTTCGCGTTGGCGAGCGGCGTCTCGCTGCGGTTGAGCGCGACGATCGCGACCAGCCCGAGCACCAGCACGGCCACCGCCCCGAGGCACACCCCGATCACTGCGGCCGGAGACCGGCGGCGCGGCGCGGACACGGTGTGCGGGCGGCCCAGCCAGGGAAGATCCGGTTGCGCATCCGGCACCGGCGGCGGCTGGACGGTTCCGCGAGGCGGTACCTGGCCGTGGGGCGGTTGCGTCACTAGGCAGTCCCGAAAGGTCTCGGTACGGACCGGGGGTACCCGATCCCGCCATTCAGCATATCGGGGGAATGGGGGCTCTCGCACCCGTCCGTGCGCATGCGGTCACCACGGACCGACGTCACCCCAGGTCTGGCCGGGTGCGACCGGCTCTGAAAGAGTGTTGCCAACCAGGTACCGCAGGCGAGGGGCTTCGATGACAGACACCGGTGGCGCGCCCGGCGACAAGGGCGACGACACGCCGACACCCAGCCAGGGCGTCCCGCGGATTCCCGCCCCCGGATCGGGTGATTCGAAGCCGGCCGAAGACCACTCCGCGTCACCGGCGACGCCGCCGCGCGGGTGGCAGCCGCCGGACGCCCAGGCGACCCCGGGACCGGCGACCCCGCCGGGCTGGGAGCGGCCGCCGACACCGCCGACACCACTGCCGCCGTACGGCGGGCAGCAGCAGTACCAGCAGCAGTACCAGCAGCAGCGGCCCTGGAGCCCGCACGGGCTCGGCAAGCCCGGCGTGATCGCGCTGCGGCCGCTCAACATCGGCGACATCCTCGACGGCTCGATCACGGCGATCCGCCGGCACCCGGCGCTGATCCTCGGCATCGGCGCGGTGATGGCGGTGCTCACCTCCGGGATCACGTTCCTCGTGCAGAAGTACGTGCTCGCCGACTTCGAGAACCTCGCCACGACGGCGACCCTCGGCCCGGGCGCGACCGACGAAGAAGTGCGCAACCTCGTCTTCGGCACCTTCGGCGACCTCTTCCTCGTGCTGATCCCGACGCTGCTGATCTCGACCCTGCTGCTGGCGGTCACCACCGGCCTGATGGCCACGGTGATGGGCCGGGCCGCGCTGGGCCGCGAGGTCACCTTCGGCATCGCGTGGCGCGAGCTGCAGCCGCGGCTGCTGCCGCTGCTCGGCGTGGCGTTCGTGTACGGCCTGGTCACGACGGTCGGCCTGATGCTCTGCATCATCCCGGGCGTGCTGGCCTGGGTGTTCTGGGCGCTGGCCGTACCGGCGCTCGTGCTCGAGCGCGGCACGTTCCGGGAGGCGTTCGCCCGGTCGATCAAGCTGGTCAGCGGCGCGTTCTGGCGGGTGCTGGGCATCCTGCTGCTGGCGCGGGTCATCCAGTCGCTCTTCGAGAACATCATCCAGCTGCCGTTCGCCCTCGGCACCGGCGTCTTCGACCAGGTGCTCAACCCGGGCAAGGTGTCGCTGCCCAGCACCGGTGACCTGCTGCTGCAGTCGGCCGGGCAGATCATCTCCGGCACGATCGCGATCCCGTTCGTCACGCTGGTCACCGTGATCGTCTACCTCGACCAGCGGATGCGCCGCGAAGGCATGGACATCGAGCTGGCCCGCGCGGCCGGCGTGCAGCCGCCGCAGGCGTGGTGACGCTGCTGCTCACCGACGTCCCGGTCGACATCGACCGGGACGATGCCCGCCGCGCGGCGGCGGGGGAGCTGAGCGACCCGAAGTACCGGGACGCGCGGCCGAGCTTCCTGCAGGAAGTCGGGCAGTGGCTCGGCGAGCAGCTCGAAAAGCTGCTGAACGGCATGTCTTCGGTGGTGCCGGGCGGGATCTGGGGCGTCCTGCTCGTCCTCGTGCTGCTGATCGTGCTCGTCGTCGTGGTCCGGCTGCGCACCGGCAAGATCGCCCGCGCGTCCCGGGCCGACCGGACGGTTTTCGGCGGGAAGCGTCAAAGCGCCGACGACTACCGCCGCTCGGCCGCCGAAGCCGCCGCGGCCGGGCGGTACGACGACGCCGTCCGCGACCGTTTCCGCGCCGTAGTGCGGGCACTGGAGGAACGCGCGCTGCTCGACGCCCGCTCCGGCCGGACGGCGGACGAGGCCGCCGCCGAGGCCGGGGTGCTGCTGCCGAACGTCGCCGCGGAACTGCGGGAGGGCGCGCGGCTCTTCGACGACGTCCACTACGGCGGCCGCGAAGGCACCGAAACGGCCTACCGCACCCTGACCGAGCTGGACGAACGCTGCCGCCGTGAACGGCCGGTCGCCATGGCGGGCTCGTGAGCACCTCGGTGTCGCCGGACGTGCGCCGGATCTGGCGCGGTGTGCGGATCCCGCTCGCCCTGGTCGCGCTGATCTTCGCCGCCGGCGCCCTGCTGCTGCTCGGCCGCGGCGAGCAGACCCACGGCGCGCTCGAACCCGGCTCGTACGAACCCGGTGGCGCGCACGCGCTCGCGCAGCTCCTGCAGGACCAGGGTGTCGACGTCCAAGCGGCGCACACCGCTGACGAAGCGGACGACGCGATCAGCGAAGACGCGACGCTGCTGGTCACCCAGCCCGACCTCGTCCCGGCGAAGCGCCTCGACGCGCTGCGGGAGCACGCCGCGGACGTCGTCATCGTGACGCCGGGAGCCCCGACGCTGCACGACTCGCTGCCGCTCGTGCGCCCGGTCGGCCAGAGCGACGTCGGCACCCTGAGTCCGCAGTGCACGGTCGCCGCGGCGGTCGCGGCCGGCGACGTCACCCTCGGCGGCATCGGCTACGCCTCGCCCGGCGCGCGCTCGTGCTACCCCGGTGAGGACGGCGGCGGCACGCTGCTGCAGCTCGCCGACGCGGGCGGCACGACGACGCTGCTCGGCTCGTCGGCGCCGCTGACCAACGCGCGGCTCGCCGACGACGGCAACGCCGCGCTGGGGCTGCACCTGCTCGGGCAGCACCCGAAGCTCGTCTGGTACCTGCCGTCCACGGCGGACCCGGCGCTGGACGACACCCGCAAGTCGATCTTCGAGCTGATCCCGGACGGCTTCTACTACGGTGCCGCGCAGGCGTTCATCGCCGTGGCGCTGCTGGCGCTGTGGCGGGCGCGCCGGCTCGGCCCGGTGGTCACCGAGCCGCTGCCGATCGTCGTGCGCGCGGCCGAAACCGCCGAAGGACGCGCTCGGCTGTACCGGCGGGCGAAGGCCGCGGGACACGCGGGCGAGACGCTGCGGGAGGCGTCGCGGGCCCGGTTGCGGACCGCGCTGGGCCTGCCGCGCGATGCCGACGCGGCGGCATTGGTGACCGCGGTGAGCACGCGCACCGGACGGCCGGCCAACGACGTCGGCGCGGTGCTCCACGGCCCGCCGGTGCCGGACGATCCCGCGCTGGTCCGGCTGGCCGGCGAACTGGACCAGGTGGAACGAGAGGTGGGGCGATCTTGACCAGCGAGAACGCGACGGGGGCCCGGGACGCGCTGATCGCGTTGCGGGCCGAGGTGGCCAAGGCCGTCGTCGGCAACGACGCCGCGGTGACCGGGCTGATCCTGGCGCTGCTGTGCCGGGGGCACGTGCTGCTCGAAGGCGTCCCGGGCGTGGCGAAGACGCTGCTGGTGCGGGCGCTGGCCGCGTCGCTGAACCTGGAGACCACGCGGGTGCAGTTCACGCCGGACCTGATGCCTGGCGACGTCACCGGCTCGATCGTCTACGACGCGCACAGCGGCGAGTTCTCCTTCCGCGAGGGGCCGGTGTTCACGAACCTGCTGCTCGCCGACGAGATCAACCGGACGCCGCCGAAGACGCAGTCGTCGCTGCTGGAGGCCATGGAGGAGCGGCAGGTCTCGCTCGACGGCAAGTCGCGGCCGCTGCCCGACCCGTTCATCGTGATCGCCACGCAGAACCCGGTGGAGTACGAGGGCACCTACCCGCTGCCGGAGGCGCAGCTGGACCGGTTCCTGCTGAAGCTGACCATGCCCGCGCCGTCGCGCGAGGACGAGATCGGCATCCTCTGGCGGCACGCGCAGGGCTTCGACCCACGCAACCTCGCGGCGGCGGGCCTCAAGGCCGTCGCGGGTGCTCCGGAGCTGGCGGCCGCGCGGGAAGCCGTCGCGAAGGTGACGATCGGGCCCGAGGTGATCGGGTACGTCGTCGACCTGTGCCGGGCGACGCGGCAGCTGCCGTCGGTGCGCATCGGCGTCTCGCCGCGTGGCGCCACGGCGTTGCTCGCGGTCACCCGGGCCTGGGCGTGGCTGGCCGGGCGCGACTACGCGACCCCCGACGACGTCAAGGCCCTGGCGCGGCCCGCGCTGCGGCACCGCCTGGACGTGCGGCCGGAGGCCGAGCTGGAGGGCGTCACCGCGGACGGCGTGCTCGACCGCGTGCTCGCGTCCGTGCCCGTGCCGCGCTGACATGGCCGTCACCGGAAGGCTCGGGCTGCTGGCGCTGTTCGGTGCGCTGGTGGTCGGGCTGCTCGTGCCGTCGACGACCGGGATCCTCGCCGTCGGCGGGGTGCTCCTGCTGCTCGTGGTCGTCGACCTCCTGCTGGCCGGAAGCGTGCGGCCGCTGGCTTTCCGGCGCTCGGGCGACACGTCCGTCCGGCTCGGCGAGCCGTGCGAGGTGACGCTGGTCGTCGCGAACCCCGGTGGCCGTGCGGTCCGCGGGCAGCTGCGTGACGCGTGGCCGCCTTCGGCCGGCGCTGCCGATCGGCACGCTTTGCGTGTACCGGCGGGAGAACGGCAGGCTTTGGTGACGTCTTTGCGGCCGTCGCGGCGCGGCGACCGCACGGCGGCGCGGGTGACGGTCCGGTCGGTGGGGCCGCTGGGTTTGGCCGCGCGGCAGGGTTCGCACGAGGTGCCGTGGACGGTCCGCGTGCTGCCGCCGTTCCACAGCCGCAAGCACCTGCCGTCGCGGCTGGCGCGGCTGCAGCAGCTCGACGGCCGCAGTGCGGTGCTGATCCGCGGTCAGGGCACGGAGTTCGACTCGCTGCGCGAGTACGTGATCGGCGACGACGTCCGCTCGATCGACTGGCGCGCGACGGCGCGCGCGGCGGACGTGATGGTCCGGACGTGGCGCCCGGAGCGCGACCGGCACGTGGTGCTGGTGCTGGACACGGGCCGCGTGTCGGCGGGCCGGGTCGGTGACGCCCCGCGCCTCGACGCGGCGATGGACGCGGCGTTGTTGCTGGCGGTGCTGGCTTCCCGGGCCGGCGACCGCGTCGACCTGCTGGCGTACGACCGTCGCCTGCGGGCCGCGGTGCACGGTTCGTCGGGGGCCGCGCTGCTGACGTCGCTGGTGAACGCGATGGCGCCGATCGAGCCTTCGCTCGTCGAGACGGACGCGCGGGGGATGGTCGCGGAGGTGCTGCAGCGCACCCGGCGCCGTTCGCTGGTGGTGCTGCTGACCGGCCTCGACGCGGCGCCGCTGGAGGAGGGGCTGTTCCCGGTGCTGAGCTCGCTGACCGCCCGGCACGAGCTGATCGTCGCGTCGGTGGCGGACCCGCGGGTCGCGGAGATGCTGGCCGGCCGGGGTGACGCGGAGGCCGTGTACGACGCGGCGTCGGCGTCGCGGACGACGGCGGAACGGCAGCGGGTGACCGAACGCCTGGCCCGGCACGGTGTCAGTGTCGTGGACGCGGTGCCGGAGGAGCTGCCGCCGGCGCTGGCGGACCGGTACCTGGCGCTGAAGGCGGCCGGGCGGCTCTAACGGGTGGCTGCGGTGGTGCGCCGCCGGTGGTCCTGTTAAGCCCGAAGCATGTTCAAGCTCATGGCCGTGGCCCTGGCGATCGTTTCGGCTCCCGCGTCCGACGGTGCTCCCGTCTACCTGGCCGACGGCGGCGGCAAGCTGTCGCTGGCGGTGGTTTCCGGTCAGCCGGTGCTGGCGGACGCGGCGGACCCGGGTGCCAAGTGGACGTACGCCGGGCAGCACTTCACGAATGTCGCAAGTGGACAGTGTCTGACGGCGGCGAGCCCGGTCGACGGGGTGGCGGTGAAAACGGCTGCTTGCTCCGATGCGGACAAGCACCAGGCGTGGCGGCGCGTGGCCGGGCTGCCGGGGCTGGTCGAGATCGCGAACGTCGCCACGGCCCGGTGCTTGACGGCGGAAGGCGCGGTCGCGGGCGCCCGGCTGTACCAGGAAGTCTGTTCCCTGACGGGCATCGCGAACACGTGGGCGGCGGGCGGCCGCACGCTGGCGATCCTGTCGGGCAACGGCCAGCGCCTGGCGTCGAAGGACCCGGGAGCACCGTTCGTGGTCCGGGTGATCGGCGAAAACGGCCAGCCGGCGGCCGACGTACCGGTGACGTTCTTCGTCCGGGCGGCCCGTCCGAAGAACGCTTTGGCGTTCGAGGGCGGAGGTGAGACGGTGACGGTCAAGACGGGCGCGGACGGTTCGGCTTCGAGCCCGAAGCTGGTGCTGACCGAGGTGGGGGAGTTCGAGGCGCGGTTCGTCGGGACGGCCGGTTTGGAGGACGGATCGTCGATCGCCTTCGAGGGCTCGTGCCTATGCTGACTCGGGCAAGGCGTCCCCGGTGTCGCGCGCGTCCAGGTCGCCCACTTCGCCCTCTTTCGCCGCACGCCTTCCGAGCGTGAAGACGTACACCAGGAACAACACCTCGACGAGCACGCCGATGCCCACCCGGACCCACGTCGGCCAGCCCGACGGCGTCACGAACGCCTCGATCAGCCCCGACACGAACAGCACGCACGCCAGCCCGAGCGCCATCACCACCACCGACCGGCCCTGTTCGGCCAGTGCGGCGGTCCGGGAGCGGCGGCCCGGGTCGACCACCGTCCAGCCGAGTTTCAGTCCCGTGCCCGCCGCGATGAACACCGCCGTCAGCTCCAGGAGGCCGTGGGGGAGCAGGAGGCCGATCATCACGTCGCCGCGGCCGGCCGCGGTCATCGCGCCGATGATCAGGCCCGCGTTGAGCGAGTTCATCCACAGTGCGCCGATCACCGGCAGGCCCAGCGCGATGCCGAGGAACAGGCACGTCGCCGCCACCCACGCGTTGTTCGTCCACACGCGCGCCGCGAACGACGTCGCCGGGCCCGTCGAGTAGTAGCTCTCCGCCTCGCCGCCGGGCTTGGTCAGCTGGTTCAGCTCGTCCGCGCTCCCGATCGACGCGCGGACGCCGGGGTCGCGCGCCACCCACACGGCGATCACCGCCATCACCGCGATCGACACCAGCGCGGCCGGGATCCACCAGCGCCGCGAGAGGTACACGGCGGCGGGGAAGCGGCGCGTGAAGAACAAGGCGACTTCGCGCCACGCGGGGTTGTGCGACCCCGAGATCGCGCTCCGGCCGCGGGCGACCAGCCCGGACAGCCTGCTCAGCAGGGCCGGGTCGGGCGCGACCGAGCGGGCGATCGACAGGTGCGTCGCGGTCCGCTGGTAGAGCGTCACCAGCTCGTCGGCCTCCGCCCCCGTCAGCTTGCCGCCGCGGTGGGTCAGCTCGCCGAGCCGGCTCCACTCCGCCGAGTGCGTCGCGACGAAGACGTCCACATCCACGGGGCCAGCCTATCCGTCGCTACGCTGGGCCGTGTGCGCGAGGAATCCGAGCTGGTCACCGGCGAAGCCGTCGTCCTGGACCTGCACGTCGCCAAGCTCGCCAGCCGCGCGCTGGCGATGGTGCTCGACGTCCTCGTGCAGTTCGCGCTCCTGCTGGGCGCCCTCTTCGTGCTCACGCTCACCGTGGCGGGCGAGGACGAGTCGCTCGCGCTGACCCTCGCGCTGGTGTTCCTGGTGCTGATCATGGTCGGCTACCCGGTGCTGTTCGAGACGCTGTCCCGCGGTCGCTCGCTGGGCAAGATGGCGGTGGGGCTGCGCGTGGTGCGCGTCGACGGCGGCCCGATCCGCTTCCGCCACGCCCTGACCCGCGGGCTGGCCGGGTTCGTCATCGACTTCTGGGCGCTCGGCGTGTTCGGGGCGGTGGCGGTGATCGTGTCGCTGTGCTCGTCGGACGGCCGCCGCGTCGGCGACTTCCTCGCCGGGACGCTGGTGGTCCGCGATCGCGCCCCGGAAAGCGTGGCCTACCCGGCGATCGGCATGCCCCCGGGCCTCGAGGGCTGGGCGGCCCAGCTCGACCTGACACGGCTCCCCGACGACCTCGCGCTGGCGAGCCGTCAGTTCCTGGCGCGGTTCGGCCAGCTGGCGCCGGAAGCGTCGCACGCGCTCGGCTGGAAGCTGGCCCAGCAGGTGGGCAACGCGCTGGGCACGCCGGTGCCGCCCGGGGTGCCGCCGTGGGCGTTCCTGGCGGCGGTGCTGGCGGAGCGGCGCAACCGGGACCACTCACGGGCGGTGCGGGCTTACGCGGCGCAGGTCGCGGTGGCGCGGGGGCACATCCCCAGCGCGCCCGCCCCGGGGCCGGACCAGCCGGGGTTCCTGCGGGCCGGGTACGCGGCTGGGCAAGCGACGTCCGCTCCCTGGCCGGCCGCCGAGGTGGATCCGCCGACTCCGCCGTCCGGAACCCCGGTGGCCCCCGCCGAGAACCCGTTCACGCCGCCGGGCTAGGAGACGTCTCCCGACGCCGAGAGCCACGTGTTGCACTGCTGGTTGCGGTTCTTGGTCGCGCCGTGCTGCCACCAGGAGATGTTGTGCCTGGCGCTGCCGTGGTCGCGCTTGCCGTTGCGGGCGTAGTCGTCGCCGCGGTCCTGGGCGTTCCAGGCCTCGTTGTAGATGTTCTTGTCGACCGACCCGCCGGAGACGGACGCGGAGCCGAGGAACATGCCCGAGAAGCACTGCGCCTCGAGCTCCATCCGCCGTGACAGCTCCAGGCCGACCGCCGAGTCGGCGCCCGCGTCGTAGCGCTGGTCGCCGTAGGCCTCGGAGATGCCGGCCAGGTTCTGCACGTGGTGGCCGTATTCGTGGGCCAGGATCGACAGGTACGGGCCGGGGTGGTTGCCCCAGACGTCGATCTCGATGCGGTCCATCGGCATGTAGATGGTGTCGTTCGACGGGCAGTAGAACGGCGTGACACCGGTGGTCGTGCCTCCGCTGCCGCACGGCGTCGACGATTCCGACAGCGACCGCGGCACCGACAGGTTCGGCGACCGGAACGGCAGGTCCGCGGCGCCGAGCATGCGTGACCACATCGCGTCGAGGCAGGCGATCCCGGACTGGAAGAAGCGGGTGGCGCTGTTCTGGTCGGTCGCCCAGCGGCTCAGCGAGCACGGGACGTTCTGCAGGCCGTAGTCGGCGCTGGCGAAGAGCGGGTTGTTCCCGGTGGCGACGACCGAGCGGGGGCCGCGCGGGACCTCGGACGTGCGGGTCGTGCGCTCGGTGGTTTCGCTGCTGGTCGTCTCTTCGGTGGACGACGTGGTCGCGGTGGTCTCGACGGCGGAGGTGGTTTCGTAGGTGTCCGAGGGGTAGGTGCTGGAGTACCCGGCATCGGCGACGTGCCGGGTGTTGCCCCCGATCAGCGCGACGGCCGCGACGAGCCCCCCGACGACGGCGACGATCCCGATGATCGCGACGGCGACGATGACCCCGGTGTTCGACTTCTTCGCGACGTAGGGCCGGTAGCCGGGAGCGAACCGCGGTCCGAAGGGAGAGCCGGGCGGCGGGCCGGCGAAGGCTTGGGAGGCCGCCGCGGCCGGCGGCGGGAGGGGTGCGCCGGGGCGGGGGTAGGGACCGGACGGCGGGCCGTGGGCGGGGAAGCCCTGGGTGCCTTGCGGACCCCGGGGCGGCTGGCCGGGGAACTGCGGCCGGCCTGGGAACTGCGGGCCTTGAGACGGCCGCCCGGGTGCACCGGCGGGTCCTTGCGCTTGGGGCGGCTGCCCGGGCGGCTGGCCGCCAGGCCCGTGGGGCTGCCCGGGCACGCCACCGGTCTGCGGACCCTGGCCAGGCACGCCGCCGGGCGCGGGGAACGGCCCGGTTTGCGGTGCGCCGCCTCGCCCGGGGGCGCCATGCGGCGCTTGGCCGCCGGGGCCTTGCCCGGGCCTGCCGTGCGGTGCTTGGCCGCCGAGGCCTTGGCCGGATGTGCCGCCTTGGCCGGGCCCGCCGGCCGGGCCGTGTGGCGGCTGCCCCGGCTGGCCGCCGGAGGCTTGGCCGGGCGCGCCGCCGGGCCCTTGGGGCGATCCGGTCTGGAGTGTGCCGCCTTGCCCTGGCCCGCCAGCCGGGCCGTGCGGGGGCTGCCCCGGCTGCCCGCCGGGGAGCTGGCCGGGCGCTCCACCGGGCCCTGGACCGCCGGGCCCGCCGGCTGGGCCATGCCCCGGCTGCCCCGGCTGTCCACTTTGTCCCGGCCGCCCCTGCGGCAACGGCCGAACCCCAGGTGGCGGCAGCGGCCGGACTCCCGGCGGCGGCAGCGGGCCTCGCCCAGGCGGCGGCCGCCGTGGGTCGTGTGGGCCAGGACCGGAGCCAGGACCGGAGCCAGGACCCTGTGGGCCTTGCGTCATGAAAGCGGAACCCCCCGTGCGATTTCCCCGTCGGAAGCGGCGTACCTGCGGAGATCTCGCCGTTCCGGGCGTCAGCATAGAGCGGGTGCTCTAGGGTGTGGTGCTGTGTTGAGCAAATGGGGGACAGCCGCCGCGGTCGTCGTCGTGGCCTTGGTGAGCGCCGGGCCCGCCGCCGCGCAAACCGGGCCCTCCGCCGGGCCCGTCCTGCCGAACGCGCCCTCCGAACAGGTCAAGAAGCCCCAGCAGCTCAACGGCGAAAACGGCGAGAACGTCCAGCCGACCGAAGGGGCCACCGCCGATGTCGCCCTCAAGGTCCTGCGCGACGGCTCCCTCGAAGTCACCGAGAAGGTCACCGTCCCCGGTGGCAAGCAGCTGACCTCGCGCGTTCCCCTGAAGGTCTCGGCGGGCGACGACCAGGACCGCGTCTTCCAGGCCCGGAACATCAAGACCGACGGCGCCGCCACCAGCCAGCTCACCGGTGACCAGCTCGTCCTCACCTTCACCGGCGGCACGTCGACCGTGACGTTCACCGTCGACGGCGCCGTCGCCGACCAGAGCGGCCGGCAGCAAGCCCGCTGGCAGGTCGCGAGCGGCTTCGACGCTCCCGTCGCGAAACTCACCGCCTCCTTCCTCGCGCCGTCGCCGCGACTGTCCCCTGTGGACTGCTTCGCCGGCCCGATCGGCTCGAACCAGCGCTGCACCCTCGCCGAGCTCGACCACACCGGCGTCGTCCGCCTCGAACAGAACGACGTCCAGCCCGGCGACCGCGTCGACCTGCTCGTCGGCCTGCCCGCGAACACCGTCCCGGCCAACGCGAAGTTCGCCGACGTCGGCCTCTTCGCCACCGCTTTCGCCTTCACCCCGCTGACCGGCATCGTCTTCGCGCTCCTGCTTGTCTTCCTCATCGCCGGCGGGATCTTCGTCCAGCGCCGCCGCAAGGAGGACGCCGGCGCGCTCACCACCGCCACCGGGCCGGTCGAGGTCCTGCTCCGCGACGGCGACCGCGTCTTCTTCGCCAGCCCGGACGGCGTCCTGCCCGGCCAGGTCGGCACCGTCGTCGACGAGACCGTCGACGTCGTCGACATCAGCGCCACCGTCGTCGACCTCGCCGTCCGCAACTACCTGTGGCTGGCCGAGGTGCCCGGGCAGGACTGGCAGATCGCCCGCCGCAACCCGCCGGACGAGCACCTCCACGACTTCGAACGCGCCGTCTACGAGACGCTGCTGCCCGCCGGCACCGACGCGGTCCTCGTCTCGCAGCTGCGCGCCGGTGGCCGCCTCGACCTGCGCAAGATCAGCGACGCGATGTACGCCGACGTCGTCACCAAGCGCTGGTTCTCCCGCCGCCCGGACACCGCCCGCGGCCGGCTGACCTGGCTCGGCGCCGGCATCTTCGCGCTCGGCGCGGCCGCCACCGCGGTCCTCACCTTCACCGTCGGCGAAGCGCTGCTCGGCGTCGCGGTCGCGCTGGCCGGGCTGGCCGTCGCCGCGGCGGCCGCGTTGCTGCCCTCGCGCACCGCCCGCGGCCGGGTGCTCGTCGGCCAGGTCCGCGGCCTGCTCGACTACCTGCACACCGCCAAGGCCGAGGACATCCCGCCGGCCGACCGCGAGATGGTGTTCTCGCGCTCGCTGCCGTACGCGGTCGTCCTGGGCGACACCGAACGCTGGCTCGGCGCCTTCGCCACGCTCAACCCGGCGTCGGACGGCTCGGCCGGCCTCTACTGGTACGGCGGCATGGAGACCGAGCAGGACCTGCGCCGCTTCGGCACGCACTTCCCGTCGTTCCTGACGGCGCTCGACGGGCTGCTCACCGCGTCCGCCCGCGCGTCCCGCTGACCGTGCTCGCGGGAGCGGTGCTGGCGCTCTTCCTGGCCGCGGCGCCGGTGGGCGCGCAAGACCAGCCGCCGCTGCCGACCGTGCCGCAGAGCGCCGAGATCCAGCTGAAAGTCGAGCGGAACGGCGAACTCTCGGTCGCCGAAGCGATCTCCGTACCCAACGGCGTCACGATGGACCGCCGCGTCCCGCTGCGGGTCGCCGCGCCGCACCACCGCGATCGCGTCTACGGCGTCCGCGACGTCGTCCTCGAAGGCAGCGGCACGGCGAGCGTCGATCAGGACGCGTTCACCGTCCACCTCACCGCCGGCACCTCGATCGTCCGGTACACAGTGGACGGTGCGGTCGACGGGAACCGCGTCACCTGGGAGCTGGCCGGCGGCTGGAGCGCCGACCTGAAGTTCATCCGCGCCTCCTTCGCGGCGCCCAAGATCCCGACCGCCGTCGACTGCCTCGCCGGACCGCCGGACTCCGACTTCCAGTGCGGCGCGGCGCAGATCGACCACGCCGGTCTGACGCGGTTCAGCCAGCAGAACCTGGCCGCGGGACAGCGGATGACGACGACCGTCGAGCTGCCCGCGGGCACCGTCCCCGAGAACGCGGAGCTCGTCCCCGCCAAGACGATCGCCGGCGCGTTCGTGCTCACCGCCCCGGTCGGCTGGGCCTGGGCCGGTTTCGGCGCGCTGCTGCTGGTCGCGGCCGCGTTCGTGGCGTTCGCGCGTCGCCGTGACACCGGCGACCCGCCGAAGGCCGGCCTGATCGCGAAGAACGGCGAGTTCGCGTCCCCCGCCGGAGTGCTGCCCGGGCACACCGGGGCGCTGCTGCACGGTCGCGCCGGGCCCGCCGACCTGGCCGCGACCGTGCTCGACCTCGCCGTCCGCAACTACGTCTGGGTGAGCGACGGCTCCCGGCTGACCCGCCGCAACCCACCCGACGAGTACCTCACGGCGTTCGAGCGTGCCGTGTTCGAAGCCGTGCTCCCGGCGGAGACGGTGACTCTCGCCGAACTGCGGCAGCAGCACGTCGAAATCCCCCACGCGGAGCTGACGGCCGACCTCGCCGGCCGGGGATGGCTCGCGACCGGGCGGCTCCGGCGCACGGGGATCCGGGTCGTCTTCTACGGCGTCTTCCTGACCGTCCTGCTCGCGCTGACCGCCGGGTACGCCCAGCTCGGCGTCATCCTGATGCTGGCCGGGGCGGCCGCCGTCCTGACGTCGGCGGCGCTGCCGGCGCGACGTCGAGCGGGCGCCGAGGTCGCGCGCCGGCTCCGCGGTGTCGCCGAGGAGCTCGCCAAGACCCGGGCGAAGGACTTCGACAAGCAGCAACGGGAGCTGGTGTTCTCGCGCGGCCTGCCGTACGCGTCAGCTCTGGGCGAACTAGGCCCGTGGGTGGCCGCTTTCGCCGGCCTCGACCACCCGCCGCCGGTGTACTGGCACGACGGTGACATCGCCCCTGACCAGGCCGGATCCTTCGCGACGGCGCTCGCGGGCACGTTCGCCGCGGCCCGTCGTGGCCGCCTCCGGGACCTCGTGAGTGGGAAACCGGGTTAGAACACTGTTTCTCACTCACGAGGCGGGACGCGGGGAATGGGCCAGTCGTCGTAGGGTGGGGCCATGGCCGATCCCGAGCTCGTCCGATACACCCTAGACAACGGTCTGCGCGTGGTCCTCGCACCCGACGCGACCGCGCCGGTGGTCGGCGTCAGCGTGCACTACGACGTGGGTTTCCGCTCCGAGCCGGAGGGGCGCACCGGGTTCGCGCACCTCTTCGAGCACCTGATGTTCCAGGGCAGCGAGAGCTTGGAAAAACTCGCCCACTTCCGGCACGTGCAGTCCAGCGGTGGCACCTTCAACGGGTCCACCCACCCGGACTACACCGACTACTTCGAAGTGCTGCCGAGCGCCGCGCTCGAGCGCGCGCTGTTCCTCGAGGCCGATCGGATGCGGGCGCCGAAGCTGACCGCCGAGAACCTGGCGAACCAGATCGACGTCGTCAAGGAGGAGATCCGGCTCAACGTGCTGAACCGGCCGTACGGCGGGTTCCCGTGGATCACCCTGCCGCCGGTGCTGTACTCGACGTTCCCCAACGCGCACAACGGTTACGGCGGCTTCGAAGACCTCGAGAGCGCCACGGTCGAAGACTGCGCCGCGTTCTTCGACACCTTCTACGCGCCGGCGAACGCCGTGCTCACCGTGGCGGGCGACTTCGAGGTCGACAACGCCAAGAAGCTGATCGAGACGCACTTCGGCGACGTCCCGCACCGGCCCGCGCCGCAGCGCCCGTCCTTCGCCGAGCCGCTGCCGACCACCGAGCTGCGCGGCGAGGTCGAAGACCCGCACGCCCCGCTGCCCGCGCTCGGCATCGGCTACCGGATGCCGGACCCGATCAACGACATCGACGGCTACCTGGCCTACCTCGTGCTCGCCGGCGTCCTGACCGACGGCGACGGCTCCCGCCTGCAGCAGCGGCTGGTCCACAAGGAGCCGCTGGTCGTCGACATCGGCGCCGGCGCCGGGCTGTTCGGCCCGTTCGAGGCCCGCGACCCGGACACGTTCACCATCACCCTGATCCACCCGCACGAGGTGCCGCGCGAGCGCGTGCTCGCCGCGCTGGACGACGAGCTCGAGAAGATCGCCGGGAACCCGCCGGACGAGCAGGAGCTGCGCAAGGTCACCGCCCGCTGGACGGCGAGCCTGCACTCCGAGCACGACAGGCTGGTCTCCCGGACGCTCGCGCTCGGCTCGTTCGAGCTGCTCTACGGCGACGCGTCGCTGGTCTACCAGCTCGCGGACCGGATGTCCGCCGTCACCTCGGAAGCCGTTTCGGCGGCGGCGAAGGCGCTGCGCCCCGACGCGCGCGCCGTCCTGGTGGTCAAGCCCGCTTCGGAAGGGACCAACGAGCAGTGACTTCAGCAACGCACCGCAGCGCGGAGGAGATCGGCCGCACCGCGCGGGGGCCGCGCCCGCTGCCGCCGCTCGGCGAGCAGCGCGCCGCCGGCGATCTGTCCCATGTGGACACCGAGCTCTCGAACGGCCTGCGCGTGCTGGCCGTGCGCAAGGCGACCGTGCCGATGGTCGAGGCGCGGCTGTGGATCCCGTTCGCGGGTGACGACGCGCTGCACCCGGCGACGTCCGAGGTCCTCGCCGAGACGATCCTGACCGGCACCGCGCGCCGCAACCGCATCGAGATCGACGCCGAGCTGGCGCTGATCGGCGGCGACATCGGCGCCGGCGTCGACCCGGAACGCCTGGTGCTGACCGGATCCGCGCTCGCCGACAAGCTGCCGACGTTCCTCGACGTGCTCGGCGACGTCCTCACCGGAGCGACCTACGCCGACGACGAGATCGCGCGCGAGAAGGAGCGGCTGGTCGAGCGGATCGCCGTCTCGCGCACGCAGCCGCGCACGATCGCGCGGGAGGCGCTGCAGAAGCACCGCTACGGCGACCACCCCGCCACGCGCGAGGTGCCGAAGGCCGAAGACGTCGCCGTCGTGACGCCCGAGCAGGTCCGGGCGCTGCACCAGGCGTCGGTGCTGCCGCGCGGCGCGGTCATGGTGCTGGTCGGCGACATCGACCCGGCGGCGGTCATCGGCGAGCTGGAGAAGGTGCTCGGCGGCTGGGCGTCCGACCGTTCCGCGAACCGGCTGCCGCCGCTGCCGGAGCTGACCGGGCCGAGCGTCCTGCTGGTGCCGCGGGCCGGCGCCGTGCAGTCGCAGATCCGGCTTTCGGCGGAGACCGTGCCGCGCACCGACCCGGGTTACGCGGCGCTGCAGCTGGCGAACCTGGCCTACGGCGGGTACTTCTCGTCGCGGCTGGTGGAGAACATCCGCGAGAACAAGGGGTACACCTACTCGGCGCACTCCGGGTTCGAGTTCACCGACGGCACCGCGGTGGTCAACGTCGACGCGGACACCGCGACCGACGCGACCGCGCCGGCGCTGCTGGAGACCCGCTACGAGCTGGGCCGCCTCGGCCAGGTCCCGCCGGTCGGCGACGAGCTGGAGTCGGTGCGGCAGTACGCGATCGGGTCGCTGCTGACGTCGACGTCGTCGCAGTCCGGGCTGGCCGGCCAGGTGCTGGCGCTGGCGTCGACCGGGCTGGGCCTGGAGTGGCTCACCGAGCACCCGGCGCGGGTGGCGGCGGTGACGGCCGACGAGGTGGCCGAAGCGGCGCTGAAGTTCTTCGCCCCCAAGCGGTTCACCGGCGTGGTGGTCGGTGACGCGGCGGTGCTCGAGCGCAGGCTCCTGTCCCTCGGCGACGTCGTCGTGGGCGAGCCGGCCTGATGTCCGTCCCGTTCTCCCTCGGTGACCTGCCCACCCTGTCAAGGTCCACTGTGGACCGTCAGGAAGGCTTGCGCACCAACCCTTCGCGGCTGTTGTCGCGCTGGGCCGACGCCCGGGTCGTCCTCTTGGACGACACCGGGCGCACCCCGGTCGTCGAGGGCTCGTCGGTCTTGGCGTTCCGCAAGGCCGTCGACTTCGGCACGTCGCCGCCGGCGGACGCGGTGTTCCTGGGCGAGTGGCAGGACACGGACTACTGGTCGCTGCCGGGCGGCCCGTCGGGCGACGCCGGCACGGTGAAGATGGCGGGCAGCTGGGGCTTCGTCGAGGAGGTCCCGAGCGCGGACGGCGAGATCTGGGTCGAGCTGCGCGGGTACGGAGACCTGCTGGACGACACGTCGGCGGGCCTGTTCACGACGGCGCAGGCGCTGCGGAACTGGCGTCGTCAGGCGAAGTTCTGCACCCGCTGCGGCCACCCGACGGAGCTGATCCAGTTCGGCTGGGCGAGCAAGTGCACGAACGACGGGCGTGAGGAGTACCCGCGCACGGATCCGGCGGTGATCTGCCTGGTCCATTCTCTCGAGGGGACCAACGGATCCCACGTGCTGCTGGCCCGCCAGCCGATCTGGCCGGCCGGGCGGTATTCGGTGCTGGCGGGGTTCGTGGAGGCGGGGGAGTCGCTGGAGGCGTGCGTCCTGCGCGAGATCCGCGAAGAGGTGGGGGCGCGCGTGTCGGACGTCCGGTACCTCGGGAGCCAGCCGTGGCCGTTCCCGCGGTCGATCATGCTGGGGTTCACGGCCCGGGCGGATCGTGCTGCCTCCTTGGTGCCCGCCGACGGGGAGATCGAAGAGGCACTGTGGGTGTCGCGGGCCGAGGTGCGTGAGGCGTTCGCGAACAGCTCGCTGCGGAACGAAGGCGCTCGGCCGACACCGATCGCTGATGGGGCGGCGGAGATCATCTTGCCGGGGAACTCGTCGATCGCCCGCGTGATGCTCAAGGCCTGGGCGGACGCGGAGGAGTAACCACGCACGACCACGAACGGCCCCGGCGATCCGCCGGGGCCGTTCTGTTGCGTCCTGTGCACCGAAGGCACATTGGGGCGCATTGGCGGGCACGGTGAGCGCGGCGCAACTCGTTCACCGGTGTTTCCGCCACGTGGCCCAGTGCGACCCCAAGCGTTACCTGGCCGTTTCCGAAGCCCGTTGACGGCTGTGCCCCGGCTCACTACAGTCCTGCGAAACCGTCTGTAAAGTATCCTAATTAAGTCCGGAGGGACGAGTGCGAGCCGGTAGCCCGCGGATGCTGCGCGAGATCAACGATCGCGCCGCCATCGAGGTTCTCCTGCGTGAGGGCCCTTTGACGCGTGCTGAGCTCGAGCTCGCCATCGGGCTCTCCAAGCCCGCCACCGCGCAGCTCATCACCCGGCTCGAGCAGGACAACCTCGTCATCAAGGCCGGCGTCCGCGGTGGGGGACGCGGGCCGCGCGCCCAGCTCTGGGCCGCCAACGGCAGCCTCGCCTTCGTCGCCGCCGTGGACCTCACGCCGCACATCGCGGACTTCGTCGTCGCCGATGTCGCCGGGATCGTGCTCGCCGAGTACCGCACCCCGCTGCCCGTGCACGAAGGTGCCGATGTCGTCGGGACCTTCGGGGACGCCCTCCAGAAGGTCGCCGGGGAAGCCGGCCTGACCAGAACGCAGCTCGCCCACGTCGTCATCGGCGCTCAGGGGGCCTTCGACCCGCGGACCGGCCTGCTCTCCTCCGCCCCGCACATCCCCGGCTGGCTCGGCTTCGACGTCCCCCAGCGGCTCAGCGACGACCTCGGCGTCGACGTCCTCATCGAGAACGACGTCAACCTCGTCGCCGTCGAAGAGATGAGCGTCGGGCAGGCCCAGGACGTCGACGACTTCGTCATGGTGTGGCTGTCCGAAGGCGTCGGCGGCGCGGTCGTCATCGGGCGCCGGCTGCTGCGCGGTGCCACCGGCGGGGGCGGCGAGATCGACTGGATGCGCGTGCCCGACCCGGCCACCGTGGACACCGGTGACGTCTGGCCCGAGGCCGGCGCCCGGTTCGGCAACCTCGTCGACTCGCCCGCCGTCTGCCGGCTCGCCGCCGCGCACGGCGTCGAAGCCGAAACCGCCTGGGACGCCGTCGCGAAAACCGAGCCGGACCATCCCTTCCGGCACGACCTCGCGAGGCGCGTCGCCGGTGGTGTCGCGAACCTCGTCGCCGTCGCCGACCCGCAACTCGTGCTCCTCTGCGGTGACACCAGCCGCGCCGGCGGCGAGAGCTTCGCCGCGCTGGTGCAGGACAAGCTGCACGAACTCGTCCTGCCGCGCACGCCCGTCGGCTGCGCTTCGGTGCAGGGCAACGCCGTCCGCGCCGGCGCGCTGCAGTCCGCGCTGGCCACCGCCCGTGAGGACGTCTTCGGCGTCGTCACCCCCACACTCCTCGGGTCGCGCAGGCCCGCGGTCGGAGAGCCACTCGGCAAGACCCCGGAGGCCCTCCCGAACACCCGTTCCGCCCCGTCCCCAACCGAGTAGCCCCAACCGATGAGGAGGAGGGCCATGCCCCCTACCACCCGGACCCGCCGAGGCGCCCTGTTAGTGGTCGCCGCCGCGGCGTCCGTCCTGCTGACGAGCGCCTGCTCCGGCGCCGCCGCCCCGAGCGGCGGCGGTGACGCGGCCGCCGCGCCCGGCAAGGACGAAAAGCTCACGATCACCGTGTACTCCAAGTTCACCGACCGCGAGTACGGCGTGGTCACCGCGGGCCTCAACAAGCTCAAGGCGAAGTACCCGAACATCGAGATCAAGCACGAGGGCAACCAGGACGACGACAAGCTCACGCAGTCGATCCGCGGCGGCAACCCGCCCGACGTCGCGATCTCCTTCTACACCGACAACCTCGGTGCCTGGTGCTCCAACGGCAGCTTCCAGGACCTCAAGCCCTACATCGACCGCGACAAGATCGACCTCAACCAGATCCCCGAGGCGGTCCGCAACTACACCGAGTACCAGGGCAAGCGGTGCGCGATGCCGATGCTCGCCGACGTCTACGGCTTCTACTACAACAAGGACATGTTCGCGGCGAAGGGGGTCACCTCGCCGCCGAAGACCACGGACGAGCTGCTCGAGGACGCCAAGAAGCTGACCGAGTACAACGCGGACGGCTCGATCAAGGTCGCCGGCTTCCTGCCGTCGATGCCGTTCTACGCCAACCAGGCCCAGTACTGGGCGCCGAACTTCGGCGCGCCGTTCATCGGCCCGGACGGCAAGTCGGACCTCGCCACCAACCCCGGCTGGAAGGCGATGTTCGAGTTCCAGAAGAAGCTGATCGACGCGCTCGGCGGCCACGACAAGGTCGAGAAGTTCAAGGCCGGTCTCGGGGACGAGTACTCCGCCGACAACGGCTTCCAGAAGGGCAAGCTGGCGATGATCTACGACGGTGAGTTCCGCACCGCGTTCATCAAGGACCAGGCGCCGACCCTGAACTACGCCACCGCGCCCGCCCCGGTGCTCACCACCATGGCGGACAAGTACGGCAGTGCCTTCACCACCGGCACGATCATCGCGATCCCCAAGGGCGCCAAGAACCCCGGCGCGGCGTGGGAGCTGATCAAGCAGGTCACCCTGGACACCGACACCCTGGTGGACATGGCCAACGGCCTGAAGAACGTGCCCAGCACGAAGGCCTCGCTGACGTCGCCGCGCCTCGACCTGCAGCCGCAGTTCAAGACGTTCCTCGACATGTACGACAGCGGCAAGCTCGTGTCGAACCAGACCACGCCGATCGGTGACGCGCACCTCAAGGCGGTCAACGACTTCGCCGAGAAGTGGCAGGCCGGCTCGATCCCCGATCTGACCGAAGGCCTGAAGAAGGTGGATGCGCAGATCAACGACGAACTGAAGCAGAAGGGCGCGGGCGGATGACGTCCACGCTCGCGGAAAAAGCCCAGGGTTCCCCGGCCGCGCCTGCCAAGGCGCGGGCGGGGGCCCGCCGGGCCAAGCGCCGCCGGACCGTCTTCTTCTTCATGGCCCCGGCGCTCATCGGGTTCCTGGTCTTCTTCGGCTACCCGCTGATCGCCACGGTCTACTACTCCTTCACCAAGTACGACCTGATCAACCCGCCGCAGTTCATCGGGTTCGACAACTACGTCCGGATGTTCACCACCGAGCCGCTCGTCGGCGTCGCGGCGTACAACACGCTGTGGCTGGTGGTCATCCTGACGACGTGCCGGGTGGTGTTCTCGCTCGGCATCGCGTCGGTGATCTCCCGCCTCAAGTCGGGCGTGGGCCTGGTCCGGACGCTCTGCTACCTGCCGACCCTGGCCCCGCCCGCGGCGGCGACACTGGCGTTCGTCTTCGTGTTCAACCCCGAATTCGGGCCGGTGAACCGGTTCCTGCGGCTCATCGGCATCGACGGCGGGCTGTGGTTCAACAGCCCGGCCATGTCGAAGCCCGCGCTGACGCTGCTCGCGCTGTGGGGCTCCGGCGAGCTGATGATCATCATCCTGGCCGCGCTGCTCGACGTCCCGACCGAGCAGTACGAGGCCGCCGAGCTCGACGGCGCCGGCCCGGTCCGGCGGTTCTGGCACGTCACGCTGCCGTCGATCTCGCCGGTGCTGCTGTTCGGCGTGGTCAACTCGATCATCTACGCGCTGCAGTTCTTCACGCAGGCGATCGTGGCGGCCTCCGCGTCCGCGGGCACCGCCGACGTCGCCGGCAACTCGAAGCTCATCGGTGCGCCGCAGAACTCGACGCTGACGTACCCGATCTGGCTGTACGTCCAGGGCTTCCGCTATTTCAACATGGGTTACGCGGCGGCGATGGCGGTGCTGCTGTTCATCGTGAGCGCGGGCTTCACCTGGATTCTCGTCAGGCAGCTGCGCAAGTCCCAGCACCAGGAGGAGGGGGCATGACCGCACTGGCCGAAGCGCCGCAGAAACCGGCGGGCGTGCCGCCGCGGGTGCGGTTCAAGCGGACCTGGGACAAACGGCTGTCCTGGATCGCGCTGCACGCGACCGGGATCGCCCTCGGCGTGATCTTCATGCTGCCGCTGCTGTTCGTGTTCCTCACCGCGGTGATGAAGAGCGACCAGGCGATGACGGCGAGCCTGTGGCCGACCGAATGGCACTTCGAAAACTTCGTCACGGTGTTCAAGAAGGCGCCGCTGCTGGAGTACTTCGGCAACAGCCTGCTGTATTCGGCGCTGGCGACCATCGGCGCGCTGCTTTCGGCGATCCCGGCGGCGTACGCGCTGGCGAAACTGCGGTGGCGCGGGCAGAACCTGTTCTTCATGCTCACGGTCGCCGCGATGATGCTGCCGCCCCAGGTCACCATCGTGCCGCTGTACGACCTGTGGGTCCGGATGGGCCTCACCGGCACGCTGGTTCCGCTGATCGTGCCGTACTTCTTCTTCGACGCGTTCTCGATCTTCCTGCTCCGCCAGTTCTTCCTCACCATTCCGAAGGACTACCTCGAAGCGGCGAAGATCGACGGCTGCAACGAGTTCCAGGCGATGTACCGGGTGCTCATCCCGATGGCCAAGCCCGGGATCGCGGCCACCGCGATGTTCTGCTTCCTGTTCACCTGGAACGACTACTTCGGGCCGCTGCTCTACACGGGCGAAAACCAGGACCACTGGCCGCTTTCGCTGGCGATCGCGTCCTTCCGCGGCATGCACCACGTCGAGTGGAACATGACGATGGCGGCGACCGCGCTGATCATGGCGCCGGTGATCGTGCTGTTCATCTTCGCGCAGAAGTCGTTCGTCAAGGGCATCACATTCACGGGAGTCAAGGGATGAAGCTGGCAGTCGTCGGTGGCGGGTCCACCTACACGCCGGAGCTGATCGACGGGATCGCCGGCCGCCGCTCCACTTTGGACGTCGACGAGATCGTGCTGGTCGACCCGGACGCCTACCGCGTCGAAGCGGTCGGCGGGTTCAGCCAGCGCATCCTCGACCACGCCGGGCACCCGGCGCGGGTGCGGACCACGCAGTCGCTGGAAGAGGGCGTCGACGGCGCGTCGGCGGTGCTGATCCAGCTGCGCGTCGGCGGGCAGCGGGCGCGGCGCTCCGACGAGACGTTCCCGCACGCCTGCGGCTGCGTCGGCCAGGAGACGACCGGTGCGGGCGGGCTGGCGAAGGCGCTGCGCACGGTGCCGGTGGTGCTCGACATCGCCGACCGCGTCCGCAAGATCGCCGGTGACGACACGTGGATCGTCAACTTCACCAACCCGGTCGGCATCGTGACCCGCGCGCTGCTCAACGAGGGCCACCACGCGGTCGGGCTGTGCAACGTCGCGATCAACCTGCAGCGCCAGTTCGGGAAGCTGCTCGGCGTCGGCGCGGACGACGTCAAGCTCGTCCACACCGGACTGAACCACCTGAGTTGGGAACGCGGTGCGCTCGTCGACGGCGCCGACCGGCTGCCGGAGCTGCTGGACCAGCACCTCGACTACCTCTCCAACGAGGTCAGCGTGCCGGAGAAGTGGTTGCGGCGGATGAACGTCGTGCCGTCGTACTACCTGAAGTACTTCTACGCGCACGACGAGCAGGTCACCAAGCAGCGCACCGAACGGCCGCGCGCGGACGTCGTGTCCGACGTCGAGGAAGAGCTGCTGAAGATCTACCTCGACCCGGAGCAGAACACCAAGCCCGAGTCGCTGGAGAAGCGCGGCGGCGCGTACTACTCGGAAGCCGCGGTGCAGCTGGTGCACGCGCTGACCGCGGGCGGACCGGCCGAGGAGCACGTGGTGAACGTCCGCAACGACGGCACGTTCCCGTTCCTGCCGGACGACGCCGTCATCGAGGCACGGTCCACTGTGGACTCCAACGGTGCGACGCCGATCGCGCAGACGCCGGTGGAGCCGCAGTTCTCCGGCCTCATCGCGGCGACGACGGCGTACGAATTCCTCGCGCTGGAGGCGGCGGTCAAGGGCGGCCGCGACCGCGTCGCCGACGCACTCCTGGCGCACCCGCTGGTCGGCCAGTACACGAAGGCCGACACGCTCGCCGATTCGCTGGTGCAGATCAACCGCGAGTACTTGCCCTGGGCGCGCGGATGAGGCCTGCCATCATCGCTATCGACGGCGGCAACAGCAAGACCGAGGTCCTCGTGATCTCGGAAGACGGCGTGGTGCTGGGCAAGTCCCGCGGGCCCGGCGCGTCGCCGCAGAACATCGGCGTCGCGGCCTGCGTCACGGCGCTGGAAGGCTTGGTGCTGGAGGCTTTTCCCGAGTTCGGGGAGAAGCCGTGCGCGGTCCACACCTCGGCGTACCTGGCCGGGCTGGACTTCCCGCGTGAGGAGGAGGCGCTGCACGCGGCGCTCGCGGCGCGTGGCTGGAGCGACACCCTGACGGTCGGGAACGACACCCTCGCGCTGCTCCGGGCGGGCAGCGCGGGGGTGGGCGTCGCGGTGGTGTGCGGGGCCGGGATCAACGGCGCCGGCGTCGGCCCGGACGGCCGCGTGCACCGCTTTCCCGCGCTGGGCAAGATCTCCGGCGACTGGGGCGGCGGCTACCGGCTCGGCGAGGAGGCCCTGTGGTGGGCCGTGCGCGCCGAGGACGGCCGCGGCCCGCGGACCGCGCTCGAGGCGGCCGTGGCCGGGTTCTTCGAGAAGCAGACGCTGCTGGACGTCGTGCAGGGCCTGCACTTCGAGGAGATCGACGCGGCCTCGATCCACGGGCTGTGCCCGCTGCTGTTCGAGGTGGCGGCGGCGGGCGACGAGGTCGCGTCGGACATCGTCAGCCGGTTCGTCGAAGAGGTCAGCGTGTTCGCGGCGGTGATCCTGCGGAACCTGGACCTGACGGCGGACGCGCCGGAGATCGTCCTCGGCGGCGGGGTGCTGACCGGGGTCGGCGCGCCGGTGATCGCGGAGATCGAGCGGCGGTGCCTGAAGGTCGCGCCGCGTGCGGTGGTCCGCGTCGTCGACGTGAACCCCGTGGTGGGAGCGGCTTTGTTCGGACTGGACACGCTGGGCGCGTCGGACGCCGCGAAGGCGTCGCTGAAGGCAGCGACCCAGCGCGCATAGACCTGGTGGCCTGCCTCGAAGCGGCGCGAGGCAGGCCACCAGACCCTTTTCACGGCGCGGGGACCAGGATTTCCCCGGTCTCCAGCAGCGACTTGAGGTCCGACAGGATCCAGTCCCAGCCGCCACCGGCGTTCTCGCCCGGCCCGGCGTTGACGTCTTCGTGCACCCCGGCGACCATCTCGGCGGTCAGCGGCGCGCCGGTGAGGTCGTGCGTGACGGTCAGTCTGGTGCCGGCGGTCTTCGTCGCCTCGATGTCGTAGGTGAGCGTCGTGTAGGGCTCGGCGTCCATCCCTTCGGTGCCCATGAGCAGTTTCCAGGTGATGACGAGCTTGCGCGGCGGATCGACCTCGAGGACTTCGCCGTCGACGAGGTCACCGGTGATCCCGGCGTCGATGAACTCCTGCGTCGCGCGGGTGCGGTGCTTGCCGCCGACCTTGAGGTCGAAGTCGGCGAGGCCGGTGTAGCCGTACTTCTGCGTCCACTCGGGCTTGGTGATGGCTTCCCAGATGCGCTCCGGGGTGGCCTTGATGTAGACGCGGTGGACCTGCACGGTGGTCGTCATGGTTCTTCGCCTTCCAGTTCGTTCTTGAGGTCGAGCAACGCGGTGACGTGGCGTTCGGTGTACTTGTCGATCCACCGGTCGTGGATCTGCCGGATGGGCACGGGGTTCAGGAAGTGCAGCTTTTCCCGCCCTTCCTTCCGCGCGACGACGAGCCCGGCCTCTTCCAGGAGCTTCAGGTGCTTCATGACGCCGAAGCGGGTCATGTCGACCTGGGTTTCCAGCTCGGTGAGCGTGCGGCCGTCGCGCTCGAAGAGCAGGTCGAGCAGGAACCGGCGGGTCGGATCCGCCAGCGCCTTGAACACCAGGTCGTCGTCGGGCACGTCGACGAGAATAGGTGACCAAAAGGTCACATGTCAACGGACGAAGAAGGCCGCCACCCTCGCCAGGTGGCGGCCTTCTTCGGACCAAGCGCTAGACGATCAGCGACAGCGGCAGGATCAGCGCGATCGCCACCACCGAGATCAGCGTCTCCATCACCGACCAGCTCTTCAGCGTCTGCCCGACCGACAGCCCGAAGTACTCCTTCACCAGCCAGAACCCGGCATCGTTGACGTGCGAGAAGAACAGCGACCCCGCGCCGATCGCGAGGACCAGCAACGCGCTCTGCGACGGGTCCATCCCCGCCGCCAGCGGTGCGACGATGCCCGCCGCCGAGACCGTCGCCACCGTGGCCGAGCCCGTGGCCAGCCGGATCGCCACCGCCACCAGCCAGCCCAGCAGCAGCGGGGACAGGTTCGCGTCCTTGGCCAGGCCCGTGATGACGTCGCCGACGCCCGCGTCGACCAGGGTCTGCTTGAAGCCGCCGCCCGCGCCGACGATCAGCAGGATGCCCGCGATCGGGCCCAGCGAGTCACCGACCACAGTGGACAGCTTTTCGCGGCCGAGACCCGCCGGGCGGCCCAGCAGCACCATGCCCACCAGCACCGCCGCCAGCAGCGCGATCAGCGGGTCGCCGATGAAGTCCAGGACCTTCCGGGCGCCGTTGTCCTTGGCCAGCAGGATGTCCGAGAGCGCTTTCGCCAGCATGAGCACGACCGGCAGCAGCACCGTCGTCAACGTCGCCGCGAAGCTGGGACGCGGCTTGTCCGGGTCCGCCCGCTCGGGGATCAGCCGCTCGGGCGGGGCCGCGTCCGGGACGAGCCGGGCCGCCAGCTTGCCGAACAGCGGGCCCGCGATGACCAGCGTCGGGATGCCGACCAGCAGGCCGAACGCCAGCGTGACCCCGACGTTCGCGTTCAGCGCGCCCGCCGCGGCGAGCGGGCCCGGGTGCGGTGGGACCAGGCCGTGCAGCACCGACAGGCCGGCGACGGCCGGAATTCCCAGCAGCATCAACGGTTTCCCGGTGCGCTTGGCCGCGAGCAGCACCACCGGGATGAGCATGACGAGCCCGATCTCGAAGAACATCGGCAGCCCGATCAGCGCCGCGACCAGCGCCATCGCCCAGGGCAGCGCGGCGCCCTTGGCCTTGCCCAGCACGGTGTCGACGATCTGGTCCGCGCCACCGGAGTCGGCCAGCAGCTTGCCCAGCATCGCGCCCAGCGCGATCAGGATGCCGACGGACGCGACCGTGCTGCCGACGCCGGCGGAGAACTTCTTGATGACGTCGGCGATCGGCATCCCGGCGGTCAGGCCGAGCACGAGCGAACCGAGCACCAGCGACAGGAACGGGTGCAGCTTCACCTTCGTGATCAGCACGACGATGACGGCGATCGCGGCGACGGTCGCGGTGATCAGCCGGGTGTCGTGGCCGGTCCAGGCGGCCGCGAGGACGGTGGTCATGAACGCTCCCGGAAGGCGGTGAGGGCGGCCTCGGTGATCTCGGCCGGTGTTTCGCGGATGTCGAAGACGGCGCCGGGCTCGTCCGGCTCGAGGGGTTCGAGGTCGGCGAGCTGGGAGTCCAGCAGCGACACCGGCATGAAGTGGCCGGAGCGGGACTTCATTCGCTCGGCGAGGATCTCGCGATCACCCTTCAGGTGGGCGAACCAGACGTTCCCGCCGGTCCGCAGCACGTCGCGGTACCGGCGCTTGAGCGCGGACGACGTCACGACCCCGCCGGACGCCTGGTGCTCGCGGATCCAGCCGGCGATGGCCTCGAGCCAGGGCGCGCGGTCCTCGTCGGTCAGCGGGTGCCCCGCGGTCATCTTGTCGATGTTGGCCTGCGGGTGGAACGTGTCCGCCTCGGCGTACTCGACGTCCAGCGCGGTCGCGAGTCCCGTGCCGATCGTCGTCTTGCCGGAGCCTGACACCCCCATCACCACGATGACGGTCATCCGCACCTCCCACGTCGTTGTGCCCAGGTGAGTCAAACTAAAAAGTACTACTTATTCAAGATGAAGTACTACTTAATCGAATCAGACGACTAGGTTGGCCGAGTGGGACACGAGCAGGTATTGGACGCCCTCGGCGCGTCGATCGCCAACGGAGCGCTGCCACCAGGCACCGTCCTGCGCTCCGAAGAGCTTCAAGAGCGCTTCGGCGCTTCGCGGACGGTGGCGCGCGAAGTCGTCCGAGTGCTGGAGACGATGCGGCTGACCAGCAGCAAGCGCCGGGTCGGCGTGATCGTCCGGGAGCCGGCCGAGTGGAACCACTACGACCCGCGGCTGATCCGCTGGCAGCTCGACGGCCCGGCGCGCCCGGCGGCGCTGGCGACGCTGAACGAGCTGCGGTCGGCGATCGAGCCGTGCGCGGCGCGGTACGCGGCCCTGCGCGCGACGCCGGAGGAGCGCGGCCGCCTCGGCGCGCTGGGGGAGCGGCTGGCGCGGACGGCCCGGGCGCGCGACCTCACGACGTTCCTCGAGTTCGACATCGCGTTCCACGACCTGCTGCTCGGCGCGTCCCGGAACCCGATGTTCGCGCAGCTGTCCGAGGTCGTCGCGGAGGTGCTCACCGGGCGGACCGGGCACGGGCTGATGCCGCCGGAGCCGCAGCCCGATGCCGTGGCGCTGCACCTGGAGGTGGCCGCGGCGGTGGCGGCGGGCGACGCGGACCGGGCGGAGCGGGCGATGCGCGACATCGTCGTCCAGGCGCGCGAGGAGATCGCGGCGCTGGTCGAGTAAGGCGGTGTCCCGAGGGCGAGTAGCCTGCCTCGGGAACTGGACTTTCTTCTGCCGGGGGGCACGGGTGAGCGCGGCGCGCGCGATCGGACTGGTGTTGGGCGTGGCGGCCGACGGTGCCCTCGGCGACCCGCGCCGCCGGCCTCCGGTGACGGCGTTCCGGCGGCTCCCGCAGGGCCCGGCGATCGTGGTGGCCGGCGCCGTGGTGGCCGGCGGTCTCCTGCTCGAGCGCGCCGGCCGCGGCCGCCCGCTGGTGCAGGCGACGGCGACGGCGGTGTCGACGTGGGCGGTGCTCGGTGCCGCCGGGCTGGCCCTGCAGGGCACGGAGCTGGCGCGCGACCTCGAGGAGTCCCGCTTCGACCCGGCGCGCGCGACACTGTCCGAACTGGACCCCCGCGTGGCCGACGGCCTGGAGCTGGTGGGGCTGTCGCGGGCCTCGGTGGAGACGCTGGCGGAGAACACGTCGGACGCGGTCGTGGCGCCCCTGGTCTGGGGCGCGGTGGCGGGGGTCCCGGGCCTGCTCGGCGCGCGGGCGGTGAGCCTGCTCCGCGGGTCGCGCCTGGGACGTCAGGGCCACTGGGCGATCGACCGGCTCGACGAGCTGGTCCACCTGGTCCCGACCCGCGTGGCGGCCGGCTTGACGGTACTGGCGGCCCCGGTGGTCGGCGGTTCGGCGGGCGGAGCGTGGCGCGCTTGGCGCCGCGACACGATCGCCCACCCGAGCCCGAACGCGGGCCGCGTGGAGGCGGCCTTCGCGGGAGCACTGGAGGTCCGCGTCGGCGGGCGGACGGTCTACCCGCACGGAGTGGCGGAGCTGCCGGTGCTGGGCGTGGGGCGGAACCCGGACGCGGGGCATGTGACGCGGGCGGTGGAGCTGTCCCGGGTGGTCGGGTGGCTGGCCGGGGTGACGTCGGTGGTGCTCGCGGTGGTCGCCGGGCTCTGGCGCCGCTCGCGCTGATCGTCACCAGCCCCGGTGGTCGCGCGCTTCCGGGTGGAAGGACCAGCCACGCCGGTCGCGGCGCAGCGAGCCCCAGACCGCCGAGGTGCCGTCGGAGAGGCCGTCAGGCCCGTGGCCGGCCGGCACGACGCCGTCCGGACCGACGAGCCGGAGGTACGGGTCCTCGATCAGCGCGAAGCTCAAACCGCGGGTGGCGGCGTCGTAGATGGTCACGACGAACTCGATCTTCCGCACGTCGGCGTCCAGTTCGCGGAACGAGATCCGGATCAGGTCCTCGTTCGCGTCCTCGTCCCGCCGCGCCTGCCGGATACCGCCGCAGGGGCTGCGCACGTTGTTGAAGAAGACGTCGTAGCCGTCGAGCGCGGTGCCGTCGGCGCCGTACCCGATCGCGGCGGCGTCGAGGTCGATCTCCGCGAACAGGCTCTCGGCGAGCTGCCACCCGAACTCGACGTCCAGCGAGTCGAGCCGCGGCAGCCGGACCGGCGCCGGCTCGCCCGGAGCGCCCGGCTCGACGCGGAACACGCCCACGGCGATTTCGTGCGAGCGCGCGCGAACCCTGGGCGCCAGCCCCGGCGGCCAGATCGTCTTCGCCGTCCACACGATGCCCCGCAGCCGGCGCAGGTCACCGGTCCCCGGCTGGGAAAGCTCACGACTCGACAGGCCGAAGCCGGACAGATCGAGGTCCGACAGGTCGGCCGTGATCCCCGCGACCGCCGCGGCCAGCCGCGACCTGAGGTCCGCCACCACAGCCCGTTCGACCGCCTGACCCGAGTCGCGGGCCCGGACCAGGGTCGCGTACCGGTTGCCCAGCAGGGGCAAGCCGGCCGCGATGTCCAGCGCGCATCGGGCGGCCGGTTCGAGGTGCGGCCCCGCATCGTGACGGTGTGCGGTCGCGCGCAGCTCCGCGGCGAAAGCACGCGCTTGCGCCCGGATCTCCGCTCTGCGCCGGTCGATGACGACCTCACCCAGCGCGCGGTCGAGCACCCGGGCGGTGGCGCGGATCCGTTCGAGCTCGTGGAAGAGCGCGGCCGCTCCACGCGGCCCGGGCCGGATTCCCCAGTGCGTCATGCACCGGATCCTGCCCGGCTCCGGCGGGGTGGGGTCCCCGTCAGGCGCGCCGGCGCAGCTGCGTCAACGCCTCCGCGTCCAGCCGGCCACCGCGCTCGGCCAACCGGGAACCGATCCGCTCCCGGTCTTCGGCCGTCTTGTTGCCGCCGAACTTGAACTTCGCCCGCACGCCCGTGATCGTGAACTCGATCCCGCGGATCCCCGGCAGCAACCGCCGGTCCGAAGACTCCGGCGCGGCGCTGACCCGCGCTCGTGCGCCGTCGGTCTCGAAGTGGCGCAACTGCTTCTCCAGCAACGCGGCCTTCGCTTCCGGGTCGTCGACCAGCCGTACGTCCCCTTCGAGCTGCACCGTCGCGTAGTACGACGTCGGGACGCCGAAGGCCGGGTCCGCCGTCGTGTTCCAGTCCGCGCGGACGTACGTGTAGTCGTCGACCACCGTCAGCAGCGCTCGCGGGTGCTCCTCCAGGAGCGGCCAGATCGGGTTCGGCCGCGCCAGGTGCGTCAACACCGTGCGGTCGCCGTCGAACGCGAAGTGCGCCGGGGTCACCACCGGCAGGTCGCGGCCCGTGCCGCCGGCGATCAGCTGGCCGAAGTCGTGCGTGGACAGCCATTCGCGCCATTCGTCGTCCGAAGCGGCGTCCCACGGGTGGATCAGCATGATCCCAGTGTCACGCCGACAAGTGGCCCGGAAGAAGGGCCAATAACGAGCTACTTCTGATGGCCACTTTCGGCCAGCTCGTCTTCGGCGAGGATCTCCGCGACGGACTTCCGGCGCGTCGGCGCCTCCTCGGAGACGAGCGCGCCACCCGGCTTCAGCTCACGCACCGTGAAGTACAGCCAGCCCAGCAGCGCCATCGCGCCGAACGCGATCCACTGCAGCGCGTACGACAGGAACGGCCCCGAATCGGTCTGCGGCAGCGGCAGCGCGCCCAGCACGCCGGGCTGGTTCGTGTCGAGCTGGAAGTACCCCGGCCGGATGTCGAGCTTCCCCGCCCGCGCGACCACCCGCGAGTCGACGACGTAGCTCTGCAGCTGCCCGCCGGTCGAGGCGTCGGCGAACGCGTCCCGGTTCTTCGGGTCGGTCTCGTCGGCGCGCGCCCGGGCCGTCACGGAAACGGTCCCGGCCGGCGGCGGCGCGTACGGCAGCACGCCGGACTTGCTGTCGAGCCGGACGTACCCGCGGTCGACCAGGACGACCGTGCCGTCGGTGGTCCGCAGCGGCGTCAGCACCTCGAAGGCGCCCTCGCCCTGGACGGTCCGCAGCCGCGCGACGACTTCCTTGTCCGCGAGGTACTGGCCGGTGATCGAGACGAGGTGCCATTCCGTGTGCTGGTCGGGCGCGCTTCCCGGCGGCAGCAGCTGCGTCAGCGGCAGGGGCGGCGCGGTGAACGACGCCTCTAGCGCGGAGTTCTGCTCGAGGCGTTCGGTGTTGCGGCTGAACTGCCACGGTGAAAGCAGCGTGAAGCAGCAGATGGCGAAGGTGAACACCACCACCGTCAGCGCCAGCCACCCGGGCTTGAGCAGGAACCTCAACCGCACCCCACCACGGTAGGCCGTGCCCAGCCCCGGCCGCCCGCCGACCTCCGTCACCTGTGACTTCTACCCGCGCGAACGCACCCAATCCAGCAAACCGGGCACCGAGCGTTCGATCATGCCGAGGACGTCTTCGAAGCCGTCGTCACCGCCGTAGTAGGGGTCCGGGACTTCGGCGCCTTCGGGGGCCGACGGGTCGAACGACCGCAGCAGCCGCACCTTCGCGGGGTCGTCGACGCGGGACCGCAGGAACTCCGCGTGCCCTTCGTCGGCGGCCAGCAGCAAGTCGGCGCCGAGGTCTTCGTCCGAGACTTCGGAAGCGACGTGCGCGGTCGGGTAGCCGTGGGCTTTGAGCGTGGCCCGAGCGCGTTTGTCGGCGGGTTCCCCTTCGTGCCAGCCGCCGGTGCCGGCACTGGACACGCGGACGGCGTCGGCCAGGCCGGCGTCGTCGAGGTGGGCGCGGAACACGAGCTCGGCCATCGGGGAGCGGCAGATGTTGCCGGAGCAGACGAAGACGAGGTGCGTCACCTCGCGAGCGTAACCGGCCGGTTCACCCGGTCACCCGCTCGCTCGGCGGTACCCGCTCACCGCCGCGGCCACTTAGCGTCGTTTGCGCGAGGACGCGAACCGGAAGGAAAGCGATCATGCACGGATGCTGCTCGAAGTGCACGGGTCAGGGCTGCGGCTGCTGCGGCAACTGCAACTGACACTCCACCCGGCGCTCGCGGCGGCGGCGGTGGACCCGCCGCCGGGGCGCCCCTAACGGGTGATGCAGGTCGCCGACGTCGCCTCGTTCAACGCCCGCGCGTGCAGGACGTCGAAGCGGTGCACCACGTCCGCGACGCCCGCCGCCACCAGCTGACGTGCCGGGCACGAACGGGCCTTCCGCGCCGCGAGCGTGGCGCTCAGCTCCGTCAGCAGCCCCGTGTTCAGCCGGTCGATCACCGGGCGGATCTCGCCCAGGTCCGGCTTCGTCGTCGGCGCCTCCGACGGGTGCGCGTCCCAGCGCGCGTACAGCCCCCGCTGGACCACCTTGTTCGCCTCGATCTGGGCGTGGAAGAACCGCACCGCGTCCGCCGGGTCGAGGCCCAGCTCCGGGGCCCGCGCCGCCACCGAGTCGTAGATCTGCTGCTCGCGCACCGGGTCGTCGATCGGGGACGGCGTGCCGTACTTCGCCGCCGCCACCTTGTCGGCGATCGCGACGCGCTGGGCCGCCAGGTCCGTCAGCTGCCACAGCGAAGCGCTCGAAGCCGAGGCCGGGACCGAAGCCAGGACCAGGCCGGACACCACCGCGAAGAGCACAGCCAGTACTCGCATGGCTCGCGACCGTACATGCGAAGATCCCCCGGTGCCCGCGCTTTCCGAAATCATCACCGTCCTGGACCAGGCCTACCCGCCCGCGCTCGCCGAGTCGTGGGACGCCGTCGGCCTCGTCTGCGGCGACCCCGCCGAGCCCGTCACGCGCGTGCTGTTCTGCGTCGACCCGGTCGCCGAGACCGTCGACGAAGCCGCCGACCTCGGCGCGCAGCTGATCGTCGCGCACCACCCGCTGCTGCTGCGCGGCGTGCACGGCGTCCCCGCGGACACCGCCAAGGGCTCGCTGGTGCACCGGATGATCCGCGAAGGCATCGCCCTCCACTGCGCGCACACCAACGCCGACTCCGCCGACCCCGGTGTCTCCGACGCGCTCGCGCGGGCGATCGGGCTGCGCGTGACCGGTCCGCTGGCACCCAACGAAGACGGCGTCACCGGCATCGGCCGCCTCGGCGAACTGCCCGAAGCCGAGCCGTTCGCGATGTTCGTCCAGCGCGTCGCAGACGCCCTCCCCGCGACCGTGCCCGGGGTCCTCGGCGCCGGCGACGCCGACCGCCCGATCCGCACCGTCGCGGTGTCCGGCGGCGCCGGGGACTCCTACCTGAAGCAGGCCACCGCGGCCGGCGTCGACGCCTTCGTCACCGCCGACCTGCGGCATCACCCCGCCGGTGAGCACCTCGCGAACCCGGGCGCCGTGCCCGTGCTGGTCGGGCTGACCCACTGGGCCAGCGAATGGCCCTGGTGCGGGCAAGCCTCGGCGGTCGTGGCGGAGGCGTTTGCGGGTAACGTCGACACCTACGTCTCCACGCGGTGCACCGACCCGTGGAACGTCCGCGCCGAGCGCACATCGATCTAGAGGGAGCACCGTGAAGGCCGAACCCGCCGTGCAGCGTCAGTTGCTCGAGCTCGCCAAGGTGGACGCCGAGCTCTCGCGCACCGCGCACCGCCGTCGCACCCTGCCCGAGCTGGCCGAGATCGACGCGGGGGAGAAGACGGCCCGCGAGCGCCGCGACGCGCTCGTCTCCGTGGAGACCGCCGCCTCCGACCTCGACCGCGAGATCGCCCGGCAGGAGAAGGAGATCGAGTCGGTGCGCGCCCGCGAGGACCGCGACCGCAAGCTCCTGGCGGGCGGCTCGGTCAACGCGAAGCAGATGACCGACATCGAGCACGAGCTGCAGACCCTGCAGCGCCGGCAGAGCGCGCTGGAGGACGACCTGCTGGAGCTGATGGAGCAGCGCGAGGCCCTCGGCCTGGACGCGCAGCGCACCGGCGCCGAGGTCGACAAGGCCGAGGCCGAGGTCGCCGCCGCGGTCGCCCGCCGCGACGAGGCGTTCAAGGACCTCGACACCACCCGCGCCCGCCGCGACGAAGACCGCGCGAAGCTGCTGCCGCGCTTCCCGGAGCCGCTGCTCAAGCTGTACGAGCGCGTCCGCGAGCACAAGGGCATCGGCGCCGCGCTGCTGCGCGCCCGCCGCTGCGGCGCGTGCCAGCTGGAGATGGACCGCAACACGATCGCCGAGATCAAGGTCGCGCCGGAGGACGAGGTCATCCAGTGCGAGAACTGCGGTGCGGTGCTGGTCCGGACCATGGAGTCGGGTCTGTGACTTCGCACGTCGTCATCGAGGCGGACGGCGGTTCGCGGGGCAACCCCGGCCCGGCCGGCTACGGCGCGGTCGTCAAGGACGCCGCGACCGACGAGGTCCTCGCCGAGCGCAAGGAAAGTCTCGGCGTCGTCACCAACAACGTCGCCGAGTACAACGGCCTGATCGCCGGGCTGGCCGCCGCGGCCGAGCTCGGGGCGTCCATTGTGGACGTCCGGATGGACTCGAAGCTCGTCGTGGAGCAGATGTCCGGGCGCTGGAAGATCAAGCACCCGGACATGCAGCCGCTGGCCGAGCGGGCCAAGGAGCTGGCCGCCGGCTTCTCCCGCGTCAAGTACGAGTGGATCCCGCGGGCGCAGAACTCCCACGCCGACCGGCTGGCCAACGAAGCCATGGACGCGGCCACCGGAAAGCCCGCCGCCGGGAAGCCCGCGCCGAAGCTGCCGACCCGGAAGCCGGACCGCGCGACCGTGGCCTGGACCGGCGCGAAAGGCACGCCGACCCGGCTGCTCCTGCTGCGTCACGGCCAGACGGAGATGTCGGCGCTGCGCCGCTACTCCGGCCGCGGCGACGTCCCGCTGACCGAGCTGGGCCGGTCGCAGGCCGCCGCGGCGGCGAAGCGGCTGGCCGCGATGGACGGCCTGGTCGACGGCGGCGTCGGTGGCGAGGCCGTCCCGATCATCTCCTCGCCGCTGACCCGCACGAAGCAGACCGCGCAGGCCGTCGCCGACGCGCTCGGCGGCCGCGTCGAGACCCACCCCGGGCTCATCGAGACCGACTTCGGTGACTGGGAGGGCCTGACCTTCGCCGAAGCGGCCGACCGCGACCCCGAGCTCCACTCATCCTGGCTGGGCGACAGCTCGGTGCCGCCGCCCGCCGGGGAGAGCTTCGACGTCGTCCACCGGCGCGTCCGCAAGGCCCGCGACGAGCTCATCGCCGAGCACGGTGGCAAGACGCTGGTGCTGGTCAGCCACGTGACGCCGATCAAGACGCTGCTGCGGATGGGCCTCGACGCCGGCCCGCAGCTGCTGTTCCGGCTGCACCTGGACCTGGCGTCGCTGTCGATCGTCGAGTTCTACCCCGACGGGAACGCTTCGGTCCGGCTGGTCAACGACACGTCGCACCTGACCTGACCGGCCACCGAGCTGACGAGGGAAATGTGGGACGGATCACGCTCAATGCCGACGCGTGGCGGACCCCGGATGGGGTATTGGCTACAGTGTCTCGACCGCGACGCCGCGGCGGTGGACCCGGCCTCGGGTCCACTTCATGGGGCGCCAGCTCGTGCGCATCCCACCGGCAGAGGCCTGCGGGCGGAACAGTGACGAGGACATGACGGCTAGCGCACTCACCGAGACCTCCCCGAGCGACGTCCCCGAGGACCCGGCACCCGCGACGACCACGCGGAGCTGGGGCTCGCGGCTGGCGCCGGTGCTGGCCGTGCTCGCCGGCGTCGCGGCGGTGGCCGTCCACGCCGCCCGCTACGGCCACTGGATCGTCGACGACGCCGCCATCACGTTCTCCTACGCCCGCAGCTTCGCCGACGGCCTCGGCCCGGTGCTGCAGCCGGGCGCCCCGCCGGTCGAGGGCTTCTCCGACCCGACGTGGATGGTGCTGCTCGGCGTCGGCAAGCTCGTCGGCCTCTTCGACCACGGCATGCTGTTCGGCCTCCCGGACTACGTGCTGTTCCCCAAGGCACTGGGGCTGCTGTTCACGGGCGGCATCCTGACGGCGGGCTACATCGCCGCGAAGCAGATCTTCCCGCGCTTCGCCTGGCTGGCCACGCTGGTCGCCGGCCTGACGCTGGCGACGATCCCGTCGTTCGTCATCTGGGTCGTGTCGGGCCTGGAGAACTCGCTGTTCGCGTTCGTGGTCGTCACGCTGGCCGTGACGCTGTTCGTCGCGGTCCGCAACGACCGTCTCCTGACGCCGAAGGTCGCGATCTGGGCGGGCGTCATGGTCGCGTTCGCCGCGCTGACCCGGCCGGAAGGCCTGATCTACGCGGGCGCGTACCCGCTGGCGGCGCTGTTCCTGCTGCGCGGCGGCCTGTTCTGGAAGAGCTTCCGCCTGGCGCTGCTGTCGGTGGCGGCGTTCGCCGTCCCGTTCGGCGGGTACGTCGTCTGGCGGCACTCGGAGTTCGGGCGCCTGCTGGCCAACCCGTCGGTGGCCAAGCAGCAGGGCCTGCCCGGCTTCGACGCGCTGAAGCGGCCGTTCGAGCTGGCCGGCTACGCGGGCTGGGCGGGTGTCGTCCTGCTGCTGCTCGTGATCGTGTTCGCGCTGGTCAAGGCCCCGTGGCGGCGTCCGCTGATCGCGCTGCTGGTGCCGCTGGCGCTGGGGATCGTCGCGTACGGCGTGATGGTCGCCGACTGGATGTACCAGCACCGGTTCGCCAGCCCGATCTGGCCGCTGGCGGTCATCGCGGGCACGCTGTCGGCGGGCGAGCTGCTCAAGCACCGCCGGGCGCTGCTGCGGATCGGGATCGTCGTGGTGCTGGTGGGCGCGTTCGTCCCGTCGGCGATCGGGTTCGCGCAGGCCGCGGACAAGTTCGCGAAGAACCCGAACATCACGGCGTGCCTGGTGGCCGACCGCTTCGGCCGCGGGTTCAACACGTACGCGGACATCCTGGGCATCCAGAAGGCGTCCCTGCTGCTGCCGGACCTCGGCGGGTCGTCGATGACCAGCCGGCTCGAGCTGGTCGACATGGCGGGCCTGGTCAACAAGCCGATCGCCGACCTGGTCCACGACAACGACCTGGCCGGCCTGCGCGACTACGTGTTCGACACGGTGAAGCCGACGTTCATCCACTCGTGGGGCCCCTGGGCGGCGGGCAACGGAATCGCCCTGGACCCGCGCCTGGACCGCGACTACGTGCTGATCTACAGCTCCCCGATCGAGGGCCTCCGCAACGGCGACTGGGTCCGCAAGGACGCGGTGACCGACCCGGCGAAGCTGAAGGCGGCGCAGGACTACGCGGCGAAGACGATCCCGGAGGTGGCCGCGGACCGTTTCGGCGGCCCGCTGGACGACTGCGGCGCGACGATGAAGCCGGGCCAGACGATCACGATGCCCAGCTGAGACCGAGCCACAACGCCCCTGTCGCCGCGACCAGGCACAGGGGCGTTGTGATGAGCCCCAGCGCGTGGAACGTCTTCGCCGACGGGTGTTCCGGCAACGTCCGGCGCCACAGCAGCGTCGCCAGTGAGCCCAGGTACGTCGCGTTCGGGCCGATGTTGACGCCCAGCAGCACCGCCAGCAGCACTCCCGGCGCCGGGTGCGGGCCCAGCACCGACAGCAGGATCAGCGTCGCCGGGAGGTTGTTCACCAGGTTGGCCAGCAGGGCCGCCACCCCGGCCGCCAGCAGCAGGTCGACCAGGCCCGCCGACGTCGGCAGGACGTCGCGCAGGAGGCCGCCGAGCAGGTGCTCCGACACGGCCTCCACCACCACCGCCAGGCCCAGCACGAACAGGACCAGCTGCGGCGCCGCCTCGGTGACCAGCTGCCACGGCTTGATCTTGCCCAGCGCCAGCGCCCGGGTGCCGAGGATCAGCGCCGCCAGCGCCGCGATCCACACCGGCTCGACGTGGCCGAGCGGGCCCAGCGCGAAACCGGCCAGCGTCAGACCCAGGATGACCAGCGAGAACGTGGGGGTCTCCAGATGCCGCACCGGCTCCGCCGCCGGGCGCGGGCGCAGGTCGGCGGCGAAGAAGCGCAGGAACACCAGCAGCTCGATGCCGATCGTGACCAGCCACGGCATCGCCATCGCCGCCGTGAACCCGGCGAACGTCAGGCCGGACGCGCCGAACGCCAGCAGGTTCGTCAGGTTCGACACCGGCAGCAGCGTCGACGCCGAGTTCGCCAGGTGCGCGCACGCGTAAACGTGCGGCCGGGCCGGAAGGCGGAGGCTCGTCGCCGTCGCCAGGACGACCGGGGTGAGCAGGACGACCGTCGCGTCCAGGCTGAGGATCGCCGTCACCCCGGACGCCGCGGCGAAGGTGAGGACCAGCAGCCGCCGCGGCTTGCCGTGGCAGGCCTCGGCCAGGCGGTTGCCGAGCCAGGTGAACACGCCGTCCACACTGGCCAAAAAGGACAAAAGCAGGATCGCGGCCAGAAAGCCCAGCGTCGGGAGGATCTCGACGGCGCGCTGCCCGGCCGCCTCCGGGCGCACGAGCCCCAACAGCAGCGCGAGCCCGGCGGCCGGCACCGCGGCGACGGCTTCGGGCCAGCCGCGCGGCCGCACGATCGCGAAGACCAGGACGCCGGCCAGCAGTATCAGGCTTCCCGCGCCTGCCCAGAAGTTCACCGGCTCACGCTAGACGGGCCTTCAGACGCCCAGCGGCTCCGGGGTCGCGGCGCCGCGCGCGAGGTCCTGCTCCTTCGCCCGGATGACCGGCAGCACGTGCTTGCCGAAGTGCTCGACGTCCTCCAGGTAGTGCAGGAACCCGAGCAGCAGCAGGTTCGCCCCGCGCTTCTTGTACTCGATCGCCCGGTCGGCGATCTGCTCCGGCGTGCCGATCAGCTTCGTGCGGAAGCCGTCGTTGTACTGGACGAGGTCCTCGAACTCCGAGTCGGCCCACATGCCCTTGGCGTCCGAAGTGGACTTCCCGGCCTGCTTGACGGCCGACCGGAACCCCTCGACCGCCTCGACGTTGGCCTTCGCGACGATCTCCTTCAGAACCGCGCGAGCTTCGCTCTCCGACTCACGCGCGATCACGAACCCGTTCAGTCCGAAGCGGACAGTCCGCTCGTGGGACGCGGCGTACCCGCGCACCTCCGAGACCTGCTCGCTGAAGCCGTCGAAGTCCTTGCCGTTGCTGAAGTACCAGTCCGACACGCTGCCCGCGAGCTTGCGCGCCGCGGTCGAGTTGCCGCCCTGGAAGATCTCCGGGTGCGGTGCCGCGACCGGCTTCGGCTTGATGTCGAAGTCGTGGATCCGGTAGAAGTCGCCGCGGAACTCGGCGTGGTCGTTCGTCCAGAGCTCGCGCAGCACGCGGATGAACTCCTCGGACCGCCGGTAGCGCTCGTCGTGCTCCAGCCACGGCTCGCCGAGGCCGGTGAACTCGCCCTTGAACCACCCGCTCACGACGTTGACCGCCGCGCGGCCGCCGGAGATGACGTCGGCGCTGGCGATGAACTTCGCCAGCACGCCGGGGTGCCACAGTCCGGGGTGGACGGCCGCGATCACCTTGAGCCGCTGCGTCGCGAGCAGCAGCGCCAGGCTGAACCCGGTCGACTCGTGCTGGTAGGAGGCGCCGTAGCTGGCGGTGTACCGCACCTGCGAAAGCGCGTACTCGAACCCGCTGTTCTCGGCCAGCACAGCGAGATCGCGGTTGTACTCGTAGCCCCAGTCCGTCCGCTGTTCGATGTCGGACGTGACGAGGCCACCGCTCACGTTCGGGACCCAGTAGGCGAATTTCAACGGCTCTTCGAGCGACATGGCCCGAGTAGAGCAACGACGCACGAGACGGTCAACGCGCGTCCACGCGGTGGGAAGTCACCCGCCGCGCTGTGACTTCGCCAGTGCGCCACCGAGTTCCGCGCGGCCGGGGATGCCGAGCTTGCGGTACGCGCCGGACAGGTGCAGCTCCACCGTCCGCCGCGTGAGGTGCAGCGCGGTCGCGATCTCGCGGTTCGTCAGCCCCTGCGCGGCCATGACGGCGATGCGGTTCTCCTGCCGCGTCAGGCCGTGCTCGTTGTCCTTGGCCGGCGTCAGCGCCCGCCGTGCCGAACGCAGCTCCTCCGCCGCGCGCCGGGCGAGCGGACGCGCGCCGCAGTGCTCGCTCAGCTCGACGGCCTGCCGCAGCGTCTCGATGGCCTTTTCGGACTGACCGTGGCGCGCCTGCAGCGAGCCGAGCTCGGTCAGCGCCGTCGCCAGCTGGAGGCGGGCCGGGGACGAGCGAAGCGTCGTGATCGCCTTGTTCAGCGCCCGCTCGGCTTCGTCGTCCTCGCGGACGAGCCCGAGCGTCGTCAGCGCCGTGCCCAGCGGCCGCGCAGCGCCCCAGCGCGTCGAGGCGGTCATGTCCTCCTCCGCCAGCCGGGCCGCGTCGTCGGCCTGGCCCAGCGCCAGCGCCGCCCGCGCGGCGTGCGCGCGCCACGGCACGAAACCCGGGAACCGCATGCCGTGGTGGGCGAGCCGGCGTCCGCAGCTGAGCAGGTCCTCGAACCCGAAGCGCGTGTACCCGGTCGCGACGCGCAGGCGGCCGCGCGCGTACAGGAGGTAGGTGTGGGTGAACAGGCCCTGGCTCGCGACGAAGTCCATCCGGTCCAGCAGCGACGTCGCCGCCTCGAACCGGCCCAGGTCCACCCAGCACTCGACGAGCTTCGCCGCGCACAGCACGCCGACCGGGCACGTCGTCGTCCCGCCGCGCTCGTCGAAGCGGCGCAGCAGCGACTCGAAGTGCACGCTCGCCCGCTGCAGGTCGCCGCTGGCCTGCAGCGCGATCCCGCGGGCCAGGGTGGGCAGCGCGCCGTGCGGCACGTGCACGTCCCACGGCTCGCGCTCGACGTCCAGGACGCGGCACAGCCGGTCGACGTGCACCGGCTCGTCCGCGAGCACCGCGGTGGCGAGGGTGAAGAAGTAGTGCTGCTCGAACAGCTCGCCTTCGCCGGACGGGGGCGAAGCGGTGAGGCTCAAGGCGTCCGCGAAGTGCTTGACGGCCTCCGGCGCCGACTCGCCGTTGCGGACGGCGTCGAGCGCCAGCAGTGCCGACCGGCTGCGCTGCGCCGCCGGGTCGGTCGGCGGCGCCCACTGCTCTTCGAAGTCGCGGAACTCCGGCGGCGGGCCGAGCCGGCTGCCGGCCTCGGCGAGGTAGGTCATGCACAGCAGCGGCCACACGGCGTCCGGGCCACCGGCGTCGAGCCGGGCGGCGATCTGTCCGGCCGCGCTGATCGCGAGCCGCGCGTCCTGGCCGCCGCAGAGCGACAGCAGCATCGCCGAAGCGATGAACGCGGCCGTGTCGCGGTTGCCGATGGTGTCGACGGCCTCCCGCACCCGCTGCGCCGCGGCGGGCGGGTCGACCTGGAACTCCGCGTGGGCCAGCTGCAGCAGCACGGCCACCCGGCGCCCCGACGTCAGGCGCTCCTCCAGCGCGCGCCGCAGGTACCGCGCGCCCAGCTCGGGACGGCCGGAGAACACGGCGTTGCGCGCGCTCAGCCGCAGGACGTCCACGCCCCACGGGATCCGGATCGACGTCGCGTCGAGCAGGTGCGCGGCGACGCGCTCGGCCGGCGCGCCGGTCTCCGACAGCAGCTTCGCCGCCCGCGCGTGGTTGACCGCCCGCGTCGTCTTCGGCATGTCCCGCAGCACGGAGTTGCGGACGAACGGGTAGGTCAGCGTCGGTGCGTTGCTGTTGTTCAGCACGTGCAGCCGGACCATCGTGTCGATCGCCTGCAGCGCGTCGAGCTCGTCGACGCCGGCGAGCTGGGCCAGCAGGTCGAAGCCGGCGTCCTCGCCGAGGATCGCGGCCGCGTGCAGGATCGCCGGCGCGTCCGGGAACTCCTTCATCCGCGTGTGGAGCACCTGCCCGATCAGCGACGAGCCGAGCTCGTGCGGGTCCGCGCCGGGCAGCAGCCGCGGCCGCAGCGCCTGCAGCAGGTACGGGTTGCCGCCGGTCGCCTCGCGGCAGGCCGTGGCGAGCTCACCCGGGGCGAGCCCGAGGATCTCCGCCGCGCCCGCGTCGCCGAGGCCGTTCAGGGTGATCGTCGCGGGCGTGCAGCCCGCCATTTCCAGCAGCGCCACCTCGCGGTGCGGCGGGTGGCCGATCAGGGACGTGAGTATGATCAACACCGGCAGGTCGAGCACGCGGTGCCGGATGTAGGCGAGGCAGCGCATCGACCAGGCGTCGGCGAGGTGCACGTTGTCGATGCCGAGGAAGAGCGGGCCGCGCTCGGTCGCTTCCCGGATGATCCGGAAGAAGCGGTCCAGTGCTTCGCCCTCGCCGGCCGGGCCGCACTCGGCGGGCAGCTGCGCCGAGCCGGGGTCCAGCACGTCGGCCAGCTGGCGGGCGAGCCCGCCGGGCAGGTGGCTCTCCAGCCGCGACCCGGTGGCGACCGCGACGGTGAAGCCGGCGTCCGCGGCGAGCGCGGCGGTGGTGCGGAGCGTGGCGCTCTTGCCCATGCCGAACTCGCCGACGAGGACCGCACTCGCGGCCGTGCCCCCGAGCGCGACGGGGAACAGGCTGGTCAGGCGGCTGAGCTCGGGTTCGCGGCCGGGGAGCCGCGGGGCGGGGCGCTTCGGTACCGAAGCCCCGCTGGGGGGATGCTCGGAATTTACTTCGGTATCCACCGTAAGGACTTTCATGTTGGGTTGGGGCAGACTACTGGAAACCGGCTGACCACGGGAGATCCCGCAGGTCATGGCCGGTACCGGCCACAACCTGAGCAGGGGAGACGATGGACGCAGCGGATGCGAACCAGGTCCTCGCGGAGGTCGGCCGGGCCCAGACGACCAGCACGGCCACGCCCAGCAGGAGCGCGCCGGCGGCCATCCCCCGCCGGCGCGAGAACACGCGGGGCTTCCGGCGCCGGGCCGCGCCATCGCTCGGCGGCGGGTAGTTGACGTCGAGCCGGGCGGCGTCACCGGCCGCCGGGTCGCCGGCCGCGGGGGACACCTGATCGGTCGGGCTGCCGGAGCCCGGGGCGCCGGTGCCGGCCAAGCCACCGGGGTCCGGGAAGCCGGCGCCGGCCAAGCCACCGGAGCCCGGCGGCTCGCCGCGAGGGGGACCGCCGCCCGGCAGGTAGCCGAGCCGGGCCGCCTCGGCCAGCGCCGCGGACACCGGGTGGAACCCGGTGAGCAGCTCCCGGCACCGGGGACAGCCGTCCAGGTGCGTTTCGAACTCTTCCGGGTCGTCCAGGACACCGAGCTCGTAGGCCGCGGTGTCGCGGTGCTTCGCCCTCATCGCACCGCCATTTCCCCGAGCGCCTTACGCAATTGCCGCATCGCCGTGTACAACCGCGATTTGACGGTTCCCTCGGGAATTCCCAGATTTGTCGCCGCCTGCCGGACGGTGTTTCCGACGAGATATGTCTCGGTGATGACGGACTGATATTTCTCGTCCAGTTCCGACAATGCCCGGCTAATCGTTAGTGCGGCTAACGAACTGTCCGCGCGATCGGTGGACTCGGCGTTTTCCGGGATCTCCAGAGCGACCTCCTGCGGGCGAACCCGGCGATTTCGCCAGCCGTCGATGACGATCCGGCGCGCCACCGTGAGCAGCCAGCCGCGCAGCATTCCGGGCTCGCGTTCGAGCGTGCCGGCGTGCTGCCACGCGCGGATCATGGTCTCCTGCACGACGTCTTCGGTCCACTGCCGATCATGGTTGGTCAGGGCCAGTACCTGCGAAAACAGGGTGGCGCGGAAGTCCTTGTACAGCAGCGGGACGAGGTCGTCTCCCGTGTCGGGACGCGCTCGCACCGCGGTCGCGGACGAGGTGTGGCCGGCGTGGCCGAGACGTTCTCTGCCCGGTGCTTCCATAAAGCTCGCAACCTCACCTGACTGGCGGACCGTTGGGCCATCGGAGCGTAGCGCAAAAACACTTAATAGGCCATATGCATTAGTTTTCGTGCCCCATTAGGCGTGGCGCCGGCGGCGGAGGGTTCAAATTGTGTCTTGTGATGTACGTCACAGTCACTAAAAGGTGACGGCGAGAACCGGTGAACGCCGTTCTTCCGTAACCCCCGTTGAGACGTTCTTCGCGAAGGGACAACGGGGATGCCGTTCCGATTCGTGGCCTTGTTCGCCGCCACGACCGCGCTCGTGCTCGGCTGTGCTTTGCCCGCGTCCGCCGGCGAGCTGCAGCAGACCGACCGCACCCTGCTGGCGCGCCTGAAGCAGCACACGCTGTGGGCGACGCCGGCGAGCAGGCTCGCCGCCGACCGCGCCACCAACCGCCGCGTGCGCGCGGTCGCCGTCCGCATCGCCGACGACCAGGCCCGCCTCGACGTCGCCCTGCGCGCGGTCGCCGACCGGCTCGCCATCACCCTCCCCGCCGCGCCCACCGCACAGGAGCGCGGCTGGGCCGACGAGCTCTCCGGGGACTCCGGCGACGCGTTCGACCACGCCTACGTCAACCGCCTGCGCGCCGAGTACGGCTCCCTCTTCGGGCTCGCCTCCGACGTCCGCGCCGGCACCCGCGACGACGACGTCCGCGCGTTCGCCCAGACCGCCGTCGACACCGCGCTCGGCCACCTGACGCTCCTCGAGAGCACCGGGCTCGCCGAGACCACGTCCTTGCTCGTCTCCGCCACCGAGGACGACACCCTCGGCGGCGCGGACCTCGCTTTCGGAGCCGTTTTCGTGGCGTTCGCCGCCGTCGCCACGTTCGGCCTGCTCCGCCTGCTCGGAACCCCCGGCAGGACCCAGCCGCGCACCCGGAGGTAAGCCCGCCCATGTCCCCGTCCGCCGCGCTGCTCCCGGTGTCACCGCACGACACCGGGATCGCCGAGGCCGCCGCGCTGTCCGGCCGCCTCACCTACCTCTGCATGTGCCTGACGCTGTGCTGGGGCGTGCTGGCCGCCACCGGCTGGGTCCGCCGGTTCAGCGGCCAGGACGCGCTGCGCACCGGCCACGTGCTGCTCGCCGCGTTCACCCTCGCCACCGGCACCCTGCACGGGCTGACGTTCCTCTTCCTCGAGGACGACCCGTTCGGCGTCGCCGACCTGCTGCTCCCGTTCTACGACGGCACCCCGCGGCACGCGCTCGGCATCGCTGGCCTCGAGCTCGTCATCGCGGTGTCGATCACCGCGGGCCTGCGCCGCGGCGCGCGCGAAGGCCGCTGGCTCCGCTTCCACCAGGCCGGCTACCTCGCCATCGGGCTGCTCGCCGGGCACGCCTGGCTCGGCGCGATCTCGAGCGGGCACCTCTCGGTCGTCTGGCTCACCGGGATCACGCTGCTCGTGCCGCCGGTGATCCTGTCCGTCCTGCGGGTGCTGCCCGCGTCGGCGCTCGTCCGGGCCGGGCTGGTCGAACCCGTGCCCGACGAACCCGAGATCGCCTCGCTGCGGGTCGACGTCGACAGCCACCGCTGCCACTCCTACGGCGTCTGCCAGTCCGAGGCGCCCGGGGTCTTCCAGCTCGGCCACGACGGGCAGCTCGAGTACGAGAAACGGCCGGGAGCCGGGGAAACGCCGAACGTCCGCGCGGCCGCGCGCGCCTGTCCCATGCGAGCCATCCACCTGTTGGGAGCCACCTCGTGAGCGAACGCATCGTCATCGCCGGAGCCGGCCTCGCCGGCCTGCGCGCCGCCGAACGGCTCCGCGAGCTCGGGTTCGACGGCGAAGTCATCGTCCTCGGCGCCGAGCCCGACATCGCCTACCACCGCCCGGCGCTGTCCAAGAGCCTGCTCACGGGCGCGGTCAGCCGGGCCCAGACCCTGCTCGCCGACCCCCTGGAAGTCGACGCCGAGTGGTACTTCGACACGCCGGTCACCGCGCTGTCGCCGAACCGGCAGATCGTCCACCTCCGCGACGAGGAGCTCCGCTACGACGGCCTGATCATCGCGACCGGCGTCGAACCCCGCCGGATGCCCGGCGCGCCGCACGGCCACCCGCGGGTCGTCGTCGTCCGGACCCTGTCCGACACCACGGCCCTCCAGCGCGCGCTCGCCACCAGCTCCGGCCCGGTGGCCGTCATCGGCGACGGCTTCATCGGCTGCGAAGTCGCTTCGAGCCTGCGCGAGATGGACCGCGACGTCGTCCTCATCGGCCGGTCGCGGGGCCTGCTGGCCGACGTGCTCGGCCCCGACATCGGCGACTGGCTGACGGCGCTGCACACCGCCCGCGGCGTCCGGCTGGAGCTCGGGACCACCATCCGCCGGTGGCACCCGGGCACGACGTCGGTCGGCCTGGAGTTCGCCGACGGCCGCGCCATCGACGTCGCCTGCGTCGTGGTCGCCGTCGGGAGCGTGCCCGCGGTGTCCTGGCTGCGCGGCGCGAAGCTGCCCCTCGACGACGGCGTCGTCTGCGGACCCACCTGCCACGTCGTGGGCTCCGACACGATCGTCGCGGCGGGCGACGTCGCCCGCTGGCCCAACCTCCGCTACGACGCCACACCGAGGCGCGACGAACACTGGCTCAACGCGGTGGAGATGAGCCGCGCGGCGGCCGAGAACCTCCTGGCCGGGCCGTCGGGCTCGCCGGCGTACACCCCGGTGCCGCGCTACTGGTCCGAACAGCACGGCGTCCGCATCCAGGTAGCCGGCCGGCCGATGCTCGGGAGCGACACGGTGCTCCTGGAGTCCCCGGTGCCCGGCACCAGGCCGATCACGGGCTTCGTCTCGGGCGGCAGGCTGGTCGGGCTCATCGGCCTCGACAGCCCGGCCGCGGTACTGCACTGGACGGCCGAGCTGGCCCGCCAGCACCCGGCGCCGTCGATCGTCCCGCCGCAGCGGCCCCCGGAACCGGAGCGCCCTCGTCACCACAGCCGCGCGGCAGCCGGGTACTGAGGGTCGGCCGCGGCTTTTGCTGAGGTGCCCGGAGCCGTGGAGCGCCGCGGGTCGTGCGTTGGCGGGGTCGCCCGGCCGCCGGGTACCGAGGGGCCACTGGTGCGGCGCTTCGCTCCCGGCCGGGGTGCCCGGAGCCGCGGAGCGCCCGCCGCAGGTCGCGCCCCGGCGGGGTCGCCCGGCTGCGCGGCGGCCTGTCCTGAGGAGCCGCGGCCCGGCAGGCGGCGCCTCGCTCCCGGCCAAGGTGCCGGAAGCCGCGGAGCGCCGCAGCGCGCGCCGCAGCGGGGTCGCCCGGCCAGGCGGCCACCGGGCGCTGGGCTACCATCTTCTCCGCGGACGAGCTGGCAGGGCGGTCGCGGGCCGGGGTGACCCGGTCCGAGGAAAGTCCGGACTCCACAGGGCAGGGTGGTTGCTAACGGCAACCCGGGGTGACCCGCGGGAAAGTGCCACAGAAAACAGACCGCCACGGCCCGCGAGGGCCGGGGTAAGGGTGAAACGGTGGTGTAAGAGACCACCAGCGTCCCGGGTGACCGGGACGGCTGGGTAAACCCCACCCGGAGCAAGGCCAAGAGGGAGCGCGAGCTCCTGCGCAGGCGTTCGAGGACGGCCCGTCCGAGTCTGCGGGTAGGCCGCTGGAGCCTGCCGGCGACGGCAGGCCGAGATGGATGGCCGCCGCCCGGTGAGCCGCGAGGCGACCCGGGAACAGGATCCGGCTTACATGCCGGCTCGTCCGCCTCACTCCCCGAGGGCACCTTCCTCTCGACTCATGCGAGGAAGGTGCCTTTCAGCCTGTCCCGCGTGGTTACTCGGTAGTAGGGTGCCGCTATGGCGGGTGACGAGAAGCGGTTCAAGTCGGCCTTCGATTCCTTGCACGCTCTGGCGTACTTCGCGCCCGAAGTGGACGCGGCGCTCACCGGGATCGGGCTGCGACCGGGGCGGATGCCCTACTTCGCCGGCCGCTCGGCCGCGATGGGCGCGGTCGGGCCCGAGGTCGTCGCCGCCACCTTCTACAACTTCAACCCCGAGGTCGTCGCCCGCGTGATCCCGCGCGCCTGGACCCTCGCGACGCCGGAGCAGGTCCTCGAAGCCCGGCTCGAAGGCGTCGACCGGGCCCTGACCCGGCTCCTCGGCGATGGCGAGCTCAAGAGCGACCAGGTCGTCGAGGCCGCCGAGCTCGCCCGCGAAGCCACCGCGGGGTGCACCACCGAAGGACGTCCCCTCTACGCCGCGCACGCCGGGCTGGACTGGCCCGAGCCGCCGCACCTCGCCCTCTGGCACGCCATCACGCTGCTGCGCGAGCACCGCGGCGACGGCCACATCGCCGCCCTCCTCCTCAACGGCCTGAGCGGCGTGGAAGCGCTCGTCACCCACGTCGCCACCGGCGCCGGGTTCACCGTCGACGCGGCCAAGCTGACGCGCGGCTGGAGCGACGAGCAGTGGACCACCGCCGGCGAGCGGCTGCGCGACCGCGGGATCCTCGACGGCGAAGGCGCGCTCACCGACGAGGGCGTCGCGGTGCGTGACCGCGTCGAGGTCGCGACCGAGGCCGCCGCGAAGGCGCCGTGGGACCACCTCGGGGCGGCGAAGCTGGCCCGGCTGGAGGAGCTCGGCCGGGACCTCACCCGCCGCGTGGTTGCCGCCGGTGCGTTCCCGAAGGGCGTTTTCGCCCAGAGCCGTTCCTGAGGACCAAGATCACGCTATGTAGTGAAAATGGTGTGAGGTCCTGAGCGCCCTGTGACGGACGGCGGAAGACCGTCAAGATCGACATGGGTGCGGACCGGCGGAGGGTGGTCACACAGCGGACTCGCGCGACGGGGCCGTTCGGGTCATGTCACACTGTCCCAGGCCGCACAACGGCGACAGCACCAATACCCACAGTGAGCAAATCCCGAGCAATGGGGTGAGTTCGTCAGCACACTGAGAAGTATGGGTGCCCGGGCTTTAACCCGAGGGCCCTTGCCGCGATGATGGTGGCGTGGAGTTTTCGTGCGCCGTGCGCGCCACAGCGGTTGACAAGGCAGCCGTCCCCTACGCAGCGCGCTTTGACCACTACCCCTCGTAGCCCCCATGATGTTGTTCGAAGCACCGCCTGAGCCAGAGCCGCGCGGGCCCCACCGCGCACCGGGAGTAACGCGATGATGACCTTGACCACCCTCGACACGCTGGCCGCCGGCGAGCTGGGCACGGGAAACGTGCGCCAGTGGCTGCTCGACAACGTCATCCCCCTGGTGCTGCTGGCCGTTGCCCTACTGCTTCTCTGGCTGGGTGGCGGCAAGGGCGACAACGCCGGTGTCATGCGCCGGCTCGCCGGCGTGGTCATCGCGCTCGCCATCATCGGTCTCGCGGTCAGCGGCGCGGGCGTGAACGTGGGCCAGTGGATCGCCGGCCTGTTCACCGGCTGAGGCGGCGGCGTGCGGATCAGGACTGATGACGAGGTCTACCGGGTCGACGCCGTGTGGCTCGGCCCGCCGAAAGCGACTTTTCCCTGGAGAGCGCGCTACGTGGCGTGGCTCATCGGCATCCCGGCGTTCTTCGTCGTGCTCGGCGTCGAACGCTGGGCGGGGTGGAGCTTCGGGTTCTTCTCGACGGCGTGGGCGTTCATCGCGACCATCGTGATCACCCGGCTGCTGACGGCCAAGATCAGCCACGAGCGCCCGCTGGGCACCGTGGTCTCGATGGCCGGTCGCGAGCTCAACACCCCCCGTGAGGTGACCACGGGCACCGGTGGCGCGGTCAGCGCCAGCCGCGTCCGGGTACGGGCCGAGCGCCCGTTGCCGAAGCACCGCCGAAAACGGCAGTACCAGCACCACGGCGGGCCGCCGGGTGCTGTGGTCCAGGGATCACCACGAGCGCGCCGGAGCCGCGGCAACACGGCTCGGGCCGGGAGGTAGTCGTTGTTCGGTCGCGGCGGTAGCCGAGGAAAACGGGGTCGGGACGCACACTCGGGCGCGTGGCAACCGCCCGAGCAGGTCCGCGCGGCGCGGAACGGCTCGGGCGGCGGCAACGGCCGTCGCCTGACCGGCGAGCAGGCGATCCCCGCGTACACCCCCTCGATCGCGGTGCGCAGCATCGACGGGCACCTGGTCCGCACCGGCTACGAGGTCTACGCCTGGTACCGGCTGGCCCCGCAGCGCTGGTCGTTCCGCTCGGACTCGCAGCGGCGCGACCTCGTCGCGGCCATCGCCGGCCAGTACGCCGAGCTGCAGGGCCGCTGGCTGCACCTGCGCGTGACGAACCGGCCGTACCCGATCCGGATGTGGGCCGAGGCGCACGTCTACAACGCACACGGCCGCCCCGGCGACGTCCCGGGCGCGATGTCGTTCGACGACTACCTGATCGGCGAGCAGCAGCAGCTCATGGGCCGCTCGATGGCCGAAAAAGAGGTCTACATCGGCGTCCAGGTGCAGACCCGGCGGATGGTCGACCGCGCCGTCGAGCGCGCCGCGCCGGTGCTGCGCAAGATCCTCCCGGAGGCCGTCGACGCGGAGCTGAGCGCGCTCGACTCCGAGGTCGAGCACCTCGACCAGGTCATCGGCAGCGCGGGGCTGGAGGGCCGCCCGGTGCACGCCGAGGAGATGTCCTGGCTGATGCACCGCTCGTGCTCGCTGGGCCTGCCCGCGCCGCGGAACATGCCCGCCGTGCCCGGTGCGGCCTGGGAGCCCGAGGACCTGGCCAGCTTCACCGACGCCGCCGACTACTACGCCGACCCGTACGCGCCGACGGTGACCGTCCGCGGCCGCACCGGCTCCAACGCCGGCGTCTCGCGCCACCTGGCGATCCTCACCGTCGGGCAGATGCACGGCCTGCAGATTCCCGAGGTCGACGACCCGTGGATCCAGCACGCCGACCGGCTGCCGGCGGCGGTCGAGGTGTCGGCGCGGATCTACGTCCGTCGGCCCGAAGAGGTCGCCAGCGAGCTGCAGCGCCAGATGAACAAGGTGCGCTCCCAGGTCAAGCACTACACCGACGAGCACGAGCTGGAGCCGCCGCAGTCGCTCAACCGGCAGGCCGGGCGCGTGCTGGAGATCGACGACGAGATGACGTCGGGCTTCACCGCGCTCGCCACCCGCGTGCGCTCGTGGTGGCGGCTGGCGGTGTCCGGCCCGACCGAGCGCGACGCGCTGCGCTTGGCCCAGCAGCTGCTGGACCTCTACAAGCCGAAGATCGCGATCGAGCACCCCGAGGCCCAGTACGCGATGGCCAGGGAGTTCATCCCCGGCGAGCCGCTGGCTTCGGCCGCGTACATGCGGCGCGGGTCGGTGGTCTGGGCGTCCTCGGCGGTCCCGACGGCGACGGCGGAGGTCGGCGACCGCCGCGGCATCCTGCTCGGCGAGACGTGCACGGCGACCCGGCGCCCGGTGGCCTGGGACCCGTGGATGGCCCAGGAGATCCGCGACGGCTCGGGCCTGACCGCGATGGTCGCCGGCCTGGGTGCCGGCAAGTCGTTCCTCGGCGGCGGCATCGTCTACAAGACGCTGCGGGCCGGGGCGAGCTGGACGATCCTCGACCCGTCCGGTCCGCTGTCGCGGCTGTGCGACCTGCCGGAGCTGCGGCCGTACGCGCGGCCGATCAACCTGCTCAACGCCCAGCCCGGCATCCTGAACCCGTACCGGGTGGTCGCCGAGCCGCTGATCGAGCACTTCATGGACGAGGACGACCCCGAGCGCTCCTGGCGCCGGGAGAAGGCCCTCGCGGGCGCGACGCGACGGCGTCTCGTGCTGGACGTCCTGACCGGTGTCCTGCCGTACGAGGTCTCGCGGATGGCGCAGACCCGGATCGTGCTGCTGCGCGCGGTCCGCACGGTCGGCGGCCGGTTCGACGCCGACCCGGGCCAGGTAATCGATGCGCTCAGGCGGGATTCTTCGGAACACCACGAGCACGCGGGCGTCGTCGCGGACTTCCTCGACGAGATGCGCGAGCGGATGGCGCTGCTGATCCCGGAGACGGACGCGGACCCGTACGCCGAAACCCGCGACGACCGCCTGACGGTCTTGACGATGGCGGGCCTGACCCTGCCGAAGGACGGCGTCCCGCGCGAGTACTGGACGGACGCGGAGTCCCTCGGCGTCGAGATGCTGAACCTGGCGGCGTGGCTGACCCAGCGGTCGGTGTACGAGAAGCCCAAGGAGATGCGCAAGGGCGTCTGGATCGACGAGGCGTTCTTCCTGTCCGAGGTCCCGACCGGCCGCGTGCTGATGAACCGCTTCGCGCGTGACTCGCGCAAGTGGAACGTCCGGGTGCTGCTGTCGTCCCAGATCCCGGCGGACTTCCTGAAGATCCAGGGTTTCGTGACCCTGCTGGACTCGGTGTTCGTGGGTCGCCTGGACGACGACGACGCCCAGGCTGATGCCCTGCGGCTGTTGAAGGTCCCGGTGGGCGTGGGCTACGAGCAGGTGGTGGCAGCCCTGGGCCGCCGCCCAGGCGCGCAACAGCGAGGCCTGGAGCGCGACATCGAGCCCCGCCAGTTCATCTTCGGCGACGGAGCGGGCGGAGTGGAGCGCATCCGCGTCGACTTCTCGGGCCCGCACCTGGACCACCTGCGCGCGGTGATGGACACGACGCCGGGCTCGAAGGACGCGGCATCCCCGCCCCGCCGCCCGGGCAACGAGCTGGCCCTCCCGCACACGGAGGAGAAGAAGCCATTCGTGGCGTCCCCACCGGAGGACGACATCGAGCTGGAGCAGGACTTCGAGCTGGCGGCGGAGCTGGAGGTCGGGTTGGCCGACGAGAACCTGCTCGGCGCCCCGGACCCACTGGCGTCCGAAACGGGCGAGGTGGAGGGCGGCGTCCAGCAGCCGAACGGCACCAACGGTCACGCCGGGCAGCACGCCCGCACGGGTGGAAAGGGCGGCACCGGCCGGGACGCCGCATGAACACCGTGCTGACGCTGGCGGTCCTGCTGACGTTGGCCGCCGGGTGGCACGCGCTCAAGCGGCGGATCAAGGAAGGCCCGCGGTCGGACCGGCGCACGCCCTCGCGCAAGGCGACGATGTTCGCCGTCATGCTCGTGCTCGGCCTGCAGGCGATCGCGACCGCCCCGGCGGCGAGCGCGGCGGCCTGCGGCGAGGCGCCGAACCCCGAACGCCCCGGCGCCGGCATGGTCGGCGCGATCGACCCCGCCGAAGGGCACGGCGAGGCCGGCAGCGCGTACGTCGACTACAGCTACGCCGGGTTCGTCTGGAACACCTTCGAGACGAACTGCTCCGGGCTGAACCTCACCCCGGCCGGGTCCACTTTGGACACCTGGGGCGGCAACCAGCTGTTCAACCTGGGCAAGAACATCGTCGGCGCGACGAACTCGCTGCACTACACCGTGCTCGAGGGCGGGCTGCTCAACCCGCTGTACAGCGCGGTGAAGTCCGGCGCCGAGAAGGTCTACAACAACATCTACGCCCAGCTCTTCGGGCTGGTCGCGCTGATCCTCTCGATCATGATGTTCCGCAACATCTGGCGCGGTGACCTCGCCGCGGTCAGCAAACGGGCGCTGTACGCCATGGCCGGCATCTGGCTGGCGGCGTCGTCGCTGGCGATGCTGCGGTACTTCGATCCCATCGACAAGGCGATCGTCCAGACCACGACGAACATCCAGGCCGGGTTCGTCGACGACTCCGACGACCGCGTCATCCGGCACGTGCTGCCGACGAACCTGCACAACGAGATCGTCTACAAGAACTGGGTGCGGGGGGAGTTCGGTTCGCCGACCGCGCCCCAGGCCGAGCAGTTCGGCCGCCCGCTCCTGGACGCGCAGGCGTTCACGTGGGCGCAGCTGCGCAACGGCGACGACGGCAACCAGTCCGTCATCGACGGCAAGAAGAACGCCTACAAGGACATCTCCACCAAGCTCGGCCCCGCCACCGGCTACTTCACCGGCGAGGCCGGCGGCCGCACCGGTGCGGGCTTCCTCTCCCTCGGCCAGGCCCTCGTCTACTCGCTCTTCCAGCTCCTGGCCAAGGCGAGTGTCCTCCTGGCCCAGGTCCTGATCCGCCTCTTCGCGCTCACCGCGCCGCTGATCGGGCTCGTCGCCCTGCTGCACCCGGAGATCCTGCGCCGCGTGCTCAAGGTCGCCGGCGGCGTCGCGTTCAACCTCGTCGTGCTCTCCGTTCTCGCCGGGGTGCACGCGCTGCTGCTGCAGGCCATCTTCGACGCCGGGAACTCGCTGAACATGCTCACGCAGATGGTCCTCGCCGGGCTCATCACCGTGCTGCTGTTCATGGTCGGGCGGCCGGTGCGGCGCCTGTGGCAGATGGTCGAGATGTCGGTCAGCATGGTCGGCGCCGCCGTGCCGTCGCCCGGGGGCGGGATCTTCTCGCGCTTCAAACGCAACCGCAACGGCCCGACACCGCAGGACGAGTTCTGGCAGAACGTGCGCGACACCGACGACGTCGTCGACGGCGAGCAGCGCGGTCCGCTCGGCGCCACCGCCGGGGGTGGCCGGTTCCGGCCGGAGGCCACGATCTTCGCCAACTCCCAGCGGCTCGACAACGGCTCCGGCCGCCCGGCCGCGGCCTGGTCCGGGGCCTGGCCGGGGGCCATCAACGGCGGTCCTGCTGGCGCGCTGCCCGCGGGCGGCCGACCCGGTTCCCCCGTGTTCGGCCAGTACAACCCGGCCAACGGCGACCCCGGCGACTACGTCGTCGTCGGTGCCGGCGGCCGGCCGACGCTGCGGGGCGAGGAAAGCCGGCGCGTCGACACCTCGCCGGTGGCCGACCGCCGCTGGAACGACGAGCCCGAGCCCGTCGTCGTGCCGTCCGACCTGCGCGCGCCCGAGTCCGGCTTCAGCGACTACACACCGCAGGACGTCCCCCGGACGCCGGGCGTGCGGGCGCAACCCCGCCGCGTCGACCCCGAGGTCGTCGCCGGCAAGCCGGTCTTCGTGCTGTACCGGCCGTCCCGGGGCATCGAGGTCCGCGAAGAGCGGGACACCGACCAAGCCATGGGGCGGTGACCGATGCCGATCCGCACCAACCGCGGCCGCGCCGCGGTCTACCGTCGCCTGTGGGGCTGGCCGCTGCGCTCGCCCCGCCACCTGATGGGGGCGCTGATCTTCCTGGCGATCCTGGTCACCGCGCTCGGCATCGTGCTGCCGAAGGTGGTCGGCAAGCCGCAGGCCAAGGCGTCGCCCCCCACCGGGACGACCACCACGTCCGTCACCGCGACCCCGCCGGGTGTCGCGGCGCCGGTACCGACGTCGAACCTGCCGACCCGGCTGTCCGCGCCGCTGGCCACCCCGACGACGGCGGCGCCCAACGGGGACGCCGTGCGCGTCGCCAAGGAGTGGGCCGCGGCGTGGGTCGACCACCCGGCCGGGATCACCTCCGACCAGTGGCTGGCCAAGCTGAAACCCTTCACCACCGAGGAGTACCTGCCGGTGATGGCGTCGGTCGACCCGGCGAACATCCCGGCGACGAAGGTCACCGGTGAGCCGGTCGTCGGCACGTCGTACACGAGCTCGGTGCAGCTGACGATCCCGACCGACGGGCCGAAGCTGGCCATCACGGTCGTGAACACCAACGCCGGCTGGCGCGTCGCCGACTACGACCAGGCGAGCTGAGCGTGCGGCGGCTGGGGCTGTGGCTGGGACTGGTCGTGTTCGTCGCGATCGGTGCCCTGATCGTCACCGCCGTCGCCGCCAAAGTGGTCATGGACAACCAGCAGGCGCAGGCCCGGGGCGTGTCGCTGACCAGCTGCGACGCCTCGGTCGGGCCGACCCAGCCCGGCGAGGGCGAGCGCGGCACGGTCGACGCGTCGAAGCTGGACGACGAGCAGAAGGGGATCGTCGCGCTGATCATCACGATCGGCAAGCAGCGGTCGCTGGCGCCGCGCGCGTGGCAGGTCGCGATCCAGGCCGGCATGACCGAGTCCGGGCTGCACAACCTCACCTACGGCGACCGCGACTCCCTCGGCATCTTCCAGATGCGCCCGTCGATGGGCTGGGGCACGTACGCGCAGGTCACCGACCCGACGTACGAGGTCAACAAGTTCTACGACGTGCTGCTCGCGGTGCCGGACTGGGAGAACAAGCGCCCGGGCGACGCCGCGCAGGCCGTCGAGCGCTCGGGTTTCCCGGACCGCTACCACAAGTGGGAGCCGATGGCGGCGACGCTGGTGGAGAACGTCGGCCAGGTCGTCGACGTCGTCGCCTGCGGCACCGGGCTGGGCCAGCTGCTCCCGCCGAGCCAGGCCGCCGCGAAGGCGATCAGCTTCGCGCTGGGCGAACAGGGCAAGCCGTATGTGTGGGGCGCCACGGGCCCGAATTCGTACGACTGTTCGGGCCTGATGCTGCGGGCGTACGAGTCGGCGGGGATCATCCTGCCGCGCGTTTCGCGCGACCAGTACCACGCGGGCGCGCTGCTGCCGGTGCGCGAGGCGCAGCCCGGTGACCTGCTGTTCCTCGCCAACGACCCGTCGAACCCGAACACGATCCACCACGTGATGATGTACCTGGGCGACGGCAAGGTCGTCGAGGCGCAGCAGACCGGTGTTCCGGTGCACACACGGGCGTTCTCGTTCGACGAGGCCGAAGTGGTGCCGCAGGCCGTCCGTCCCGGCGTTTAGCATGGGTTGAGGCCCTTGACCCGAACGGGGCCGGCGGATTCGGCCGATTCACCCGACGTCGCGGCGCTTCCACGAGCAGGTGGCCGCGTACTGGCAGAGGATGAGCACGTGGGACGCAAATTCGGCAAGCGGGGCAAGCCCGGTTCGGGCGAGCCCCAAGACCCGGCATCGCTGTTCGGCGCGCCCCAGCCACCCCGGCAGTCGGCGCGCCCCGCGTCCAGCACGCCCCTGTCCGACCAGCTGAGCCAGGGCTACCCGGGCGTCGACGCGGGGTACGTGGTGCTGCCCAGGTCGCTGGCGGAGGGCATGTCGCTGCCGTGGCAGCAGCAGATGTCGGCATTGCTGGCCCAGTTCCACGCGGAGCACGCATCGCTGACCTGGCCGATTTATCGCGTGGTGCCGTCGCGCTACGAGAGGCTGGCGGACCTCGACGAGGAGCAGCTCGCGGAGGCGGGCTACCTGGTGGAGATGGACGTCGACGGCGACATGGTCTACCGCGAGCGCAGTGGACGGAAGGTCGACGACCCGGAGAACACGTCGGTTTTGGTGTCGTCCTTGGATCCGATCCCGAAGCCGGCGGCTCGTCCTTCGCCGCCACCTCCGGGTGCGCGGCCGGGTCAGGCCCCGGCGCCGGCTCCGGCTCCGGCTCCGATGAACATCGGGCCGGCGCCGGTGTGGCGGACGGTGCCGCAACCTCCGTCCGGGTGGGGGCCGGGGCAGTCCGGGGCGGGTCCGACGTGGGGCCAGGAGCCGGGACGCGGGCGTCCGCAGCCGGAGGAGCGCGAGTGGTCGGTGGCGTCGGAGTCCGAGTCCCCGGGCCCGGTGAGGGCGCCTCGCCATGCGGCTCCCGAGGTGCCAGTTGGGGCTGCTGGTCCTGCTCCGGCTTCGCGGGTGGGCGACGTGGAGCCGTCGATCGATGAGCTCGAGGCAGTGGCCGGGCATGCGCCGTCGCGGCCCGAAACCGCGTCTCGGCCCGCGCCGGAGCCGGTGATTTCTTCGCCGGAGCCAGCCGAGCCGGGGCGTGGGAACGCGGCCGGGCGGGTGGCGTCGCCCCCGGAGCCGGGTGAGGCCGAGACGGCTTCGGCCGAGTCCGCGCCGGAGCCAGTGGCGTCGTCGCCTGAGCCAGCCGGCCCGGGTTTTGGGAGCACGGCCGAGCCGGTGGCGTCGCCGCCGGAACGAGCCGAGCCGTCAGAGGCCGAGGCGGCTGCGGAGCCAAAGCCTTGGGAAGCGGTTCGGCCGGAGGCGGCTGAGCGCGCGACTGTCGAACACGAGCCGCGGGATGTGGTCGAGCCGGAATCTGCGCCTATCGGGCGTGAGCCGCACGGGACGGCCGAACCCGTGCCTGTCGAACACGAGCCGCGGGATGTGGTCGAGCCGGAATCTGCGCCAGCCGGGCGTGAGCCGCACGGGACGGCCGAACCTGTGCCCGCTGGGCGTGGACCGGAGGAAGCGGTTCAGTCGGAGGTGGCCGAACCCGGGCCTATCGGACGTGAGCCGCAGGAATCGGTTCAACCGGAGGCGGCCGAGCCCGTGCCCGCGGGGCGTGAGCCAGAGGAAGCGACTCGGGCGGAGGCGGCCGAACCCGCGCCTACCGAACGTGAGCCGCAGGATGTGGGTCGGCCCGGAGCGTCTGTGCCTCCGTCGGCTGAGCCCGAGTCGCGGGACGAGCCGCAGCTGGGCGGCCCCCAGCTCGAGGCGAGGCCCTGGGAAGCGGTTCAGCCGGAGGTGGCTGAATCCGCGCCGACCGAGCACGAGTCGCGGGACGCGGTTCAGCGCGAGGCGTCTGAGCCTTCGTCGACTGAGTCCGAGCCGCGGGATCTTGCGGAGTCCGAGGCGGCCGAACCCCAGTCGGCTGGCCTGCAGCCTGCTGGTTCGCACCAACAGCAGTCGGCTGCGCCGACCGCATCGCAGGTGCAGGAGCCGCCTGCCGTCGGGCAGTCGGAAACGTCTGCTGCGCCGGAGCCCGAGTCGTCAGCCGCGGCCCCGCAGCCTGCCGTGCCACAGCTGACGGACACCGGGGCTTCGCGACCTCCCATGTCACAGCCGCCGGCCGCCGGTGCACCGTCGCCTGATGTGCCGCAGTCGCCGAGCTGGCAACAGCCGCCGGTTATGCCGCAAGCGCCGGCTGCGGCTCCGCCGCAGCCGGCCGGACCGCCGTCGCAGCCGCCGGCCGCGGCTCAGCAGGACCCGGCTGCCGGTTCGCAGGGTTCCGGCCAGCAGCAGCCGCCTGCCGCGCAGCCGCCACCGCACTCGAGCCCGCAATCGCCGACTCAGCAGCAGTCCGCTGCCGGTTCGCGGCCGCTGGGCCAGCAAGAATCTGCTGTTTCGCAGCCGCTGGGCCAGCAAGAACCCGCTAGTTCGCAGCCGCCGACCGAGCAGCAACAGGTGTCGCCCGCCGCACAGCAACCTGCCGGTCCGCGATCGTCGGGGCCGCAGCAGTCGGCGGCCGAGCTGCAGTCGCCGGACCAGCGGCCAACGTCGGTCGTGCAGCCGCTGCCGCAGGTGCCGAACCAGGAACAGACCTCGGCCGTGCAGCAGCAGGCGCCGGATCAGCAGCAGTCGCCCGCCGTACAGCAGTCGCTGGAGCCGTCGAACCAGCAGCAATCGCCTGCCGCGCAGCAGCCGCTGGATCAGCGGCAGCCGCCCGCCGTGCCGCAGTCGCCGGTCCGGCACCAAACGCCCGCAGCCCCGGAGCCAGCGGCTCAACCGCAATTGCCCGCCGTGCCGCAGTCATCGGCCCAGCACCAAACGCCCGCGGCCTCGGAGCCGGCGGCTCAACAGCAACCGTCTGCGGCTCAGCAGCCAGCGGTCCAGCACCAGCCGCCCGCGGCCCCGGAGCCGGCGGCTCAACAGCAACCGTCTGCGGCTCAGCAGCCGGCGGCTCAGCACCAGCCGCCCGTGGCCCCGCGGTCACCGGTCCAACAGCAACCGTCTACGGCTCAGCACCAATCGCCCGCAGCCCAGCAGTCACCGGCCCAGCACCAACCGCCCGCAGCCCAGCAGTCACCGTCCCAGCACCAGCCGCCCGCAGCCCAGCAGCCAGCGGCCCAGCACCAACCGCCCGCAGCCCCCCAGCCACCACCAGCCAGCCACCAACCCACCCCGCCACAGCCCCCAGCCACGGCGACCCCTCCCTGGGCCCCAGCTCCCACCCCACCAACACGCTCCAAGCCAGTCTTCCCGGGCCCGGAATCAACCCCCCAGCCCTTCCCGGCCCGCCACGCCGCCCCGGCCCGCCCGGTCTTCCCGGGCCCCGGCACCATGCCGCCCGTCCCCCCGAACTCGGCGCCGCCCGTCTTCCCTGGCCGGGACACCGCCCTCCCGCAACCCTCCCGGCAAGAACCCGCCACCCCGCCGCGCGGGACTCCCCGCGGCTGGTTCGACGAACTGCCCGACCAGCCCGCCGAACCCGAAGACAACCAGGACTTCGGCCCCACGGGACAACCGACCGAGATCCCCTACCGGTACAAGCGCTGACAACCCGGCTCGCGGGTGCGAACCTAGGACCATGTCGAACGATCCGAACCCGGACAAGGGCTGGTACTACAACACCCGCACCCGCCAGGTCGAGCACCTCGAACGCAGCCGCGGCATCGACCTGCTCGGTCCGTACCCCGACGAGGCCACCGCCCGGCGGGCCCTCGACATCGCGCGGGAACGGACCCGGCAAGCCGATGCCGAGGATGCCGACGACTAGACCGGCAGCCGCGGGCCGAGCACGAACTCCGGATCCACCTGCGACGCCAGGCTCTCGCCCGCCCAGGCCCGTGCGTTGCGCAGGTGGAACTCGACGGCTTGACGCTGGTAGCGCGCCCAGTCGCGCTGCTCGGCGTCGACCGTCGCTCGCATCGAGGACAGCGTCTGGAGGTTGCGCGGCTCGAGCTCGGTGATCGGCCGGGTCGTGCCGCGCTCCGCCGCGCGTACGTGGCGGGATGCCGACATCCACCCCAGCAGCGCCTCGCCGATCTGCTCCTGCAGGAACTCGACGTCCTCGGCGTCGGTCACCTTGTTGCCCACCACCACGAGCCGCACGCCGAAGTCGCGCGCGTAGTCCGCGTACTGCCGGTACACGCCCACGCTGCGGACCGTCGGCTCGCACACCAGGAACGTCACGTCGAACCGCGTGAACAGCCCCGACGCGAACGCGTCCGCCCCCGCCGTCATGTCCATGACGACGTACTCGCCCTCGACGTCGACCATGTGGTTCAGGAGCAGCTCCGCCGCCCCCACCTTCGAGTGGTAGCACTTGACGCCGAGGTCGTCCTCGTCGAACTGCCCGGTGACGCCGAGGCGCACGCCGCCCAGCTGCCGGAAGCACGCCGCGAACACCGGGTTGTCCTCGAACGGCCGGACCAGCCGCGACCCGCGGCCCGGCGGTGTCGTCTTGATCATCGACGCCGCGTCCGCGATCCGCGGGTTGTCGCCGCGCAGGTAGTCCTTGATCAGGGCCATGTTGTCGCCGAGCGTCGGCCAGGCGAGCGCTTCCTCCTCGGGCGCGCCGAGCGCCACCGCGAGGTGCTGGTTGATGTCGGCGTCGATGGCCAGCACCGGCGCACCGGCGTCGGCGAGGTACGCGACGAACAGCGATGACAGCGTGGTCTTCCCGCTGCCGCCCTTGCCGACGAACGCGATCTTCACGGTCGGAGCCCCTTCTGGAAATGAAGACGGTTTTCATTATTGCGGAAGTCAACGTACACCCGACCGGCCCGCGCCCGATCGGGCGATCATCGGGCTCTTCGAGGGTTAGGGTTGGGGGGTGCCTCCCCTCGTGATCAGGACACACTCGGCGGGCGGGGACTTCGGCCCCCTGCGTGCCGAGTTTTCGCTGCCGGAGTCGTTCGGGCCCGAGGTGCTGGCCGAAGCGGAAGCCGCGGTGCTCGATCCCCTGGCGAGCGCCGGCCCGCGCGAGGACGCGACGGACCTGCCGTTCGTCACCATCGATCCGCCGGGCTCCAAGGACCTCGACCAGGCGATGGTCGTCGAACGGACCGCGCACGGCTTTCGCGTGCACTACGCCATCGCCGACCTGGCCGCGTTCGTCCCGCCCGGCGGCGCGCTCGACCGCGAGTCGCGCTCCCGCGGGCAGACGCTTTACCTGCCCGACGGCAACGTCCCACTGCACCCGCCGGTGCTCTCCGAAGGCGCGGCGAGCCTGCTGCCGGGCGAAATCCGGCCCGCGGTGCTCTGGACCATCGAGACCGACGAGGCGGGCGAGCTGACGACGACGCGGGTGCGTCGCGCGCTGGTTCGGTCCACCGAGCAGTTCGACTACGAGACGGTGCAGGCCGCGCTCGACGCCGGCAACCCGCACCCCTCGGTGGCTGCGTTGCCCGAGCTGGGACGGCGACGGCGCGAGCTGGCCGTCCGCCGTGGCGCCGTCGAGCTGCAGCTGCCGGAGCAGGAGATCAGCGGCGACCCGGACGGCGGCTGGGTGCTCGCCCGCCGGCCGCGCACCGCCGTCGACGCCTGGAACGCCGAGATCTCGCTGCTCACCGGGATGGCCGCGGCCCGGATCATGATCGACGCGCGGGTCGGCGTCCTGCGCACGCTGCCCGACCCGGAGCCCGAAGCCGTCGACTGGCTGCGTCGCTCGGCCGAAGCGCTGGGCATCACCTGGGCGCGGGAGACGACCGTTTCGGAGTTCCTGTCCCGGTTGGATCCCGGGCAGCCGGCGTCGATGGCGCTCTACGCCGACACGACGCGCCTGCTGCGGGGCGCGGGGTACACGGCGTTCGACGGCGAGCTGCCGGCGTTGACGACGCACGCGGGCATCGGCGGCGCGTACGCGCACGTGACGGCGCCGATCCGGCGGCTGGTCGACCGGTTCGCGACGGAGATCTGCCTCGCGGTCTCGGCCGGGCGCGAGGTGCCGGCCTGGGTGCGGGCGGCGCTCGCGGACGTCCCCGAGCGCATGACGGCGTCGGACACGCTCGCCGCGAAGGTCGAGCGGGCGTGCATCGACCAGGTCGAAGCGTGGGTGCTGGCCGAGCACATCGGCGGCGAGTTCAGCGCGGTGGTGCTGCGCGCGGACGAGAACAAGGCGGAGATCCTGGTCGAGGACCCGACGGTGATGGCGAAGTGCGCGGGGGAGAAGCTGACCGCGGGGGAGCGGATCGGGGTCCGGCTGACCGCGGTCGACGTCGAGAAGCGGAAAGTGTCGTTCGAACGCGCATGACCTGGGTCGACGATCTCGGCGAGCCGGTGCCGTTGAGCGGCCCGGCTTCCCGTGTGGTTTCCCTGGTGCCGTCGCTGACCGAAGCGGTCGAGGTCAGCGCGCCCGGCCGGCTCGCCGGGGCGACGGACTACTGCACGCACCCGGCCGCGCTGGACGTCCCGCGCGTGGGTGGCTCGAAGTACCCGAAGATCGACGACGTGCTGGACCTGGCGCCGGACCTCGTGCTGGCCAACTCGGAGGAGAACCGCCCGGAGGACGTGGAACGCCTGCGCGCCAACGGGATCCCGGTCTGGGTGATGGCCGCGGCGGCGACGGTCCCGGCCGCGCTGGGGTCGCTGCGGCGGATCCTGACCCAGGCGTACGAGCTCGAGGAGCCGGACTGGCTGGTCGAGGCCGAGGAGGTCTGGCGCGCGGTCCGGCCGGTGCGGTTCCACGCGGTGGTCCCGGTGTGGCGCAAGCCGTGGATCGTCCTGGGCCGCGAGACGTTCGGCGGCGACGTCCTGCGGCGCGTCGGCGTGGCGAACGTCTACGCGGGGTCGCCCGAGCGGTACCCGCGGCCGGACGTCGACGAGCTGCGCGCGCACTTCGCGGCGGACGCGGACCTGCTGGTGCTGCCGGATGAGCCGTACCTGTTCACGGAGGAGGACGGCCCGGACCACTTCCCGGACGCGCGGTACGTCCTGGTCTCGGGCCGCCACCTCACGTGGTACGGACCTTCGCTCGTCGAGGCGCACGCCGCGCTGACGGCGGCGCTTACCGGGCCGTGAAGTCGAACCCGCGGGCCAGTGCGGCGCGAACGCCGCGGGCGACCTCGGCCGGCCGGACCGGCTCGGTCGCCAGGTGCAGCCAGTTGTCCGGCCGCGGCCGTCCGGTGTCGACCACCAGGGTGGCGCCCGGCCGCTCGGCGAGTTCGACCGCGAAGGTCATCGTCGCGCCGAGCCCCTGCGAGTAGGTCGGCTTGGCGCGGACCGTCCAGCGGTAGTCCGTGCCCTCGACCGTGATGAGCCGTGAACCCTTGCGTGCCAGCGTCATGCGCCCTCCTCACCCGGCCCCGAACCTACGCCGGCGCCGGGCGGGGAGCGAACGATTACAGCGTCAATCCCGTCAGGACCGTGACCCGCTCCTCGGTGAAGTCCGCCATCGCCGACGCCGGGCCCTCGCGGCCCACGCCGGAGTCCTTGACCCCGCCGTAGGGCATCTGGTCCGCGCGGAAGCTCGGGACATCGCCCACCAGCACCCCGCCGACCTGGAGCTTGGCCGACACCTCGAACGCCGTCGGGAGGTCGCGCGTGAACACGCCCGCCTGCAGCCCGAAGCGCGACGCGTTGATCCGCTCGACGCCCTCGGCCACCGAGGCCACCCGGACCAGCGAAACCACCGGTCCGAACACCTCCTCGGCCATCACCGACGCGTCTTCGGGGACGTTCGCCAGCACCGTCGGCTCGACCGTGGCACCCGATCGGCCGCCGCCGGTCAGCAGCGTGCCGCCGGCCGAAACCGCGTCGGCGACCCACGACTCCACGCGCTCGGCCGCGGACGCGTTGATCAGCGGCCCGACGTCGACGCCGTCCGCGCGCGGGTCGCCCGTGCGCAAAGCCTGGACCTGCGCCAGAACCTTCTCGGCCAGAGCGTCGTAAACGTCCGAGTGGACGTACACCCGCTGCACCGAAATGCACGACTGGCCCGCCTGGTACATCGCGAACGTCGCGATCCGCTGCGCCGCGAAGTCGAGGTCCGTCCAATCCGGACAGACGAGCACCGCGCCGTTGCCGCCCAGCTCCAGCGCCACGTGCTTGCGCGGCACGCGGTCGCGGATGGCCCAGCCGACCGGGACCGAGCCGGTGAACGACACCACCGGCAGCCGCGGGTCCTCGACCAGCCGCGACGACGTCTCGTTGTCCACCGGCAGGATCGACCACGACCCCGCCGGGAGGTCGGTCTCAGCCAGGATCTCGCCGAGCAGCAACGCCGTCAGCGGCGTCGCCGGCGCGGGCTTGAGCACGATCGGCGCGCCGACCGCGATCGCCGGGGCGACCTTGTGCGCCACCAGGTTCAGCGGGAAGTTGAACGGCGTGATGCCCAGGACGGGCCCGCGCGGGACGCGCCGGACCAGCGCCAGCCGGCCGGTGCCGCCCGGGTCGGTGTCGAGCCGTTGCAGCTCGCCCGAGAAGCGCCGCGCCTCCTCGGCGGCCCAGCGGAACGTCGAGACCGCGCGCCCGACCTCGCCGCGCGCCCACTTCAGCGGCTTGCCGGACTCGGCCGTGATCAGCTGGGCGATCTCTTCGGACCGCTCGCCCAAGGCCCGGGACACGTGGTCCAACGCCCCGGCGCGGACGTGCGCGGGCAGCGTCGCGAACTCGTCGGCGACGTCGTGGGCGGCCTGCACCGCGGCTTCGACGTCCTCGGCCGAAGGCACGAAGTGCGACCCGGCCTCGGAACCGTCGTAGGAGTGGCGGACGACGGCCGTCGAGCCGCCGGTCACCGGCTTTCCGGCGACCCAGAAGGGGAAAGTCATGCGCGAGCCTCCGTGCGGACAGCGTGCTCGAGGACCGAGAGGCCCTCGTCGAGCAGGTCGTTGGACAGGGACAGCGGCGGCAGCAGCCGGACGACGTTGCCGTAGGTGCCGCAGGTCAGCACGATCACGCCGGCCTGGTGGCAGGCCGCGGCGACGCGCTTGGTGAGGCCGGCGTCGGGCTCGGTCGTGCCGGGCTTGACGAACTCCGCGGCCAGCATCGCGCCGCGCCCGCGGACGTCGCCGATGACGCCGGTTTCGGCAGCCAGCGCGCGCAACCGTGGCAGGACAGCACCTTCGATGCGCTTCGCCGACGCGGCCAGGTCTTCGGTCTTCATCGTCTCGATCGAGCCGAGCGCGGCGGCGCAGGCGATCGGGTTGCCGCCGTACGTGCCGCCGAGCCCGCCCGGGCCGACGGCGTCGAGGAGCTCGGCGCGGCCGGTGACCGCCGAGAGCGGGAGGCCGCCCGCGATGCCCTTGGCCGTCGCGATCAGGTCCGGGACGACGTCCTCGTCGGTGGAGGCGAACCAGGATCCGGTGCGGCAGAAGCCCGTCTGGACCTCGTCGGCGACGAACACGACGCCGTTTTCGCGGCACCACGCGGAAATCGCGGGCAGGAAGCCGCGGGCGGGCTCGATGAAGCCGCCCTCGCCCTGGATCGGCTCCAGGACGACGGCGGCCGTCTGGTCGCCGCCGATCTGCTTCTCGATGCGGTCGATGGCCAGCGCGGCCGCCTCGGGGCCGGACAGGCCGTCGCGGTACGGGTACGAACCCGGCACGCGGTAGACCTCGGGCGCGAACGGGCCGAAGCCGTGCTTGTAGGGCACCGACTTCGCGGTCATGCCCATGGTGAGGTTGGTGCGGCCGTGGTAGGCGTGGTCGAACACGACGACGGCCTGGCGCCTGGTCGCCGTGCGGGCGATCTTCACGGCGTTCTCGACGGCCTCGGCGCCGGAGTTGAACAGCACCGACTTCTTCGCGTGGTCGCCCGGCGTCAGCTCGGCCAGCGCCTCGCAGACCTCGACGTACCCCTCGTACGGCGTGACCATGAAACAGGTGTGGGTGAACCAGCACGCCTGCTTGCGGACGCGGTCGACGACGGCCGGCGCGGAGTGCCCGACGTTGGTCACGGCGATGCCGGAGCCGAAGTCGATCAGGACGTTGCCGTCGGCGTCGGTGAGCAGGCCGCCGCTGGCGGAGGTGACGTAGACCGGCAGCACCGAGCTGACCCCGGCGGCGACGGCGTTCGCGCGGCGCTCCTGCAGCTCGCGCGAGACGGGGCCGGGGATCTCGGTGCGCAGCCTGCGCTGCCGGGGTGCCGGCGCCTGCGGCTCGGCGGTGGTGCTTGCGGTCACGGCGTGCTCCTGCGGACGCGGGTCGGGTGGACGTCCTCAGGATGAGCTGCCGCCGGGCGGCCGTCAGCTGGCCTTTCCGTACAGGAAGGCGCGTAGAATTGGCCGTTATGGCACTCACGCTGTCCGGACTGGCCGCCGACCGCCCGCTCGGGCTGCGGGTGCTGACCGGCGGTGATCTCCTGGACCGCCCGATCGGGTGGGTGCACCCGACGGAGCTGACGGACCCGCAGGCGTTCCTCGAAGGCGGCGAGCTGCTGCTGACGACCGGGCTGGCGCTGGCCGAAGAGACGTCGCCGGCTTACGTGCGCCGCCTGGTCGAGGCGGGCGTGGCCGGGCTCGGCTTCGGCGTCGGGCTCAGCCACGACTTCGTTCCGCACGCGCTGGTGTCGACGGCGGCCGAGGTGGGGCTGCCGGTGCTGGAGGTGCCGCGCGAGACGCCGTTCATCGCGATCACGCGAGCTGTTTCGCGGGCGGTGGCGGCGGACGAGTACGCGACGACGGTCCGGATCGGCAAGGCCCAGCAGGAGCTGACCCGCACGGCGGTCGGCAAGGGCGGCCCGGCGGGGGTGCTGCGCAAGCTGGCGAAGCTCATCGACGGCTGGGTGCTGCTCTTCGACCGGACAACCGTCACCGAAGCGGCTCCGGCGAGCGCCCGTGCGTACGGCACTTCGCTGCGCGAAGAGCTGGAGCGCCTTCGCGTCGGTACGCGGGTGGTCGCACTCGACGGGCAGGAGGTCGTGCTGCAGACCCTCGACACGAGTGCGCGCCGGGTGCTCGCCGTCGGCGCGTCGCTCGACACCGCGGGGAGGCACATCGTCAACACCGCGGTCTCGGTGCTTTCCCTGGCGCTGGAACAGGATCGCGCGCAGGCGGCGGCGCGGCAGGCGCTGCGGTCGGGGTTGCTGGAGCTGCTGATCGGCGGCCAGGCCGAGCTGGCGCTGCGGGTGCTGGCCGAGACCGGCGGTGAGCCGCCGCGCGCACCGTGGTCGGTGCTGGTGTTCGCCGGGACGCCCGCCGCGCGGCGCAAGCTGCTCGCGGCGCTGGAGGGCGAGCCGGTGTTCGCCGCGCGGCGCGGCTCGGCGGTGGTCGCGATCGGCCCGGCCGACCCGGCGGCGGAGGCGGCGGTGCGGATCGGCGGCCTGCACGGCGGACTGGCGGGCCCGGTGTCCGCGACGGACTTCGCGGCCGGCTTGGAGCAGGCGGAGCTGGCCGCCCAAGCGGCACTGGCGGAGGACAAAACCCTGGTGTCGGCGGCGGAACACACGGGTCGCGGCCTGCTGTCGCTGATCGAACCCACGGTGGCGCAAGCGTTTGCGCGCGGCTTGCTCACCCCGCTTCGCACCCACGACACGACGGGCCGCGGCGACCTGGAGACGTCCCTGCGCTGCTGGCTGGAGCACCACGGTCACTGGGACGTCGCGGCCGCGCGGCTGGGAGTGCACCGGCACACGCTGCGGAACCGGATCCGCAAAGTGGCGGAACTGCTGGGCCGCGACCTCGACTCACCCGGCGTCCGCGCGGAGCTGTGGGTCGCGCTGCAGGCTCGTGAGTGAGAAACAGTGTTCTAACCCTGTTTCTCACTCACGAGCACGATCGGTGAGTCCCCGCAGCGGCGCAGGACCGGGCCCGGTGTCGCGCCCGCCGACCACCACGCCGGGACGTCGGCCTCCCGGACCAGCGATCCCGTCGGCTGCCGGACGCTGTTGGACACGATCACCCGCCCCTGCGCGTTCAGCAGCGCCGCCCCGCGGCCCAGTGACCGCAGCCGCGGCCGGACCGCTCGCTCGAACTCGCGCACGTACACGTCCGCGCCGACCACGCCCGCGAACGCACCGTCGCGGACCACCGGGATCGTGAACGTCAGCGTGTACTCGTCGGTGCACAGGTAGTCCACGTACGGGCCGTTGATGTGCCGGCGCCCGGTGTCGCGGGGGACCGTGAACCACGACTGGCGCGTGTAGTCCAGGAAGTTCTCCGCGGCCGGGTCCAGGCTGATGAACAGCTGCGACGGGTCCGCGGCCGAGCCCGTCCACCACTCGAAGCCGAACTCCGAGTCGGACAGCACGTGGGGTGCGCTGACGAACCCCGCGCCGACGATCAGGCCGCCGAGCGCCTCGGTGACCTGCGGCCGGATCCGGCGCAGTGCCTCTGTGACAGGAGCAGCGTCCGCCAGCACCGACTCGGCCGCCGCCAGCAGGGGCTTCAGCCGTTCGAAGACCCCTTCCACCAACGCCGAGACCTGCTCGACGACCTCGTCGCCGGTCAGCGTGCGGGTGTCGTTCACAGTGCTCACCTCGATGCGCGGGAGTACGGCGGCGTGACTAATCCGGCCAAAAGCAGGCCGCCCTCGCGCAATACGCGACTGTCGCCGCGAAGTCTTCGGCCGTGACTGTGGTCGGATCAGTCACCATCGGCAGAGTTTAGGGGGCCAGCAGGTCGAGGTGCACGTCCGCGAGCCGGTCGAGCGCTCCGAGGATGTGCTCTTCGGTGAGTTTGCGGGCCAGTTCGCCGTCCGCGGACGCGATCGCCGCGGTGATCGCCGCGTGCTCTTCGTGCGGGTGGGCCCCCAGCGGCAGCCACAGCAGCCCGCCGCGTTCGCTCTGCAGCTGCAGTTCCTCGTGTGTCAGCCGCGGTGACTGCGCGGCCGCCGCGACCTCCAGGTGGAACTGCCGCTCCGCCCGCGTGAAGTCGATGCCGTGCGCCGTGCGGAGGTCGTCGGTCGCCAGCCGCAGCCGGGCGACGTCCTCGGGTGAGCTGCGCTCGGCGGCGAGCTTCGCGGCGGCTCCGGCGATCGCCAGGTAGTGGTCGCCGACGTCGCGCAGATCCGACAGGGACACTTCGCGCAGCCGCGCGCGCCACTCGTCCGGGGGCGGGTTGGCCGGCGCCCGGACGAAGCTCCCGCCGCTGCGCCCGCGCCGCGTCTCGACCAGTCCCTGCTGCCGCACCGCCACGAGCGCTTCCCGGACTGTCACGGTCGAGACGCCGAACTGCGCGGCCAGGTCGGCTTCGCTGGGCAGCTGTTCCTCGTCGGCGAGCAGGCCGAGCGTGATGGCGTCGACCAGCCGCGCCGCCACCGCTTCCGCCCGGCCGACCTGGCCGAGCGGCGCGAACATGGCGGACCGCGCGCTGTGCGACATGCCCTTGCCCATCGTGCCCCTTCGCCCGCCGTACTCGTTCGCACCAATCTTGCCTGATCCTCTTGTCCTATTACATATGGACTTATATGTTTTAGCCTCGATCGGAGCTAGGAGTGACCGTGCAGGAGCTGAAGCACTACGTCGGCGGCGCGTACGTCGAGTCCAAGTCCGGCCGGACGGCGGAGATCGTCGACCCGGTCACCGGGCGCGCCTACTGCACCGCGCCGATCGCCGGGCCCGACGACGTCGACAACGCGCTCCAGGTCGCCGCGACCGCGTTCGAGACCTGGCGCGCGACGACGCCGGCCCAGCGCCAGCTCGCGCTGCTCAAGATCGCCGACGCGCTCGAAGCCCGTGCCGACGAGGTCGTCCGCGTCGAGTCCGCGAACACCGGCAAGCCGATCGCGCTCACCCTGGCCGAAGAGATGCCGATGGTCCTCGACCAGGTCCGCTTCTTCGCTGGGGCCGCGCGCGTGCTCGAAGGCCGGGCCGCGGGCGAGTACATGGAAGGCCACACGTCGTTCGTCCGCCGCGAGCCCGTCGGCGTCTGCGCGCAGGTCACGCCGTGGAACTACCCGCTGCTGATGGCCATCTGGAAGATCGCGCCCGCCCTCGCCGCGGGCAACACGATCGTGCTGAAGCCGTCCGACACGACACCCGCGTCGTCGCTGCTGCTGGCCGAGATCGCGGGGGAGTTCCTGCCGCCGGGCGTGTTCAACGTCGTCTGCGGCGACCGCGACACCGGCCGCGCGCTGGTCGAGCACGACATCCCGGCGATGGTGTCGATCACCGGCTCGGTCCGGGCCGGCATCGAGGTCGCGCGCAGTGCGGCGAACGACGTCAAGCGCGTGCACCTGGAGTTGGGCGGCAAGGCGCCGGTCATCGTCTTCGGCGACGCCGACCTCGAAGCCGCCGCCGAAGCGATCGCCGTCGCGGGGTACTTCAACGCGGGCCAGGACTGCACCGCCGCCACCCGCGTGCTGGTCGCCGACGAGGTCCACGACACCTTCGTCGCGGCGCTCGCCCGGCAGGCCGAAGGGACCAAGACCGGCAAGCCGGACGACGAAGACGTCGCGTACGGCCCGCTCAACAACGCGGCCCAGCTGGAGAAGGTCTCGGGCTTCATCGAGCGGCTGCCGGAGCACGCGACCGTCCACTGTGGAGGCCACCGCGCCGGCGACGAGGGCTACTTCTACGAGGCCACCGTCGTCTCCGGGCTCAAGCAGGACGACGAGATGAGCCAGAACGAGATCTTCGGACCGGTCATCACCGTGCAGCGGTTCTCCGACGAGGCCGAAGCCCTGAAGGCCGCGAACGGCGTCCAGTACGCCCTCGCGTCGTCGGTCTGGACGCGTGACCACCAACGCGCGATGCGCCTGGCCGCGAAGCTCGACTTCGGCTGCGTCTGGATCAACACCCACATCCCCCTGGTCGCCGAGATGCCCCACGGCGGCTTCAAGAAGTCCGGCTACGGCAAGGACCTCTCGCTGTACGGCCTGGAGGACTACACCCGCGTCAAGCACGTCATGAGCGCACTGTGAGGCTGGCGATGCCCAACCAAGCACCCACCGAGACGCGGGAGGACGCCGCGCCGCCGAACGAGACCGAGGGGCCCGCGATCCGGCTTTCCGGGCTGCGCAAGCACTTCGGTGACGTCCACGCGGTCGACGGCGTCGACCTCGACATCCCGCCCGGCGAGTTCTTCTCGATGCTCGGGCCGTCCGGCTCCGGCAAGACGACCGTGCTGCGCATGATCGCCGGCTTCGAGCTGCCCACCGAGGGCACGATCGAGCTCGACGGCCGCGACGTCAGCAACCTGGCGCCGTTCGAACGCGACGTCAACACGGTGTTCCAGGACTACGCGCTGTTCCCGCACATGTCCGTGCAGCAGAACGTCGAATACGGCCTGCGCGTCAAGCGCGTCCCGAAGCAGCAACGCCGGGAGCGGGCGCTCGAAGCGCTGAAGACCGTGCGGCTGGACGACTACGGCTCGCGCAAGCCCGCGCAGCTGTCCGGCGGGCAACGTCAGCGCGTCGCGCTCGCCCGCGCGCTGGTCAACCGGCCCAAGGTGCTGCTGCTCGACGAACCGCTCGGCGCGCTCGACCTCAAGCTGCGGCAGGCGATGCAGCTCGAGCTCAAGCAGATCCAGCGCGACGTCGGCATCACCTTCGTCTTCGTCACCCACGACCAGGACGAAGCGCTCACCATGAGCGACCGGATCGCGGTGTTCAACGACGGCAAGATCGAGCAGGTCGGCCCGCCCGAAGAGGTCTACGAACGCCCCGCCAGCGCGTTCGTCGCCGGGTTCGTCGGCACGTCGAACCTGCTGGGCGGGCGCGGCGCCGAGTCCGTGATCGGCCGGCCGGGGCTGTTCAGCATCCGGCCGGAGAAGATCCGCATCGACGGCGAGCTGTCCGAGCCCGCCGCCGCGGGGGACACCAGCGCGACCGGCACGGTCACCGACGTCGTCTACGCCGGCGCGACCGTGCGCTGCACCGTCGCGCTCGACGCCGGGGGACAGCTTTCGGTCGTGCGGCAGAACATCGACGGCGCCCTGGCGGAGGGCCGGGTCCGGCTCAGCTGGCGCCACGAACACAGTTTCCAGGTTCCCGGTCAGTGAAGGGTTTGCCATGAAGAACAGGAAGACGCGGCTGGCCGGGCTCCTCGGCGCAAGCCTGCTGTTGGCTGCATGTGGCACGTCGGGTTCGAACTCCGCCGCGCCGCCCGGCGCGCAGGGCTTCACCCCGCCGAAGCTGGAGGCGCTGAAGGCGCTCGGCCAGCCGGAGGGGCAGCTGAACGTGCTGGCCTGGCCCGGGTACGCCGAGAACGGCTCCAACGACCCGAAGGTCAACTGGGTCACACCGTTCGAGCAGCAGACCGGCTGCAAGGTGAACGTCAAGCCGTTCGGCACGTCCGACGAGGCCGTGACACTGATGAAGACCGGGCAGTACGACGTCGTGTCCGCCTCGGGCGACGCGTCGCTGCGGCTGGTCGCCTCCGGGGACGCCGAGCCGGTGAACACCGCGCTCGTGCCGAACTACGCCAACGTCCAGCCGTTCCTCAAGGACAAGTCGTGGAACAGCGTCGGCGGCGTCTCCTACGGAATCCCGCACGGCTGGGGCGCGAACCTGCTGACCTGGCGCACCGACAAGGTGACGCCCGCACCGACGTCGTGGTCGGTCATGTTCGACGCGAACTCGCCCTACAAGGGCAAGGTGATCGCGTACGACTCGCCGATCTACATCGCCGACGCCGCGCTGTACCTGATGACGCACCAGCCGGACCTGGGCATCAAGAACCCGTACGCCCTCGACGACAAGCAGTTCACCGCCGCGGTGAACCTGCTCAAGCAGCAGCGTCCGCTGGTGAGCGAGTACTGGTCGGACTACCTCAAGGAGTCGCAGGCGCTGAAGAACGCCGACGCCGTCGTCGGCACCGCCTGGCAGGTCACGGTCAACCTGACCAAGGGCGAGGGCGCGCCGCTGGAGGCGTCCGTGCCGAGCGAAGGCGCGACCGGGTGGTCGGACACCTGGATGGTCGCGGCGAAGTCGGCGCACAAGACGTGCGCGTACAAGTGGCTCGACTACATCATCAGCCCGAAGGTCAACGCCCAGGTCGCCGAGTACTTCGGCGAGGCGCCGGCGAACTCGAAGGCGTGCGCGGAGATGACGGACAAGACGCTCTGCGACACCTACCACGCCAACGACTCGGCGTACGCGTCGAAGATCGCCTACTGGACCACGCCGATCCCGCAGTGCCTCGACGGCCGCACGGACGTCAAGTGCAAGGACTACGGCGAGTGGACCAAGGCGTGGACCGAGATCAAGGGCTGACATGACCGCCTTGTCGGCCTTCTTCTACCGGAAGCCCAAGCTGCGCCTGGGTTTCCTGCTCTCGGCCCCGCTGCTCTGGCTCGGCCTGGCCTACCTGGGCGCGCTCGCGGCGCTGTTCGTCACGGCGTTCTGGCACACGGACGCGTTCACGGGCCAGGTCGTGATCGAGTGGTCGCTGGACAACTTCACGACGTTGTTCAGCGACGCGGTCTACCGCACGATCACCTTCCGCACGGTCGGGATCGCGGCGCTGGTGACGGTGATCGACGCCGTCATCGCGTTCCCGATGGCGTTCGCGATGGCCAAGCTGGCGTCGCCGCGCGCGCAGCGGATCCTGGTGATCGCGGTGATGACGCCGTTGTGGGCGAGCTACCTGGTGAAGGCGTACGCGTGGCGCACGATGCTGTCCGGGAACGGTGCCCTGAGCTGGCTTTCGCCGGGTTACGGCGTCACGGCGACGATCATCACGCTGTCGTACCTGTGGCTGCCGTACATGATCCTGCCGATCTACGCGGGTCTCGACCGGCTGCCGGACTCGCTGGTGGACGCCTCCGGTGACCTCGGGGCCCGCTCGCTGAGGACGTTCCGCTCGGTGATCCTGCCGCTGACGTTCCCGGCGATCGTGGCGGGCTCGATCTTCACGTTCTCGCTGTCGCTGGGCGACTACATCGCGGTGAAGATCGTCGGCGGCACGTCCCAGATGCTCGGCAACGTCGTCTACGACAACATCGGCGCGGCGAACAACCTGCCGTTCGCGGCGACGGTGGCGACGGTGCCGGTCGTGATCATGCTCGTGTACCTGGCCGCGGTGCGCCGCACCGGCGCGCTGGACAACCTCTAGGAGTCTCGGTGCGGACGTCTCGGGCGCTGTTGTGGACGGCGCTGGGCCTGGGCCTGGCGGTGATCTACTTCCCGTTGCTGGTGGTGCTGCTCAACTCGTTCAACGCGGACACGACGTTCGGCTGGCCGCCGTCCCGGTTCACGCTGGAGTGGTGGAGCCGGGCGGCGTCGAACGAAGGTGCGTTGGACGCGCTGTGGACGAGCGTCCAGGCGGGCCTGGCGGCGACGGCGATCGCGTTGCTGCTGGGCACGATGGCGGCGTTCGCGTTGCAGCGCTACCGGTTCTTCGGCCGGAACCCCGTGTCGCTGCTCATCATCCTGCCGATCGCGCTGCCGGGGATCGTGACGGGCATCGCGCTGAACAACGCGTTCCGGACGATCTTGGGCATCGACCTGGGCCTGCTGACGGCGATCATCGCGCACGCGACGTTCTGCATCGTGGTGGTGTTCAACAACGTCGTCGCGCGGTTGCGGCGGATGGGCGGAAACCTCGAGGAGGCGTCGATGGACCTCGGTGCGACGGGATTCACGACGTTCCGGCTGGTGACGTTCCCGATGCTGCGTTCGGCGCTGCTGGCGGGCGGGCTGCTGGCGTTCGCGCTGTCGTTCGACGAGATCATCGTGACGACGTTCACCCTGGGCACGGGCATGGAGACGCTGCCGATCTGGATCTACAACAACCTGTTCCGCCCGAACCAGGCCCCGATCGTCAACGTCGTCGCGGCAGTGCTGATCGTGGTGTCGACGGTCCCGGTGTACCTGGCCCAGAAGCTGTCCGGCGACACGGCGTCGGGCGGCCGGCTCTGAGTCACGGCAGGGTGCAGTAGCCGCCCGGGTAGTACTGGAACGATCTGATGCGGTCGTTGAAGTCGTGTCCGCCGACGTACTTGTTCGTCAGGCCGAGGCTCTTGGTTCCTCCCCGAAGCCGTGGAGGGCCGACCATAGCCGGAAAACGCCGGTCGTCCGCACCCGTCGGCCCGTACCGGCCAAGGTCAGTGCACTGACCGGATCGTGCCACCGTCGACCCGGATCGTCGCGCCGCTGACGTACGCCGCCGCCGGGCTCACCAGATACCCCACCGCCGCCGCGATCTCCTCCGGGCGGCCCAACCGGCCCACGTCGTTCGGGACCAGATCCCTGGCCGCCCCCGACTCGATCTCCTCCCACGAATCGCCCCATCCCTGCGACGGCGCGATCGACGTCAGCAACGATCGCACCGAATCCACCAGGATCGCCCCCGGGGACACCACGTTCGACGTCACGCCCGTCCCCGCCAGCTCCCGGGCCAGCGACACCGCCAGGTTGTGCCGCGCCGCCAGCGTTGCCGTGTAGTGCGGCTGCGTCGCCATCGGCTGGATCGCCAGGCCGCCGCCGAGCTGGATCACCCGGCCCCAGCCGCGCGAACGCATGCCCGGGACGAACCTATGGATCATCCGGACCGCCGACACGACGTTCGCCTCGTACGTCGACGCCCACACCTCCGGGGTCGCTTCGGTCCACGACAGGTGGTCGTACGAGCCGGCGTTGTTCACCAGGATGTCGACCTCGCCCGCCGCCGAAGCCACCGCGTCGGCGCCCGCGTCGGTCGACAAGTCGCCGATCGCGACGCCCGCCGCGCCGATCGACGCGGCGACCCGCGAAGCGCGGGACTCGTCCCGGCCGTGCACCACCACCGAAGCGCCTTCGGCGGCCAAGAGCCGGGCGATCGCGGAACCGAGGCCCGCGCTGGAGCCGGTGACAAGAGCCCGTTTACCAGCGATTTCGAGGTCCATGAAACACCTTCCCAAGAGGTATACACCTGTAGACTTACGATAAGTCTACACTCGTATACATGAGACCCCGCAACGCCGCCGCGACCAGGGAAGCGATCCTGACCTCGGCACTCGAAGCCTTCACCCGGGCCGGGTACGACGCCGTCGGCGTGCGCGAGATCGCCGAGTCCGCCGGCGTCACCGCGATGCTCGTCAACCGCTACTTCGGCTCGAAGGAAGGCCTCTTCGCCGAGGTCGTCGAGGCGGCGATGGCCGAGCGGACCGTGCTCACCGACGACCCCGCGACGCTCGCCGCGGACATCGCGGCCGCCCTGGTGCGCCGGACCGCCCCGGACGCCGGGCAGCTCGACCCGTTCCTGCTGATGCTGCGCTCGGCGCCCAACCCGCGTGCCGCGGAGATCCTGCGCGCGGGCATCGAGCGGCACGTCGAGAAGCACCTCACCGACGTCCTCCCGGCGACGGAGAACACCGAAGGGCCGGCGCTGGCACTCGCGGTGATCGCCGGTTTCTGGGTGATGCGCACGCTCATCGGCAGCACCGCGCTCGCCCGCGCCGACGAAACGGTCGTCGTGAAGAAGCTCGAGAAGGTGTTCGCGGTGCTACTGGCGGAATGAGTCCGTCGCCGCGCGCAGGGCGGCCAGCACGCCCGGGTCCGTCACCGCGTGCCCGGCGCCTTCCAGCAGCTTCAGCTCCGACCCCGGCCACGCCCGGTGCAGCTCGTACGCCGTGGTCGGCGGGCACACCGTGTCGAACCGGCCCTGCACGATCACGCCCGGGATGCCGGCGAGCTTGCCCGCGTCGCGGATCAGCTGCCCGTCCTCGAGCCACGCGCCGTGGCGGAAGTAGTGGACCGCGAGCCGCGCGAACGCCCATGCGAACGCCGGTTCCGCGTACTGGCGGAGGAAAGCCTCCTGCGGCTGCACGGAAACCGTCGCGCCCTCCCAGGTGCTCCACGCGACCGCGGCCCGGTGCCGGACCTCCTCGTCCGGGTCGGCCAGAAGCTCGCCGTACGCCGCCAGCGGGTCATCGCGCAGCGAAGCCGGGATCGGCGCCAGGAACGCCTCCCACTCGCGGGGGAACATGTTCGCGGCGCCGCCCCGGTAGATCCAGTCCAGTTCGCTCTGCCGCACGGTGAAGACGCCGCGCAGGATGATTTCGCTGACGCGGGAAGGGTGCGTCTGGGCGTAGGCGAGCGCGAGGGTCGCGCCCCAGGAACCGCCGAAGAGCTGCCAGCGTTCGATGCCGAGCCGCTCGCGCAGGGCCTCCATGTCCGAGACCAGGTGCCACAGGGTGTTGGCCGTGAGGTCGCCGGCGTCCGGGGTCGACTGCCCCGATCCGCGCTGGTCGAACAGGATGATCCGGTAGGCCGCGGGGTCGAAGTGCCGCCGCGCCATCGGCGCGATCCCGCTGCCGGGCCCGCCGTGCAGGACCACGACCGGCTTCCCGGCCGGGTTCCCCGCCTCCTGGCACCGGATCCGGTGCCCGTCGCCGGTGTCCAGGAACCCTTCGGCGCGTGGGGAAATCGGCGGGTAGAGCTCGTCCATGCCCGACACTCTGCCGGAGGGTCCTGGCCGTCGCCCCGACGCCCCGCCGCCGGGTGCCGGGACGACGGCCAAGAAGGTGGGAGCCCGCCCCCGCCGCCGGGCTGAGCGGGCTCCCGTCCGTGGGTCAGCCGCCTGCGCTGACGTCCGAGCGAGGAGGGACGACGCCGTCGGTGTGGTCACGTCGGCCGGTGGTCCGCACACGCATTCCCGTCCTCCTCGTCGAGGGTTCGAATCTTCGTCGTGGCGGCGACGGGCTAAACGCTAAGCCAAGGTCCGAACGTCAGTCAAGGACATGATTGAAGTTCATATACGTGAACACGCGCTGAGAGGACGCTGAGCGTGGCCGTGCCCCTTGCCCGTGGTTAACGAATGGGCCGGTACGTTCCGGTGTCGGAGCTTCGAAAAGTGGCACGGAAAGGCTCGGAATGTCCGCGGTGACCTATGTCGAGGCGATTGTCGTCGGCGCCTTGCAAGGGGTGTCGGAATTGTTTCCGGTGTCCAGTCTCGGCCACAGCATCCTGCTGCCCGCCTGGCTCGGCGGCCAATGGCAGCGGGACCTGAGCATCGGCAAGGATTCGCCGTACCTCGCGGTGCTCGTCGCGATGCACGTCGCCACCGCGCTGGCGCTCGTGCTGTTCTTCCGGAAGGACTGGGTGCGGATCATCGGCGGCCTGTGGACGTCGATCCGCCACCGCGAGGTCCGCACCCCGGACCAGCGGCTCGCGTGGCTGCTGGTGCTCGCCACGATCCCGGTCGGGCTGGCCGGCCTGCTGTTCGAAGGCCTGCTGCGCGACCACCTCGGCAAGCCGGTCCCGGCCGCGATCTTCCTCGCGCTCAACGGCGGGGTCCTCTACGCCGCCGAGAAGTTCTCCCGGAAGAAGCCCGTCGAAGAAGCGGACACAGTGGACTTCTCCGCCGAGGAAACCCTCGTGATGCGGGCCGTCTCGGTCGACGAGCGGACCGACGTCCGGCTGGCGAAGCTGGGCATCGGCGAGGCCGTCCTGATCGGCGCGGCGCAGATCTTCGCGCTGCTGCCGGGCATCAGCCGCTCGGGCATCACGATGGTCGCCGGCCTGCGCCGCGGGCTCGGTCACGAAGACGCCGCGCGCTTCGCGTTCCTGCTCGCCACCCCGGTCATCCTCGCCGCGGGCGTGCTGAAGATGCCGACGCTGTTCGCCCCGGAGAACCACGCCTCACTCGGGCCGGCGCTCGTCGGCAGCGTCGTCGCCGGGGTCGCTTCGTACATTTCTGTCCGGTTCCTCACCGGTTACTTCGAAACGCGTACTCTGACCCCCTTCGCCATTTACTGCGTGGTCGCCGGAATCGGCAGCCTGATTTTCTTCGCGGTCTGAGATGACACTCGACGCCCCGGCGATCCTGTGCGTGCTGGTTCTGGGCACGCTCTACGTCCGCGCGGCCCGCGGTCGCGGCTGGCCGCCGGGCCGCACCGCCGCGTTCCTCACCGGCCTGGCGACGATCCTGGCCGTCACGTGCTCACCGCTGGCGGTCTACGACACGACGTACTTCTGGGTCCGCGCGGTCCAGACCACGACGTTGCTGATGATCACGCCGCTGCTCCTCGCCCTGGGCGCCCCGATCCGGCTCCTGCTGGACGCGCGCCCGGCCGTCTGGCTGCGGCGGCACGGCCGCGGCGAGGTGGCCCGCGCGCTGACGTTCCCGCCGGTCGTCACGCTCACCCTGGTCGTACCGGTGCTGGTGCTCTACCTGACCCCGCTCTACGACCTCACGTTGCGCTCGCCGGTCGCCGACGGCCTGGTCCGGCTCGCACTCGTCCTGTCCGGCTTCACGTACTTCTGGACACGGCTCGGGCTCGACCCGACCCCGCGCCGCGACCCGCACCTGGTGTCGGTGTGGATCGCGTTCACCGAGGTGATCTTCGACGGCGCGCTCGGCCTGGTGCTGTGGCTCGGCCCGCTGCTCGCGCCCGCGCACTACGCGGCCGCGCACCCGGGGCACGGTCCCGACCCCCGCACCGACCAGATCATCGGCGCGGGCGTGCTGTGGATCGGCGGTGACGTCGCCGGCCTGCCGTTCGTGGTGGCGCTGTTCGTCCGCTGGGCCCGCGACGACGAGCGGCGCGCGAAGCAGATCGACGTCCAGTTGGACGAAGAAGCCGCTTCGGGCGCCGCATCGACGTCGGGGCTCTGGTGGGAGAACGACCCGGCACTCGCCGAGCGGTTCAGGGGGCGGGGTTAGTCGTGGAAAGCGTGTTCCGGCGCCGGGAACTCGCCGCGCCGGACGTCCTCCGCGAACGCCGTCGCCGCGTTCTGCAGCACCGTCGCGACGTCGGCGTAGCGCTTGACGAACCGCGGTGCCTTCCCGCGGCGCAGCCCGGCCATGTCCTGCCAGACGAGCACCTGCGCGTCGCAGTCCGGGCCCGCGCCGATGCCGACCGTCGGGATCTTCAGCTCCGCCGTGACGCGCTTCGCGGCCTCGGCGGGCACCATCTCCATCACCACCGCGAACGCCCCGGCCTCCTGCAGCGCCAGCGCGTCGGCGAGCAGCGCTTCCGCCGCTTCGCCGCGCCCCTGCACCCGGTAGCCGCCGAGGTTGTGTTCACTCTGCGGGGTGAACCCGATGTGACCCATCACCGGCACGCCCGCCGACGTCAGGGCCTCGACATGCGTGGCGAACCGCCGCCCGCCTTCGAGCTTCACGGCGTGCGCGCGGCCCTCCTTCATGAACCGGACCGACGTCGCCAGCGCTTGCTCCGGCGAAAGCTGGTACGAGCCGAACGGCAGGTCGGCGACCACGAGGGCCTTCTTGACCGCGCCGGTGACCGCCCGGACCAGCGGCAGCAGCTCGTCGACCGTCACCGGCAGCGACGTGTCGTAACCGAAGACGTTGTTGGCCGCGGAGTCGCCGACGAGCAGCACGGGGATCCCGGCCTCGTCGAACAGCGCGGCGGTGTACATGTCGTACGCGGTGAGCATGGGCCACGGCTCGCCGCGTTCCTTGAGCTCGCGCAGGTGGTGGACGCGGACCTTCCGGCCCGGAGCCGGTGCCGCGGGAGCGGCGGATCCGGTGCCGTAGGGGGCCGTTTCTTCCGGCCCGTTCGCGGTGGCAGCAGACATCGTCGTCGACCGTCCTTCCCTCGAGGCCTCGGTGAGGTCCCCGGGTCGTGGAGCAGGGGCGTCTCAAAGCGTGACACGCTCCCGGAGCCGTCCCAACCGCGTGCGACAAGCTTCACACCCTCGGGGACGAGGCGCCGTCAGCCTTCAGGTTGATGCCGGGGGACAACCAACCTGTGTTCACTTACGTCAAGAAGAGGGCATGACGACCGATCGGCCGCGAAAGGCGACGAAACCAACCATGGGAACCCTCGCGAGCACGCGCCCGCGCCTCCCCGCCTGGAAGGCGAGAGCGGGCGGCATCATCGCGACCGTGGTCCAGCTGGCCGCGGTCTTCTCGGTGCTCCTCCTGTTCACGAACGGCCCGCACGGGCACCTGCTCAACGGCATCGACATGGCGTTCTCGAGCCTGAGCGTGCCGACCAGCGCGAGCCTGGTGATGGTGCTGCTGCTGGTGGTGCTCGGTGGCGCGCTGCGCCGTCGCAAGAAGGCCGCGCTGTACACGCTCGTGCTGTTCCAGGTCGTCGGGCTGGTGCTCACCCTCGCCCTGCAGGCGACGCTGCTGTGGTCGCCCGAGCTGCTCTCGCTCGGGTCGAAGCAGGTCCGGCACATCCCGGTCCAGCTGTGGGCCCTCACCGCCGCCGACGTGCTGTCGGTCGCCCTGATCGTCTTCCTGCTCGCGCTGCGCAAGGCGTTCCCCGCCCGGCTCGCGCCGAGCGCCTGGCGCGACGGCCTGACCATGCTCTTCGGCGGGCTGGCGGCGGTCGTCCTGGTCGGCTGGGGGCTGGCGGAAGCGTTTCCCGGGCAGCTCGGCGACTCGTGGGAGCGCTTCGCCTGGGTCGTCAACCACGCCACCGGTGAGAACCTGCAGCTGCGCCGGATCGGCGTCGGCGAGGGGCCGGCCTGGCTGGACGTCTTCATCGACCTGAGCGCGACCGCCGTCGCCACCGCCGCGCTGTACATGCTCTTCCGCGGGGTGCGCAGCCGTCGCCTGCGTACGGACGAAGAAGAGCTCCGCGTGCGGCGGCTGCTCGCCGAACAGGGCGAGGACGACTCCCTCGGCTACTTCGCCACCCGGCGCGACAAGAGCGTCGTCTTCTCGCCGAACGGCCGTGCCGCGGTGACCTACCGCGTGCTCGGCGGCACCAGCGTCGCCAGCGCCGACCCGATCGGCGACCCCGAGGCGTGGCCGGACGCCGTCCGCGCGTGGCTCGACGAGACACGCACGTACGGCTGGACGCCGGGCGTGCTCGGGGCGAGCGAGCGCGGCGCGAAGGCGTACACCGACGCGGGCCTGCGCGCCCTGGAAATCGGCGACGAAGCGGTGCTCGACATCCGCGAGTTCAGCCTCGCCGGGCCCGAACGGCGCTCGGTGCGCCAGGCCGTCAAGCGCATCGAGCGAGCGGGCTACACCTCGCGCGTCCGCCGTCACGGCGAGATCCCCGGCGACGAGATGGCCGAGCTGCTCGCCCGCGCCCAGGCCTGGCGCGGCGCGGAGACCGAACGCGGCTTCTCGATGGCCCTCGGCCGGCTCGGTGACCCGAGCGACGGCCGCAGCGTCATGGTCGAGGCCTACGACGCCCGCGGCGACCTGCGCGGCCTGCTGTCGTTCGTCCCGTGGGGACGGCGGGGGCTCTCGCTGGACCTCATGCGCCGCGACCGCGACGCCGAGAACGGCCTCAACGAGTACATGATCGCCGAGGTCGTCGCGGCCGGGCAGCACCTGGGCGCGCAGCGGATCTCGCTCAACTTCGCGATGTTCCGCGCGGTCTTCTCCGAAGGCGAGCGGATCGGCGCCGGCCCGGTGCTGCGGGCCTGGAAGGGGATCCTCAGCCTCGCGTCGCGGTTCTTCCAGCTGGAGTCGCTGTACCGGTCCAACGCCAAGTACGGGCCGGACTGGGAACCGCGGTTCCTCTGCTACTCCTCGGCGCGGCGGCTCCCGCGCGTCGGCATCGTCGCGGGCGCGCTCGAAGGGTTCGTCCCGACCGGACGGTCGCGGGCACTGCGGCTGGAGACGGTCGGCGACGACTTCGTCGCACGCGTCCGGGAGATCGAGGAGTCCGCGGCGGTCCCGGCGGCCAAGCCGGCCCGGCGCCCGGAGCAGGTCCGCGTCCGGATGGCCAAGCTCGCCAAGCTGCGCGAGGCCGGGATCGACCCGTACCCGGTCGGCTTCCGCCGGGACGACCACATCGGCGACGTCGTGCAGAAGTTCGGCGACCTGCGACCGGACAGCGCGACCGGCCACCGCGTCCGGATCGCCGGGCGCGTGCTGGCGATGCGCACGCTCGGCGGGCTGTGCTTCGCGCGCGTCAAGGACTTCAGCGGCGAGATCCAGCTGATGCTGGAGGCCGGCGAGCTCGATCTCACGGGCTGGCGGACCGGCGTCGACCTCGGCGACCACGTCGGCGTCAGCGGCCAGGTCGTGACGTCGAAGCGGGGCGAGCTGTCGGTGCTCGTCGACGAGTGGACGGTCACCGCGAAGTGCCTGCACCCGTTGCCGGACAAGCGGAAGGGCCTCACCGACCCGGAGACGCGGGTGCGGCAGCGCTACCTCGACCTCGCGGTCAACCCGGACTCGACGAACATGCTGCGCCTGCGGTCCACGGTGGTCCGCGCGGTGCGCGAGCGCCTGCACCACGCCGACTACCTCGAGGTCGAGACGCCGATGCTGCAGACGGTCCACGGCGGCGCCAACGCCCGGCCGTTCGTCACGCACATCAACGCCTACGACATGCGGATGTACCTGCGGATCGCGCCGGAGCTGTACCTGAAGCGGCTGTGCGTCGCCGGCGTCGAGCGCGTCTTCGAGCTGAACCGCAACTTCCGCAACGAAGGCGTCGACGCGACGCACAACCCCGAGTTCACGATGCTCGAGGCGTACCAGGCGTACGCCGACTACGACACGATGCGGACGCTGACGCGCGAGCTCGTCCAGCACGCGGCCGAAGCGGCGTACGGCGCACAGGTCGTGCGCCGGCCCGACGCCGGCGGCAGGGTCGTCGAGCACGACATCTCCGGCGACTGGCCGGTGATCACGGTGCACGACGCCGTTTCGGCGGCCTTCGGGGAGCGGATCGACTCGGGGACGCCGGTGGCCGACCTGCGCCGGCTGTGCCTGGCCGCGGGCGTGCCGGTGGGGGAGGACCCGAGCCACGGCGACCTCGTGCTCAAGGCGTTCGAGCACCTCGTCGAGGGCGCGACCGTGCTGCCGACCTTCTACACGGACTACCCGACCGACGTCTCACCGCTCACCCGCCAGCACCGCGAGGACCCGCGACTGGCCGAGCGCTGGGACCTGATCGCGTTCGGTTCCGAGGTCGGCACCGCCTACACCGAGCTGACCGATCCGATCGAACAGCGGCGCCGGCTGGAGGCGCAGTCGCTGCGCGCGGCGAGCGGGGACGTCGAGGCGATGGAGCTGGACGAGGACTTTTTGCTGGCTTTGGAGCACGGCATGCCGCCCACCGGCGGGCTCGGCCTGGGCGTGGACCGGCTGCTCATGATGCTCACCGGAGCCTCGATCCGCCAGACGGTCCTGTTCCCCTTCGTCCGTCCGCAGGCGTAACGACTCGAACGATCTGATCACGGTGGTGCGGCCGAGACGCCAAGGGTCGCTTAATGTGTGCTTCGTGCGCACGGCTCGGATCGCCTCGGCTCTCCTCATGGGACTGGCCGTCCTCGCGTATTCGGGATGGCTCCTGGAGTTCTTCCTCCCGACGGGCGTCTCGCCGGTGCACGACCCGGTCGAGGCGCTGCTGACCGGTCCGCCGGTCTTCCGCGTCCTGCTGGCCGTCTCGGGGGTCGCGTTCCTGCTCGCCGGGCCGCCGCTGCACCGGCTCGGCCCGGTCCACTGGACGGCGCGGCTCAGCTCGATCTCGGTGAGCGTGTTCGGCTTGGTCGCGCTGCTGCAGGCCGCCTACCCGGAGCAGAGCGGCGTGCTCTCGTCGCTGGCGACCGTCGTGCTCATGGTCGGCGTGGTCAGCCTGATCCTGTGGTGGCCGCCGGGCTGGCGCGCGCTCGCCGTGGCCGGGCTAGTGGTCGTGGTGCTCACCTGGGCCGCCCTCGTGCTGGCGCGGCAGCTGGACAGCGCCGAAGGTGTGGTCAGCCGGATTCAGCAGGTGGTGCGCGCCGTCCTGTACGGCATGGGCGGGGCGTACGCCTTCATCAAGCCCGCGCCCCGACATGCGCCTCGAGGCGGCTGAGCAGCTCCAGCAACGTCTTGCGCTCGGCCGGTTCGAGCTGAACCTGGCTCAGATCGGCGGCGCGTCCCTCGGCGGGTGGGTGGTCGCGGCCACCGGGCCCGGCTGGACCCTGCTGGCGGACGCGCTGACGTTCGCCGTCGCGATCGTCCTCGGCCTGGCGATCCGGATCGAGGGCACCTTCAGCGCCCGGACCGGCGTCGTGCGGTGCGCTCACAGCCGCGCCCCTGGTCGCGACGACCGCCGCCGCCCCGGTGTTCGCGGTGTGTCTCGCCGCGGCGCTGGCCGGGTTCGGGCTGACCCCGGCGGGCATGGCACTGGCCGGCCCGCTGGCGGCGTGGTCGGGCAACCGCGGCGCGCTCGCGATCGCGGCGGGCCCGGTGCTGGCCGTTTGTGCCGGAAATGTCGGTGGTCGATGGCACGATTCCGGGGACGAACGCGAAGGAGCTGATCTCGATGGCGGGAAACGTGCCCCCGGTGGCCGACGAGCGTGACGGGCTGCTGCGGTACCTGGAGCAGCAGCGGCACGTGCTGAAGGTGGCGGCCCACGGGCTGACGGACGAGCAGGCCCGGCTCACGCCGACGAAGAGCTCGCTGTCGGTGGGCGGCCTGGTCAAGCACGTGGCGTCGACGGAGGACGGCTGGATCGACATCCTGCTGCAGCTGCCGCAGAAGCCGTTCGACGAGGCGATGGCGGACTACCAGGCGGCGTACACCCTGGGGCCGTCGGAGACGCTGGCGAGCGTGCTGGCCCGCTACGACGAGGTGGCCGCGCGCACGGCGGAGGTGATCGCCGGGATCGAGGACCTCGGCCAGGCGGTCCCGGTGCCGAAGGGCGTGCCGTGGTACCCGCAGGACGTCGAGGCGTGGTCGGTCCGCTGGGTGCTGCTGCACCTGATCGAGGAGACGGCCCGCCACGCGGGCCACGCGGACATCATCCGCGAGCACGTCGACGGCGCCACGGCAATCCCCCTGATGGCCGCGGCGGAGAACTGGCCGGAAACCCCCTGGATGAAACCCTGGACCCCAACCCCCGCCTGACCCAGCCCCGCCCACCGGCCCGTGTCGACCCCCAATCACGCGTGTCGTCCATCCAGGCACGCGAGTCGTCCGCCTGGGTACGCGTGTCGTCCATCTGCGACCCTGCTCACCCTCCCCAGCAAGGGCGAGCAGGGCTCCGAACGCGACACGACCGTCAGAACAGCGTCGGCTCGTCGGCCAGCGCCCCCTCGATCACCAGCATCCGCCGCTTGGTCTCGACGCCGCCCCGAGCCGAAAACCCGCCGTCCTTCCCGCCCGCGGCCAAAACCCGGTGGCACGGCACGATCGGCGGAAACGGGTTGTGCCCCATCGCCTGCCCGACGGCCTGCGCCGAGCCCGGCATCCCCAGCCGGTGCGCGATGTCGCCGTACGTCAGCGTCTTCCCCGGCGGGATCGTCCGCGCCACCTCGTACGCGCGCCGGTTGAACGACGGCACCCCCGAGAAGTCCAGCGGAACCGAAGCCAGATCCACCCGCGACCCGCTCAGCAGCGCCACGATCCCGTCGACGGCGGCCCGCACCCGCGGACCCGGCGTCCCGGGAACCGCCTCCGGGTACTGCCGCGCGAACCACGCGGGCAAAGCGGGCGAAGGCAGCGACGCCCCGACCACGACGTCCTCGCGCCACGCGAGCCCGCACGCGCCGATCGCCGTGTCGAACACCGTGAACCCCATCGTCATCTTGCCAGCCTACGGCCGGGGTACGACAAAATAGGCCCGTGCTCGATCACCTCGTCTACGCCGGCCCGGACCTCGCCGAGGCCGTCGCCCGCGTCACCGCGCTCACCGGTGTCACGCCCGCTCCCGGCGGCAGCCACGTCGGCCTCGGCACCGCCAACCACCTCGCTGACCTCGGCGCCGGCATGTACCTGGAGGTCGTCGGGCCCGACCCGGCGCAGCCGGAACCCGAAAATCCGCGGCCCTTCGGCATCGACGACCTGACCGAGCCCGCGCTCGTCGCCTGGGCGGTCCGCACCACCGACCTCGACGCGACCATCGCCCAGGCGAGAGCCCACGGCTTCGACCCCGGCGACGCGCTCGAGATGTCCCGCGAGACCCAGGACGGCGAACTCCTCCGCTGGCGCCTGACCCCGCCGAGCGCCCCGGGCACGCTCCGCCCGTTCCTCATCGACTGGGACACCACGCCGCACCCGACCACGCGCGGCCTGCCGTCGATCCCGCTCCTGATGGTCACCGGCACCCACCCGGACCCGGCATCGGTCCGGACGGCCACCGACGCGCTCGGCCTGGAGTTCCTGGTCCGCCGCACCGCAAAAGCCAGCCTGACGGCGGCCCTCAGCTCGAGCGAAGGCCGTCAGGTCGCTCTGACTTAGGCCTTGCCCTCTCGCCACGGGTACGACTTATCGGATGTTCTTCGTCCGCCGGGTCGCTGAAATCAAATATCACTAAATTCAATAAGCCGCCAAGTTGACTACTCCTAGTAGTCAACTTGGCGGCTCAAGTTGTCTGAGTGCTGTTTAGCTACTCACAGTGCATAATCCGCGAAGAGTGTGCGCGGTGCGGATGAGGTGCAATCTTTAAGTATTTTTTTTGATTTGGGGGCGTCGAGTTGTCTGGACGTTACTCATCCAGATGCTCATTCCCGCGGTCACTGTTGTGAGTATGAGAAATATGAGTGCCCACACCGAGCCGACGAGCCCGGCCGCGACTTGCGCGGATGCCGAGCACGCCGCGAACACTGCAGCGGCGATGGTCGGCAAGCGCGGGGACACAACCTGATCCTCTCATATCTCGACGCTCAGTTGGGCAAGGTCGCTCTGACTTAGGCCTTGCCCTCGCGCCACAGGTTGGTCATCGGCAGCCGGCGGTCGCGGCCGAACGCCTTGAACGTGATCTTCGTGCCCGGCGGGTACTGGCGCCGCTTGTACTCGGCCTTGTCGACCATGCGCACCACGCGGTCGATCGTCTCCGGCTCGAACCCGGCGGACACCAGGTCCGCGTACCCGCGGTCGCCCTCGACGTAGTCGTCGAGGATGTCGTCGAGCAGCGCGTAGTCGGGCAGCGAGTCGGAATCCATCTGGCCCGGCCGCAGCTCGGCCGACGGCGGCTTCGAGATCGAGTTCTCCGGGATCGGCGGCGTCTCGCCACGCTTCAACGCCTCGGCGTTGCGCCACCGCGCCAGCTGCCACACGTGCGTCTTGAAGACGTCCTTGATCGGGGCGAACGCGCCGACCGCGTCACCGTAGATCGTGGAGTACCCGACGGCCAGCTCGGTCTTGTTGCCCGTGGCCAGCACCAGGTGACCGTCCAGGTTGGACAGTGCCATCAGGAGCATGCCCCGCGTCCGCGCCTGGATGTTCTCCTCGGCCAGGCCCGTCAGATGCAGCTGGTCGACGTAGACGCGGACCATGTCCTCGACCGGCTCGACGCGGTAGTGCGCCCCGATCCGCCGCGCGAGGTCTTCGGCGTCGTCCTTCGAGTGCCCCGACGAGTACTTCGACGGCATCGAGACGCCGTAGACGTTGTCGCCGCCCAGCGCGTCCGCGGCCAGCGACGCGCAGACGGCCGAGTCGATGCCGCCGGAGAACCCGAACGTCACCGACGAGAAGCCGTTCTTGTGCACGTAGTCCCGCAGCCCGACGACCAGCGCCGACCACACCTCGGCCTCGTCCGACAGCGGCTCGCTGATCACCGGCTCGGCGGTCGGCTCGTAGGCGGGCACCGGCTCTTCGCTCAGCACCCGCCGCCGGACGTGCAGGCCTTCGAGCTTGCCGTCCCCGGCGTGCCCGCCCGCAGTGAGGTCCATGTCCAGCAGGAGCAGGTGCTCGACGAACTGCGGCGCGCGCGCCAGCACCGCGCCGTCCGCGCCGACGACGAGCGAGTCGCCGTCGAAGACGAGGTCGTCCTGGCCGCCGATCTGGTTGGTGTAGACCAGCGGCGCGCCCGCTTCGGCGGCGCGGCGCGCGATGAGCGGCAGCCGCTGCTCGTCCTTCGACCGTTCGTACGGCGACGCGTTCGGCGCCACCACGAGGTCGACGCCGGCGCGACCCAGCGCCGAGATCGGCCCGCCGTCCTGCCAGATGTCCTCGCAGACGACCATGCCGATGTCGAGCCCGTGGAACCGGACGACGTCGAGCTCGGTGCCCGGCTTGAACCAGCGGTGCTCGTCGAACACGCCGTAGTTCGGGAGGTGGTGCTTGAACTGCCGCGCGACGACCTCGCTGCGGTAGAGCGCCGCCGCCGCGTCGCGCGGGCCGACCTCGTCGAGGTCGAGGTACCCGACGTAGGTCAGCACCTCGCCGCAGCCGGCTTCGTCCAGCCGCCGCGCCAGCGACTCGACGCCCTGCCGGGAAGCGGCGGCGAAGGTCTTGCGCAGCGCAAGGTCCTCGACCGGGTAACCGGTCAAGGACATCTCGGGGAAGACGACGACGTGGGCGCCGGCCTCGGCGGCCCGGCGGGTCCAGGCGACGTGCAGGTCGGCGTTGCCGTCGAGGTCACCGACGGTGGGGTTGACCTGGGCGAGCGCGATGCGCAGTTGCGGCATGCCGTCATTCTGTCCCACGGCCGTCCGCCGAGCCGAGCGAATGTGGGCGAAATGCCACCTAGGCCGACGCGACCGCGTCCCGGTGCTTGAGCTTCGCCATCCGCCCGTCCCGGTGGTGCCAGACGACGCCCTCGAACTCCGGGTGCGCGAGCAGCCACGCCATCAGCCCGTCGTAGTCGCGCGGGACGCCGGCGAACTCCTGCGCGGTCGCGTGCGGGACCAGCCGGTGGGTGCCGAGCTTCTCCGGATCGCCGTTGACCTTCGGCCCGCACAGCTCGTAGGTGCCGGGCGCCGCACCGAAGAGCCGCTCCTGCGCCTCCTCGAAGAACGCCGCGAACGACGACTGCCCGACCGGCTCCCAGCCGACCGTCTTGCCCGTTTCCGGGTCGGTCTGCACGGCTTCGAACCCGTCCGGGGCGGTCTTGCCCGGCTTCACCTCGCGCCGCGCCCACCAGTCGCCGGACTCGTCGAGGCGGACGCAGGTGCCGTCGTACTTGCGGGTGGCCACGCCTTGGCCGTCGAGCACCCACTGGCACTCGGGGTGCACTTCGCGGGTCACACGCCGGAGGTCTTCGGGGTCGCGACGGAACAGCGTCGGGATCTTGCGCATGCCCCGATTCTCTCGCTCCGGGCAAACGAGAAAACCCCCGCCCGGACGAATCCGGACGGGGGTTTTCGGAGAACGGAGCTACTTCCGCTTGATCATGCTCCGGACCTTCTTGATGGTCTGCTCGAAGTCCGAGTCGAACGGGTTATCGTGCACCAGGTAGGTCCACGTCGTGTTCGCGCGCCGGACGCCCGCCTCGCCGAGATCGATGCCTTCGTCGGTCAGCTCGGCCTCTTCGAGCGTCTTCGCCGCCCGGGAGTCGGCCTCGGCGATGATCTTGTGGAACTCCGGGATCGCCGCGCGGTGGAACTCGTCCAGCGGCGTCTCCCGCGCCAGCGCCCGGAGGTGGATGCTCTCGCGGACGTCGGTCAGGAACGCCAGGTGGTCGGACCAGAGCTGGTCGACGTGGAACAGCAGCACCTCGCGGCACAGCTGCTCCAGCTTGTCCTGGTCGTCCAGCTTCTCCTTCAGCTCGCCGAACTTCTCCGGGTGCGCCTTCTCAAGGTGCTCCGCCGCGTACGCGGTGCGAAGCACCTTGTCGCGGTGCACCAGCAGGTCACGGCGCTGCCGCTCGATCAGCCGCGTGTAGCGCCAGGTGTTGCGGTGGATCTCCAGGTCGACGCCCTCGGCGACGCGCTGGGCGTGGTTGAGCTGCCGCAGCGCCGCGTTGTCGACGATCTCGCCGGTCTCTTCGTCGTCGGTGATGCCCTCGGGCACGTCCGGCGCGTTCGACAGCACGAGCTCGTCGTTCAGGCTCGCGAAGAAGATCGCGCTGCCCGGGTCGCCCTGGCGGCCGGAGCGGCCGCGCAGCTGGCCGTCGAGCCGGCTCGACGGATACCGCGCGGTGCCGATGACGTGCAGCCCGCCCAGCTCGACGACCTCTTCGCGGGTCGCGCCGTCGGTGCCGCCCAGCCGGATGTCGGTACCGCGGCCGGCCATCTGCGTGGACACGGTGACCGCGCCCTTCTTGCCGGCCTCGGCGATGATCGCGGCCTCTTCGGCGTCGTTGCGCGCGTTGAGCACGACGCACTCGAGGTCGACCTTCGCCAGCTTCTCGGCCAGCTCTTCGGACTCGGCGACGTCCTGGGTGCCGACGAGGATCGGCCGCCCGGTCTCGTGGACCGTGCGGATCTCCTCCTCGATCGCCCGCAGCTTCTGCGACGGCGACGCGAAGACGCGGTCTTCCTGGTCTTCGCGGACGTTCGGGGTGTTCGGCGGGATGACCGCGACCTCGAGCTCGTAGAACTCCCGCAGCTGCTCGGCGACGGCCACCGCGGTACCGGTCATGCCGGCGACCTCGGGGTAGCGCGCGAGCAGCGCCTGCACGGTGATCGAGTCGAGGATCTCGCCGCGGTCGGTCGCGGTGACCTGCTCCTTCGCCTCGACGGCCGCCTGCAGGCCGTCCGGCCAGCGCTGCAGCTCGGCGACGCGGCCGCGGGCGGCGTTGATGAGCTGCACCTTGCCGTCGCGGACGAGGTAGTCGACGTCGCGGGTGAGCAGCGCGTGCGCGTGCAGCGCGACGTTCACCGCGGGCAGCCGGTCCGAAGCCGTCTCGTCGTAGAGGTCGTCGACCTCCAGGCCGAGCGACTTCGCGACGACGGACGCGCCGGCGTCGGTCAGCCAGGCGTTGCGGCCCTCGCTGTCCGTTTCGTAGTGCAGGTTGAGCCGCAGCCGCCGGACGACCTTCGCGACCTCTTCGTCGGCGTCGGTGTGGTCGATCGAGCCGGCCATCACCAGCGGGACGCGGGCCTCGTCGACCAGCACGGAGTCCGCCTCGTCGACGATCGCGACCTCGGGGTCGGGCTGGACCAGGTCGTCGACCGAGCTGACCAGCCGGTCGCGCAGCACGTCGAAGCCGATCTCGGCGACGGCGCCGTACGTGACGTCCTTGGCGTAGGCCTCCTTGCGCTCCTCCTGCGAGTGCGCCGGCTCGACCCAGCCGACCGACACGCCGAGCAGGGCGTACACCGGGCCCATCCACTCCGCGTCGCGTCGCGCCAGGTAGTCGTTGACCGTGACGACGTGCGCGCGCTTGCCGCGCAGCGCGTACCCGGCCGCGGCCAGCGCCCCGGCGAGCGTCTTGCCCTCACCGGTCTCCATCTGCACGACGTGCTTGCTGAGCAGGCCCATGGTGCCGAGGATCTGGACGTCGAACGCGCGCTCGCCGAGCGCCCGCCGCGCGGCCTCACGGCCGAGCGCACACACCTCGATCAGGTGATTGTCGCCGAAGGCGGTGTCCTTGAGCTTCTCGCGGAGTTCGCCCGCCCGCTCGGTCAGCTCTTCGTCGGAGAGCTTCTCGAGCTCGGGTTCGAGCTTCTCGACCGCGGGCAGCAGTGCTTCGTAGCGGGTCAGCTCGACGCTGCCCGGCCGCTGGATGATCCGGCGGAGCTTCTTGCCCACCCGGCTGATCAGTGCTGCCACCCCTGGTCTCCCGTTCTCTCTCGCTCGACCGGCCTGCCCCACCCAACGTGGCGGTGGTGCGTTCGAGTTCCGCGGCCGGATGGGACGATCCAACCGTGTTCCCTCATCCCAGCGCCAGGTCCGGTCGTATCCGACGCCGCCGGATCACCGCAATTGCGACATCCGTGCTGATCGCGGCCTCGCTGGCCGCCTGCACGTCCACCGGCAAGCCGGCACCGGTCGCGCCGACGACCGAGTCGCACCCGCCGTCCGGGCCGGTCCCCGCCGGATTGGAGCGGTTCTACGGCCAGAGCCTGAGCTGGGGCGACTGCGCACCTTACGCGACGTCGGAAGACGCCCGGTCGGCGTTCCAGGCGAACGACCTCCAGTGCGCCCGGCTGACCGTGCCGCTGGACTACGCGAAGGCGGCCGGCGACACCATCACGCTGGGCCTGCTCCGCCACAAGGCGACCGACGAGGGCTCCCGGATCGGGTCGCTGGTGGTCAACCCCGGCGGCCCGGGCGCCTCGGGCATGGTCGCGGCCGCCGGGCTGGTCAAGCCGGGCACGAGCACCGGTCTCGCCAAGCGCTTCGACCTGGTCGGCTTCGACCCGCGGGGGATCGGCGCCAGCCAGCCGGCCATCCACTGCCTCACCGACCAGGAGCGCGACGCCGACCGCGCCGACGACAGCGAGACCGACGGGTCGCCGGCCGGGGTGCTCAAGCAGGAGTCGCAGGAGAAGGACTTCGCCGCGAAGTGCGCCCAGCGCACCGACGACGGCACCGGGATGCTGGCCAACGTCGGCACGCGCGACGTCGTGAAGGACCTGGACGTCCTCCGCTCGGTCCTCGGCGACGAAAAGCTCACCTACCTGGGCTACTCCTACGGCACCCGGATCGGGTCGGCCTACGCCGAGGCGTTCCCGAAGAACGTCCGCGCGATGATCCTCGACGGCGCGGTCGACCCGGAGCAGGACGCGGTCGAGTCGCTGGTCGCCCAGGGCCAGGGCTTCGGGACGGCGTTCACGGAGTTCGCCAAGTCGTGCACCACCCAGCAGGACTGCGCGCTCGGCCAGGACCCGGCCGCCGCGGTGAAGGCGTTCCAGGACCTCGTCCGGCCGCTGATCGACTTCCCGGTCCCGGTCGGCGACGGCCGCAAGCTCTCCTACGAGGACGCGACCACCGGCGTCATCCAGGCGCTCTACCAGCAGAGTCTCTGGGACGCGCTGAACACCGGTCTCAACGAGCTGAAGCAGCAGCGCGGCGCGACGCTGGAGAAGCTCGCGGACATCTACAACGAGCGCGACTCCACCGGCAAGTACGGCACCACGCAGGACGCCTTCACCGCGATCCGCTGCGTCGACGACCCGCGCGTCACCGACCCGGCCGTCATCCTCAAGGCGCAGGAGGAGTACGTGAAGGTGGCGCCGTTCCTCGACGACGGCCGCCCGGCTTCGGCGGCTCGCGACGCGTGCGCGTTCTGGCCGGTGCCGAACACGTCCGAGCCGCACGTGCCGAACGTCGAAGGCCTGGCGAAGACGCTGGTCATCTCGACGACCAACGACCCGGCGACGCCGTACCAGGCGGGCGTCAACCTCGCGAAGGGCCTGAAGGGCGCGCTCCTCACCTTCGAGGGCACCCAGCACACGGTGTTCCTGCAGGGCGTGAAGTGCGTGGATCAGGCGGGTTCGGACTACCTCGTCGACGGCACGGTGCCGCCGGAGGGGACCCGGTGCACCGGGCAGTAGGCCTCGCCGCGTGCGCGGTGCTGCTGGCGGCGTGCACGAGTGCCCCGGCGCCCGTGCCGCCGCCCGCCCCGTCGTCGTCCCGGCCTCCTGACCTGGGGAAGTTCACCCAGCAGAAGCTTGCGTGGGCTCCGTGCGGAGACGCGCTGGACTGCGCGCACCTGAGCGTGCCACTGGACTACGCGGCGCCGGACGGGCCGGCGATCACCGTCGGCCTGCTGCGGCACAAGGCCACGAAGCAGCGGATCGGGTCGCTGGTCGTCAACCCCGGCGGGCCGGGCGGCTGGGGCACGTCGACGGCGGCGGCGCTGGCCAAGACGCCGGCCGCCGCGCCGCTGCTCGACCGCTTCGACCTGGTCGGCTTCGACCCGCGCGGCGTCGGCACGAGCGAACCGCGGATCACCTGCCGCACCGGCGCCGAGCAGGACGCCGACCGCGCGTCCGACGTCGAAAGCGACATGTCGCCCGACGGAGTGAAAAAGCAGCTCGCCGAGACGACCGCGTACGGCGCGAAGTGCGCCGAAGCGTCGAAGTACGGCAAGACGCTTCTTTCGAACGTCGGCACGCGAGACGTCGTACGCGATCTCGACGTCCTTCGCGCCGCGCTCGGCGACGAGAAGCTGACCTACCTCGGCTACTCGTACGGGACGCAGATCGGTGCGGCCTACGCCGAGGCGTACCCGCGCAACGTCCGCGCGCTGCTGCTCGACGGCGCCATCGACCCCGCGCAGGGCCTGGTCGATTCGCTGGTCACGCAGGCCGCGGGCTTCCAGGACGCGCTGAACGAGTTCGGCAAGTGGTGCGCGTGCGCGGCCGCCGGCACCACCGAAGCGTTCCAGCGGCTCGTGCGCCCGCTGATCACCAAGCCCCTTCCGGCCGGGACGCGGAAGCTGTCGTTCGAGGACGCGATCACGGGCACGTTCGCGGGGCTCTACTCACGCGGCGACTGGCCCGCCCTGAAAGCCGCGCTCGCGCAGGTGGCCCAGGGCAACGGCCGGACCCTGCTGGCCTTCGCCGACGGCTACTACCAGCGCGACCGCGACGGGAAGTACAGCGGCGCGATCGACGCGTACTTCGCGGTCCGCTGCGTCGACCACACCCGCGTCACCGACCGGGCCGCGATCGACCGCGCGCACGAGAAGATGCTGGCCGGCGCGCCCTTCCTGGCCGGCGGCACGCCAGACACGAGCGAGCTGGACATCTGCTCGACGTGGCCGGTCGCGCCGACGTCGGCCGAGCACGCGTCGCACCCGGCCGGGCTGTCGAAGACCCTGGTCGTGTCGACGACGCACGACCCGGCGACGCCGTACCAGCAGGGCGTCGACCTCGCGAAGGACCTCAAGAGCGCGTTGCTGACCTACGAGGGCGTGCAGCACACGGTGTTCCTGCAGGGAAACGCCTGCGTGGACCGCGCTGGCATCGCGTACCTGATCGACGGGACGGCCGCCGACGGCCGCTGCTAGTCGAGGTTGACCGGCTCGTTCTGCCGGGTCAGCGAGAGCTCGAACATCACCGGGCTGAGGTGGTCGCCGGCCGGCGGCACCTGCACCCAGAGCCGGGCGAACCGCCGGGGCCCGTCCGCGGAGACCCACACCTTGACGATGATGTCGGCGGTGACCTGCGGCAGCACGCCGTGCGCGACGGCCGCCGGCACCCGGCCGCCGACCCGCAGGGCCGCGGCGCCGTCGACGTTCTCCTTGCCCTCGGTCTTCGCGTCGGTGACGCCGTCGAGCAGCCGCTTCAGCCCGGCGGACGGGCCGAGGAACGCCCCCACCGCGTACATCTCGGGCAGCGGCCCGTGCCCGTCCTCCGTGGTGACCTGGCCGCCGCGGACGGTGAAGCGGTACTTGGTGTGCCCTTCGCCTTCCTGGACGTCGGCCGTGCCGGTCGCGGACCCGCCGTCGTCGAGGGAGGCGTCGCCTTCGATCTGCCGCAGCGGGAAGTCCGGCAGCACGCCGTTGACCCCGGCCGCGAAGTGCACGCTCCGCACCGACGCGAACGACGTCGCCGCGTCGCGGACCAGCTCGGCACCCGCGGGGAACGGCCCGCGCGTGTCCGGCGAACCGGCGCACCCGGCCGTCAGGAGGACCACGAGCAGCAGGGCGATGCGGGACATGCCCGAAGCCTAGCCGTGGCCCGATCCTTGCGGATGATGTCCTTCAAGCCACTTTCGTGTCATCGCGCGCGCGATGACACTGCACTGGTGACTGTCGAGACCCGTCCTGCCCCGAAGCTGCACCGAGCCTGGCTGATCGCCGGTGCCGCCTTCGTCGCGCTGCTCGCCTCCGCCGGCTTCCGGTCCGCACCGGGTGTCCTCATCGACCCGCTGCACCAGGAGTTCGGCTGGTCCACGGCCACGATCAGTTCGGCCGTCTCGGTCAACCTCGTGCTCTACGGCCTCTTCGCGCCCTTCGCGGCCGCGTTGATGGAGCGGTTCGGCATCCGCCGCGTCTCGGCGACGGCGTTGTTCGTCATCGCCATCGGCGCGGCCGGCACGGTGTTCATGAGCGCGAGCTGGCAGCTGGTCCTCTGCTGGGGCGTGCTGATCGGCGCGGGCACGGGCTCGATGGCGATGAGCTTCGCCGCGACCGTCGCGACCCGGTGGTTCGTCCGCAGCCGCGGCGTCGTCACGGGCGTCCTGACTGCGGCGGGCGCCACCGGCCAGCTGATCTTCCTGCCGCTGATCGCGAACCTGGCGGTCGGCTCGGGCTGGCGGACGGCGTCGCTGGTGATCGCGATCGCGGCGCTGGCGGTCGTCCCGGTGGTCCTGCTGGTCATCCGCGACCACCCCGCCGACGTCGGCACCACGGCGTACGGCACTCCGGCGGACGCGGAGGTCGCGCGCCCGGCGCCGAAGACCGGCTCGGCCCGCCGCGCTCTCTCAGTGCTGGGCCAGGCCGCGAAGACCCGCACGTTCTGGCTGCTGGCGGTCGGCTTCGCGATCTGCGGCGCGACGACGAACGGCCTGGTCGGCACCCACTTCGTCCCGGCCGCCCACGACCACGGCATGCCCCAGACCACGGCCGCGGGACTCCTTGCGCTGGTCGGCGTCTTCGACGTGGTCGGCACGATCTTTTCCGGCTGGCTCACCGACCGCGTGGACCCGCGGATCCTCCTGGGCGTGTATTACGCGCTTCGCGGGCTCTCGCTGGCCCTGCTGCCGCAGCTGTTCACGGACTCGGTGCAGCCGAGCATGTGGGCGTTCATCCTGTTCTACGGCCTCGACTGGGTGGCCACGGTCCCGCCGACGGTCGCCCTCTGCGTCCGCGCATTCGGCGAAGCAGGCCCGATCGTGTTCGGCTGGGTCTTCGCCTGCCACCAGCTGGGCGCCGCGTTCGCGGCATCGGCCGCCGGCCTGGTCCGCGACCAGCTGGGCAACTACAACCTGGCCTGGTACGCGGCCGCGGTCCTGGCGGTGCTGGCGTCGGTCGCGTCGCTGGCGATCACGCGGGCGAAGAAGCCCGTCCCGGTGCTCGCGCCCTGATCTTCGGCGCGCCCGGAACCCGTGGCCTGCGCGACCGCCCGTGCAGGCCACGGACCGCTCCGAGCACCGGGCGCCGTCGCGCGCACTGGCCGAGCGGCCCGGTCGAGCCCCGCGCGAAGAATCCCGTCCCGGTGCTCACGACGTGACTTCGTCACCCTCGGCGCGTCGTGAAACATGCCGTTAACACGCTGTCGTTAGGGTGCGGCCATGGATCGCCAGCAGGAATTCGTGCTCCGCACGCTCGAGGAGCGCGACATCCGTTTCGTCCGTCTCTGGTTCACCGATGTGCTGGGGTTCCTCAAGTCCGTCGCGGTCGCCCCGGCCGAGCTCGAGGGCGCTTTCACCGAGGGAATCGGCTTCGACGGCTCCGCCATCGAGGGCTTCGCGCGCGTCTACGAATCGGACATGGTCGCCAAGCCCGACCCGTCCACGTTCCAGGTGCTGCCGTGGGAGACCCCGGACGGCGGCCCGTACTCGGCGCGCATGTTCTGCGACATCGCGATGCCGGACGGCTCGCCGTCGTGGGCCGACCCGCGGCACGTCCTGCGCCGCCAGCTGTCGAAGGCGGCCGAAGCGGGCTTCACCTGCTACGTGCACCCAGAGATCGAGTTCTTCCTGCTCTCGACCCTGCCCGACGACGGCAGCGAGCCGGAGCCCGCGGACAACGGCGGCTACTTCGACCAGGCCAGCCACGCCACGGCGACGCACTTCCGCCGGCACGCCATCGAGACGCTCGAAGCGATGGGCATCTCGGTCGAGTTCAGCCACCACGAAGGGGCACCGGGCCAGCAGGAGATCGACCTCCGTTACGCCGATGCGCTGACGATGGCCGACAACGTGATGACGTTCCGTTACGTCGTCAAGGAGGTCGCGCTGACCCAGGGCGTGCGCGCGACGTTCATGCCGAAGCCGTTCACGGACCAGCCCGGCTCGGGCATGCACACCCACATCAGCCTGTTCGAAGGCGACCGCAACGCCTTCTACGACGCCGAGGACCCGCACGAGCTGTCGGAGACCGGCAAGGCGTTCGTCGCCGGCCTGCTGCACCACGCCAAGGAGATCTCCGCGGTCACCAACCAGTGGGTGAACTCCTACAAACGCCTGATCAGCGGCAGTGAAGCGCCGACGACGGTCTCGTGGGGCCGGGCGAACCGCTCCGCGCTCGTCCGCGTCCCGATGTATTCACCCGGAAAGGCGTCATCCCGACGGGTGGAGATCCGTACCCTGGACTCGGCGTGCAACCCGTACCTGGCGTACTCGGTCATTCTGGCCGCCGGGCTGAAGGGGATCGAGAAGGGCTACGAGCTGCCGCCACCCGCCGAGGACAACATCTGGCAGCTGAGCGACTCCGAACGGCGCGCCGCCGGGTACGCGCAGCTGCCCCAGAACCTGGGAGAGGCGCTGGCCGAGATGGAGAAGTCGGAGCTCCTGCCGGAAGCGCTCGGCGAGCACGTCTACGACTTCTTCCTCCGGAACAAACGCGTCGAGTGGGACAACTACCGGAGCGCGGTCACCCCGTACGAGCTCCGAACCCTGCTTCCGGTGCTCTGATGGGGCGGCGGCCGGTGTTCCTCGCGATCCTGGCCGCCGCACTCGTGCTCGTCCCCGCGGCACCCGCCGCAGCCTCCCCGGCGAAGTTCGACCTCGACACCGCCGACATCCCGTCGCTGCAGGCGCGGATGGCGGCCGGCCGGCTCACCGCGGTCGGCCTGACCAGCACGTACCTCGAGCGGATCCACCGGCTCGACGGCAAGGTCAACGCGGTCCTGGCGCTCAACCCGGCCGCGTTGGGGCAGGCCCGCGAGAGTGACGCCCGGCGTCGCGCGCACCACCTGCGCGGCCCGCTCGACGGCATCCCGGTGCTGGTCAAGGACAACGTCGACACGCGTGACCAGCACACGACCGCCGGCTCGCGGGCCCTGCGCAGCTACCCGGCGAAGGACGCGACGCTGATCACGCGGCTTCGCGACGCCGGAGCCGTCATCCTCGGCAAGGCCAACCTGTCGGAGTGGGCGAACTTCCGCGCCGCGAAGCCGACGTCCGGCTGGTCGGGCGTCGGGGGACAGACGAACAACCCGTACGTGCTGGACCGCAACCCGTGCGGGTCGTCCGCCGGGTCCGCGGCCGGCGTCGCCGCGTCGCTGGCCCAGGTGGCGATCGGCAGCGAAACCGACGGCTCGATCGTGTGCCCCGCGGGGATGACGGCGACGGTCGGGCACAAACCGAGCCTCGGCCTGGTCAGCCGCACCGGAGTGGTGCCGATCTCCGCCGAGCAGGACACCGCCGGGCCGATCGCGCGCAACGTCGTCGACGTCGCCTTGACGCTCTCGGTCCTGCAGGGGCGGGACCCGTCGGATCCCGCGACGCTCCAGTACCCGAAGTCCCAGCCGACGGACTACGCGAAGCTGCTCAAACCGGGCGTCCTGCGCGGCGCGCGGATCGGCTTGTGGCGCCTGCCGGTGCTCGGCCCTTCGACGGACGCGGTCATGACGTCCGCGAAGAACTCCCTGGTCAAAGCCGGTGCGACGGTCGTCGAAGTGACGCCGCCGTACCAGGCGCGCCTCGGCGAGCTGGAGTTCCCGGCGCTGCTCACGGAGTTCCACCGCGACATCGACGCCTACCTGGCGACCCGCCCCCGCGGCCCGCGGAACCTGGCGGAGCTGATCGCCTACAACCGGGCTGACCCGCTCGAGCAGACGTGCTTCGCCGGCCAGGAGCTGTTCGAACAGGCACTGGCCGCGCCGCCGCCGACCGACCCGGGCTACCTCGCCGGCCGCGCCGAGCTGTCGGACCTTGCTCGCCGCTCCCTCGACGAGACGCTGGCGAAGTACCACCTGGACGCGATCGCGTCGCCGACGAACCCGCCCGCGTGGAAGACCGACTGCGCGGTGGGGGACAACGACGTGATCCCGTCGTCGACCCCGGCCGCCGTCGCCGGCTACCCGGACGTGACCGTGCCGGCGGGGTTTGCCGGACCGCTCCCCGTGGGTATCTCGTTCATGGGTGCCCGGTGGTCGGACGCCCGCATGCTCGCGCTCGCGGCGGACTTCTCGCGAGTGGCTCCGGCGAGGGTCCCGCCCCGGTACTTGGCGACCTTGCCGTCGTAGGGGCGTCGGACACGCTCTGACCTGCGGCAATGGCGTTAAGTGACCCCCCTGTTCGGGACCGGTTTCAGGGCATGTAATCTTCTCTTCGTCGCCAGGAACACCGGGTCGCCCCGGGGCCGCAAGCCCCGAAGATCCGGCCGGGCCGAGCGGGTTGACACCGCGGATCGGACCGGGTAATGTTCAGCGTCGGCCCACGAGCGGCCGCCGAATCCCTACGACTAACACCGTAGGCTGAGGCATGCTCGACCAAAAGCTTTGAATATCGCTTGGAACAACTGCCGAGGATATAGCCGCTGATAAGGCGGCGATTCCGGAGTGTGTTGCTTGAGAACTCAACAGTGTGCTAGTGAACTAAGCCAGTAGAGCTTATATAGAACCTCGTATGAGGTTCCTTTGAGAATGATTGAGTACATAGTCTCGATCAAACTATTCATTGTTGGAGAGTTTGATCCTGGCTCAGGACGAACGCTGGCGGCGTGCTTAACACATGCAAGTCGAACGCTGAACCACTTTCGGGTGGGGATGAGTGGCGAACGGGTGAGTAACACGTGGGTAATCTGCCCTGCACTCTGGGATAAGCCTTGGAAACGGGGTCTAATACCGGATATCACAACTCTTCGCATGGGGGGTTGTTGAAAGTTCTGGCGGTGCAGGATGAACCCGCGGCCTATCAGCTTGTTGGTGGGGTAATGGCCTACCAAGGCGACGACGGGTAGCCGGCCTGA